>NZ_JCALCQ010000020.1:0-44275 GCF_059812425.1 Mycobacterium sp. NGS56
CCCGCTTCGCCCGGCTCCGCCGCGCTCGCGATCACCACTAGGATCGGGCGCATGAGTGTTGCCGCCAGCGCCGATCTGATGGACTACGACGACGTCATCGCGCGTTTCGATCCGGTACTCGGCCTCGAGGTGCATGTGGAGCTGTCCACCGTCACCAAAATGTTCTGCGGCTGCACCACCGCATTCGGCGCCGAACCGAATACCCAGGTATGCCCGGTATGCCTCGGTCTGCCCGGCTCGCTGCCCGTGCTCAACCAGAGCGCGGTCGAGTCGGCCATTCGGATCGGGCTGGCGCTCAATTGCGAAATCGCGCCGTGGTGCCGCTTCGCCCGGAAGAACTACTTCTACCCGGACCAGCCGAAGAACTACCAGATCTCGCAGTACGACGAGCCCATCGCCATTAACGGCTACCTCGAAGCCCCGCTTGAGGACGGCACCACCTGGCGGGTCGAGATCGAGCGCGCGCACATGGAGGAAGACACCGGCAAGCTCACCCACATCGGCAGTGAGACCGGCCGCATCCACGGCGCGACCACATCGTTGATCGACTACAACCGCGCCGGGGTGCCATTGATCGAGATCGTCACCAAACCCATCGAGGGAGCCGGTGCCCGGGCGCCGCAGATCGCCCGAGCCTACGTGACGGCACTGCGAGACCTGTTGCGCGCCTTGAACGTATCCGACGTCCGCATGGATCAGGGCTCCATGCGGTGTGATGCCAACGTGTCGCTGAAGCCGATCGGAACGACCGAGTTCGGCACCCGAACCGAGACCAAGAACGTCAACTCGCTAAAAAGTGTCGAGGTTGCGGTGCGCTACGAAATGCAGCGCCAGGCTGCGATTCTGGCGTCCGGCGGGCGAATCACTCAGGAAACCAGGCACTTTCACGAGACCGGTGGCTACACGAGCCCGGGGCGCACCAAGGAAACCGCCGAGGATTACCGGTATTTCCCGGAGCCGGACTTAGAACCGGTCGCGCCGAGCCGTGAACTGGTAGAGCAGTTACGCCAGACCATTCCCGAGCTGCCGTGGTTGAGCCGCAAACGCATTCAGGACGAGTGGGGCATCTCCGACGAGGTGATGCGCGACCTGGTCAACGCCGGGGCGATCGAATTGGTCACCGCGACCATCGAGCACGGCGCGTCCAGCGAGCAGGCCCGCGCCTGGTGGGGAAACTTTTTGATGCAGAAGGCCAACGAGGCCAACGTGGCGCTGGATGAGCTGGCCATCACGCCCGCGCAGGTCGCCGCGGTGGTGGCTTTGGTCGACGACGGCAAGCTGTCCACCAAGCTGGCCCGCCAGGTGGTCGAGGGTGTGCTGGCCGGGGAGGGCGAGCCCGAAGAGGTGATGACCGCGCGGGGCTTGGCGCTGGTGCGTGACGACTCGGTGACGCAGGCCGCGGTGGACGAGGCGCTGGCCGCCAATCCGGATGTGGCAGAGAAGATCCGCGGCGGCAAGGTGGCCGCGGCCGGCGCGATCGTCGGCGCGGTAATGAAGGCCACCCGCGGCCAGGCCGACGCCGCCCGGGTGCGCGAATTGGTGTTGACCGCCTGCGGGCAGGGTTAGCGGGCTGATCGTACGCCACGCCGCACGGCGAGCGATCAGCTCTTGTCGTCGCTGTTGCGCGGGAATCCGCCGCCCTGCGGGAAGAGTGGGAACACGACGTCGTCCAGCTTCTCTGCGTCCCCGGCCGTCTTGTTAACGGTTGCGCCCCAGACGTTTCCGTCAGGCGACATGCGCAGTGCCCAGGCGTGCGCGTGGGTGTCCTTGCGCACGACGTCGGGTTCACCGGTAACCGCGCCGGTGGCCGCCGCCAGCCGCACCGCGACCGTCAGCTTGGTGTTGATCAGGTTGACCAACACGGTCCCGTCCATCGCCGCGCAGCCGGCCACCCCCGGCTTGTCCGGCCAGGTCCACACCGTGGAAACATCCGACGTTTTGGTGATGCGCTGCAAGCGATCTGCCGTCGGAGTCCGGTCGGCGACATAGAGTGAGCCGTCGACAGGGTCGGTGCACAGGCCGCCGCCGGCACCCACGCCGGTCAGCGCCGTCGTCGGAGGTGCCTGGCCGACGGTGGTGGGCTGCTCGATCCGGAGCACTTTGCCGGCCAGCGATTTGGGGTCGGCGGCCAGCGCCGGATTGCCCGCGTCGCCGGTCATCACGACCAGCGTGGTGGGGCTGGTGAAGATCAACGCTCCGGTGTTCCCGGTGGCGCCCTTGGGGATGCCGGTCAGGATGTCCTTGGGGATGTCGCCGTCGGCGACGCGGATCACCCGGTTGTCGGCCGGCGTGCTGATGTAGGCGTACATCAGGCGGTCCTGCTTGTAGGTGGGCGACATGACGATGTCCATCAAGCCGCCATCGCCGGATGGGTCCACCGGGATCACCGTCTTCACCTTCGGCTCGGCGTTGACGGAGATCTCCTTGACCGCGCCGGTGGTGCGCTCGGCGACGAGCGCGGTCTTGCTGTCGGGGCCCATGATCAAGCCGCTGGTGCTTTCCAGGCAGCCCTGCATCACCCCGGGAGCGGGACAGGCCTTGGGAAACGGTGTGGGCGGCAGTGGCGGCGGCGGGGGAGGCGTCGAGCTGGGCTGCGGCTTCAGCGCGGGGGCCGTGGTGAACGGTTGCGATTGGGCATCGTTGAAGCGCGCGCACCCGCTCGTTACCAGCACGAGGGCGCACAGCGCGGCGAACCCCCGCCGAACCGACCGCCCCGATCGCCCTAGTCGCATGACCGTCAGGCTACGGACACTGCCAGCGGCGCCGCCACACACGCCTCTTGTCCGACGCCGAAAACTCGCTCGCGACCGCTTTGCCACCGCCTCCTTCGGAGGTCCCGCGATTCCCGTCAGGGCCGCCGGGAGCGGTTTGCGGGCCCATTTGGGGCCGATCCGGGCCGATTCGGCGGGCAAACCACCGATTGCCAGGCGAAAGCGCCGCTCAAATCCCCAATTCAGGACTGAATGCCCTTACCCTGACACCCGTGACCAGTCAACCGAATGACGCACATTGGCAACGGCCCGGCGAATCTCCGGAGCCGACCCCGGGACGCCCCGCCTCGGCGCGGCTGGTCGATCCCGAAGATGATCTGACGCCAGTCGGCTACCCCGGCGACTTCAATCCGTCGACCGGGACCACCACCGTCATCCCTTACGGCGGCGCCGCCGCGGTCGCCGGACCCGGCGCCGGGGGCTACAACCTGTTGGAACAGCAGGAGCCCTTGCCCTACGTCGAGCCGCATTCGGCGGCCCGGCACGCTTCCGAGTCCGCCGATGGCCACGATGACGAACACCATGACCGGTTCCACGATGTCGGCCGGCGCGGAACGCAGCATCTCGGTTTGCTGCTGCTGCGCGTCGGGCTGGGTGTGGTACTCGGCGCTCACGGGCTGCAGAAGCTGTTCGGCTGGTGGGGTGGAGCGGGCGTCGCGGGGTTCAAGAACTCACTGTCCGATGTCGGCTATCAGCACGCCGACATCCTCGCCTACGTGAGCGCGGGCGGGGAGGCCGTGGCGGGCGCGCTGCTGATACTCGGCCTGTTCACTCCCCTAGCGGCGGCCGGTGCGCTGGCATTTTTGATCAACGGCCTGCTGGCCAGCGTCTCGGCACGGCCGCACGGGCGAACCTTCTCGTTCTTTTTGCCCGAGGGCCACGAATACCAGATCAGCCTGATCGTCATGGCCGCCGCGATCATCCTGTGCGGACCCGGCCGCTACGGCCTGGACGTGCGCCGCGGCTGGGCGCATCGCCCCTTCATCGGGTCTTTTGTCGCCCTGCTGGCCGGGATCGCGGCCGGCGTCGGGGTCTGGGTGGCCCTCAACGGCGTGAATCCGATCGGCTGATCGGCCTAGTCACTGGTAGGGATTCGGCACCCGCCCCGCGCTGGCCTCGGTCAGCTCCGGCAGGGTGGAGAACGTCACCGCCGGTAACCGCAGCTCGGCGCCGCTTTTGAGGCGCGCGCGCCCCCACGAACCCCGGTGGAAACGCAGCCCGTCGATATCGTCCCAGCGCACCTTCTGGCTGCCGAAAAGCGTCCGCACGGTCACACCCTGGTCGTCGGCGACGGTGCGTAACCGGATGATCAACGCCGATAGCAGCACCGGGAGGATCAGCAGCGGAAGCGACGGCGGCCACAGCAGCACCGGAATCAGCAACCCCAAGGTCAGGAATCCGACGGCCAGATGCGCTATTGGCGACACTTTGATCACGACGGGCGCTGTGGACGGGGTTTGGGGAGATGAGCTGGTGGCCACCCAACCATCATTTCATCCGGCACCAGGGGTCGATCCCGCGAGCACGCGCGTTGCTGCGCCTCGGCCGGCCAACTCGGTGACGGTGGCGCCGACGATTCCGGATTTGACTGCTGAGCTGTGCGAAGGCTACCGTCGGACGCTATGGATACCGCCGGACAGCCCGGGATGCTCGTAGTAATTGGTCGGCGCGTTGGTGCCTGACTTGCCCTTCAGCATTTGAAGCAATCCAGAACCAACGCGCAACCCTCGTGCAGCAGATGAGCTGTCGGGGGTTTTTTGTTGCCCCCAGTGAGACTCCCCAAACGAATAAGGACTGAACGACAGTGAGCGCTCCCATCAGGCAGCACGTCTCCGCGGCGCCCGACGCTGCGGACATCGCCACGGACGCGGCCAAGCCCGCCGCGAAATCCGCGGCCGGCAAGCCGAAACGTATCGGGCCCGAGCAAGTCACCGGCGCACAGTCGGTGATCCGCTCGCTGGAGGAACTTGGCGTAGAGGTCATCTTCGGCATCCCCGGCGGCGCGGTACTGCCCGTCTACGACCCGCTGTTCGACTCGAAGAAGCTGCGCCACGTGCTGGTCCGCCACGAGCAGGGCGCTGGCCACGCCGCCAGTGGCTACGCGCACGCCACCGGCAAGGTGGGCGTCTGCATGGCGACGTCGGGGCCCGGGGCCACCAACCTGGTGACCCCGCTGGCCGACGCTCAGATGGATTCGATCCCCGTCGTCGCCGTCACCGGCCAGGTCGGACGCTCGCTGATCGGCACCGACGCCTTCCAGGAAGCCGACATCTCGGGCATCACGATGCCGATCACCAAGCACAACTTCCTGGTCCGCTCGGGCAACGAGATCCCGCAGGTGCTCGCCGAGGCTTTCCACATCGCCTCCTCGGGCCGCCCCGGCGCGGTGCTCGTCGACATCCCGAAAGACGTGCTCCAGGGCCAGTGCACGTTCACCTGGCCGCCACGCGTCAACCTGCCCGGGTACAAGCCGAACACCAAGCCGCACAGCCGGCAGATCCGCGAGGCCGCCAAGCTGATCGCGGCGGCCCGCAAGCCGGTGCTCTACGTGGGCGGCGGCGTGATCCGCGGTGAAGCGACCGAACAGCTGCGCGAGCTGGCCGAGCTGACCCGCATCCCCGTGGTGACCACGCTGATGGCGCGCGGGGCGTTCCCGGATAGCCATCCGCAGCACATGGGCATGCCCGGCATGCACGGCACCGTCGCCGCGGTGGCGGCGCTGCAGCGCAGCGACCTGCTGATCGCGCTGGGAACCCGCTTCGATGACCGGGTGACCGGGAAGCTGGACACCTTCGCCCCCGAAGCCAAGGTCATTCACGCCGACATCGACCCGGCCGAGATCGGCAAGAACCGCCACGCCGACGTGCCGATCGTCGGCGACGTCAAAGCCGTCATCGCCGAGCTGGTGGAGTTGCTGCGCCAGGACGGCATTCCCGGCAAGGTCGACATGACCGAGTGGTGGGCCTACCTGAACCAAGTTCAGTCCACCTACCCGCTGAGCTACGGGCCGCAGAGCGACGGCAGCCTGGGGCCGGAGTACGTCATCGAAAAACTCGGTAAGCTCGCCGGCCCGGATGCCCTGTACGTGGCCGGCGTCGGCCAGCACCAGATGTGGGCCGCACAATTCATCTCCTACGAAAAGCCGCGCACCTGGCTCAACTCCGGCGGGCTGGGCACTATGGGGTTTGCCATTCCGGCGGCCATGGGCGCCAAGATGGCCCGCCCGGACGCCGAGGTGTGGGCGATCGACGGCGATGGCTGCTTCCAGATGACCAACCAGGAGCTGGCCACCTGCGCGGTCGAAGGTGTGCCGATCAAGGTGGCGCTGATCAACAACGGCAACCTGGGCATGGTGCGCCAGTGGCAGACGCTGTTCTACGACGAGCGTTACTCGCAGACCGATCTGGCCACGCACTCGCATCGCATCCCGGATTTCGTGAAGCTCGCGGAGGCGCTGGGCTGCGTCGGATTACGTTGCGAGCGTGAAGAAGACGTCGAAGACGTGATCAAGGCGGCGCGGGCGATCAACGACCGCCCGGTGGTGATCGACTTCGTCGTCGGCGCCGACGCGCAGGTGTGGCCGATGGTGGCCGCCGGCACCAGCAATGACGAGATCCAGGCGGCGCGCGGAATCCGTCCGCTGTTCGACGACGAGAGCGAAGGCCACGCCTGATGCACACGCACACTCTGTCGGTGTTGGTCGAGGACAAACCCGGCGTGCTCGCCCGGGTGGCGGCGCTGTTCTCGCGGCGCGGGTTCAACATCGAGTCGCTGGCCGTGGGCGCCACCGAGCAGAAGGACATGTCGCGGATGACCATTGTGGTCTCCGCCGAGGAGACCCCGCTCGAGCAAATCACCAAGCAGCTCAACAAGCTGATCAACATCATCAAGATCGTCGAGCTCGACGACGACAACTCGGTGTCACGCGAACTGGCGCTGATCAAGGTGCGCGCCGACGCCGGCGTCCGCAGCCAAGTGATCGAAGCGGTGAATCTGTTCCGCGCCAAGGTGATCGACGTGTCGACAGAGGCGCTGACCATTGAGGCGACGGGTGACCGCGGCAAGATCGAGGCGCTGCTGCGGGTCCTGGAACCCTTCGGGATTCGCGAAATCGTCCAATCCGGAGTGGTGTCGTTGGCCCGCGGTCCGCGCGGAATCGGCACGGCCAAATAGATTTTCAGCGCAAACAAGAAGGAGATAGAGAAGTGGCTAACCCGTCTGGGGAGACATTGCCGATGTTTTACGACGACGATGCGGACCTGACGATCATCCAGGGTCGCAAGGTCGGTGTCATCGGATACGGCAGCCAAGGACACGCGCACTCGCTGAGCCTGCGCGATTCCGGTGTGCAGGTGAAGGTGGGCCTCAAGGAGGGTTCGAAGTCGCGGGCCAAGGTCTCCGAGCAGGGACTGGAGGTGGACACCCCGGCCGAGGTCGCCAAGTGGGCCGACGTCATCATGCTGCTGGCGCCCGACACCGCGCAGGCCGACATCTTCAAGAACGACATCGAACCCAACCTGAAGGATGGGGACGCGTTGTTCTTCGGTCACGGGCTCAACATCCACTTCGACCTGATCAAGCCGCCGGCCAACGTCACCGTCGCGATGGTCGCCCCCAAGGGACCCGGCCACCTGGTGCGTCGTCAGTTCGTCGACGGCAAGGGTGTGCCCGCGCTGATCGCCGTCGACCAGGACCCGAACGGCGACGGCGAGGCGCTCGCGCTGTCCTACGCCAAGGCCATCGGCGGCACCCGCGCCGGTGTCATCAAGACCACCTTCAAGGACGAGACCGAGACCGATCTGTTCGGTGAGCAGGCCGTGTTGTGCGGTGGCACAGAGGAATTGGTGAAAGCCGGTTTCGATGTGATGGTCGAGGCCGGCTACCCGCCGGAGATGGCCTACTTCGAGGTGCTGCACGAACTCAAGCTGATCGTCGACCTGATGTACGAGGGCGGCATCGCGCGGATGAACTACTCGGTCTCCGACACCGCGGAATTCGGCGGCTACCTCTCCGGCCCACGAGTCATCGACGCCGGCACCAAGGAGCGGATGCGAGAGATCCTGCGCGACATTCAGAACGGCGACTTCACCAAGAAGCTGGTCGCCAACGTCGAAGGCGGCAACAAGCAACTCGAGCAATTGCGCAAAGAAAACGCCGAGCACCCCATCGAGATCACCGGCAAGAAGTTGCGCGACCTGATGAGCTGGGTCGACCGGCCGATTACCGAAACCGCCTAGTTTATTTGCGCCGAACGTGCACTCAGGGCGAATATTTTGCGACTTTTTCGCCGTGAGTGCACGTTCGACGGCTACGACGCCGCAAGGCGCCCCGCCGTCTCGACCACCCGGCGGGCCAGATGTTCGAGGGCGGTGCCGGTGGGCTCGTCGAATTCCTTGATGTTGTCGTGGGTGGTGACCAGGCTCACCCCATAGGGATTGCCATCGACGAACTTGCACGGGTCGGTGTATCCCGGCGGCACGATGATGCCGCCGAAGTGCATCAGCGTGATGTACAGCGAGAGCAGGGTGGTTTCCTGACCGCCATGGATGGTGTTGGACGACGTGAAGCCCGCGTACACCTTGTCCGCGAGCTTGCCCTGCGCCCACAGCCCACCCAGCGAATCGAGGAATGCGCGCAATTGCGCTGCCGGAGAGCCGAACCGGGTCGGTGACCCGAAGATCACCGCATCGGCCCAGACGATGTCGTCGCCGGTGGCCGACGGAAGGTCCTTGGTGGCCTCGTAGTTCGCCGTCCAGGCGGGGTTGTGGGCGAACGATTCGGGATCCAGCGTTTCGGCGACGTGCCGCAGGCGGACTTCGGCCCCCGCCGATTCGGCCGCGGCGGCAACGCGGTGCGCCATCGTGGTGCCGTGGCCGGTGGCCGAGTAGTAGATGATCGCGAGTTTCGTCACGGGCGTCATCGTAGGCGCACCGGTGCCCGCGCCCCCGGCGAAAGGCCGGCTGAGCTTCGGCGACCTGCACTTTCAGGCGGGCCCGGGGGAAGAATAGGGCGGCGGGCAGCCCGTGGGGTCCGCTCCCGACGACGGTGACGTCAACGCGTCGATTACAGCCGATAGGCTGGCCGGGTGAATCTGCCTGTTGTACTCATTGCCGACAAGCTAGCCGAATCAACCGTCGCCGCCCTGGGCGACCAGGTAGAGGTGCGCTGGGTAGACGGCCCCGATCGCGAGAAGCTGCTGGCGGCGGTGCCGGAGGCCGATGCGCTGCTGGTGCGTTCGGCCACCACCGTCGACGCCGAGGTGTTGGCCGCGGCGCCCAAGCTGAAGATCGTCGCCCGCGCCGGAGTAGGCCTGGACAACGTCGACGTCGACGCCGCCACCGAGCGCGGTGTGCTGGTGGTCAACGCGCCGACGTCGAACATTCACAGTGCCGCCGAGCATGCGCTCGCGCTGCTGCTGTCCGCCGCCCGGCAGATCCCCGCCGCCGATGCTTCGCTGCGCGAGCACGCCTGGAAGCGGTCGTCCTTCTCGGGCACCGAGATCTTCGGCAAGACGGTCGGCGTTGTGGGCCTGGGCCGCATCGGGCAGTTGGTCGCGCAGCGGCTCAGCGCCTTCGGCACCCACCTGATCGCCTACGACCCCTACGTGTCGCCCGCCCGTGCCGCACAGTTGGGCATCGAGTTGCTGACGCTGGACGAACTGTTGACGCGCGCCGACTTCATCTCGGTGCACTTGCCGAAGACGCCCGAAACCGCGGGTTTGATCGACAAGGATGCGCTGGCGAAGGCCAAGCCGGGCGTCATCATCGTCAACGCGGCCCGCGGTGGTCTGGTGGACGAGGCCGCGCTGGCCGACGCGGTGCGCAGTGGCCACGTGCGCGCGGCCGGTCTGGACGTCTTCTCCAAAGAGCCCTGCACCGATAGCCCGCTGTTCGAGCTGCCGCAGGTGGTGGTCACTCCGCATCTGGGGGCATCGACCGAAGAGGCGCAAGACCGGGCCGGCACCGACGTCGCCGCAAGCGTGAAACTCGCGCTGGCCGGGGAATTCGTTCCCGACGCGGTCAATGTCGGCGGCGGGGTGGTCAACGAGGAGGTGGCGCCCTGGCTGGACCTGGTGCGCAAGCTCGGGGTGTTGGCCGCCACGCTGTCCGACGGTCCGCCGGTGTCGTTGTCGGTGCAGGTGCGCGGTGAGCTGGCCTCCGAAGATGTTGAGGTGCTTAAGCTTTCGGCGCTGCGCGGGTTGTTCTCGGCTGTCGTCGAGGGGCCGGTGACGTTCGTCAACGCCCCGGCGCTGGCCGACGAACGTGGCATCATAGCCGAAATCAGCACCGCGTCGGAAAGCCCGAACCACCGCAGCGTGGTCGACGTACGCGCGGTAGCGCCCGATGGCACCGCCGCCAACGTCGCCGGCACCCTGTCCGGACCACAGCTGGTGGAAAAGATCGTGCAGATCAACGGCCGCAACTTCGATCTGCGCGCCCAAGGTATCAACCTGGTGATCAACTATGTCGACCAGCCCGGCGCGCTGGGCAAGATCGGCACTCTGCTGGGTTCGGCCGGGGTGAACATCGAAGCGGCGCAGCTTTCCGAGGACACGGAAGGTCCGAGTGCGACGATCCTGCTGCGGCTGGATCAAGACGTACCGGGCGACGTGCGGGCCGAAATCGGCGCAGCCGTCGGCGCCAACAAGCTTGAGGTGGTTGATCTGTCGTGACCGTTGATGCGCGCCGACGCGATGTAAAGCGGCGCCGATGAAGCTGGCGGTGATAGAGGGCGACGGTATTGGCCCCGAAGTCATTTCCGAGGCCATCAAAGTCCTGGACACGGTCCTGCCCGGGGTGGACAAGACCAGCTACGACCTGGGGGCGCGGCGGTACCACGCCACCGGAGAGCTACTGCCGGACTCGGTCGTCGACGAGCTGCGCGCGCATGACGCCATACTGCTCGGTGCTATCGGGGACCCGTCGGTGCCCAGCGGGGTGCTGGAGCGAGGGTTGTTGCTGCGCCTGCGTTTCGAGCTGGACCACCACATCAACTTGCGGCCGGGCCGGCTTTATCCAGGAGTGAACAGCCCGCTGGCCGGCAACCCCGAGATCGACTTCGTGGTGGTGCGCGAGGGGACCGAAGGTCCTTACACCGGCACCGGCGGCGCCATCCGCGTCGGAACTCCCAACGAAGTGGCGACGGAGGTAAGCCAGAACACGGCTTTCGGTGTGCGTCGCGTGGTGGTCGACGCGTTCGAGCGGGCCCGGCGACGGCGCAAGCACTTGACATTGGTGCACAAAACCAACGTGTTGACCTTCGCCGGCAGGCTGTGGTCGCGCATCGTGACCGAGGTCGGCCGGGACTACCCCGACGTCGAGGTGGCGTATCAACATATCGACGCCGCGACCATCTTCATGGTCACCGACCCCGGTCGCTTCGACGTGATCGTCACCGACAACCTATTCGGCGACATCATCACCGACCTGTCCGCAGCGGTGTGCGGCGGAATTGGCTTGGCGGCCAGTGGAAATATCGATGGCACGCGGACCAACCCCTCGATGTTCGAGCCGGTACACGGCAGCGCTCCGGACATCGCCGGGCAGGGCATCGCCGATCCGACCGCAGCCGTCATGTCGGTGGCGCTGCTGCTCGCCCATCTCGGCGAGGAAGCCGCCGCTACGCGGGTGGACCGGGCCGTCGAGCAGTATTTGGCGACGCGTGGAAGCGAACGGCGCGCCACCACCGAAATCGGCGAACGGATTGCTGCCGGGCTCTAGTCTCCAGGCCGGGCGGCAGCAACCGCGCCGGCACCAGCGGCACCGCCGCCAAGGGGAACAACGCGCACAACAGCCATGCCGGTGGGTATTTCGCGGCCGAGATCAAGGCTCCGAACAGTGGGGGACCGGCCGCAGCAACCATCCGCTGGGTGGTGTTCTGGATGCCCAGGGCTCGCCCACTCCAGTACGGCCCGGCGAATTCGGTGATTGCGGTGGCTTCCAGCCCGTTGTCGAGGACCGCGATCACCGTGATGGCTACCATCAGCACCGCTTGCCAGCGACTGTTCAGGTAATCGGCCCACGCCAGCAACACAAGGATCAGCACGGCTGCGGCCGCGATGTAGCGCACCGGTCGCATGCGTGAGCCGAGCCGATCGGACCAACGGCCCACGGCCACGCGACCGAGCGCGCCGAGCAGCTGCGAGAGAGTCACCAACCCGCCGGCGGCTGCGACAGACCAGTGCAAGTTCTTGATCAGCCATACCAGCATGAACGTGATGGTCACCGTTTGCGGCATCATCAACAGACCTGCCACTGCGTGAATTCGCCACAGTGTCAACGACCCTCGGTAAGGGCTGGCGAGTTCCTGATTGCTTGCGCTGGCACGGGGTTTGCGTGGCGGGTCGACGACTCCGACGACGCTCGCTATCGCTCCGACCGCGCACGCGAACGCGGCGAATCGAAGGCCGGCCTGTGGCCCGTGTTCGGCAAGCTCGGGAATTACCAATGCGCCCAACGCGATTCCTAATGGTTGCGCAGTTTGGCGGATGCCCATCGCCAGTCCGCGCTGGTGTGGCGGAAACCAGGCGGACACCAGCCGCCCACCGGCCGTGTTGCAACTGGCGGCGGCCATACCACCGAGAAACAGGTATACGGCGATCATCACGATCGAATGCGCCGAGGCCGCGGCGTAGGCGGCTATCGCGGTGAGCGCCGAGCCGGTGGTCATGACCACCCGCTCGCCGACCCGGTCCAACACGTACCCCCAGAGCACCAGCGTGACCACCATGCCCCAGCTGGGCATCGAGGCCAGCAGACCGGCTTCGTCCAGCCGTATTCCACGCGCGGCTTGCAGCGACGGGATGAGGAACGCGACGCCATTGATGAAGAGGAAGGAACTCGCCGTTGCCAGCAGCGAAACGATCATGATTGACCAGCGCGCGCCCGCACCCAGTTCGGGCGTCGCGGCCGGGTCGGTCTGCATTCCCCATGCTTGCATACCTGCGCGAAATTCAGGGGTAGGACTGGTGCCGGTGCTCGCCAGTGCCATGCCGGCCCGAGGCCCCGCCGACTAGGCGAGATGGGCCGATGGTGACGGCCCGCCACGCCCGGCTACGCCGCGCTCGCGACCGTCACTAGCTCCGATGGTGACGGCCCGCCACGCCCGGCTACGCCGCGCTCGCGACCGTCACTGGCTCCGACGGTGGCAGCCCGCTACGCCCGGCTACGCCGCGCTCGCGACCGTCACTAGGCTCAACCAAATGCGCCTTGGTCGAATCGCCAGCCCGGAAGGTGTCGCCTTCGTCAGTATCGAAGGTGAACTCAACGCCCCAGCCGAGATGATCGCGCGCGAGATCGCCGAACATCCATTCGGCACGCCCAACTTCACCGGGCGATCATGGCCGCTGGCCGACGTGCGGCTGCTCGCCCCGATACTGGCCAGCAAGGTGGTGTGTGTAGGCAAGAACTACACCGATCACATCGCCGAAATGAAGGATATGACCGGCCCGGCGCCGGTGGATCCGGTGATCTTCCTCAAACCCAACACCGCGATCATCGGGCCGAACGTGCCTATTCGATTGCCGGCCAACGCATCACCGGTGCACTTCGAGGGTGAGCTCGGGGTCGTCATCGGCCGGCCCTGCAAGGACGTCTCGGCCGCTCAGGCGGCGGAGAACATCCTCGGCTACACCGTCGGCAATGACGTGACGGCGCGCGATCAACAAAAATCCGATGGCCAGTGGACCAGGGCCAAGGGGCATGACACTTTCTGCCCGGTGGGGCCGTGGATCGTCACCGACCTCAAACCCCTGGACCCGGGCGATCTGGACCTGCGCACCGAGGTCAACGGCGATGTCAAGCAGCACAGCCGTACCTCGCTGCTGATTCACGACATCGGTTCGATCGTCGAGTTCATTTCGGCGGTGATGACCTTGCTG
This sequence comes from Mycobacterium sp. NGS56, assembly GCF_059812425.1. NCBI lineage: Bacteria > Bacillati > Actinomycetota > Actinomycetes > Mycobacteriales > Mycobacteriaceae > Mycobacterium > Mycobacterium sp. NGS56. The sequence goes on from NZ_JCALCQ010000020.1 coordinate 13,651, forward strand.
CCGGGCGACATAATCCTCACCGGAACGCCGGCAGGTGTCGGCCCCATCGAGGACGGCGACACCGTCTCCATCACCATCGAGGGCATCGGCACCCTGACCAATCCCGTGGTCCGCAAAGGAAAATCGTGACTGCACCAGCCCGAGTCCGCGTCCGATTCTGTCCCTCGCCCACCGGCACACCGCACGTCGGAATGGTCCGCACGGCGCTGTTCAATTGGGCCTACGCCCGACACACCGGGGGCACCTTCGTGTTTCGCATCGAGGACACCGATGCGCAGCGCGACAGCGAGGAGAGCTATCTGGCGCTGCTGGACGCGCTGCGCTGGCTGGGCCTGGATTGGGACGAGGGACCAGAGGTGGGCGGACCCTACGCCCCCTACCGCCAGTCGCTACGCGGTGAGATCTATCACGACGTGGTGGCCAGGCTGCTCGAAGCCGGAGAGGCGTACTACGCGTTTTCGACGCCGGAGGAAGTCGAGGCGCGCCACGTCGCCGCGGGCCGTAATCCGAAGCTGGGCTACGACAATTTCGACCGGCAGCTGACCGATTCGCAGCGCGCCGCGTTCCTGACGGAGGGCCGTAAACCCGTGGTGCGGTTGCGGATGCCCGACGAAGACCTCGTGTGGGAGGATCTGGTTCGCGGCACCACCAGCTTCGCGGCCGGGTCCGTGCCCGACTTCGCGTTGACCCGCGCCAACGGAGATCCGTTGTACACCTTGGTCAACCCGTGCGATGACGCGCTGATGAAGATCACCCATGTGCTGCGGGGAGAGGACCTGCTGCCGTCGACGCCGCGCCAGCTTGCGCTGTATCAGGCGCTGATCCGGATCGGTGTCGCCGAGCGCACTCCGCAGTTTGCGCACCTCCCAACGGTATTGGGCGAGGGAACCAAAAAGCTCTCCAAGCGCGACCCGCAGTCGAACCTGTTTGCTCACCGCGACCGGGGCTTCATCCCCGAAGGGTTGCTCAACTATCTCGCGTTGCTCGGCTGGGCCATCGCCGACGACCACGATGTGTTCACCCTTGAGGAGATGGTGGCCGCGTTCGACGTGGTCAACGTCAACTCCAATCCCGCCCGCTTCGACCAGAAGAAGGCCGACGCGCTCAACGCCGAGCACATCCGGATGCTGACGGCCGACGACTTCGCCGCAAGGTTGCGCGACTATCTCGACGTTCACGGTCATCGCCTCGAACTGGATGACGCAAGCTTCGCCACCGCGGCCGGCCTGGTCCAGACCCGCATCGTGGTCCTCGGTGACGCGTGGGACCTGCTGAAGTTCCTCAACGACGACGACTACGCGCTCGACCCCAAGGCCGTCGCCAAGGAACTGGGAGCTGACGGCGCCGCGGTTCTGGACGCGGCGCTGCCCGCACTGGACGCCGTGGCGAATTGGACCGCTCCGCAGATCGAAGCCGCGCTCAAGGCCGCGCTCATCGAGAAGCTGGGCCTCAAACCGCGCAAGGCGTTCGGTCCGATCAGGGTGGGGGCGACCGGAACGACCGTCAGCCCACCGTTGTTCGAGTCGTTGGAGCTGCTGGGCCGCGACCGCAGCATGCGGCGACTGCGGGCGGCGCGGGAGACGGCGGGGCGGGACCCCGCTTGAGCGCCCGGGACCGCGTGTGCGGAGTGTCCGTCGAGACTTTGGTAGTCTGCACTGCGGTTTACCGAAAGGCCGACAACGGCTGGCGGCGGCGGACTCCAAAGCGCTTATGAAAGCCCGCAATCGACGCTGACCAGCGGTTTTAGGCAGCCAATGGGGTATGGTGTAATTGGCAACACAGCTGATTCTGGTTCAGCCATTCTAGGTTCGAGTCCTGGTACCCCAGCAAAACTCTGGCCGTTCCCAGCGATTAGGTGGGCTTAACAGGGTGAGCTATGCTGACTGCTCGGATCGTTTCTGGCCCCGTCGTCTAGCGGCCTAGGACGCCGCCCTCTCACGGCGGTAGCGTGGGTTCGAATCCCATCGGGGCTACAAATATCGCGGCTACTGGTCGGTCCCCAGCACCGCTGGTGCTGTCGATCCGCCCACCGGCATGGCCGGCAATCCGAGTTTGCGATGATCCCACGAACGAGCCCGGCGGGTCACGATGCGAACGCAGACCCGCTTGTTCATCATCTGCTCGACGAACGGTTTCATGTCGTCGTCATAGGGACCGGTGTAGCGCTCCCAGACGCTGACGCCCACGCGGTGCGAGACGTCGGGATCGTCGACGATTTCGGCGACGCCCTCGAAGGACACCCCGCGCAATGTGTCGTAAGTGTGGCCGTCCTCGATCAGAAAGCTGACTCGCGGATCACGCTTGAGGTTGATGGCTTTCTGCGATTTGGCCTTGGTCTCCAGCCAGATCTCGCCGTCGACGACGGCGTACCACATTGCGGTCAAGTGAGGCTGCCCGTCGGCGCCGATGGTGGCCAGCGTGCCGGTGCGGCTTTTCACGACGAATTCAGCGATCTCGTCTTCGGACATGACGATGCTCGCGCGCTGATTGGTTCCCATGCCGGTCAGTCTGTCAGGCGGACCGCGGTCACTGTGCATTGGTGGCGTTGAGCGTGCATCCACGGCGACAAATTCCCCTTGAGCCCAAGCCGATCACGCCGCCCTGGACGCACACTCGCGGCCGGAACGGGTCAGAGGCGGCGGGTGATTGCTTCGGCGGCGGACAGCAGATCGGCCGCCCAGCGCGCCCCAGGGCGCCGGCCGATCCGGTCGATGGGACCCGAGACAGAGATGGCCGCGACGACGGTCCCGCGGCCATCGCGCACCGGCGCCGACACACTCGCCACCCCCGGCTCGCGCTCGGCCACGCTTTGAGCCCAGCCGCGGCGCCGCACTTCGGCCAATGTTCGTTCGGTGAATTTCGCGGTCGCGAGCACCGATTTCTGGGTGGCCGCGTCGCTATGGGCCAGTAGCACTTTGGCGCCCGATCCGGCCGTCATCGGCAATCGCGCCCCGACCGGAACCGTATCGCGAAGGCCCGCAGCGGGTTCCAGTGCGGCCACGCAAACGCGGTCGGCGCCCTCGCGACGGTAGAGCTGCACGCTCTCCCCGGTCGTTTCGCGCAGCTGCGGCAGCACCGCGGTGCTGGCGGTCAAAAGCGGATCGTTGACGTGGGCGGCGAGTTCGGTGACGGCGGGACCGAGCAGCCAGCGTCCTTCGTCGTCACGTGCCAGCAGACGGTGGACTTCGAGGGCGGCGGCCAGCCGGTATGCCGTGGCGCGGGGTAAAGAGGTCCGCTCACACAGTTCGGCTAATCCACAGGGTGATTGGGAGATCGTGTGCAGGATACCCACAGCTTTGTCCAGGACGCCGATGCCGCTATGCTGTCTCACAAGGAGATACTAGCGTCTCGTATGATGAGATCACAGCCGAATGATCGGCGAGCCGCTAACGAGGCGAAGTGAGGCGAGTTCGAGATGGGAATCGACCAAGGGGCGGCGGAGGTCGCCACCAAACCGCGCACCCTGGCCGAAAAAGTTTGGGATGGCCACGTCGTGGTATCCGGTGGTGCCAGCGAGCCCGACTTGATCTACATCGACCTGCATCTGGTGCACGAGGTAACCAGCCCGCAGGCCTTCGACGGCCTGCGCCTGGCCGGCCGGCAGGTGCGTCGGCCCGACTTGACGCTGGCTACCGAGGACCACAACGTTCCGACTACCGATATCGACAAGCCGATCGCCGACCCGGTGTCGCGGACCCAGGTCGAGACTTTGCGGCGAAATTGTGCCGAATTCGGTGTGCGGCTATATCCGATGGGCGACCTCGAGCAGGGCATCGTGCATGTGGTCGGGCCGCAGCTGGGCCTCACTCAGCCCGGAATGACGGTCGTCTGTGGTGACAGCCACACCTCGACGCACGGCGCATTCGGCGCGCTGGCCATGGGAATTGGCACCTCGGAGGTCGAGCACGTGCTCGCCACCCAGACCTTGCCGCTGCGGCCGTTCAAGACGATGGCGGTCAATGTAGATGGGGAGCTGCCAGCCGGTGTGACGGCCAAGGACATCATTCTCGCCCTGATCGCCAAGATCGGTACCGGCGGTGGGCAGGGCCACGTCATCGAATATCGAGGCAGCGCCATCGAATCGCTGTCGATGGAAGGCCGGATGACCGTCTGCAATATGAGCATCGAAGCCGGGGCTCGGGCGGGAATGGTGGCTCCAGACGAAACCACGTTCGAGTTCCTGCGTGACCGCCCGCACGCCCCGCGAGGTGCGCAATGGGATGCGGCGATGAGTTATTGGCAGCAGCTGCACACCGACCCCGGTGCCGAATTCGACACCGAGGTCTACCTCGACGCCGCGTCCCTGAGCCCGTTCGTGACGTGGGGCACCAACCCCGGGCAGGGTGTGCCGTTGGGCGACGCCGTGCCGGATCCCGAGCTGATGGCCGACGACGCCCAGCGCCAGGCGGCTGAGAAAGCCTTGGCATATATGGACCTTCGGCCGGGCACGCCGATGCGTGATGTCGCCGTTGACACGGTGTTCGTGGGCTCTTGCACCAACGGTCGTATCGAAGATCTGCGGGCCGTCGCCGACGTGCTGCGGGGCCGCACGGTCGCGCCGGGAGTGCGGATGCTCGTCGTGCCGGGTTCGATGCGGGTGCGCGCGCAGGCCGAAGCCGAAGGGCTGGGCGAGGTTTTCACCGCCGCGGGGGCCGAATGGCGCCAAGCCGGGTGCTCAATGTGCCTGGGGATGAATCCCGACCAGCTTGCGCCGGGCGAGCGATGCGCCGCGACGTCCAACCGCAACTTCGAAGGACGCCAGGGTAAAGGCGGCCGCACGCATTTGGTGTCTCCGGCGGTTGCCGCAGCGACGGCGGTTCGCGGCAGATTGTCAGCTCCAGCCGATTTGAGCTGACGTATTCGACTTTGAAGGGATGACCATGGAAGCATTTCACACCCACACCGGTATCGGTGTGCCGCTGCGACGATCCAATGTCGACACCGATCAGATCATTCCGGCGGAGTATTTGAAGCGCGTCACCCGAACCGGTTTCGAGGACGGATTGTTCGCGAGTTGGCGCTCGGATCCGTCATTCGTGCTAAATCTCAGCCCCTTTGACCGTGGGTCAGTGCTAGTGGCAGGACCCGATTTCGGGACGGGATCGTCGCGTGAGCATGCGGTGTGGGCACTGATGGACTACGGGTTCCGGGTGGTCATCTCGTCTCGATTCGGTGACATTTTCCGGGGCAACGCCGGCAAGGCGGGGCTGCTGGCGGCCGAAGTTTCTCAGGACGGCGTGGAACTGCTCTGGAAGCTCATCGAGCAGAGTCCGGGCTTGGAAATCACTGTCAATCTTCAAGATCGAAATATCACCGCGGGAACGACGGTGCTGCCGTTCAAGATTGACGACCATACCGCTTGGCGACTGCTCGAAGGTCTTGACGATATAGCCCTTACGCTGCGGAAACTCGACGCAATCGAGGCATTCGAGGCGGCGTATCCGGACTGGAAACCGCGCACTCTATCGGCCTCTTGAACGGCTGCGTGAAGCCGACTTTCTGCTTGATCGGCTAACTAAACCGAGCCGATTTTTAATGCCCTCCACCGGTCAAGCGCGGCAACCGGATTGCGAAAACGTCGCACTCCTTGCCCTGAAATTGCGCGTGGCTCTTGGAAATTTGCTGGGTGAGGGTTTACCGTGTCCACTAGTCGGTTCAAATCGAGGACCACTAGTGTCGGAGGGATTGATGAACAAGGCAGAGCTCATTGATGTGCTCACAACTAAATTGAACACGGACCGTCGACAGGCGACCGCAGCGGTCGAGAACGTTGTCGACACCATTGTGCGTGCGGTACACAAGGGCGACAGCGTCACCATCACCGGGTTCGGTGTGTTCGAACAGCGGCGCCGCGCAGCGCGGGTGGCCCGCAACCCGCGGACCGGTGAGACGGTGAAGGTGAAGCCGACGTCCGTCCCGGCGTTCCGCCCCGGTGCACAGTTCAAAGCGGTTGTGTCTGGCGCACAGCGTCTCCCGTCGGAGGGCCCCGCCGTGAAGCGCGGTGTCGTAGCAGGTGGCGCGGCCAAGAAGACCGCCGCGAAGAAGGCTCCGGCCAAGAAGGCCGCGGCCAAGAAGGCGCCGGCCAAGAAGGCCGCGGCTAAGAAGGCTCCGGCCCGCAAGGCCGCGGCTAAGAAGGCTCCCGCCAAGAAGACTGCGGCCAAGAAGGCTCCAGTTCGCAAGGCAGCGACCAAGGCTCCGGCCAAGAAGACTGCCGCCAAGAAGGCTCCGGCCAAGAAGGCTGCGAGCAAGGCTCCGGCCCGCAAGGCCGCGAGCAAGGCTCCGGCCCGCAAGGCCGCGGCAAAGAAGACGACCGCTCGTCGCGGTCGCAAGTAGCGCAGTCAAGTTCTAGACACGAGTACCCTTCGGGCGGCATTGAAGCCCCCGAAGGGTATTCGTGCGCTTGCGGCGGGCCGCCGCCATACGCTTGCGGCGGTCACACGCTTGGCGGAGCCGGGCCCAGTGGGCCGGCGCCATCACGTTAAGCCCGAACATTGGCGGCCAGCGCGCCGCCGATGTGGTCGGCAGCCACCAACCGTCCGTCCGACAGTGACAGCACCCAGGTGCTGCCCTTGTGGTTGCGCGCTTTGTCCGGCCGCACGCCATCGCGCTCGCACCACCACGCGATCAAGTCTGGAATCACCTTGCCTTGGGTGCAGACAACCGGTGTGCCTTTCTCCTCGGCGATATCCAGCATTCGGTGGCGTCCCCGTTTCGGGTTCTTGGCGTAGGCCTCTTCGGTGAGCGTGGGCTCGTTGTGAACGGGCACGGCCAATTCTTCGGCAAGCGGTTCCACGGTCTGGTGGCAACGGACGCGATCGGCCGCATGCACCTGCGACGCACCGAAGGCGAGTAGCTGCGGCACAAGCGCCTCAGCCTGCGCGCGTCCACGTTTGTCCAGCGGCCGCTTTGCGTCGTCGCCGGAGAAACGCGATTTCCGGCCGGCCGTGCCGTGCCGGACCACCAACAGGGTGTGCGTGTCCACGGGCTTTTTGTTGAAGTGGCGCAACACTTTTCGGTCTTGCGTGTAGTCCAGCTTCTCTATCGCCTCGCGGAGGGGCAGCCACACCAACCCGTCCACTTCGTTGCCCGGCACGAATTCTCCCCCCGTGCAGCGCGCCGCCCAGTAGCACACCTTTTTGACGCCCTGGTCGATCGGATAGCTCACCAAGTTGAGCCGCCTGCCGAGGATGGCGTGCTGACCCGTCTCCTCGTGCACCTCGCGCACGGCTGCCACCGGAGCCGTCTCGCCGGGGTCCACCTTGCCCTTGGGCAGTGACCAGTCGTCATACCGGGGACGGTGGATGACAGCAATCTCGACGTCGTGGTCGCCCGCATCACCCGTGCCGGGTCGCCACAGCACCGCGCCGGCAGCAAAAACGACTCGGCTTCCGGAGCGCCGTGCGGCGGACGAATTCTGGGTCGGCACCTCAACTCCTGCAGATCAATTTTCCTCAGAACCGCACGCTTAATCGGGATGCGGCCCGGAGAAATAACCGGAATATCACCGCACAGAGCTAGGGACTGCGATGGCGCTCCATCAACGATACTTGGTGGTCGCGCACGGTATGGCCCTCTTGTGGCGAAGGGGTCCACTGCCCGTCGGGACCCAATTCCCAGCACCGAGTGGACGGATCCAGTGCAGATTCGAACAATTCGTCCAGCTGCGCCGTGAGCTTGGGGTCCTTGACCTGAGCCAGCACCTCCACGCGCCGATCGAGGTTGCGGTGCATCATGTCGGCGCTGCCGATCCAGAACTCGTTGATGTTGCGGAAGTGGATGATCCGCGAGTGCTCCAGGAAACGACCGAGAATCGAGCGGACGAAGATGTTTTCGGAAAATCCCTCGGCGCCGGGGCGCAGCGCGCAGATGCCGCGTACCACGACCTCAACCCGCACCCCGGCCTGCGACGCCCGGTAGAGCGAATCGATCACCTGCTCGTCGACAAGCGCATTCATCTTCAACCGAATGCGTCCGTTTCCGCGTTCGCGGTGCGCTTCGATTTCGCGTTCGACACGCTCGATGATGCCGGCCCGAATTCCATGCGGTGCCACCAGCAGATTGCGATAGGAGACCTTTCGCGAATAGCCGGTAAGCGAATTGAACAAGTCGGTGAGGTCCGCGCCGATATCGGGGTTCGCCGTAAGCAGGCCGACATCCTCGTACAGTCGGGCGGTTTTGCTGTTGTAGTTGCCGGTTCCGATGTGGCAGTACCGCCGGATGGTAGAACCTTCGCGGCGCACCACCAAACATGTCTTGCAATGCGTCTTGAGGCCGACGAGCCCGTAGACCACATGCACGCCCGCCTGCTCGAGTGCGCGTGCCCAACGAATGTTGGCCTGTTCGTCGAAACGCGCCTTGATCTCCACGAGCGCCACGGCCTGCTTTCCGGCCTCGGCCGCTTCGATCAGCGCCCGCACGATCGGCGAATCCCCGGAGGTGCGGTACAGCGTTTGTTTGATCGCCAACACGTTCGGGTCCGCGGCGGCCTGCTGGATGAAGCGCTGCACGCTGGTAGAGAAGGAGTCGTAGGGGTGGTGCACCAGGACGTCGCCTTCGCGCAGCGTCGCGAAAATGCTCTTGGGAGATTCGCGGTCGGCGAAGGCGGGGTGGGTGTCCGGGACGAACGCCGGGTCCTTGAGTGCCGGCCGGTCCAGATCGTAGATCTGCCACAGCGACGAAAGGTCGAGCAGTCCGGGGACTTCGATGACGTCACCGGGATGCACGTCGAGTTCGCGCAACAGCAATTCGAGCATGCCTTCGGTCATGTCGTCGGCGATTTCGAGTCGCACCGGCGGGCCGAACCGGCGGCGCGCCAATTCCCGTTCCAGCGCCTGCAGCAGATCCTCGTCGCGGTCTTCTTCGACTTCCATGTCGGCGTTGCGGGTGATGCGGAAAGCGTGGTGCTCCACGATTTCCATGCCCGGGAAGAGAAGAGGAAGGAAGGCCGCGATCAGCTCTTCCGTCGGTAGGTAGCGGACGATGGTCCGCCCGCCGTCGTCCGAGCTGTTGATGGGGGCGAGCTCGACGAAGCGATCGACGTTGTTGGGCACCTTGACTCGGGCGAAGTGCTGACCGCCGTCCTCGGGCTGACGCACCATGACCGCCAGGTTCAGGCTGAGGCCGCTGACGAATGGGAAGGGGTGCGCGGGGTCGACGGCCAGCGGCGTCAAGACGGGGAAGACCTGTTGGGTGAAATAATTCGACAATTCGTCACGCTCATGCTGCTCGAGATCGGCCCACGTGACGATGTGAATGCCTTCCTCGGCGAGCGCGGGCCGCACCGAATCGAGGAACACCCGCGCGTGCCGGGTCGCGATCCGCTGAGTTTGTTCCCCGATGAGGGCAAGTTGCTTGCGCGGCGTCAAACCGTCGGCGGAGCGAACCGACAGCCCCATCTCGTCACGGCGTTTGAGGCCCGCGACGCGCACCATGTAGAACTCGTCGAGGTTCGAGGCGAAGATCGCCAGGAATTTGGCACGTTCCAGCAGCGGCAGCGAGTTGTCGTCGGCGAGCGCCAGCACGCGGGCGTTGAAGTCGAGCCAGCTCAGTTCGCGGTTGAGGTAGCGGTCCTCGGGGAGATCGGTCAGCGTGGCCTGGGTCGCCGCCGGTGGTGCCGCCACGGCCGAGTCGCCCGAATGCCACAAATTTTCGTCGGGTCGCGCCTCAGCTTCGATTTCAGTCACCCTGCGATCATTGCTCATCATGCGCGGGTGCTGCTAGCGCTCGAGGGACATCCATTCGCCGTTGGGATGCCGTTTACCCCACCGACAGATTGACCGATCGAAATCAGTGCGTCGCGATGGCCCGGGCGGTCGCCACCCCAACGCCGAGGCGACGGGCGGCGGCGAGGTCGGTGGGAGTATCGACGTCACACCGCAGGCCCGGCCACGCGCCGGTCAGCTCGATCGCACCCGAACTGCGGTGCCGTGCCGAGGAATCGGAGCCGAATTGTGGGTCGAGCGGGCTGCCGAAAGCAAACAGCGCGGCGGTGCCCGTCGCCAGCCGGTCGGCGACGAAGCTGCGCCGGTGCTGGCGTGCCGCAGCTATGGCCTCGTTCAGCTCCTGGCTCTGTAGCGCAGGTAAATCCCCTTGCAGCACAACGATATTGGCGAAAGAACTCGCCACCGCGCGTTCCGCGGTGGTGATGGCGTTGTTCAGTGGATCGGGATGACCTTCGGGTGTCGGGTCGACCAGCACTTCGGCTCCCAGATTGCTGGCAGCCGCGGCCGCGGCGTCGTCGGGTGTGACTACGGTGATCGAACCGAGCGATCGGACCCGATTGACGGCGGTCAGGGTGTCCACCAACATGGCGAGTACCACGCTTTCCCGGGTGCGTGCCGAGAAGACGGGGGCCAACCTGGTCTTGGCCGCGGCCAACCTCTTGACGGCAATGATCAACGCCACATCGCCTGTGCCGTTGACCGCACCGTCGGCTCGTATGCCGCTCATGAGAAATCATCCTGCCAGCGATGCGCCGCGGATCGCTCGCCGATCGGGGGCGATCCGCCGGGCGCACGGAACACGCTTGCCTCCGTGACGCCCGGTCCGTCGCTGATCTAGGGTGTAGCGGCTGCACGTGCCGCGCGAGCGACACCGACCACGGACAGGGAGTGACACATGACCAGCGCATCATCGGGCGCCGTCGCGGTGATGGGCGCCGGGGCGTGGGGCACGGCGCTGGCCAAAGTGCTGGTCGACGCTGGCGGGCCCGAGACGCGGGTCACGCTGTGGGCCCGCAGGCCCGAGCTCGCCGAGCAGATCAATTCCACCCGATACAACCCCGATTACCTGCCCGGGACGTTGTTGCCGCCGGGCATCCGTGCCACCGCCGACGCCGCCGAAGCCCTGCACGACGCGTCGACGGTACTGCTGGGCGTGCCGGCGCAGACGATGCGCGGCAACCTCGAGCGCTGGGCGCCGCTGATCCGCGAGGGCGCGACCCTGGCCAGCCTGGCCAAGGGCATCGAGCTGGGCACACTGATGCGGATGAGCCAGGTCATCGTCGCAGTCACCGGTGTCGACCCGTCCCAGGTGGCGGTGATCTCGGGCCCCAACCTGGCCAGCGAAATCGCCGCAGGCCAGCCCGCCGCCACCGTCATCGCATGCAGCGACTCGGGCCGGGCGGTCGCCCTGCAGCGCATGCTGAACAGCGGCTACTTTCGCCCATACACCAATAGCGACGTGGTCGGCACCGAGATCGGCGGGGCCTGCAAGAACGTCATCGCCCTGGCGTGCGGCATGGCGGTCGGTGTCGGGCTCGGCGAGAACACCACGGCGGCGATCATCACCCGCGGCCTGGCCGAGATCATGCGGCTGGGGATAGCACTCGGCGCCAAGGGCGCGACGCTGGCCGGGCTGGCCGGAGTCGGTGACCTGGTGGCGACCTGCAGCTCACCGCGTTCGCGCAATCGTTCGCTGGGCGAACGCCTCGGCCGGGGGGAGACCATCCAGACGGTGCTGGCCGGCACGCCCGATGGCGGCGACGGGCACGTCGTCGAGGGTGTGACGTCCTGCGAGGCGGTGTTGGCGCTGGCCGCCAGTTACGACGTCGAAATGCCCCTCACGGACGCCGTTCACCGCGTCTGTCACAAAGGGTTGTCGGTGGACGAGGCGATGGCCCTGCTCCTAGGCCGCCGAACCAAGCCCGAATAAGCGACGCCGAACATGGGAGAAAGGGCCACGCCAAGGCCCGCCACCCGACCGGGCCGGGAACCACCCGGTAGCCTCTTGAGATTGTGAATGCCAGCCAGCGGTCGCCGCGCCCCAGCTCAAGCGAGCGGGTGCGCGTCGCCGTCGTTTTCGGCGGGCGCAGCAATGAGCACGCCATCTCGTGCGTCTCAGCGGGCAGCATTTTGCGCAATCTGGACCCGGAGCGGTTCGAGGTGCTCGCGATCGGCATTACTCCGGAAGGGTCATGGGTGCTCACCGACGGCGACCCGGCCGCGCTGGCGATCACCGACCGGCAACTGCCCGAGGTAACCGCCGGGTCGGGCACAGAATTGGCGCTGCCCGCCGATCCTCAGCGCAGCGGCCAGCTGGTGTCCCTTGCACCCGGCGCCAGTGAGGTGTTGGCGTCGGTGGACGTGGTGTTTCCGGTGCTGCACGGCCCCTACGGCGAGGACGGCACCATCCAGGGTCTGCTGGAACTCGCCGGTGTGCCCTACGTGGGGGCCGGCGTGCTCGCCAGCGCGGCCGGCATGGACAAGGAGTTCACCAAAAAGCTGTTCGCCGCCGAAGGATTGCCGATCGGTGACTACGCAGTGCTGCGCCCGACGCGCTCGAGGCCACGCCCTGACGAGTGCGAGCGGCTGGGCCTGCCGGTGTTCGTCAAACCTGCCCGGGGCGGGTCCTCGATCGGCGTGAGCCGGGTGTCGAGCTGGGATCAGCTGGACGGCGCCATCGCGATGGCGCGTCGGCATGACCCCAAAGTCATCATCGAGGCCGCCGTCGTCGGTCGTGAGCTGGAATGCGGCGTACTCGAAATGCCCGACGGCACAGTGGAAGCCAGCACGCTGGGCGAGATACGGGTCGCGGGGGTGCGCGGGCGCGAGGATTCCTTCTACGATTTCTCGACCAAATACCTCGACGACGCGGCCGAATTGGACGTGCCCGCCAAGGTGGATGACGAAATCGCCGACGCGGTGCGCCAATTGGCGGTCCGGGCGTTCAAGGCGATCGACTGCCAGGGCCTGGCCAGGGTGGACTTCTTCCTCACCGAAGACGGGCCGGTGCTCAACGAGATCAACACGATGCCGGGATTCACCACGATCTCGATGTACCCGAGGATGTGGGCGGCCAGCGGCGTGGATTACGCGACCTTGCTTGCGACGATGGTTCAGACCGCCCTGGCCCGCGGCGTGGGCCTGCGTTAGTGGCGATCCCTGTGGCGATCGCAAGCGCGGCGTGGCCGGGCGCGGCGGGTCGCCACCATTTGATCATGTGGCGATCGCAAGCGCGGCGTGGCCGGGCGCGGCGGGTCGCCACCATTTGATCCTGTGGCGATCGCCAGCGCGGCGTGGCCGGGCGCGTCGGGTCGCCACCATTCGATCTAGCGGGGCTGGCCGGGGTCGATGGGCACCGCCGGGATGCTGCGGTCGAGCACCTCGGATAGCTGCTGAATCGGCGCCGGTCCCGATTCGTTCGGCAGCGTGAGCGCAACGTAGACTCCGCGATCCACCGCGTACCAGGTGGACCGGCCCGCATCACCGGCGGATTGCTGCTCGGAACGCACCTGGAACCATTGCACCCGATCGACAACCTGGATCGGGGATCCCAAAACGAACTCGGCCGGGCGGTCCAGCCCGCAACGCAGCACCACCGGGTCACCGGCCGGCCCGCTCCGCCAGGCGGCGACGCCGTGCGGGGCCGGCTGCTCAAGGGGCGCGCGCTGATAATCGCCGAGCCGCTGCGGCAGCGCACCCATCAACGCCCCGCATGCGGTGCCGCTGGCCTGCGGCGCCGGAACCGCGGGAACCGCAACTGAACGCGGAGGCGCCTCGCGGGTTGCCGCGATGGCCAGGATCACGCCGATTGTCGCGACCGCTAGCGCGATCGCGACAATGATCAGCGCGCGCGGCGGCCCGACATCGGCGTCCGACTGGGTTGGCACCGCCCACGCACCTCCTTCTCTCTTGACCACTATCGCCCGCCTTGACCCGGGTGCCAATTTATTCTCGTGCCGAAAAAAGGCCCGCACACGCGCGAAGTTCTACACTGGCGCGGTCCGTTCCGCGGGCGGGGCCTATGGTGCGCCCGGCCCGCACCGGACCGACGCGCCGAAGGAGGTGGCGTGCAAGACGAATCGGGCGAAAACCCGTCATTGCAGCAACTCGGCGAGTTCGCCGTGATCGATCGACTGGTGCGGGGCCGCGAGCAGCCCGCCGCGGTCGTGCTCGGGCCGGGGGACGATGCGGCGCTGGTGACCTCGGGTGATGGCCGCGCCCTGGTGTCGACCGACATGCTCGTCCAGGATCGGCATTTCCGGCTGGACTGGTCAACGCCGCACGACATCGGCCGCAAGGCGATTGCCCAGAACGCCGCGGATATCGAGGCGATGGGCGGTCGGCCGACGGCATTTGTGGTGGCCTTCGGCGCACCCGGTGATACGCCGGCGGCGAAGCTGGACGAGCTGGTCGACGGGATGTGGGACGAAGCGCGACGGATCGGTGCGGGCATTGCCGGCGGTGACCTGGTCCACTGCCCGCAGTGGGTCATCGGGGTGACGGTGCTGGGCGACCCGAACGGACACCCACCGGTGCTCCGATCGGGCGCGAAGCCCGGTGCGCTGATCGCGGTCGCCGGGGAGCTGGGCCGCTCGGCGGCAGGATTTGACTTGTGGCGCAACGATATTGATGGCCACGATGAGCTGCGGCGCCGGCATGTGGTGCCGCGGCCGCCCTACGGTCAGGGAGCGGTGGCAGCCGCCGCGGGTGCGCAGGCGATGATCGACATCTCCGACGGCCTGGTCGCCGACCTCCGTCATGTCGCCGAGGCCTCAGGGGTGGGCATGGATGTGTCCACGGCGGCGCTGGCCGCGGACCGCGATGCGCTGGGCGCCGCCGCGGCCGCGGTGGGCGCCGATCCCTGGCACTGGGTGCTGGGCGGCGGTGAGGACCACGCGCTGGCGGCGTGTTTCGCTGGTCCCGCGCCGGCCGGATGGCGCATCATCGGGCGGGTTCTCGACGGGCCGGCGCGGGTGCTCGTCGACGATCAGGAGTGGATGGGCTACGCCGGCTGGCAGTCGTATTAGGGTGACGCGGTGACCGTTTACGCGATCGCGAAGAGCCGATGATGACCGCGCGCCCGCTGAGTGAACTGGTGGAGCCCGGCTGGGCGAGTGCGCTGCGACCGGTGACCGATCAGGTGGCCGAGATGGGGCAATTCCTGCGGGCCGAGATCGCGGCCGGGCGCAGGTATCTACCCGCAGGACCGAATGTGTTGCGAGCCTTCACCTATCCCTTCGATGACGTCCGGGTGCTGATCGTCGGGCAAGATCCGTACCCGACGCCCGGACACGCTGTGGGCCTGAGCTTTTCGGTGTCGCCCGACGTGCGACCGTTGCCACGCAGTCTGGCCAACATTTTTCAGGAGTACGCCACGGATCTGGGCCATCCGCTACCCTCGTGCGGTGACCTGACGCCCTGGGCCCAGCGCGGCGTGCTGCTGCTGAACAGGGTGCTCACGGTGCGCCCCAGCAATCCCGCCTCACACCGCGGCAAAGGCTGGGAGGCGGTGACCGAGTGTGCCATCCGGGCGCTGACGGAGCGGTCGCGGCCTCTGGTGGCGATCCTGTGGGGGCGTGATGCTTCGACACTGAAACCGATTCTTGCCCAGGGAAATTGCGTTGCGATCGAGTCGCCGCATCCGTCGCCGCTGTCGGCCTCGCGAGGGTTCTTCGGTTCGCGCCCGTTCAGCCGCGCCAACGAGCTGCTGACCGGGATGGGCGCAGAGGCGATCGATTGGCGCCTGCCATGACCGAGATGACCGCGCTGCGGGCGCACCGGCGGGGCGGCCCGGAAGAGCTGGTGTTTGAACGTGCGCCGCGGCCGGTGCCGGCCGCCGGCGAAGTGTTGGTGGCCGTACACGCGGCAGGGATCACCTTCGACGAGCTCACGTGGGAGGAGACCTGGACCCGCGACGGGGCCAGCCGACTCCCGGTGATCCCATCACACGAGGTATCGGGCGTCGTCGAAGCGGTCGCCGCCGACGTCACGGATTTCGCACCCGGCGCCGAGGTGTACGGGTTGATCGGGTTCGACCGCGACGGTGCGGCGGCCGAATTCGTGGCCGTGCCCGCGGCCGACCTGGCCACCAAGCCGTCAACGGTGTCGCACGTCGTCGCCGCCGCGCTGCCGCTGGCCGGCCTGACCGCTCTGCAGGCTTTGGTGGACCACGCCGCCGTGCAACCGGGCGAGGCCGTGCTGGTGCACGGGGGCGCCGGGGGAGTGGGCCTGCTGGCAGTGCAGCTGGCCGCGCTGCTGGGTGCTCACGTGACCGCGACAGTGCGCAGCGGCACCGCCAACCTCCTGCGCGGCTGCGGGGCCCATCGAGTGATCGACGTGCGCACGGAGGCATTCGACGAAGCCGGCGCCGGCTACGACGTCGTCATCGACACGGTCGGCGGACAGACCCTGGAGCGATCGTTCGGCGTCCTGCGCCGAGGGGGCCGCCTGGTCACCTTGTCGGCACCGCCTCCGGACGGCAGGGCCGACGAGTTCGGCGTCACCGCAACCTTCTTCATCGTCACGCCGAATCGCAGCCAGCTTGACGAACTCGCCGCGCTGGTGGACGGCGACCGGTTGCATGTCGCGATCGCCCGGACGTTCAGCCTTGACGAGGGCCGGGAGGCGTATGAAAGCCGCGACGCCGACAGGCGCGCCGGCAAGACGGTCCTCATCGTGCGGGATTGACGGGCTGGCGCACCGCTTTTCGAGACATAAACCAGGCACATTCCACCCGGCGTGTCGTGTGCGTGGTAATTTGTCGCGGCCAGTAGCTGTCACGAGTCCGCGAAATTGACGTCCTTTGTGACGGCCTTCCACTGCTCGATCGACGCCGACATCGCAGTGATCTTGTCCCGCATGGCCTTCAGCACGTCACGGCCCAGCAACAGCCGTAGTGGCGGCTCGTCGAGCGTGGTCACCATCAGCACCGCCGCGGCGACCTTTTTGGGATCACCGGGTAGGTGATCGGCGAACTGCTTGATCAGGTTCTTGCGCGCGGCCACGTCGGCGTAGTCGGCGATGGGGTTGCCCGATTCCGTCATCGACCGCGTCGCCCAATCGGTGCGGAACGCGCCCGGCTCGATGGCGGTCACCTTGATGCCCAGCGGGCGCACCTCTGCGGCCAGCACCTCGGTCACCGCCTCCAGCGCGAACTTCGTCGAGGAGTAATAGGCGTTGGGCGGGTTGGCCACCAGACCCGTCATCGAGGACATGTTGATGATGTGACCGGACCCGCGGGCGCGCATGCCCGGCAGCACCGCCTTGATCAAGTCGACGGCACCGAAGTAGTTCACGTCGAATAGCTTTCGCACCACCGCGTCCTCACCCTCTTCCACCGCGGACAGATACCCGTGACCCGCATTGTTGACCAGGACGTCGATTCCGCCGAACGCCGCTTCGGCCGCCGACACCGCCGCCGCGATCTGGGCGGCATCGGTCACGTCGAGGGCGACGGGAAGGGCTCGGTCGCCGAATTCGTCGGCGATATCGGCGACGGCCTCGGCCCGCCGTGCGGTTACCGCCACGCTGTGGCCGGCTTGCAGTGCGGCGCATGCGATCTCGCGGCCAAAGCCGGTGGAGCACCCCGTGATCAGCCAGCGCGACATCGTCAGATCGTCCCTTCCGGCAGGCGACGCAGATAGGCCTTGCGCCGCACCGCCAGCTCGATCGCCCGCTGGCCCTCGTTCACCCGCGGCAAGTGGGGCGCCTCGGCGTCGAGCCGGTCCAGCTTGACCACCCGCCCCCGCGCGCCGAGGTCCTGCCGCGGACCGCCCTCGCCGAACTCCGCCATGCGCAGGGTCAAGATGGCTTCCCGCAAGCCGTCGGAGTCGATCCAGTTCGCGACGCCGGGGTCGACGGGCGAGACCACGTAGGTGTACGAACCATCCTCGTTTGCCACCGACTGCGCCTTATTGAGGCTGCCGGTGCGGTCGACGAGATCCAAAGTGGTGCCCCAGATGTTGCTCAGCGGGACGGTAAAGTATTCGGCGCCACCGTCATTCAGGTCGACGACGAACGCCTCGTCGGGGGCGAGGTCGAACCGGCCCATGACGTAGACCTGCTTGCGCATCGCGCCGACCTTGTCGGCTGACCAGGCCAGGTTGAAATGGTTGGCCGGCATCTTGTAGATACCGTGGCTGAGCTTGCCGGTGAAGTTGGCGAAACGATCCATCATCGCCGCCGTGGCCTCGGCCTGTTCGTCGAGCGTGCGCGCCGGCGTGGTCGGTGGGCCGCCAAGTCGTTGCACCGCAATGTGATTGGGATCGTCGCGGCCCCAGTCCAGTAACACGTCGCGGATGTAGAACTCGTGGGCTTCCGGCGACGTCTGCACGTGGTTTGGCCGCCCGCTGGCGGGTTCGGCGTCGACGGTGATGGTGTAGCCGCCGGACTCGACCTGCATGGTGCGGCCGTTGAGCACGGCGACGGTGCCCATGTGCGCGTCCCACAGCGTGAAATAGTTCTCGGTCATGCGGTGCTCTCCGACCCGGCCGTGGATCTCGTAACGTTCCTCCCCGGAGATCGGGATTACCCGGTAGACGCTGTCGGGATTGTCGATGCCCCAACGCGATCCGGGAATGCTCCGGCCATTTACCGGGTGGGCGAGGCGGGTGATGCAGCTGACCTTAGGCCGCAGCTTGTCCTGATTGGACGACCACACCGCCGCCGAGAACATCACCTCGGCGAACGCGTCGTTGAACCGTTCGCGCATCGCGTCCGACGCCTTGGCGCGCCCGAGCCAGGTCTCGGCGATCGTGCGGTAGGCGGCCTTGACGGTAGCGTGCTCGATCAGGTCGAGGGCCGCCAGCTCCTGTTCGTGCTGGGACGCCGTCGCGATCGGGTGATCAGGCATGTGCTGCTCCTCCGATGTGCTGTCCAAAAAGCTTGTCGCAGAGCACCACGTCGGGTCGATCGGTCCGTCGCACGCGCTCACGGATGCCACGGGTCAGAACTTCAGATGCTGGCTGACGTCGCCGACCTGGTCGACGAACATGGTGCGGCTGTCGAAGCACCATGCCCCGTCCACCCGGTGAAAGGTGTCTTTGTAGTGCCCGGTCACGATCACCTGCAGCGGCAGGTCGGCGGTGGCCTGCGTGACGCAGTAGTAGGACGTGCTCCGCGCGGTCCCGGCCGCCTCGTCGATGTAGAGCTGCACGTTGGTCGTGTTGTGTTTCGTTTTCGGCGTGCCGTCGTCATAGATCCGCGTGGCCATCTCATACATCTCTCGAACCCGCGCGGAACCGTCGAACACCGTCTCCGGTGGGCCGTCCTCCACCCCGCAGATGCGGCCGCGCTCGAAGAGCCGGGCCACCCCGTCCAGGTCGCCGCCGTCGAGAAGCTGCGCGTAGGTGTAGATGAGGTTGGTGATCTCGGTGGCGCTGTCACTCATGTCGAACCGCCTCGGGAGTCTTCGGCTCTTATGTTGGCAGTGCCGGTTCAACTTACATAGAACCGACCATTACCCTTGATCGCCGTGACCTTACCGTGGACACCGAGCAGGCTCGGC
The DNA here is from genome assembly GCF_059812425.1 of Mycobacterium sp. NGS56. Lineage (NCBI taxonomy): Bacteria > Bacillati > Actinomycetota > Actinomycetes > Mycobacteriales > Mycobacteriaceae > Mycobacterium > Mycobacterium sp. NGS56. The sequence continues at coordinate 32,878 of NZ_JCALCQ010000020.1, forward strand.
GACCTCACCGGCAAACGTGTGATCGTCACCGGAGCGACCAACGGTGTCGGGCTCGGCACCACGCGTGCGCTCGCCAAAGCCGGCGCAGACGTGATCCTCGCGGTGCGCAATACCGAACTCGGCGAGCAACGCGCCACGGAGATTTCGGCGATGGGCGGCTCGACATCTGTGGTCAAGCTAGACCTCGCCGACCAGTCGTCAGTGCGGAGTTTTGCGGGCCTGATCGACGAGCCGGTGGACATCCTGATCAACAACGCCGGCGCCCTGACCGACCGGCGCACCGAGACGGTCGACGGCTTCGAGATGACGCTCGGCACCAACCTGCTCGGGCCGTTCGCGCTGACCAATCTGCTGCTGGCAAAGGTGCGTTCGCAGATCATCAACGTCGGGTCCGACGCGCACCGGTCGGCGACGCTGCACCTCGATGACCTGCACTTGCGCCGGCACAAGTGGACGCGGTTGGGCGCGTACGCGCAGTCGAAGCTCGCGGTCATGCTGTGGGGCCTGGAGCTGGATCGCAGGCTGCGCGCCGCCGGATCGCCGATCGTCACGCAGCTCACCCATCCGGGCTGGGTGGCCTCGAACCTGTCGAACCTGGGCGACTCGCCGCTGATGTCGCTGGCCCACAAGGGCGTCAAGGCGGTGGCCGACCGGTTGGCCAACGACATCGACGAGGGTGCGGCGCCCACGCTCTACTGCATTAGCGAGCCGATTCCGCCGGGCAGCTACGTTGGGGTCACTGGCAGGTTCGGGCTGCGCGGCGGCCCGGTGCTGATCGGCCGCGCGCCGCTGGCATGCGATTACGACACGGCCGCGCGGCTGGTGGCCTTCGCCGAGCACGAAACCGGCACGACACTGGAGGTATAGCCATGGGTGAATTCGAGAACACGGTCGCCGTCATCACCGGCGCCGCGCGCGGACAGGGCCGCAGCCATGCCGTCGCGCTGGCTGAACAGGGCGCCGACATCATCGCCGTCGACATCTGCGCCGATCTCGACGCGATCCCCTATTCCTTGGGGACCGAATCCGAGCTCGCCGAGACCGTGCAGCTGGTCCAGGCGGCCGGGCGCAAAGCAGTGTCCGTCGCGGTGGACGTCCGTGACCTCAAGGCCCTGCAGGCTGGGGTCCAGGCCGGTGTCGACGAACTCGGCGACATCGACGTCGTTATCGCCAATGCCGGGGTGGTGGCCATCGGGGTCACCGACCCCGAGTCCGAACCGGTGTTCAACACGATCGTCGACACCAATCTGAAGGGCGCGTGGCACACGCTGTTGGCGACGGTTCCCTCGATCGTGCGCAAGGGCCGGGGCGGTTCGGTGGTGCTGGTCAGCTCATCGCAGGGCCTGACCGGCCGCGGCGGCGACGGTAGCGCGGCAATGTTCGCCTACGCCGCATCCAAGCACGGAGTGGTGGGGCTGATGCGTTCGGCGGCGAATGCCTATGCGGCACACAAGATTCGGGTCAATTCCATTCACCCGGGCGGTGTCGCGACGCCGATGATCCTCAACGATTTCGTGGTGAACCGGATGCTGGAGAACCCCAACCCGGCGCTGTCCCAGACGCTGCTGCCCGACGCGGCGTTGGTCGAGGTCCAAGACGTCACCGAAGCGGTGCTCTGGCTCGCCGGACCGCGCTCGCGCTACATCACCGGCGTGGCGTTACCCGTGGACGCCGGCCACGTCGTCATGTGAACGACGGCTGCGCTTGCCCGATGGTGGTGACCCGGCGCGCGCGGCTCGGACTGTGCGGCGACCCGCCGCGCCCGGCTTACAGCGCCGCGGCCGCGCCGGCGATCGCCCACTAACCGCGGACGACCTTGCCGGCCTTGATGCAGGAGGTGCAGACGTTCAGGCGCTGCTTGTTGCCGCCCGGACGGGTGACGACGTGCACGGTCTGGACGTTGGGGTTCCACCGGCGGCTGGTGCGGCGGTGGGAGTGCGACACCGACTTACCGAAGCCGGGGCCTTTCCCGCAGATGTCGCACACAGCGGCCATTGTTCAAGCTCCTCAAATCTCGGGGGTCCGGCAATCTGGCCGGGACAACCCGGGTGCACCCGGGCCCACCTGAGGATACCGACTGTCTTGGCATCCGCCAAAACGGTCACCGCCGCTGTCGCACCCTCTGGCTAGGCTCGATGGCTGATTCGGCCCGCGTGGTTACCGGCAGCCGCAGCGGGCGTCGCCGGGCTACGCTGGCGCCCACCGGGTGCTGGGCGACGACAGGTGCGGAGGAGGTGGGTCACCCTGGGCACTGCTGACACGTCGGAGGATCGTCTGCTCGACGCGATCACCCTGCGCGACTGGGCGCACACCGCCGTCAGCGACCTGATCACGCACATCGACGAGATCAACCGGCTCAACGTCTTCCCCGTCGCCGACTCCGACACCGGCGCCAACATGCTGTTCACCATGCGTTCGGCCCTGGCCGAAGCCAAAGTGGGCGCCGGCACCGAGGGTGGCTCGACCTGCGTCGCGCGGGCCGCGGCCGCGCTGTCGACCGGTGCCCTGAACGGCGCGCGCGGCAATTCCGGGGTGATCCTGTCGCAGATCCTGCGGGGCATCGCCGACGTCACCGCGACCGCCGCGGCCGACGCCGGGGGTGAGCTGTCCCACATCGACGTGGTGGTCCTGGGTGCCGCGCTGCAGCGCGGCGTGGAGCTGGTGATCAGCTCGATGGGCGGTGAGGAAGTCCCCGGGACCGTCGTCTCGGTGCTGCGGGCGGCCGCAACCGCCGTAACGCAGTGCGCCGCAGCCGGGGACGGCCTGGTGGCGGCGGTCATCGCCGCCGGTGACGCTGCGGTGGTCGCGCTGGAGAAGACGCCCGAACAACTCGATGTGCTCGCCGACGCCGGCGCCGTGGATGCCGGCGGGCGAGGCCTGCTCGTCCTGCTGGACGCGCTGCGGTCCACCATCACCGGGCAAGCACCGGCCCGCACGGTGTACGAGCTGTCGCCGCGCGCGCCGCAGCCGGAGGTGCCCGCACAGCGCCCGCCGCCCCAGTTCGAGGTGATGTACCGGCTGGACGGCTGCGACCGCACGGCGGCGGACGCGCTGCGCGACAGGCTGGGAGAACTGGGTGATTCGGTCGGCATCGCGTCTGCGCCGTCAGCGGCGAAAAGCACGTACTCGGTCCATGTGCACACCGACGATGCCGGCGCCGTCGTGGAGGCGGGGCTGGCGGCCGGGCGGCTCAGCCGCATCGTCATCTCGGCGTTGAGCTCCGCCAGCCCCGGGCTGCCCGTCGGCGGCTGGACGCGCGAGCGCGCGGTGCTCGCGGTGGTCGACGGCGACGGTGCCGCGGACCTGTTCGCCGGTGAGGGGGCCTGCGTGCTGCAACGCGATCCGGCCGCGCGCGATCCCGTCACCAACATCAGTGCGCACCAGCTGATGCGGGCCATCGTCGACACCGGTGCCGCACAGGTGATGGTGCTGCCCAACGGCTACGTGCCGGCCGAGGAACTGGTGGCCGGCTGCACCGCGGCCATCGGTTGGGGGATCGACGTGGTGCCGATCCCGACCGGGTCGATGGTGCAGGGGCTGGCCGCGCTGGCCGTGCACGAAACCGACCGCCAGGCGGTTGACGACGGCTACACGATGGCCCGCGCCGCCGGCGCGGCACGGCACGGGTCGGTGCGCATCGCCACCGAGAGCGCGTTGACCTGGGCGGGCCGCTGCCACACCGGCGACGGCCTGGGCATCGCGGGCGACGAGGTGCTGATCGTGGCCGCCGATGTGATCGGGGCGGCGATAGGTCTGCTCGATCTCCTGCTGGCCTCCGGCGGCGACCTGGTGACGGTGCTGCTGGGCGCCGCCGTCGAAGGCGACGCCGACGCGGGCGCGCTCAGCGACATCCTGGAAGGGCACATGCACGATCACCACCCCGGGACCGAACTGGTCACCTACCGCACCGGCCACCACGGTGACGCGCTGCTGATCGGGGTCGAGTAGCGATGGTCTCGCTAAGCGACCGGCTGGACTTCGTCGTGGGCGCCAAGGCCGCCGAATCGCTCGACGAGGTGTTCGGCATCCGCACCGTCGACGACCTGTTGCGCCACTATCCGCGCAGCTACACCGAGGGCGCGACGCGATGGGACGCCGACGGCGAGCGGCCCGAAACGGGCGAGCACATCACCATCATCGACACGATCGCCGAAACCAAGACGTTCCCGATGAAGAAGACGCCGAAGAAACTGTGCCACCGCATCACCCTCGGCGCCGGGCGCAGCAAGGTGACCGCGACGTTCTTCAACGCGAATTACCTGAAAAAGGATTTGACGAAGGGCACCAAGGTGATGCTCTCCGGCGAGGTCGGATTCTTCAACAACGTCATGCAGCTGACGCACCCGGCGTTCCTCATCCTCGACTCCCCGGACGGACGCAACCGCGGGACCCGATCTCTGAAGAACATCGCCAACGCCTCGAAAGCGACCAGCGGTGAGGAACTGTTGGACGCTTACGAACGCCACTTCTTTCCGATCTATCCGGCCAGCACGAAAATGCAGAGCTGGGACATCTTTTCGTGCGTGCGCCAAGTGCTCGACGTGCTCGATCCGGTGCCGGATCCGGTGCCCGAGGCCCTGCGCGAGAAACTCGGCTTGGTCTCTGAAGACGAGGCGCTGCGCGACATCCACCTGGCCGAGAGCGAGTCGCGGCGCCAGCGGGCCCGTGTGCGCCTGACCTTCGACGAAGCCGTCGGCCTGCAGTGGGCGCTGGTGGCCCGTCGTCACGGCGAGTTGTCGGAGTCCGGGCCGTCGGCGCAGCCGCGTGCGGATGGTTTGGCCGCAGAGTTGTTGGGGCGCTTACCCTTCGAGTTGACCGCGGGGCAGCGGGAGGTGCTCGGGGTGTTGACCGACGAGCTCGCGGCGACCCGCCCGCTGAATCGATTGCTGCAGGGCGAGGTCGGCTCCGGCAAGACGATCGTCTCGGTGCTGGCCATGCTGCAGATGGTCGACGCCGGTTATCAGTGCGCACTGCTGGCGCCCACGGAAGTACTTGCGGCACAACATCTCCGGTCGATCCGCGACGTGCTTGGCCCGTTGGCGATGGCGGGTCAGCTGGGCGGTGCCGATAACGGCACCCGGCTGGCGCTGCTGACCGGTTCGATGACTGCCGCCCAGAAGAAACAGATCCGCGCCGAGGTCGCCGGCGGCGAGGTCGGCATCGTCGTCGGCACCCATGCACTGCTGCAGGACGCGGTGGAATTCGACAACCTGGGCATGGTGGTGGTCGACGAACAGCACCGCTTCGGTGTGGAGCAGCGAGATCAGTTGCGGGCCAAGGCCCGTCCCGGGGTAACGCCGCACCTGCTGGTGATGACGGCGACGCCGATTCCGCGCACCGTCGCGCTCACCGTGTATGGCGACCTGGAAACCTCGACGCTGCGCGAACTCCCGCGCGGCCGCCAGCCGATCACCAGCAACGTCATCTTCGTCAGGGAAAAGCCGGCGTGGCTGGGCCGGGCCTGGCAGCGCATCACCGAGGAGGTGGCCGCCGGCCGCCAGGCCTACGTCGTGGCGCCGCGCATCGACGAGAGCGACGACCCGGGGGATCAGGAGCAGAACGGCAAGGCGCCGGAGACCGCCGAGGGTCTGTACGCCCGGCTGCGCTCCGGCGAGCTGGCGAATCTGCGCCTGGGCCTGATGCATGGGCGGCTGCCGGCCGAGGAGAAGGACGCCGCGATGGCGGCCTTTCGGTCCGGCGAGGTCGACGTGCTGGTGTGCACCACCGTCATCGAGGTAGGCGTCGACGTCCCCAATGCCACCGTCATGTTGGTGATGGACGCCGACCGGTTCGGGATCAGTCAGTTGCATCAGCTGCGCGGCCGCATCGGTCGCGGCCGGCATCCGAGCCTATGCCTGTTCGCCAGCTGGTCGGCGCCGAATTCGGCGGCCGGCCGGCGGTTGCGTGCGGTGGCCGAGACGCTGGACGGCTTCGCCCTGGCCGATCTCGACCTCAAGGAGCGCCGTGAGGGAGATGTGTTAGGCCGCAACCAGTCCGGAAAGGCGATCACATTGCGACTGCTGTCCCTGGCCGATCATCAGGAGTTCATCGAGGCCGCCCGAGACTTCTGCGTGCAGGCCTACACCGACGACCGCTCGAACCCCGGCTTGACGGTGCTGGCCGCGCGATTCACCGACACCGACCGCATCGAATATCTGGACAAGTCGTGAACCGCAAGCTACTGCTGTGGCTTGCCGCGGCGGCGGCGCTCGCGTTGCTGGTGGCCTACCAGACGGTGGGATCCTCGACCGCACGACGCTCCGCCGAATACGCTGCGCGCGCTGACGTTCCGACCGTCCAGCCAGGCACCGATGTGCTGGGAGGCGTCGCCGTCGTGCCGCTGCGCCAGCACCGCTACGACTACCTGCGGTCGGCATTCGGCGCCGCCTGGGACGACGAAAACGACGCCCCGATGGGGCATAACGGATGCGACACCCGCGACGACATCCTCAACCGCGATCTCGTCGACAAGACTTACGTGTCGATCAAGCGGTGTCCGGACGCCGTGGCCGCCGGCACGCTGCACGATCCGTACACCAACAAGACCATTGCGTTCCAGCGCGGCCCCAAGATCGGCGAGTCCGTTCAGATCGACCACATCGTCCCGCTCGCCTACGCCTGGGACATGGGCGCCTATGGCTGGCCGGCCCCCGAGCGGCTGCGCTTCGCCAACGATCCCGCCAACCTGTTGGCCGTCGACGGGCAGGCCAATCAGGACAAGGGCGATTCGCCGCCGGCGCAGTGGATGCCGCCGAATGCGGCATTCGCGTGTCAGTACGCCATGCAGTTCATCGCGGTGCTGCGCGGTTACTCCTTGCCGGTGGACCTGGCGTCGACCGGCGTCCTGCGTCAGGCCGCGACCACCTGCCCGACCGGGTAACGGGTTACGCGCCTTCGTAGGTTTCCGGGTCGGGGCGCAGCCGAGTGCCGTCGTTGAGCGCGTTGATCGCATCCATGTGCTCGTCGGCCAGCTCGAAGTCGAACACGTCCAAGTTGGACGCGATGTGTTCGGCATTGGCCGACCGGAAGACGACCGCATTGCCCAGCTGCAGGTTCCATCGCAGCAATACCTGCGAGGCGGTCTTGCCGTATTCGCCGGCGACCGAGTTCACCGTCGGGTTGTCGTTCAGCTTGCCCAGCACCAGCGGGGTGTAGGACTGCGTGAGCACGTTGTGTTCGGCGTTGGTCTTGCGCAGCGCTTCCTGGTTGAGCAGCGGGTGCAGCTCGACCTGGTTGACCGCCGGGGTGACGAAGGTGAGGTCGATGACCGTGGTCAGGTGCTCCTCGGTGAAGTTGGAGACACCGATCGAGCGGGCCTGACCCTGCGCGCGGGACTGGATCATGCCGCCGAAGGAGTTCACATAGGTCCCCAAAGCCGGGGCGGGCCAGTGGATCAGGTACAGGTCGACGTAATCGAGGCCGAGCCGCTCCAGGCTCGCGTTGCAGGCGTCCATCGCTCCCTTGAAACCCTGGTCGGCGGTGGCCAGCTTGGTGGTGACGAACAGCTCGGCGCGGGGAATCCCGGAGGCGGCGATCGCACGCCCGACGGCGGCTTCGTTCCCGTAAGCAGCGGCGGTGTCGATCAGCCGGCAGCCGAGCTCCAGCGCAGCCGACACCGCACGTTCGGTCTGGTCATCGGACAATTCCGCGACGCCCAGGCCGAGGGCCGGGATCGTGTTTTCGTCGTTGAGAGCAATTGAGGGTAAGGCGGAGCCCGACTCGCCGGCCAATTCATTCACCTGCCTGTGAAATTGAAGGTTCGAGATGTGCACCGAGCCGGGTTCCGTCATCGAGCGACGAGATCGACGCTGTCCGGCGCCGAGTTCGAGGCGCTCGATATCGAACACGTCGAAGTTGCTCGCAATTCGATGAAAGCTCACCGACCTGGGATCACGATAGTACCGAGTGTGTAAAGGCAACCTAACCAACACCTGGACGGGCGTCTATCCGCGCCGTCGGCACCCGTTAGGCGACCCCGTACAGTTAGTCGCGCGGCGGTCCGCTATCGGCGGGCTTCCGCGATGCGGCGAGCCGGTGATGTCGATGGGCCGGATGATCGACGGCGGTGTTGACCGCTCCGTTTGGTGGCCACCCGGGCCGGTAAGCCTTGAGTGCCGATGTGCGGTGAGAACTGATGGCCGTTCGTCGTCGAGCGTTAGCACGTGTTGTCGTAAGGGGGTTGTTCATGACCAGGCTCCTGTCAGGGGCGCCGGGAGTTCCGTCTGGGGCCGAACATTCGGTGCCGCTGGCCAGTCGGATCCAGGGCGCCATCACCAATCTCGGGACCAAGGTCATCCCGTGGATCCCGACCGCGCTGCGGCGAGGGCTGGTCCGCAGTCGTTCGGTCATCATCGACGGCAACACACTGGATCCGACCCTGCAGCTGATGCTGTCGGGCCTACGCGCCGTCGGGATCGACGGGCTGGTGGTCGACGACGACGTGCAGGCGTCGCGCACCCAGCTGCGCGAGCAGATCGTGGGGCTGCCCGGTCCGCAGATCCACGTTGACGTCGACGAACTGTCGCTCCCCGGCCCGGCCGGCGCGATCCGGGCCCGCCACTACCGTCCGGCCGATGGCGCGGCCGCGCCGCTGCTGGTCTTCTACCACGGTGGCGGTTGGTCGATCGGTGATCTGGACACCTATGACGCGCTGTGCCGGCTGATCTGTCGTGACGCCGGCATTCACGTTTTGTCGATCGACTACCGTCTGGCACCCGAACATCCGGCCCCGGCCGCCATCGACGACGCTTACGCGGCCTTCATCTGGGCGTTTGAGCACGCCGGCGAGCTCGGCGCGATTCCGGGACGGGTCGCGGTCGGCGGGGACAGCGCGGGCGGCAACCTGGCCGCCGTCGTCAGCCAGATAGCGCGCGACGAGGATGGTCCCGCGCCGGCGCTGCAATGGCTGATCTATCCCAAGACCGACTGCACCGCTCAGAACCGGTCGCTGACCCTCTTCTCGCGCGGCTTCGTGCTGACCAAGCGGGACATCGACTGGTTTGAATCCCAATATCTGCGGCGTTCGAATCTGGACCGGACCGACCCGCGAGTGTCGCCGGCGCTGGCCGAATCGCTGACGGGACTGGCGCCCGCACTGATCGCGGTCGCCGGCTTCGATCCGTTGCGCGACGAAGGCGAGAGCTACGCCGAGGCGCTGCGGGCCGCCGGCGTCTCGGTAGACCTGCGCTACCTGGGTTCGCTGACCCATGGCTTCGTCAATTTGTTCCCGCTGGGCGGCGACAGCATGGTGGCGACCAGCGAACTGATTTCCGCCTTGCGGGCACACCTGAGCCGGGTCTGACTCGGTGAGCCGCGGGCGCCGGTAACCTAGAGACGCTTTGTCCGATCGCTTTGTCCGCAACCTGACAGACCGATAACTCGTACCGAAAGATCAGGGAACCTGTGGCCGACAAACCCAAACGTCCCCCCCGATTTGACATGAAGTCGGCCTCGGCCGGTAAGTCGAGCAGGCTCGTCCAGATCGGCGGCACCGCGTTCGTGGTGATCTTCGCGGTCGCCCTCGTCTTCTACATCGTCACGTCGCATCACAAGAAGGCCGCACCCAGCGGCGCCGGCGATGCCGTGCGGGTGACGTCGAGCAAGCTGGTCACCCAGCCGGGCAGCAGTAATCCCAAGGCCGTGGTGACGTTTTACGAGGACTTCCTGTGCCCGGCCTGTGGCAACTTCGAGCGCACCTTCGGTCCGACGGTCTCCAGGCTCATCGACATCGGCGCGATCGCGGCGGACTACTCCATGGTGTCCATCCTTGACAGCTCACGAAACCAGAACTATTCCTCGCGGGCGGGTGCTGCGGCGCTGTGCGTCGCCGATGAGAACCAGGACGCATTCCGGCGCTTCCACTCCGCGCTGTTCAGCACCGACATTCAGCCGAGCGAAACCGGCAAGACCTTTCCCGACAATGCGCGGCTGATCGAACTCGCCCGCGAGGCGGGCGTGGTGGGCAGGGTGCCGGACTGCATCAACAGCGGCAAATACCTTTCCAAGGTCACCGGTGCGGCGGCGGCCGCGCATATCAACGCCACGCCGACCATCAAAATCAACGGCGATGACTACGATCCCTCGACACCTGAGGCGATGGTCAACAAGATCAAAGAAATCGTGGGCAACATTCCGGGCATCGACGGCGCGGTCGCCCCAGCCTCCACATGACCGGTGCGGTGTCGACAGAAGCGGCCGACCCCCCCGGGGACCTGACACCGGAACCAGCTGAGGCGGCGCGCGTTCCGGCGCTCAGCGCCTGGTGGGTGCTGATCTCGGGTCTGGTCGGCCTGGCGGCATCGATGACGCTGACGGTCGAGAAGATCGACATCCTGCTCGACCCGTCATACGTGCCGTCCTGCAACATCAACCCGATCCTGGCCTGTGGCTCGGTGATGGTCACCCCCCAGGCGTCCGTGCTGGGCTTCCCCAACCCGCTGTTGGGGCTGGTGGCCTTCACCGTGGTCGTCGTCACCGGCCTACTGGCGTTGACCAAAGTGGCTTTGCCGCAATGGTATTGGCTGGGGATGACGATCGGCGTGGCGGTCGGCGCGGTGTTCGTGCACTGGCTGATCTTCCAGAGCCTGTATCGGATCAATGCGCTGTGCCCGTACTGCATGGTGGTGTGGGTGGTCACCATTTCGCTTTTGGTAGTGGTCGCCTCGATCGCTTATCGCCCGGTATTGCAACGTCGGCAGTCCGGTCCTGGATGGGTGCTTTTCCAGTGGCGGTGGTCCATCGCCGCACTCTGGTTCACCGCAGTGTTCTCAATGATCATGGCGCGGTTCTGGGACTACTGGTCCACGCTGTTGTAGGTATGGGCAGGTGACCCGGATCATTGGCGGCGTGGCCGGCGGCCGGCGCATTGCGGTCCCGCAGCGCGGCACCAGGCCCACCACCGACCGCGTGCGCGAGTCGCTCTTCAACATCTTGACCGCCCGCCGCGAGCTGACCGGCCTCAACGTGCTGGACCTCTATTCCGGTTCCGGTGCACTGGGATTGGAGGCGTTGTCCCGCGGCGCGGCCGCCGCGCTCTTCGTGGAGTCGGACCCGCGCACGGGATCCGTCATCGCGCGCAACATCGAAACCCTGGGTCTGCGCGGCGCGACGTTGCGCCGGGGAGCGGTCGCAACCGTGCTGGCGGCCGGGACCGCGGCCGCGTTCGATCTGGTGCTGGCCGACCCGCCCTACGACGTAGACGCCGCCGAGGTCGAGGCCGTGCTTTCCGCGTTGCCCGCCCATGGTTGGGTGCACGAGGGCAGCGTCGCTGTGGTGGAGCGGGCGGCCGGGAGTGCGCCGCTGAATTGGCCGTCCGGCTGGTCGGTATGGCCACCACGGGTTTACGGCGACACCCGTTTGGAGCTGGCCGAGCGTCGTTGAGGTGGGCGTGTACCGTCAT
>NZ_JCALCQ010000021.1:0-42156 GCF_059812425.1 Mycobacterium sp. NGS56
CATCGAGGAGCTGACCCGGGGTCTGGGCGAGATCGCCGCGGGCGACTTTCCCTATCAGCCCGCTGCCGGACAGGACGATCGCGGCCCGGTATGGCTGTTCTCCGGACAGGGCTCGCAGTGGGCCGCGATGGGTGTCGAGCTGCTCGCGACAGAACCGGTGTTCGCAGCGACCGTGGCCGCGGTAGAGCCGCTGATCGCCAAAGAGTCCGGATTCTCTGTCAGCGAGGCGATCTCGGCCCCCGAGACGGTGAGTCAGATCGATCGGATTCAGCCCGCATTGTTCACGATGCAGGTCGCCCTGGCGGCCACGATGAGGGAATACGGTGTTGTGCCGGGGGCCGTGATCGGCCACTCGATGGGCGAAGCCGCGGCCGCGGTCGTGGCCGGAGCGCTTACGCTGGAAGACGGTGTCCGCGTGATCTGCCGACGATCGCGGCTGATGTCCACGATCGCCGGCTCCGGGGCAATGGCATCGGTCGAACTGCCCGCCGAGCAAGTGCTTTTGGAACTGATGGCGCGAGGCGTCGACGATGTCGTGCTGGCGGTGGTGGCCTCGCCCCACTCGTCGGTGATCGGCGGCGCGGCACGGACGGTGCGCGAGTTGGTCGCCGGCTGGGAGGAACGGGACCTGGTGGCGCGCGAGATCGCAGTCGATGTCGCTTCGCACTCCCCACAGGTCGAGCCGATCCTCGACGAACTTGTCGGCGTGCTTGCGGAGATCGAGCCCAGGACACCGGAGTTGCCCTTCTACTCCGCGACCGCGTTCGACCCGCGTGAGCAGCCCGTGTGCGATGGCTGGTACTGGTCGGACAATGTGCGCCACATGGTGCGTTTCGCCGCGGCGGTACAGGCCGCGCTCGAGGACGGCTTCCGGGTCTTCGCGGAGTTGGCACCGCGCCCCCTACTCATCCATGCCGTCGAGCAGACTGCCGGCAGCGTCGGCATGCCGGTCGCCGCACTAGCCGCCATGCGCCGAGAGGAGGCGCTGCCGCACGGACTGCGTACCTTCCTGGCGGAGCTGTTCAGTTGCGGTGCGGCAATTGACTTCTCGGTGATTCATCCGGGTGGCCGTCTGGTGGATGCACCGCTGCCGGCCTGGAGCCACCGCCCGCTGTTGCTCACCCGCAAGAGTCAGGAGCTGCGGGCACACGTCGCATACACGGTCCCGGTGCACCCATTGATGGGGGCGCATGTCCGCTTGCACGAGGAACCGGAGCGCCACGTTTGGCAGGGTGAGGTCGGCATTGCGGCGCAGCCCTGGCTCGGCGACCACCGGATACATAATGTGGCAGCCCTTCCGGGTGCCGCCTACTGTGAGATGGCATTGTCCGCGGCCCGCAAGGTATTTGGCGAGAGGTCCGAAGTTCGCGACATCCGCTTCGAAGCGATGCTGCTGCTGGACGACGAGACACCGGTGTCGGTGGTTGCGTCGGCGACCCCGACGGGCGCGCTCGATTTCGCGGTGGAGACCTCCCAGGACGGCACACAGATGGTGCGAGCGACCGCGACCCTGCACGCGGGGGTGGCGGAGCGCCAGCCCCCGGCCTACGACATGCCCGCCCTGATCAACTCCCACTCATGCCGGCTCGACGGGACCGAGCTGCGGACGCAGTTCGACGGGCACGGTTTGCAGTATGGAACGGCATTCGCCGGACTGGCCGCCGTGCACCACTCGAACGAGACGATCGACACGCTGCTGGGCGAGGTGAACCTACCCTTGCCCATCCGCTCGCAACACAGCGCCTACGCGGTGCATCCCGCCTTGCTGGATGCCTGCTTTCAGGCGGTCGCGGCCCATCCCGGTGCCCGGGTCGCGGGCAACGCCGGCCTGCTTCTGCCGCTGGGCGTACGCCGAATCTGTGCCTACGGTTCTGCGCGCACCGCGCGTTACTGCTACACGACGGTGACACGGGCCGACCTGGCGGGGCTGGAGGCGGACCTCGATGTGGTCGATGAGGACGGGACGGTCCTGCTGGCCGTGCGCGGATTGCAACTGGGGACCGGCACCTCGGACAGCGTGAACCGCGATCGCGTGCTGAACGAGCGGTTGCTGACCGTCGAGTGGAAGCGCCGAACGCTGCCGGAGGTGGATCGCATCGACCCGGGAACATGGTTGCTGATCAGTACCTCCGCCACCGCCGAGGTCATGACGACAAGGTTGACCGACGCGTTGAAGGTCGAGGGCGCCAGGTGCACGACCATGACATGGCCGCAGCATGCCGACCACCGGGCCAACGCCGAAGCGCTCGGCTCGCATCTCGCCGGCGAGCTCAGCGCAACCGTCATACTCACCGGCCCCCAGCACGGCAGCCCGGCGGACGAGTGGGGCGTCCTCGGCGGCGGTTATGCGCGTCACCTGGTGCGAATTGCGCAGAAGCTCACGGACATTGACGAAGAATCGCCCCGGCTCTACGTCGTGACACGGAACGCCCAGACCGTCTTGGCGGGCGACGTGGTGAACCTCGAGCAGGCCGGGCTGCGTGGCCTGGTGCGAGCTATCGGCACCGAATATCCGCACTTGCGCGCCACACAGATCGACATGGACGAGAATAGCGAGGCGGAGCAGCTGGCCCGGCAACTGCTGGGGAACTCGGCCGAGGACGAGACAGCCTGGCGGAGTGGCCGATGGTACACGGCACGGCTGAGTCCCGCTCCCCTACGCATAGAGGAGCGGCGAACCGCCGTAGTGAACCACCAGCACGATGGCCTGCGCGTGCGGGTCCGCACGCCCGGCGACCTGGAAACAATGGAACTGGCTGCAGATCAACGTATTGCGCCGGGTCCCGGCGAGATCGAAGTCAGGGTCAGCACATCCGGCATCAACTTCGCGGATGTCCTGTTGGCCTGCGGCCGGTATCCCCGCATCGACGGCGATGCACCCCGGCTCGGCATGGATTTCGCCGGCGTGGTCACCGCGGTCGGACCCGGCGTGACAACTCATCGTGTGGGAGACCGCGTCGGCGGTTTCTCCACAAATGGTTGCTGGGCCACGTTCGTCACATGTGACGCGCGCCTGGCCGTGACGTTGCCGGATGAGCTGACGGAGGACCAGGCGGCAGCGGTGAGTACCCCGCATGCCATCGCGTGGTACGGCCTGCACGATCAGGCCAGGATCGCCTCCGGCGACCGCGTGTTGATTCACTCCGCCACTGGCAGCGTGGGGCGGGCGGCGATCGGGATCGCGCGCGCCGCAGGAGCCGAAATCTTCGCCACCGCAGGCAGCGCGGAGCGCCGCAAACTGTTGTGCGAGTTGGGTGTCAAGCACATCTACGACTCGCGAAGCACCGACTTCGCCGAGCAGATCCGCCGCAAAACCGACGGACGCGGAGTCGACATTGTGCTCAACTCGCTATCCGGCGCGGCACAGCGCGCCGGACTCGAAGTGCTGTCCATCGGTGGACGATTCGTCGAGATCGGTAAGCACGACGTGTACGCCAATAGCCGGCTTGGCCTCTTTCCGTTCCATCGCAATCTCACGTTCCACTACGTCGACCTGGCGCTGATGTCGCAGAGTCATCCACAGCGAGTCGGCGACCTGCTGAGCACGGTGTATCGGCTCGTCGCAGACGGTGCGCTGCCGTTGCCGGAGATCACTCACTATCCGCTCGGCGATGCCGCCATCGCCGTGCGCGCGATGGACGCGGCAGAGCGGGCGGGCAAGGTGGTACTCGACGTGCCCCAGTTCGGACACACCAGCGTCGTGGTACCACCCGAGCAGGCCAGGCCCTTCCGGCATGATGGCTCCTACATCGTCACCGGAGGCCTGGGTGGCATAGGACTTTTTCTCGCCGAGAAAATGGCCGAAGGCGGTTGTGGCCGCATCGTGCTCAGCTCGCGTTCTGAGCCCAGCCCCAAGGCGCTGGAAACGATCGAGCTCATTCGGGCGATGGGCACCGACATCGCGGTGGAATGCGGCGACATCACCGAAGTCGACACGGCCCCGCGATTGGTGAGCGCCGCGACCGCCACCGGGCTTCCGTTACGCGGGGTGCTGCACGCCGCCGCGGTCTTCGAAAACGCGATGCTGGCCAATATGACCGACGAGCTCATTGACCGCAATTGGGCTCCAAAGGTTCACGGCGCGTGGAATTTACACCGGGCCACGGCCGCTATTCCCCTGGATTGGTTCTGTTTGTTCTCCTCAGCCGTGGGTCTGCTGGGCTCGCCGGGGCAGGGGGCGTACGCCGCCGCCAACGGCTGGCTGGACGCTTTCGCGCGCTGGCGGCGAACTCAGGGCTTACCCGCCACGGCGATCGGATGGGCGTTGTGGTCCGAGGTGGGCCGCGCCGCCGAAGTCCGAGCCGAGGCCGGCGAAGAAACTACGCCCGGCCGCGATGGCGAAGGCACCGCGATCGCGCACTGGCGTGACACCGCTTTCACTGCGGACCAGGGTGCCTACGCATTCCAGGCTCTGCTGCGCCACGACCGCCCGTACTCCGGATATGCAACCTTGACGGGGACGCCGTGGTTCGCGGCGTATGCGCAACGTGGCCGGTTCGCTGAACTGTTCCGTTCCAACGACGAAAGCGCCTGGGATGCGGGCGAATTGTTGAACGAGTTGTACGCGCTGCCCTCGCAGGAGTGGCCCGTTCGCCTGCGTCGGATGATCTCCGATGCGGTCAGCCTGATTCTGCGCCGTACCATCGATCCTGATCATCCGCTCTCCGAATATGGACTCGACTCGATGGGCAACCTCGAGCTGCGGACCCGCATCGAGGCCGAGACAGGGATACGCGTCACCACCAACGACATCACCACCATTCGGGGACTGGCCGGACTGCTATGCGAAAGGCTGGCTCCGGCAAGTGGTCTCGGCGTTATGGCGGTAGACCAGGACCGCGAATCGTCGGCCGAGCCGCAAGTGGACTGAGGGAGGGATGGTGTTAATAGGTGCAGGACCGTCGCGCGGGCTGTTCGTGGGAACGGTTTATGACTGGGCGCCCGAGGCGGGCACAATTGTGTCTTGGCAGCCATCGCCCGCCTCGCTGGCGAAAGCTCGACAAGCTCCCATAAGTGCTGTACCGCTCAGCGCGATGCAAGACGCGCATCTTCGCGGCTTCTCCCGCTACGCGGCCCGCGGTCTCGACTATGCGCGGCTGGTGATCGGCTCCGGGGACGAACCCGGCCGATGTGATGTGCGAGCCATGAGTTACGTCATCAACTCACACCTTCGTCGGCACAAGACATATCACAGCTGGTTCGAGTATGACGATGCGGATAGCATTGTTCGGCATACCATCGTCGACCCCGCCGACATCGAGTTCGTCCTGACCCGGCAGGACAGTATGACGCCGCCCGAGTGGCACCAGTATGTGCTGTCCACTCCGGACCCGTTACAGTGGGATTGCTTCAGGTTCGGCATTATTCAGCGCAACGACCACTTCACTATCTTTGCGATCGTCGATCACCTCCACTGCGACCCGACGATTATCGCGGGCTTATACACCGAAATCGTGATGAACTATCGCCTTTTAGTGGCTGGCCGTGCGCTGGGTCAGGCCCCGCCGCCGGCCAGTCATGACGACTTCTGCGTGCGCGAACAGCAGCACGTCGCATCTTTGACCTTGGATTCCGTCGAGGTTCGCAAATGGATCGAATTCGCTGAGAACAACGGCGGAACACTGCCGGACTTCCCATTGCCGCTTGGCGATCTGTCGCAGGCCGCGGGCGGCGACGTGCTGGTCGATCGGCTGATGGATCAGGGACAGACGGCCGAATTCGAATCCCGGTGCATCGCGGCGGGCGCACGGGTCAGCGGCGGCCTGTTTGCCTGTATAGCCCTCGCGCAACATGAGTTGACGGGCGCGACAACATATTATGGCCTTGCGCCGACCGACAAGCGCAGGTCGCTTGCGGAATTTTCGACGATGGGCTGGTTCACCGGCGTGGTTCCCTTCACTGTGCCGGTGAACCCATCGTCATTCGAAGAGACCGCCCGAGCCGCGCAGACTTCCTTCGATTCGAATATGGGCCTCGCCGACGTGTCGTTCAACGAAATCTTGAAGTTGGCTCCCT
This sequence comes from Mycobacterium sp. NGS56, assembly GCF_059812425.1. Lineage (NCBI taxonomy): Bacteria > Bacillati > Actinomycetota > Actinomycetes > Mycobacteriales > Mycobacteriaceae > Mycobacterium > Mycobacterium sp. NGS56. The sequence goes on from NZ_JCALCQ010000021.1 coordinate 6,016, forward strand.
GGCTTCGGGCATGGGGTCCGAACTGCACGATGGTCAACTACATGGATGCGGGCCTTCCTCCCTTCTCGGCCACCGTCACCTCTCACATGAAAGACGCGAATGTAAGCATCTACTGCGACCCCAGAGACCCTGCACACCTCTACTTCTCGGTGATCCGCCTTTTCGACGAGGTGTCGATGTGGGTGAACCTGCCGAAAAACGCAATCGCCAAGGACTCCGTGATCCGTTACGTGAGTGCGATGAAGTCCGTGTTGAAGCGTGTCGCTGACGGGCGTTACACCGGCGCAGCGGTTCAGGTGTCCTGATGAATATCGGCGCGAAATACCGACGAAAGGTCGGGGCCCGCCGATGAAAATCGTGTTGGCCGCCCATGGGACTCGCGGTGACGTCGAACCCTGCGCCGCAGTCGGTTTGGAGCTACTGCACAGAGGGCATGAAGTGCGCATCGCGGCTCCGCCCAACCTGGTTCGCTTCGTGGAGTCGGTCGGCCTGAACGCGGTCGCTTACGGGCCGGATTCGCAGGAGCAGGTGAGCGCGGTCGCTGACTTCGTGCACCACGCCTTCAAGCCGCAGAACCCCATCAACTTCGTCCACTCAGGCAGAGCCCTTTTCGTTGCCGGTTGGGCCCAGATGAGCCGGACGTTGGCTTCCCTGGCGGACGGGGCCGACCTGCTCGTGACCGGCCAGACGTACCACGGCGTCGTCGCCAACGTCGCTGAGTACTACGACATTCCGCTGGTGGCGATCCACCACATGCCGATCTGCGTCAATGGCCAGCTCGCACTGCCTTTGATACCGTCGCCGACACCGCTGGTGCGCTCCACATTGAGGGCGGCATGGTGGATGTATTGGCGCATCACCAAGGACGCCGACGACGCGCAACGACGTGAACTCGGCCTACGACGGACCTCAGCTCCCGCCGCGAAGCGAATGGCGGAACGTGGATCGCTTGAAATTCAGGCCTACGACGAGGCTTGCTTTCCCAACCTGGCAGCCGAATGGAACGGCCGGCGGCCCTTCGTCGGCGCACTGACACTGCAGTTGCCGACGGATTCCGACGACGAGGCCGCGAGCTGGATCGGCACCAAAACGCCGCCCATCTACTTCGGCTTCGGCAGCACACCCGTCCACTCCCCCGCCGACACGATCTCCATGATCATCGCGGCATGTGCGGAGCTAGGCGAACGTGCCCTGATCTATTGCGACGCGGGTATTTCCACCTGCATCCGACATTGCGACGACGTGAAACTGGTCGGCCCCGTGAACTATGCCGCCATCCTTCCGCGATGTCGCGCAGCCGTCCATCACGGTGGTGCGGGCACCACGGCCGCGGCCCTGCGCGCCGGAATCCCGATGTTGATCCTTTGGGACGTAGCCGATCAGCCGATATGGGCGGCGCAGGTTACCCGGATGAAAGTCGGTCATGCTCAACGTTTGTCAACCATCACCCGAAACTCACTGATCGCACACCTACGCCGTATTCGCGCACCGCGTTACGTCGCCCGTGCCGGCGAAATCGCCGCCCGAATGACCGATCCCGCCGAAAGCGTCAGCGCGGCGGCCGATCTCATCGAAGGCGCCATTCACCGGAAGCGGGCTGCCTGATGTGGGCGACGGTGCTGGCACTGGCGCTATGGATCGCAACCGACCCGACGCGCCTGGTCGTCGTTGCGGCGTTGATGTCGCGCGTACGGCCTAAGCACAACCTGGTCGCATACTGGCTGGGCGGCCTGGCGGCCGGCACCGCCCCGGGAATCGTGGTCTTGGGCCTGATGCTGGTGATGCGCGATGCCGTACCGCTGGAAGGCATCAGGTCCGCGGTCTCCCGATTCACGGGCGGGTATTTCCAAATCGCGGTCGGCGTCCTCGCGCTGCTGATAGCGGCACTGCTGTCGGCGAGGTTTCGGGCACGGCCGGATGTCGAAGTGCCGACGTACGCCGGCTTCCCGTCCGGCCCGGATCGCCAACCACTCGCGTCAACCGGACTCGCACGGATAAGGGCGCGCGCCGGCCGGGCGTTGCAAGGCGGCAACCCGTGGCTCGCGTTCGGGATTGGTTTGGTGTCGACAATTCCGCCCATCGACTATCTGTTCGTCCTCATCGTCATCGCCTCATCGGGAGCCGCGATCGGCACGCAGTTCGGCGCGGTCGTGCTGTTCACGGTCGTGGTGCTCGTCCTCGTTGAACTCCCGCTCGTCTGCTATCTGGTCATGCCGGCAAGAACCCAGGCGGCGGTGTTGCAGCTGCAAAGGCTTGCGCTAGCTCACCGTCGGCGGATTCTCATCGCCGTCCCCGCAGTGGCAGGGGTTCTACTGCTGACGGCTGGCCTAGGCAACATCTGAGCCCGGCCTAGGGCAGGGCATAGCCTCTGCGGCTGAGCCTTTCGACGTTCGATTGGATCAATTGGTAGGGATAGGGGGTGTGCTGCTCGATGACGTCGCGCAGGTGCGTCATGGACTCGTGTCGGCGTTTGTCGCGCACCACGGCCGCCTTGAGGAAAGGAAATCGGAAGTCCCTGATGAGGCCCTCCCAAAAGTAGAGGGTGCCGTTGTTTCGCCCGGAGCGGTTGTTGTCCCACGGATGCGACGAGAGACCGCCGGCGGTTCTGATGGCGGCGGCCGAGACGAACGGTTGGACGCTGAGCCCTGCTTTGCGCGCCCGCCGGGATAGGCCGACCTCGTAACGCCAGATCAGGGTGTTTTTGTGGGCGGTGTATCGGAATTCGTCCCATAGGTCGTTGAGGAAAGGGCGGGTGCGCGAATTGAGGTCCCAGGCCAGAAAAAAGGACTGAAGGTGGGAAAACATCTGAGTGTTTTCGATGGCGCCGTACATGTCAGCGCCATGAAAGGAGCTCCACATCTCTTCCAGAGGAAAGAGCGGACCGAAGACGCTGTCGTTGGCGATGACGAAGCGGTCGAACTGATCGAGTGACCAGCCGCGCTGCCTGAGGATGCACCACGCGAGGTGCCACGAGCCGAAGTCGAAAGCGAGCGTGCGGCGGGTGTAAATGCCCGCACAGTAGGGGCGGATGGGAGCGGCCGATTCCGCCGAGAGTATGGGCGAGGCGGAGACGAAGACAATCGTCGCACCGAGTCGGTACAGCCCCTGCAGGTAATAGGTGACGTGAGGATCGACGATGCCTTGGACGTCGAAATGTGCGAACAGAACGAGGGTGCGCCGCCCGGATGGAGGTTGCGGTGGAAGCTCTAGGTGGCTTTCGCAAAGGAATTGCAAAGCGTCGCGGCGCAGCCGGTATCGAATGACGGCCAAGGTGCGTTCGGTCTCCGTTCGCAGCATGTTCGACAGGTTCACGGCACCCCGATGTCGTCCGGTGCATGCGAAGTGGGCACTGCGACCGGCGCGCGCCCCTTAGAGATGGTGTCCGCGGATGAGCCGATGCCATCCAGGCCATCGACCCCGCGATCGGGAGCAAGGGCAGTGTTGAAAAGCAAACTCGGACAGACGATCTCGACACGATATTTCTCATCGGCGATTGACAGGTAACGCCGACCAGGCGGTAAATGCCATCCGGCACGTTTGCTCGGGAATCTTGGCCCGTTCTCCCGCGACGAGTACCGGCACCTGTAGGTGAACTTTGCGATCACCCATGGCCCTGCCACTAGGCGTCCAAGCGGGCGAACTGATTCTGGCGATACCGCTCGACGCAGGCCGCTCTTCTGACCTTGCCGCTGGTGGTGATGGGAATCGAACCCGGCGCTACTACAACCAGATCCGCGACGCTCACCCCGTGGGCGTCGGAAATCGCAGAGGTGACCTTACGTTTGACGGCGTCGAATCCATCGTCGGTTCCGTCCGCGCACCTGACCCGGTTTTTGAGCTCGATGATGGCTACGAGCTTTTCGGTTCCCTTGTCCGGCACCGCGATCGCCGCGCACCGCCCCGGCGCGACGCTCTGGATCGTTCCCTCGAGGTCGTCTGGAGAGTGGTTGCGCCCGTACACGATCAAAAGATCCTTGATACGGCCGATGATGAACAGCTCCCCTTCGGACATGAATCCCAAGTCCCCGGTCCTCAACCAAGGGGCTTCAGGCGTGCCGGGGGACGGCGCGACAAGTGTTGCGCCGAACGTGTGCTCGGTCTCGCTCGCCTTCTGCCAATATCCGCTAGCGACGTTGCCCCCGTGCACCCAGATCTCACCGGTCGTTCCCGCAGGACATTCAACACGGGTTTCGGGATCAACGATGCGCACCATCGGTGAGCGCGGCGCACCGTAACTGACGAGCGCTGTGCCCCCTTTGTCCGCGTGACGCTTCGCCTGGCCAGCGGTGAGCTCTCCGGAATCGAAATGAGCGATCTGCGGTGGTTGACCCGCCTCGCGGGTCGAGACGTACAACGTCGCTTCCGCCAATCCATACGACGGCCGTAACACCTTGGGCTGAAGGTTAAACCGGGCGAACCGCTCGGCGAAACGCTGCAGTGTCGCGGGCTGTACCCGCTCGCCACCGTTGAAGATGCAAGACACGTCTTTAAAATCGAGCCCCACGAGATCGTCATCCGAGGTCTTTCGTGCCGCCAATTCGAAGGCAAAGTTAGGTGCTGCCGAATGTGCGCGACCGTTGTGTGCCAGCAATTGCATCCATCGGGCTGGGCGCTGCAGAAAGGAAACCGGACTCGCGAGCACACTGCGAAATCCCGAAAGAACCGAAAAGATGATCCCTAACTGCAAACCCATGTCGTGGTAGAGCGGCAGCCAGGACACCATCGTGCTGTCCGGTGGGGCAACTCCGCCGTGGTCGCCGAAGAAACCGGCATTCATGTGCTCGAAATTGGCCAGGATGTTCTTGTGCGAGATCATGACCCCGGCGGGGGTTCGGGTCGATCCCGAGGTGTACTGCAAATACACCGTGTCCGTTGAACTCTCGACACTCGCAGCGGGCACCTTTTTCGAGTCGAGATCCAACAGGTCGACTTCGATAAGCGATGGAGCGGCTTCGCCCGGCGTGGACCCGAGATAGCCGGCACAATCGCCTGCGATCGAGGATGTCGTGAGGACGGCAGAGGGAGATGCGTCGCGCAGCACCGAGCTGACACGTTCGTCGCTGGCGGCACCTAACGGAACCGCGATGAAGCCGGCCTGTATTGCGCCGAGAAACGCGGTGACGTAGTCGAGTCCCTGAGGTGCCAATATCAGGGCACGGTCACCGGTCGACCCATGAAGCCGTAGCTCGTGTGCCAGGTTCAGCACTCGTCGATGCAGCTGTGACCATGTCAGACTTTCCTCAACGCCGGTTCGGTCCAGTTCGTAATTCATAAACGTGAACGCCGTCCGATTCGGCTGCAGACTGGCGCGTTCGCGCAGCAGGGCCGGAATGGGAGACTTGAGCATGGGCGTCAGGTTACCTCGGCCGTTATCACCACGCCGGTTTTGCAGCAAAGACGGTGGGCCGCTGCAACGTACGCCGATCGAAAGCATCATCGACCGGTTGAATCGCAACCCAGTCACGCTGAGAGTTCTGAATTTGCGCTTCAAATACGGTTACCGATTACTTAGCTGGCTGCTCATGCGGGACGACGTATTGTTCCTGAATTACGGCTACGAAGAGGACCCGCCGATGTCCTTGCCGCTGACGGCGGGCGATGAGGCCGATCGGTACCCCATCCAGCTCTACCACCGCACGGCCACACAGGCGGACCTCGCAGGCAAGGACGTGCTGGAGGTGAGCTGCGGCCACGGCGGCGGCGCTTCGTATTTGGTGCGGACTCTGCGCCCGGCTTCCTACACGGGCCTGGATCTGAACACGGTCGGCATCGAGTTCTGCCGCAAAAGGCACACGTTGCCGGGCCTGAAATTCGTGCAGGGCAACGCAGAAAGCCTGCCGTTCGCCGATCGATCATTCGACGCAGTGGTCAATGTCGAAGCCGCGATCAACTACCAGAACGTTCCCAGGTTCTTCGCCGAGGTGGAACGCGTGCTCCGCCCGGGCGGCCGGTTCCTGTACGCCGATATCCGCTACGCCGACGAAATCCCCGCCTGGGAGGCCGACCTGGCTAACATCCCAATGCGGCTGTTATCGGAACGCGTCATCAACGCGGAGGTCATGCGTGGGCTGGAGAAGAATCGGTTCGTCGACCAAATCACTCGCCGGCTACCGAATATCGCGCCGTTGCGCGGCATAGCCAACGACTACGCGGGTGGGCCAGGCTCGTTGATCTACCGCCGGCTCGGCAACGGCGAGGCCTCCTATCGGCTGTTTTGCTTTGCCAAGGATTGAGACGCACGCCACCAGAATTTGTGCTGCGCGCATCCGGGTGAGCGGTTAACACTCCCTCCTGCAGTGTCCGACGGCCTATCCTTTGAGGAGCCAGCAAACGCTGGGGGCAAGGATGGCGGAGGGTCGGATGACGGCCGTAGCGGCGTGCCAAGCATGCGGCACCGAACTCCTCGAGGATGCGCGGTTCTGCCACGGGTGCGGCGCGCCGGTCGGCGAACCCGCCGCACATGCGGAGTACAAGCAAGTGTCGGTGCTGTTCGCCGACGTCGTGCGTTCCATGGACATCGCCGCGGCCGTCGGGGCCGAGCGGTTGCGCGAAATCATGGGCGATCTGGTGCACCGCTGCACCAAGGTGGTCCACCGTTACGGGGGGACGGTGGACAAGTTCACCGGCGACGGGATCATGGCGGTGTTCGGCGCGCCGGTGGCGATGGAGGATCATGCCCTTCGCGCCTGTCTAGCGGCCCTGGGCCTTCAGGAGGAGATCAAGCGGCTTGCCGTCGACGTCCGCGAGCGTGACGGTGTGGAGCTTCAACTGCGCGTGGGGCTGAACTCCGGTCAGGTGATCGCGGGCGAAATCGGTTCGAAAGCGTTCGGTTACACCGCCATTGGCGAGCAGGTCGGGATGGCGCAACGGATGGAATCCGTGGCGCCGCCCGGTGGAGTGATGCTCAGCGAATCCACCGCCCGGCTCGTCGCGCAGGCCGCCGTGTTGGCCGATGCCGAGCAGGTGCACGTCAAGGGGAGCGCCGTTCCGGTCCTGGCCCGTCGTCTACTCAGCCTGACCGGCGGGCCGCAACGAAGCCGGTCCTTGCAAGGCGCACTGGTCGGACGAGAGCTGGAGGTGACAACGATCGCCGGCCTCCTGGATCGATCGAAAAGCGGACGCGGATGTGTGGTCTGTGTTGTCGGTCCGGCGGGCATCGGCAAAACGCGACTCGCCGATGAGGCCGTCATGTTGGCGAAACGTAAAGGCGTCGAGGTGGTTTCAGCCTTTTGCGAGTCACACACCAACGACGTCCCCTTTGTCGCGGCGGCGGCGCTGCTGCGTGCAGGACTGGGAATAACCGAACTCGACGACGAGGCGGCCCGGGCGCAGGTGCGCGCCAGGATCCCCGACGTGCCCGATGAGGATGTGCTGCTGCTCTATGACCTGATGGGCATTCGAGACCCCGACACACCCCCTCCGACGATCCACCCCGACGCGCGGCGACGGCGGTTGACCGCACTGATCAACTCGATGTCGCTGGCCCGCACCGAACCGGTCCTCTACGTGATCGAGGACGCGCACTGGATCGATGAGGTCAGCGAGTCGCTGGTGGCCGACTTCCTTGCCGTCATCCCCCGGACGCCTTCGATGGTGGTGATCACCTACCGCCCCGAATACACCGGCCTACTCGCGAGTGTGCCCGGAGCGCAGACGATTTCGCTCTCCCCCCTGAGCGAATCGGAAACCGCGGTGCTACTCGACGAATTGTTGGGCCCCGATCCGTCGGTCGCCGGGATCAAAACGCTCGTTGCCGAACGGGCAGGCGGGAACCCGTTCTTCGCGCAGGAGATGGTGCGCGAGCTCGCCGAGCGCGGTGTGCTCGAGGGTGACCGCGGCGGCTTCACCTGTGGCACGGATCTGGCCGAGGTCTCAGTGCCTGCGACGCTGCAGGCCACCATCGCCGCGCGCATCGACCGCCTGGAACCTGATGCCAAGCAGACGCTGAACGCCGCGGCGGTGATCGGCTCGCGGTTCACACCCGAGTTACTCGCGGCGGTGGGCAATACACCTGTCCTCGACACGCTCGTCGCGGCCGCGCTGATCGACCAGGTTCGTTTTACGCCCAGCGCCGAGTTCGCCTTCCGCCACTCGCTGATCCGCAGCGTGGCCTACGAATCCCAACTGCGGTCCGATCGTGCAAAGATGCACCGGCGGCTGGCCGATGCCATCGAGGCGGGTGAGCCGGAATCCGCCGACCAGAACGCGGCGTTGATCGCCGAACATCTCGAAGCCGCGGGTGATTTGCGGGGTGCCTATGGCTGGCACATGCGGGCGGCAACATGGGCGACGTACCGCGACATCGCTGCGGCGCGGCTGAGTTGGGAAAACGCAACCCGGATAGCCGACGCGTTGAGCGCCGATGACCCAGACCTGGTAGCCATGTGCATTGCTCCTCGCACCATGTTGTGCGGGATCGCCTGGCGGTTGCATGTGAGCGACGTCGCGGACCGTTTCGACGAGTTGCGTCAGTTGTGCAACGCCGCAGGAGACAAGCCGTCGCTGGCGATCGCAATGGCGGGGCTGGTCGTGGATCACACGTTCCAGGACAGGGTGCGTGAGGCGTCGCGGCTGGCTTCCGAGGCCATCGCCCTCATCGAATCCATCGGCGACCCGACTTTGACGGTAGGGCTGTCCTTCACCGCGATCCGCGCCAAGATCGGGACCGGCGAGTGGGCCGAGATGCATCGCCTGTCGCAGAGGGTCATCGACCTGGCTGACGGTGACCCCACAAAGGGCAACTTCCTCTTCGGGTCTCCCCTGGCGCTCGCATTCGCCCAGCGTGGCACCGCCCGATGGGCCCTGGGTCGGCCCGGATGGCGAGACGACCTGCAGCGCGGCGTGGTCATGGCGCACGGCGCCGACTCCCTGTCCTACGTCACGGTTGTCAGCTACGTGTACACCACGGGTATACCGGCCGGCGCGCTTGTGCCCGACGAGGCCGCGGTGGGAGAGATCGAGGATGCGCTGGTGATCGCCCAACCATCCGGCGACAACCTCCAATTGGGGGTCGCCTGGCTGACCCTCGGGCTTGCGCTGGTGCATCGCCACACGGACGACGAGCGTGATCGCGGACGACAGTTGCTGGCTGAGGTCCGCGAAGTGTTCCGGCGCGGGGGGCACTTCTTGTGCGATCTACCGATGCTCGACGTGTACGTGGCCCGTGAGCAGGCGCGCCGCGGCGATCGTGACCGGGCGATACCGCTGATGCGCGCCGCGGTCGACCATCTCATGCTTGGGGGACAAGCGCTTTCGTGGGGAGTTTTGACGACGGGCGTCTTGGTCGAGACACTGCTCGAACGCGGGACTGAGAGCGACGTCACCGAAGCCGAGGCAGCGATCGAACGGTTGGCGTCCGAGCCAGCCGATGACCACCTGGCGATGCGTGAGACATGGCTGCAGCGGATGCGGGCGTTACTGGCGCGAGCTCATGATGATGCCGAGGCTTACACGCACTTCAGGGATCGTTACCGTGACCTGGCGAGAACGCTTGGCTTCGAAGGACATATCGCATGGGCCAAGGAGATGCCGTAGGAGCCGCGGCTCGACCGTGCGAGTCTAACCTGGCCTCGTGTAGGACGAGCCGAGAAAGCGCTCCACCAGGGCGCGTTCGGCGGCAGGGTCTTTCAGCGGCCACCCCCACAGCGCCAGGAAGACCCGGATCAGCCACTGCGCGGCCAGCGGATCATCGTTGCCGGGCCCCAGCATCTCGGCGGCCAGGTCCGTCACGGTCGGCGAACTGATGACCCAGTCGCTGACCGGAGCGGCATGGATCGACCGCATGAGTTGGGCCAGTGGATCGGAGCGCAGGCGTTGAAGCGCCATGATGGTGGCGGTCACCACGCGCTCCGGGCCGACGAGATCCTTGATGGCTTCCCTCGTGGTGTCAACAATGCGAGCCGCTTGAATCCCGATGACCGCATCGCGGATAGTCGACTTACCGCCGGCATGCCGATAGATCGTCGCGGGTGAGCAGTGAACCCGGGCCGCCAAGGCTTCGATCGTGAACCCCTCATAGCCCTGGCGAGCGATGATGTCTGCGGCCGCGGCATAGATCCGTTCGGTGGCTTCACTACGGCGGTCGCGGCCCACCAGCCAGTCGTCACGTGGCATCCACCCATGCTCCCCCATATTGCGGAGCACGGAAACGCTTCTCGCAGCATGAGAAATTCTGGCATCTTCTCTCACGAGAACGGCCTGCTCGTGCAGGGTTCACGTGGTCACCTGCGATCACGCCGGATCACGACCGGTCCTCAACTTTCCCCCGTTCCATTGACCCAGCGGTGAGCTACACCGAGCCTGAAGCACATGGCGGTCTTGGACAGCGCGACCCGGTTCTTCGGCAGCGAGGCGATACAGGATCCCTACCCGCTGTATGACCGGATGCGCGCCGAGGCACCCGTGCACCGGATCGGCGACTCCGTCTTCTACGCCGTGTGTGGCTGGGATTCGGTGCAGGAGGCCGTGGAGCGGGTCGAGGACTTCTCGTCGAACCTCACGGCGACGATGGTCCTTCACCAGGACGGCGCGGTCACGCCGCTCGACATGGGGCCGCCCGGAGCCCCGATGCACGCGCTGGCCACCGCCGACGACCCCGCGCACGCGCAACACCGCAAGATACTGCTGCCGCATTTGTCGGCCAGACGAGTGCGGATCATCGAGGAATTCGCGGCCCGAACCGCCGACCATCTTTGGGACCAGAACCTGCGCGACGGCCAGATCGAATGGATGGGCAGCATCGCCAATCGGCTGCCGATGATGGTGGTCTGCAAGCTGCTGGGTCTTCCCGCCGGCGATGTCGACGAACTCATTCGGCTCAGCTACTCGACCACCACACTCCTCGACGGAATCGTCACTCCCGAGCAGATCGAGCAGGCCGGACTAGCCGCGATGGAGCTGTCCGCCTATGTGTTGGAGCATTTCGAAAAGGCCAGCGGCAAGCCAAATTCCGGGCTCATAGGCGACCTGGCGGCACGTTACGCATCGGGTGAGCTCGAGCAGGTGCCGGCGCTGGGCATCATGCTCACGCTCTTCAGCGCGGCCGGCGAATCGACCGCATCGCTGCTGGGCAGCGCGGCATGGATCCTCACCGATCGCCCCGTGATCCAACAGCGGCTTCGCGAGAACCCGGAATTACTAAGCACTTTCATCGAAGAGACGTTGCGCTTCGAGCCGCCGTTTCGCGGTCATTACCGTCACGTGTGGCGCGATACCACGCTAGGCGGGGTAAAGGTGCCGGCCAACTCCCACCTGCTGCTGATGTGGGGAGCCGCCAACCGCGACCCGGTGCACTTCGAAACTCCAAACGAATTTCGGCTCGACCGCACCGCCGCCAAGAGCCACGTGAGCTTCGGCAAGGGCGTGCATTTCTGCGTCGGCGCCGCATTGGCCCGGTTGGAAGCCACCATCGTGTTACGCATGCTGCTCGAGCGCACTACCTGGATCGACGCCGCGGACATCGGACAATGGCTGCCGAGCATTCTGGTCCGGCGCCGCGAACGGTTGCGGCTGGTCGTGCGGTGACCTCAGGGACGCGGCTGCACGTCGACGCTGGGCGGCCGTGACTGCGGGTCCTGAGGCTTGGCCCGCACCGAGCGCCGGACGATGCTGAACGCGGCCGCGCCCCCGACGAGGACGGCGACGGCTACCCCCGCAAAGATCAACGGGCGCTTGCCGCGACGCTGCGCGCGTCGCGCATCCTGCAGCGCTTGGGGCAGACTGGTGACCACTTCCTGCGCGGCGGCCAGCTCCTGGGCCAACGTTTCCTGGGCCGCGGCGAGGTCACGGGCCAGCCGCCCCTCTTGGTATCGCCGACGCAGCTGCGAGGCGGTCGACTGCGCGGACTGAACACTCAGGCCGGCAACTCCCCGGGTGACGTCCAGCGGTCCCTGCGCCGAATAGGTCAGGCCGCGGGTCAGTCGCTGCCGCGGGGTCAGCCGGGAATCCATCTTCGCCCTCATCGGTCGCCTTTCTGTCCCGCTCATAGAGCCCGCCCTGAAGCCGGCTCAGGAAACTCCGGTATCCGAACAGACTCCCCAGCATAGGGACGTGCGTGTCGTATGCGCGCGCCGCGGTGTCCGCGGCGGTTCGCCTTGGGTGACACCGCGTGCGGCGACTCCCACCCGTAGTGGCAGACTCTCATGCCGTGACCAACAGCCCCTTTCAGACTGCTACCGCCACGCTCCACACCAACCGCGGCGACATCAAGGTCGCCCTCTTCGGAAACCACGCGCCCAAGACCGTCGCCAACTTCGTCGGCCTGGCGCAGGGGACCAAGGAGTACTCGACGCAGAATGCATCGGGAGGTTCCTCGGGCCCCTTCTACGACGGCGCGGTCTTTCACCGGGTTATCCGGGGCTTCATGATCCAGGGCGGCGACCCGACGGGAACCGGCCGCGGCGGCCCCGGGTACAAGTTCGCCGACGAGTTCCACCCCGAACTGCAATTCGACAAGCCCTACCTGCTGGCGATGGCGAACGCGGGCCCGGGCACCAACGGCTCTCAGTTCTTCATCACGGTGGGCCAAACCCCGCACCTGAACCGGCGCCACACGATCTTCGGTGAAGTGACCGACCCCGAGTCGCAGAAGGTCGTCGACGCGATCTCGACGACGGGCACCGATGGTAACGACCGCCCCACCGAGCCGGTGGTCATCGAGTCGATCACCATTTCCTGAGCCAGGACGTAGGCCGGGGGGTCGATCAGCCCTGCCGGCGGCCCGCGTAGCCCGCTGCCGTGAGGACGTCGAGCACCTCCACGGGATCTGTCCCAAGGTCCCAGCGGGAGAACAGCACCAGGTTGCCGTCGGCCTTCTCGACCTCGAGTAACCGCACCTTGCGTCCGTAGCGGCGGAACTCGATGATGCGGATGATCTTGATGTCGGAATGCTGCAATAACTGCGTTCTCAACCACCCGCGAAGGAGCAGGCCGTCGGGTGTGATTGCCAGCTTGGGACGCGCGTGCCACGACACGCCGGCAAACAAGATCAGACCTGCCGCGGCAACACCCGCGAAAATGCGCCCGGGCGGGTCTGTGACCACGGTCACACCGGCGATAGCCATCAAAACACCTGCGGCTCCGCAACCAGCGATTCCCGCCGTGTGCGGCTCCCATTGTGTTTGCTGCATGCTCTCGTTAACCCCTCCCACCACGGCCTATGCAGTTATCCACATCAGCTATCAACAGTGGGGATAAATCACACGCGTGTGATTGGGTGACCGGAAAGTTGCTGACGCAGTAACGAATCAGACCAAAAATGAATTCATCACGCCGACCGTCCTGATCAGTGCCAGCGCATCGTGAGCAACAACCCGGTGATCATGAAAGCGAACGCGATGGCATAGTTCCACGGGCCCAACTGCGCCATCCAGTTCAGCGCGGTCGGCGCCTGACTCCCGACCGCGGCCAACTGGAACACCATCAGCCAGACCAGGCCGATCAGCATGAGACCGATGAACAGGGCGACGAACCACACGCTCGATGGTCCGACCTTGACTTTCACCGGGGTGCGGCTGACCGCGCCGACGGCGAAGTCGTTCTTCTTGCGGACCTTGGACTTGGGCATGATTACCTCGCGGATTACCTCAACGACACGGTGAGCAGGACGGGGTGCAACGATAAACACCGCAACTGCACCCCATAGCTTGGCTACGAGACTAACTCACCTAGGGCGGTGACCAGGAAATGGAGAGGCGATGATCCAGACGCGCCGGTCGCCGTGGCGCTTTGGCGTCCCGGTCGTGTGTCTGCTGGCCGGACTGCTGCTCGCCGCCACCCACGGAGTCTCCGGCGGCGCTGAAATCCGCCGCAGTGATGCCCCGCGGCTGGTGGACCTGGTCCGCGAGACCCAGTCTTCGGTCAACCGGCTGAATGCTCAGCGTGAGGCGCTGGCGGGCAGGATCGACGCCGCGCACGGGCGGTCGTCGGATGCCGCGCTCGCGGCCATGCTGCGGCGCTCCACCGAGCTCGCCGGCGAGGCGGGGATGAACCCGGTCCACGGACCGGGCTTGGTGGTCACCCTTGCGGATGCGCAGCGCGACGCCAATGGCCGTTTCCCCCGTGATGCGTCCCCCGACGACCTGGTGGTCCATCAGCAAGACATCGAGGCAGTACTCAACGCGTTGTGGAGCGCCGGGGCCGAGGCGATCCAGATGCAAGATCAGCGGCTCATCGCGACGTCGGTGCCGCGCTGCGTCGGTAACACCTTGCTGCTCAACGGGCGGACCTACAGCCCGCCGTATGCGATCACCGCGATCGGCAACGCAACGGCCATGCAAGCCGCCCTCGCGGCCGCTCCCCTCGTGGTCCTCTACAAGCAATACGTCGTCCGCTTCGGCCTCGGCTACCAAGAAGAAGTCAAGTCCGATGTAGAGGTGGTGGGCCATTTCGAGCCGGATCGGCTGCATTCCGCCCAGCCCGGCGGCCCGATCGGCTACTGACGCATACCGACCAGGATCGCGATCGCCGTGGGACGGTAACCTGGCACGGTGCGGATCCTGGTCGTCGACAACTACGACAGCTTCGTGTTCAACCTGGTGCAGTACCTCGGGCAGCTGGGCATGGACGCCGAGGTCTGGCGCAATGACGACACCCGGCTCTCCGACGAGGCCGCAGTCGCCGGTCGCTTCGACGGGGTGCTGCTCAGTCCGGGCCCGGGCACCCCGGAGCGCGCGGGCGCGTCGATCCCGATGGTTCGGGCGTGTGCGGCCGCGCGGACCCCGCTGCTCGGGGTCTGCCTGGGGCATCAGGCCATCGGCGTCGCGTTCGGTGCGACCGTTGACCGCGCACCAGAACTGCTGCACGGCAAAACCAGCAGCGTCCACCACACTAATGTCGGTGTGCTGCAAGGACTTCCGGATCCATTCACGGCGACGCGTTATCATTCGCTGACGATCCTGCCCGAGTCGCTGCCCCCGGTGCTTGAGGTCACGGCTCAGACCCAAACCGGCGTGATCATGGGTGTGCGGCACACCGAATTGCCGATTCACGGTGTGCAGTTCCACCCCGAGTCGATCCTGACCGAGGGCGGCCATCGAATGCTGGCGAACTGGCTCGCCGATTGCGGGTGGGAGCGCAACGACACGTTGGTGCGGCGCCTCGAGAATGACGTGCACGCCGCCGTGCGGCCGTACTTCCCGGCCGAGCCGTCGGCTACTGACCGAACTTCAGCGTGATGATGCCGTCCCGGTTGACCCCGGAGCCCGCCGGCGGATTCTGATAGACCACCCGATGGGATTGGGAGCCGCCGGCGTCGACGTCGGCACCCTTGTCCAGGATTCCCGTCCAGCCCAGCGCGCGTAGCCGTGGTTCGGCGTCGGTCCAGAACATGCCGGACAGGTCGGGCATGACGAACTGATTGCCCTTGGACACTTGCAGCTCGATCACCGAGTCCACCGGAACCACCTGTCCCTTGGATGGGTTGGTTCCGATCACCTCACCGGCCGGTCGGGTGCTGTCCACCTGCACCTGGGTGACCTTGCTAAAGCCGTAAACCGTCAGATTCTTCTGCGCGATGTCGACGGTTTGGCCCGCGACATCGGGAACCTGCTTGGTCTCTGGGCCAGAGCCGACGATGAGGGTGACGACGTTTGTGATCGCCGACGTCTGGTTGGCCGGTGGATTCGTGCCGATCACCTTGCCCAGCAGTTCCGGGGTCGACGGGGAGTTGGCCTGCTTGAACTTACTGAAGCCCGCGGCCTTCAGCTTGCTGACCGCATCGGAGTAGCTCAGTGAGGAAACGTCGGGCACCTCCCGCTGTTCGGGTCCGGTGGAGACGTTGATGGTGATCTCGTCGCCTGCATTGACCGACGCGTTGGCGCCCGGGTCGGTACTGATGACGTGGTCGGGTGGGATCGCCGAATCCGGCTTCTGCAGGGTGCGGGTCTTGAAGCCACGATTCTGCAGCGCCGCAATGGCATCGGCGGACACCTGCCCGCGCACGTCGGGCACCTGCACGTCCCGGGCACTACCCCCGAACGTGTTGAAGGCAATGACGACAACGATCGTCAGGACCGCAAGCGCGGCCACGGCGACGATCCAGCGGCCGACCGAACCGACGCTGCGGTCCTCGCCGGCGTCGGCGAGGACCTGACGTGGCAGCGGGTCGGTACGCGACGGGCCGGAGCTACCGGCGTTGGACGACAGCAGCGAACTCCGGTCGGCGTCCGTGAGTACCTTGGGTGCCTCCGGTTTCTCGCCGTTGTGCACCCGAATCAGATCGGCACGCATTTCCGCCGCGGTCTGATAACGGTTGTCTGGATTCTTGGCCAGCGCCTTGAGCACCACCGCGTCGAGGTCGGCGGAGATGCCTTCGTGCCGCTGGGACGGGGGGACCGGGTCTTCCCGAACATGTTGGTAGGCAACGGCTACTGGCGAGTCACCGGTGAAAGGTGGTTCGCCCGTGAGGATCTCGTACAGAACGCAGCCCAATGAATACACATCGGAACGTGCATCGACGGCATCACCACGAGCCTGCTCGGGGGAGAGATATTGTGCGGTTCCGATCACCGCGGCGGTCTGGGTGACGCTGTTGCCGCTGTCGGCGATCGCGCGGGCGATACCGAAGTCCATCACCTTGACCGCGTTGGTGGTGCTGATCATGATGTTGGCCGGTTTGACGTCTCGATGGATGATGCCGTTCTGGTGGCTGAAGTTCAGCGCCTGGCACGCGTCGGCGATGATCTCGATGGCTCGGCGCGGTGGCAGGGGGCCGTCCGTGTGCACGATGTCGCGCAGGGTGACGCCGTCGACGTATTCCATGACGATGTAGGGCAGCGGCCCGGTGGGAGTCTCGGCCTCGCCAGTGTCATAGACGGCGACGATCGACGGGTGATTCAATGCGGCGGCATTTTGCGCCTCACGCCGGAAGCGGAGGTAGAAACTGGGATCGCGGGCCAGATCCGCGCGCAGCACCTTGACCGCGACATCGCGATGCAAACGGACGTCGCGGGCCAGATGAACCTCGGACATCCCCCCGAAGCCGAGGATTTCGCCCAGTTCATAGCGGTCGGACAGGTGCTGCGGCGTGGTCATTGCGGTGTTCCGTGTCGAGCCGGCACAGTGCGAAAGCCGGAAATCCCTATTGTCCCGTCATCCGGCCATTTCAACCGCATTTCGGGTCGGGCTCCGGCACTGCCCGGAGTGGCGCTCGGCGGCGGCGCCGAGGCGGGCGGTGTCCCGGTGTCGGTCACCGTCGGTGGCTGTTGCTGCTGATCCGCCCGCGAGTTGATGACGATCAGCACCGCAATGATGATCGCCAGCGCTCCGAGCACACCGGCTGCCCACAACAACGCGCGCTGACCCGAGGAGAAGGTACGACGGGCCGGGGGCGGGCGGTGGCCGCCGGTGGCCGGCCGCGACCGGCGTGCGGCGGAGCTTCGGCTGGGAGACACCGCGGCGGCGCGGGTCGTCGGACTGGACGGAATGGCTGCCGGCGATGCGCGGCCCGGCGGCGGTGACTGGCTCGGGCGTGGCGGACGACGGCCGGCCCGCACCGCCGCCACCGCGTCGGCGAACGGTCCACCGCTGCGGTACCGCATCGCCGGGTTCTTCACCAGCGTGATCTCGATGAGTTCGCGCACATTGGGCGGCAGTTCTGCGGGCAGGGGCGGCGGCGGTTCTTTGATGTGCTTCATCGCCACCGTCAGGGCACCATCACCGGTGAACGGCCGCTTGCCACATACAACCTCGTAACCAACGACCCCCAGCGAGTACACATCGCTCGACGGGGTGGCGTCGTGACCCAGGGCCTGTTCGGGTGCGATGTATTGGGCCGTGCCCATCACCATCCCCGTCTGGGTCACCGGCGCGGCGTCGACGGCCTTGGCGATACCGAAGTCGGTGATCTTCACCTGACCAGTCGGGGTGATCAGGATGTTGCCGGGTTTGACGTCGCGGTGCACCAGTCCGGCGGCGTGCGCTACCTGCAGCGCACGACCCGTCTGCTCAAGCATGTCCAGTGCGTGCCGCAGCGACAGCCGGCCGGTTCGCTTGAGAACCGAGTTCAGCGGCTCGCCGTTGACCAGCTCCATCACCAGATAGGCAGTCCGGCCCTCCCCGTCCAGCTGGCTTTCACCGTAGTCGTGGACGGCCGCGATGCCAGGGTGGTTGAGCATCGCGGTGGTACGCGCTTCGGCACGGAACCGCTCGATGAACTCGGGGTCTTGAGAGAACTCCTGCTTGAGCACCTTGACCGCGACGCGCCGGCCCAGCCGGCTGTCTACCGCCTCCCACACCTGACCCATGCCGCCGGTGGCGATCAGGCGCTGTAGACGGTATCTGCCGGACAGCGTCACACCAACTCGCGGGCTCATGGTCCTCCCTGTAGCGCGGCCTGGATGACGGCCCGTCCGATCGGCGCCGCGAGTGCACCCCCCGTCGCGGACAGGCGGTCGGCGCCATTCTCTACCAACACCGCCACGGCGACCTTCGGGGTCTGCGCGGGTGCGAAAGCGATGTACCAGGCGTGCGGCGGTGTGTGCCGCGGATCGCTGCCATGCTCTGCGGTACCAGTCTTCGATGCGATCTGCACGCCGGGAATGGCCCCTTTCTGTTGTGCGACCTTCTCGGCGCCGACCATCAGCTCTCTCAGCTTAGCGGCGACCTGCGGCGACACGGCGCGCCGCTGCTCATAGGGTGCAGTGGTGCTGATCGTCGTCAGGTCGGGCCCCTTGAGGCTGTCGACAAGGTACGGCTGCATCGTCACCCCATCGTTCGCGATGGTCGCGGCGATTTCGGCGTTTTGCAAGGGCGTCAGGGCGACGTCCTTTTGGCCGATGCTGGACATCCCCAGCGCCGCGGCGTCGGGAATGATCCCCACGGTCGACTCTGCGACCTGCAGCGGGATGACGCTCGGCGTGCTGTCCAGCCCGAACGAGCGCGCCATGTTGCGCAGCGCATCGGAGCCGGTGAGGATCCCGAGCTGGACGAATGCGGTGTTGCACGACAGGGCGAACGCCTGCCGCAAAGACACCGTCGGCTCGTTTCCACACGACTCCCCACCGTAGTTCTCCAACGTTGCGGTGCTGTTGGGCAGCGGGATCGAGGGGGCGGCGGTCAGCTGCTGGGTGTCCGAGGCACCGGCCTGCAGGGCGGCCGCCGTCGTGATCACCTTGAACGTCGACCCCGGCGGGTATGTCTCAGAAATCGCGCGGTTGGTCAGCGGATTGTTGGGGTCGTCACGCAACTTCTGCCACGCCTGCGCCTGGACTTCGGGATCGTGCGACGACAGCAGGTTGGCGTCATAGGACGGCGAGGACACCATCGCCAAGATCTTGCCGGTCGACGGTTCCAGGGCCACGACGGCGCCCTTGCACGGCGGACCGCCGCAGTCCTGTTGCATCGCGTCCCACGCGGCCCGCTGGACCCGCGGCTTGATTGTGGTGTCGACATTGGCGCCGCGCGGGTCGCGACCGGTGAAGAAGTCCGCGAGCCGGCGGCCGAACAGCCGCTCGTCGGAACCGTTCAACAGCGGGTCCTCGGCACGTTCCAGACCGGTGCTGGAATACCGCAACGAATAAAAGCCGGTCACAGGCGCGTACTCCGCCGGGTTGGGGTAGACGCGCAGAAAGCGATAGCGGTTGTCGGTGGCAACCGAATAAGCCAACAGCTGGCCGCCCGCCACAATCTGGCCGCGCTGACGTGAATACTCGTCGAGCAGAACCCGCTGGTTGCGTGGGTCGGCACGCAGCGAGTCCGCGGCGAAGACCTGCGTCATCGTGGCGTTGATCAACAGCAGCACGATCAACGCCATCACGGTCACCGAGATCCGGCGCAGAGAGGCGTTCATACTTTCTCGATCACCTCGGTGCTGGCCGCCGCGATCGAGGGTTTGCGGGCCCGGGTGCGCAGGGGACGACGGGCGCTGTGCGAAATGCGCGCCAGTATGGCCAGCAGCACGTAGTTCGCCAGCAAGGACGAGCCACCGTAGGACATCCACGGGGTCGTCAGCCCCGTCAGCGGAATCAGCTGGGTTACCCCGCCGACAACGATGAACAGCTGAAGGGCCAGCGTCGACGCCAGGCCCGCGGCCAGCAGCTTGCCGAAGCTGTCGCGGGTCGCGATCGCCGTGCGCAGACCCCGCACGATGACGATGGTGTAAAGCATCAAGATGCTGGCCAGGCCCACCAATCCGAGCTCTTCGCCGAACGCGGCGATGATGAAATCGGTCGAGGCGGCGGGCACGGTATCGGGCTGACCGTTGCCCAGGCCGGTCCCGAAGATCCCGCCGGTGGCAAAGCTGAAGAGCGACTGGACGACTTGGTAGCCGCTGCCGTCGGGGTCGGAGAACGGGTCCCACCACATCTGCACTCGCACCCGCACGTGGGCGAAAATGTAATACGCGACAACACTTCCCGCGGCGAATAGCACGAGGCCGATTCCCACCCAACTGAAGCGTTGGGTGGCGAGGTAGACCACCACCAGAAATGACGTGTAGAGCAATAGCGAAGTGCCAAGGTCCTTTTCGAAGGCCATCACCCCGACCGAGATCACCCACGCTGCCAGTAGGGGCGCGAGGTCTCGAGGCCGGGGCAGCGTCAACCCCATGAAATGCTTGCCCACGCTGGTGAACAGGCCGCGCTTGGCGATCAGCACCGCGGAAAAGAAGATCAGCAACAAAATCTTGGAGAACTCGGCGGGCTGAATTGAGAAGCCGGGCAAGCGGATCCAGATCTTGGCGCCGTTCTGCTCGGACAGCGACGCCGGCAGCAGGGCCGGGATCACCAACAACACCAAACCGACCAGTCCGCATATGTAGCCGTAGCGCGCAAGCTGCCGATGGTCTTTCAAGAACGTGACCACCAAAGAAAAGGTCACAACGCCGATCAGGGTCCACAGCATCTGCTGGGTCGCGCTGGGGTGGTGCCGGCCGCTGAGCTGATTGGTGACCAGATCCAACCGGTGAATCATCACCAGGCCAAGACCGTTGAGCAGCGCCACGATCGGCAGCAGCAGCGGATCGGTATAGGGCGCAAAACGCCTGATGGCCACGTGCGCCGACCCGAAGACGACAAGAAACACCAGCCCGTAGCTGATGGCAGTCCAATGCAGATCGCGCGCTTGGTTGGCTTCGACTATGAGCAGCGCGGCGACGGTGATCAGTGCGGCGAATCCGAGTAGCAACAACTCGGCATTGCGCCGGGTAGGCAACGGGGGTGTGACCGCGACTGGCGGCTGAAGCTGTGTGGTCATGCCACCGTACGGCAATCGATGCCTGGTTCAGGTGGCGGCCCGGGAAGCGTGGTCACTGGCTGCGACGTGGTCGTCGGACCTGCCGGTGCGGAATTCGCGGGGCCGTTGGCGCTCGTGCTCGGTGCGGGGCTGGCGCTCGGGGAGCTGGTGGTTGGTGGTGCGGGTGATGCTGTGGTGCCGGATTCTGGTGTTCCGCTGCGGGTGCCCGGTGAGCCGGGCGGAGAGGTGGCGCGCGGCGCCGGACAGATCGGCAATAGATATTCGGCCAACAGCTGCCGAAGCTGCGACTCGGCCTGGTCCAGGCTGCCACCGGGTAGTCCGGTTTGAACTTGGACTTGTCCCGGGCGGCGCAGATCTTGCAGCGTCATCACCTGGCAGTTGGTGTGGGCACCGGATTGCCGGTAACCGACCAGGGAAAGCTCGTTGCGGGTGTTGAGGCATCCCACCAGATAGGGCTGCTGCAACGGGATGCCCAGCAGGGTGCCCTGGATCCCGCGGACGATGGAAACGCGGCCGTCGTATTCGGCGACGTAGTAGTTGCGTTGAATGACCCAGTATCCGACGCCGAGGCCAGCGAACACCAGGAGCACCGCCAGGCCGACGGCGGCGAGCATCTTCCACCGTGGCCAGCGCGGGCGATGCGGTGCTTCTGGTTGCGGCGCAACGCGTTTGGCAGACTCATCGCGGGGACGAATCGCGGAAGCACGCCCGGCGGAGGTATTGGGCAGGGTCATTTGATCCTCGTCGCCCGACACCGCACCGGCAAGGATCGGCTGGGTTTGCCCGTAGTCGTAGTCGACTACATCGGCGACCACCACGGTCACGTTGTCCGGGCCCCCGCCACGCAACGCCAATTCGATCAGGCGGTAGGCAGCCTCGGCGACGTCGGGTATCTGCAGTGCCTCCAGGATGGTCTCGTCGCTCACCGGATCCGATAACCCGTCGGAGCACAGCAGATAGCGGTCCCCGGCCCGCGCCTCGCGCATGGTCAACGTCGGCTCGACCTCGTGACCCGTGAGGGCCCGCATGATCAACGACCGCTGCGGGTGGCTGTGCGCCTCTTCCCGGGTGATCCGGCCCTCGTCGACCAAAGTCTGAACAAAAGTGTCGTCTTTGGTGATCTGAGTCAGTTCTCCGTCGCGCAACAAGTAGCCGCGCGAGTCGCCGATGTGCACCAGCCCGATGCGGTCACCCGCGAACAGGATCGCGGTAAGGGTGGTGCCCATCCCCTCGAGTTCGGGCTCGGCCTCCACTTGGGCGGCGATGGCCGCGTTGCCGGAGCGGACCGCGTTGTCGAGCTTGGCCAGCAGATCGCCGCCCGGCTCGTCGTCATCCAGGTGTGCCAGCGCAGCGATCACCAGTTGGGATGCCACCTCGCCGGCGGCGTGACCGCCCATGCCGTCGGCCAGCGCGAGCAGTCGTGCGCCGGCGTAGACGGAGTCTTCGTTGTTGGCGCGTACCAGGCCGCGATCGCTTCGCGCGGCATATCGCAGGACCAAGGTCACGGGCGCCACTCCTCGATCCCGGCTGCGCCGGCAGCATAGTCGTAGGCTCGGGTCACGGACGCAACTCAATCGCCGTTTTGCCGATTCGAATCGGCGTTCCGATTGGAACTCGTACCGCAGTCGTCACCTTCGCCCTGTCAAGGTAAGTACCGTTGGTCGATCCTAGATCCTCGACGTACCACTCCGAGCCGCGCTGAGTCAGCCGGGCGTGCCGCGTCGAGGCGTAATCGTCGGTGAGCACCAGCGTGGAGTCGTCAGCTCTTCCGATCAATACCGGCTGTCCGCTCAGCGTGATACGTCCGCCTGCCAGCGCGCCTTCGGTGACTACCAGATAGCGGGCCGCATGCCGGCGCTGGCGTGACGGCAGCAGCGTGCTGCGCAGCGCCAAACCGCGACGCACCATGACAGCACCGGTGGGCGCGTAGATGTCGGTCCGAAGGATCCGCAGCACGGACCAGATGAATACCCACAGCAGCATCAGAAAGCCGGCGCGCGTCAGCTGCAGTACCAGTCCCTGCATCTGGCGTCCTTTCCGTCCTAGCGTCGCATCCCTGGCGCCCGTGACTCCGAGCACATCGGCTACGTCACGATACTTGGACGGCGGATGACACGGGGCGAAGCACGGCAGCTTAAGCCCGGTGGCTTAGTGGATCCGGACGATGATCTCGGAGTGGCCCAAGCGGATCACGTCGCCGTCGGCCAGCTGCCACTCCTGGATCGGTGCGTTGTTCACCGTGGTGCCGTTGGTCGAGTTCAGATCCGACAGCAGCGCGACCTGTCCGTCCCAGCGGATCTCGAGGTGACGCCGGGACACACCGGTGTCAGGCAACCGGAACTGGGCGTCTTGTCCGCGGCCCACGATGTTGGAGCCCTCGCGCAGTTGGTAGGTGCGGCCGCTGCCGTCGTCGAGCTGAAGGGTGATCGTGGTTCCACCGGCGCCGTAGCCGCCCTGGCCGTAGCCGCCGTAACCAGCCTGTTGTCCGTAGTCGGCGGGCTGGCCGTAGTCAGCCGCCTGTCCGTATTCCGGTTGCTGTCCGTACTCCGCCTGCTGGCCGTAGTCATACTCGGGGCTGGCGGTCTCGGGATAACCGCCGGCTTGACCGCCGTACGGCCCGCCCTGCGCGTGCTCGGCGTATTGGGTGTACTCGGCGGAGCCATAGTCCTGGCGGCCGTACCCGCCGCCTTGTGGGTAGCCCTGGTCGTACCCACCACCGTGCTCGGGGTACCCGGGTCGTTGTTCGGGCGGGGCGTAGCCGCCCTCGTCCTGACGGGCCGGGCCGCGACCGTAGTCGCCGTATCCGCCGTAGCCCTGCTGACCGCCGGGAGGGGGAGCGTAGCCGCCGCCTTGGCGGTATCCCTGGTCGTAGCCTTGCCCGCCGTAGCCGCCGGGCGCGGGCGGACGTTGCTCATACGACTGCGGATAGCCGCCCTGTCCCTGCTCGGGGTAGCCGCGCTGTTCTTGGTAGCCCTGTTGGGGCGCGTAACCGCCCTGGCCCTGTTGGTCGGGGTAGCCGCGCTGCTCGGGGTAGCCGGCTTGTTCCGGGTAGCCCTGTTGCGGCGGGTAGCCACCGCCGTGCCCCTGCTCGGGGTAACCGCTTTGTTCCGGGTAGCCGCCCTGCTCGGGCTGGCGGGGAGGCGGCGGGTAGCCCTGCTGAGGTGGGTAGCCGTGCTGCTCGGGTGGATATCCGCCCTGCTGGTCGGGTGCTCCCTGCGGGTCTGGACCACCGCGCGCGTCGTCCTGCGGACGCCCGTAGCGGTCGTCGTAATACTCGTCGCCGGATCGGCCCGGCCCCTGACCCCCGCGGTAGCCAGAATTGTCAGTCATTGGTGCCACTCCTCGTTCTTCGCCGAACGCGTTCTTTGATTGTGGCCGGACGGGGTCGTCGACCGTCGGGCGGGGCTGGACATCAGGGTTGACAGCACCGCGGGCGCGGTACTGGCCGGTGCGCAGGTCCGACGACTGTTCGAACCGAACGACCACCTCACCATACGTTTGCCACCCCTGTTCGTGGATGTAGTCGGCCAAGTACCTCGCGAAAGCGCTCGACGTGAGATTTGAATCGGCGCTCACCTTCTCGAAGTCGTGCATACCGAGCGTAATGATGTATTCGTTGGGGGCCAAAAGGCGATTTCCCTGAAGTTTCTGCACCCCGTCACGCGCCTCGCGGCATAACAGAGCTTCCACCTCCTGCGGAACGATCGCTCCACCGAATACCCGGGCGAAGGCGTTGTCTACCGTCGCCTCGAGTTTGCGCTCGATGCGCGCGACCAGCCCCCGTTGGCTATTCATGTCCTACCGTTCGTGTGCACTTGCCATTACGTATTGCCGTTGGACGGCAAACGAATCACCACGGCGCTGGATCACTCCCGCATCGTATCGGGACATCGTGTCGCTGCGGCACTTTCGAAATCGTGAGAACCGCATCGGCGCAGTTCAGAGCCGTGCGCACTGGAGACCGCGAGGTGCGGTACGGCTTCGGATCCCACTTCGCCGGTTCGGGAATCAAGCCATTAGAGTGATATGGTCCATCGGTTGTTTTTCCGGGCGAGTGGCGGAATGGCAGACGCGCTGGCTTCAGGTGCCAGTGTCCTTCGGGACGTGGGGGTTCAAGTCCCCCTTCGCCCACACTGAGCGGTTCTACAAAAGGTCACGGCCTCGAAAGAGGTCGTGGCTTTGCGTTCGTGAAGGATGCTTTCGCCCCACCCCTATCGGCGCGGCGATAGGTCTCGTAGCCCTCGACGACCGCGCCGGGCTGGAAGGGCGGCGCGTGACCGGGTCGCGAACGAATGCGCTTCAAGCGGAACCGCGGATCCGGAATGCGTGCGAAGGCTCGGCCCCATACCTCCATGGCGCCGCGGGTCAGCGACGATGCCGGCTGCGCCCCGGCCGGGTTGTCATAATTGACGGCGAATGTCGAGAAGGTGGTGCTGCAGTTCGTGTGCGGTGTGTACCGCGACCCACCGCAGCGACCGCACACTGGTCTCGGGGTAGTGATAGACAACCGTGCGGGCCCAGTCGTCCGCGGAGAGCCGCGCCAGCACATTGGTGAACATCGTTGCGGCATCGGCCAGTTGGCGAGCGACCCGCACGGGGTCCTGATCGTTGTAGCCGTCGTGTTCGGCGCGCTCCTCGCGTCCCATGGACACGCAATCGGCGCCATCGACTCGACGCGCCGCGAGCACTCGTTCGCGTTGGACGAGCAGCACATCGCGTGCATGGCATGCGTACTGCAGCGGGGACCACACGTCGGGCCGCACCCGCAGCCGGACGGCCCCGCCGTTACTACACAGCAGCGCGCCAATATGGGTGGCCGCGGCGCGGATGTCGTCTCCGACGGTTGTGGCCTGCCGCCGGTCATAGGTGAAACCGCATTCGGCGCAGGGGCCAGTCACCAGATCATCATTCCAGATCGCACCTTTGGTGTTCGTATTAAAGGTGCGACACAGGAGGCTGATGGAACAGACTTCAAAGTTGTTGTGGCCGTGGCGATACAGCTAACCAGGAACGGCGGTGGCAGACTGGCCGTTGCGCATCGCCCCACCTGGAGGGAGCGCGGATGCTACGCCGCTGGTCGACGTAGGTGACCTACGAGCGCACCCACCGCGTGATCTCGGGAGTGACCGGGTCGGTGATGTCATCGAATTCGGGATGCTTCTTGAGCACCGTGCCAATCATCGAGCACACCGGAACGATGCGCTTGCCCTCGTCCCGCGCCTCGTTGAGCGCCTCCTCGACCAGGATGGTCGCCAGCCCACGTCCGCCATAGTCCGGATCGATTTCTGTGTGGTAGAAGACGCGCTGATCGCCGCGGTCGGCGAAATCGGCCAGCCCCACCGACCTGCCGTCGACGGCGATCGTGTACTTGCCGTCCTCGAGGGTGACCGTGGCTTCCGCGCCGGTCTTATCGGTTGTCATCTGTGTTTCCCTTTCTTTGCGGTGTAGGCCTGGGCCGCAGCCGAGTGGTCGGCAGCGGCGGGGCGGGAAGCCGGTCGAGCGCTCCCCGGTATCCCTGGACAGCGCCGAATCGGTCATCGGCGTCCTCCCACAATCGGCGGTAGTTGACGATGTCCTCGTGGCTTCGTCCCACGAAGTTCCACCACATCACCACCTCATCGGTGAACGGTGTGCCACCGAGCAGCAGCACCCGCGCGGGTCCCTCCCCCGCGTTATGCAACCGCAGCCGGTCCTGGCCGGGCCTTTGGTATGCCAAGTCAGCCAGCGCCAGGGCCGTCCCGCCCACGTGTATGGTCCCGGAATCACACAACACCCCATGCTCGAAGTTCGGGTCCACGTCGATCTCGAGGGTGGCCCCCGGCTCAAGGTCTATCTGGGCACCCAGCAAGGGTGTGAACGTCGGCACCGGCGATCGGCTGCCGGCCAGCTCGCCGAGAAAGACGCGAGCGTGCGCGCCCGGCAGGGACAGGGGCGCGGGCGCGTAGTGGGCGAAGTCTCGCCCTGAGTCGCGATCGGATGCGGGCAACGCGACCCAAAGCTGGACGCCGTGCAGCGGGGCGCCCGAATCGACCGAGACTTCCGAATGGCAGATACCGGCGCCCGCAGTCATCAGATTCAGCTCGCCGGGCCGGATGGCCGCGTGTACGCCCGCGCTGTCACGGTGCTCCACCTCGCCACTAAACAACCAACTGACGGTTTGTAGTCCCGTGTGGGGGTGCGGCGCGACGTCCATTCTCGCGGCGACCGGGCCGTAATGGTCGATGAAACACCAGGCGCCGACGAGCGATCGCTGGCGTTGTGGAAGGGTGCGTTGCACCCGGATCGCCCTCGGGCCGCCTAACGGAACCTCCCGCGGATGCAGCACTTCCACCGTCGGCGAGTCGCCCGCCTGTGGTGAAGCAGCGCAGGCGACTTCGGCTGGGGCGGCTTCAAGATTGCTCATCGTCCCCCCTCCGTCGCGAAGCCGCCTGCAGCGCCTTCGTCCGCGACCGTACCCGGCGCGCTTACTTTCGTGGGGGCCGCAGCACCTTCATGGCAAGGCTCATGACGGGCTCGGGCACGCGATCCTTGACAGACAGGGCGTTGTCGGCGAGGCGACTTCGCAGCGGGGTTCCCCGCCCGAATACCCGGTTGAGCGGCCCGCCGGTCGGCTCCAGCACCACATGCAGCGGCGGAGTACCGACGGCGGCGCCTAGCGCGTTGGAGATGACCATCCGCTGAATCTCGCTCGTTCCTTCAAAGATGGTGTACAGCTTGGCATCTCGATACCATTTCTCAACCGGATGATCAGTGATGTATCCCCAGCCGCCCATGGTTTGGATCGCACGTTCGGTGGCCCTGACCGCGACTTCGCTGGCGGCCATCTTCGACATCGAACCCTCGCCCCGTTCGAAGGGAACGTTATTTGCCGCCATCCACGACGCGCGCCACGTGAGCAGCCGAGCGGCGTCGATCTGGGTCGCCAGTTCCGCCAGCGGGAATGCGATGCCCTGGTTGTCGATGATGGGGCCACCGAAAGCCTCACGCTCGGTGGCGTACGCGGTGGCGTACTCGAGCGCGGCGCGGGCGATGCCGATGGCTTGGGCGGCGACCATGGGTCGGGTCTGCTCGAAGGTGCCCAACGTCGCAGAACCGGACCGTTTTCCGCCGGCTACGACTTCCCTGGCCTTGGCGAGCTTGTGCTCGAGTTTCTCTTCTCCGCCAAGCAAGTTGGCGGCCGGAACGCGCACACCTTCGAAGAGCAACTCGGCGGTATGAGACGCCCGGCAGCCCAGTTTGTCCAGTTTCCGCACCAGCTTCAGCCCAGGGGTGCCGCCCGGTACTACGAACAGTGCCTGACCGCGATGGCCGAGCTCCTCGTCGACCACCGCGTTGACCACGTGCACGTTGGCGATGCCGCCATTGCCGATCCACATCTTATGGCCGTCGATGATCCAGTCGTCGCCGTCGCGGCGCGCGTGGGTGCGCAGGTTACGCACATCGCTGCCGCCTTCGGGTTCGGAGATGGCCAGCGCAGCGAGTTTGAGATCTCCTGGTGTGCCGAAACATTCGGGCGCCCATTCCAGCATCTGTTCGGGTGAGGCGGCCTGGCCGATTGCCGACAACGCCAACGCCGGCATGACGATGGCCAAGCCGATGCCCGCGCAGCCCCAGAACAGCTCCTCCATGAACATGGGCAACGAGATGCCGGTCGGATCACCGATCAGATCGCGGTAAAAGAGCGGACTGTAGAAACCGCGCTGGGCCGCCTCTTCGAGCACTGGCCAGGGAAATTCCTGTCGTTGGTCGTAGTCGAGCGCTACTGGGCGTATTACGGATTCGGCGAACTCGTGCGTACGCCGCGCAAGGTCGTGTTGGGCCGCCGTCGGGGTCAGGTCGAACGTCATGGGGCGCCTCTAGGTCGACAGACTGTTCCTGCCGACCCCGACTACCCCGTTGATCGGCTCGGCAAACTGCCAGCGCACCTTTCGACGAAATGTCAGGCGGCCGAACGGGGTTTGACTTGCCCCAGCGGCAGATGCAGAACGACCGCGGCCACCGCGACCGACTGGTGTTCATGACGTGCCAGCAGCGCCGCGTTCTCGGGCAGTTGCCGGGCGTTGATCTCCCCCGCGGCAATGCGCCGCAGGACATCGTGCGCGTGCGCGAGCTGGTCACGCTTACGGTATTGACCGCCCGGCAGCTTCACCCCGGCCCAGACGCCGTACTCCTCGTGGTGTGCGATGGCATGCGCGGCGCAGCGGCGCTGTTGCGCCAGCGGGCAGCGGCGCAGGCATTGGATCCGTGCTTCGGTGGCCGACCGCTCGTATGCGCGCGCCTTGGCGGCGCCGTCTCCACCGTCGTCGTCGGGGTAGCCGAACCAAAGTTCCGGATTGGCTGCGCAGGGGTGTCCCATGTCGGTCTCCTTGTTGAGCGTGAAACGTAGATGGAAGCGTATACAGAAGAAGCGCCCGCGCACAAGAGAAACGTGACAAAAGCGTATATCCAGATGCGGGAGCCGCCTGCTGTGTAATATCCGGCTCATGGCCGGAGCGTGCGGTGACCCGTGAATCGGCCGGTGCGGCTATCCGCGCGCTACGTGAATCACGCGATTGGTCACTAGCCGACCTCGCCGCCGCGACCGGTGTCAGCATCATGGGGCTCAGTTTCATTGAGCGTGGTGCCCGGAAACCGCACAAAAGCACAGTCCAGAAGCTTGAAAACGGCCTCGGCCTGCCCCCGGGCACCTACTCGCGGCTGTTGGTGGCCGCCGATCCGGACGCCGAATTGGCGCGCCTGATGTCCGCGCGGCCGCCGGCGCGCACACCCGCGCGGCGCAGCGGACCGGTGGTGGTGGACCGTCATAGCGACACCGAGGTGCTGGAAGGCTACGCCGAAGCGCAGCTCGATGCGCTCAAATCCGTCATCGATCGATTGCCTGCGACAACATCAAACGAATATGAGACGTATATTCTGTCTGTGATTGCGCAGTGCGTGAAGGCCGAGATGCTCGCCGCCAGCTCGTGGCGGGTTGCCGTGAACGCCGGTGCCGACTCGACCGGTCGGTTGATGGAACATGTTCAAGCTTTGGAGGCGACGCGTGCGGCGCTGTTGAAGCGGATGCCCTCCACCTTGAGCGCCCGTTTCGACCGGGCATGCGCAAGGTCGTCGCTGCCGGAGACCATCATTGCCGCCCTGGTCGGCGTCGATGTCGACGAGATGTGGGATATCCGCAATCGGGGCGTGATCGCACCGGGTGCGCTGCCGCGGGTTCGTGCCTTCACCGAGGCGGTCGAGTCGGACGAAAAAGATGCAAGCCGGGACGACGAGGGGGCATCGTGAGTGAATCCGAAGTCGAGGCATTGAGCCGGGCCCATCAACTCTTCGCGGGCAGCGCCCAGCGGTCGTCGTTGAACGCGGACACCGCGCATTACCGCAATGTGTTGCACCGGGCTGCCAGACTGAGCGACAGGATGGCGCGCGGCGGTTACCAACTCGCGGTGGACCACGGTCGGGAACGCCTCGCCGCGGCGGCCGACACCGACGCGGCGGCCACCGACGTCGTTGCCGGCGCCCACCGCGATCGCGCACAGGCAAGCGACCGGACCCGAAGCGTGCTGGACGCGGCCCGCGCGGATGCCGATACGCCGGCGACACCATTGGCCCAGCGGGAAGCGATGCGTCGCCGCGTGACTCGCCTGCGGGCCCAGCGGGCGCACGTCGTGTCGGCACGCGCGCATGCGCGGCGTTGCCACGCCGAACTGCTGGCCTTGCGTTATCGGATCCGGCGCGACCGTCGGCTCGGGATGTCGGGACTGCGCGGGCTGACAAATGACCGCGCCGGGCTGGCGGTGCGCGCCGCATTGTCTCGACTGGGCCGACCCTATGTCTGGGGAGCGACCGGACCCGACCGGTTCGATTGTTCGGGGCTGGTGCAGTGGAGCTACGCGCAGGCCGGTATTCACCTGGATCGCACCACATATCAGCAGATCAACGACGGCATCCCAATATCTCGTGCCCAAGTGCGGCCTGGTGATCTGGTGTTTCCGCACGCCGGCCATGTGCAGCTGGCCATCGGGAACAACCTGGTTGTAGAAGCCCCCTACTCGGGTGCCTCGGTGCGAATAAGCCGACTGGGCAGCAACGTTGCGATCCGCCGACCGATATGACCAGCAGAGGGCCCGGTATACGGGCACAAGAATGGGGGTGAGCCGATGCCGGAACAACCCGGCCCCTCGTTAGAGGCCGTCGAGGCGCGGCGGTCGGCGCTGGCGAGCCAGCACGGCACCGCGACCGAAGCCGATCGGGCGCTGAGCGAGGTGCTGACCAGCGTTCACGACGCGGCGCGCGAAAGTGTCAGGCGACTCGACTCCATCGCCGAGCAGATCGACCGAGCGACCGTGAACCAGGCGGACCTCGCCCTCGATACCCCGATGGGTGCGCGCGAATTTCGAAAGTTTTTGATGGCCAAGCAACGCGAGATCGCTTCGGTCATTGCCGAAGCGCGCGAAATCAGCCGGGCGAAAACCGCTGTGTTGCAGAGCCTTCGGGCTCAATATGCCGCCGATAGCGGCTAGCCAGAACTAGTCCACACCGTGCAACACAGTGAATTGTCGACAACTATGCCGCTGAGTACTGTCGCCGAACATGAAGGGGCCGCGCCGTTTCCCGCAGCAGCGTCCGAGCAGGCTGCGACGCCGCTTGCCTGGCTGATGTCGGCCTATGACGACCTGCTCGCCGCGCTCGAATCCGTAAGAGATCGCACCGGCGATCCGAACGCGTGGCAGACGGGATTGACGCCGGCCGAAGTGACTGCCGCGCTCAGCCCGACCACGCGTCCCGAACAGATCGAGGCAATCCTGCGCAAGATCCGCCAACAACAAGCCGGCGTGCTCGGCGCGGGAACGACGGCGAACGCGCCCGTGCGGCCGTTCGCCGAAGCCGCGGCATCGCCGGACCGAGAGTCGGGCGATGCGGCCGATGCCATCGCCCATGCCGAAGCGGCTCTGGCACAACAGAACTCGGCGAGCTCGCAGCTGGACCTGCAGGTAATCTCGGCCATCTTGAACGCGCACCTGCATGCGGTTGACGGCAGCCAAGCCCTCGTCAGGTTGCAACACGACACCGAAGCCGCGGTACGGACCCGGTCGGATCTGGACACCCCGGCCGGGGCGCGTGACTTCCAGCGGTTTCTTATCGGCAAGCTCCGAGACATTCGGGAGGTCGTCCTGAATGCCAGCCTGGACGACACGTCGAAGTCGGCACTGATGGCCGCCTGGACGTCGCTGTACGACGCCTCCAAAGGTGAACCGAATCCCCCGGGCGGACGCCCGGGAGCCGCGGCGCCGGTTGGTGATGCGCCCGGGGGCGGCCCGACCGACGATCTCGACGCCGAATGGGATCCGCTACTGGACTCGTTGCTGGCCGACGATGGTGGCGTCCCCGGCGATGTGTCAGGACCGGAGACGGCGGGCGTCGCCGCGATGCCGGCCATACCGCAACAGCCGATGGCGTCCGCCGTGCCTAACTTTGGTGGGGGGTCACTGCCGGGGCTCGGTTCTCTACCCGCATCGATGGCCGGTTGGGAAGGGCCCGGCGGACTGCCGCTCTCCCGGCTGGGGGACGGTGACAGGACCGATCCGGCTCTGGGCGATCTGGCCGACGAGGAGGTGCCCGACGAGCGAACCCAGGATCCGAGCTCGCGGGGAGCCTCGAACGAGCCAGGCGACGGGACCGACGCCGAGGAAGGCACGGCATCCGAGGAGCCGCCGGCGGGTCCGACACCGGTGACCTTGCCCGATGGGGAAACAGTCACCGCGGGTAGCCCAGCGCTGGCAGCGGTGATCACGGCCGCCCTCGGCGGCACTCCGATAGCGGAGGCCTTCCAGCAGCAGGGAATCACCATTCCCCCACCGGGAACCGCAGTCCCGAGCCCTATCGATGCCCCGCAGGTTTCGCCCGGCGATATCGGGATGCTCACCGATCGGCATGCGCTCGCCCTTGGCCCCGGAAAGGCGCTTCTCGATGGCCAAATTCAACACATCGCCACCGTGAGCGGACCGAGCTTCCTAGGCTGGGAGCATCCGCCGTCGTCGCATGCGGCAGTAACGACGCCGGCCAAGCCTGACCCACCGACACCTACCCGGCCGGCGACCTCGTCGACCACCTGACCAAAACTCGCCGGCGCAACCGGCGGTCGTCAACAGGAGATAGCGGATGGCAGATTCGATTCATGTAGTGCCTGCGCACCTACGTCAGGCTGCCGCAGATCACCAGGACATCTCCGAGTACC
This sequence comes from Mycobacterium sp. NGS56, assembly GCF_059812425.1. Classification (NCBI taxonomy): domain Bacteria; kingdom Bacillati; phylum Actinomycetota; class Actinomycetes; order Mycobacteriales; family Mycobacteriaceae; genus Mycobacterium; species Mycobacterium sp. NGS56. The sequence goes on from NZ_JCALCQ010000021.1 coordinate 39,437, forward strand.
TGCGTACCGTCCCGTCGTCGCACGCGGCGATCCAAGACAGCCTCGATTCGCTCGGACCGGTCTTCAATGAGCTGCGCGACGCAGGCCGTGAGCTGCTGGAACTTCGACGCCAGTGTTATGAACAGCAGGCTGCCGACCACGCTGATCTGGCCGACAAACTGAACGCCTCGGCGACGATGTGGGAACAGCACGAGCAGGAGGCGGCAGGGAAGTTCGACGACATCGTCGACCGCGGTCGATGACCGACGCGAATCCCGCTTTCGACACTGTTCATCCGAGCGGACACATTCTTGTCCGCTCCTGCCGGGGCGGCCATATGCACAGCGTCACCCTGAGCGAGGAGGCGATGGAAACCGACGCTGAGGCATTGGCGCACGGCATTCTCCTGACCGCCGACGTGTCATGCCTCAAAGCGTTGCTGGAAATCCGCGACGAGATCGTCGCTGCCGGGCACACACCCTCCGCGGCGGTCCCAACCCCCCGAGACCTTGATGCGGCCATCGAAAAGTTGCTGTCCCACAAACTGCGTCGCCGTACTGGCGCAATCTAGAGAGCGATCAGGCGCACGCTGGCCTAGCGTAACCGTGGCTGAGCCACGCTTGGATCGGGAGCGATACCGGTTGGCGGTTCTACCGGATTGGGGCCGAACAACTCTCGCGCGCGAGCGAGGAAGGCGCGCACCTCATCGAGTTGCTGCTGCAGTGCAGAATCAGCCATGTCCTTACGCTACCGAGGGCCTTGCGACCGCACAATTCACCGACCGCAAAGGTCGCCGGCCGGGCCCCGGTACGCTTAGCCGGTGGCGGTCTTCGGTCGGATGTCGGCGCGTCAGCGCCTCCGGAGAGCTACCCGGGAATCGCTGGCGATGCCGGCTTTCAGCTCCCCTATCGACTGCACCCCGTGGGTGACAGGCGGATTGTGGCCTGCCGAACTGTCGACGGTCACAGCCGAAACCGCTACTCTCGCTGAGCATCTCAAAGCTGACCTGCAGCGGATTTCTCACGCCGCCAACGACGAACTGAAGTTGCTCAAGCGATCGGGAATGACCGACGCCTCCCGCCAGGCGGCAGAGGCGCGAGTCATCGACGAGGCCCGCGCCCGTGCGGTGCGCCGAGTCGAGTCGACGATGCGCTATCTGCATGCCATGCGAAGCGGAGCCCAAGCTCCCGTTACTCCCCCACCGAGGCTCGAGCCGCACGGCGCGGATCTGGAAAGAACGCAGGTACTGCCTGCGATCCGCGAGGCCAAGCCCGTCGCCGAGCCGCCCATGCGGCTTGACCCTGAGGCAACCCCACGGCCGGAAGGAAGGCGTCGTCGCGAGTCTGCGATCGAACTTGTCGCCGACCCCGGTACGCCGCAGGCACCCAGTCAGCGGGCACATGCCGACCGCACCGCCGATGTGTCACATCTCGGCGAGACGCAAGTCATCCCGGTGGTCAGGGACGAGCCTGATTCACCGGTGCCGGTGCAGCCAGCGCCCGAGCCGGCACCGGATCAGGCTGACTCCGGCCGCCACCACGCGGTCGTCGACGAGGCGGTCACCGGTATGGCGGAGCCGCAGGTGGTCCGCCAGGAACGGGTTGTCGATCCAACCGCCACCGCCGCCACGCCTGCCGTTGCGGGAAGCGGCAGACCATCCGCCACGACTGCCCAGCCTGGCGACGAAAAACGCAGATTTGCAACGAGTCTCGATAGTGAGCGGCTGAACCGGTTGCTTGAGTTCGTGGTTCGGCAGGAGCCGCGCCTCAATTGGGCTATCGGAGATCGTGGCGACGGCACGACCGTACTGGTCACCGATCTCGCTCACGGGTGGATACCTTCAGGCATCACCCTTCCGGCGGGCGTGCGATTGTTGGAACCCGAGCGTCGCAGCGGTAGGGTCGCCGCACTGATCGGCGAAACGGCGCGCGTCGTCACATACGCCCCCGGCGATTCTTTGCACCGCTCGGTCGACTTCACCGCGACCAGATCGTCGATGGAGCCGCGCACGCTGCCCGCCATCGATGACCTGGCGAGCGTGTTGAGTGCGGCCACGCGCGGTCGTGACGATCTACCCAAGATCGCGCCGAGGTTGGCCGAAGCCGCCGCCACGGGAACGGTTGTCGTCGACCAGGAGGTCGACGTGCTGCGGGTCCATCTCGATACCGCGCGTTACCAGCTCCTCGTTCAGTATCCGAACGTCAATCCCGGGCTCCTGCTCAAGTGCCTGTTGATGGCCGCCACCGAGGGCATCGCCAGCGGAGACGCCGTGTCCGCTAACTACCACCTCGCGTGGTACCAAAAGCTTGCCGGGTGAGCTGCCGGCAGGTACGCCGAAAGCCTGCTCGCATATGAATTGACGCTGGTCGGAGGGGTCGACGATACTGTCATGGTGGCGGATTCGGGCAGTCGCGCGAATCTCAGCGAGAAGGATCTCGTCGAATCGGTTCTTCGGGATCTGAGCGAGGCGGCCGACAAGTGGGAAGCCCTTGTGGCGCAGGCGGAAGCCGTTACCTACAGCGTCGACCTGGGCGACATTTACGCCGTTGCGAATTCCGACGGCCGGCTGCTGAAATTGACTTTGCATCCCGGGGTGATGACCGGATACGGCCACGTCGAGCTGGCCGAGAGACTGAACCTCGCGATTACCGCGCTGCGCGAGGAGGCTGAGGCCGAGAACCGGGCGAGTTACGGCGGCCCACTGCACTGACGCGCGCTTCGCGTGCTCATCGACCGGCGCA
>NZ_JCALCQ010000022.1:0-28224 GCF_059812425.1 Mycobacterium sp. NGS56
CCCCGCCGCACCGTCGGTCGCCTCGCCGCACGGCGGCTTCGGAGAGTAACCGGCGAACCGCTACCGCGACTAATCCCTGATGAAGCCCGTGCTGCGCATCATGGCGTCGGCCAGAAATCCGTCGTGCGGAAGTTGCGGCGCATGCAGCCACGTCGGATGGTGCCCGCAGTAGACATTGCCGACGGTCGGCTCGGCCACCAGGGGGTCGATCAGCGTCGCGTCGCCGGTGATCGCCGTGACACCAGCGAATGCCGCAGCGGCACCCACCCGGCCTCGCGCGACCAGGCCGACACCCACACACGGGCTCGAGGTTGAGTTTGTCCACGTTGGGTTCGGTCATACGGCCGGGCGCAACGCCGCATAAGCCGTCGCCGAGATCGGCGACCACCTGATCGGCGCCGAGTGGCGGGACTGACCCGACGGCTTTGGCCGCCAAGAAAGGCGTGTGGTCACGCCCTCACGTCACCTAATCGCCTTATTTCACAGAGAGTTTCATGTGCGTCGATGCGATGTTCAGCACGGCCTAACTGCCGAGTATGGCCGTGATCGCCTCGTTGAAACGCGGATAGATGTCGTCGTAGGTGCCGTCGCGTTCGGCGAACCGGAACATCTTGACGCGCTCCACCACGATCTCCTTGGCGTCGGGCTGCGTCTGCAGCAGCGTCATCGTCTCGGTGATGTAATCCTCCAGTGGCATCGCCCGCGGGTCGAATCCCCGCTCGCCCTGCAGCGCGGTCTGCACGTGTGGCGGAATGATCTCGATCACCTGCACCGAGGTGTCACGGAGCTGGAACCGCAGCGATTCGGTGTAGGAGTGCAGCGCCGCCTTGGCGGCGCAGTACGTCGGGGTGAGCGCGCTGGGCATGAAGGCCAGCCCGGACGTCACGTTCAGGACGGTGGCGTGCGGCTTGCGCAGCAGCGCCGGCAGCAGTGCCGAGGTAAGCCGGATGGGGCCCAGCAGATTGATGGCGATGCTCTGTTCGGCCAAGCCGACGTTGCTACCTGTCAGGTCCTCGACCCGCTGAATCCCGGCGTTGTTGACCAGTACGTTCAGGTCGGGGTAGTGGTCGGTCAGCTGGGTGGCGAATCGGCGGATGTCGGCGGCGTCGCCCTGATCCAGCGACAGGGTCTGCATACCCGGGTTGGCCTCCGCCACGGCCCGTAGGTGGTCGCTGCGCCGGGCGGCGATGATCACCTGGTTGCCCAGCCGGTGGAAAGATTCCGCCAGACCACGGCCGATGCCGCTGCCGCCACCGGTGACCAGAACGGTATTGCCCGTCATCTGCATCGCGGTTCTCCTTCGGGGTCGCCTGCCACGGCTCGCTCGACCGGCCATCTGGCCGACAGAGCCGAATGCCCCAATGCGGAGCCGGCTAACCACGATGCCCTATGCGCCCGGGCGCTGTCACGACAAATGCGGCCCCTGACGGTTCGGTTACGCGGCCGGGCGGTGGTGCAGCCGGCGCGGGTCGACGCCCGCTCGCTGCCACGCGGCGGCGGCCCAGCTTGTGTAGAGCACTCGGACGGGCAGCCGGTTGAGCAGCGGGTTGAGCGCGCGGATGGCCGCGGCGAGACGCTGGAAACGCTTCTCCTTCTTGGCATCCCAGTGCAGCTGGCACACCGCGCGCATCTGCGGCGGCAGGGTTCCGACCACCACCAGCCGGGTGTAGGCGTTCAGTGGCGCCGATAGGACCTTCCAGACCGGCTTGGGAATCCGGCGCGGACCCGGTATGCCCTTGCGGATGTAGCCGGTGCCGTACAGGACGGTCTTGTGCGGGACGAACCGGTCGAGCATCTCGTCCCAGTAGGCCACGAAGTCGCCGTACGTCTGCGGTTGTCCGCGGTCGCTGACGCCGTACAGCCCGTACCAGAGCTTGCCCTCGTTGAAGATTTGTTCCTTCTCGGCGTCAGACAGCCGGCGGATGAACGTGTCGGTGTTGTAGATGACCTGGTCGACGAAGCTGGCGTGCGCCCAGTAGAACAGTTCCGGATTCAGCGCGTGATACCGCGAGCCGTCGCTGATGGTGCCCTTGATCGTTTTGTGGAAGTCGCGCACCTTGCGGCCCCACTCGTGGGGCTCGTCGGAATAGACGGTGTTCATCAAAGGCGGCGCGGTCCGCTTGGCCCGGCCCAGCGTGTCACTGAAGATCACCGAGTGGTCCAGCACGCCCTGGGCCAGCTGCTCGATGCAGTTCTCCACCCCCGCGGTGCGCTGGAACCCGAAGAGCTGGGTGCGAATGTCCCCGTAAAATTTCCAGATCAACGAATCCGGCCCCAGCCGCGGGCCGGATTCGGCGATCTCGTCGTCGATCGGCATGGGCATCGCTTCGCGAACGCCGGTGTCGAAACGCAAGCCAGCGGTTGCGGCGGCCGACTCGTCGTTCTGGACGGTCATGCCCACCTCCTCGTCGCACCGGCGCTGCATCGTCAGGGCCGCCTACCAGTATGAATCGATGACACAAAGTCGTATCTTTGTTCCAACAGCCTACAGGGGCTCACCACCGTTGCCCATCGCGGGGTCCCGACGCCCGAAAGCCGGCGGTAAGCGATGCCGAAGAGTTGATACGATGCCGCCAATCATGCAGTCCGAACCGGGCTCTGCCTCTGCCTCTGCTGCCGCCGAGGCGCTCACCGATCTGGATCGCACCATCCTGGACACCGCGCGAAGCGTGTTCGAGACCTACGGGGTGCGACGCGCCAACATCGACGACGTCGCCGCGCGGGCCGGGGTCAGCCGCAGCACCATCTACCGTCGCTTTCCGACCAAGGAGAACCTGTTCGCTCAGGTGGTGCGCCGCGAGGCGGGCCTATTCTTCGTCACCCTGGACCACGCGACGACGGGCTGTGACCCGCAACAGGCCGTGATCGAGGCCTTCGCGCTCGGGGTGCGCCTGGTCCAGGACTCACCGCTGTATTCGCGGATCGCCGAAAGCGAACCCGAACTGCTCGGCATGTTCTCCCGGTCCCAGGCCTTCCCGATTCTCCAATTCGCCGACGGAATCGCGCACACCCTGCGCCGCTGCGGCGCTGAGCTTCCTCAATCCGACCTGGACAACATCGCCGACATACTGCTTCGCGTCGCCCTTGGCATCATCGTCTTTCCCACCGACCGGCTCGACATCTCGGACACCGCCGCGGTTCGCGAGTACGCCGCCCGTTATCTGGTGCCCATCATCAGCCGCAAGCCGGGCCGCTAACGGCGCTCAAATTGTCGGCATCCTGAACTAGCCTTGAGCCGTGGCTGGGAGTTCTGCGGCTCCGCGGACCCGGTATGCCAGTTGCGGCGAGATCGACATCGCCTATCAGGTCTTCGGCGATGGCCCGATGGACCTGCTCGTGCTGCCGGGCCCGCTGATCCCGATCGACTGTGTCGACCTCGAGCCCTCGATGTACCGCTTTCACCGCCGGCTCGCGTCGTTCTGCCGAGTGATCCGCTTCGATCAGCGCGGGATCGGCCTGTCGTCCCGGGTTCCCTCGCTGGACATGCTCGGCCCGGAATCGTGGGCACAGGATGCGCTCGCGGTCATGAACGCGGTGGGTTGCGAGCGAGCCACGGTCTTCGCCCCGGGTTTCACCACGCTGGCCGGTGTGGTTCTCGCGGTCGACCACGCAGACCGGGTCAACAGCCTCGTCATAGCCAACGGCGCGGCACGAACGCTGCGGGGTCCCGACTACCCCATCGGGGCCGAGCTCGACGACGCCGACCGATTCACGTCGGTCGGAATGGAGCCGGACGCCGTCGAGCAGGGTTTCGACATGCTCGGCATCATCGCGCCCTCTGTTGCAGACGACGACGCATTCCGCTCGTGGTGGGACATGGCCGGCAACCGGGGCGCGTCACCGAGCATGGCGCGTGCGTTCATCAACAAGGTCCGGGAGGGCGACGTCCGCGACAGGCTGCCGCGCGTCAGCGTGCCGACGCTGATCCTGCATCGCGACAACCCTGCCTTCAGCCCCGTCGAGCACGCGCACTACATGGCCGAGCGCATCCCCGGCTCGCGCCTGGTCGAACTGCCCGGAGCGGACGCCCTGTACTGGGTGGGCGAGACCGCGCCGATGCTCGACGAGATCGAGGAGTTCATCACCGGGGTGCGCGGTGGTTCCGACGCCGAGCGGCTGCTCACCACCATCATGTTCACCGACATCGTGGGCTCCACCCAGCGCGCCGCGGCGCTGGGTGATCACCACTGGCGCGACCTGCTGGACAACCACGACACGATCGTGCGCCACGAGCTGCAGCGGTTCGGCGGCCGCGAAGTCAACACGGCCGGAGACGGATTCGTCGCGACGTTCAGCAGCCCAAGCGCGGCGATCGCGTGCGCCGACGCCATCGTGGACGCCGTTCACGTTCTGGGCATCGAGGTGCGGGTCGGCATTCACGCCGGTGAAGTCGAGATGCGCGGAGCGGACGTCGCGGGCATGGCCGTGCACATCGGCGCGCGGGTGGCGGCGCTCGCGGGGCCCAGTGAGGTACTGGTGTCTTCCACGTTGCGCGACATCGTCACCGGGTCGCGGCACCGGTTCGGCGACCGCGGTGAGACCGCGCTCAAGGGCGTCCCGGGTTACTGGCGGCTGTACGCCCTGGTCCGTGAGCACGCCGTCGTGCACCGGTAACCCGATCGACAAATCACCGCGGTCGAAGCGTCGTGGCCCTCGGCGTAGGCTGCGGACGGGGACTCAGGGCCGAGGCTTCGGGGCTTTCCATTTGATTTCTGGTGCCTAGCTTGAGATTTGATCTAAGGAGTACGCATGACGGACGTGCACACCTGGCTGCCTCCGGCGCTTCGGCGGGCGCTGGACCTGCTCGTCGACCCGCCGGCCGATCCCGACGTGAGCCGCGGCTATCTTGACCTGCTCGGCGCCGACAAGCACGGCGTAGTCGAGAAGAACACCGGCCCGATCCAGGCGGCGTGGGCCTCACCGATCGGATCGATGCTCTACGACAACGCCCAAGCGCTTTCCCGGCGCTGGATCAGCGCATGGCAACTGCCGCTGGAGTGGTTGCAGGTCCCGCAGGGCGGTGTCGCGCTGGACGTCGGCTCTGGACCGGGCAACGTCACCGCGTCGCTGGCACGTGCCGCCGGTCCCGAAGGGCTGGCCCTCGGAGTCGATATCTCCGAGCCGATGCTTGCGCGAGCTGTCCGCAATGAGGCCGGCCCGCAGGTCGGTTTCATCAAGGCCGATGCGCAGCGGCTTCCGCTGCGGGACAGCACCATTGACGTGGCAGTGTCGACCGCGGTGCTGCAATTGGTGCCGGATCCGGCGGCCGCCCTCGCCGAGATCGCGCGCGTGCTGCGGCCCGGCGGCAGGCTGGCCGTCATGGTCCCGACCGCCGGGCGCTTGGCCCGCTATTGGCAGTTGCTGCCGAACGTCGGGGCGCACGCGTTCGATGACGACGAGATCGGTGATGCGCTCGAAGACAACGGTTTTGCGAGCATCAGGGTGAAGAATTTGGGCACGTTCCAGTGGGTGCGCGGTAAGAAGGGCTGAATCGCAAGGCGTTTCCGGCGGCGGGCCTATTCCGGCGATTGCGCCAGCACGGCGAGCCGGTCCATCGACTCGCGCAGCATGTCGGCGGTCGTCGCACGGGCTTTTGCGATGCGGTTGGGGTCGGTGAGCGCCGTCCAGTCGTAGGTGTGGGTCACCGTGGTGAGTTCGGCGTTGACCGGACTGAGCTCCCACCGCCACAGGTGGCCCGGTGGCTGCTTGCCGGGCTCGGCTGGGCGCCAAGCGATTTTGCTACCCTCCACGAACTCGGTGACGTGGTTCTCGCGCACCGCGCCGTTGGTCAGCGTTGTCTCGAAGATGTCACCCACCCGATGAACGCGCTGGCCGGCAGCGGACGAGGCCAAGTTGTTGTTGCCGTCCCAGCTCGGTTGGCGGGACGGGTCGGCGATCAGTTCGAAAATCCGGGCGGCGTTCGCCGACATCACGCGGGTGGCGCTCACCATGCGATCGAGTTCCGTATCGGGCATGTCGCTATCCAAACACGTCCAGCGAGGTGTTGTGGCGGTGACATTGGGCCGGGGCTCTGAGGACTTTTGGCCGTCGCAGGGTTCGCCGGACGCGTGCGACGGTGGCATTGCCGAGATGACCCGGTGGTCTGTCCGAAGTGCAACGAGCCCACTCCCGAGCTCCGAACAAGTGGAGCGACCGCACAGGGGTTCTTGACCCAGCGTCGCACCACGGTTCTGCCTTCGGACAGACCTCCAGGCCTCCACTCGGTTCATCCCATCCGGGGCAGCGCCTCGACCGGTCCGGAGAGCGCCGCCTTGACGTAACGGGTGTCGTCGTCGGCCAGCACTTCGGTGTCGTCCCCTTCGATGCCGTCGACGATCGCGCGGGCCACCTGGCGCGGATCGTTCTTGGGTGCGTCGAAGCCGGAAGTCATATCGGTATCGGTAAAGCCGAGGTGGGCGGCAACGACCAGGGTGCCCTGCTTCTCGAGTTCGATCCGCAGCGAATTGGTCGTCGACCACAATGCGGCCTTGGAATCGCCGTACCCACCGGATCCTGGCATCCAGGACAGGATCGAGGCGATGTCGACCAATGCCCCGCCACCGTTTTCGGCCAGGATCGGTGCGAACGCCTTGGCCACGCGCAGCGCGCCGAAGTAATTCGTCTCGAAGACCGCTCGTACCTCTTCGATGTCGCTGGCGAGCAGGCTGCGCGCGCCCAGCACGCCGGCATTGTTGATGACGATGTCGGCGTCCGACGCCCTGGCCGCTAGAGCGGCCACCGAATCCGGCTTGGTGACATCCAGTTCGACGCTGACCACGCGCGGGTCCCGACTGGGCTGGGGCACCCGGGCGGTGGCGTAGACCTTCGCCGCGCCTCGTTCCAACAACTCCGCGACGATGGCCTTGCCGAGCCCGCGCTGTCCACCGGTGACGACAACCGTCGATCCCTTCACATTGACCATGACCCTACTCCCTTTGACCTAGGTAAAGTGATTTCACCTACGTCACCATAATTGACGGTCTCGACATAGGCAAGTAGTATTTGGGTATGTCTCTACCGTGGGGCGCGTCACAGCGATACGGCTGTGCCACAGCGCCCGGAGGCCTCGGCCTGGTCCAGGACTTCCTCAACACGAGGGCTATCGACGGGTACGGACCTGACCTGCTGGCCGACCCGCTGCTCGCCGGCGACTGGGCGCGCAACGCGGTGCGGGCGTGGTCGGTCGCCCGCGGCGTGGATCTGCAGCCACCCGAGCTGAGCTACGCGGATTTGGATAAGCTTCGCGGCTTGCGTGCCACGATCGAGCAGCTGGTGGCCGGCGAACCGCCGAGTGGGCGGGGCACCCGGGGTGTCACCGCATCGTTCACGGTGTCTGATTCCGGTGAGATCCGGCTGCATCCCAGCGGCGGCGGTTGGCGCTGGCTAGCGTCGGCGCTGTGGGGCGAGATTTTGTTGAGCCAGCAAGCCGGCACGTGGCGGCGGATCAAGCGATGCCACAACCACCGGTGCGGGTCAACGTTCTACGACCGTTCGAAGAACAACAGCGGAGTGTGGCACGACGTCAAAACCTGCGGCAACGCCGTCAATCTGCGCGTCTCCCGGGCCCGGCGGCGCGAACGCGAGCGGGCGGTGCAGGCAGGCATTCGGCCAAAAGTGAGCGATACCAACAGTGACAAGCCGGATCCCCGGTCCCGGTAGGACGTCTGCCTGGGCCGTCAACAGCGTTCGGCGCCTTTGGCCATCAGGCGCGGCCTCGTGGTCGCCGGTCGCCGCTTGCTTCTGAGCACCGCGTGCACTACATGGACGGCGTGCGCCTTTAGCGGCGCGACTCCGTCGAAAGTTGCGGGAGCCTGGCTGACCCAGGCCGGAAGTGTGGCCACGGTTGATTCCTTTGCTTTTTCGGCATGTGCGCCGACTCAGTCAATTGCACCGCCGCCGTTTTACGGTGGCGCCGCGCCGCGGTAAACGTCACGAAAACCTTTTTGTGGCGCACGGCACATCCGTGACGCAACGAAAGGCACGCGACAGTGCGTTTAGTGAAAACCCTTGAACCGGCGCAGATAACCCGGCAATCGGTGTGCCGGTATCGCTTTGGGCCAGTCGTTGGGGCGGAAATACGCGTCGGTACCGCCGTCCACGAACACTACACTGCCGCACAGAAAATCGGCGGCATCCGAGAGCATGAAACACATCCAGTCCGCCATGTGCCCCGGGTCACCGAAGCCACCGAGGGGGACGGGAAACGACCGGACCGCCTTCGCCTGCCTTGGGTTCGATAATTGTTCCTGCAGAAGCGGTGTCATGATTGCGCCGGGCGACAACGCATTCAGGCGCACGCCCGACCCGGCCCATTCCGAAAGCACTGCGTGCCGCCGCACCCATCGGCTGACTGCGATCTTGGACGCCCCGTACATCATCGTCGGCGCCGCCGGACCTAATAGGCGAACCGTTCGCACCGCCTTGTCCGCGTCGTGGGCAAGCAGCGCTTTGACCGCCCGGCGGGGCACCGCAGGTATCGTCGTCGTCGAGTTACTGGCGACAACAACGACTTTCGCGCGTTCGGCGGCAGCCAGCGCGGAACGCCAGGCGGCGAGCAATTCGACGACCCCGAAGTAGTTGACCGCGGCGATCTTTCGAATACGATCGCGACCGGGGCTGGGCCCCAGGCCGGCCGCCAGGACGGCACCGTCGAGTCTGTTGCCCGCGGCCGCCAGGACACCGTCGGCCGCCGCTTTACGTCCATCGGGTGTCGACAGGTCGGCGATGATATCGGCGTCCTTGATGTCGACACCGATGATGCTGTGCCCATTGCGCCGAAGGCGCGCGGCGGTCTCGCGGCCCATCCCCGAAGCCGAGCCGGTAACGGCATAGGTCCCCATTGATTCCTCCGTTCTCTGGGCAGTATGCCCGGGAAACGGACCGCTCCGGCGGGCGGTGCCCGGGTGGGATCAGTTCGCCGCCGCGGCCTTCTCGACGTCGAGCAACTGTTCGCCGCGTCGTTCCTCGTCGTAGGCCTTGCGCCCGCCCCGCAGCCCGAATAAGCGTTTCGAGACCAACAGGTAGATCACCGCGGCGACATTGATGGTGAAGGTCACCGCCCGGGTCATGGTGATGCCCTTGGCCAGGTCGTGGATCTCGAGCGGCAAGAAGACCGAGGTGGCTATCACCGCGAAGTATTCGCCCCAGCGCTTGAGCAACCACAAGCCAACGCCTTCGACGACCTCGATCAGCGCGTAACCCACCAGCGCCAAGGTCAGCAGGGTCAGGGTGGATGGCTTGGCGGCCAGCGCCTTCTCCAGTTCGTGCACGATGGTCATCTGATCGACCTTGAATCCGGCGGTGCGGAAGATCGGCAGGTCGCGATCGAGGGTGGCCTGGATGGCGCCGCGCGCCCCCCGAAACTTCCACACTGCGTAGGCCGCCAGCGCAATCACCACCGCCCGCAACACACGTTCCACCGCCAATGCGCGAATGATGATGGCCTGGCGTAAGGCCTTGCCGCGCATGATCATCGGCGCATCTTCGGCGCGGCCGCGTCCGTGCGGCTCGCCGACGGTGAATTCGCCGCACCGCAAGCAGCGCCACACTTCGCCCAGCCCGGTGCTGCCGCTCAGGCGGTCGGCGAGTGACTTCTCGTCGGGTGCGTAGGTGGCGTGGCCGGCTACCGCGCAAGTGACCAGCTCCCACCGGTTGCGGCGGTGTTCTTTGCCCATGGCGGGATCATTCATGGCGGACGGTCGCCCACGCAAGGGGGCGCGCATCGTGGGTCAAAAGCGCGGCTTGCTGCGCGCGCACCGAGCGGTGGGGCGCACCGACCCGAGGAGTCCGGCGAGCTCGGTGACGGAGATCTCGTCGAGCCGCGCGACCGCGGCGACGATGTCGTCACCCAGCGCCTCGTCGCAGAAGGGTTCGGCGAGCCAGCCGAACTTGTCCACGACGCGTTCCCAGGACATCGGACGGGTGGGTGATCCCTCGTAATCGGACTGTTCGCGGCTGAATCTGCGCCCGTCGGTCGTAATCACGTGCACCCGCGCCGCGGTGCGCTGCGGGTAGTCGGCGGTCAGGTCGTCGGCGACGTCGACCTCCACCCGCGACAACAGATCTTGCACGTCGTGGCGCGAAACCCGGTCATTCTCAAGCTGTTCGGGGCCCACGCCACCATCGATCAGGGCGACCGCGGTCAGGTACTTGAGGTTGTAGTCGGCCTGCTCCTTGGTGGTCGGATGTTCTTTGTCGCCATACGCACCCCCGCCGGCGAAGTCGTATGCTCCCTGAAACACCTCGAGGATCACCCGCGTCACATCTGCACCGCGCAAACCGTTCTCGCTGCGCACGGCCAGAACCGCGTCGATGACGACCTGGCCGTGGATGAGTGAGCAGTACTGCTTCAAGTAGGTCTGCTCGACGCAGGTGAGGCTCCGGTCGGCGGCTTGAAGATCGATGGGCTGGTCGAACAGCTGCACCAACCCGTGCGGGCCTTCGAACAGCGACTTGGGTCCGGTGATGCCACGCGCGGCCAGCATCGTCGTGTACACGGCACGCATGCCGGTGATCGCCGGCGAGATGCCCTTCCAGTTCGACACCGGTTCGGCATGGACCGTCGCCAGCGACACATTGTCGGCCGCCGCCGCCGCGATGGCGTTGGCGGTCTGTCCGGCGCTCAGTCCCAATAGCTTCGCGCTGCCCGCCGCAACCGACATGGACAGCTGCAGGGCGTGGTTGAGGCCGCGGGCCATCACGGGAACCCGTGCGCTGAAACGGCATTGGATCTCGTAGGCGACCGCCAGCGCGAGCAGGAAGTCGGCTCCCCCGGCGCCGGTGTGCTCGGCCACGGCCAGAACTGCGCCGAAGTTATCGGCGGGATGGCAGAGTCCGCCCACGGCCAGGTAGGTGTCGAGCAGATCGGGATAGCGCACCAGGACCGCGTTGAAGAACGCGGCCTGGTCCACCGATGCTCGCCCACCGCCGACCAGCGTGGCCGTCGGGGCGCCACCGAATTGGGCGGTGTGGTCACGAATGGTGGGGACGAGCTCCCCGTCCAGCGAGCCGACGGCGCACGCGATGCTGTCGAGCACGTTGCGTTTCAACAGTGCGCGCGCCCGCTCGCTCAGATCTGCCGGCTGCGCGCCGACGACGAAATCGGCCAGCTCGTCCACAACGTAGCTATGTGCCACCACTTTTCGCCTCCCAAGCGAGGCTACCCCGACACCAGCGGGCCACGGCCAATCCCGTCAGACCTCGTGCGCGGCGACCTACATGGCGGTATCGACCGCGGCCGGTTGCGGTGCCGATCCGCTGAGCGCGACGGTCTCGTCGGTCAGGCGTTTCCCGATGTCGCGGATCTGTCGCGCACCGAGCGCGCACAGCGGGTGCACGGCCACCATCAGGGCGACGCGGCCCCGGTCGTCGAAAACCGGCGCGGCGATGGTCACCACGGGTTGCTTGCGCCGGCCCGGGTTGTCGTCGGACAGGAAACCGATGGTGGTGAACTCGACCCGCAGCTGATCCATGATGTGACGCACCGGGGTCGGCATGTCGCTGCTGTCCAACGTGCCGACCACCTGCACCGCCTGCGCGAGCGCCGGCGTCGTCCAGTCCACGTCGAATCCCCGTTCGCGCGTATGCGCCAACACCTGTTGCAGGCGCTGGGTGCGCTCGGCATTGTCGCCCGCACCCCGCCGGATCCACGCGCGCTGTTGCGCCTCGGTGTCCCACGCCGCCATTGCGACACCGAACGGCGGCGCGTACGGAATGCGATCACCAGGTATCCCCGACGGCTGCGTGGCGGGTTCACCTTCAAAGGCGGTGACCACCAACGATTCACCGAACTTCTCAACCACCGAGCAGGCGTAGCCGACTCCGCGGGACAGTCGCAGTGCCGCGGATCGCGCCGCATGCGCGAGCGGCCGGGCGGTGTCCGTGCGGGCGGCCACCACCGCGAGCGCGGGGCCGAGGGCGAACGTCTTCGCGACCGGATCGCGGCTCGCCCAACCGCGGTCGCACAACGTCTTCAGAATCGCGTGTGCGGTCGCTTGGGTGAGAGCCAGCTCGCGCACCACGTCGGAGAAGCGCAGGCGCGCGTTTGGCGACCGCGCCAGCAGCTCGACGACATCGAGCACCCGGGCGGTCGGCGCTGATGGCGATCCGCGAATCGCTTGACTCCCTTGCGACGGCGTTTCTACAGTTGGACGAACATTCGAGATCTTATATCGATTATTCGAGAAAGTTAGATATTGCGCGCGGTGGTGTTGAGGGACGGCCTGTTACAGGTTCGCGAGACGCAGGACCCCGAGCCGGGTCCGGGTGAGTTGTTGCTGCGTACGCTGAGCACCGCAATCTGCGCGTCCGACGTGCACTTCATGGATCATCCCGAACTCGCCATCGATGACCCGACCGGCCGCTCGCTGTATGACACCGAGCGCGACACCGTGCTGGGCCACGAATTCGTCGGCGAGGTTGTCGGACACGGACCCGGCTGCACCGACGAGTTCGACGTCGGCGCCCGGGTGACGGCCATGCCGGTGCGCCTAATCGACGGCGGCGCCGGCGGAATGCGCATCATCGGTCAGCATCCCGACGCCCAGGGCAGTTTCGCTGAGCTGCTGGTGGTTTCGGAGGTCGCGGCCAAGCCCGTCCCGGGCGAGGTGTCCAGCGACGCCGTGGCATTGACCGACGCGTTCGCCGTCGGCGAGTTCTACGTGCGCTCGGCGCAACTGCAACACGGAGAGATCCCCATCGTCATCGGAGCCGGAGCGATCGGGCTCTCGGCCGTCGCGGCCCTGGCCGGCCGCGGCGTTGAGCCCATCGTCGTCGCCGACTACAAATCCGACCGGCGCCAGCTGGCCCGTGACCGCTTCGGCGCGCACATCCTCGTCGATCCGAAGGACAAATCCCCGTTCGACGCGTTCAACGAGATACGCGCGCAACGCGGATTGCCCGGGCCGGCGGTCGTATTCGAATGCGTGGGCGCGTCCGGGCTGATTCAGAAGTTGGTCGAATCGGCCGAAATGGGCACGCGCATCTACTGCGCGGGCGGCTGGTACACCGGCGACACCCTCGACATCACCACCGCCACCCGCCAGGGTGTGACCATTCAGTTCGGCGGTGGCCCGCACCCGCAGGACTGGTACGGCACACTCGACGCAATCGTGGCGGGCCGGCTGGATCCGCTGCCGAGCATCGGCAAGATCATCGGCCTCGACGAGGTGCCCGATGCCCTCGCCCAGGCCCGCAGGTCCGACGGGCCGCCCCGGATCGTCGTCCGCCCGAATCGAGACGCCCAGTGAGCGAACGCGATGACCGGCAAGACATCAGCGAACTGCTGGTGCGCTATGCGACCGGGATCGACCGGCGCGACTGGCCGCTGTTTCGCACCGTCTTCACCGACGACTGCCAGCTGGACTACGGCGAGATCGGGACCTGGAGCGGCGTCGATGCGGTGACCGACTTCATGGAGCAGGTGCACGCCCTGGCTGGGCACACGCTGCACCGGCTGTCCAACCAGGCCATCACGCTCGACGGCGACACCGCGACTGCACGCACGTACATCGACGGCCTGATCATGGCCGGCGACAACAACTCCGGGGTCAATGCCATCGGTTTCTACGACGACGATATGGTCCGCACCCCGGTCGGGTGGCGCATCGCCCGCCGGCGCTACACCCAGGTCCGCATCACCACGGTCGGTGGCGGATAGATGACATTCGCCGCGCAGTACGGGCCGTGGGCGCTGGTGGCCGGCGCCTCTGATGGTGTGGGTGCGGCGTTTGCCGAACAGCTCGCCGAGCGCGGCGTCAACGTGGTACTGCTGGCCCGCAGGCATGCCGTTCTGGATCGCGTCGCGGCCGACATCGAGACCAAGACGTCTGTGCAAACCCGCACCGTCGCAATTGATCTGGCCCAACCCGGCGCGGCCGCGGCGGTCGCCGAGGCAACCGGTGACCTGGAGATCGGCACGCTCGTGTACTGCGCCGGCGCCGATCCCGACTTCAAACCGTTCCTCGCCAATCCCATCGATGCCGCCGAAGCAATGGTGCAGCGCAACTGCATGGTGCCCATGCAGCTGTGCCACCATTTCGCGCCCGCGATGGTCGCGCGAGGCAGCGGCGGCATCGTCATCTTCGGCTCCGGCGCTGGGCTGGTCGGCGGACCGAACATGGTCGCCTACGGCGCCTCGAAGGCGTTCGACATGGTCTTCGCCGAGGCGCTGTGGGCCGAACTGCACGACAAGGGTGTGCACGTCTTGGGCCTCATCCTGGGCAAGACCGACACACCGGCACTGCGCGAACTCGAATACAGCCGCGGCCAGATCGCGTCCCCCGACGAGGTCCCGTCGGATGCCGCAGCCGTGTCCGACGTCATCGCCGAGGCATTCGAGAACCTCGGCAACGGCCCTACCCTGCTAGTGGGCGACACCATGCGCGCCGCCGCGCAGCTGCTGGCCTCGCTGGACCGCAATCAGGCTGTTGAGCTGTTCGCCCAGGCCACCGCCGCGGCCATGGGCCCGGACGCGTAGGAACACGAGGGGAACCGCGACCGTTCGCTGTGCGTCCTACCAGATGTGGCGAGGTTTGCCGAAGTTCGAAATCAGGACGGCCCAACTCTTGGTGTGTAGTGCTCTGTACAGCAAATATAGGCCCGCGGATACGGCTTCATGGCGCACCCGGTGCGTTGCTGACCGTGCCCGCCGCGGGTAGCTTGGGTAACCGGTTCGCCACGGCAACCGAGTCAAGTAACCACCCGGTCGCCACCCCGCGAAGGATGACGATGCTCGCCACAGACAGGCCCGCAGCCACCGTCTCGACGACGGCAAGCTGGCGGCGTCGCACACTGAGCCGTTCTGGATTGATCACCGGCGCATTCGTCGTCCCGGCCGTCGTCGTCCGCAGCGCCGGACTGAATGTGGGCGCGGTGCTCGCCTTGCTGATCTTCGGGGCAGCGGTGGTGGCGGCCAGCTTCTTGCTGGCGTGGGCAGCCGAGGCCGCGCAGATCGATGTCTCCGGCGGACTGGCCACGGCGGTGCTCGCCCTGATCGCGGTGCTGCCCGAATACGCCGTCGACCTTTATTACGCGTTCGTATCCGGTCACAACGCGGATTACGCGCAATACGCCGCCGCCAACATGACGGGGTCCAACCGGTTGTTGATGGGTCTGGGTTGGCCGGTCGTGGTGCTGGTGAGCATCCTGGTCGCGCGCAAGTCCGGCTCGGCGAAGCCCACCGGTTTGACGCTGGACCCAGCAAACCGGGTCGAACTCGGATTCCTGTTGATCGCCGGCGTCCTCGCGTTCGTGATACCGGCCAGCGGCCAGATCCAGTTGGGGCTGGGGCTGGCGTTGCTGGCCTGGTTCGGGTTCTACCTCTACAAGATCAGCCACGGTGAGGTCGAAGAGCCCGACCTGATCGGCACCGCCGCCGCGCTGGGCGACCTGCCCGACGGCAGGCGGCGCGGCGCGGTAATCGGTCTGTTCTTGGTGTCGGGCGCGGTGATCCTGCTGTGCGCCAAGCCGTTTGCCGACAATCTGGTCGCCGCCGGCGCCGAACTCGGCGTCAATCGCTTCCTGTTGGTGCAATGGCTGGCGCCGCTGGCCTCCGAGGCACCGGAATTCATCATCGCGACCATCTTCGCCGCCAGGGGCAAGGGCACGGCGGCCGTCGCCACCCTGATCTCCTCCAAGGTCAATCAGTGGACCCTGCTGGTCGGGTCATTGCCGATCGCGCACCTGCTGGGCGGGGGCGGGTTCTCCCTGCTCCTGGATTCCCGCCAGGTGGAGGAGGTGCTGCTCACCGCCACCCAAACGATGATGGGCGTGGCGCTGATCCTGGCGCTGCGGTTCCACCGGGCGACCGCGTGCACCCTACTCGGGTTGTTCGTGGTTCAGTTCCCGATCTTCTCGACAGAGGGGCGGCTGCTGCTCTGCGGTGTCTACACAGCGGTGGCCATCGCCGGGCTGGTCATCAACCGGCGCCACATCGCCGCCACGCTGAGGGCGCCGTTCTTCGGCACGGCCATTCGGCACAGCGGTCACCCCCACCACAACGCGCAACACCCCATCCACCCCGCGTAGCGCCGGCGCCAGCAAACGGGCAATACCCACGCTTCGGCCCGGCGGGGGGCCTATCCTTAGCGACTGGGCGTGCGGCCCGAAACGGTGGTGCTCATATGACGGCGGCGGAAGCAGCGTGTTCGGCGTGTGGCATAACGCTGCGCGCCACCGCAAAGTTCTGCGATGAGTGCGGTGCACCGACGGCGATTTCGCCCAAGCCGGCCGAATACAAGCAAGTGACGGTACTGTTCGCCGACGTCGTGCGCTCGATGGATATCGCCGCTGCGGTGGGCGCCGAACGGCTGCGCGAGATCATGGGCGAACTCGTCGAACGCGCAGCGGCGGTGGTCCAACGATTCGGCGGCAGGGTGGACAAGTTTACCGGCGACGGCATCATGGCAGTGTTTGGAGCGCCGGTTGCGTTGGAAGACCACGCTTTTCGCGCATGCCTGGCGGCGCTGGGCATCCAGGACCAGGCGGGGCGCATCGCGGGTGAGCTCGCGCTCAAAGACGCGGTCGAGCTGCGGCTGCGGGTAGGCCTGAATTCGGGCCAGGTAATTGCCGGCGAAATTGGTTCGGGTGCTTTGGGCTACACCGCGATAGGCGAGCAGGTCGGAATGGCGCAGCGGATGGAATCGATCTCGCCCCCGGGCGGGGTGATGCTCAGCGAGTCAACGGCGCGGTTGGTCGAGGATGCCGCGACCCTGTCCGAGCCGGAGATGGTGCACATCAAGGGCGTGCGGGATGCGGTGGCGGCTCGCCGTTTGATCGCCGCGAAAAGCGAACAGCGCCACAGGAAAGACCCGCAGTTGGTCGGGCGAACGTGGGAACTCAACACCATCGCCGGGATCCTCGATGAGGCAATCACTGGGGCAGGATGCCTCATCGGTGTCGTCGGACCGCCCGGCATCGGCAAAAGCCGCACAGTTCGCGAATCGATGGCATTGGCGAAATGCCGTGGCATGGATGTCATTACAACGTTCTGCGAATCCCATACCAGCGATATTCCCTTCCACGCGGTGACAGGGCTGTTGCGCGCCGCGCTCGGGCTCGAGGAGCTTGGCAGCGAGACCGCCAGGGCGCAGCTGGAATCCCGCTTTCCCGATGCCGACGCTGAGGATCTCTGGCTCCTCGCCGACCTGCTCGGGATCGCGGACCTTGCGGTAGCGGCGCCCAACATCGAGGGCGACGCCCGGCGGCGCCGGCTCACGGCTTTGGTCACTGCCGCGTGGGTGAATCGCCGTGGGTCAGCGCTGTATGTCATCGAGGACGCCCATTGGATGGACGAGGTCAGCGAGTCGATGCTGGCCGACTTCCTGACGGTGATCAGGCAGACCCGCTCGATGATGCTGATCACCTACCGCCCCGAGTACCAGGGCGCGCTGGCCACGATCCCCGGCGCTCAGACAATCGCGCTACGGCCGTTGAACACCGCGCAAACGGTGGAGCTGATAAGCGAATTGCTAGGCACCGATGCCTCAACGCGGGGGCTCGCCGAGGTGATCTCCGAACGTGCCTGCGGTAACCCGTTTTTCGCCGAGGAGATCGTGCGCGACCTTGCGGAGCGCGGATCCATTCGCGGGGAGCGCGGCTGCTACCAACTCGTCGGTGAGGTCGCCGACGTCACGGCCCCACCCACATTGCACGCCGTCATCGCCGCCCGCATCGACCGTCTCAGCTTCGCGGCCAAACGCACGCTCTGCGCCGCCGCCGTGATCGGGTCACGGTTCAGCCCGGACCTGGTGACCGCCCTGGGCGTCGACCCGGTCCTCGATGAGCTCGTCAGGGGCGAGCTGATCGATCAGGTCGGCTTCACCCCGAGGATCGAGTACGCGTTTCGGCATCCCCTGATCCGCTTCGTCGCCTACGAGTCGCAACTGAAGTCGGATCGAGACGAATTGCACCGTCGGCTAGCCGCACTGATCGAGCAGCGTGATCCGGAGTCGTCGGACGAAAACGCCGCAATGATCGCCGAACACCTGAAAGCGGCGGGCAATCTCCGCGCAGCGTTCGACTGGTACATGCGCGCGGGAACCTGGTTGACCCACCGTGATCTCGCCGCGGCACGGGCAAGTTGGCGGCACGCGCGCGATGTCGCGGACCGCCTGCCCGAAAACGACGCCGACCGCGAGGCATTGCGAATCAACCCGCGGACGCTGTTGTGCGCGAGCGCGTGGCTGACCGGCGGCACCATGGCCGACACCGGGTTCGAAGAACTGCGCGACCTTGCCACCGCGGCCGGCGACAAAGTTTCGCTGGCGATGGCCATGGCCGGATGGCTGCCTGCACTGATCGTGCACGCCCGATTCGACGAAGCCGGGCGGTTGGCTTCCGAACTCGAGGACCTGCTCGACTCGATCGGCGACCCGACGTTGATCCTCGGGCTGCTCTATGCGGCGATGCCCGCGAAGATGCAGCGCGCCGAGTTGACCGAAACCATCCGCATCGCGCAACGGACGATCGAGCTGGCCGACGGTGACGCCACCAAGGGCAACCTGATCATCGGTTCCCCGCTCACGGGAGCGATCATGCTTCGGGGTTGTACGCGTTGCCTCCTCGGCGACCCGGACTGGAAGACCGACGTCGATCAAGCCCTGCAAATGGTCCGCGCGTTCGAACCCTCCCTGCGCGCGATCATGTTGCTGTTCAAGTACAACCTGATTCCGCTCGGGGTCTGGTTGCCGGATGCCGCCTCAGTGCGGGAGACGACCGAGATGCTGGAGATCGCGCAGCGATCCGGCGACGATCTCACCCTGGCCTGCGCCCAGTACGTCCACGGTGTCGCCCTCGTGGTCCACGACCCGACCCGCCGCGAAGAGGCTTTCGCCCTGCTCGCCGCCGCCCGCGAGGCCGCGCTGCAGGAACGGTTCACTATGGGAGCGGCCACGCTGGTGAACTACTTTGTCGCCAACGAGAAGTTGCGCACCGGCGACCCCGACGGCGCGATCGAGCTGTTGCGCCCTAGCGTCGAGGACCAATACGCGAGGCCTGAGCACGTGATTGTCGGGGCCACCACCGCGGCGCTGGTGAAGGCGCTGGTGCGCAGAGGCCGCCCGGCGGACCTGCTGGAAGCGCAAGCTGCCATCGACCGGCTCGCGGCTCTTCCGATCGAACCGGGATTCGTCCTGCACGATCTCTGGCTGCTATCGATGCGGGCAGCCGTGGCCCAGGCGCAGGGCGACGAAGCCGCATATCGCGACCACCGCGACCGCTACCGGAACATGGCGAATTCGCTTGGCTTCCAGGGGCACATCGCCTTGGCCGAGGCCATGGAGTAACCCGCCATCGCCCGGAATTGCGCTGCGTATACGGTCCCAGGTATGAATCGAGTGTCGGTGATCACCGGCGGCGCGGGCGGCATGGGGCTGGCCACAGCGAAAATCGTGGGCCGCGACCACGCCGTGGTGCTTTGCGACGTCAGGCAGGACCGGCTGGCCGCCGCGGCCACAACCCTGCAAGACCTCGGGATCGCTCCGACGGTCGTCGACTGCGACGTGACCGATCGGCGCGCCGTCGCCGACCTGCTCGGGACCGCCAACAACCTGGGGACCATCGTCTCCGTCATCCACACCGCGGGGGTCAGCCCGAGCATGGGTGCTGCCGGCTACATCGTGCGGACCAACGCGGTCGGCACCGTCAACGTCAATGAGGAATTCTTCGCGGTCGCCGGCGAAGGCGCGGCGATCGTCAACGTGGCGTCGATGGCGGCGCACATGCTGCCGGCGGAAATTGTTCCAGCAGACCAATTTCCCCAGGCGCTGAAGGACACTGACGCGTTCATGGACGCCATGTTGGCGGCGTGCAGCATTGCTCCCGAGGAAGCGCGGTCGGGTATCGCCTACGCCGTGAGCAAGACCTTTGTGAAGTGGTACAGCCAGTCGCAAGCGGAGCGATTCACCACCCGCGGGTTGCGCATCGTCTCGGTGTCGCCGGGGTCGACCGACACCGAGATGGGCAGGCTCGAGGAGCAGGCGGGCGCGGGCGCGATGGTTGCCGACGCCGCCGTCCCGCGGTGGGGTAAGCCGGAGGAGATGGCCGAGCTGCTCGCCTTCTGCGCCAGCGAGAGGGCGGGATACCTCACCGGCACCGACATTCTCAACGACGGTGGCGTGATCGCCTCGATGACCGAACGGGCCAGGGTGGCCGCCGGCGGCTAGACGAGGTAGCGCGGCTTCTAGGCGGGGGCGCGGGACTCGCTTTGGCTAATCCCCGGCGCCGATGCCGACTTTCGTCAGGTCGGCACCATCACGCATCGCGCCGTGGCTCCACTCCCGTGGCCGCAGCCGCCAGGTCCGGCGTGCGTACTCCAGTTCGGTATAGGGCCATTGGGTGACGATTCGGCCGGACGGCGACCGGAAGTAGCTGTCGCACTGCGTCCAGATGGTGCGCTCCAGGTCCGCGGAAAGTGCGTCGTTGTACCGCTTTTCGGCCTCCGGTCGCACGTCGAGGTATCCGCCGCGGCGCGCCAGGCGGCTCACTGCGCTGGCGACCAGTCGCGCCCCGGCCTCGAGGATGTAGACGATGGAGTTGCCGCCCTGGTTGGTGTTAGGGCCGTAGAGCATGAAGAAATTGGGGAATCCGCTGACCGCGACCCCCAGGTAGGCGGACGGGTCATCGCCCCAGTGCTGGTGCAACCGGAGTCCGCCGGCGCCGACGACGTCGATGCCGGAGAGGTACCGGGACGTCTCGAAACCGGTGGCCAGCACGATCGCGTCGATGTCGACTTCGGTGCCCGCCGAGGTGATCACCGAAGTCCGGCCGATGCGCGCGATGGGTTCGGTGACCAGTTCGACGTTGTCGCGCTGCAAGGCCCGGTAATAGTCATCGCCCAGCAGCACCCGTTTACACCGGAACGGATAGTCCGGTGTCAGCGCCCGGCGCAGCGGCTCGTCGTCGACCGTGCGCTCCAGGAATGACGTCGCGATCTGGGTGCGCGCCGTCACCACGGGGTCGTCGGCGAAGGTCGCGGTGTTGTCGTGCTGAAACTTCCAGATCTGCCAGCGGGTTCGGCGCAACGCCAGGACGTTGCGTTTGAAGCGGGCCAATTCGGTTGCGCTATACGGGCGGTCGTCCTTGGGTACCATCCATGGCGGAGTGCGTTGGAAGACGGTGACCTGCCCGGCGATCTTCGCCAGCTCGGGCACGAGCTGTACCCCGCTGGCGCCGGTGCCGATGACCGCGACGCTTCGGCCGGCCAGATCGAGGTCATGATCCCATTGCGCGGTGTGCAGCACCGCGCCGCCGAAGTCGCTCAGCCCGTCGATATCGGGGAGCTTGGCCGAACCGAACAGGCCCACCGCACAGACGACGACGTCGGCGATCAGGATGGCACCTTGCCCGTTCCGCGTGAGCTCGCAGTGCCATACCCCGGCATGCGGGTCCCAGCGCACACAGCGCGCCGTGGTGTCGAGCAGCAGATGGCGACGCAGGTCGAAATCGTCGGCCACCGATTCGAGGTAGGCCAGTATTTCGGCCTGCCGCGCATAGGTACGGCTCCAGGATTTGTTGGGGGCGAAGGAAAACGAGTACAGATGGCTCTGGATGTCGCAGGCGGCGCCTGGGTAGGTGTTGCGTCGCCAGGTGCCGCCCACACCGTCGCTGCCCTCGATGATCACCAGATCGTCTATGCCCGCGCGACGCAGCGCGACGGCCGCGCCCAGCCCGCCGAAGCCGGCCCCGATAATGGCCACCTTCGGTCCGCGCCGACGCCGGGTCGCCGCCCGCATCCGCCCGATGGCGTAGAGCGATCGGGCTTTTCGGCTTGTCACGGTCCATCCCCGGACCGGCGGACCAGCAGGCCTTCCAGGTTCCCGTCCGCCCGCCACTGCTGCAAAATGTCGGCGTATTCGGTGGGCGCGCCGAAGAAGAAGCTGCCCTGCCGAGTCTTGGCGTCGGCCTTGCCTTCCCGGTTGTAGTAGCCGGGCGTACACGTCTTGGCGCGCTCGGCACTCGCGACCGATCGGGCCACCACCGTGTCGACCCAGGCGGCTTCGGCGGCGGGTGCGGCTTCGATTTCGGTGATGCCTTCCGCGAGTGCGGTCGCGATGATCCAGGCGACGTGGCCGGCCTGCACATCGAGCAAGTAGGGAAAGTTCACCGTCAGCCCCGCCTGGGCGATGCTTTCGATGAAGCAATTCGGGAATCCGGTCGTACACAGGCCTTGAAAGGTGCGCACGCCATCGTCCCAGTGTTCGGTGAGCGTCACACCGTCACGGCCGATCAGCTCGAATCCGGTGCGGCGGCAGTAGTCGGTGCCCACCTCGAAACCCGTTGCGAAGATGAGACAGTCGAGTTCGTAGACCACGCCGTCGACCACCACGCCGGTTTCGGTGATGCGCTGCACCCCGCGACCCCGGGTATCGACCAGGGTGACATTGTCCCGGTTGAACGTCTGCAGGTACTCGTCGTGGAAGCAGGGCCGCTTGCAGAAGTATCCGTACCACGGTTTGAGCGCCTCGGCGGTGGCGGGATCGCAGACGATCGCCGCGACGCGCGCCCGGATCTCGTCCATTTTGGCGAAATCGGCCAGCTCGATATCGCGACTGCGCTGTTCGGGATCGGCGAGGCCGTCTGCATCCTGACGCATGACGGGCAACTTGCGCGTGATGCTGGTCCAGGCGTCGGCGACCAGGTCCTGCTCGGCTTGGCCTCCGGCGGTGAGGATCTGAAAGTTCTGTATCCGCTCACGCTGCCACCCGGGCCGCAAGGTACTGGCCCACTGCGGATCGGTGGCCCGGTTGGCCCGGACGTCCACCGAGGACGGCGTGCGCTGAAAGACGTAGAGCCGCTGGGCGGCCGCGGCGAGGTGCGGTACGCACTGGATCGCCGTGGCGCCGGTTCCGATGATGCCGACGCGCTTGTCGGCCAGATTCTGCAGCTGCTCACCGGTGTAGGCGTAATCCCATCGGCTGGTATGGAACGCATGCCCACCGAAAGCGCCGAGTCCGTCGATGCCCGGCAACTTCGGTTTGGCCTGATAGCCGTTGGCCATGGAGACAAACCTGGCGCGCATTTCGTCGTTCCGGTTGGTGCGGATGATCCAGCGCGATTCGTCGGAATCCCAACGGATTTCCCGCACATCGGTCTGCAGGCAGGCGTCAGGGTAGAGATCGAAGTGCTCGGCGATGCGCCGGCAATGCGCGAAGATCTCCGGGCCCTTCGCATACTTTTCGGTGGGGGTGTAGCCCAGCTCCTCGAGCAGGGGCATGTACACGTACGACTCGACGTCACAAGCGATTCCGGGATAGCGGTTCCAATACCAGGTGCCGCCCACGTCGGCCGCCCGGTCGATCAGCCGCACGCTTGTGACGCCCAGCTGTCGAAGCCGCGCGCCGGTCAACAGCCCGCCGAATCCGGCGCCGACGATGGCGACGTCCACCTCGTCGGTGAGCGGCTCGCGGACCAGGTTCCCGTCCGACCACGGGTCTTCGGCATATCGGGCGAACGCGCCCGCCATCTCGACGTACTGCGCGATGCCGTCCGCGCGGATACGCCGCGCGCGTTCTTCGGCGTACTTGCGTCGCAGCGCATCGACATCAAGTGCCTGGCCAACGGTCTCGGTCACGGCCTCGCGTTCCTCTCCGTGGCCTCGACCTTATAATCAATCGCTTGATCATATCAAGGTGCGGCCACGCAGGAGGCCGATTGCGGGGGGGCTATCCCCGCGTAGCCCCTGCGAGCAGGGTGCCTTTGATCAGCTGCCTGGCCGAGGCCAGCGCCGCGTGATACTCGTCAGCCGGCAGCGTGGCCGCCAACTCGGTCAGCCCGTAGATCAGTGCATAGACCGCCTCGGCGGCGCCGCGGCGGTCGGCATGGCCGGCCAGCCCACCTTCGCGAAATGCGTCCGCGACGATGCCGTCGATGATCTCGCGGAAAGCGTGAAACTCGCCCGTCCTCGTGGCATCGACGGCAATCGCATTCTCCACCCGGATCACCCACTCGAACGCCGCCAGGTCGGGATATTCGCGCATCAGCCGGCCCGATTCGTCGAGGACCGCTTCCAATCGTGCGATCGCGTTGCCCGGGCGGGCGGCCGCCTGTCGCAGTCGCGGGACCGCGACGTCGGTCCGCGCGGCAACGGCGGCCTCCATCAGTTCGGCCTTGTTCGCAAAGTAGTTATAGAGGCTGGCACTGGTGACGTTCGCGGTACGGGCGATTTGACGAATCGTCGCCCGCGCGTACCCCACCGTGGCCACACACCGCATAGTGGCGACGATGATCCGCCGGCGGGTCTCCTCGCCGCTGGCACCGACCGGGCGCCCGCGGTGCGCCCGCGTCACGGTGCTGGCTCCATTGGTCGCATCCCGTCCGTCGGCCGATGGTGCCGACTCATCGAATATAATCGGACGATCAATTTTCTTGACGGCGCGGAGGTGCGCGGTGCGTGACCGACGGACCCGCAGGGCGCCATGACCATCACCCCGTCGCAATTGGGCCGGCCGGTGGGCGCCGATGGCGAGCAGACCCGGGCACGAATCGTCACCGCGGCGATGCGCTGTGTGGCCGAGGCGGGCTATACCCGGGCGACGATTCGCGAGATCGCCCGGGCCGCCGACATGACCAGCGGCAGCCTGTATCACTACTTTGCGAACAAGTCCGAATTGCTCGAGGCCACCGTCAGCGAGATGGACCGCATCGCACGTCCCCGGCTGCGGGCTGCCGCCGCGCAAACCGACAATGTCGTCGATCGCCTCGCTGCGGTATTCGACGAGTCCAGCCGGTTGATGCGGGACTATCCCGGCCTGGCGGCCTTCGAGCGGGCTATGCGGGTGGCCGGCCACGAGCACCGCGGTGGCAGGCGGTCGAAGCGCCCCGGATTGAAGGCGTTGCGCGACATCATCACCGAGGTCGTCGATGATGCGCAGGCGCAGGGCGCGCTGCCCGCCGGCACCGATGCGGGCGCCGCGGTGAATGCGCTCCATGCGTTGGCTCGCGGTCTGACGGAACGAGCGGCCAGTCTGGGCCCGGACGCTTATGCCGCCACGCTCGATTCGGCTAAGGGGCTACTGCGGGGAACGCTGTTCACCGACGGCCCTCAGTGAGTCGCCCAGAGTCCACAACGCCACCCCGAGCAAAACCAGATCCTTGAGCAGGAATTGGCCTGGCAGCGCCGAGAGCACCGGAAGACCGTGGGCGTACGCCATGACCACCCCCGGCGTGGTGAACAGGAAACTCAGCGTGCCCGCAAACAGCACCACCGCCAGCGCGCTGCCCGCGGCCGAGGCCCGCGGCCACCAAGGTCGTAGCGCGATGAGAAGGGCGGCAACGATTTCCATCGTTGCGAGTGCGCGCGCGACGAAGGTGACGCTGAAGACGTCATAGACCCAGCTCATCAGGGGGCTGTGCTGAATGAGCACGCGCGCTTCCATTTTCACGTACTTGCCCACCCCGATCCACGCCAAGACGAGCACCAGGCCGTAGCGGCTGACGATGTGGCCCCACCGGGTCAGTGCCGGCACCGCGGGTGGCGCCAAGGTTCGTTCGATCATCGGGCGAAGTCCTTCCGGAAACTGAAACGCGAGCAACCACCCAACCCACGGTTCAGGCCCCGAGTGCGTTCACATCCGCAACCGCTCGAGGCCGGCGACGATGAGCCGCAACCCGAACACGAATTCGTCGGCCAGCGGGACTGGCAAGTCATCGGAGACGGTGACGGTCGCGGGAAAGCGCGACGGATCGAGCCTGCGAAACTCCGCCGAGAGTTCGTCGTCCCGTCGATCGCCGTGGGCCGTCACTGCAGACACCTGTATCGCAAAGCCCAGGACGTAGCGCGCCAGCGTCGCGTATGCGTGGGCCGCGACCGCCGGCGGAAAACCGTTGTCGAGTAGAACGGCCAAACAGCGCTCACGATTGGCCAACGCATTCGGGCCCATTGGCGTGTACTCGATCAATAGCGGCGCGGCATTGCCATGCCGGCTCAGCGCCTCAAACATGTGCTGCGCGAACAAGGTACAAGCGTCTTGCCACGGCAACGCTGCGAGTTCTGCCGCGTCGATGTCGACCTCCCCGAGTATGTGGTCGATCACCAGCGAGACCAGCTGCGACCGATTGGAGAAGTGCCGGTACAGCGTGGCGGTACCGGACTCCAGGCGCTGCGCGAGCGACCGCATGGACAGCGCCTCGGGACCTTGTTCGTCCACGAGTTCGACCGCCGCGGCCAGGATGCGGTCCACCGGCAGGGGCGGGCGGCCGCGAGAACGGCGCGGCGGATTGGTGTCGCTCACATCATTCAAGGTCGCGTTCCTGCGGTTGACATCTCGACATATTATGAACACACTGTATCCGTAAATACACGTGCGCGAACACCCTGACAGCAAGGAACTTTCGCCATGCTCCTCCCCTTGGCGGCAGAGCCCTTCACCGCTCCCACCGATCGCGACATGCTTCCCTCCGAACGGCGCGAGTTCGTGCGCACACATCGCACCTGCGTGTTCGGGTACCGCCGCCGCAACGACGGCCCTGCCATGTCGATCGTCTACTACATCCCCACCGACTCCGGCGAATTGCTGGTCTCCACCATGGCCGGTCGCGGCAAGGCTCGCAGCGTCGAACGCGAGCCGAAGGTGAGCCTGTGCATCCTCGACGAGCGATGGCCGTTCGCGTACCTGCAGGTCTACGCCGACGCCACCGTCGATCAAGACCGGAATCTGACAGTCGACGTGATGATGGCGGTTGGTGGCCGGATGTCCGGTGAACCACTCGGCGACGACGCCCGCCCACACATCCGGGAAATGTGCGAGCGTGAAAACCGGGTGGTCATCCGCTGCCGGCCCTACTCCACTTTTGCCACGCCGCCGCGCCATTTGCATCGCAACGACCAAGCTAAGGAGCTCAGCCATTGGGTGTCCCGCGTAATACCTTGGGACGCAGCCGATCCGGCGGGCTGATCAACCCGCGTAGCGGTCACGCAGCTTGCCCAGCGTCGCTTCGATGCCCGAGGCGTTCGCCTTGGCGAAACCCATCCGCTCGTAGTACTTCAGCTTGTTCTTGAGCGCACCGGCGTCGCGGTAGTCAAACGTCTCGGTGACGGTTGTCTGCGTCGGAGATAGCGCCTCGAATTCCCACCGCCAGCGGTGACCCAACGGATGACGCCATTCGACCAGTTCGTTCGGGGTCAGCGCGGTGATCGTGCTGGTGATCCGGTAGGGAACGCCGAACATCTTCATGTGCGTCGAAAACTTTGATCCCTCAACGAGTTGCGGGGGCACGCTGATGTTGTCGCGCACCGTGCCAGACCCGTCGAGTTCGTGGTGACGGCGCGGATCGGCGACCATGGCATACAACTCCGCGGCCGGTGCGGCCACCTCGACCCTGCGGCTCACCTGTCGGGGTCCTCGATCGACAACCGTGACGGTCATTGAGAATCTCCTTCCGCTACCCGGCAGCGTAACCGGTCTCGTTCTCCTGATTGGGAGTGTTCGGCACCCCCCGGAGACAGCACGACGCACGCCGTCCAGAACCCCGAGTGGTCGGCCCGGCGACCTCTTCGCGCAACACGACGACGGGACTACGGCATGCATCTGCGGGGCCTGCACAAGCCCCCGTTGCCCGACGGCATTGCCCAGCCCGAAGACATCGCTGACGCCTTCGCCTGGCTGGCCTCCGACCAATCGAGATTGGTCCCCGCAAGCCAGGTTTCGGTCGATATCGGTGTCGGCTATGTCTGATCTGAGTCTGAGGTGAGGTGTTACGCCCACGCGGCGGACCGCACCTGCGGCAACAGGCCGCTTCGCCGAGCGGGCAGAATGGAATGGTCAAGACCTGCCGGCGGATAGCGAAGGAGCGGCATGCCCACCAGCGAATATCGTGTGAGCGGGATGAGCTGCGGGCACTGTGAGGCCGCAGTCCGCAGCGAGGTGGCCCAGATCCCCGGCGTCGACGACGTGAGGATCAGCGCCACCACCGGCCGGCTCGTCGTCACCAGTACGCAGCCTATCGATGCCGACGCCGTGCTCGGCGCGGTCGACGAGGCCGGCTATGAGGCCGTCTTGGTCGCATGAGCACGCCCCCGCGAGAAATCCACGAGGGCGCCCTTTCCGGTGCCGGGACGACCCGGATCGAGCTGGCAATCACCGGAATGACCTGCGCCTCCTGTGCGGCCCGGATCGAGAAGAAGCTGAACAAGCTCGACGGCGTCGCCGCGACCGTCAATTACGCCACCGAGAAGGCGGCCGTGACGGCTCCGGCGGGCTACGACGTGGGGATTCTCATCGGCGAGAT
>NZ_JCALCQ010000023.1:0-19563 GCF_059812425.1 Mycobacterium sp. NGS56
TTCGTCCTCAGTGGAACTGGCCCTCCTCGGTGGAGCCGGTCAGCGCGGTGGTCGACGAGGTCGGGTCCACCGTGGTGGCGATGCGGTCGAAGTAACCGGCGCCAACCTCACGCTGGTGCTTTGTGGCGGTGTAGCCGCGCTCCTCGGCGGCGAACTCGCGCTCCTGCAGCTCGACGTAAGCGCTCATCTGGTTGCGGGCGTAGCCGTAGGCCAGATCGAACATCGAGTAGTTCAGGGCGTGGAAGCCGGCCAGCGTGATGAACTGGAACTTGAATCCCATTGCGGCAAGCTCCTTTTGGAACTTCGCGATGGTGGAGTCGTCAAGGTGCTTGCGCCAGTTGAACGACGGCGAGCAGTTGTACGCCAGCATCTGGTCCGGGAACTCGGCCTTGACGCCCTCGGCGAACTTGGCGGCCAGCTCGAGATCCGGAGTTCCGGTCTCCATCCAGATCAGGTCGGAGAACGGCGCATACGCCTTGGCCCTGGCGATGCAGGGCTCGAGACCGTTGCGAACTCGGTAGAAGCCTTCTTTGGTGCGCTCACCGGTGATGAACGGCTGGTCGCGCTCGTCGACGTCGGAGGTGATCAGCGTGGCGGCCTCGGCGTCGGTGCGGGCGATGACCACGGTCGGAACGTCGCACACGTCGGCAGCCAGGCGTGCCGAGGTCAGGGTGCGGATGTGCTGCTGGGTCGGGATCAGCACCTTTCCGCCCAGGTGACCACACTTCTTCTCCGAGGCCAGCTGGTCCTCCCAGTGCGATCCCGCCACACCGGCGGCGATCATGGCCTTCTGCAGTTCGTAGACGTTGAGTGCACCACCGAAACCGGCCTCACCGTCGGCGACGATCGGCGCCAGCCAGTTCTCGACCGAGGTGTCACCCTCGACTTTGGCGATCTCGTCGGCGCGCAGCAGCGCGTTGTTGATCCGGCGCACCACCTGCGGCACCGAGTTGGCCGGGTACAGGCTCTGGTCGGGGTAGGTGTGGCCCGACAGGTTGGCGTCGCCGGCGACCTGCCAGCCCGACAGGTAGATGGCCTTCAGGCCCGCGCGCACTTGCTGCACGGCCATGTTGCCGGTGAGGGCGCCAAGCGCGTTGATGTACTCGAGGTCGTGCAGCTGCTCCCACAGCACCTCAGCGCCACGGCGGGCCAGGGTGGCCTCCTCGACCACGGTGCCCTGCAGGGCGACCACGTCGTTGGCGGTGTAGGTCCGGGTGACATCCTTCCAACGCGGGTTGGTGTCCCAGTCCTTCTGGATCTGTTCGGCGCTCTTGGGGGTGCCAACGACAGACATTGGGCGTGCTCCTTCGATCTTGCTGAGTGCTGGATGCTGCACCGGCGGTAGCTAGCGGCTCAACTTCGCTGGTGTGCTAACTCGAAGATGGCACAGCTCATAGGGGGCGGTCTACCCGTTTCAGTTGCCAATTTAAGCAACGGCTCGGGGCAAATTTGCGAAGTTTGCTAACTTGCTAACAAACTTAACCGTTTCAGAATCTACCCGTCGGTAACCCTATCGCCGCAGGTCAACGCGCAATTTAACCGGGACGCTTGTCCTGTTATCGAGCAAAGATGGAGGCAACGGCTTTCGCCTCGTCGCCGACCGCATATGTGAGCGTTGTAACAGTGCGGTCGGTCAGCTCGGGACCGAACTGTTCGGTGGATCCGGCCGGGTGGACATGCGAGATGATCTCCAGCTTGTCGCCCAACGCCACCGGCGCCTCGTGTTCGATGGTGATGCGCAGGGAAGCCCGCAGCAGCTCCGGGTGCGACGCCAGATAGTCCTCGACCACGCTCCAGTACACCGAGTTGTTCATGTGGTCGAACAGGTCGATATCGGTGACCCGGACCGGAAACTCGTGGATCTCCGTCGCTTCGTCGCGGCTTCCCGGCTTGAGGTAGGACTTCCACCGCAACCGGTCGACGGAGGTCGTCTTGTGCAGGCCCGCCAGGAAGTCGTCGGCAATGCGCGAGGGCATCTGGGTGTCGCGGTTGATGCTGATCCAAAACGCCTCGGACTCGATCAGGCCCCCCTTGCGGCCATCGATGCGAACCCGCATCTCACACCACCGGTTCGACGTGCCCGAGCACCACCTGCGCAGGCGCAGCATGTCGTTGAACTCGATCGGACGGACCAGGTCGACCATGGTGCGCCGGACGATCCACAGGGGATGAGTCTCCTCGAAGCCCATCTCGCGCAGCTGATCCTGGCCGATGTCCTGAATGTGGCGGGCGGCCGCGTCCAGCCGTAACCGGCCCGTGCGATCGATATCGCCCACCCGCAACGGCCACTGACGGTCGAAAACGTCAGGGTGACCGTCGGGCACCGGCATCATTTGTTTATCCAGGCTCACGCCGTCGCTCTTTCCGTTCCTTTTCGTGGCTGCCCCAAGGCTAAGGCCGAGGCTCGTTCGGATCATGCCAACGAGGTGGGTCGAATACTAATCCCGCCGAGACCGTACCCGATGCCAAGTCTGCGAATTAAATCTTCACAGGGGCCGGTAGCCTCGAAGACGTGTCGAAGACATTCGTTGGATCCCGCGTTCGCCAGCTGCGCAACGAACGCGGGTTTTCCCAGGCCGCGCTGGCTTCGACGCTGGGAATTTCGCCGAGCTACCTCAACCAGATCGAGCACGACGTTCGCCCGCTGACGGTCGCCGTGCTGCTGCGCATCACCGAGGTGTTCGGGGTCGACGCCACCTTCTTCTCTTCGCAGGACGACACCCGACTGGTGGCCGAGTTGCGCGAAGTCACCATGGACCGTGATCTGGACATCGAGGTCGACCCGACCGAGGTCGCCGAGATGGTCAGTGCGCATCCCGGGTTGGCGCGCGCGGTGGTCAACCTGCACCGGCGCTACCGGATCACCACGGCCCAGCTTGCGGCCGCCACCGAGGAGCGGTTCTCCGACGGCAGTGGCAGCGGGTCGATCACGATGCCGCATGAGGAAGTGCGCGACTACTTCTACCAACGGCAGAACTATCTGCACGAGCTGGACACCGCCGCAGAGGACCTGACCATCAAGATGCGGTTGCATCACGGCGATTTGGCGCGTGAGCTCACCCGCCGCCTCACCGAGGTGCACGGGGTGCACATCAACCGCCGGATCGACTTGGGCGACACCGTGCTACACCGCTTCGACCCTAAAACCAAAACGCTGGAATTCAGCAACCATCTGTCGTTGGGCCAGCAGGTTTTCAAGATGGCCGCAGAGTTGGCCTATCTCGAGTTCGGCGATCTCATCGACAGTCTGGTCGAGGATGGCAAGTTCACCAGCGACGAGTCACACACCCTGGCGCGGCTGGGGCTGGCCAACTATTTCGCCGCGGCCACCGTGCTCCCCTACCGCCAATTTCACGACGTCGCGGAGAATTTTCGCTACGACGTCGAGCGGTTGTCGTCGTTCTACTCGATCAGCTACGAGACCATCGCGCACCGGCTTTCGACGTTGCAGCGCCCGTCGATGCGCGGCGTGCCGTTCTCCTTCGTCCGAGTCGACCGGGCCGGGAACATGTCAAAGCGGCAGTCCGCCACCGGCTTTCACTTCTCCTCCAGCGGAGGCACCTGCCCGCTGTGGAACGTCTACGAGACGTTCGCCAATCCCGGCAAGATCCTGGTGCAGATCGCGCAGATGCCCGATGGGCGCAACTACATGTGGGTGGCCCGCACCGTGGAACGTCGTGCGGCCCGGTATGGTCAGCCGGGCAAGACCTTCGCGATCGGGTTGGGCTGCGAGCTTCGCCACGCTCACCGGCTCGTCTACTCGGAGGGACTCGACGTCTCGGGGGAACCAGGAACAGTGGCCACACCGATCGGCGCGGGCTGCCGAGTCTGCGAACGCGACAACTGCCCGCAGCGCGCCTTCCCGGCGCTCGGCCGCGCACTCGACCTCGACGAGCACCGCAGCACGGTGTCTCCCTATCTGGTGACCCAGCCGTGAGCGGCCCGCCGGAGGGCCGCATCCCGCCGGGGCGGTTTCGCGAACTGGGACCCATCAATTGGGTGATCGCGAAGCTGGGTGCGCGCACCGTGGCCGCCCCGGAGATGCACCTGTTCACCACCCTCGGTCAGCGCCGATTGCTGTTCTGGACGTGGCTGGCCTACGGAGCCCGGCTGTTGCGCGGGAAGCTTCCGGCCATCGACACCGAATTGGTGATCCTGCGGGTGGCACACCTGCGCGCGTGCGAATACGAGCTGCAGCACCACCGCCGGATAGCCCGCAAGGTCGGGCTGGACGCGGACCTGCAGGCCGCCATCTTCGCCTGGCCCGAGCGGCTGGACCCGGTCGAGGCACGCCTGACCGTGCGCCAGCAGGCGCTGCTGGCGGCGACCGACGAATTCGTCATGGACCGGACCATCACCGCTGACACCTGGCAGCAGCTGGCGACTCACCTCGATCGGCGGCGGCTGATCGAATTCTGTTTACTCGCAGGCCAATACGATGGCCTTGCCGCGACCATGTCGGCGCTTGAGATTCCGCTGGACAATCCGCACTAGCTACAGGTAGACGTCGGCGAGGATGGCCAGCGTCAGTAGCACGGGAAGTACCGGCAGCGCGAAGGCGAACGCCGCCCAGGCCTGCTTGGCCCGCCGACGCTGCCTGACGCCCCATACCGCGGCGCAGACCCCCAGCACCACCGAGGCCAGCAGCACCAGTGGTCCCCACTGGCCGGCCGTCGCGTTGTCACCGTTCGAAATGGCCAGCAACCACAGGACATAACCCGTCACCAGCCCACCCACGGCCGCCGCGATGGCCTGAGGGGTGGCGGTCCGCATCATCACCGTCTCAGAAATTGATCATGTGTCCGGTCAGGCCGTGGAAGCATTCCTGCAGCGCCTCGGACATGGTCGGGTGGGTGTGCACGTTGCGGGCCAGCTCGGTCGCGGTCAGGTCCCACTTCTGGGCCAGCGTCAGCTCCGGAAGAAGTTCGGAGACGTCGTGCCCGACCAGGTGTCCGCCGAGCAGCTCACCGTATTTGGCGTCGGCGATCAGCTTGACGAAGCCGCTGGGGTCGCCCACCCCGTGGGCCTTCCCGTTCGCG
This sequence comes from Mycobacterium sp. NGS56, assembly GCF_059812425.1. Lineage (NCBI taxonomy): Bacteria > Bacillati > Actinomycetota > Actinomycetes > Mycobacteriales > Mycobacteriaceae > Mycobacterium > Mycobacterium sp. NGS56. The sequence continues at coordinate 5,040 of NZ_JCALCQ010000023.1, forward strand.
GTGAACGGGAACTTCGCCACCACCACGTCGTGGCCTTCGTCGCGGGCCTGTTCCTCGGTGAGCCCGAAGCTGGCGACGTTGGGCTGGCAGAACGTCGCGCGCGGCATCATCCGGTAGTCGCCGAGCGCCAGAGTCTCTGCGCCGGCGATGGTTTCGGCGGCCACCACGCCCTGGGCCTCGGCGACGTGGGCCAGCTGCAGCTTCCCGGTGACGTCGCCTATGGCGTAAATGTGCTCGACGTTGGTGCGCATGTAGTCGGTGATCCCGATGGCCTTGCTGTCGGTCAGCGCAACGCCGGCCGCCTCCAGGCCGAAGCCCGTGACGTTGGGCGCAAAACCGATGGCCTGCAACACCTTCGCGGCTTTGAGTTCTTCCGAGTTGCCGTTCTTGTTGACGATGACGGTCACCTCCGAGCCGTTGTCGGAGATGGACTCGACCTTCGTTGAGGTGAGGATCTTGACGCCCATCTTCTTGAACTGCCTCTCGAGCTCCTTGGAGACCTCGGAATCCTCGTTGGGCAGCGCGCGCGCCAGGAACTCGACTACGGTGACGTCGACGCCGTAGTTCTTCAGCACATAGCCGAACTCCATGCCGATCGCTCCGCAGCCGGCAATGATGATCGACTCCGGCAACTCTCGGGACAGGATCAGTTCCTCGTAGGTGACCACGTTGGCCGACAGCGACGTGCCCGGAACCAGGCGGGTGCTGCTGCCGGTGGCGATGATGGCGTTGTCGAAGGTGACGGTTTCGGTGCCGCCCTCGTTGAGCTCGACGGCGATCGTGTTGGCATCGGTGAACCGGCCGTAGCCATGGATTTCGGTGATCTTGTTCTTCTTCATCAGGAAGTGCACGCCGGCCACGCGGCCCTCGGCCACCTTGCGGCTGCGGTCAAACGCGACCCCGTAGTCGAAGGTCGCCTGGCCGCTGATGCCGAACGTCTTGGCCTCTTTGGTGAAGATATGGGCGAGTTCGGCGTTGCGCAGCAGCGCCTTGGACGGGATGCATCCGACGTTTAGGCAGACTCCACCCCAGTACTTCGGTTCGACGACCGCCGTGGACAGACCCAGCTGGGCGGCGCGAATGGCTGCGACATATCCGCCGGGACCGGCCCCGAGGACGACGACGTCATAGTGAGAAGTCACGAGCCCACCCTAGTGGGCCACGACCCTTGGTGGCCGCCCGGGCGAGGCGTCAATAGGGAATGACACCGATGAGGCAGTGCCCCACCCGCTCGCAGTGGTAATAGCCGTACAGGGGCGCCGAGGCCACCAGCGCGGCGAACGGCCCGGACATCAGCGCCACCGAGAGCGCCGAGATCAGCGGCCTGCCCTGGGTCATCGCCAGCATCACCCCACCGACGACGCACACCACCACGTAGACCAGGACGACGAACAGCGCGGGCGTCTTGTCCACCGAGTGGTACCACCAATAGAACAGCCCGAGCCCGATCACGGCCGCCGCGGCCCACACGCCGAGCAGCACCAGGACCAACTTCCACCACTTGAGGTAGAGGTACCGGCCGGGCACATTGACCGGTTGCACCGGGCCGACGGGCTCGGCCGACTCCGGCTCGCCCGCGTCGGTCGCGGGCGTGGCCGCCCGGTCCTGCGCGGTTCCGCCCACAGGCTCTGGTTCGGTTGCGGCGGGATGCTCGCCGGTGTCGTCGTCGAAGTCGGGGACCCATGACTGGGTGCCGGTGTGCTCGGGGTCGCCTTCGTCATCCGAGAAGTCCGGCACGAACGCCTCGGTGCCGGGGCTGGAGGCGTCCTTGTCGTCAGCCACCGGCGGTCACCCGCAACGCAACCAGGACGCCGAACCAGCCCGGACCCACCGACAGCAGGAAAGCGCCCAGCATCGTGACCCACCGTCGTCCGGAAAACAGGATCGTCGTCAGCCCGACCACGCTGGGGATGCCGACCACCGAGACGATGGCGATACCCGGGCGGACGCCGGCGTGGACCGCCAGGGTGCTCGCGACACCCGCCAAAAGTCCGACGGCACTGCCGATCAGCATGGCGCTGGCCAACAGCCAGGGACGCGGAAGGGGAATCACTTTCTCGACTGTACTGCGGTTACCTGGCATGTCGCGGAGGAAGCGCCGGCCACCACCGGGCCTCGCGCCGGGGGGCGTTCACCACGTTCGTAATCGGCCCCGGTGATCACCGCCGCGCTGGCTACTGCCGCCCGCTCTTCGGTGGTCAAGGCCCGGCCGCGGGATAAAAACCGGACCCCGTCGGGTGCTTCCAGGCTGAAGCCGCCGCCGCGGCCCGGCACCACGTCGATGACCAATTGGGTGTGCTTGTCGCGGTAGTGGGCCGTGTACTGCGGACCCGAAATCCACACCGGCACACCGTCCGTGCCGACGTCGAGCACGCCGAGCAACACGTCACGGTCACCGACGACGAAGTCGCCGAGCGGATAACACATGGGCGACGAACCGTCGCAGCAGCCGCCGGACTGGTGGAACATCACCGCACCGTGGGTTGCCTGCACCCGCCTCAGCACCTCGGCGGCCGGGGCGGTGATGACCACCCCCGCGACACCATGGCGCCGCTTTTCCTCATCGCTGCGCTCTGCATCGTCGCCGGCGCGCGCGACCATCAGAAGAACCCGAGCGCCTTGTCGGAGTAGGACACCAGCATGTTCTTGGTCTGTTGATAGTGCTCGAGAGCCATCTTGTGGCATTCGCGCCCGAAGCCCGACAGCTTGTAGCCGCCGAACGCCGCATGCGGCGGGTAGACGTGGTAGCAGTTGACCCACACGCGGCCGGCCTGGATGTCGCGCCCTGCGCGGTAGGCGGTGTTGCCGTCGCGGCTCCACACACCCGCCCCCAGGCCGTAGAGGGTGTCGTTGGCGATCGAGATGGCGTCGTCGTAGTCGTCGAACGAGGTCACCGTCACCACCGGCCCGAAGATCTCCTCCTGGAAGATCCGCATCTTGTTGTTGCCGCCGAAGATGGTGGGCTGCATGTAGAAGCCGCCGGACAGGTCGCCGCCGAGCTCGGCGCGCTCGCCGCCGGTGATCACCTTCGCGCCCTCATCCTTACCGATTTCGATGTAGGACAACACTTTTTCGAGTTGGTCGTTGGACGCCTGAGAACCCAGCATGGTCTCGCTGTCCAGCGGATCACCCTGGCGGACCGCCTTGGTGCGGATCGCGGCCAGCTCGAGGAACTCGTCGTAGATGTCGGCCTGGACCAGGCTGCGCGACGGGCAGGTGCACACCTCGCCCTGGTTGAGGGCGAACATGGTGAAGCCCTCCAGCGCCTTGTCCTGATAATCGTCGGCCTTGGCCATGACGTCGGAGAAGAAGATGTTGGGGCTCTTCCCCCCGAGTTCCAGGGTGACCGGGATCAGGTTGTGCGAGGCGTACTGCATGATCAGCCGCCCGGTGGTGGTCTCGCCGGTGAACGCGACCTTGGCGATCCGGTTGCTGGACGCCAGCGGCTTGCCGGCCTCGGCGCCGAATCCGTTGACGATGTTGACCACGCCGGGGGGCAACAGGTCGCCGATCAACGACATCAGGTAAAGCACCGAAACCGGTGTCTGCTCTGCGGGTTTGAGCACCACCGCGTTACCGGCCGCCAGCGCGGGCGCAAGCTTCCAGGCGCCCATCAAAATCGGGAAGTTCCACGGGATGATCTGCCCGACGACGCCGAGCGGCTCGTGGAAGTGGTAGGCCACCGTGTCGTCGTCGATTTGGGACAGCGAGCCCTCCTGCGCGCGCAACGCCGCGGCGAAGTATCGGAAGTGGTCGGCGGCCAACGGAATGTCGGCGGCCAACGCCTCGCGGATCGGCTTGCCGTTGTCCCACACCTCGGCCACCGCCAGCGCAGCGGTGTGCTCGTCGATGCGGTCAGCGATCTTGTTCAGGATCGCCGCCCGTTCGGCCGGGGCCGCCTTGCCCCAAGCCGGTGCCGCCGCGTGCGCGGCGTCGAGCGCCCTGTCGACGTCGGTCTCATCGGAGCGCGCCACCTCGCAAAACGTCTGGCCGGTGACCGGGGTCGGGTTCTCGAAGTAGCGCCCCTTCGCGGGCGCGACCCACTGCCCGCCAATGAAGTTCTCGTAGCGGGATTCATACGACATCAATGCCCCGGCAGAACCTGGACGTGCGAAAACAGTCATCTGCTCTCACTCCTCGTGCGGCTGTGTAACTCACCTCACACTACCGCCGCAGCCACAATGGTTTCCATGACGCCGAAAGCTCACGCCGCCCCCGAAGACAACGAGGATCCGTACCTGTGGCTCGAGGACGTCACCGGTGACGAGGCGCTGGATTGGGTGCGGGCGCATAACGAGCCGACTTTGGCGCGCTTTCGCGACGACAACTTCGAACGGATGCGCATCGAGGCGCTAGAGGTGCTCGACACCGACGCCCGCATCCCGTACGTGGTGCGCCGGGGCGAGTACCTCTACAACTTCTGGCGTGATGCGGCCAACCCCCGCGGGTTGTGGCGGCGCACCACGCTGGACAGTTACCGGACCGACTCCCCCGACTGGGATGTCCTGATCGACGTCGACGAATTGGGCCGGGTCGACGGCGAGAAATGGGTGTGGGCCGGCGCCAGTGTCATCTACCCCGAATACACGCGTGCGCTGGTCAGCCTGTCACGCGGCGGATCGGACGCCTGCGTAGTGCGTGAATTCGACATGATGACACGCGAATTCGTCGACGGCGGGTTCGAACTGCCCGAAGCCAAGTCACAGGTCAGCTGGGCCGATCCGGACACCGTGCTGGTCGGCACCGATTTCGGTGCCGACTCGCTCACCGAATCCGGCTATCCGCGGGTGGTCAAACGGTGGCGCCGCGGCACCCCCCTTGCCGAGGCCGAAACGGTCTTCGAGGGCGCGCGTTCGGATGTCAACGTAGCCGCAAGCACCAGCCGGATCCCAGGCTTCGAGCGCACGCTGATCGCCCGGGCTCTGGACTTCTGGAACGAAGAGGTCTACGAGTTGCGCGGCTCGGAACTCATCCGCATCGACAAGCCCACCGACGCCAGTGTCAGCCTGCACCGCGAGTGGGTGTTGATCGAGTTGCGCAGCGACTGGTCATGGGGCAACGCCAACTACACCGCCGGGTCGCTGCTGGCCGCGAATTACCAGCAGTTCCTCGCCGGCACAGCGCAATTGCAGATCGTTTTCGAACCCGACGAGCACACCGCCCTCAATCACTACGCCTGGACCAGGGACCGGCTGCTGGTCGTGTCGCTGGCCGACGTAGCCAGCCGCGTGGAAATCGCCACGCCCGGCAATTGGCGGCGCGAGGCGGTGGCCGGCATTCCACCGGCGACCAACACGGTCGTCGTTTCCGCCGACGACACCGGCGACGAGTTCTTCCTGGATTCCAGCGGATTCGACTCACCGTCGCGGCTGATGCGGGGAACCGATGACGGACAGCTCGAACAGATCAAGTCCGCCCCGCGCTTTTTCGACGCCGAAAACATGTGTGTGACACAAAATTTCGTTGCTTCGCAAGACGGGACCTCGATCCCCTATTTCGTGGTACGCGGCCCACGGGCCTCCCACGGACCGGCGCCCACCCTGCTCTACGGCTACGGCGGCTTCGAATCGTCGAACACGCCGGGCTATAGCGGCGTGCTGGGCCGCCTGTGGCTCGCGCGCGGCGGCACGTATGTCCTGGCCAACATTCGTGGCGGCGGCGAGTACGGGCCCGGCTGGCACACCCAGGCGATGCGCGAGGGCCGGCACAAGGTGGCCGAGGATTTCGCTGCCGTGGCAACGGATTTGGTTCAGCGCGGCATCACCACGGTCGAGCAGCTCGGGGCGCAGGGCGGCAGCAACGGGGGGTTGCTGATGGGCATCATGTTGACCAAGTACCCGGAGAAGTTCGGCGCACTGGTGTGCAGCGTGCCCCTGCTGGACATGAAGCGCTACCACCTGCTGCTGGCCGGCGCCTCGTGGGTCGCCGAATACGGCGACCCCGACAACCCCGACGACTGGCAGTTCATCTCCGAATACTCGCCCTACCAGAACATTTCGGCGACCCGCCGATACCCGCCGGTGCTGATCACCACCTCCACCCGCGATGACCGCGTGCACCCGGGCCACGCCCGCAAGATGACTGCGGCGCTCGAGGCCGCCGGTCATCCGGTCTTCTACTACGAGAACATCGAGGGCGGCCACGCCGGCGCGGCGGACAACGAGCAGATCGCCTTCAGGTCGGCGCTGACCTACTCGTTCCTATGGCAGACGCTGACGGCCGGCTCGCAATGAACCGGCCGGGGATCGCGGCGTCGGTCACCGGCGTCACCGCGAGGGTGAGCTAGGTCGTCGAGCCCGGCGGCTGTGCATCGGCCCGCCCTTAAGATCGTCAACGTGTCCGCGATTCAACGCATCGAGCTCACCCTGCTGGCGACGGGACTGATCTGCATCCTGGCCTCAGCGGCACAGGCGCGCTATCGCTTCATCAAGCACCGCCGCGCCGGGCGGCGGTTCTACTGGGCCACCGCGATCATCGGGATCGTGTGCTTTGCGTTCGGGACCGGCCAGTTATGGCCGAACGGCATCCTCGCGGCTGCGGTCTTCTCGGCCATCATCGCCTTCTCGGCCTACCTCACCACGCCCTATTTGAAGATCGGCGGGCGAATCTACGCGTCCTCGCCGGAGAACCGTCAGCCCGACCCGTAAGGACGCCATGCCGACGAGCGATTTCCAGACCCTGCTCTATCGGACGGCCGGCGCGGTGGCCACCATCACGCTGAACCGTCCGGAGCAGCTCAACACCATCGTGCCGCCGATGCCCGACGAGATCGAGGCCGCCATCGGTCTGGCGGAGCGCGACCCGGCGATCAAGGTCATCGTGCTGCGCGGTGCGGGGCGGGCCTTCTCCGGCGGTTACGACTTCGGCGGCGGGTTCCAGCACTGGGGCGAGGCCATGATGACCGACGGCAAGTGGGACCCCGGCAAGGACTTCGCGATGGTCAGCTCCCGCGAGACCGGGCCGACGCAGAAGTTCATGGCCATCTGGCGTGCGTCCAAGCCGGTGATCGCCCAGGTGCACGGCTGGTGCGTGGGCGGGGCCAGCGATTACGCGCTGTGCGCGGACCTCGTGATCGCCAGCGAGGACGCCGTGATCGGCACGCCCTACAGCAGGATGTGGGGGGCGTATCTGACCGGGATGTGGCTCTACCGGCTGAGCCTGGCCAAGGCCAAGTGGCACTCGCTGACCGGCCGGCCGTTGACCGGGGCGCAGGCCGCCGAGATAGAGCTGATCAACGAGGCGGTGCCGTTCGAGCGCCTGGAATCGCGGGTCGCCGAGGTCGCCGCCGAGCTGGCGCAAATCCCGTTGTCGCAGCTACAGGCGCAGAAGCTGATCGTCAACCAGGCCTACGAGAACATGGGCCTGGCGTCCACCCAAACGCTGGGTGGCATCCTCGACGGCCTGATGCGCAATACTCCCGACGCATTGGCGTTCATCAAGACCGCCGAGGCCGACGGCGTGCGAGCCGCGATCGAGCGCCGCGACGGCCCCTTCGGTGATTACAGTCAGGCACCGCCGGAGTTGCGACCCGACCCGTCTCACGTAATAACCCCTGATCGCGGCTGATACTGAGATGCGCTAGCGAAATCCTGGGAGTGAGCTGGAAACTGTTCTAGTGAGGCTAAAGGGTGTTACCGTAATAGCCATGTCTCGGCTGAGTACTGGCCTGCGTGCAGGCGCCGCGTTCCTTGCTCTGGGTATTACCGCTGCGATTTTCCCGTCGACCGCGGTAGCCGACTCCACGGAGGACTTCCCGATCCCCCGCCGAATGATCAACACCACGTGCGACGCAGAGCAGATCCTCGCCGCTTCCCGCGACACCAGCCCGGTGTACTACCAGCGCTACATGATCGACTTCAACAACCACCCGAACGTCCAGCAGGCGACCATCGACAAGGCGCACTGGTTCTACTCGCTGTCACCGCAGGACCGCCGGAACTACTCCGAGAACTTCTATGCGCCCGTGTCCGATCCGCTGTGGGTGGCCTGGCCCAACCACATGAAGATCTTCTGGAACAACAAGGGCGTGGTGGCCAAGGCCACCGACATCTGCAACCAGTACCCACCCGGCGACATGTCGGTGTGGAACTGGGCGTAGGTCGCACCGCTTCAGGTTTTCGTCCCCGATAGGGGTCAGCTCGATCGTCGGGTCACGCCTTGCGCGCGTGTCAGTTCTCAACGCCAGCGCGAAGCTCGACACTCACGCGCCGCGCAGGGTACCGCCGCGTGGCGAATCCCGGCGCGGTCATGGGGACCGACGCGACGCCCGTCTCCATTGCCGGCGAGCGCGCTGCCTCCACCGCGGCCTCCGCACGTTGGCGCTTTCTTTCCCTGGGTGCAAGCGCGCTGAAGTGTCAGTTGCGCCACCGGCGGAGCGTAACGCACATTGCGTGATTTCTATAACGCACGTCGTGTGATTTATGGCCGGTCACTCGTGGTCACCAAAACAGGTAAAGGTGTAACCATGCCTATCGTCCGGCACCCGTCGAGCCCTCGGAGTAGCCCGTGCAGACCATCGCCCTGATCGGGCTTCTCGGTGGGCTGATCACCGGTATCTCCCCGTGCATCCTGCCGGTGCTGCCGGTGATCTTGCTGTCCGGCATGGACAGCACCCGGGCGAACGACCCCACCGCGAGTTCCGCGGCGCGGCCATACCTGGTGATCGCGGGCCTGGTATGCAGTTTCAGCTTGGTCACACTGATCGGCTCCACGCTGCTGACGGCACTGCACCTGCCACAGGACGCGATCCGGTGGGCCGCACTGGTGGTGCTGGTCCTGATCGGCCTGGGCTTGATCTTCCCGCCGGTGCAGCACCTGATCGAGCGGCCGTTCGCGTACTTCCCGCAGCGTCAAATCGGCTCGGGAACAAATGGTTTCGCCCTGGGATTGACGTTGGGCGCCCTTTATGTGCCATGCGCGGGTCCGGTGCTGGCCGCCATCGTGGTTGCCGGCGGGACGTCGTCGATCGGGTTCGGTGTGCTCCTGTTGACCGCCACATTCGCGGTCGGCAACGCGTTGCCGCTACTGGTATTCGCACTGGCCGGGCGCCGCGTCGCCGAGCGAGTGGCCGCGTTCCGCCGCCGGCAGCGCGCAATTCGGACCGCCGGCGGGATCGCGATGATCGTGCTGGCGGCGGCACTGGTGTTCAACCTGCCCGCGATGCTGCAGCGCACCGTGCCTGACTACACGACGGCGATGCAGAAAACATTGGGGGCCAACGACATCGCGCGCAGCCTGGACCCGGCCGCCGCGCAGCAGCCGAATCACCGCGACGGGCTGCAGTTGAGCCGGCCCGGCACCACCATCGGCGCACTGAGCGATTGTGCCGGCGTCTCCGCCGGCCTGCAACGGTGTGGACCGGCTCCCGCCCTCGCCGGCGTCACCGGGTGGCTCAACACCCGGGACGGCAAGCCACTGGACCCCGAGTCGGTGCGCGGCAAGGTGATCCTGATCGACTTCTGGGCCTACTCGTGCATCAACTGTCAGCGCGCCATCCCGCACGTAATCGATTGGTACAACCGGTATCGCGACAGTGGATTTCTCGTCATCGGGGTGCACACCCCCGAGTACGCCTTCGAGCGGGTGCCCGCCAATGTGGCCAGCGGTGCCGCCGATCTGCGCATCACCTATCCCATCGCACTGGACAACGACTACGCGACGTGGAACAACTTTGACAACCTATACTGGCCGGCCGAGTATTTGATCGACGCGAATGGGCAAGTGCGGCATACCAAGTTCGGCGAGGGCGACTACGACGAGACCGAGCGGCTGATCCGCAAGCTCCTGCTCGATGCGCATCCCGGCGTCCAACTGGCCGCGCCGACGAACTCGGTCGACTCGACTCCTCAGACCAGGCTCACGCCAGAGACGTATCTGGGAGTCGGCAAATCTGGAAATTACGGCGGCAGTGGTGGCGATTACAAAGCCGGTGCCGCGACGCTGAGCTTCCCGCCGAACCTGGCCGACGACAAGTTCGCTCTGCGGGGCCGCTGGACCCTGGACGACCAAGGGGCCATCGCGGACGGCGACGACTCCGCCGTCCGGCTGAACTACATCGCAAAAGATGTGTACGCCGTCGTCGGTGGCAGCGGCACCATCACGGTGACCCGGGACGGCAAGACCACCACGACCACGATCGGCGGAGCGCCCACGCTGCACCGCATCGTCGGCGACGACTCCGCGCACCGCGATCAGCTCGATATGCGAGTCAGCAGAGGCTTGCAGGTGTTCTCGTTCACATTCGGTTAGACGCCGAACTCACGACTTCGTCGCGAGACTGCCGAGCACCGCGACGATCACGCCCAACGCGACGATGGCGGCGCCGGCGAGCAATGTGGCGTCGAGCCACTGGCGCAGACCGGCTTCGGCGTGTTCGATCATCACCTCGGCGACTTGGCGGACGTTGCCGGTGGTGCGATTCAGCGCATCGTTGACGTAGCGGCGGGCGACCTCGATGCCCGCCCAGCCACCCGCCCCGACGACCAGCGCCGAGACGCCAAGGCTGCTCAGCGCCTTGCCGCGGCGGCGGGCGGTCGCCACCGTGAGCAGCGCGCACAAACCGCACAGCGCCGCCGCACCCAAACTGACCCACGGACCCCAGCTGGACATCCGGCTCAGCCGCCCCTGTCGCATCGAATGCGGGACCGAGACAGTAAGCGGGACACTAAGTTTCGCGGGAATCGTGACGTTGTGGCGGGCGAGTAGCGGCTGAATCGAGTCGTCGTTGAGCATCGGCGCCACGTCGACCGCCCATTGGTTGCCGTTCTCGTCGGCCACCGGGTCGCTGAACAGCCAGCCGTGTGCCGCCCGGTTCGCCCGGGCGAACAGTGGCGGAAACGCCGGCCCCGCAGTGAAGGCGTGGGCGGCCTCGTGAACCTCGGAACTGCCCGCCGCGGAGGGGATCCCGCCCTGCTCGGCGATGAGAGTCATTGCCCGGCTGCTCAATTCGGACGCCATAGCGGACTGCAGAGCCGGGTCCGTCGCCGCCTGTCGCGCCAGGGCGGCATAGCCGTCGGCGTCAATGACATGCAGTTGTGTCCACGCCGAGGGGATCGCCGCCGCCAGCGCCAGCGTGGTGATGAGCCACAACAGCACGGTCGCCGCGAATCGCACGCCTGCGAATCTACTGAATCCCCCGCACGTACGCGGCCTGCCCGAGGTGCTGGGCGCAGTCGTCGATGATGCTCACCAATCGCGCGCTGGCCGTCACCGGCGGATCCCAGTTGGTGTCCACGATGCGGGCCAGTTCCTCGGCGCTGACTCCGGCGATGTATTCGAGGGTGAGCTTGTGCACCGCGTGGTAGTAGCCGGACAACAGATTCGCGGGCGCCTGCACCTTGGCCACGTCGTCGGGCCCGTGTCCATAACCGGTGTCGTCGCGCGGCAGGTCCAGTCCGAACCGGTCCACCCAGCCGTCGCGGAACCACACCTGCTCCACACCGGCGACGTCGGCCAGCTGGACGTCCTGCACCCGAGCGCTGTGCCAGAGCAGCCACGCGATGCTGTTGGCGTTCGGGGTGGGCCGGTAGCCGGCCTCCTCGTCGGTCAACCCCTCGGTGATCTGGTCGACGTGCTCGATCAACCGGGTGAACGCGTCGCGCAGGAGCTCCTGTAGGGCGGCGGCATTGTCGGTGCTGGCCATACTCGCGACCCTACGGGAGGTTCCCACCGAAGGCGCATTCGACGTTACTGCCGTCGCGATCGCTTACGCAGAAGATCCTGGCACGACCTACCGCTGCGGTCGTAGATTGTTTGAATGACTTACGACCTCATCATCCGCAACGGCACCATCGTCGACGGGCTTGGGGGTGAGCCGTACATCGGTGATGTGGCGGTGCAAGGCAACGTCATCAAGGCGGTCGGCGCGATCAACGGGGCGACCGCCTCGCGGGAGATCGACGCCACCGGGCTGCTGGTCACGCCCGGCTTCGTCGACCTGCACACCCATTACGACGGCCAGTCCATCTGGTCGGAACGCCTGACACCGTCGTCGGCGCACGGGGTGACGACGGTGGTGATGGGCAACTGCGGGGTCGGCTTCGCGCCCTGCCGGCAGTCCGACCATGACGTCTTGGTCGACGTGATGGCGGGCGTCGAAGACATCCCCGGCGTCGTCATGACCGACGGACTGCCCTGGACGTGGGAGACGTTCCCCGAATACATGGACGCGCTCGACTCGGGTAAGCGCGACATCGACGTGGCCGCCTACCTGCCGCACTCACCGCTGCGGGTGTACGTGATGGGTCAGCGCGGCGCCGACCGCGAGCCGGCCACCGCCGACGACCTGGCCACGATGCGGCAGCTGGCCAAGGAGGCGATCGAGGTCGGCGCGCTTGGCTTCGCGTCGTCGCGGCTGACCATCCACAAGACCGAAAGCGGTTCGCCCATACCGAGTTACGAGGCCGCCCGGGAGGAGATCGAGGAGATCGCCCGCGGGGTCGTGGACGGCGGCGGCGGCCTGTTGCAGTTCGTTCCCGACATCCCGTCCGGCGGCTACCAGCCCGTGCTGCAGACGGTGTTCGACGTCGCCGAGGACGTCGGGCTGCCGGTCACCTTCACCCTCGTCGTCGCCAACGCCGGTGACCCGACCTGGCCGGACGCCATCACCATGATCGAGAAGGCTAACGCCGCGGGAGGCGATGTCACCGCGCAGCTGTTGCCCCGGCCGATCGGTCTGATCATCGGGTTACAGCTGTCCGCCAACCCGTTTGTGCTCTACCCCAGCTACCGGGAGATCGCGCACCTGCCGCTGGCCGAGCGGGTGGCCGAGATGCGCAAGCCCGAGGTCCGGGCCCGCATCCTGGCCGACAAGCCCGGTCAGGGTCACCCGATCCTGTTCGTGACGCAGATGTGGGACTGGATCTTCCCGCTGGGCGACACCCCCGACTACGAGCCCGACCCGTCGACCAGCATCGGTGCCCGCGCCCGCGCCCGCGGCGTGGAGCCGAGGGAAGAGGCTTATGACCGGCTGCTCGACGACGAGGGCCGGGCCATGCTGCTGGTCGCGACCAGCAACCTGCAGAACAACTCGCTGGACACCGTCGGGGAGCTGCTGCACCGCGACGACGTGGTGCTCGGTCTCGGCGACGGCGGCGCGCACTACGGAATGATCTGCGACGCCAGCTACTCGACATACTTCCTGACGCACTGGGCGCGGGACCGCCAGGCCGGACGGTTCACGGTGCCCGAAGCGGTCCGCGAGCTCACATCGGTGCCGGCCCGCATCGCCGGGCTGGGTGATCGCGGCCGGATCGCGGTCGGCTACAAGGCCGACCTCAACGTCATCGACCACGCCGCACTGCGGCTGCACAAGCCGGTGATCAGCTACGACCTGCCCGCCGGGGGACGGCGCCTGGACCAGACCGCCGACGGATATGTCGCCACGATTGTGGCCGGCGAAGTGATCGCCGAAAATGGTGTTCCCACCGACGCCCGTCCAGGCAAGTTGGTGCGCGGCCGCCAGCCCGTCCCCGCAGCCTCGCGATAACACCACCAAAAGTGGCATATACCAGCTAAGTTGGGTCCGTGACGAGCCCGCATTTTGCGAGGTTGCCGCCAGAAGTCAACTCGGCATTAATTTTTTCCGGTCCTGGTCCCGGGCCGCTGCTTGCTGCCGCGGCGGCGTGGGACGGGCTGGCCGGGGAGTTGGCATCGTCGGCGTCGTCGTTTTCTTCAGTGACGGCGGATCTCGCGAGCGGGTCGTGGCAGGGCGCGTCGTCGACGGCCATGATGTCCGTGGCCAGCCACTACGTGAGCTGGCTCAGCGCGGCGGCCGCGCAGGCCGAAGAGGTGTCACACCAGGCCTCGGCCATTGCGACCGCGTTCGAGGTGGCACTGGCGGCCACGGTGCAGCCCGCTGTGGTGGCGGCCAACCGGGCCTTGGTTTCGGCCTTGGCGGCGAACAACCACCTCGGTCAGAACACCCCGGCCATCGCTGACATCGAGGCCGCCTACGAGCAGATGTGGGCCTCGGACGTGGCGGCGATGTTCGGCTACCACGCCGACGCGTCGGCGGCCGTGGCCAAGTTGCCGCCCTGGAATCAGGTGCTGCAGAACCTCGGCTTCTCCAACGTTGGCACGGCCGCCACGAGCCCGGCGCCGCAATAAATTCGGCGCCTATCCTGGAAGGTCATGCGCACCAAGAAGAAAGTCGATCTGCAGGCGCTGGCCAACGCGCTGGCTGACTACCCGTACGCCTACTTGATCACGGTCGACGACGAATACCGGGTGCACACCGTTACGGTCGAGCCGCAGCTGCGCGAGGCCACGCTCGACGTCGGGCTCATCGGAGGACGGACCCGCAACAACCTCGCCCGGCGCGCCGACGTGACCCTGTTGTGGCCGCCCACCGAACCCGGCGGTTACTCGCTGATCGTCGACGGCACCGCCGCAGTGACCGAGGCCGGGGCCGAAACCGCCCGCCTGGCCGTACTTCCCACCCGCGCGCTGCTGCATCGCGACGCCGACGAGCCCGACGCGGCGAAGGGCTGCCTGCACGACTGTGTGGTGTTCTCGCTGCCGGCCT
>NZ_JCALCQ010000024.1:0-10465 GCF_059812425.1 Mycobacterium sp. NGS56
CCGGTCATGTAGCCGACCAGCCGCTTGTCGCCGGGGCGATCCTCACGGGCGATCACCGCCGCCTGCTCCACCCCGTCAAGCCCCAGCAGCGCCGCCTGCACTTCACCCAACTCGATGCGATACCCGCGGATCTTGACCTGCTCGTCTGCGCGACCCACATACCGCAGCTCCCCGTCGGCGCCCCAACACACCAGGTCACCGGTGCGATACATACGCTGGGCCGATGCCCCGGCGAACGGACACGCCACAAACCGCGACGCCGTGAGCCCGGCCCGCCCCACATAGCCGTACGCCGCCGCGGAACCGGCCACATACAAATCCCCAACCACACCGACCGGAACCGGCCGCAGCGAACCGTCCAGCACGAAGAACGCCAGATGCGCCAGCGGCACCCCGATGGGGCTCGCTGCGCTGTCCAAGTCACCGTCGCCGATCTCCCGGAAGGAGGCATGCACCGTCGTCTCGGTAGTGCCATACAGATTGAGCAGACGTGGCGTTCCGGGATGGTTATGCCACCACGTTCGAAGACGCTGTGGCTCCAACGCTTCACCGCCGAACACGACCGCCTGCAGCTGCAGCTGACGTCCGAGCTCCGGTGACAGCGTGTCCGCGGTTTGCAGTGCGTAGAACCCCGAGGGCACCTGGCTCAACACGCTGACCTGTTCGGTCACCAGCATGGCGTGGAAGTCTTCCGGTGACCGCGTCACCGACTCGGGGACCACGACCACCCGACCGCCATACAACAGCGCGCCCCAGATCTCCCAGACGGATACATCGAAGGCCAGGGAATGCGCCTGCGACCACACCTGCTCCTCCAGCTGCATCTCGCCCTCGAGTGATTCGAACAGCTCGGCAACGTTGAGGTGTGTGATGGCAACGCCCTTGGGCACACCGGTAGTGCCTGAGGTGTAGATGAGGTAGGCGATGTCCTCGGGCGCAGGCGCCGGCAGGCCGGTAGACGGATGGGTACGGATGCAGGGATCGTCGAAGTCGATGACCAGAAGACCCCGCCCTTCCAGGCGCGGGCGCAGGTCTGCCGTGGTGACGACGGCGATCGGCGCGGCATCGGCGAGCATGAATTCCATCCGCGCCAATGGATGCTCCGGGTCGAACGGCACGTACGCCGCGCCGGTCTTCAAAACCGCCAGGATCGCCGTGATGGCCTCGGCGGAGCGCGAAAACAGAAGCGCCACACGCTCACCGGGACGCGCACCCTGAGCGACCAGGAATTGCGCCAGCCGATCAGTGGCCTCGTCGAGCTCGCGGTAGGTCATCGCCACGCCCTGCGCGGTGACCGCGACCGCCTGCGGGGCGCGCGCCACCTGCGCGGCGAACATCTCCGGAATGGAGCGCGAGGCGGTGACACGCCGGCTCAGCGCCGCCCGGTTACCCCATCCATGTAGCTGGGCGCGCTCGGCGTCGTCGAGGAGGTCGACCGACGACAGCCGCCGGGTCGGGTCCGCGGTCAGCGCCACCAGCACCCGCTCCAACCGCTTGATAAGCGCCTCGATGCTGTCCGGATCGAACACGTCGGTGCGGAACTCCACCATTCCGTCGATCCCGGCGGGCTCGCCGGCCACAGTCCAGCGTTCTGCGAACGAGAAAGTCAGGTCGGTGCGGGCGACCTGGGTGTCGGCCGGGAGCGTAGTGACCTGCAGATCACCCAGGCGCAACCCGGCGGTGGACCCGATGTCCGGCCCGTTGAAGTTCTGCCAGGCCAACAACACCTGTACCAGCGGGTGATGGGTCAGGCTTCGGGTCGGGTTGAGCCGCTCCACCAGCACCTCGAACGGCACGTCCTGGTGTTCGTAGGCGGCCAGGCTGCGACTACGGACCTGCGCCAGCAACTCCGTGACCGAGGGGTCTCCGGCCAGGTCAACCCGCAGCACCAGCGTGTTGATGAAGAAACCCACCAGATCGTCCAGCACCGGATCGCGGCGCCCCGCGATCGGGAATCCGACCGCGACGTCGCTGCTTGCGCTGATCTTGGACAGCAGCACGGCGAGGGCGGCCTGCATCACCATGAAGCTGGTCGCATTGTGCTCGCGGGCCACTTGGGCCACTCGCTGCTGCAACTCCGGCGGCCACTCCATCGCGACGTGCGCGCCGCGGTAGTCAGCCACCGGCGGATAGGGCCGGTCGGTGGGCAGCTGAATGCGCTCGGGCATCCCGGCCAGTGTGTCTTCCCAGTAGGCCAGCTGCGCACCGATGCGACTCTGGCTATCACCCAGATCGCCGAATTGGGCTCGCTGCCACAACGTGTAATCGGCGTACTGCACCGGCAACGGCGCCCAACCCGGGGCTTGCCCCGCGCACCGCGCGCCATACGCCACTCCCAGATCACGCACCAACGGCGTCATAGACCAGCCGTCGCCGGCGATATGGTGCACCACCGCCACCAGAACGTGTTCGTCATCGGCTAGGCGGAAAAGCACTGCGCGCAAAGGAATGTCGGCGGCCAGGTCAAAGGGGCGACGCACCGTCGCCCCGACGGCCTCCTCCAGCCGGTTCGCCGACCAGCCGGTCGCATCGACCACGGCCCAGCCGAAGTGGGCCTGCTCGACCGCCATCACCAGCTGCTGGGGGATTCCTTCGACCGAGGGGAACAGCGTGCGCAGGCTTTCGTGACGGCCCACCACGTCGGTCATCGCTGTCATAAGCGCGTCGGCGTCGAGGTGCCCGTCCAGGCGCAAGGCCACCGCCATGTTGTAAACGGCCGAGGGCCCCTGCAGCTGATCGATGATCCACAGCCGGTTCTGCGCGAACGACAACGGGACTATCGCGGGCCGCTCAACCGGAACCAGCGGCTCGAGTCCACTTTCATCCGCACCGATTCGCGGTGCCAATTGGGCCACCGTGGGCGCCTCGAACAAAGCACGCACCGCGAGGCTGGCGTTCAGCGTCGTGTTGACCGCGGCGACCACCCGCATCGCCGACAGCGAATCACCGCCCAGTTCGAAGAACGATTCGTCGACTCCGACCCGATCCAATCCGAGGACTTGGGCGTAGAGGCCGGCCAGGATCTCCTCGGTCGGGTTGGTCGGGGCGCGGTATTGACCGGCATCGGTGTATTCGGGTGCCGGTAGGGCACGCGCGTCGAGTTTGCCGTTGACCGTCAAGGGCAAGGCGTCGAGCACCACCAACGCGGCCGGCACCATGTAGGCCGGCAATCGCTCGGCCAGAGCGCTTTTCAGCATGGCGGGTTCTGCGGTCCCGGTGATGTAGCCAACCAGACGTTTGTCGCCGGGGCGATCCTCCCGGGCGACCACTGCCGCCTGTGCCACGCCCTCGAGGTCAGCCAGCGCCGTTTGGACTTCGGCCAATTCGATGCGATACCCGCGGATCTTGACCTGCTCATCCGCACGCCCCGCATAACGCAACTGCCCGTCAGCATCCCAGGACACCAGGTCACCGGTGCGATACATCCGTTGCGCCGGCGCTCCCGGTCCGGCGAACGGGCAGGCCACGAATCGCGATGCGGTCAAAGCGGAACGGCGCCAATATCCGTACCCCACGGTGGTTCCGGAGATGTACAACTCACCGAGCACGCCGGGCGGGACCGGCCGCAGCCACATGTCAAGGACAAACAGTGCTGCCCCCGGCAATGTCGAACCAATCGGCGGGGCCCCCGAGCCCGCGATCAAGGGCGCGCTGTAGGTCACATCCACCGTGGCCTCGGTCGGGCCGTACTTGTTGATCATCACCCGCCCGGGGGTCGCCCACCGGTCCACCAGGTCGGCCGGGCAGGCTTCACCACCCACGAGTAAGGCGACCGACTCCAAACCATCGGGCGACATAGCTCCTGCGGCCGAAGGGGTTTGACCAAAGACGTCGACTCCTTCGGATATCAGTAGGTCGCGAAGTTCGGTCGTCGAGCTTGTCATCCACTCGGGGACCACTACCAGCCGCCCACCGTTGAAGAGCGCCCCCCAGATCTCGAGGACCGAGAAGTCGAACGACAAGGAGAACCACTGCGTCCAGACGCCCGGGCGCCGCAGATCGGCGGACAGCGACCCGATGTACTGGATCACGTTGTGGTGAGTGATGGCCACGCCTTTGGGCACGCCGGTGGTACCCGAGGTGTAGATGATGTAGGCGACATACTCAGGCGACGGGAACGGCAACGGTGTGCAGTGCCGATCGCCAATAGCGGGGTCGTCGATATCGATCACTGCGATGTCGTGCCCGTCCAACCGCCCGCGCAGCCCGTCAGTGGCAATGGCGGCGATCGGCGCGGCGTCGCCGAGCATGAAGTCGATCCGGGTTGCCGGCAGCGCCGGGTCGATCGGCACATATGCCGCTCCGGTTTTGAGCACCGCCAAGATCGCGACGATCGCCCGGTCAGAGCGGGGAATGAGCAGCGCCACACAGGCACCGGGGCCTACGCCGTGGCCGGCCAGGTGGTGGGCCAGTCGGTTGGCGTCCTCCTCAAGCTCCCGGTACGTCATCGTGCGGCCCTCGAAGGTCAAGGCCATAGCTTCCGGCGTGCGTGCCACCTGCTCGGCGAACAACCCTGGTACCGAAACCGCCCGGACCACGGGCCGGGCTAGCAGCGCACCGTTGCCCCACCTCGCCAGCCGGGCGTGCTCCGTGGCATCGAGCAGATCCAGCGACGACAAGCGCCGACCGGGGTCCGCGGTGACCGCGGCCACCACCCGCCCCAACCGCTCGATCAACACCTCGATGCTGGCCGCGTCGAACACGTCGGTGCGGAATTCCACCTCGCCGCCGATCCCGGCAGGCTCACCGGACTCGGTCCAGCGTTCGGCCAACGAGAACGTCAGGTCCATCCGGGCGGTACGGGTATCCACCGGCGCCTGCTTGACCTGCAGATCGCCCAGAGTCAGCCCGGCGGCGGGATTATTTTCCTGCCCAGCGAAGTTCTGCCATGCGAACAACACCTGAACCAAGGGGTGATGGTTCATCGATCGCGTCGGGTTGAGCCGCTCCACCAGCAGCTCAAACGGCACGTCCTGGTGCTCGTAGGCGGCCAGGCTGCGCTGCCGCACCTGGGCTAACAACTCCGCGACGGTGGGGTCTTCGGCCAGATCAACCCGCAACACCAGCGTGTTGACGAAGCATCCCACCAAACGGTCTAGCGTCGGGTCCCGTCTTCCGGCGATCGGAAATCCTATGGCCACATCGGAATTGGCGCTGATCTTGGCCAGCAGCACCGCCAACGCGGCCTGCATCACCATGAAGCTCGTCGCATTATGCTCACGGGCCAACCGGGCGACCTGCTCCTGCAACTGCGCCGGCCAGTCCACCACCACTCGGGCCCCGCGGTAATCGGCCGCCGGCGGATAGGGCCGATCGGTGGGCAGCTGAATTCGCTCGGGCATGCCGGCCAGCGCGTCTTCCCAATAAGCCAGCTGCGCGCCGATCAGGCTCTGCGGGTCCTGCAGCTCACCCAGCTGTTCGCGCTGCCACAGCGTGTAGTCGACGTACTGCACCGGCAACGGCGCCCAACCCGGAGCCTGGCCCGCACACCGGCTGGCATATGCCACACCGAGATCGCCCACCAGCGGCCCGATCGACCAGCCGTCGGCGGCGATATGATGCAGGACCGCCACCAATACGTGCTCCGTGTCGCTAATGCGGTAAAGCTTTGCGCGCAACGGGATTTGGGACGTCAGGTCAAAGGGGTCTCGCACCACCTCGCCCACGGCGTCAGTCAGCCGGCCGGTCGGCCAGTCGCTGGCGTCCACCACCTGCCAACCGAGATCGACAAGCTCGACCGGCACCACGACCTGCCGGGGAATCCCCTCGACCGACGGGAACAACGTGCGCAGGCTTTCGTGGCGACCAACCACGTCGGTCAGCGCCGCCCTCAATACCTCGGCATCCAGACGCCCGCTCAGCTGCAACCCGAGCGCCATGTTGTACACCGGTGAGCCGCCTTGCAACTGATCGACGAACCACAACCGGTTCTGGGCGAACGACAACGGCACCACGTCGGGTCGCTCCACGGCCACCAAGGGCTCCAGCCCACCGCCCGCGTCGCCCAGGCGCGATGCCAATTCGGCCACCGTGGGCGCCTCGAACAGTGTGCGCACCGCGAGACCGGCGTTTAGAGCGGTGTTGACCGCGGCCACCACCCGCATCGCGGACAACGAGTCTCCACCCAAATCGAAGAAGGATTCATCGACGCCGACCCGCTCCAGCCCCAGTACCTGGGCATACACCCCGGCCAAAAGGTCTTCGACGGCGCTGGCGGGGCCCCGATAATGACCGCTCTCTTTGTACTCCGGCGCCGGCAAGGCCCGGATGTCGAGCTTCCCGTTGACCGTCAACGGCAGCCGGTCAAGCGCCACCACCGCCGCCGGCACCATGTAGGCGGGCAGTCGCTCGGCCAACTCGGCGCGGATCTGGGCCACATCCGCGGTACCGGTGATGTAGCCGACCAGCCGTTTGTCGCCGGGGCGGTCTTCACGGGCAATCACCGCCGCCTGCTCGACCCCAGCCAGCGCGGACAGGGCGGTCTGCACTTCGCCGAGTTCGATGCGATAGCCGCGAATCTTCACCTGATCATCGGCACGGCCAAGGTACTGCAGGTCGCCGTCCGTCCCCCAGCGAACCAGATCCCCGGTGCGATACATTCGCGCCCCGCCGTCGGCAAACGGACATGCCACGAACCGTGACCCAGTCAACCCGGCGCGTCCCACATAGCCATACGCAAGACCGCTGCCTGTCACATACAACTCACCCACCACGCCCAGCGGCACCGGGCGCAACCACTTGTCGAGCACAAAGAATCCGAGATGGGCCAACGGCAAGCCGATCGGGCTGACACTGCGGTGAACGTCGGAGGCGCCGATCTCCCGGAACGAGGCATGCACCGTCGTCTCGGTAATGCCATACATGTTGACGAGCCGCGGTGATGCGCGGTGGCGGTCCAACCAGGCGGCGAGGCGCCCAGGTTCCAGCGCCTCACCACCAAACACCACGGTTTGCAACTTGAGCCGATTGCCCGATTCAGCTGCCCGCGCATCCGCGGTCTGCAGCGCATAGAACGCCGACGGGGTCTGACTCAATATGCTTACTTGCTCGGCAACCAGCAAGGCGTGCAGCTCATCCGGGGACCGCACCACGGAGTCGGGCACCATCACCAAGCGGCCCCCGTGCAGTAACGCGCCCCAGATTTCCCACACCGAGTAGTCGAAGGCCAGCGAATGGCACTGCGTCCACACCTGCCCTGTCAGCTCTTCGTCAACATTCAACGATTCCAGTAGCCGAATGACGTTCTGATGAGCGACGGCCACCCCCTTGGGCACTCCGGTGGTGCCCGATGTGTAGATCAGGTAGGCGATCTCCTCAGCCGCCCGAGCGGGCAACGCGGTGCTGGGCAGGAACTCAATTCCCGGGTCGTTGACGATGACGACCGCCAATCGGCGGGCGTCCAAACGATGGGCCAAGCCTGCGGTGGTGATCGCGACGACCGGCGCGGCATCGGCCACCATGAACTCCGTCCGAGCGACCGGATGCGCCGGATCGATCGCCACGTACGCCGCTCCGGTCTTGAGTACAGCCAACATCGCCACGACCGCCTGGGCCGACCGAGGCAATAACAGCGCCACCCGCTCGCCTGGCCTTGCGCCCCGGGCAATCAGCAAGTGCGCCAGGCGGTTTGACGCCTCATCGATCGCGCGGTAGGTCAGCGAGCGGCCCTCGAAGGTCAGCGCCGCCGCCCCCGGTGTGCGCGCCGCCTGCGCGGCAAACAGTTCCGGAATCGAGCCCGCCGACGCCGCCGACCGGGTCAGTACCGCCCGGTTGCCGATCTGGTCCAGGCGGCTGTGCTCGCCGGGAACCAGCACGTCTATCGACGACAACCTCCGAGTCGGCTCGGCGGTGATGGCCTCCAACAGTCGCCGCAACCGCTCGATCAGCGTCTGAATGCCTTCCACGTCGAACACATCGGTGCGGAACTCCACCGCGCCACCGATGCCGGCCGGGGCACCGGCTTCGGTCCAGCGTTCGGCCAACGAGAACGTCAAATCCACCCGGGCAGTGCGGGTTTCCGTAGGCACGGTGCTGACTTTCATGTCCCCGAGCGCCAAACCGGTGGCTGGGTCACCGGCGAAGTTCTGCCAGGCGAGCATCACCTGGACCAGCGGGTGATGATTGAGCGATCGGGTCGGGTTAAGCCGCTCGACCAGCACCTCGAACGGCACGTCCTGGTGCTCGTAAGCAGCCAGGCTGCGCTGCCGCACGTGCGCCAGCACCTCGGCAACCGTGGGGTCACCAGCCAGGTCGACGCGCAACACCAAGGTGTTGACGAAGAACCCCACCAACTTATCGAGTGCCGGATCTCGGCGCCCGGCGATCGGGAAGCCCACCGCCACATCGGCGCTGCCACTGAGCTTGGCCAGCAGCACCGTCAGGGCCGCCTGCATCACCATGAAGCCGGTTGCATCGTGCTCACGGGCCACCCGAGCAATCCGCTGCTGCAAATGCGCCGGCCAATCCACCTCCACGCTGGCGCCACGGTAATCGGCTACGGGCGGATAGGGCCTATCGGTGGGCAGCTGAATCCGCTCCGGCATCCCGGCCAGCGTGTCTTCCCAGTAAGCCACCTGTCCGCCAATGCGGCTCTGCGGATCCTGCAGCTCACCCAACTGCTCGCGCTGCCACAACGTGTAATCGACATACTGCACCGGCAACGGCGCCCAATCCGGGGCCCGCCCCGCACACCGGCTGGCATAGGCGACACCCAAGTCACCCACCAAAGGGGTGATCGACAGGCCATCGGCGGCGATATGATGCACCACCGCCACCAGCACGTGCTCCTCATCGGCGGTGCGGAAAAGCTGTGCCCGCAACGGGATCTCGGATTCCAGGTCAAAAGCGCGCTGCGTCGTTGCCGCGATTGCCTCCCGCAGCCGGTCGGCCGACCAGCCCGTGGCATCCACGCGCTGCCAACCAAAGTTGGTCTCCTGCACAGGGATAACCAGTTGCCGGGGAATCCCCTCGACCGCCGGGAAAAGCGTGCGCAGGCTTTCGTGACGGCCCACCACATCGGCCAGAGCGGCCCCCAACGCGTCGGCATTCAGCCGCCCGCTCAGGCGCAGCGCCACCGCCATGTTGTACACCGCCGAGGGACCCTGCAGCTGGTCGATGAACCACAACCGATTCTGCGCAAACGACAACGGCACCACCGCGGGCCGCTCCGTCGCCACCAGCGGCTCCAGCCGGCCTTCCGCGTCGCCCAAACGCGATGCCAACTGGGCTACCGTGGGCGCCTCGAACAGCGTACGGACCGAAATGTCGCCTTGCGCAGATTTGTTGATCGCAGCCACTACACGCATCGCCGACAACGAATCGCCGCCCAAATCGAAAAACGAGTCCTGAGACCCCACTCGGTCGACACCGAGGACTTCCGCGTAGATGCCGGCCAGGATCTCCTGTATGCCACTGGCCGGCGCATGGTAACCGTCGCCAGCGGCGTATTCGGGCGCAGGCAAGGCGCGCTTGTCGAGCTTGCCATTGACGGTCAGCGGCAGCGCATCGAGCGTCACCACCGCGGCGGGGACCATATAGGGCGGCATTAGTTCAGCCAGCTCCGCGCGAGCCCGCGCCGGATCGGCGGTTCCGGTGAAATATGCCACCAGCCGCTTGTCGCCGGGACGGTCTTCACGCGCGACCACGACGGCCTGCTCGACCCCGTCCAGCTTGGCCAATGCCGCCTGGATCTCCCCCAACTCGATCCGGTACCCGCGGACCTTGACCTGTTCATCCGCGCGTCCCCGGTAAACCAGCTGTCCGTCAGCACCCCAGAACACCAGGTCCCCGGTGCGGTACATTCGCTGCCCCGACGCGCCGTCACCGGCGAACGGGCAGGCCACAAACCGCGCAGCGGTCAGCCCCGCCCGGCGCGCATAGCCACACGAAAGTCCTGAACCCGCCACATACAGCTCACCGACGACACCGACGGGCACCTGCCGTAACCATCTGTCGAGGACGAACAAAGCAGCCCCCGGCACCGGCGTACCGATCGGCACCACACCGGATCCGGCGCGCAGCGGCGCACTGATCGACGCATACACCGTGGTTTCGGTCGGGCCGTAGCCGTTGATCATCAGCCGCCCCGGCGCCCAATGCTCGGCCAGCTCAGCAGGACATGATTCACCGGCCACCATCAACGCGACGGACCCCAAGCCCTCCCGCGACAGCATCGCCACCGCGTTGGGGGTTTGGCTCAACACGGTGACCTGTTCCGCAATCAACAACGCGTGCAAGTCTTCCGGCGACCGGGCCACGGACTCGGGCACCACCACCAGCCGTGCCCCGTGCAGCAACGCACCCCAGATCTCCCACACCGAAAAGTCGAAGACCAGTGAATGACACTGGGTCCACACCTGCTCCGGCGTGAGCCGCAGGCCGACGTCGAGCGAGTCGAACAGACGGGCCACGTTGTGGTGGGTGACCGCAACGCCTTTGGGGACTCCGGTGGTGCCGGAGGTGTAGA
>NZ_JCALCQ010000025.1:0-9220 GCF_059812425.1 Mycobacterium sp. NGS56
CTTCGCCAGGGCGCCGGAGCCGCGCCGTCTACCACGCCACTTCGGCTGCCCACCGGCGCCGCCGAACCCCTCACGCCCCCAACGGCGACGGTCTTCGTCGATGCCGACGAGTGGGAGACGCGCGCTCGCGCGCTGGGCGGGACCAGCAACGTGCTGCTGCTTGGACTGGCGGCCCGCCTGGCCCAGCGAATGGGTCGAGTCACCGCGGACGGCTCGGTCCTGATAAAGATGCCGGTCAACGAGCGCGCCGCCGGGGATACCCGCGCCAACGCGGTCAGCCATCTCACCGTCACGGTCGACGCCGCGCCCGCGACCAGGGACCTGCGCGACATTCGGACCGCGGTCAAGGGAGCGCTGACTAATCACCGGGAGCTTCGCGACGACGAGCGGGCTGTGTTGGCGTTCGTCCCCCTGTTGGGTCTGTTGCCCAAACGCCTTGTCCGGCTCGTCGACAACACGGTCGTCTCATCCAACATCGGTGTGATCAACCCGGCCGTCATCCGACCGGACGGCACAGACGCCGACCTCTTCGCCGCGAGGCTTTCTTACCAGGGCGTGACCGAAGCTTTGATGCACCGTCTGGGCGGAGCCCTGTATGTGCTGTCGGGGACCGCGCAGGGCCAGGTCTTCGTCTCGGTCACCGTTCATCAGCCCGGCTATGCAAACTCGAATGAGGCTTTGCGACAAGACCTTTCGATAGCCTTAAATGACTTTGCGCTTAACGGAAGGTATATCGGAGCACCCCCGGTCACACGCCACTGACGATGACCATCAGGTCATCTGTGAGGCCGTGGCTGTCGCGCGCACTCTTACACACACGTACTATTAACCCCGTTTGACCGGGGTCCAGTGCGACGCCACGGTCGGTAGCCGATTGCCTTGAGGAGAGGGGCTAATGACAACCGTCTTGTTCGTGCTGGGGATGGCCCGGTCCGGCACCTCCGCGATGACACGCGTCCTGTCCCTGTCCGGCGCCGCGCTGCCGCCCGGCATGCTCGGCGCCTCCAAAGCCAACCCGCGCGGCTTCTGGGAACCACGCCAAGCCAGCTACCTGAACGAGAAAATTCTGCGCCGCCATGGCAGCGCCGCCTTTGACCCCACTCTGCGCCTCCACGAAGAATCCGCCGACAGACGCGACATCGCCGAGATCAACGCCTACCTCACAGCGCTGCCGCCGTCGAACCTTTACGTCATCAAGGACCTGCAGATGACCTCGATAACCCGGCTGTGGTTCGAGGCCGCCCGCACCGCCGGTTACAACGTCGGCACCGTGATCGCGCTACGCCATCCCCACGAGGTCATCAAGTCCGTCACCGCGATGATGCCGGTCATCAAACCCGAACTCGCCGCCGCCCTCTGGCTGAAAAGCAGCCTGCTCGCCGAGCGCTACACCCGCGGGCGGGCCCGGGTGTTCGTGGAGTATTCCTTCCTCCTCGAGGATTGGCGGCGCGAGGTCAAACGCATGTCCACGGCCCTGGACGTCGATCTCAACCCAGACGAGCCCGCGATCAACGAGTTCCTCGCCCCCGATGACCGCCACCAACGGGCCGGCGGATCAGCGTGCCCGGAACCATTCGGCACTGAGTGGCTGACGACGACCTACCGCAATCTGCACCGGGCCGCGGGCGGCGACCCGTGGTGCCAACAAGAGCTGGACCAGGTCTTCTGCGAGTACCGGGCCAATGAACAACGCCTGAGCACCGCGTTCGACAACTACCAGCGCGTCGTCAAGGCGCAGCGCTTCGTCCCACGCAAGCTCATCTTCGAAATCGCCGCACTCGCCCACCGTCGCAAAGGCACCTGGGCCTAAGACCCGCCGCTGGCGACAACCCGCCCGGAAGCGAAAGGCCAAGATCAGCAATGAAATTCGCGCTTGCAACCTTCGGGAGTCGCGGCGATGTCGAGCCATGCGTCGCGATCGGCCGTGAGCTGCTGCGCCGCGGGCACGACGTCCGCATGGCCGTCCCACCCGACTTGGTCGGCTTCGCCGAGTCGGTTGGGCTTGCAGCGGTCGCCTTCGGGCCGGAGGTGCGGCCGATTCTGGACGCCCACCGCACCTTCTGGACGGATTTCTTCCGCAACTTCTGGAAAGTCCGGCACCTGATCGAGCTGCGGCACGAGATCGCGGATCCGGTCATCCACCGCTGGGATCAGATCTGCGCCTCGCTGAAGTCGCTGGCCGACGGTGCCGATTTACTGGTCAGCGGGCTGAATTTCGAGCAGGCCGCTGCCAACGTCGCCGAGTATCACAACATTCCGCTGGCCACGGTGCACATCTTCCCCGTGCGGGCCAGCGGGCAGTTCCTGTCTTTCCTGCCGGCGCCGGTGGGGCGCTCGACGATGAGGGTGTACGAGTCGGTCGCGTGGCGCGCGGCAAAAAAGCTCGAGGACGCCCAACGCTCTGCACTGGGCCTTCCGAAAGCGAATGGTCCGCTGCCGCGACGGATCGCCGAGCGAGATTGGGTGGAAATCCAGGCCTATGACGAGGTCTGCTTTCCTTCGCTGGCAGCTGAATGGGCGGGGAGGGACGGCAAACGGAGTTTCACCGGAGCGCTGACGCTGGACCTACCGACGCCGGCCGATGAGGACGTCGCGTCGTGGATTGCCACGGGAACACCACCGATTTTCTTCGGCTTCGGCAGCACACCGGTGAAGTCTCCCGCCGACACGATCGCCATGATTGGCGGGGCCTGCGCGCAGTTGGGCGAGCGGGCATTGGTGTGCGCCGCCGGCACCGACTTCGGTGAAGCCCGCCGTTTCGAGCACGTCAAGGTCGTGAACGCGATGAATTACGCGACGACATTTCCAGCCTGTCGCGCGGTTGTGCACCACGGCGGCACTGGCACCACGGCCTCAGGGCTGCGCGCCGGCGTCCCGACGCTCATCCTCTCGACCGACATCGATCAGACGATTTGGGGAGCGCGGGTCAAGCGCCTGAAGGTGGGCACAGCCCGGCGCTTTTCGAGCGCCACCCAGAAATCGCTGGTCGAGGACCTGCGCCGGATCCTCGCCCCGGAGGTTGTCGCCCGTGCCCGCGATTTCGCCGCCCGAATGACCACGTCGACCGAAAGCGCCGCGGCCGCAGCGGATTTGGTGGAAAAGTACGCCCGCCCTGCCTTCAACGGCTAAGTCCGCAATCGCGTCCCAGGTCGAGTTCTGGTGGGGCCGGCTGGCCATGCGTATGTGATCTGAATCACATAATGACCCCCGGTCACCCCCCCTTTTCGGCCGCTATTCGACTCAAGTATGGTAGTGAACTTGTTGCACTCATGTCGACTAGATATTCGGGAGATCTGGGAGAAGTGATGAGTATCAAGCGATTTGACCAAAACGGCAGATTTCGGGTTCTGGTCAATGGCGAGGAGCAGCACGGCCTGTGGCCGACCCTCGCGGACGTGCCGACTGGTTGGCGAACGGCTGACGGCGTAGCCAACCCGGCCACCTGTCTGGACCACATCGAACTCAACTGGACTGATACACGGCCGGGGATTCTGCGCGAGGGGCTGTTAGCAGGCCGGTCTGCTGACAGGTGACCCGGCCGGAGTCGGGGGCTTCGGGGGAACTTAACGGTCGGCTATTTCCGCTGACGCGCGGACAACTCGACATATGGCTTGCCGAGGAAACGGGTCGGTTCGGCGCCAAGTGGCAGCTGGGTGTGTTGGTGCGAATCGCGGGCCCGCTCGATGCCGGTCGGTTCGAGTCGGCGGTTCGTCACGCGGTGCAGGAAGCCGAATCGCTTCGGGCCGCCATTTTCCAGGTGGATGGCCAGGTTTTCCAACGGATCGTCGACTACCCGGACGTCGAGCTCGCTCGCTACGACCTCCTGGGATCGCAGGATCCCGCACAGGACGCCTATCGCTTAGCGTCATCCATCCAGCGCGAGCTCATGCCGTTCAGCGGTCCGCTGTTCAAGTTCGCGTTGTTGCAAACGCGGATAGATGAATTCTTTTTCTTTGCGTGCTGCCATCACATCGTTGCGGATGGACTGGGCCTGGGCCTTTTCTGTCATCGCATCGCCGCTGTTTACAACGCACTCGCTTCGGAGCAGCAGATTCCTCCCGCGTTTTTCGGCTCGCTGCGCGATCTGATCGATTCCGAACTCGAGTACGAGGCGTCCGCCGATTATCTCGCTGATCAGGCCTACTGGACTGAAAACCTCCCGCCGGCAAAGGAGGTGCGCTATCGGTTGGCGCATGACGGGGGTGAGAGTGATTCGGATGAGTGTTCTGCACCCGTTCAACTGGATCCCGTCGTCGTATCCGGCATTCACGAGTTGTCACAGACGTTGGGGGTGGGCCGTTCGGCGGTGATCACCGCGGCGTGCGCGTTGCTGGTGCGTGGGTACGACGCGGAGAGCTCGGAGGTCGTGCTCGATTTTCCGGTGAGCAGGCGAGTGGGTCTGGAAGCACGGTTGGTGCCCGGGATGGTTTCCGGGGTGGTCCCGTTGGTGTTCAAAGTTGCACCGGACTCCACGGTCGCAAGCTTTTGCGAACAGGTCGGTACCCGAATTGGTGAGGCGCTCCGGCATCAGCGATTCCCCGTGCATGCGATGGAGCACGCGGCCCGTTCCGGCGACTCCGGGCGCACACCGAACCGGGTGATTGTCAATTTCATTCCGCCCACGTATATGTCCGATCTCGCCGGTTCCCCGGCTTCGGCGACGCTGACCAATTCGGGCCTCGTGGACCAGTTCGGACTGCTCTTCACCAGGGACGGTGATCAGCTATTTCTCAGCACCGCGGGCGCTGGGCAGTTGTTTACGAATTCTGATGTCGACGATTTGGCGCGCCGGCTCGAGCGGGTGCTGGCGGCGATGATCGCCGACCCGGCGCGGTCGTTGTCATCGCTCGACGTCCTGAACGACGATGACCGCGCCCAGTTGGATAACTGGGGCAACCGGGCGGTGCTGACCCAGGCGACGAGCGCAGCGGTGTCGATTCCGGAGTTGTTCGCCGCGCAAGCGGCGCGTACCCCCGACGCGGTGGCGCTGACATGCGGGGAGCGTTCGTGGACTTACCGCGAACTCGACGAGGCCGCGAACCGGTTGGCCCACCTGCTGCGCGGTCAGGGCGCGCGCCCGGGTGAGTATGTCGCGCTACTGGTTTCGCGGTCAGCCGAGGCGATCGTTTGCCTTGCGGCCGTGCTCAAGACCGGGGCGGCGTATCTGCCGGTCGACCCTGCGCTTCCGGCCGCCCGCATTGAGTTCATGCTCGCCGACGCCGCACCGATCGCCGCGGTCGCCACGGCTGCCCTGCGAGCGCGGCTAGACAAGTGCGAGCTGCCGGTCATCGACATCGATGATCCGGCCATTGAGAGCCAGCCCGGCAGCCCATTACCCGCACCGGCCCCCGACGACATCGCGTACCTCATCTACACCTCGGGCACGACCGGCGTACCCAAGGGCGTGGCAGTCACCCACCGCAACGTGACCCAGCTCGTCGCGACACTGGATGCCGGCCTGCCCCGCCCCGGGGTGTGGTCACAGTGGCACTCGCTGGCGTTCGACGTCTCGGTCTGGGAGATCTGGGGTGCGTTGCTGCGCGGCGGGACATTGGTGGTGGTGCCCGAAGACGCGGTCGGCTCACCGGATGACTTGCGCGCGCTACTGGCCGCCGAACACGTCAGCGTCCTGTGCCAGACCCCGTCCGCGGTCGCGGCATTGTCGCCCGAGGGGTTGGAGTCGACGGCGTTGGTCGTGGCCGGTGAGGCCTGCCCGGACGACGTTGTGGACCGCTGGGCGCCCGGCAGGGCGATGATCAATGCCTACGGCCCGACCGAGACCACGGTCTACGCGGCGGTGAGTGCGCCGTTGCGAGCGGGGCTGGGTGCGCCGATCGGTTCGCCGGTGCCCGGGGCGGCCCTAGCGGTGCTGGACGGGTGGCTGCGGCCGGTCCCGGCGGGCGTGATCGGCGAGTTGTATGTCGCCGGTCGCGGTGTGGGCGTTGGCTATTGGCGACGGGCGGGTTTGACGGCAACGCGATTTGTGGCCTGCCCATTCGGCCCGGCGGGGACGCGGATGTACCGCACCGGGGACCTGGTGTGCTGGGCCCCTGACGGACAGCTGCGGTATCTGGGTCGCGCCGACGAGCAGCTCAAGATCCGCGGTTACCGCATCGAACTCGGCGAAGTCCAGGCGGCGTTGGCCGCACATCCACGGGTGGCCCAAGCGGCGGTGATCGCCCGCGAGGACGGCACCGGCGACAAACAGCTGGTCGGCTACGTGGTGCCGGATCAGCAGATGATGCTGGTCCGCGAGCCCGGGCGGGAAACCCGGCTCGTCGAGCAGTGGCACGGGGTGTACGAGGGGCTGTACTCGTCGGGTGCCGCGGCGATGCTGGGGGAGGATTTCGCGGGCTGGAACAGCAGCTATACCGGGGCGCCGATCCCGCTGCAGGAGATGCGCGAGTGGCGCGCGGCCGCGGTGGACCGGATCCGGGGGTTGGGTCCCCGGCGCTTGCTCGAGATCGGGGTGGGTTCGGGACTGTTGCTGGCCCAGCTGGCCCCGGATTGCGACGAGTACTGGGGCACGGATTTTTCCGCGCCGAGCATCCAAAGCCTGCAGGCGGCGGTGGCCTCGCAGCCGTGGGCCGATCGGGTGCACTTGCGGGTGCAGCCGGCCGATACGGCAGAGGGGTTGCCGCACGCGCATTTCGATGCGGTGGTGCTCAACTCCGTGGTGCAGTACTTCCCCAGCGGGGGCTATCTGCTGGATGTGCTGGCGGTGGCGATGCGCTTGCTGGCGCCGGGTGGAGCCGTGTTCATCGGCGATGTGCGCAACTTGTCGCTGTTCCGTGCGTTTACCACCGGGGTGGTGTGCGCTGACAAGACCGGCGCGGCGGACACCGGCGCGGTGGTCGGCGAGCGAGTGCGCCGGGAGATGCTGGCCGACCAGGAACTGCTGCTTGCACCGGAGTTCTTCGTGGGGTTGCCTCAGCTGTTGCCCGAGATTTCCGTGGTGGATGTGCGGCTCAAGCAGATGCGGGCCGTCAATGAGCTGAGCGGTTACCGCTATGAGGTGGTGCTGCACAAGACGCCGATGGCAACGCGCTCGCTGGCGGATCTGCCGTCGCAGCCATGGCGCCGGTTCGGCGGCCTCGCCGCGCTGGCGGAATATCTGCGCTCCCAGGGGTTCCCGGAGCTGCGGATAAGCGGCGTGCCGCACGCCGGGATCTGGCCGGATGTGGCGCTGGCCGACGCCTTGGCCGGCACTGACGAGAGGGCGACGGTCGGCGAGCTGCGCGCCGGGCTGGCCGCACCGGATGCGGTGTTGCCGCACGAGTGTGAGCTGCTGGGCAGGCAATTGAATTATGCGCCGGTTGTGACCTGGTCGACGACGGCCGGGCTGGTCGACGTCATCTTCACCCGCGCCACCGACGCGATCTTCTCGGACGTCTATCTCCCGGCCGCGCCGATAGGTTCATTGGCCGAATTTGTCAATGATCCGGTGGCGATTGAACGGGCCGCCGAGTTGCGTGACCACGTCGCCGCCCGGCTGCCGGAGTTCATGGTTCCCGCGACGATCATGATGGTCGAGTCGCTGCCATTGACCGTCAACGGCAAACTCGACAAGCGGGCGCTGCCAACCCCGGAGTTCGTCAGCGCAGTGGCCTACCGCGCGCCACGGGACGGGCGGGAGGTGGTGCTGGCCGCCCTATTCGGCGAGATTCTCGGGATGACACGGGTCGGCATCGACGAGTCCTTCTTCGACCTGGGTGGGCATTCGCTGTCCGCGACGCGGCTGGTGGCGCGGGTGCGCGCGGAACGCGGCGTCGAGGTCCCGATCCGGGCGCTGTTCGACGCGCCCACCGTGGCCGCGCTGGCCGAATGGATAAGCACGCACGCCGGACAACACGCCGGGGCGGCGTTGACGGCGCGGCAGCGGCCCGCGGTGGTCCCCTTGTCGTTTGCCCAGAGCCGCTTATGGTTTATCGGTCAACTCGAGGGTCCCTCACCGGTTTACAACATGGCGGTGGCACTGCGGCTGCAAGGGCGCCTCGATGCCGAGGCACTGGGTGCGGCGCTGGCCGATGTGGTGCGTCGCCATGAGAGCTTGCGCACCCTGTTCGCCGCGGCGGACGGGATACCTCAGCAGGTCGTAATGCCCGCCGAGCGGGCGGAATTCGGTTGGCGGATCGTCGATGCTGTCGACTGGTCACGCGAGCGGCTTGACCATGCCATCGCCGCGGTGGCGGGCCACAGCTTCGATCTGGCCGCCGAGATTCCGCTGCAGGCACGGCTTTTCCGCCTCGCCGACGACGAACACGTGTTGGTGGCGGTGGTGCACCATATCGCAGCCGACGGCTGGTCGCTGGGCGTGTTGGCCGCGGATATCGGTGTGGCATACGGCGCGCGATCTGCCGGACGGCCACCGGGGTGGACCGAATTGCCGGTGCAGTACGTCGATTACACGTTGTGGCAGCGAGAGCAGCTGGGCGACCTCGACGACGACGGCAGTCGGATCGTCAGGCAGTTGGCCTACTGGGAGCAGGCTTTGTCGGGGATGCCCGAGCGCCTGCAGTTGCCGACCGACCGGCCGTATCCGGTGGTCGCTGACTACCGCGGCGCCAGCGTGGACGTTGACTGGCCGGCTCGATTGCAGCAGCAGGTAGGTCAGCTGGCTCGCGAACACAAGGCCAGCAGTTTCATGGTGGTGCAGGCCGCCCTCGCGGTGGTGCTGTCGAAGCTCAGCGCGAGCCGGGACGTGGCAATCGGCTTCCCGGTTGCCGGGCGCCGTGATCCAGCGCTCGACGGGTTGGTCGGGATTTTCGTCAACACGTTGGTGCTGCGGGTCGACTTGGACGGCGATCCCACCGTGGTCGACCTGTTGGCCCAGGTGCAACGGCGCAGCGTGGACGCCTACGAGCATCAGGATGTGCCCTTCGAGGTGCTCGTGGAGCGGCTCAACCCCAGCCGAAGCCTGACTCATCACCCCCTTGTGCAGGTCTTGTTGGCCTGGCAGAACTTCGCCGGGCAGGACGACACCTTTACACCCGGATTGGCCTTGGGTGACCTGCAGGTAACTCCACTGCCGCTGAACACCCACAGCGCGCGCATGGACCTGACGTTCAACCTGTCCGAACGCTGGACCGAGTCCGGTGAGCCCGCCGGAATCAGCGGGAACGTGGAGTTTCGCACCGATGTGTTTGATGCCGAAAGCGTCCGGGAGTTGATGGGGCGGTTGCGACGGGTGTTGGTGGCGATGGTCGACGATCCGGCGCGG
>NZ_JCALCQ010000026.1:0-7142 GCF_059812425.1 Mycobacterium sp. NGS56
CACATGGACGATGCGCAGGCGAGCCAATTGTTCGCGCTGTTACGACAGGTTGTTAAACCCGATGGGCGCGTGATCACGGTCGATAATGTGTTTGTCGAGCGGCAGAATCCGATCGCGCGGTTGCTCATCAGTCTCGATCGTGGTCGGCATGTGCGCTCGCCGGCCGGTTATGAGGCACTGGCGCGCAGCGCGTTCGGCGATGTGCACGGCACGGTCGTCGCAAAGGCGTTTCCGCCGTACACCCACTTCTTCATGACAGCCCGGATGTCGCCCAAAGAGGAGTCGGTGAGCACCAATCCGAGGTAGGTCACGCTACTGAGCAACGTTTTGCCGACGTGATTGCGATACCCCACCAACCACGTCGCCGACACGCCGTGGGTAGTGTCGCCCGCTCAGGCGCGGATCTTCACGCCCGAGGCGAATTCGCTTCCACGCGCTGGTCCACAACCCTTCCGCGCCGCGGAGCAGGTCTTTTCCCTCCAGCGCTCAGCGAAGCCACACACCGCCAGCCGACCGCGCCGGCACGTTACACAAACCACCGATCCGCCCTCGAGTTTTCGGCCGCGGTCGTAACGCTGGCCGCCTGATTTTGCTACCGTCTCGCGAAGAACGGAGGAGGATTTGGATGATTCGACCGGTCGAGGTGCTGCGTAGCAGGCTCGCTGCGATCGGGGAGCGGCGTCGAGCGGTGACCCCCCAATCCGAACGCACTTTGATGCTGGGCGCCATCCTGCTGGTCTCCGCGGTGTCGGTGGCGACAAGTTATGTGCTTGTCCAGTGCTTCTCGGTCGACGTGCTGTCGTCTCTGTTGTGGATCCCCCAGGATTGCTGGCTGGCACAGAGCGCGAGCATCGGTCGGCACTGCTTCGGTGACTACACCATGGTCGTAGATACCGGGCTGCAGCCCGACCCCTGGGCCTACTCGCAAGTCCTTCCCCCGGATTACCATCCGGTCCTGATGGGTGGGCCGGCTGCAGGATGGTTGCCCCACATGTTGTTTGCGGCTCCCGCGAAATGGCTGGGCGTCCCAAGACTGGGGTTGATCGCTTATCTGTTTGCGCTGACGGTTGCGGTGGTTTCGCCTGCGGTGTGGGCGGCCCGGGGAACACGCGGTCTGGAGCGAGTGGTGGTTTTCGTGGCACTCGGCGCTGCAGCAATCCCCGCGTGGGCGGTGATTGATCGGGGCAACTCGGCGGGATTCGTGGTGCCGATCGCGTTGGTGTTCTTGGTGGCGTTGCGTCGAGGGCAGTGGGGTGTTGTCGCGCTCATGGTGGTGTTGGCCGCGATCGTCAAGCCCCAGTTCGCCGTGCTGGTGGTGGCGTTGTTGGCAGCCCGGCAGTGGCGGTGGGCTGGCGCTGCTGTTGCCGGGGGCGTGGGCGCGAACCTGGCTGCCTACCTGTTGTGGCCGCGTGACTTTCCGCAGACAATCCCACAGTCCCTCCGCAGCTTTTTCCACGCGGCAAGTTCGTTCGGGGGACTTACCGACGTGAAGAACGTGTCCTTCGGTCGAGCGCTGCTGCTTTTCCCGGATGCCGTCAAGGGTGCCCAAACCGGCGGGAAGATTCCAGAAGGTTTTCTGGCCGGCCCGCGATGGATGATCGGAATTGCGATCCTGATCATTGTTGTCGTTTGCCTGCTCGTCTTGGGGCGACGCATCCCACCGGTGATGGCAGGCGTGGTGCTGCTGGCCACGGCCGCGCTGTCTCCCTCCGTGGCCATGCTCTACTCCTTGGTATTCGTTTTGCCGGTCGCCGCGCTCGTCGTCCGAGACCCCGACGGCTCGCCTGCTGAGGGGATATTCGACCGGCTGGCACTTCGCGACACTCGTCGTCGTGCGGTGGGCCGGTGCATCACGTGGGCCGTGGCGCTCAGCATCGCTCAGGTTGCCATCCTGGGCCAGCCCGTCCAGGAACCAATCTGGGGGCAATGGGGGGCTCGTGGGGTAGTCGGCACCACGTCAGTCGTATTGACCACGGCGCCATTGACGCCGATCTTGTGGATGATTGCATGCCTGGCGATCCTTGTCTCCTATGCTCGCCGACCGACTCCTTTACCTGACGATGACCGGGAGCCCGCTCGGCAGGGGCTTTCGGATACGGCTGCCGCCACGTCGTCACATCCACCCGACTTGGTGCCGCAGAGTGCGCCGGGACCGGCGTAAACCGCCAAACATTCTGGGATAACGCAACTTTGGGCAAAAGCCCGCCGGGGAGGCGCCGTGCTGACTGTTAGTGTTGTCATACCCGTTTATCGCGCAGGACTGACGTTGCGAGAGTTGCATGGGCAGCTGAGCGTTACTATGCCGCGGATCGCCCCGGAGTTTGAGATCGTCTTCGTGGAGGATTGCGGCGGCGACGAGTCATGGTCGATCATCACTGAACTGGCTGCGGAGGACGAGCGCGTACGCGGCATCCGCATGAGCCGAAATTACGGTCAGCACAATGCCCTGCTCTGCGGTATTCGCGCCGCGCGCAACGACGTAATAGTCACGATGGATGACGATTTGCAGCATCCGGTGAGCGAGATCGAGCCGCTTCTTGCGGCCCTCGGTCCCGACGTCGACGTGGTGTATGGCGCACCGCTGAATGAGCAGCATGGGATCGTGCGCGACGTAGCCTCACGCGTGACGAAGTTGGCGTTGGCCAGCGCGATGGGCGCCGAGACAGCACGCAGTGTGAGCGCCTTCCGCGCATTCCGCACCCGCTTGCGGCAGGGATTTAGCGAGTATCGCAGCCCAACGGTGTCCATCGATGTCTTGCTCAGCTGGACGACGTCTCGGTTCGTCGCGATCAAGGTGAAGCACGCGCCGCGTACCGCCGGCGTGAGTGGTTACAAGATAAGCCGTCTGGTTCGCCACGCGATTGACCTGATGACCGGGTTCAGTACGCTCCCGCTCCAGATCTCGAGCTTCATCGGCTTCCTGTTGGTGTTATTCGGCGTCGCCATCCTTGCCGACGTCGGTATCACGTACCTGATAAATGGTAGTGCTGTGCCGGGTTTCGCGTTCCTGGCCTCGATCATCGCGATCTTCTCTGGCGCGCAGCTTTTTGCACTTGGAATCGTCGGGGAGTACTTGGCTCGTATGCACTTTCGGAGCATGGACCGGCCGACCTATCTGGTCAGCGAGACCGTTGCATACGATGGCGCCGCAGGATAACCGGATCACCATTCGGAGCGCTGATGCGAATTGTTTTATTTGGTTTGACCGGCTACACGAACGAGGTCCTCGA
The DNA here is from genome assembly GCF_059812425.1 of Mycobacterium sp. NGS56. Taxonomy (NCBI): domain Bacteria; kingdom Bacillati; phylum Actinomycetota; class Actinomycetes; order Mycobacteriales; family Mycobacteriaceae; genus Mycobacterium; species Mycobacterium sp. NGS56. Next base: position 3,231 of record NZ_JCALCQ010000026.1, read on the forward strand.
CGCGATCCGGGCCGATGGGCGGCTGGAGTTGGGCGCGGTCTTCACGCGATGCTACGACGCTCCATACCCCTATTACCCGATTCCTCAGATTCACGAGGTGTGCGCCGAACTCGGGATACCGTGCCACACGAATCTTCGCGTCACCTCGGGAACCGGGCTGGAAATGGTGCGGGGCTATGACCCGGAGATGATCCTCATGACCGGGTTTGATCAGATCCTCACAGAGCCGCTTCTCGACCTGCCACGGTTGGGCGTCGTCAACATGCATCCGTCGCTGCTGCCACGGTTTCGCGGGCCCGACCCGATCCAGGCCGCCCTACTCGGGGAGGCAATCGAAACGGGAGTGACATATCACTATGCCGTCCCAGAGGTCGACGCGGGCAACATCTTGATCCAGCGGACCTACCCGATCCGGCGTGATGAAACGAATGCGTCGCTGAGGCTCGGGCTGGCACGGCTGGCGGCGAGCTGTCTTCCGCAGCTGATCGATCTGTTCGAATGCGGGGTCCGACCGGTCGGGATGAGGCAGGAAGTCAGACCGACGCCGCGCACTCAACGAATCGTTAAGCCTGTGTCGCTAGACCAGTCATTGGGACTTCATGAATTGCACAAGATCGTACGGGCGGTGGTCCCTTACCCGGGCGCGACGGTTCGCGTTGGAGGGGTTGATCGCATCGTCAACAGCTCCACCTTGATAGAGCGGACCTCAGTCGCCGGCACGGACAACGCTTCGACCGATGGTGACGGACGAATCACGTGGGAAAGGGATGGTGCGCGGCTGGTGCTGACGCTTGATCAGCCTGGCAAGTAGCAAAGCCGCGCGACAGCGATCCATCCTCCAGCAGCCGCTCTACGGACAATGAACGCCACCTTCCGATCGCCGACGCAGCGGAAGGACCGCGCTGTGAATGTTGAGTAGCCCTGGTAGTTGATCGTCTTAGGCCTGCGGTGCGGGCGGACGACGGCGACGCCGTTACTGCTCGACCCGGGCGTCAAGACTGGCGGCGCTCACGGGCTGCCCCTTATGCCTGGGCCGTGGGGTGGGTGTCTCTACCGTCAAGTACAGCGGTTTGCCGATCAACACGTGCAGGGCCACCCCGAGATATTCGGCCACGAGGCCGAGTGAGAACAGGATGGCACCCGAACACAGCAACAGCACCACGATGGTCGAGGCCCATCCATGTGGTCCGTAAACGTCTTCGGTGAGCGCCTGGTACACGACGACCGCGGCCATCACGGCACCGATGACGCCGAGCGTGACGCCGAGCATGCTGACCAGCCGCAGGACGCGGGTGCCGCTGCAGAGCACCATCTTCCAAAACAGCGCGAACAGCCGCGGATAGGTATAGCCGGACTCGTGCAGGCTCTCTGCGCGCAGTATCACCGGGACCTGCGCGACCGCATCGACCACCCAACTCAACGCGACATCGAGATACACGCCGCTTTGGGCGATGTCAGCGAGTTGGCGGCCGATATCCGCGCGGATGAGCCGGAAGCTTTCAAACCGGGTGGAAGCCGGGAACGCGAACACGGTCGCCAGCACCACCTTCGCGCCGCGCGAGGTCAGATTCCGCAGAAATCCATGCGGGCGAGTGTTCGTCGGCCTCGAATACACCAGATCGGCGCCCTGAGCCAACGCCGTGTCTAAAAAAGCGCCGATGAATCCAGGATCGTGCTGGCCATCCTCGTCCATTGTGACGATCCAATCGCCACGCGCGGTCGACATGCCGGCGATCGTCGCGGCGTCCTGGCCGAAGTTGCGGCTCAACCACACGGTGCGCACCTGCTCGTAGGCCTGCCGAAGCTCCTCGAGCGCCACGTCTGACCGATCGGGACCGTGATCGTGCACGAGGATGATGTCGTCGACCAGGAAGGTAGCACCGTCGGGCGTCGCCGTGGGACGGGTGAGCTGATGCAGTTCAGCAACCAATCCGCCAATGGTGTGTTGGCCCCGATACACCGGTACGACAACCGAAATACGGTGAGGGCGCTCTCCGCCCGGCCAGTTGAGACGGCCGTCTGCTGCGACCGCGCCTTGGTCGGGCGCGATCACCGTGGGAACTTGACGCGTGACCGATTGGCGGGGTCCATTCCCTGCCTTCGACCAACGTTGGTTGCCGGCGACCTGCCGGCCCAGGGGCGGACCTTCCGCGCTTCGTCCGGGGAGTTGCGTACTTCGTCTGGGAATCACCGCGAATCCTGCCCGACGAGTGAAGTGATTTGTTAGTAACGTACAGCAAGCCCGCAGCCTTATCGGGGCGGAGGCAGCTGATCCACTTGCGTACAGTCAGTGCCAGCCCGCCAGGCGTCTCGCCGAGGGCCTCTGCCGAACACCGGACCTCCTTTGCTGTTGGGATCCAATCTTGAATGAACTGCACCAACCGTTAAAGGGAGCTACGCCACTCTGGATTCCACAACCTGCCAGCCTAGCGGTTAGCCACGAAACCCGTATGTCGCTTGTCGGTTGCGGCATTGATGAAATCATGCTTCCGCGAATGTTTGCGCGCCCAGCCTCTCATCACCGACACCCGGGATGCCCGGCTGACGCGGCGCCGATTAGACGTCCGGGCCGCATGACGGAATCGCAAAGCGCCCGGCGCGGTAGCATTTAGCGTCCAGCAACCGTCGCAGGGGTTTTTTGTGCCCACCAGCCTCATCTATCGCAGCGGCGTCAGTTACGAGTTACTGATGCGCACGCTGTACGGCAGGCACTATGCAGCGCGCTTTCGCGCGATCGCGGCACTCATTCCCGAAGGCGCCACGGTGCTCGACGTGTGCTGCGGGCCGGGGACCTTGTACAGCCGCTACTTGCGTGAGAAGTCGGTCGACTACCTCGGTCTCGACCTGAACAACGGGTTTATCGCGCGGCTGAATGATGCGGGTGGGCGAGGCGAGGTGCGGAACCTGCACGCCGACACACCGCTGCCCCGAGCCGACTTCGTCATCATGCAGGCGAGCCTGTATCACTTTCTCCCCGACCCACGGGCGGTCGTCGACCGGATGCTGGCCGCGGCGCGCAACCGGGTGATCGTCGCCGAGCCGGTCCGCAACATGACCACCAGCGACAATCGCGTCCTGGCCGCACTGGGCCGACGCTTCACCAACCCGGGCGACGGTGCGCAAGCTCATCGATTCACCGAGGCGACGCTCGACGAATTCTTTCGCAACTACGCGCCGCGAGTGGTGCAACAGTCCTTAATTGCGGGCGGTAGGGAGAAACTGTACGTGCTCAGCGCCTGACCGACGCCGCTCATTTCCGGAGATAGCCGGGTCGCCGAATTGACGCCGCGCTGGCGCACGCGCGCGGAGCTAGCCAGGTGCCAGTTTTCCGTTGTGGAGCAAGCCGAGCCCGACGTTGCCGCTGTGCATTTTCACGACGCAACTAGTAGCCAAGACGATTCGGCATGCTGAATGCCCGGTGCGGCGAGAGGCTGATGCCCAGCTGTGCTCCGCAGAGCGTGTGCGGCAGGGGTTTTTCAGTGGGTAGCATCGATGGGCTGCGTAGTGTCGAGGCGTGGCGGATCTTGGCGGGGCACTATTCCATTGGGCGCAAGTTGTCTTGCGGTCTGCGTTAAGGATTGAGCATTGACGAGCGAACGTACCCACGGTCTTTATGCGGCTTTGCGTCATCCAACATTGTATGAAGCTGTGCAGCGTGTGATGGGAGCCGACCGCGAGCGGCACCGCTTTGCGCGAGATTTCGTGCGTGCTCAGCCGGGGGATCGTGTGCTGGATATCGGTTGTGGGCCCTCGGATCTGTTGGCGTACCTGCCGGAGGTGGAGTATGTCGGCTGGGAGCCTAATGCGGCCTATGTGGCGAAGGCGCGCAGGACTTTTGGGGACCGTGGGACATTTTATGAAGGTTTTTTCGGGCCCGAGCAGGCGCGCGTGCTGGCCCCTGTTGATATCGCC
>NZ_JCALCQ010000003.1:0-578825 GCF_059812425.1 Mycobacterium sp. NGS56
CCAGGTCATCTACGAGCAGGCCAATGCACACGGACAGAAGGTCCAGTCCGCGGGCAGCAACATGGCCAGCACCGACAGCGCCGTTGGGTCCTCCTGGGCCTAACCCGCAACTTCAGGCGCGGCAGCACACCACCCGTCGGTGTGCTGCCGCGTCCTGCGGTTACCGTGCAATTTGGCTTGAGGTAATTAGGGACCAAGTGGGGATTTGATGGACCAACAGAGCACCCGCACCGACATCACTGTCAACGTCGACGGTTTCTGGATGCTCCAGGCGCTGCTGGACATCCGGCACGTCGCGCCGGAGCTGCGGTGCCGGCCATATGTGTCTACCGACTCGAACGACTGGCTCAACGAGCACCCCGGGATGGCGGTGATGCGCGAGCAGGGGATCGTCGAGAACGATCAGGTGAACGAGCACGTAGCCGCCCGGATGCGGGTGCTCGCGGCGCCGGACCTCGAGGTGGTCGCTCTGTTGTCCCGGGGCAAGCTGGCCTACGGCGTCCTCGATGACGAGAATCAGCCCCCGGGCTCCCGCGATATCCCCGACAACGAATTTCGGGTGGTTCTGGCCCGTCGCGGTCAGCACTGGGTGTCGGCGGTCCGGGTCGGCGGCGAGATCACCGTCGACGATGTCGCAGTCGCGGACAGCGCCTCGATCGCGTCCCTGGTGATCGACGCGCTGGAGTCCATCCACCATGCCGAGCCCGCAGCAATCAACGCGGTCAACGTGCCGCTCGAGGAAATGCTGGAAGCGACGAAGTCGTGGCAGGAGTCGGGGTTCAACGTGTTTTCCGGAGGAGACCTGCGCCGGATGGGGATCAGCGCCGCCACCGTGGCCGCGCTGGGTCAGGCGCTGTCCGACCCGGCTGCCGAGGTTGCGGTGTATGCCCGCCAATACCAGGACGACGCCAAGGGCCCGAGTGCGTCGGTGCTGTCCCTCAAAGACGGCTCCGGCGGCCGCATCGCTCTTTACCAGCAGGCCCGCACCGCGGGTTCGGGGGAGGCATGGCTGGCCATTTGTCCGGCGACGCCTCAGCTCGTGCAGGTGGGCGTCAAGACGGTGCTGGACACACTTCCCTACGGCGAGTGGAAAACTCACAGCAGGGTCTGACATTCGCGCGAAACACAGAGTTCACCAATGTCTTTGCACTCAACATGCGGTTGAGCTGCGGACACGGCATACTTCTTTCAAAGACATCAGCAAATCTCTAGCCGATGTCGACGACAACTCTTAATCGCAAGGCGAGGCAGATGGAATTCCAATTGGTCGGAACGCACTTTGCGGAGGGCGGCAACCCCTCGACGAGTAGACCGGCGTACCCCCGCGCGCGACTGGCGGCATGGGCTCACACATTCATCACAAGGAGTGCAAGGCGATGACCGCGGTAGTCGAAGTACCACAGCCTGACGTAGAGGGAATTTCGCAGCCTCAGGCTGTCGTCGTCGGCGTGATGGCCGGCACCGGTGTCCAGATCGGCGTCTTGTTGGACGCCAACGCCCCCGTCTCGGTAATGACCGACCCGTTGCTGAAGGTGGTCAACAGCCGGCTGCGGGAGCTCGGCGAGACTCCGTTGGAGGCGTCGGGCCGCGGCCGCTGGGCGCTGTGCCTGGTGGACGGTTCGCCGCTGCGGGCCACCCAATCGCTGAGCGAGCAGGAAGTCTACGACGGCGACCGCTTGTGGATCCGGTTCATCCCGGACACCGAGCACCGCTCGCAGGTCATCGAGCACATCTCCACCGCGGTCGCGGCGGACCTCAGCAAGCGCTTCGCCGCGATAGACCCGGTGGTCGCGGTGCAGGTCGGCGCGTCGATGGTGGCCATCGGGGTGACGACCGCGGCCGGCCTGCTCGGCTGGTGGCGTTGGCACCACAACTCGTGGCTTCCGACCGTGTACGCGGGCGTGATCGGCGCCGTGGTGCTTGGTGTTTCGTTGTTGCTGTTGATGAGGGCGCACTCGCAACAGGACCGGCGCGTCGCCGACATCATGCTGTTGAGCAGTCTCGCACCGGTGGCGCTCGCGGCGGCGGCGGCGCCGCCCGGCGGCGTCGGATCGCCGCACGCAGTGTTGGGTTTCGGCGTCCTCACCATCTTTGCGATCCTCGCCCTGCGGTTCACCGGTCGCCGGCTGGCGATCTACACGGCCATCGTCACCGTCAGCCTGATCACGGCGGTAGCCGCGCTCGCGCGCATGGTGGCCATGACCAGCGCCGTGACGCTCTTCACCTGCGTCGTGCTGGTGTCCGTGATGTTCTACCAAAGTGCGCCGGCGATCTCGCGGCGACTGGCAGGCATCCGGCTGCCCGTCTTCCCGTCGGCGACCAGCCGGTGGGTGTTCGAGGCCCGGCCCGACCTGCCCACCACCGTGGTGCGCTCCGACGGTGGTCCTCCGGCGCTGGAAGGCCCCGCATCCGTCCGCGACGTGTTGACCCAGGCCGAACGTGCGCGGTCCTTCCTGTCGGGTTTGCTGATCGGGCTCGGCGTGCTGATGATCGTCTCGTTGACCGCACTGTCGGATCCGCACACCGGACAGCGCTGGCTGCCGCTCTTGCTGGCCGGGTTCAGCGCGGGATTCCTGATGCTGCGCGGCCGCTCCTACGTCGACCGCTGGCAGGCGATCACCCTGGCCGGCACGGCCGTGCTGATCGTGGGTGCGGTCGTGTTGCGCTACGCGGTGGTATTGCAGTCCCCGCTCGCGGTTTCGGTCAGCGCGGCGATCCTCGTTCTGCTGCCGGCCGCCGGACTGACATCGGCGGCCGTGGTGCCGAATACCGTCTACAGCCCGTTGTTCCGCAAATTCGTGGAATGGATTGAATACCTCTGCCTGATGCCAATTTTCCCGCTGGCATTGTGGTTGATGAATGTCTATGCAGCAATTCGCTATCGCTGACGGCAAGGTGTGGCGTGGTCGCGTATCCGCCGCGACCATCGCCGCGACCTTGCTGGCGTCGGGCGCATTAGCCGGCCTGCCGCCCGCCTACGCCATCTCGCCCCCGACGATTGACGCGGGCGCGGTCCCGCCGGACGGTCCGCCGGGACCCGGGGCGCCGATGAAGCAGAACTCGTACTGCACCGAGGTGGGCGTGCTGCCCGGAACCGATTTCCGGCTGCAACCCAAGTACATGGACATGCTTAATCTGCAGGAGGCATGGCAGTTCGGTCGCGGTGCCGGCGTGAAGGTGGCCGTCATCGACACCGGCGTGACGCCGCACCCCAGGTTTGCGCACCTGATTCCCGGCGGTGACTACATCATGGCCGGGGACGGATTGTCCGACTGCGACGCGCACGGCACCATCGTTGCGTCCATGATCGGTGCGGCGCCGGCCGACGGGGCGGGAGTGCCACCGGCGGCGCCACGCAAACCGGTCACCGTGCCCACCACCGAGCCACCGCCCAAAGCGCCACCGCCGCAGACGGTGACCCTGTCACCGTTGCCTCAGACCGTGACGATGGTCCCGCCGCCGCCGCAGTCTCAGGAACAAGCGCCGCCCCCGGGTCCCTTCGGGGTGCCGCCTGCGCCGCCGGCGCCGGCGGTTCCACCACCCGCGGGCCCGCCCCCGGGACCATCGCAAGGTGGGCAGGGCCCCAATGGGCAGGCGCCGGCGGCCAGCCACGGCAACGGCACGGTGACCATCCCCGGCTATGCCGGTGGCGGGCGCATAACCAACGTCGACAACCTGCGCGGCCCGCGACCGCTCGACCCGCCGCCACCACCGCCACCACCACCATCGAAGGCCGGTCCGGACGCGTTCAGCGGGGTGGCCCCGGATGTCGACATCATCGCGATCCGGCAGTCCAGCCAGGCCTTCGGCCTCAAGGACGCTTACACCGGTGACGAGGACCCGCAGACCTCGGCGAAAATCGACAACGTTCAGACGATGGCGCGCGCCATTGTGCACGCCGCCAACATGGGGGCCCAGGTCATCAACATCTCCGATGTGACCTGCATGAGCGCGCGCAACATCATCGACCAACGTTCGCTGGGCGCGGCGGTGCGCTACGCGGCGGTCGACAAGAACGCCGTCATCGTGGCCGCCGCTGGCGACACCAACAAAAAGGACTGTAAGCAAAATCCGCCCCATGATCCGTTGCAGCCCAACGATCCTCGCAACTGGAACGCGGTCACCACGGTCGTGACGCCGTCCTGGTTCAGCGACTACGTCCTGACGGTCGGCGCGGTCGACACCGAAGGCCGCCCGCTGAGCCAGGGCAACCAGGGCCAGGCGTCGACGAGTGTGGCTGGGCCGTGGGTCGGGATCGCCGCGCCGGGAACGGATGTCATCGGACTGTCGCCCCGAGACGATGGCCTGATCAACGCGATCGACGGACCGGACAACACGCTGCTGGTTCCGGCGGGCACCAGCTTCTCGGCTGCGATCGTGTCGGGCGTTGCGGCCCTCGTGCGGGCCAAGTTTCCGCAGCTATCGGCATACCAGGTCATCAACCGGCTTACCCGCACCGCTCGTGCGCCGGCGCGTGGCGTGGATAACCAGGTCGGCCACGGTGTCGTCGACCCGGTCGCGGCGCTGACCTGGGATGTACCCGACGGTCCGGTGAAGCCGCCGCAGCAACTTTCGGCGCCGTTGAACATTCCGAAACCCGTGCCGCACCGGGATATGGTGCCAGTGTGGGTAGCCGCCGGAGGCTTGCTTGGGGCGCTGCTCATCGGCGGCGGAGTGTTCGGTACGGCGATGCTGATGAAGCGATCGCGGAAACAGCAATAAGGGCGGAGCAACAGCACTCATGAAGCGTCAGCGCAGTTTTGGGTTGTCTTTGTCGTGGCCGCGGGTGACCACGGTGTTCTTGGTCGACGTCGCGATCATGGTGGTGGCCAGCCACTGCCCCGAATCCTGGCAAGGCACGTACCGCATCGCGTTCTGGGTGGGCGTCGGGCTGGCCGTGCTGGTGACGCTGCTGTCGCTGGTCACCTACCACGGCCTCACCGTGACGACGGGGTTGGCCACCTGGCTGTGGGATTGGTCCGCCGACCCGGGCGCCGCGCTGGCCGCCGGTTGCACCCCGGCCCTCGATTACCAACGCAGGTACGGGCGCGACAGGGTGGGCGTGCGGCAGCACGAAGGCCAACTAGTCACGGTGATCGCCATCAACGGCGGTGACAACGAGTCGGCCTCGCGCCTTCGTCACCGGCACTCGCCGCCCACCCTGTTGGTGTCAGCCGTCGCTTCGGGGCTGCGCCAGTTCGACATTCATCTCGACGACATCGACATCGTGTCCGTAAAGGTCCGCCGCGGTGGCCCTGAAGCCAGCGCCGCCGAGCCGTCCAAGATGGACGACTGGGGCCCCGAAGAGTGGGAGGTGGCCAGCGATGCGCCCAGCTCCTACGTTCGCCGCACATGGCTAGTGTTGCGGATGAATCCGCAGCGCAACGTCGCTGCAGTGGCGGCCCGCGATTCGCTGGCGTCGACCCTGGTTGCCGCCACAGAGCGGCTCGCCCAGGATCTCGACGGGCTGACCTGCGCGGCCCGGCCCTTGACCGCGGAGGAGCTCGCCGACGTCGATCGTGCGGTGCTGGCCGATCTGGAACCGACCTGGAGTCGCCCCGGCTGGCGGCGCCTCAAGCACTTCAACGGGTTCGTCACCAGCCTGTGGTTGTCGCCGTCCGACATCACCACCGACAAGCTGGATGAACTGTGGGAGGACGAAACCGTTGCCACGGTGTTGACCCTCCGGCTCACCTCGCGCGGTGGCCGGCCGCAGGTATCGGCATGGGTGCGGTACCACACCGAGAAGCGATTGCGCCGCAACGTCTCGTCAGGGCTCAACCGTCTCACCGGACGCCAGCTGGCCGCGGTGCGCGCCAGCCTGCCCGCCCCGACGGCGCGCCCCCTACTGCTCGTGCCGAGCCGTCCACTACGCGCCGACGATAACGACCTCGCGCTATCCGTCGACCAGCCGCGGAGGATCTCGGCGGGCGCACCTGTGGCGCAATGACGAGGCCGCAATCCACCGCTGAAGGCGCCCGTAACGCGATGGTCGCCGGCCTGTTGGCCTCCGGCGTCTCGGTCAATGGCTTGCAGCCCAGCCACAATCCGCAGGTGGCGTCGCAGATGTTCGCGACGGCGACGAACCTCGATCCAGCGATGTGTGACGCCTGGCTCGCGCGGATTCTGGCGGGGGAGCAGAGCATCGACGTGCTTTCCGGTGCGTGGTCCTCCATCCGGACCTTCGGTTGGGAGACCCGCCGCCTCGGCGTGACCGAGCTGCAGTTCCGTCCTGAGGTTTCCGACGGATTGTTCCTGCGGCTGGCGGTCACCTCCGTGGAGACATTGGCGTGTGCGTACGCTGCGGTTCTCGCAGAGGCGAGACGCTACGAGGAAGCCGCGAAACTGATCGACGGCGTCGAGCCCCGCCAACCCGTCGACGAGGAATTAATCAGCTACGTCCGCGGCGTACTGTACTTCCGGACGGCCCGGTGGCCGGATGTGTTGAACCAGTTCGCCGAGGGGAAGAGCTGGCGGCAGCCCGAACTGAAGGCCGCGGGTGCGGCGATGGCCACCACGGCGCTGGCTTCGCTGGGCGTGTTCGAGGAGGCCTTGCGCCGGGGCCAGGAGGCGATCGAAGGCGATCGGGTGCCGGGCGCCGCCAACATCGCCCTGTACACCCAGGGCATGTGCTTGCGGCACCTGGGCCGCGAGGACGAGGCCGTCGAGCTGCTGCGGCGCGTGTACTCGCGGGACCCGAAGTTCACGCCGGCCCGTGAAGCGCTGGACAACCCCAACTTCCGCCTGGTCCTGACAGACCCGGAAACGATCGAGGCCCGGACCGACCCGTGGGACCCGGAAAGCGCGCCGACCCGGGCCGAAGCCGAAGCCGCCCGCCACGCCGAAGAGGCGGCGAGATATCTGGCCGAAGGCGACGCCGAGCTCAACGCCATGCTCGGGATGGAACGCGCCAAGCGCGAGATCAAGCTCATCAAATCGACGACCAAGGTGAATCTGGCCCGCGCCAAGATGGGCCTTCCGGTGCCGGTTACGTCACGCCACACATTGTTGCTCGGCCCGCCAGGTACCGGAAAGACTTCGGTGGCAAGGGCTTTCAGCAAGCAACTGTGTGGGTTGACCGTGCTGCGCAAGCCCGTTGTGGTCGAAACCAGCCGCACCAAGCTACTGGGTCGCTACATGGCCGACGCGGAGAAGAACACCGAGGAGCTCCTGGAGGGCGCCTTGGGTGGCGCCGTCTTCTTCGATGAGATGCACACGCTGCACGAGAAGGGCTACCAGCAGGGTGACCCATACGGCAACGCCATCATCAATACGTTGCTGTTGTATATGGAGAATCATCGCGACGAGCTGGTTGTCTTCGGTGCCGGCTATGCAAAGGCCATGGACAAGATGCTCGAAGTGAATCAGGGCCTGCGACGGCGTTTTTCAACCGTCATCGAATTCTTCAGCTACACCCCGGACGAGCTGGTCGCGCTGACCCGCTTGATGGGCCAAGAGAACGAAGACGTCATCACCGATGAATCGGCACAGGCGTTGTTACCGTCCTACACGAAGTTCTACCTCGACGAAAGTTATTCGGAGGATGGCGATCTCATTCGCGGCATCGATACACTCGGCAATGCGGGTTTCGTCCGCAACGTAGTGGAGAAGGCCCGCGATCACCGCAGTTTCCGGCTGGACGACGAAGACCTGGATGCGGTGCTGGCCAGCGATGTGACCGAATTCAGCGAACGTCAACTGCTGCGTTTCAAGGAACTGACGCAGGAGGATCTCGCCGAGGGCCTCCGCGCGGCGGTCGCGGAGAAAAAGTCCGACTGACCGATCGTCATCCGGCCGGCGCGTCTGCCAAAAGGGGTGCCGTCGCACATGCATCCCTAGGTGACGGCCGGGTGAACCGCCGGGAATGGCTTGCACGTCAAGTTGACTCAACCCAGGCCTCAGCGGCCTGGCGGAGCTGTCGAGGCTGAGTTCGAATGCGTCCTCCCCGGCTGCGCGCTTTATCGATTCCGGCCCCGGGTGATAGCCCGTCCGCCGACCGCCGGTTGAGCCGGACGCACTCGAAACCAGCGCTTGGCAAGCGCACTTTTTTACAATTCCGACTTTGTAAATCCGGCAGTGCCAGCAACGGCATGGGTACGTTGGGGGTGGCTCACAGCGGCCTAAAATGCCTGTGAGCCAGCCGGAATCGCCCCACAGGAGATTGTCAGTAGCTAATCAGTGCCACAGCAGACTTTCCGCGTCTACTCGTATAGGTGAGCTCGAGGGGAACGGTGTGACGATCAACGACTGGCTCGGCGATGTGGGTCTGCACGGTGTGGTTATCCACGCCCGCGTTGCCCGCTGTGAGGCCGGGAGGCACCAGGCCATTGGCTCCGATGTGCCTGTCGCCGAAGGCTTGTGGGGCGGTAGCGCACCAGAGTGCCGTGCCGGTGGTGGGTCGCCGCCTTCAGGTCGTCTATCGGTGACCCGTTGCCACCGAGCGTGGTCGGGCCGACGGGCAGCAACATAACAAGCACCGACGGCGCCGTCGGTACGAATTGGTTAATTCCGGAGAATGACCGGATGCGCCGGATGAACTTCCGCGGCGGATTTAAAGTTGCGGATCCATTTTCGGGTGCCACGGATGCGGATCCATCTCTTTCAACCGTCGCGATCAATGAAGATCGATTCGGAAGGTTGGTGAACTTACGATCGAATATCGGAAGATAGCTTCCGAGGGGTTTATGCGGTCGCCGACGTCGCCGATCCAGTGAATAATTAGCTGCCGAAATTGCGGCGATAATTGCTACTACTTTGAGCCGTCGCTGATTGCTGTCGACCGACGGCCGATTTGAGTGATTTACGCCACTGAACTGGTGTTGGGCAGCGGATCTCTCACAAGCTCTCGAACCCAGCGATATTTATTTTTTACAAGGATTTACCTGACGGGAACGCGCGGCGACATAAGCGATGGGCACCATCGTCAGGGCAACAGCAGCGTGGCTTGACTAGTCGTCCGCACGCCGTTTCGGCGTGGATTCAGAGCTAGGAGCAGCATGGCTTTGTTGTGTGCACCACATGGAATCCGCCTATGTATCAGGTAACACATTCGGCGAATTCTCCGGCGCAGCCGACGTCGAGGTCGAAAAGCGTTGCTCACCATTGTCGCCAGAAGAGGGAGCGGAGGACCTAGATGCTGGATTTCGGGGCCTACCCGCCGGAATACAACTCGGGGCGGATGTACGTCGGAGCGGGATCTGGGCCGCTGCTGGCCGCCGCGGCGGCGTGGGACGAACTGGCCGAAGAGCTGCAAAGCACTGCGGCGTCGTACAGCTCGACAATCGAAACTCTCGCAGCGGGTCCGTGGACGGGACCCTCGTCCATCGCAATGGCAAGCGCCGCAGCACCGTACGTGGCGTGGATGCATGCCACGGGCGCGCAAGCCGAGCAGGCGGGCGCGCAGGCCAAACTCGCAGCCGGCGCCTACGAGGCCGCGTTCGCGGCAACCGTTCCACCGCCGGTGATCGCGGCCAACCGTTCGCTGCTCGCGACCTTGGTCGCAACCAACATCCTCGGCCAGAACACCCCGGCGATCGCCGCCACCGAAGCCCACTACATGGAGATGTGGGCGCAGGATGCCGCCGCAATGTACGCATACACGGCCTCGTCGGCGACTGCCGCTGCGCTGACCCCGTTCGGCGAGCCGCCGCAAACCACCAACGACTCGGCCGGTCCGATGCAAGCGGCTTCGGTCAGTCAAAGCGCGGCGCAACCGAGCTCGAACACCGCTGCTCAGGTGTCCCAGGTCATTACCGGGATGCAGCCGGCGGTACAAGCCGCGACAACAGCGGCTGATCCGTCATCGGGCAGCGGACTTACAGTGCCGAGTTTCATCACGAACTGGAACGAATTCTGGTCGGTGGTGACCGGACCCTTCTCGCCCCAGTCATGGAGCAGCATCCCCGGCGGGCCTTTCCTGTCGTTCGGCCAGGCGTATGCCTGGGGGCAAAACGGTCAAGGCGCGGCCGCGTATCTGGCTGGGCCGAAAGCCATCTCCGGGGCGTTGGCGCCACTGACCAGTGGTGCTAACGCGGTCAAGCCGATGCTCAGCTCCGCGGTCGGAGCGGGCCCCGTGTCGGGGTCGATGGGCAAAGCCGCTCTGGTGGGCAGCATTTCGGTGCCGCAAGGATGGGCGGAAGCCGCCCCCGCGATCCGAACCCTCGCCCAGGGGCTGCCGGCCAACATGGCGGCGGTGCCCGCCTCGTTGGCCGGTGAGGAGGGGGTCTTCAACCAGATGGCCTTATCCAGCTTGGCCGGGCGCGCCGTCGCGGCCGCCGCAACCCGGCCGGTGGGCAGCGCCGCCTCCGTTGCGGGTTCGCTGGGCGGCGTTGCCGCTGAGGCTGATCCGGCCGCGGCCACCATCATCGTGATTCCGTGCCTCGAGGAATGACCGCGATGACCAATCCATATGGCAGCCAAGCGCTGTCGATCCGAGCAGCCAGGTAAGGGGTACGAGCGATGTTCTACGGAGCCTTTCCGCCGGAATTCAACTCGGGCAGGATGTACAGCGGTCCGGGAGCGGGATCGTTGGTGGCGGCCGCAACGGCGTGGCAGAACCTGGCCACCGAATTGCAGGCCACCGCAACGTCATATTCGTCGGTGCTCTCGAGCCTGACTGCGGGGCCCTGGGTGGGTCCTTCGTCGATTGCCATGGCCGGCGCGGCAGCGCCGTACGTGGCCTGGATGCAGCAAACCGCCACGCAGGCCGCACAATCCGCCAAGCAGGCCACCGAGGCGGCCAGCGCCTACGAGACGGCATTCGCCGCGCACGTGCCGCCTGCGATGATCGCTGAAAATCGAGCCTTGCTCGCGCAGCTGGTGGCGACAAACCTGTTCGGGCAGAATACTTCGGCGATCGCCGCGAACGAGGCCCAATACAGCGACTTTTGGGCACAGGATGCCACGGCAATGGACACGTACTTCGCCGCGTCGGCGACCGCATCCAACAATCTGGCGGAATTCAGCCCTGCGCCCAAAACCACCAACGAGGCCGCCGAACCGATGCAAGCGGCCGCGGTGAGTTCGGCGGCGAGCGCCCCGGCCGCCAATGTCGCCACCACTGCGGCATCGGCGGCGTCCACCAGCTTGCCCTTCAGCGGGCCCTTCTCCATCCCGGCGAACTTGGCCAATCTCTACCAAACGTTCGTGACCGATCTGTTCAACACCGTCCCGGGCGGGGCCGGCTTCTACACGGCCATGTACAACGCCGTCAAGGTGCCACTGGGTCTGACCACGCAGTTCAATGACATCGGGTTGCTGATCAACTTCCCGTTGTCACAGTGGCTCAAGTTCGCCCCGCCTGTCGGGTACGGGGCGTTGCCGAAAGATGCGCTGGGCGCCGGGTTGGGTGCGCTGGGTTTCGGCCGCGGCACCTTGTACAGCTCGATCAGCCCGATCGCCGGGATGGGGAATGCCGGCATCCTGGTTGGGAAGCTGTCGATCCCGCCGAGCTGGGCCACCTCCACCCCGGCCATCCGAACAGTCGCCGCCGCGCTGTCGGTCGCCGGCTCCGAAGCCGTCCCCGCGGCCGCGCTGGGCCAGGGCAGCCTGTTCAGTTCGATGGGGTTGGCCGGGATGCTGGGCAGCGCGGTGGGCTCCGGTGCGCCCACCGTCGCCCGGGCGGGTGTGCGCAACCGGATGACTCCCATCAAGGACCTCAAAGACAAGCAATCGCCGGAACAGCTGAAACGCCTTGTCGCACAAATCTCGGAGAAGCCCGAGACCGTGCAGCACCACAACGTCGATCAAGAGAATCTCGACGCGCTCCTCGAGCAGCTGGCCAAGAAGCCGGGCATTCACGCGGTGCACCTCAAGAAGGGCGACAAGTCGAAAGTTCTCCCGGCCGATGCCCAGTCCGGCTGAGGGACAAAGCAATCGGCGCAGCCAGGCAGTGAAACCGAAAACCCGAGGAAAGGGTGGCAAAGATGAAACGACTACTGACGCTACTTGGCATATTGGCGACCATCGGCCTTGCCGCCCCGGCGTACGCCGATCCTCCGCCTGCGCCGGAGGGCGACGACGGGGGGTTCGTCGCCGCGCTGCAGCAAGCCGGGTTCAGCTTCAACAGCCCGGGTTCGGCCGTCGCGGCCGGCAGGGCGGTGTGCTCGTGCCTGAACAACGGCGAGTCGGGCCTGGAAGTGGTGCACGACGTAAAAACCCACAATCCTGGGATGGACATGGAGATGGCGTCGAACTTCGCCGTGCTTTCCGCGAAATATTATTGTCCTCAGCAGCTCTCCAAGGCGTGAGCCGCGGCGTGCCGTGGTGATCGAGCCGGTAGCCGAGTTCGAATGCTTTAGCGTCGAAGATAACTGGGGCGCCTCGTCCGCCTTAACATGTGCCGACCACGAGCCATGAGACTGCCACCGGCGCTCAGCGTCGTCATTTCGGCCGTGATCGGAATGGCTCCGCTCGCACCTGCCGCCCCGGGGCCACGCGGCGATGGTGTTCGAGCGGGCATCCAAGAGCCGTCGCGCACGGCCCGAATCCGCCCCTTAACAGGAATCAGTGGGCGGCTTGCGCTGCCTGGTGCAGGGCAGCGGGTTGCACACAGGAACACTGCAGCCGCACGCCGGCGGTCGTGCCTCACGCTCCGCCGATGACTGGTTCGCCACCGGCGCCGAAAACCTTGGCGGGCAGTCGATAACAGGCTGGTCACCAAATCGCCTGGCAGCCAATGGCTCTGACTCATCTGGCGATACCCGCCCCGGCCGATTCCCACAGACGGGCAGTTCGCAATAAGATGCCGCGCCTGTGCCGCCGCCAGATGCCGTCCTGGGAAGTTCCAGCCGAGGGACGGTCACGAGCGCACTCAATAAACACATGAAACATATATATGTCTTTTTGAAGAATCTCATGAATTCCATTTGAGCCTCGGCTGATTGGCGAGGTGGTCGCATATCCGCCCCTACCCTGGCGCCAAAGGAGGACGGGAGGCAACGGGTGGACTTCGGGGCGCTGCCACCAGAGGTCAATTCAGGACGGATGTACGTGGGTCCCGGATCGGGGCCCATGCTGGCCGCCGCCGCGGCGTGGGACGCGCTGGGAGCCGAATTGCATTCCTACGCGGCGGCCTACAGCTCGACGATCTCGGGCATGACCGTCGGGTCCTGGTTGGGACCGGCGGCCATTGCGATGAGTGCCGCGGCCGCCCCGTACGTGGCATGGGCGACCGAGTCGGCTGCAAAGGCAGAGCAGGCCGCGATGCAGGCCAGACTCGCTGCCGCGGCCTACGAGACCGCCTTCGCGGCGACTGTGCCCCCACCGGTGATCGCCGCCAACCGCAGCCTGTTGATGACGCTGATCGCCACCAATTTCCTCGGTCAGAACACCGCGGCCATCGCGGCTGCCGAAGCAGAGTATGCCGAGATGTGGGCCCAGGATGCCGCAGCGATGTATGCCTACGCCGCAGCGTCGGCAGCGGCCACGCAGTTGGCGCCCTTCACCGAGCCACCGCCGACCACCGATACATCCGGGGTGGCAAGACAATCCGCGGCGGTGGCGCAAAGTGCCGCGTCGGACATCCCATCCCAGCTGTCGGCCGTGATCAACCTGGCGCCCACCATGCTGCAAGGCCTGGCGACGACCCCGTCGGCGGCGACGCCGGCGGCATCAATCATCGAAGCCATCTACCCCGTCACGGCCGCCCTCAGGCCATTTTTCGCCGCCCTCACCGGCGCCTACAGCCCCATTGGGGCGATCATCCTGCCCGGCGGCTGGTGGCTGCTGTCCCTGCAGGCCTTGGGTCTGTCCCAGAACGCGCCGGGTGTCGCCGAACTGCTCGGCGGCGGGAAGGCCATCTCCGGAGCGCTGTCGCCACTTGCGCCGTTACGGGGTGGTTACATCTCGACGGTGACACCAGAGGCGGGAGGCGTGGCGGGATCGATGGGCCGCGCGACCATGGTCGGATCGCTGTCGGTGCCGCAAGGCTGGGCCACCGCCGCGCCCGTGATGAAGACAGTCGCCTCGGTGCTGCCGGGCGCGAGTTTGGGGGCTGTCCCGGCCATTTCCGCAACGTCACAAGGGGCCATGTTCGGCGAGATGGCCACGGCGAGTCTGGCCGGACGTGCCTTGGCTGGGGTCGGTGTGCGCACCGTCAGCAATGGCACGACCGGCGTCGCAGCGGCGGCGGCCGACGGCGTTGCCACCACGGCCACGATCATCGTGGTCCCGGAGGATTGATGGGGCATTCGACATGACTCCTCGAACGGCTTTGATCGCACGGACCGGACAACCCATGCCCACTTTGACTGCGCAGCCGCAAATGTCGCCAATGGGTGGGACGGTTGCCGCCACTCTGGCGACCAGTGCCCGTTCGTCACCGGCAGTCACCCACCCGGCCAGCGCGGGGAGGTCACGGCGATGAGCTTCGCTCTCCAGCCGCCCGAAATCATCTCCGGCCAGATGTACATGGGTCCGGGGGCGGGACCGATGTTGACGGCCGCCGCCGCGTGGGACGCGCTGGCGGCCGAATTGCAGTCTGCGGCGTCGTCCTACCGGTCGATCATCGAGGGCCTGACCAACGAGGCGTGGGCCGGCCCGTCGGCGGGCGCCATGGCCGCCGCGGCCGCGCCCTACGTCGCATGGATGTTGGCGACCTCGGCGCAGGCCAAGGAAGCGGGAGCCCAAGCCACCGCGGCCGCAAGTGCCTATGAGAGCGCGTTCGCGGCGGTGGTGCCTCCGACGGAGATCGCAGCCAACCGCATGCGGCTTTCGATGCTGTTGGCAACCAACGTTTTCGGGCAGAACACCGCCGCGATCGCGGCGACCGAGGCCGAGTACGGCGAAATGTGGGCGCAGGACGCGGCCGCAATGTTCGGGTACGCCAGCGCATCTGCGGCCGCCACCCGACTGAACCCATTCACCGAGCCCCCCCAGACCACCGACTCGACGGGAATCGCCGCCCAGTCGGCGGCGCTGGGCCAGGCGAGCGCACTGGCAACCGGTACCGGTGGGGCAGCGGACGCCGCGGCCGCGCCGTCCGGCATCATCAGCCAGCTGCTCGAGGGCCTCGGCAACGCGTCCCGCGGCTACATGGAGTTCTGGGACGGTGTGCTCAACACCCTCACGGGATCCCCGCTGGCCGGGACGACGTGGCAGAACACCTTCGGGATCCTCGCCGACATCGGCCGGTTCAGCACCGTCGCCAACGACAGCATGAGCCCGATCAACCTCGCCATGACCGAGTTCAAGATGTTCTACAAACTCCCGGTCGAGGGCCTGGAAATCCCCAAGTCCGCGCTAGGTGCCGGACTCGGTTTGCGTACGGCGGGAGCGGGCCTTACCAGCGCGGTATCAGCGGGCATGGGCGAGGCCAACGTGGTGGGCAAGTT
The DNA here is from genome assembly GCF_059812425.1 of Mycobacterium sp. NGS56. Taxonomy (NCBI): domain Bacteria; kingdom Bacillati; phylum Actinomycetota; class Actinomycetes; order Mycobacteriales; family Mycobacteriaceae; genus Mycobacterium; species Mycobacterium sp. NGS56. The sequence continues at coordinate 15,333 of NZ_JCALCQ010000003.1, forward strand.
ATCGGTGCCGGCGACCTGGGCCTCGGCAACCCCGGCGATCAGGTTGGCCAGCAGCCTGCCGACCGCCGGTCTGGCCGCGGCCCCCGCGGCCGGGATCCCGGGCAGCCTGCTCGGTCACATGGCGCTGGGAAGCCTTACCGGGGGCGCCCTCGGTGCCTTCGCGCCGGAAGTCGCGGGTCGCAACGGTGCCCGGGTCCGCGCCGGCGGTGCGATAAAGAGCGCCGAACCCGTCAAACTCGACGACGTCATCGCGAAGCTGCAGAAGCAGCCGGACGCCGTGCAGCACTGGAACGTTGACAAGGCCGGACTTGACGCTCTGCTCGACCAATTGTCCAACAAGCCTGGCATCCATGCGGTGCACGTGTCCCGCGGAGGCAAGCCCACGGTGACCTTGCCCGACGCCCACCTCGGAAAGGCGGGGACGGTATGAGACTCCTGCTTGCCGTGCTCGGCGCTTTCACCGCGAGCGGTTTCGCGGCGCTCGCGCACGCCGAGCCGCAGGGCGACGATGCGGCGTTCCTGGCCAACCTCAGCAATTCCGGCATCACCTACAGCAGTCCCAGTCAGGTCATCGCGTCCGCTAAAGCCGTCTGCGGGTTGATGGGCAGGGGCGAAACTGGTTTGCAGGTTGTCACTGACATCAAGGATCAAAATCCCGGCATGACGTTCGACGGCGCGGCCCAGTTCGCTGCGCTCGCATCGAGCGCCTACTGCCCCCACCACCTGGCGCCCAAGACCGGTTAGCCTGGGGCGCGCCGCGCGCCGAGATGCTCCCGGCGTGGGGGATATGGTCGGGCTTCACTTGCGGTTAACCCGGATTTGGTTAGCTCCCTTCGCCGTCTAGCAACCGGGAAGGAGCGACGCGTTGGAGACGCTGAGCGTTCTCGATTTCGTGCTCCGGCTGGGGGTCGGCGTGGGCTGCGGTGCCCTCATCGGCCTGGAACGGCAATGGCGGGCCCGGCGGGCCGGCCTGCGCACCAACGCACTGGTTGCCGGAGGTGCGACGCTGTTCGTCCTCTACGCGGCGGCCACCTCCGATACCAGCCCCACCCGGGTCGCCTCGTACGTCGTGTCCGGTATCGGGTTCCTCGGTGGTGGCGTGATCCTGCGGGAGGGCGTCAACGTCCGTGGTCTCAACACCGCCGCCACCCTGTGGTGCTCGGCGGCGATCGGCGTGCTGGCGGCTTCCGGTCACCTGGTGTTCGCACTGATCGGCACCGGCACCGTCATCGGCATCCATCTGCTGGGGCGCCCGCTCGGGAGGCTGATCGACCGGGACAACAGTGCCGAAGACGACGAGAGCCTGTTGCCATACCTCGTGCAGGTGGTCTGCCGTGCCAAGCACGAGAAGTACGCGCGGGCCCAGATAGTCCAGCACGCCGGGAGCAACGACATCACGCTGCGCGGAATCCATACCGGCAACCCGGCCGGCGATGAGGTCACCTTGACCGCTCACCTGCTGATGAACGGTGATGCGCCGGCCCGCCTCGAACGGTTGGTAGCCGAATTATCGCTGCTTCCGGGCGTCCGCGCCGTGCAGTGGTATGCCGGGGACGAAGCGCAGTCCGACGATCGTCGCTGAGGGCGAACTGGCACTCCGGGGCGCGTCGTAGTCTTACCTGTGTGAGTGCCCTCTCCGGCTTCCTGTCCGCGCTGCCGCCGCAGATGCGCGATCCGGTGCTGTTTGCCATCCCGTTCTTCCTGCTGCTGTTGACCTTGGAATGGACCGCGGCCCGCAAGCTGGAACACCTGACCGCCGAGTCCGCCGTTACGGCGCGACCGCCGTCCGGGGCGCACTTGACGCGCGACTCGGTGGCCAGCATCTCGATGGGACTGGTTTCGGTAGCGACCACCGCCGGCTGGAAGACCCTGGCGCTGCTGGGCTATGCCGCGATCTATGCCTACCTGGCGCCCTGGCACCTGTCGGCGACGCATTGGTACACCTGGGTCATCGCGCTTCTCGGGGTGGACCTGCTCTATTACGCCTATCACCGGATCGCGCATCGCGTCCGATTGATCTGGGCGACGCACCAAGCCCACCACTCCAGCGAGTACTACAATTTCGCCACTGCGCTGCGCCAGAAGTGGAACAACAGCGGCGAGATCTTGATGTGGATTCCGTTGCCGCTGTTGGGGATTCCGCCTTGGATGGTGTTCTTCAGTTTCTCGCTGAACTTGATCTACCAGTTCTGGATACACACCGAGCGGATCGACAAGCTGCCGCGACCGTTCGAGTTCCTGTTCAACACCCCGTCGCATCACCGGGTGCACCACGGGATGGACAAGGTGTATCTCGACAAAAACTACGGGGGCATCTTCATCGTCTGGGACCGGCTCTTCGGAACCTTCCAGGCCGAGCTCTTCCGGCCGCATTATGGGCTCACGAAACGCGTGGACACGTTCAACATCTGGACGTTACAGACCCGCGAATATGTCGCGATCGCCCGCGACTGGCGATCGGCGACGCGCCTGCGTGATCGATTGGGTTACGTGTTCGGCCCACCCGGGTGGCTACCGCGGACGGCCCGCCACACCGATGCCACGACCGCGGTCGTGACCTCCCTGTAACATTCGCGCAGGCCGGCGCGAAAAGCTGAGCGGGGAGCAAGGTCGTAGCCTCGCCTCCCGTCGGTTCGGCCCGATGGATCGGAGTTCAGGGTGCATCGTCGTCTGGCAAGGCGCGCATTCGTCGCCTCGACTACTGTCGCAGCGGTCGCCACCTTGCTGCCGGGAGCGCCCGCCAATGCCGACGTCGTCGTGTACCCGGGCATGGAAATACGGCAGGGCAACCGCGTGTGCACGCTGGGATATGTCGACCCCGCGCTCAAGATCGCTTTCACCGCGGGACACTGCCGGGGCGGGAGCGGGGTGGTGACGGACCGGGCCGGCACCGTCATCGGGCAGATGGCGGCCTTCCGGGACAACACCCCCAGCGGAACGACGGTGTCCACGACCCAGACGATCAGTGATTACGAAGCGATCGTGCTGGACAACAGCGTCACGCCGAACAACGTCCTGCCCGGCGGTCGCCCGCTGGTCGCGGATCCCGGGCTCGCGCTCGCGCCGGGGCAGCCCGTCTGCCATTTCGGCGTGATCACCGGGGAAACCTGCGGGACGGTGGAGAGCGTGAACAACGGCTGGTTCACCATGTCGCACGGTGTGCAGAGCCACAACGGCGATTCGGGCGGACCGGTGTACCTGGCGCCCAGCGGCGGCCCCGGACAGCTCGTGGGCATCTTCAACAGCGTGTGGGGTGATTTCCCGGCCGCGGTGTCATGGGGAGCCACGACGCAGGAGGCTCGCGAGGATCTGGGGGTGCGCGACAACGCGCATTAGGGCCATCAGCCCGCGGTGACCACCGGTGTCAGTGCGAACACCGGGATCGAGGGCGCGGCGGCGCGGAATTGCTCATCTGTGCTGTCGGGCGTCAACCCTGCGACGTAATCCTTGACCTGCCAATACCACTTGGCCAGATAACGCCGCAACAGCTCGGGCTTGGCCGCGTCATCGATCTCGCCCGCCCGCATGGGCCGGCGACGCCAGCGCGCACCCACCTCGACGACGGACGCGGCCCGGACGTTGCGCGCCCAGTGCGTGTTGCCCCGCGGCGACACCAGGTAGTCCACGCCGTCGACGGTCAGCAGGTTGACCACCACCGCGCGTGGCTTTCCGCTCTTGCGGCCACGGACGCGCAGCGCCCGGGTTCCGGCGATGCTGATCCCCGCCTCGGCGAGCCAGCGGATGACCGCGTTCGCGGCCCGGGCGGCCCGGTTCGGTTCTTCGTATCGGGTGGACATGGTGAGCCTCTCAGCGAATCCTGGTCGAACTGCGAGAGCGGCGCTCTCTAATTTGGACACGCTGCCACAACCCGCCACGGAAAGCAAGAGCGGTGTTCTCGGTTGTGCCAGACTGGCCGCGTGGGCAAACGCCAGGAATCGCGTGAGCAGATCGAGGCGCGAATCATCGAACTTGGTCGCCGCCAGCTGGTCGATCGCGGCGCGGCCGGGTTATCGGTGCGGGCCATCGCACGCGACCTGGGCATGGTGTCCTCGGCGGTGTACCGCTACGTATCCAGCCGCGACGAACTGCTGACCTTGCTGCTGGTTGACGCCTACTCCGACCTGGCCGACACGGTGGACCGTGCCCGCGAGACGGTCGACGACCTGTGGAGCGACGACGTCGTCGCCATTGCGCGGGCTACCCGGGGCTGGGCCATCGCGAACCCGGCCTGCTGGGCCCTGCTTTATGGCAGTCCCGTTCCCGGATACCACGCACCTCCGGAGCGCACGATCGCGGTGGGCACCCGGGTGGTCGCGGCGCTGTTCGACGCGGTTGCGGCCGGGATCGCCACGGGAGATATCCGGCTGACGAATGATCTTGCCCCACAACCGATGTCATCCGACTTCGACCGGATTCGCCATGAATTCGGCTTCCCGGGCGATGACCGGGTCCTTGCGAAGTGCTTCTTGCTCTGGGCCGGAGTGTTGGGCGCCATCAGCCTCGAGGTGTTCGGCCAGTACGGCGCCGACACCCTGACAGACCCGGAAACGGTCTTCGACGCGCAGCTGCGGCTGATGGTCGACATCCTGAGCCAACACTGAGGCTTGCGGGTGGCGGCAAGCTGGAATTAGAACGTGTTCACCCGCCGATTTCCAGGCCGGACGGGCTCGCCACGGCAAAGATATTCGGGCCCTTTCTAACGGCATCACGACTCGACTATCCTGCGAGACGATGACGCCTAACGTTGAATCACCGACCCAGATCGCGTGGGTCACCGCCGACCTTGATGCCACCGAAACGGCCCTCACCGGCCTGTTAGGCGTGCGGAAGTGGGTCCGCATACCCGATGTGCACTTTGCTCCGGACTCGTGTAGCTACCGGGGCCAACCCGCCGACTTCTTTGCCAGCATCTCGCTGAGCTACCTCGGCGACATGCAGTTGGAGCTGATCCAACCGGTTCGCGGCGAGAACATCTATAGTGACTTTTTGTCCGATTGCGGACCGGGTCTGCACCACATCTGCATGCAGGTCGAACGCCCCGAGCAACTTGAGGCGGCGGTGACGGAGGCCGCCGAGCGGGGCGCCGCGGTCGTTCAGCGAGGCGTGATGCCCGGCGGCATCCAATTCGTCTACCTATCAGCACCGGAGGCGGGCGTGCCGTATGTGGAGCTTGCATACGTCGCACCCGAGATGAGGGCCTTTCACGACTACATCAAACAGGAGCAACGGTGAGCCGCGCCGGCGACGATGCCGAGCGCGGCGATGAGGAGAAGTGGCGCGAATGAGCACGGAGATACCAGCAACGGTCAGTGCGGATGACGTGACCACCTGGTCGGATGACGTTGACGTCGTAGTGATCGGGTTTGGCATCGCCGGAGGCTGCGCCGCGGTGAGTGCGGCAGCCGCCGGGGCGCGCGTGCTCGTGCTCGAACGCGCGGCCGCCGCGGGTGGCACCACTTCGCTTGCGGGCGGCCACTTTTACCTCGGTGGCGGGACCGCGGTGCAGCAGGCGACCGGTCAAGAGGATGCCGCCGAGGAGATGTACAAATACCTGGTCGCGGTGTCGCGCGAACCCGAGCTCGACAAGATCCGCGCCTATTGCGACGGCAGCGTCGAGCATTTCAACTGGTTGGAGGACTTGGGTTTTCAGTTCGAGCGCAGCTACTACCCGGGCAAGGTCGTCGTTCCACCCGGTACCGAGGGCTTGAGCTACACCGGCAATGAAAAGGTTTGGCCCTTCTGCGAGCGGGCCAAGCCGGCGCCGCGTGGACACTCGGTGCCGGTGCCCGGCGAACTGGGCGGCGCCAGCATGGTTGTCGACTTGTTGCTCAAGCGCGCCGACGCGGTGGGCGTGCAGATCCGCTACGAGACCGGGGTTACCAACCTGGTCATTGACGACGAAGGCGCCGTGGTCGGTGTCGCGTGGAAGCACTTCACCGAAACCGGTGCGATCAAGGCCAAGTCGGTCATCATCGCGGCGGGGGGATTCGCGATGAACCCGGAGATGGTCGCCGAGCACACGCCCGCGCTGGGTCAGCAGCGACGCACCAAGCATCACGGCATGGTGGCGCCCTACATCCTGGGCAACCCCAATGACGACGGACTGGGCATCCGGATGGGCGTCTCGGCGGGCGGTGCGACCAAGAACATGGACGAGCTGTTCATCACCGCGGCGGCCTATCCGCCCGAGGTGCTGCTGACCGGTGTGATCGTCAACAAGGAGGGCCGACGCTTTGTCGCCGAGGACTCCTACCACTCGCGCACGTCGGCTTTCGTGTTGGAGCAGTCCGACCAGACGGCATACCTGATCGTCGACGAGGCGCACACCGAGATGCCGGCCATGCCGCTGATCCGCTTCCTCGACGGGTACGAGACCATCGCGGAAATGGAAGCAGCGCTCGGCATTCCGGCGGGCAACCTCGCGGCGACGCTTGATCGTTACAACAAGCACGCGGCCGCGGGCGAGGATCCGGATTTCCATAAGCAGCCGGAATTCCTTGCACCACAGGATAACGGCCCCTGGGCGGTGTTCGATCTGTCGCTCGGTCGGGCGATGTATTCGGGATTCACCATCGGCGGCCTCGCGGTGACCCTCGATGGCGAGGTGCAGCGCGCCGACGGCACCGTGGTGCCCGGCTTGTATGCGGCGGGCGCGTGCGCGTCCAACCTTGCCCAGGACGGCAAGGGCTACGCGAGCGGGACGCAGCTGGGTGAAGGGTCGTTCTTCGGGCGCCGAGCCGGAGCGCACGCCGCCGCACGGGCCGGACGAGCATAGGAGCGCCGGGAGGCAAGTTTTCAGCCGGTTCGTGCGAGTTCTGTTCGGGTCCGGTCGATTTCGCGGTAAGCGTAGTTCGCCATTTGCGCGGTAGTCATCCGTGCTCCGGACTGCGTCAGGGATTCGTACGCATCCGCACCGAGCGCACTGGCCAGGTGGGCCATCACGGTCCGGATTTCGGGAAAACTTGCGACGGTGACGGGCCCGAAAGCGAAACCTGCGATGGTGGCCGCCGCCTCGTAACGTTCGATTCTGTCGAAGAACGCCGCGAGCAAAGCCAGCGGTGTGCTGATCATTGTCGTGTTGCCCGCCTCGTGGTGATTATGGACGGCCAACCTGAAGTAATCGAGCGCCGCCATTGGGTCACCGTATTTCGACTCGACGCGGCACAGAACGGCGGCGGTGTGAGTCTCACTGGTGCGGTTGCCGGACTCTTGCGAGAGGGCCAGCCCGCGACGCAAGGCCGCCAAAGCGCGTGAGGCCTCGATGTCGCGGAGGGCGAACCCCTCGGCGAGCAGCGCGTAGCAGAGCGCCGCGGGATTGCGGGTGGCTTCGGCAGCATTGACAAGGTCGTCGACGATCGTCGCGGCCTCCTCGCTGGGGCCCCTGATGGTCAGCGCCATCACCAGGCAGCTCCTGGTGAGGGTGTGGGTGTCGCGATTTCGTGCCAGCTGAGCTCGACACAATTCGACTGACCGTTCGGGGCGTCCGCTGGCCGTGTACGCGCCAGAGGGCCAGCCCTCTACGCCGAACGGAAGGCGGGTGCGGTCACCGCTGAGCATGTCGACAGCAGGGTCGGCATAGCGAAGTCCGTCGTCGACCCGCCCGGCTATATAACAGTTCGAGGCCAGCACGTAGAGGAACGCGAGCTGGGAATGGTCGGCTGCCCGGGCTGATTCGATGAGTTCTTCGACCCACGCGGTCGGTTCCATTTTGATGACCATGAAGCCAAGGAAGGCCGCCGAGGTGGCAATGGCGACGGCATCGTCGAGGTCGTCGTGATCGGCCGCCCAGCGAAACGCGGCGCGCAGATTCGCCAGCTCCGCCTCGAACCACTCGTAGGCTGCCCGCTGTTCCGGGCTGTCCCACACGGCTAACGCGTCGCTTCCACGCCGGGCGAAGTGGCGCACATGGGCTTCCCGCACAGCCGCGGCCTCGCCGCGGGCGACGAGTTGCTCCTCGGCGAACTCTCGAATGGTCTCCAACATTGAATAGCGCGTCCGGCCTGCGACTCGATCAACCACAAGTAGGGACTTACGGACTAAGGAATCCAGCAGATCCAGGGTTGCATAATCGTCGACGGGCTGTGGTCGGGTGAATTTCGTTATTGCGCAGGCGCTTTGCAGATCGAACCCGCCGGCGAACACGGAACAGCGTTCCAGCAGCGCCTTTTCCTCCTCCCCGAGATGGTCATAGGACCACGCCACGGCGTGGCGCAATGTCTGGTGGCGACTCAGGCCCCGCCGCGATCCAACGAGCAACCGGAATCGGTCATCGAGCCGATCGCGCAGCTCGACGGGGGTCATTGACGTCATTCGCGAGGCCGCCAGTTCGATGGCCAGCGGGATGCCGTCCAGACGGCGACAGATCTCGACGATCGCGGCTTCGTCGTCCGCGCCCTTCGCCGCGAAATAAGACGAAACCTGTTGGGCGCGTTGCACAAACAATATTGCGGCCGAAGAGTCGATCCCTGCCGCGACATCCAGCGACGAGACCGAGTGCACTTGCTCGTCGGCGACCTCCAGCCGCTCGCGGCTCGTCGCTAGGATCCGCACGCTCGCCGAGCGGGCGAGGATGGCTTCCACCAGGTCGGCGGCCGCGTCGCGCAGATGTTCGCAGTTGTCGAACACCAACAGTCGCAGCCTGCCCTCCAGAGCGACGGCCACGCTCTCGGCCACCGTCTTCCCGGCCTGTTGGGTGACGCCCAGCACCGCGGCAACCGCATCGGGCACCGCCGCGGGATCGGTGACCGTCGCGAGTTCGAAAAACCAAACACCGTCGGGAAATTCATCGGCCAGGCGCGTTGAGACCTCAAGCGCCAACCGGGTCTTACCGACCCCACCCACGCCGACAAGAGTCACCAATCGATGGATCTTCAGTGCCGATTGCACCTGCTCGACCTCGGTTTCACGGCCGATCAGACCGGTCAGCGGGGGGCGCAGATTGCCCGGGCCGATGTCGGCTGTCCGCAACGGCGGGAAGTCGGCGCGCAGACCCGGGGCCCGAACCTGAAACACACCGACCGGAGTGGGTAGATCCCGCAACCGGCGCGGGCCCAGATCAAGCAGATCGACGCCGCTCACGAAACCCGCCGTCGAGTCCGCCAGCAGAATTTGCCCGCCGTGCCCCGCGCCCATGACTCGTGCCGCGCGATTGAGCACGGCGCCGAAATAGTCGGCGTCGCGCAACTCGGCTTCGCCGGTGGCTAATCCCATCCGCACCGGTAATTCAAGTGAGCGCTGAGCGGCGACCGCCGCATCGACCGCCGAGTTCGGCGAGGCGAATGCCGCACAGACACCATCGCCGGTGTGCTTGAACAACTGGCCCCCATGTGACTCGATCGCCTGGCGTAGCACCTGGTCATGTCGCGTGAGCGCGGACCGCATCCCGTCGGCGTCGGCCTCCCACCGACGAGTCGACCCCTCGATGTCGGTGAACAGAAACGTCACGATTCCGGAAGACGGACCCACCGGTTCAGCGGACACGCAAGCAGAATGCCACAGCAAACGCCGCCCGGCATCGAAGATCGCCGCAATCGAGCGGGCCTCGATTGCCGCAACCGATTGGCGCTATACCGGTGCCGGTTCCTTGTCGACCGGGCCCAACTGCCAGGGGCCGCCACCGAGCAGGTGCAGCTGCTGCTCGTGGTGCTGCTCGACGGTGGGCCGGTGGCTGACGCTAACCATGACGCATTCCGGCAGCTCGGCCCGAACCAATTGATACAGCGCGAATTCCAGGCCCTCGTCCAGCGCGGAGGTGGCCTCGTCGAGGAAGACCGCCTTCGGTTTGGTGAGCAGGATACGCGCAAAGGCGACCCGCTGCTGCTCGCCGGGGGAGAGCACCTTGGCCCAATCATGGTCTTCATCCAGCCGGTTGATCAGCGGCGCCAGCGCCACTTTGGTGAGTACGTCATGCAGCAGCTCATCGGGAATGTCGTCCGGCGAATTCGGATAGGCGACCACGGTGCGCAGGTTGCCGAGCGGCACATACGGCAGCTGCGACAGGAACATCGTCGCGTTGTCACCGTCCGGGCGGCATAAAGTTCCCGAGGCGTACGGCCACAGTTCGGCCAGGCTGCGCAACAGCGTCGTCTTGCCGGAGCCGGAGCGGCCGGTGATCACCAGGGTGTCGCCGTGGTCGAGCTGGACATCCAGCGAGTCGACCAGTTGGTCGCCCTCCGGCGTGCGCACCTCGATGCCGCGTAGCTCAACCGTGGTCTCTTCGCTGGGTTTGACAAGAATGGTTGGCAGCGCGCGGCCCTTGCTGTTAGCGTCCACCAGCCCGTGCAATCGGATGATCGCCGCCCGGAAGGCCGCGAACGCGTCATAGTTGTTGCGGAAGAACGACAGTGAGTCGTGAATGTTGCCGAATGCGGTCGCCGTCTGACCTACATCCCCGAAATCGATCTTGCCGGCGAACAGCCGCGGCGCTTGAATCACCCACGGCAGAGGGACAATTGCCTGCGACACCGACCAGTTCCACCCGTTGAAAATGATGGTCCGTCGGACGAAATTGCGGTAGTTGCCGATGATCGGCGTGAAGCGCTGCCACAGCTGCGCCCGCTCGACCCGCTCGCCGCGGTAGAAGCCGACCGCCTCTGCGGCGTCCCGCAACCTCACCAGCGCGTAACGAAATGCCGCATTAAGCTTTTCATTGTTGAAGCTCAGCCGAATCAGCGGGCGCCCAAGCCAAACCGCAACGACGGTCGCGATCAGCACGTAGACCAGAACCGTCCAGAACATCGCGCGCGGCAACACCACGCCAAAGAGATTCAGGTCCCCGGATAGCTGCCACAGGATCGCGGCGAACGAAATCACCGAGGCCACCGCGTTGACCGCTCCGAACAGCAACGTGCTTCCCGTCCCGTTTGACGGGATGTTGGGGGTGCCGCCGGCATTGGCGGTGAAGATGTCGATGTCCTGCTGGATGCGCTGGTCAGGGTTGTCGATGGTGTTGTCGATGAAAAGATCTCGGTAGTAGGCCCGGCCCTCCAGCCAGTCGTCGGTGAGGTTGGAGGTCAACCACATGCGCCAGGCGATGATGAACCGCTGCGTCAGATAGACGTCGGCCGCGAACCGGATGACGTAAAGGACCGCCAACACGCTGAAGATCGCAAGTGACATCCAAAAGCCATGTACCCCGGACTGTTTGACGGTGTCGTCATCGGCGGCCATGCCCTGGACCGCCTTCTGCACCCCGGTATACAAGTCGTTGCCCTGGTAGCTGAGCAGCACCACCAATCGCACCGACAACAACACCGACAACAGCAACACACCAAGCATCAGCCACACCTTGATGCTCTCCGAGCCGACGAAGTAGCCGCGAGTGATCCGCCAAAACTGCCGGCCCCATGGCGTGAGATAGCGGAACGCCAGTAGGACCCCGAACAGACAGATAGCGCCGATCAGCCACGCTATGGCGATCCACCGCAACGAATCAATGGGTGCCGCCGACCAGTTGATCGAAGGCTTGAAGGGCTTCGGACCCATCGTCGAGTCTCCTTACCGTCGAGGTGGTCAATCACTCCTCAACTTCAAATCCTTCGGCGAAGGTACCCGACGGATCTGGATAGGCTGCGGTCATGACTACCGACGCCGTCCCCGCACAAACATTGCACGCCGGCCGGCTTGTCGCGCGGCGCCTGCGGGCCAGCGGCGTCGACACCGTGTTCACGCTATCCGGCGGCCACCTGTTTTCCATCTACGACGGGTGCCGCGACGAGGGCATCCGGCTGGTCGATACGCGCCACGAGCAGACCGCGACGTTCGCGGCCGAGGGCTGGTCGAAGGTGACGCGATCGCCGGGCGTGGCCGCGCTGACCGCGGGGCCAGGCGTCACCAACGGGATGAGCGCGATGGCGGCGGCACAGCAGAACCAGTCGCCGCTGTTGGTACTGGGGGGCCGGGCGCCGGCGCAGCGCTGGGGGATGGGCTCGTTGCAGGAGATCGACCACGTGCCGTTCGTGGCGCCGCTGGCCCGCTTCGCCGCCACCGCACAGTCGGCGGACGAGGCCGGGCGGCTCGTCGACGACGCGCTGCGCGCGGCGGTCGGTGCGCCGTCGGGCGTGGGTTTCGTGGACTTCCCGATGGATCACGTGTTCTCCATGTCCGACGATGACGGCCGGCCCGGCGCCCTCGTCGACCTGGCACCGGGGCCCGCCCCCGACGGCGAGGACCTGAGCCGGGCCGCCGCCCTGCTGTCCGCGGCCAAGCGGCCGGTGATCATGGCGGGCACCAACGTGTGGTGGGGGCACGGCGAAGCGGCCCTGCTCCGCCTTGCCGAAGAACTCCAGATCCCGGTGCTGATGAACGGGATGGCCCGCGGCGCCGTTCCCGCCGATCACCCATTAGCGTTCTCCCGGGTTCGCGGAAAAGCGTTGGGGGAGGCCGATGTTGCGCTGATCATCGGCGTGCCCATGGACTTCCGCCTCGGCTTCGGCGCGGTGTTCGGGGCCCAAACCCAGCTCATCGTGGTGGACCGAGCAGAACCCGAACGGCCCCACCCCCGGCCGGTGCAGGCCGAGCTCTACGGCGACCTGTTGACGATTCTCGCGGCGCTGGCCCCCGCCACGGGCAGCGACCATCAAGGCTGGATCGGCGAACTGCGAACCGCCGAGACCGTGTCGCGCGCCAAGGAGAAGGCCGAGCTCGCCGACGACCGCACCCCACTGCACCCGATGCGGGTGTACGCGGAACTGGCACCCATGCTGGATCGCGACGCCATCGTCGTGATCGACGCCGGTGATTTCGGGTCGTACGCCGGACGTGTGATCGACAGCTATCACCCGGGTTGCTGGCTGGACAGCGGCCCGTTCGGCTGCCTGGGTTCGGGCCCCGGCTATGCACTGGCCGCCAAGCTGGCCCGCCCGGACCGCCAGGTGGTGCTGCTGCAGGGCGACGGCGCATTCGGCTTCAGCGGCATGGAATGGGACACCTTGGTTCGGCACAAGGTCCCGGTCGTGTCCGTGATCGGCAACAACGGAATCTGGGGTCTGGAAAAACACCCCATGGAGGCCTTGTACGGCTATTCGGTGGTGGCGGAGCTGCGCCCGGGCACGCGCTACGACGAGGTGGCGTGCGCGCTGGGCGGACACGGAGAACTGGTCGCCGCGCCCGCCGAGCTGCGGCCCGCGCTGGAGCGCGCCTTCGCCAGCGGGCTGCCCGCCGTCGTGAATGTGCTCACCGATCCCGCAGTCGCCTATCCACGCCGCTCCAACCTCGCGTGATGAGGTACCTCCGCATCACGCCGCGGCGCGGCCTGCGTCGCGGGCGAGTGATCTGAGTACGCGGGGACTCACCGCGTACCGTTGACCTGTGCCTAAGACGACCCGCACTCAACCCGGCCGGCTGAGCAGCCGTTTTTGGAAGCTGCTCGGTGCCAGCACCGAAAAGGACCGCAACCGCTCTCTCACCCAGGTCACCGACTCCGCGGAGTACGACGACGAGGCGGCCGGCCTGACCGACGAACAGCTACGCAAGGCGGCCGGGCTGCTCAATCTCGATGACCTCGCGGATTCCGAGGACATCCCGCAATTCCTTGCCATCGCCCGGGAGGCGGGCGAAAGATCGACCGCCCTGCGTCCATTCGATGTGCAGCTGCTCGGGGCATTACGCATGCTGGCGGGCGACGTCATCGAGATGGCCACCGGTGAGGGCAAGACGCTCGCGGGCGCGATCGCAGCGGCCGGGTACGCGCTGGCCGGGCGGCACGTGCACGTCGTGACCATCAACGACTACCTGGCCCGTCGTGACGCAGAATGGATGGGACCGGCCATCGAGGCCATGGGCCTGACCGTCGGCTGGATCACCGCCGAGTCCACCAGCGAGGAACGCCGGGCCGCGTACGGCTGCGACGTCACCTACGCGTCGGTCAACGAGATCGGCTTCGACGTGCTCCGCGACCAACTGGTGACCGACGTCGCCGACCTGGTATCGCCCAATCCCGATGTGGCCCTGATCGACGAGGCCGACTCGGTGCTGGTCGACGAGGCGCTGGTGCCGCTGGTGCTGGCCGGAACCACCCACCGGGAGACGCCGCGGCCCGAGATCATCGAGCTGGCCGGCCAGCTCGAGGCCGGCACCGATTACGACACCGACGCCGACAGCCGCAATGTCCACCTGACCGAGGTCGGCGCCCGCAAGGTCGAGAAGGCGCTCGGCGGAATCGACCTGTACTCCGAAGAACACGTCGCCACCACCCTGACCGAGATCAATGTCGCGCTGCACGCGCACGTGCTGCTGCAGCGCGATGTGCACTACATCGTCCGCGACGACGCGGTGCACCTGATCAACGCCGCGCGCGGCCGCATCGCGCAGCTGCAGCGCTGGCCCGACGGGCTGCAGGCCGCCGTCGAGGCCAAGGAGGGCATCGAGACCACCGAAACCGGTGAGGTGCTCGACACCATCACGGTGCAGGCGCTGATCAACCGCTACGCGACCGTGTGCGGCATGACCGGCACCGCGCTGGCCGCAGGCGAGCAGCTGCGCCAGTTCTACAAGCTCGGAGTTTCACCGATTCCGCCGAACGAGCCCAACATCCGTGAAGACGAGTCCGACCGCGTCTACATCACCGCTGCGGCCAAGAACGACGCGATCGTCGCGCACATCGTCGAGGTGAACGAGACGGGGCAGCCGGTGCTGGTGGGCACCCGCGACGTGGCCGAATCCGAGGACCTGCACGAGCGGCTGCTACGCCGCGGCGTACCCGCGGTGGTGCTGAACGCCAAAAACGACGCCGAGGAGGCCCAGGTGATCGCCGAGGCCGGCAAGTTCGGCGCCGTCACCGTCTCGACCCAGATGGCCGGGCGCGGTACCGACATCCGCCTCGGCGGCTCCGACGAAGCCGACCACGACCGGGTCGCCGAGCTCGGTGGGCTGCACGTCGTCGGGACCGGGCGGCACCACACCGAGCGTCTGGACAACCAGCTGCGCGGCCGCGCCGGGCGGCAGGGCGACCCGGGATCGTCGGTGTTCTTCTCGAGTTGGGAAGACGACGTGGTCGCCGCCAACCTCGACCACAACAAGCTGCCGATGGAAACCGACGAGGACGGCAAGATCGTCAGCTCCAAGGCCGCGGGCCTGCTCGACCACGCCCAGCGCGTGGCGGAGGGCCGCATGCTGGATGTGCACGCGAACACCTGGCGCTACAACCAGTTGATCGCCCAGCAGCGAGCCATCATCGTTGACCGGCGTAACACGTTGCTGCGCAACCCAACCGCGCGTGAGGAACTCGCCGAGCTGGCGCCCAAGCGCTACAAGGAGCTGGCCGAGACCGAAGGAATCTCCGAAGAGCGCCTGGAGATCATCTGCCGGCAGATCATGCTCTATCACCTCGACCGCGGCTGGGCCGATCACCTGGCGTACCTGGCCGACATCCGGGAGAGCATTCATCTGCGGGCGCTGGGTCGGCAAAACCCGCTGGACGAATTTCATCGGTTGGCGGTCGACGCGTTCGCGTCGCTGGCCGCGGACGCGATCGAGGCGGCCCAGCAGACGTTCGAAACCGCGAACGTGCTCGAGGAGGAGCCCGGACTGGACCTGTCCAAGCTGGCGCGGCCGACGTCGACGTGGACCTACATGGTCAACGACAACCCGCTGTCGGACGACACGTTGTCCACCCTGAGCCTGCCCGGGGTGTTCCGCTGAGCGCAGTCACGCCGGCGCGCGGCCGGCCGCGTTCGAGTTCGAGTGTGCGCCGAGCCGGGCGTTCGGTGTTCGGCTACGGCTGACTGCGCTGCTCCTCAGCGGTCCGTCGTGCGGACCGCATCGTCGCCGGGTTAAGGTCACGGCTCATGGAGCCGGTGCTACCGCCCAACCGCGTGCTGACGGTGCCCAACGTGCTCAGCGCTGTCCGCCTGGCGCTGATCCCGGTGTTCGTCTACGTCCTGGTGGTCGCGCACGCCAACGGATGGGCGGTCGCGATTCTGATGTTCAGCGGCGCCTCGGACTGGGCCGACGGCAAGATCGCCCGGCTGCTCAATCAATCCTCACGGCTGGGGGTGCTGCTTGACCCGGCCGTCGACCGCCTCTACATGATCGCGGTGCCCGTCGTGCTGGCCTTCGGCGGGATCGTGCCGTGGTGGTTCGTCATCGTCCTGCTCGCGCGCGACGGTCTGTTGGCTACCACACTGCCCCTGCTGTGGAGTCGCGGGCTGTCCGCGTTGCCGGTGACCTACATCGGCAAGGCCGCGACGTTCGCGTTGATGTCCGGCTTTCCGCTGGTGCTGCTGGGCACCTGGGACGCGCTCTGGAGCCGCGTGATCGGGGCCTGCGGTTGGGCCTTTTTGATCTGGGGTATGTACGCCTACCTGTGGGCGTTCGTGCAGTACGCGGTGCAGATGATTCTCGTGCTGCGACGCATGCCCAAGGTCGACCGCGATTCTCGGCCGTCGGAGTCGGCGAAGGTGGCTGACCATGGCTGACGCGGACCGTCTGCTCGGCGGTTACGACCCCAACGCCGGCCATGGCGCTCATGTGGCGTCGCGTCCCAAGCAGATCCCCGTGCCGTCGCTGTTGCGCGCGCTGCTGTCCGAGCACCTGGACCCCGGATATGCCGCGGCGGCGGCCAAACGGAGCACTGGCGACGCGCCACGCAGCGGACGCCGGCGAGTGTTCGGTTGGCTCTGGCAGGCCGCGGCGGCGCTGCTGATCGCGACGGTTTTCGCCGCCGCGGTCGCGCAGGCCCGCTCGGTGGCGCCCGGGGTGCGCTCCGCGCAGCAGCTGCTCTTGGGCCATGTGAGGTCGACGGAAAGCTCCGCGGCCAAGCTGAATAAGCGCCGTAGCGAGCTCGCGACACGCGTCGACGACGTGCAGCGCCACGCCCTGGCCGAAGACGCCCAGGGACAGCGGCTATTGAAACGGCTTGACGCGCTCAGCCTGGCGGCCGCCAGCACGGCGGTCATCGGGCCGGGCCTGAAGGTGACAGTCACCGATCCCGGTGCCAGTCCGAACCTTTCCGACGTGTCGAAGCAGCGGGTCAACGGCAGTAGGCAAATCATCCTGGACCGCGATCTGCAGCTGCTGGTCAACTCGTTGTGGGCGAGTGGTGCCGAGGCCATTTCCGTGGGCGGTGTGCGGATCGGGCCGAACGTGACCATTCGGCAAGCCGGCGGCGCGATCCTCGTCGACAACAACCCGACAAGCAGTCCGTACACAGTCCTGGCGATCGGGCCGCCACGCGCCATGCGCGATGTCTTCGACAACAGTCCCGGAATGCAGCGACTGAGGTTGCTGCAGATCTCCTACGGTGTCGTCGTTACGGTGGATGCCGCCGACGGACTAACGCTTCCTGCCGGATCGATCCGGGATGTCAAGTTCGCCAAGCAGATTGGGCCACAGTGAGAAAAGTCCTCGACAGACACATCCTCGTGTGTGAGACGCGGACGGGAAACCAAGCATGATCGGTATCGCAGCACTGGCGATCGGCATCGTGCTCGGCCTGGTTTTTCACCCCGCAGTGCCAGAAGTCGTCCAGCCCTACCTGCCGATCGCGGTGGTCGCGGCGCTGGACGCGGTGTTCGGCGGGTTACGTGCCTATCTGGAACGGATTTTCGATCCGAAGGTCTTCGTCGTTTCCTTCGTGTTCAACGTCTTTGTTGCCGCGCTGATCGTCTATGTCGGCGATCAGCTGGGCGTGGGGACGCAGCTGTCCACCGCCATCATCGTCGTGCTGGGTATCCGCATCTTCGGCAATGCCGCCGCCCTGCGCCGTAGGCTGTTCGGGGCGTAACGCAGTCGAGGTGAACGTGAGCCAGGATCCGCAAGACCGCGCCGCCGGCCAACGCGCCGCCGGCGGTCAAAGTGCTGACGGGCCAACCGGGCCCGGTGACGCCGGAACCGCTGCGCCGCCGGAACCGGGCGCGCCGCGCGGCCGCCACGAACTTGCCGCGAAAAGCCCGCGTCCCGAAATCGGCCCGGTGCACCGCACCGGGCTATCCGGCATGGCGCTCGGCGGTCGGTCCCGGATGGCCTTCGGGACGCTGGCCGCCATGCTCTGCCTGCTGCTCGGCCTGGCCATCGTCACCCAGGTGCGCCAGACCGAGTCGGGTGACTCACTCGAGACGGCCCGCCCCGCAGACCTTCTGGTGCTGCTGGATTCGTTGCGACAACGCGAAGGCACGCTCAACACCGAGGTGAACGAGCTACAGAACACGCTGAATTCGTTGCAGGCGTCCGGAAACAACGACCAGGCCGCGATTCGATCCGCGCAGTCCAGGCTGGCGGCGCTGTCCATTCTGGTCGGAGCAGTCGGCGCCACCGGGCCCGGCGTTACCGTCACCATCGACGACCCCGGGCCCGGAGTTTCGCCCGAGGCGATGCTCGACGTGATCAATGAGCTGCGGGCTGCCGGCGCCGAGGCCATCGAAGTCAACGACGCGCACCAATCGGTGCGAGTAGGTGTCGACACGTGGGTCGTGGGTATGCCTGGGTCGCTGACGATCGACTCCAAAACACTGTCGCCGTCGTATTCGATTCTGGCGATTGGCGATCCACCCACCCTCGCCGCGGCCATGAACATTCCCGGTGGTGCGCAGGACACTGTCAAGCGTGTCGGTGCGCGAATGTCCGTCCAGCAGGCCGACCGGTTGGACGTGACCACCTTGCGACAACCAAAACCACACCAATACGCTCAGCCCGTCAAGTGAGCACCGCCCAAACAGAACAGGATCTCCCGTGAGCGATATCCCACCCGATCTGCGCTACACCGCTGAACACGAATGGGTTCGCCGCAGCGGGGATGACACCGTGCGAGTGGGCATCACCGATTTCGCGCAGTCCGCGTTGGGCGATGTCGTCTTCGTTCAACTGCCCGACGTGGGCGACGAATTGACCGCAGGCGAATCCTTCGGTGAGGTCGAGTCCACGAAATCGGTGTCCGACCTATACGCGCCGGTGTCCGGCAAGGTTTCTGCGGTCAACAGCGATCTGGACGGCAGTCCGCAACTGGTGAACTCCGACCCGTACGGCGCTGGCTGGCTGCTGGATGTGCAGGTATCCGACGTCGGCGAATTGGAGTCGACGATTTCTTCGCTGCTGGACGCCGAGGCCTACCGCGGAACCCTGACCGAATGACGGTTGCTAATGTCCCTGCAGCCCCGCCCGGCGAGCGAGCGGTGCACCCAGGGTACGCGGGGGAGTCGATGTTTCGGATCGTCAGGTGGTGGGCGCATTGCAAGCCCGTGCGCGGTACCGTCGACAGATCGACCTTTGAACACCTTCGAAGACCCTGAAAAACATCTGAAAGACACTTGCAAGTAGAAGACGGCAGTAAACGGCATTCCGGGCGAAGAATCCCGGTGCGAAAGCCGGCCGAGCGGCCCGGGCAGACAACGCCACAGCAGCCAGTGAGGAGCAGCGCGTGACGGACATGGACTCAGGAAATCAGCAAGACCAGAATTCGGACGAAGTCACGGTAGAGACGACTTCTGTCTTCCGTGCCGACTTCCTCAACGAGCTGGACGCTCCCGCACAAGCGGGAACCGAGAGTGCGGTGTCCGGAGTCGAGGGACTCCCCGCCGGCTCGGCGTTGCTGGTCGTCAAGCGGGGACCGAACGCGGGCTCTCGCTTTTTGCTGGACCAACCCACCACGTCCGCCGGCCGGCACCCCGACAGCGACATTTTCCTCGACGACGTCACCGTCAGCCGTCGGCACGCCGAATTCAGGTTGGAAAACGACGAATTCAGCGTGGTCGACGTTGGTAGTCTCAACGGCACCTACGTCAACCGTGAGCCCGTGGACTCCGCGGTGCTTGCCAACGGTGACGAGGTGCAGATCGGCAAGTTCCGCTTGGTGTTTCTGACCGGACCCAAGCAGGGTGAGGATGGAGGATCTTCAGGCTAGTGAGCGCACCCGATAGCTCGGCACTGGCCGGGATGTCGATTGGGGCGGTCCTGGAACTGCTGAGGCCGGACTTCCCCGATGTCACCATCTCCAAGATCCGCTTCCTGGAGGCCGAGGGGCTGGTGACGCCGCAGCGGGCCGCGTCGGGGTATCGAAGGTTCACCGCGTACGACTGCGCACGGTTGCGGTTCATCCTTACCGCGCAACGCGATCACTACCTGCCGCTGAAGGTCATCAGGGCGCAATTGGACGCCCAACCCGACGGCGAACTGCCGCCCGTCCGAACGTCTTATTCCGCCCCGCGCCTGGTATCCGTGGCGGGAACCGGGGAGGCCGCTGGGGTGGATGCGGGCTCCGACACCTCGGCGGTGACCCCCACCCACGTCCGGCTGAGCCGCGAAGAACTGCTGAACCGCGCGGGCGTCAAGGACGACCTGCTGACCGCGCTACTCAAAGCGGGAGTCATCACCACCGGACCCGCCGGTTTCTTCGACGAGCATGCGGTCGTCATCCTGCAATGTGCCCAGGCGCTGTCGGATTACGGTGTCGAACCGCGACATTTGCGCGCTTTCCGCTCGGCCGCCGATCGGCAGTCGGACCTGATCGCGCAAATCGCCGGACCGGTAGTCAAGGCCGGCAAGGCCGGCGCACGCGATCGCGCCGACGATTTGGCCCGCGAAGTCGCGGCGCTCGCCATCACGTTGCACACGTCGTTGATCAAATCCGCCGTTCGCGACGTACTGGATCGCTGAGGACTAGACTTCGGTCGACAGCTTGGTTTTCGGCAGCAGCGCGGAACTTTGAACCTCGCCGTCCCTGGCGATCACCAAGCCGACCGGCGCCACTAATGCGGAGGGCAGACACAAATGGGTGAAGTTCGTGTTGTCGGCATTCGCGTCGAGCAGCCGCAGAACCAGCCGGTGCTGTTACTGCGCGAAACGAACGGTGATCGTTACCTTCCGATCTGGATCGGTCAGTCGGAGGCCGCGGCCATCGCGCTCGAGCAGCAAGGCGTTGAGCCCCCGCGCCCGTTGACGCACGATCTGATCAGGGATGTCATTGCCGCGCTTGGGCATTCGCTGAAAGAGGTGCGGATCGTTGATCTGCAAGAGGGCACTTTCTACGCTGACCTGGTATTCGACCGCAACATCACCGTGTCGGCCCGTCCGTCCGACTCGGTCGCGATCGCACTACGTGTCGGCGTTCCGATCTATGTCGAAGAAGGCGTGCTCGCCCAAGCCGGCCTTTTGATCCCCGATGAGAGTGACGAGGAAGGTGGCACCGCGGTCCGGGAGGACGAGGTGGAGAAGTTCAAAGAATTTCTCGATAGCGTGTCTCCCGACGATTTCAAAGCCACCTAACGAAAACCTGCCTCGACCAGCACTTGGGAACCGCGGGGCGGCTGGTCTAGCCTGAAAAGCGACATCACGGATCCATCTCGAACCACGCCACGATGTCGACACGCTGACGGATAGCCCGCCCACTTGGCCCCGCGGCGTCCATACTTTGTTCGCGACTACAGGCGCGGCGGCTATCGGAAAGCGTAAGCTCTACTAGCACTCGGGCCTGAGCAAACGTGGCTGCACTGCAGCCAGGGACGCAGCTAACGACGAGAGCGCGATCGCGGAGAGGAACCACCGTGAGCGAGCAGCCACGCCAAGAGCAGGTCAACCTAGCTGAGAGCGGCAGCCCGGCGACCAGTGACCGCGGTGTCTCCGTGGCCAGCGCGCCCGTGCAGCCCGGGCTTTTCCCGGACGACTCCGTGCCCGACGAGCTGGTCGGCTACCGCGGTCCGAGTGCCTGCCAAATTGCCGGCATCACCTACCGGCAGCTGGACTACTGGGCGCGCACCTCGCTGGTGGTGCCGTCGATCCGTAGCGCGGCGGGCTCCGGCAGCCAGCGGCTCTATTCGTTCAAGGACATCCTGGTCCTCAAAATCGTCAAACGGCTGCTCGACACCGGAATCTCGTTGCACAACATCCGCGTCGCGGTCGATCATCTGCGTCAGCGTGGCGTCCAGGATCTGGCCAACATCACCCTGTTCTCCGACGGCACCACCGTCTACGAGTGCACGTCGGCCGAAGAGGTCGTCGATTTGTTGCAGGGCGGGCAGGGCGTCTTCGGCATCGCCGTGTCGGGCGCCATGCGCGAGCTGACCGGCGTCATCGCGGACTTCCCCGGCGAAAGAGCCGACGGCGGCGAGTCGATCGCCGAGCCCGAGGACGAACTGGCGTCCCGGCGCAAGCACCGCGACCGCAAGATCGGCTGACGGCGCGCCCGCGACCGGGCCGTACGCGGCCGGGTAAACTGGGCTGCGCATCGCAATCGAGCGGGAGAGTTTCGTGGCTGCCAGCCACGGACGCCGAAGGAGCAACACCTCTCCGTCAACCTCTCAGGCACCCGGACCGCACGAAATCATGATGCCTCTGGAAAGCGGTGTGGACCCCTGTGGCCCGCACCCGCCGATGGGGAAAGGCGCGCACGCGGCATCGCGCGCCGAATCTCTCAGGCGCCCGGCGAACGGGTGAAGACAGAGGGGGAGGGCCGCTAGTCCTCTGCCTTGATATGTCTTACTCAGGAGTTCCAGTGTCCGATCAATTCACTTTCGCCGCTCGGCACATCGGCCCGGACAGCCAAGCCGTCGCCGCCATGCTCGCCGTCATCGGTGTGGACTCGCTGGACGAGCTTGCCGCCAAGGCGGTTCCCGCCGGCATCCTGGACCGGCTGACCGGCCGTGGCGCCGCGCCCGGTCTCGACCGGCTGCCGCCGCCCGCCAGCGAAGCCGAAGCGCTGGCCGAGCTGCGATCGCTGGCCGAGGCCAACACGGTGGCCGTGTCCATGATCGGGCAGGGCTACTACGACACGCTCACGCCGCCGGTGTTGCTGCGCAACATCTTGGAGAACCCGGCCTGGTACACCGCCTACACTCCGTACCAGCCGGAGATCAGCCAGGGCCGGCTCGAGGCGCTGCTGAATTTCCAGACGATGGTCGCGGACCTGACCGGCCTCGAGGTCGCCAACGCCTCGATGCTCGACGAGGGCACCGCGGCGGCGGAGGCCATGACGCTGATGCATCGCGCGGCGCGCGGGAAGGCCCACCGGCTGGCGGTGGACGCCGACACCTTCGCCCAGACCGCGGCCATCCTGGCCACGCGGGCCAAGCCCCTGGGCATCGAGATCGTCACCGCCGACCTGCGCAGTGGTCTTCCGGACCTGCCCGACGGAGGCGACTTCTTCGGCGTCATCGCCCAGCTGCCCGGGGCCAGTGGCCGGGTCACCGACTGGTCGAACCTGGTGGAGCAGGCGCACGACCGGGGTGCGCTAGTCGCCATCGGCGCCGACCTGCTCGCCATGACGCTGCTAACGCCTCCCGGTGAGATCGGTGCCGACGTCGCCTTCGGCAGCACCCAAAGATTCGGCGTGCCAATGGGATTCGGTGGGCCACACGCCGGCTACCTGGCGGTGCACGCCAACCATGCGCGTCAGCTGCCGGGCCGGCTGGTCGGTGTGTCGCTGGACGCCGACGGGTCGCCGGCCTACCGGCTGGCGTTGCAGACGCGCGAGCAGCACATCCGCCGCGACAAGGCGACCAGCAACATCTGTACCGCGCAGGTGCTGCTGGCGGTGATGGCCGCGATGTATGCCAGCTACCACGGCGCCGAGGGGCTGACCGCGATGGCACGCCGCGTGCACGGCCATGCCGAGGTGATCGCAGGCGCCCTTGGTGATGCGTTGGTGCACGACAAGTACTTCGACACCGTGCTGGCCCGGGTCCCCGGGCGCGCCGACGAGGTGATCGCCGCGGCCAAGGCCGCCGGCATCAACCTGTGGCGGGTCGACGACGACCACGTGTCGGTGGCCTGCGACGAGACCACCACCGATGAGCACGTCGCCGCGGTGCTCGCGGCCTTCAAGCTAAACGCCACTGGGCAGGTGGGCGGCGGTGCGGGCATCATCACCCGCAC
The DNA here is from genome assembly GCF_059812425.1 of Mycobacterium sp. NGS56. Classification (NCBI taxonomy): domain Bacteria; kingdom Bacillati; phylum Actinomycetota; class Actinomycetes; order Mycobacteriales; family Mycobacteriaceae; genus Mycobacterium; species Mycobacterium sp. NGS56. The sequence goes on from NZ_JCALCQ010000003.1 coordinate 39,132, forward strand.
ATCGGAGTTTCTCACCCATCCCGCGTTCACCCAGTACCGCACCGAGACCGCGATGATGCGCTACCTGCGCACGCTGGCTGACAAAGATATTGCCTTGGACCGCAGCATGATTCCACTTGGATCCTGCACCATGAAGCTGAACGCCGCCGCGGAGATGGAACCGATCACCTGGCCGGAGTTCGCCCGCCAGCATCCGTTCGCGCCGGCGTCGGACACCCCGGGCCTGCGGCGTCTGATCGCCGACCTGGAGTCCTGGCTGGTGCAGATCACCGGTTACGACGCCGTCTCGCTGCAACCCAACGCCGGCTCGCAGGGCGAATACGCCGGGCTGCTGGCCATTCACGATTACCACGCCAGCCGCGGGGAACCGCACCGCGACATCTGCCTCATCCCGTCCAGTGCGCACGGCACCAATGCCGCGTCGGCGGCGCTGGCCGGGATGCGGGTCGTCGTCGTGGCCTGCCGCGCCAATGGCGACGTGGACCTAAACGACCTGCGCGCCAAAGTCAGCGAGCACCGCGACCGTCTGTCGACGCTGATGATCACGTATCCGTCCACACACGGCGTCTACGAGCACGACATTGCCGAGATCTGTGCGGCGGTGCACGACGCCGGGGGCCAGGTCTACATCGACGGTGCCAACCTCAACGCGCTGGTCGGGCTGGCGCGTCCGGGCGAGTTCGGCGGCGATGTCAGCCATCTGAACCTGCACAAGACGTTCTGCATTCCGCACGGCGGCGGCGGGCCCGGCGTCGGGCCGGTGGCGGTGCGCTCGCATCTGGCACCGTTCCTGCCGGGGCACCCGCACGCCGCCGAGCTGCCGCCGGGGCATCCGGTGTCGGCGGCGCCCTACGGGTCGGCGTCGATCCTGCCGATCAGCTGGGCCTACATCCGGATGATGGGTGCCGAGGGCCTGCGTGCGGCTTCGCTGACCGCGATCACCTCGGCCAACTACATCGCCCGCCGCCTCGACGAGTACTTCCCGGTGCTTTACACCGGCGAGAACGGGATGGTCGCCCACGAATGCATCCTGGACCTTCGTGGAATCACAAAGTCCACCGGTGTCACCGTCGACGACGTGGCAAAGCGATTGGCGGACTATGGTTTTCATGCGCCGACCATGAGTTTCCCGGTGGCCGGCACGCTGATGGTGGAGCCCACCGAGAGCGAGACCCTGACCGAGGTCGACGCCTTCTGCGACGCCATGATCGCCATCCGCGGCGAGATCGACCGGGTGGGCGCGGGGGAGTGGCCCGCCGACGACAACCCGTTGCGGGGCGCACCGCACACGGCCGAGTGCCTGGTGATCGGCGACTGGGACCACCCCTACACCCGGGAGCAGGCCGCCTATCCGCTGGGCAAGGAGTTCCGGCCCAAGGTCTGGCCGCCGGTGCGCCGCATCGACGGCGCCTACGGCGATCGCAATCTGGTCTGCTCGTGCCCGCCGGTGGAGGCGTTCGCCTGATCAGCTCAGAAAGGTGTTCACCGCCGAAGCGAGGTCGGGGGACGCCGACGTCGCGAGGTTCTGATAGCTACCGCCACTGAGCTGGGACACCGCCTCCCAGGTCGCCCGGTCCGGGTCCGCTCCGAAATTGATGACATTCACCGCGATGGGTTTGGCCGGATCAGCACTCTTACGGATGAAGTCCTGCAGCCCCGGCCCGTCCAGCGTCTGGTCGGTGTGTGGCCCCGCGGTGATCACTAAGATCGAATTCGTCTGGCCCGCATGATAATTGGTCTGCATATCCTGATAGAGCATTCGCAGCGTAGTGAATGACACCGCCCCGCCGTTCGACGAGTACTGCTTGTCCAGCGCCGCGGCCAACGCCGCCGAACGCGGCTGGCCGTTGACGGCGTCGGACAACGGCCCGCCCGCCACCTCCGAGCGGCCCTCGTGGCCGTCGAACGTCCACAGTCCGACCACCGCGGTGGCGGGCAGCGACTTGATCTTGTCCTGCAGCGCGCCGACCACGTTGGCCAGCCGGGATTTTCCGCCTTCCTGTGCCGGCATCGACTGGTCGAGCATGATCGTCGTGGCCTGTCCGGTCGACGGGCTGGCCATCGCCTCGGCGAGGGTGGCCCGCATCGGCTCATCACCCACCGAAAGCGCGGGCGGCAGCGCCGGGAAATTCGTGACCGGACTACCGGGCGGTGTGACTCCGCTGACGCGGAAGCCGGCCTTCGCCAGCTTGACCAGCTGGTCTGATTTGTGCATGAATCGCGAGAACTCGCTGGCCGCCGACGCCTGTTCCCTGCTCAGCCACGAACCGCTGAGCAGCACCGTGGGGTAGTCGGCCACCGCCGCGGACCCCGGTGGAAGCCAGAATGCCAAGGTGCCCTTGGCGTCTGGCAACGATTGGCCACGTTGGAACAGCTGTTGTTCGGTGGTCACCACCGCGTGCACCGGCGCGGTTGCCGGGTCACCGGGCTTCAGCAGCGTGTTCATCGCCTCGGTCAGGGAGTTGTCGGCCAGCTTGGGTTGTGCGCTCAACAGGCTGCGCACCGCGCCGGTGCCCTGGGTCGCCGGCGCACCGGGCGGTACCGAGGCGGCCGCCACCGCCTCTCCGGCCAGAAACGATGCGTCCCCGTTGCCGTTCATCGGCAGCGCCATGCGCAGCGAGCCCCACGCGGGTAAGTTCAACCCGGCCAACGCATTCGGGTTGGTTTGCAGGCCGGGCAGCGCCGCCCAGTTCTGATTGGACAGGGCCGGCGCGAGTTCAGGGCGGATGGCCAGCACCACCGGCGAGGTGACCAGCGAATGGCTCTCGGTGACCGTCTTTTGGGCCGTCGCCCCGGTGAGGCGTGCGGCCGAGATCGAACTGGCCGGAATCCACAGCGCAGGCTGGCCGCCCAGTTCCGCGGGCCACTTGCCGATGAATCCGTTGAGCACCGCGTCGGAGTTGGCCGGCTTGACGCTTACCACCACGCAGCGGTCGCCGATCGGCCCGGCGGATTTATTGTAGGTTTCCGCGAACTGCTGAACGGAATCGGCGATCGACGGGTCGGCGACGACTGCCACCGTCTCCTGGCCGCCCACACAGCGGCCGGCCGCCGTGTGCGAACGCTTGGACAACGCGTCACCGAAGAAGCTCCACAGAATCACCGCACCCACCACGACGACCACCGCGACCAGTGCCACGATCACGCCGATGCTGACGCCGCGTCGCCCGCCCTCGCTGCGATGACCGCCCCGCCAATCGCCGAGCCCGCGATGCCCGCCGCGGAAGAGCGACGGCTGTGCGGCCGGCGGCTCCGGAGCCGAGGGGGCGGCCTGCCGCGACGGAAACTCCGGGTAGTCATCGGCGGAGTCGTCTACGAATGAATCCTCGGCGGCGTAGAGATCGTCGTCCGCCGCGAAACCCGCGTGCTCTTGATGGCGACGCTCGTCGGAGTAGTCACCCTCGTCGGAGTAGGGGCCGGCTGTTTCGTCGTCGCCGGCATTCCCATGGCGACGCCCTACCTCTTCACCTCGAGATGGCTCATCGACAACGTCGTCGCGAGATGGCTCGTCGAGGGAGTCGCCAGGGTCGGGCGCACTGTGCCTACCCATACCAGTGCCCGCGGCCTTTCCGTCGATCCATCGTTGACTCGGCGCCGATATTAGTCATCGACGGCACCATTACACGTTCCTACCCGATTTGAGCTCAGGCTCAATTCGACTGCGCGGCCTGTGCCTTGGCTTCACGCCGACGGCGATGCAGGATCGGCTCGGTGTAACCGTTGGGTTGCTGCGTTCCGGTCAGGATCAGATCCTGCGCGGCGAGGAAGGCCAGGCTGTCGTCGAAGTTCGGCGCCATCGGCAGGTACGCCGCATCCTTGGCGTTCTGCTCGTCGACCAGTGGGGCCATCCGCTCCAGGCTGGCGCGCACATCCTGGTCGGTGATCACGCCGTGGCGCAGCCAGTTGGCCAGCAGCTGGCTCGAAATGCGCAGCGTGGCACGGTCTTCCATCAGTGCCACGTCGTGAATGTCGGGCACCTTCGAACACCCGACGCCCTGCGCGACCCAGCGCACCACGTAGCCCAGGATGGACTGGCAGTTGTTGTCGACCTCTTCACGGATCTCCTCGGGCGCCCAGGCCAGTTCCTTGGCCAGCGGGATGGTCAGCAGCTCTTCGATCGTGGTGCGCTTCTTGCCGGCGAGCTCCTCCTGCACGGCGCCCACGTCCACGTAGTGGTAGTGCATCGCGTGCAGGGTGGCCGCCGTCGGCGAGGGCACCCACGCGGTGGTCGCGCCCGCCTTCGGTTGGCCGATCTTCTGCTCGACCATGTCGGCCATCAGCTCGGTCATCGCCCACATGCCCTTACCGATCTGGGCCTTACCCTTGAAGCCGGCCGCCAGGCCGATGTCGACGTTGGCGTCCTCGTAGGCCTTGATCCACGTGGTGCTCTTCATCGCACCTTTGCGGATCATCGGCCCGGCCTCCATCGACGTGTGGATCTCGTCGCCGGTGCGGTCCAGGAAGCCGGTGTTGATGAACACGACACGGTCGGCCGCGGCCTTGATGCAGGCCTTGAGGTTGACCGTGGTGCGCCGTTCCTCGTCCATGATGCCGACCTTGAGGGTGCCCTGGGGCAGGCCGAGGACGTCTTCGACGCGGCTGAACAGCTCGCAGGTGTAGGCGACCTCGTCGGGTCCGTGCATCTTGGGCTTGACGATGTAGATGGACCCGGTGCGGCTGTTGGCCAGCGGGCCGTTCGCGTCACCTGTCTTGAGGCCGTGGATCGCGGTCACGCCCGTGAACAGCGCATCCATGATGCCTTCGAACACCTCGTTACCCTCGGCGTCGACGATCGCGTCATTGGTCATCAGGTGACCGACGTTGCGGACGAACAGCAGGCTGCGGCCGGGCAGCGTCAGCTCGCCCTCGCCGTCGGGTGTGCGGTAGGTGCGGTCCTCGTTGAGAACCCGGGTGAAGGTCTTGCCGTCCTTGGAGACCTCTTCGGACAGATCGCCCTTGTTCAGACCGAGCCAGTTGCGGTAGCCGAGCACCTTGTCGTCGGCGTCGACGGCGGCCACCGAGTCCTCGAAGTCCATGATCGTGGTGACGGCCGATTCCAGGACCACGTCTTTAATTCCCGCGGAGTCCGTCTTGCCGATCGGTGAGTCCGGATCGATCAGGATCTCGATGTGCAAGCCGTGGTTGGCCAGCAACACCGACCAGTCAGGGGAACCGAGTTCGCCGGTGTAGCCGGCGAACTGCGCCGCGTCGGCCAGACCGACGGAGCCGTCGGCGGTCGCGATTTTGAGCTGTCCGTCTTCGACGGCGAGCCCCGTAGCGTCGGCCCACGATCCGGATTCCAGCGGCACGGCCTGGTCGAGGAATTTGCGCGCGTAGGCGATCACCTTGTCGCCGCGAACCTTGTTGTAGCTCGTCCCCTTCTCGGCGCCGTCGCTCTCCGGGATGACGTCGGTGCCATAGAGGGCGTCGTAGAGCGAGCCCCACCGGGCATTGGCGGCGTTCAGCGCGAACCGGGCGTTGAGCACCGGCACCACCAGCTGCGGGCCGGCGGTTGTGGTGATCTCGTCGTCCACACCCGAGGTCGTGATGGTGAAGTCCGGGGGCTCCGGTAGCAGGTAACCGATTTCGATGAGGAATTCGCGGTACGCCTCGATGTCAAGCGGCTCGATGACACGCTGCCGGTGCCACTTGTCGATCTGCGCCTGCAGTTCGTCCCGCCTGCGCAGCAAGTCTTGGTTCTTGGGCGTGAGGTCGGTGACCACCTTGTCGACGCCCGCCCAGAAACTGTCGGGGTCGATGTCGGTGCCGGGCAAGGCCTCGTTGTTCACGAAGTCGTAGAGCACTCGGGCGACGCGCAAGTTCCCCGCCGACACGCGATCAGTCATGATTCTCCTCCATCATGGGCCGCACTGGACCGTCGTCGGGCCAGATTGGCAATGTCATAAGCCTACCGAGCGCAGCCTGGTGAGCGTTATCCCGCCCGATCCGCCATAGCAGGTCAGGCCGCGCTGTCAGCCCCAAGAACGACGCCGCGGCGAGCACCGGGATGTGTTTCCAGCAACGCATGTTTCGCGTGCAACGGTCCTCTGCCCTCCAGCAGTTTCTTAACTGGCAGCCGTGAAGATCATACGGGCTGCGCGCAGTCGCACCTTCCGGCCAGTGTCGCTACGCCTCCCGAATGGTGCCCACGAGGTCTTCGACCAGGTCTTCCATGGCCACCATGGCCACGACGCCTCCGCTCTCGTCGGTCACCAGGGCCAGATGGCTGTTGCTGCGGCGCATCCGCGACAAAGCGTCGGCCAGCGGCAGTGATCGCGACAGCCGCGGCAGCGGCCGCACCTTCGCCAGATCGATCACCGTCCGCGGGTCGTCGTCGAGCGTCAGCACGTCCTTGATGTGCAGATACCCCAGGAAGGCGCCGCCGACGCTGGCCACTGGGAACCGGGAGTAGCCGGTCTCGGCCAGGGCTTGCTCGACAGCACCGACCGTCGGTCCCGAGCCCGCCGCGGCGACCGGTACCGCGTGCACGCCGGCGAGGGGGACCGCCACGTCGCCGACCACGCGGTGGCGAATTTGCAGTGCCCGGGTGAGCCGGGTGCGCTCGTCGCGGTCCAGCAAGCCTTCAGACTCCGATTCGGCGATCATCTCGCTGAGCTCGACGGGGGAGACGGTGATCTCCAGCTCGTCCTTGGGTTCAACTCCGAACGCGCGCACCACCGCGTTGGCGCACTTGTTGTAGAACACGATGAACGGCCGGGCGGCCCGCACGTAGGCCAGATATGGCGGGACGAGCAGCATCGCGGTGCGCTCCGGGCCGGCCAGCGCGATGTTCTTCGGCACCATCTCTCCCAGCAGCACGTGCAGCGTCACCACGATGGCCAGCGCGATCGCAAACGACAACGTGTGCAGCAGCGCCGAGTGAATTCCGGTGAGTCCCAGCCCCGTTCGCAGCAGGTTGGACACCGCCGACTCGCCGATCCGCCCGAGAAGCAGCGACGCGGCCGTGACGCCGAGTTGGGCACCGGCCAGCATGGACGGCAGTTGCTCCCCGGCGCGGATCACCGTGACCGCGGCCGCTCGGCCCTGCTCGGCCAGCGCCTCGAGCCGGTCGCGCCGCGCCGAGATCAGCGAGAATTCCGCGCCCACGAAGAACGCGTTCACCCCGATCAGCAAGCAGGCCAGCAACAGGCCCATGGTGTCGATCATCGGTGTGCCCCGGTCGCGGGAACTTCGCCGTGACTGCTCAGTTCGACGAGTTCGAGCAGGTCGATCCGCCGTCCGTCCATCCGGATAACCGTTGCCTGCCAACGCGTCACCGCGTCCAGCAGTCCGTCCGAATCCAACGCGGGCAACTCGACCGTGTCACCGGCCACCGGAATGCGACCGATCTCGCGCAGCACCAGCCCACCGATGGTCTCGTAGGGGCCTTCGGGTGCCCGAAAACCGATGGCTGCGGCCACCTCGTCGATGCGCAGCAAGCCCGACACCCGCCAGCCCGTGCCGGCGGGCACGACGTCCGGAGTCGCGTCGTCGTGCTCGTCGCGGACATCGCCGACGATCTCTTCGATCAGGTCCTCGACGGTCACCATGCCGGCCGTTCCGCCGTATTCGTCCACGACCAGCGCGGTTTGCAGGTTGTTGGCCCGGATCTCGGCCATCACCGCGTCGCCGTCCAGGGTCGACGGCACCTTGGGAACGGGTTGGGCCACTGTGATCAGCCGCGTGCGGGCGCGTTCGGCGCGCGGGATGGCGAACACCTGCTTGACGTGCACGATGCCGACCGTCTCGTCGAGGTCGCCGTCGACGATGGGAAAGCGGGAAAAACCAGACTCGGCGGCCGCGGTCACCAGGTCCGCGACCGTATCGTCGGTCTGCAGCGCCACGATCTTGGATCGGGGTGTCATCAGCTCCTCGGCGCTCAGGGTGCCGAACTGCAGCGATCTTCGCACCAGGGCCGCCGTGGCGGCGTCCAGGGCGCCGCTGCGCGCCGACGAACGCACCAGCGACAACAGCTCTTGGGGCGATCGAGCCGACCGCAGCTCTTCGGCCGGTTCAATGCCGAGCCGGCGCACGATCCAGTTAGCGGCCCCGTTGGTCAGCCGGATCGCCGGGGTGAGCAGCAGCGAGAACAACAGCTGGGCACTCACGACGGTGCGGGCCGTCGAAAGCGGACGCGCCACGGCCAGATATTTGGGAACGAGCTCGCCGAACACCATCGACACCGAGGTCACGATGACCAATACCAGGAAGGCCATGATCACGTCGCCGACCTTGTCGGATACGCCGAGCGCATCCAGCCACGGGTGCGGTAAGTCTTCCACCATCGGATCGGTCAGGTAACCGGCCGCCAGCGTGGTGACCGAGATGCCCAACTGGGCACCCGAGAGCTGAAACGACAGCCGGTGGTGCGCCCGGCGGATCCAGCGGTCGCGGCGTCCCCCGCCGCGCGCGTTCGCCTCGACGGCGCTGCGGTCCAGTGTGGTCAGCGAGAACTCCGCGGCGACGAAGACGGCGTTGCCGAAGATGAGCACGGCGATCGCAACAACGCTGACTACGTTGACAGTGAGGTTCATAACCTGCGCCGCCAACCGACCGAGCGGCCTGGCGTGATGAGCGAAGACCGCGCCGAAGGAGGCTCCCCGTCGGACGATTCGTCTGACGACCCGTGCGCCCGCAAGCCGATGGCTGCTACGGGTGCCTGCGGCACGTCGATCCTTTCGCTGCCCGGTGGTGGAGCGGTCGCGGTTGCTTCCGTCTTTGCTGTCTTATGCTAGCCCGCACGGCGCCGCCCGTCCCGACCACGCCTGGCGGCGCCGGTAAGCCCGCCATTTGCGGCTGCAGCGCCTGGTGCCCGAACAACGTGCGGCCACTTGCCAGCCTTATTCCAGGGCGTTACCACCCCTGCGGTAGCGGATGCCCCTCGGCGAAGCCCGCGGTCGACTGCACCCCGATCACCACCCGCTCATACAGCTGCTCCAGGTTGGCGGCTCCGACATAGGTGCAGGTGCTGCGCACGCCCGAGGTGATGTGATCGAGCAGATCCTCGACGCCGCCACGGTCCGGATCGAGCCCCATCCGGGACGTCGAAATGCCCTCCTCGAACAACGCTTTGCGGGCCCGATCGAATGCGGTGTCCGCGCCGGTGCGCGCGACCACCGCACGCTTGGACGCCATGCCGTAGCTCTCCTTGTACGGCTGGTCGTCACGGTCGCGCATCAGGTCCCCGGGCGACTCGTAGGTGCCGGCGAACCACGAGCCGATCATCACGTTGGACGCCCCCGCCGCCAGTGCCAGCGCCACATCCCGCGGATGCCGGACGCCGCCGTCGGCCCACACATGTCCACCTAATTCGCGTGCCGCCGAAGCACATTCGACAACAGCGGAGAATTGGGGGCGACCTACGCCGGTCATCATCCGGGTGGTGCACATCGCGCCCGGGCCGACACCGACCTTGACGATGTTAGCCCCGGCGCCCAGCAGGTCGCGGGTGCCCTCCGCCGACACGACGTTGCCGGCGGCCAGCGGCACACCCAACTGCAGCGCCGCGACCGTCCCGATCGCCTCGATCGTCTTGACCTGATGCCCGTGCGCCGTGTCGATGACCAACAGGTCGATGCCGGCCTCGACCAGCGACCGCGCCTTGGCTCCGACGTCGCCGTTGATGCCGACGGCCGCACCCACCCGCAGCCGGCCTCGCGCGTCGACTGCCGGGGTGTACAGGCCCGCCCGGATGGCACCGGTGCGGGTCAGCACGCCGGCCAGCGTCCCGTCCGCATTCGTCACGGCGGCGACGCCGATGGGTGAGTGCTCGAGCAGATCGAAGACCTTGCGGGGCTCGGTTCCCACCGGGGCGGTGACGAAGTCGGTGATCGCGACGTCGCGCACTCGGGTAAAGCGATCCACGCCCAGGCACGACGATTCGCTCACCAAGCCGAGGGGACGCCCCTCGAAGGTGACGACGGCGACACCGTGCGCACGCTTGTGGATCAGCGCCGTCGCGTCGGACACCGAGTCGTCGGGGCCGAGCACCACGGGGGTGTCCAGCACCAGGTCGCGGCTCTTGACGAACTCCACCGTCTCCTGCACCGCGGTGATCGGGAGATCCTGCGGCAAGATGACGAGTCCGCCGCGGCGCGCGATGGTTTCGGCCATCCGGCGCCCGGCCACCGCGGTCATGTTGGCGACGATGACCGGGATGGTCGTGCCCGAGCCGTCACCGGTGGACAGGTCAACATCGAAGCGGGACGCGACCTCCGAGCGGTTCGGCATCACGAACACATCGTTGTAGGTCAGATCGTATGCGGGACTGTGCCCGTCGAGGAATCTCATTCCAGTCGCCCCACCAACTCAAGCCCCCTTCACGCCCACTGCCGCCGCCCGGCTATGCGGGCACCTCGGTGCGATCTCCGCTCCACAGAGTGTGAAAGCGCGTCTTCGGGTCGTCATCGATCCGGCCATAGGTGTGTGCGCCGAAGAAGTCCCGCAAACCCTGGGTGAGCGCCGCGGGCAGCCGCTCGGTGCGCAGCGCGTCGTAGTAGGACAGCGCCGAGGCGAAGCCGGGGATCGGAATGCCGAGTTCGGTGGCCTTCACCACGACGCGCCGCCAGCTGTCGATTGATTCCTCGATGGCGCTGCGGAAGTACGGCGCGACGATCAGCGTCGGCAGGCGGGCGTCGGAGTCGAACGCCTCCTTGATCCGGTTGAGGAACTTCGCGCGGATGATGCAGCCGCCGCGCCAGATCGTCGCCATGTCGCCCGGGGTGATGTCCCAGTCGTACTCGGCGCTGCCCGCCTGGATCTGGTTGAAGCCCTGGGCGTAGGCAATGATCTTCGACGCGTACAGCGCCTTGCTCACATCGTCAATGAATCGTATTGCGTCACTTGGCTTCTCGCCTAGCCTGCCGGAGGCGAGGCCGGTCGTGGCCTTGCGCTGGGCGACCGATCCGGACAGGGCACGGGCGAACACCGCCTCGGCGATACCGGTCACCGGCACACCGAGATCGAGCGCCGACTTCACGGTCCAGCGTCCGGTGCCCTTCTGCTCGGCCTCGTCGAGTATGAGGTCGACCAGCGGCTTCCCGGTCTTGGCGTCGGTCTGGCGCAGTACCTGCGCGGTGATCTCGATCAGGAAGCTGTCCAGGTCGCCCTTGTTCCATTCGGCGAAGATGTCGGCGATCTCGGGTGCGGTCTTGCCCAGGCCGTCGCGCAGCAGCTGGTAGGCCTCGCCGATGAGCTGCATGTCGGAGTACTCGATGCCGTTGTGCACCATCTTGACGAAATGTCCGGCGCCGTCGGGGCCGATGTGGGTGCAGCAGGGCACTCCGTCGACGTGGGCGGAGATCTCCTCCAGCAGTGGGCCCAGCGACTTGTACGACTCGGCGGGACCGCCCGGCATGATCGACGGGCCGTTGAGCGCGCCCTCTTCGCCGCCGGAGATGCCCGCGCCGACGAAGTGCAGACCTCGCTCGCGGATCGCCTTCTCCCGGCGGATGGTGTCGGTGTAGAGCGCGTTGCCGCCGTCGATGATGATGTCGCCCTCTTCCATGGCGTCGGCGAGCTCGTTGATGACTGCGTCGGTGGGCTCGCCGGCCTTGACCATGATCAGCACCCGACGCGGCTTCTCCAGCGCGTCCAGGAATTCCGCGATGGTTTCCGAACGCACGAAATTGCCCTCGTCGCCGTGCTCTTTGAGCAGCGCATCGGTTTTGGCGATCGAGCGGTTGTGCAGTGCCACGGTGTAGCCATGCCGGGCGAAGTTACGGGCGATGTTGGAACCCATCACGGCCAGACCAGTGACACCGATCTGGGCGGTACCGGTCTTCGCATCCGACGAACTCATGTTTTCGCCTTTCAATCTACGAACTTTGCGGCAAAAGCCTTCGGTGACACTGTGGCACAGCCAACAGTTGCGCGCCCGGGGTGATCGGCGATCGGCGGCGTCAGAGGTTGAACAAGCGTTCCAGCTCGGTGAGCCACGGGACGGCCAGTGCGACCGTGGGCACCACGAATACCGCCGCCGCGGCCAAATATGCGGCCGCCGACAACAGTGGGCTGTTGCCGCGTCCGCCCAGCCGCCGCACTCTAAGTACCGTGCTGGGACCGCTGGCCGCGAGTGCGCCCGAAGGGGCGCGCCCCGCTGCGCAGGCGACCAGCGCCCGGGCCAGGGGAGCGCGACCCGCGGCGCGGACGGCCGCGTCGTCGGCGAGCAGCTCGACCAGCAGCTGGACCGCGCCAAGCGCGTTGGCGCTGCGGACCAGCCGGGGGAAGGCCGCGTGCACCGCTGTGAACGCCTCCAGCACCAGGTCGTGTCGCGCCCGCAGATGGGCGCGCTCGTGGGTGAGGATCGCCTGGACTTCGGTGTCCGCAAGCGCGCTCAGGGTTCCCTCGCTGACCACCACCCGGCTGCGCACGCCCGGCAGGCAGTAGGCGAGCGGTTGCGGGACGTCCAGCACGCGAAGATCGCGCGTGCGGGCGCAGGGCTGGGAGTTCGCCGCGCCGTGGCCGACTCCGACCAGGTCGACCACCATGCGGTGGTGCGCCCGTCGCTTTCGGGTCGCGATGGCGACCCGGACCACCGCGACCATCAGCCGGGCGCCGACCAGCACCGTCAGGGTGAAAACGCCGAGGTAGGCGGTCCATAGCGGCCATCCGAGGCGGTCGGCGGCGCCGACGATGCTGGTCGTGGGCCGCCCGTCGCGGCCGGGCATCAGTAAACGGGTGGCGATTGCGATGCCGGCGCTGAACGCCGACAGGACGGCGGCCAGCGCCACGGCTTGCCAGAGCACCATTGCGGCGCGGGGAGCGCGTAGCGGCCAGCTCGCGCGTGCCAACATCGCCGGCACCGGGCCGGTCAGTAGCACCGCGATTATGGTGAAAGCCAGCGCGGACACACCGCTAGTGTCCCTCAGCCCTCCGGGCCTGCGCCAGCAGATGTCGCGTTCTTGTGTTGATTGGCTTCCAATTCGGCGAGTGCGCGCCGCAGCGCCTCGGCCTCGTCGGCGCCGACGCGTTCAACAAAGTGCACCAGCGCGGCCTGTCTGCCGCCCGGATCCTCCGCCTGAGACAGCGCGTCCACCATGAGTCCGGCGACCAACTCGTCACGACCGTGCACCGGTGCGTACCGGTGTGCCCGGTCGTCGCGGATCTGGGAGACCAGGTTCTTCTTGGCCAACCGCTGCAGCACGGTCATGATCGTGGTGTAGGCCAGGTCGCGCTGAGCCGACAACGCCTCATGGACCTGGCGAACGGTCTGAGGCTCGGGCGTGGACCACAGGTGATCCATGACGGCCCGTTCTAGATCCCCCAGCCGTGTCAGTTTGGCCATAGTTCGTTCATCTCCTGAGCGTCGAATCAAGCGTACTCCGGCTTACTACCGACGGTCGTACGGGAGGCTGACAAATTACTGTGTCGGCCGCCGCGGGCCCGTCGAGCGACAAGAAGAACCATACCGCTTGCAGAGTTAGGGCAGCCTTGCCTATGCTGGTCGGGTCGAGCGATGCGGACCGTGTGAGAGTCCTGAGGGCTGCAGCGACCCATGGTCTGCTCGATCGGCGAGCCCCGTGCCGCAACGGCACGGGGCTCAGCCGTTTTGCGCGCCACAGTTCCGCCGCGAGCATGCCTGCGGTGGCCATGGTGTAGACACATGGACGTGCCAGAGCCGCAGAAAACGATCCTCCCGCCGGATTTCGCCGCACCCTTCGACCGCGAGATCGGGCTGCAATTCACCGAACTCAGCCCCGACGGTGCCCGCGCGCAGCTCGAAGTCACGCCCAAACTGTTGCAGCCTATGGGTTTGGTTCACGGCGGTGTTTACTGCTCGATGATCGAGAGCATGGCAAGCGTGGCCGCCTACACCTGGCTGGCCACCCGCGGTGGCGGAAATGTGGTGGGTGTCAACAACAACACCGACTTCCTGCGGTCCATCGGTTCGGGCACCGTGTACGGCACGGTCGAACCCATCCACCGCGGCCGCAGCCAACAGTTGTGGTTGGTGACCATCACCGACAGCGACGACCGAATCATCGCCCGCGGTCAGGTGCGACTGCAGAATCTCGAGATTCGCGAAGGCTGATCAGCGCACCGATGGAATGCCCTGCCGGGCAATCACATTCGAGTATGGCTACAGCGATCGGCTAGCTCGCCCGGCGGGCCGCCGGCCGTTTCGTCTCGGCGGCGAGCACGGCCAGCTGTTCGAGCCGGGTCCGGGCGAACGCCTGTTGCTCGGTGATGGTGAGTTGGCCGCGCCGGGTGCTCAGGAACGTCACCGTCCAGGACAGCAGCGTGCTGATCTTGGTCTTGAACCCGACCAGGTAGACCAGGTGCAGCACCAGCCACGCGAACCAGGCGAATAGGCCGCTGAACTCGACCGGACCGATCTTGGCGACTGCCGAGAACCGCGACACCGTTGCCATGGAGCCCTTGTCGAAGTACTGGAACGGCTCCCGCTCGGCCGGGTCGGCACCGCCGAGTTCTGCCTTGATGGTGCTCGCGACGTACTTGGCGCCCTGAATGGCGCCCTGCGCCACTCCCGGCACGCCGTCGACGGCGGCTAGGTCACCGATCACGAATACGTTCGGGTAGCCGGGGACCGACAGGTCGGGCAGCACTTTGACGCGGCCGGCCCGGTCCAGTTCGACGGACGACTGATCGGCAAGGTCGCGACCCAGTGGGCTGGCTGACACGCCGGCCGACCAGACCTTGCAGGCCGACTCGATGCGCCGGACAGTGCCATCAGAATCCTTGACAGTGATGCCGTTGCGGTCGACGTCGGTCACCATCGCACCCAGCTGGATCTCCACGCCCATCTTCTCCAGCCGGGCCGCCGCACGCTGGCCCAGCTTTTCGCCGAACGGTGGCAGCACGGCAGGCGCGGCGTCGAGCAGGATCACCCGGGCCCTCGTCGAGTCGATGTGCCGGAATGAGCCCTTCAGCGTGTACGACGCCAATTCGGCTATCTGCCCGGCCATTTCGACGCCGGTTGGGCCCGCCCCGATCACGGTGAACGTCAGTAGCTTGGCACGTCGTTCCGGGTCGCGAGACCGCTCGGCCTGTTCGAACGCGCTCAGGATCCGGCCGCGAACCTCGAGTGCGTCGTCGATCGACTTCATACCAGGTGCGAACTCGGCGAAATGGTCGTTGCCGAAATACGACTGGCCGGCGCCGGCGGCGATGATCAGGCTGTCGTATGGAGTGTCGTAGGTGTGCCCAAGCAAGTCGGACACCACGAACTTGCCTTCCAGATCGATGTGCGTGACGTCGCCGAGCAGCACCTGAACGTTGCGCTGGCGGCGTAGGACGACACGGGTGGGCGGTGCGATATCGCCTTCGGACACAATGCCCGTCGCCACCTGGTACAGCAGCGGCTGGAACAGGTGATGGGTGGTGCGGGCGATCAATTTGATGTCGACGTCGGCGTGCTTGAGTTTCTTTGCTGCGTTCAGTCCGCCGAAGCCGGAGCCGATGATGACGACCTGGTGACGGCGCTCCGGTCCAGCTGGGGTACCTGGCTGGGGGCTCATGTTTCCGCTGCTCCTGACGGGGGCTCCTGGACGCGCGACTGCTGTTAGCCACTACGCTAGTGAGGCGGATACCCCGAGACCTAACTGATACGCATGTGTTGTTTGCAACACTAACGGTGTATCGAGGTGAAGCACCTGGTGGGCGCCGCGATTGTGGCGCAGATATCAGACCATCGAGGTCGTCGTCACTGACTGGATCCTTCTGCCACGCAGTGGTCGTGGCCTTCCTGAATCGTTCCGCCCGGGGCGCGCCCCAGCGCCGCCGCCTCTGCCTCTTCCCGTGTCGGGCCCCAGCCCCCGAAGTACCTGGATCTGGCCGCGTTCAAGACCAGGGCCATGCACCCACCCTGGCCGCTGGCCAGCAGGCGACAGTCGCTGATGGTCTTGCGGCAGGTCTCCATCACCGCCTTCTCCGCCGCGCCCTGGCTCGATGCCCCATCGGCGATGTCGATGTGGCCGGTGGAGTCCGATATCGCCATGGCGATCCAGTTGTTGTCGGCCAACGCGGTGGGACTCGGAACGAGCGCCACGCCGACCGCGATCGCCACCAGGGCTCGATACTTCATGGCGGTCCCAGCCCTCTGCTTCTGCGCCGCGCCACCGTGGCGCAGGATAACGCCGCTACACGAGAAGTATTACCGCGGCATGGCCGATTCGCGACTCGACACAACCGGCACGGTCTACAGGCCTACGAGCGGACGCAGCGCCGCACCGGTCGCCTCGATGACGCCGGGCGTGTAAAAGGGCAGATTGATGATCACGCCGTCGACGCCGGCGTCGATCACCTTGGTCTTGATCTGATCGGCGACCGAATCCGGCGTGCCGACCACCATCCGCTGCGTCATCTCAGCGGGAATCTGGTCGACGTTGGCGTTTTCGTCGATCAGCACCGTAATCAGCGTGCTGGTTTCCAGGGTGGCGGGGTCGCGGTCCACCTCCTCGCAGGACCGGCGCACCGCGTCCAGCTTGCGTGGCAACTCATCGAATCCCGCGATCACGTTGAGGTGGTCGAAATGCCGCGCGGCAAGCGGGATTGTCTTCTTCTCCCCGCTGCCGCCGATCATCAGCGGAACGTGGTCCCGGAAGCGGGGATTGGCGAACGCCTCGCTGGTTCGATACCACTTGCCCGAGAAGGTGGCCCGCTCGCCTCTGAGCATAGGCAGGATGATCTCCAGGGCCTCGTCGAGCCGGTTGAATCTGTCGGTGAAGGTGCCGAATTCGAAGCCGAGCTGATCGTGCTCGAGCTGAAACCATCCGGTACCGATTCCCAGGATCGCCCGACCCTGGCTCACCACATCCAGCGTTGTGATGGTCTTCGCGAGCAGACTCGGGTTCCGATACGAGTTGCCGGTCACCAGGGTGCCCAGCTGCACCCGCTCGGTAGCGGTGGCCAATGCCCCCAGGGCGGTGTAGGCCTCCAGCATCGGCTGATCGGGAGATCCCAACATTGGCAGTTGGTAGAAGTGATCCATCACGAAAACCGAATCGAATCCGGCGGAGTCGGCTTCGCGGGCTTGGGCGATGACGGTGGGGAAGAGTTGCTCGACCCCGGTGCCGTAGGAGAAGTTGGGGATCTGCAGACCGAGTCGAATAGCCACGAGAATTACCGTAGCGACCGGTCCCGTCCCGCAGAAGGGTGCGCGCTACGCCTCAGGCGAAACGAGCCAGCGCGCCGTGGCTCACGTGCAAGGTCTGGCCGGTGATGTGGCGAGCCGCCGACGTGGTCAAGAACAACGCCAACCGGGCGGCCTCGGCGGCCACGGTCGCAGGCGTGCGGGAGAGTCCGTCGTAGCCGGCCTCGGCGCTGCGTCCACTCGCGACGACGTTGACCGTGATTCCGCGGGTCCCGAAAATGCCTGCCTGGCCCGCGGTCCAGTTCGAAAGCGTCGCCTTGATGGCGGCGTCGGCGCTTCCGGCGGGCGGGTTCTCGGGCACCAGGCTGATGATGGAGCCCCCCGAGCGCAGGTGGTCACCCACGGCCTGCACGGTCAACACTGCCGAAAGCACCGTCGTCTCAAGGGCGTTGCGCCAGGCATTGGCCGTATCGGCGATCGAATAGGTGCGCGGGTCGCCGGCCTCCCAGGTGGGTGCCGGCACGTTGACGATGGTGTCC
Organism: Mycobacterium sp. NGS56; assembly: GCF_059812425.1. Taxonomy (NCBI): domain Bacteria; kingdom Bacillati; phylum Actinomycetota; class Actinomycetes; order Mycobacteriales; family Mycobacteriaceae; genus Mycobacterium; species Mycobacterium sp. NGS56. The sequence goes on from NZ_JCALCQ010000003.1 coordinate 56,724, forward strand.
AGGTGATGCGGGAACAGGGGACGGGCCTCTTCGAGGCTGGCCGGGTCGGTGGTGTCGCAGACGATCGCATCGACCTCGAGCTCCTTGGCGGCGATCTCCAGTTCGCTCTTGCGCGCGCCCACCAAGGTCACTTTGTGGCCCTCATCGCGGAAACCCTCGGCTACCGTGCGCCCCAGGTCCGTGTCTCCGCCGGTAACCAGCACCTCCACTGCCATGACCTCCTCGTGTTCACACGTTATGGCATCGGTCCCAGATATGTTACTGGACAGTAGCTAGTCGGCGAAACTTACAGGCACGCGACGCGCGGATCATTTGCGTAACTATTTGGCCGCTACTTTCTTGCGGCGATTCCACCAGCGAGCGCACCGCATTATCGGCGGGCTAGGGTTCTTCCATGCGTCGGATCGCGATCCTGGCCGCTGTGGTTTCGACGGTGCTGGCGGCGGGACTGATCGGGTGTAGTCCGAAATCGCCCTCGTCGCAGACCTCCCTGGTATCCGGCACGGTCATGGTATTCGCCGCGGCGTCGCTCAAGCCGGCGTTCACCCAGATCAGCGAGCAATTCAAGAATCAAAATCCGGGCATCGGCGTCGACTTCGAATTCGCCGGTTCCTCCGACTTGGCCACTCAGTTGACGCAGGGAGCTATTGCCGACGTGTTCGCCTCGGCCGACACCGCCCAGATGGACAAGGTCAGTAAGGCCAGCTTGCTGAACGGCAACCCCACGAACTTCGCATCGAACACCTTGGTCATTGTCACCGCGCCGGGCAACCCGAAGAGAATCAATTCCTTCGCCGATCTGGCGAAACCAGGCCTCAGCGTGGTCATCTGCCAGCAACCGGTGCCGTGCGGGGCGGCGACCCAGCGCCTCGAAGACAGCACCCGGGTCCATCTCGACCCGGTCAGTGAGGAACCCAGCGTGACGGATGCCCTCAACAAGGTCACCAGCCGCCAGGCCGACGCCGCGCTGGTCTACGTCACCGACGCCAAGTCCGCCGGCAATAACGTCGCGACCGTGAACTTCCCGGAATCCGTCAGCGCCGTGAACGTCTATCCCATCGCGGTCCTGAACAAGGCGCCGCTGGCCGAGCAAGCGCACAAGTTCGTCGACCTGGTGACCGCACCGGCCGGGCAGCAGATCCTGGCCCAGGCCGGCTTCGCGAAGCCCTGAGGCCACGGGTGCACCGGCCGTCGGATCCGCCCCGCTGGGTCTATGTCCCCGCGGCGGTGGGGGCCGTCTTCGTGGTGCTGCCGTTGCTGGCCATCGCGGTCAAGGTCGACTGGCCGCATTTCTGGTCGCTGATCACCAGCTCTTCGTCGAGGACCGCGTTATCGCTGAGCCTGAAGACCGCCGCCGCCAGCACGGTGCTGTGCGTGGCGCTGGGGGTGCCGATGGCGCTGGTGCTGGCCCGCAGCACGGTGCGCCTGACCCGGCTGCTTCGGCCGCTGATTCTGCTGCCCCTGGTGTTGCCGCCGGTGGTGGGCGGAATCGCGCTGCTGTACGCGTTCGGTCGGCTCGGTGTGCTCGGGCAATACCTGGAAGCCGCCGGTGTCAGCATCGCGTTCAGCACCACCGCCGTGGTGCTCGCCCAGACCTTCGTCTCGTTGCCGTTCCTGGTGATCTCTTTGGAGGGGGCCGCGCGCACTGCGGGCGCCGATTTCGAGGTGGTGGCAGCCACGCTGGGGGCGCGGCCGAGCGTCGTCTGGTGGCGCGTCACGCTGCCCCTGCTGTTGCCGGGCCTGCTGTCCGGCGCGGTGCTGGCCTTCGCCCGCTCGCTGGGCGAATTCGGCGCGACGCTGACGTTCGCCGGATCTCGACAGGGGGTGACCCGCACGCTGCCGCTGGAGATCTACCTGCAACGTGTGACCGACGCCAATGCCGCGGTGGCACTGTCGATCCTGCTGGTGGTGGCGGCCGCCCTGGTGGTGTTGGGCCTGGGCAGCCGCCGACTGACCGGAGCCGTAACGGGGTGACGATGAGCGAGTTGCAGCTGCGCGCGGTCGTCGCGGACCGCGACGTGGACGTGGAGTTCTGCGTGGCGGCGGGCGAGGTGCTCGCCGTGCTCGGACCCAATGGCGCGGGCAAATCGACCTTGCTGCACGTCATCGCGGGGCTGCTTCGTCCCGATGACGCGGTGGTGCGGCTGGGGGACCGGGCCCTGACGGACACCGCTGCCGGAATCGACGTGGCGACACACGATCGGCGGGTCGGGCTGCTGCTGCAAGACCCGTTGCTGTTCCCGCACATGAGCGTCGCCGCCAATGTCGCCTTCGGGCCGCACAGCCGGCGCGCGAGGTCACGCCCGGCTCGCGCCGCTCGCAGGGCGACGGCGCTGCGCTGGCTCCGAGAGGTGGATGCCGAACGCTTCGCCGACCGGAAACCGCGACAGCTGTCCGGCGGACAGGCCCAGCGGGTCGCGATCGCCCGGGCGCTGGCCGCCGAACCCGACGTGTTGCTGCTCGATGAACCGCTGGCCGGCCTCGACGTCGCCGCGGCCGCCGCGATCCGGGCGCTGTTGCGCAACGTCATCACCCGCATCGGGTGTGCGGCGATCCTGGTCACCCATGACCTGCTGGACGTGTTTACCCTGGCCGATCGCGTCCTGGTGCTGGAGTCCGGCAAGATCGCCGAAATCGGCCCGGTCCCGGAGGTTCTCAGCACGCCGCGCAGTCATTTCGCGGCCCGCATCGCCGGCATCAACCTGGTGAATGGAACCGTCGACCGTGACGGCTCGCTGCGCGGGGACGCCGGCGACCGCTGGTATGCCGCCGCTGCAGAGAACGGGGAACCGTTCTCGCCGCAGCAGCGGGCGATCGCGGTGTTCCCGCCGACGGCCGTGGCCGTCTATCGCGATCGCCCGCAAGGGAGCCCCCGCAACACCGTTGAGATCATCGTGGCCGAGATGGATGTCCGCGGGCCGGAGGTGTGGGTGCGTGGCGCCCAGCAAGCCGACGGTGCGCCCGGCCTCGCCGCGGAGATCACGGTCGACGCCGCTTCGGAGCTGCAACTGGTGCCCGGGGACCGAGTGTGGTTCTCGGTCAAGGCCCATGAGGTGTCACTGCATCCCACTGCGCGCTGAGACGTTCGGCGCACAGCGTCAGGAACCTGGTGGGATCGCATATGGGATTGCACATCGGCAACATCGGTAAATCCGCATAGCATTTGCCGCAATACATCCTTGCGTCACAGCGGTAACACGGTAGGTTCGTCGCCATGGAACAGGTGGATCCGACTTCGACCCGTCGCAAAGGACTGTGGACGACGCTGGCGATCACCACGGTGACCGGTGCCAGTGCGGTCGCCATCGCGTTGCCGGCGACTTCCAGCGCCGATCCCGAGGTGCCGACGCCAGTGCCGCCGAGCACGGCCGCGGCCCCGCCGGGCGCGCCGGCGACCAACGCACCGCCGGCCGGCCAGGCGCCGAATGGGCAACCGGCGCCAGGCGATCCCAACGCGGTCCCGCCGCCACCGCTCAATCCCAACGGGGCACCGCCGCCGCCCGCCGACCCGAATGCACCACCGCCACCGCCCGTTGACCCGAACGCCGGGCGGATCACCAACGCGGTCGGGGGATTTAGTTACGTCCTGCCCGGCGGCTGGGTGGAGTCGGACGCGTCGCACCTCGACTACGGCTCAGCGCTGCTGAGCAAAGTCACCGGCCCCCCGCCTGCGCCAGACCAGCCACCGGCGGTCGCCAATGACACTCGCATCGTGATGGGCCGCCTGGACCAAAAGCTCTACGCCAGCGCGGAAGCCAACAATGCCAAGGCCGCGGTGCGGCTGGGGTCGGACATGGGCGAGTTCTTCATGCCCTATCCGGGCACCCGGATCAACCAGGACGCCACCCCGCTCAACGGAAGCAATGGGAGCACCGGCAGCGCGTCGTACTACGAAGTCAAGTTCAGCGATGCGTCCAAGCCAAATGGACAGATCTGGACGGGCGTCATCGGTTCGGCTAACGGCGGGACCGCGCAACGCTGGTTCGTGGTGTGGCTCGGAACCTCGAACGACCCGGTAGACAGGGGCGCGGCGAAGGCGCTGACCGAGTCGATTCAGGCGTGGACACCGCCTGCAGGCGGTCCGGGAGGCCCCGCGGGACCGGGAACACCCGCGGCACCGGCACCCGGCACACCCGCGGCACCCGGGGCACCCGCACCGGGAGCACCCCCGGCACCGGGAGCGCCCGCACCACCTGCGGCACCCGCAGCCCCGGCGCCCGGAGCACCCCCGGCACCGGGAGCGCCCGCGGCACCGGCGGCGCCGGGAGCGCCCGCGCCGGTTCCCGGTGGCGCGCCGGCCTCCGAGGTCAGCCCGACCCCCACACCGACACCGCAGCAGACCCTTTCGGCCTGATAGCGCGGTCCGGCCGACCCGAAACCGGGTGGCCAAAAGTCTCCAATTCGGCACCCATTTCGTGACCCAGACCGGGTATACCGAAATAACCGCCCAGCAAACAGCCGGGCTTTGCCAGCGATTGCAAGGAGACTTTCATGACGGCCTTGGCAGCTACCGAATTTCTTGCCCGCTCCAGCACTTTGACCAGCGTCGGCTGGATCGGTTACATCATCATCGGCGGGCTCGCGGGAGCGCTTGCCAGCAGGATCATCAGGGGCAGCGGAGCCGGCATCGTGATGGACATCGTTATCGGCATCGTGGGCGCCCTGATCGGTGGCTTCATCCTGAGCTTCTTCGTCAACACCGCTGGCGGCGGCATCATCTTCACGTTCTTCACGGCGCTGCTCGGCGCCCTGCTCCTGCTCTGGGTTGTCGGCATGGTGCGCAAGACGTAATCGGGATAACCCGTTGCGGCCGTGGTGGTTAGCGGCATGATGGATTGATGGTTCCGCCGAACACCACGGCCATGCGCGCCTGGCGCGTGCGCCGGCCGGGGCCGATGAACACCGGCCCGCTGGAGCAGGTCACTACCGAGGTGCCACGCCCCGGACCGTCCGAACTACTGGTGGCCGTGCGCGCGTGCGGGGTCTGCCGCACCGACCTGCACGTCACCGAAGGCGACCTGCCCGTGCACCGCGACCGGGTCACCCCCGGCCATGAAGTGGTCGGTGAGGTCATCGAAGTGGGTCCCGAGGCCGGTGGCGAATTCCGGGTCGGGGACCGGGTGGGCATCGCCTGGCTGCGCCACACCTGCGGCGTGTGCAAATACTGCCGTCGTGGCGACGAGAACCTCTGCCCCGAATCCCGTTACACCGGCTGGGACGCCGACGGCGGCTATGCCGAATTCACCACTGTCCCAGCCGCTTTCGCGCACCCACTACCGAGCGGCTACAGCGACACCGAGTTGGCGCCGTTGTTGTGCGCGGGCATCATCGGCTATCGCTCGCTGCTGCGTGCCCAGCTGCCGCCCGGCGGGCGGCTGGGCCTCTACGGCTTCGGTGGCAGCGCCCACATCACCGCGCAGGTCGCGCTGGCGCAAGGCGCCGAGGTGCACGTGATGACCCGCGGATCCCGGGCGCAACAACTGGCATCGAAGCTCGGGGCGGCGTCGGCACAAGGAGCCGCGGATCCGCCGCCGGTGCCGCTGGATGCCGCGATCTTGTTTGCTCCGGTGGGTGATCTGGTGCTGCCCGCAATGGAAGCGCTGGATCGCGGCGGCACCCTGGCGATTGCCGGGATCCACCTATCCGACATCCCGGCCCTGAATTACCAGCGTCACCTGTTCCAGGAACGCCAGGTCCGATCGGTCACGTCTAATACGCGGGCGGATGCGCGGGCCTTCCTCGACTTCGCGGGAAATCACCACATCGAAGTGACGACGCCGGAATACCCACTCGGACAAGCGGATCGGGCGCTGGCGGATCTGAGCGCCGGCCGTATCGCCGGTGCGGCGGTCCTGCTGGTCTGATCGGCGTCAGGTGGACAGGTGCCACACCAGCGCGGCGGCCAGTGCGCCGAGCCCGTTCAACGACCAGTGCAAAGCGATGGGCGCGATCAGGCTGCCGCTGCGTCGGCGCAGCCAGCTGAAGACGAACCCAGCGGCCCCGGTCGCCAGCACCGCCCCGGTCACCCCGACCATCATGCCCACCAGCCCGCCGCCGAACAGCCGGGTGAAACCCACGTTGCTGCTGGTCAGCCCGAACGACGTCGCGACGTGCCACAGCCCGAACAACAGCGAACCCGCCAGTGCGACGCCGCGAAATCCCCAGGCCCGGTTGAGCGCGCCGTGCAGAACGCCCCGAAAAGCCAGTTCCTCGGGAATCACGGTCTGCAGTGGGATGACGACCATCGAGGCGATCATCGCCCCGGAGATCGTTGCGTAGCGGTTGTTCATGAACATGGGCCGCGTCGCGGGCAGCAGCACTCCCAGTGCGATCACCGACGCCACGAGAGCCACGGCGGCCAGCGCGTAACCGACGCCAGGCTTCCAGTGCTCGCGCCCCAAGCCGAGGTCCGCCCAGCCCAATCCCCGCCAGCGCATCAAGATGACCAACCCGACCGCGGCGGCCGGGACGGTGGCGATGCTCGCCCACGGGGTGGTGAAGTGCGCGATCAGGTTGGTCAACACGAGCACTACGACGACGACGGCGATGTCGAGGTGGATCCGAAACCGGTGCAGCGTCAAAGGCTGGGACACCGCGGGGTGAATGTCAACCGTCCCGGTGGCGTCACGCATCCGACCAGTTTAGCGGCGCCGGACGGGGCCGACAGTTCGCCGAGATTGCCATCATGGTCGCGATCGGCCCCGAAGAACAACCGTCACGGCAATCTCGGCGTCATATCACTCAGCCGTCCAGGTCCGATGGGTCGTCTCGCTCCCATCACTCACTGCGTTCGTTCTGCTCGCTCGACTCCCAGGTCCAGCCGGCGATCCGCGGGTCGTCCTCGCCGTGCTCGCGGGTGTACATCCGAGCAGCGAGGCGGGCATCGACCATGCGCTGACGCAGCATGGCGGCGCGACTGGTCAGCCCATCCACCCGGTCGATGACGTCCATGACCAGGTGGAAGCGGTCCAAATCGTTGAGCATCACCATGTCAAAGGGGGTAGTCGTGGTGCCGCGTTCCTTGAACCCGCGCACATGCAGGTGGGCGTGGTTGGTGCGGCTGTAGGTGAGCCGGTGAATCAGCCAGGGATAGCCGTGGTAGGCGAAGATGACCGGCTTGTCGCGGGTGAACAGCGCGTCGAACTCGCGGTCCGGCAAGCCGTGCGGGTGCTCGGAAGCGGGCTGCAGCCGCATCAAATCGACCACGTTGATCACCCGGACGCCCAGCTCGGGCAGTTCGGAGCGCAGGATATCGGCGGCGGCCAGCGTTTCCAAGGTCGGGATGTCGCCGGCGCAAGCCAGCACCACGTCGGGTTCGTCGGTGGCCGTACTCGCCCAGGGCCAGATGCCCAGGCCGCGGGTGCAGTGAGCGATGGCGTCGTCGATGCCGAGGTAAGCCAGCGCGGGCTGCTTGCCGGCGACGATGACGTTGATGTAATCGCGGCTCCGCAGGCAGTGATCGGCCACCGATAGCAGCGTGTTGCCGTCCGGCGGCAGGTAGACCCGCGTCAGCTCCGGCCTCTTGTTGGCGACGAGGTCGATGAAGCCCGGGTCCTGGTGGGAGGCGCCGTTGTGATCCTGGCGCCAGACGTGCGAGCTCAGCAGGTAGTTGAGCGACGCGATCGGGCGACGCCACGGCAATTCCCGGCTGGTGGCGAGCCATTTCGCGTGCTGGTTCAGCATCGAGTCGACGATGTGCACGAACGCCTCGTAGCAGTTGAACAGCCCGTGCCGCCCGGTAAGCAGGTAGCCCTCCAGCCAGCCCTGGCACAGGTGCTCGGAGAGCACCTCCATCACGCGGCCGTCCGGGGCCAGGTGCTCGTCGTCGGGCTCGACCTCTGAGAGCCACACCTTGTCGGTCGATCCGTAGACGGCGTCGAGCCGATTGGAGGCCGTCTCGTCGGGCCCCATCAGCCGGAAGTGATCCCGGTTGCGGGCGATCACGTCGCGCAGGAACGCCCCGAGCACTCGGGTGGCTTCGTGCGTGGCGGCCGCCGGCCGGTCGACGGCCACGGCGTAATCGCGGAAGTCCGGCAGGTCCAGATCGTGCAGCAACAGCCCGCCGTTGGCGTGCGGGTTGGCGCTCATCCGGCGATCGCCGGTGGGTGCCAGCGCCCGCAATTCGTCACGTAGCCTGCCGTTTTCGTCGAAAAGCTGATCGGGCGCATAGCTGCGCAGCCATTCCTCGAGCTGGGCGCGGTGCTCGGGGTTGTCGTGCGTCTGGGACAGCGGCACCTGATGCGAACGCCAGGTGCCCTCGACCTTCTTGCCGTCCACCACTTTGGGCCCGGTCCAGCCTTTGGGCGTGCGCAGCACGATCATCGGCCACACCGGTCGTTCGACCGGACCGCCGCCACGGGCCGCCGACTGGATCGCCGCGATGTCGTCGAAGGCGTCGTCGAGTGCGGCGGCCAATTGCTGGTGCACGTCGGCCGGGTCCTGTTCCTGCTGCGCGGCGACGGTGATCGGCCGGTAGCCGTAACCGCGCAGCAGCGATTCCAACTCGTCGTGCGGGATGCGGGCGAGCACCGTCGGGTTGGCGATCTTGTAGCCGTTGAGCGCCAGAATGGGCAGCACGGCGCCGTCGGTCACCGGGTTGAGGAACTTGTTGGAATGCCAGCTGGCGGCCAGCGGCCCGGTTTCGGCCTCGCCGTCACCGACGACACAGGCCACCACCAGGTACGGATTATCCAGGGCCGCGCCGTAGGCGTGCACCAGCGCGTAGCCGAGCTCGCCGCCCTCGTGGATGGATCCCGGCGTCTGGGCCGCCACGTGACTGGGGATGCCGCCGGGAAAGGAGAACTGCCGGAACAGCTTGCGCAGCCCTTCGGTGTCCTCCTCGATGCCGGTGTACACCTCGCTGTAAGTGCCTTCCAGGTATGCATTGGCGACCAGCCCGGGCCCGCCGTGACCCGGCCCGGTCACGTAGATGACGTCAGCGTCGCGGTTGCGGATGATCCGGTTGAGGTGCGCATAGACGAGGTTGAGCCCGGGCGTGGTGCCCCAATGCCCCAGCAACCGCGGTTTGATGTGGTCGGTCGACAACGGCTCGTGCAACAGCGGGTTGTCCAGCAGGTAGATCTGCCCGACCGACAAATAATTGGCCGCGCGCCAGTACTTGTCGATGAGGGCTAGTTCGTCGTCCGAGAGCGGAGATCGTGAGGGCGCGGGGGTTCGGCTTACTAGGCTCACCCGGCTGATTGTCCGCGCCTTCGGTGAACAATGCTCGTGCGAGATTATTCTTCGCCGCGGGCGCGGGCCTCGTAAGCCTGCCGCTTCGCGACGTCGACATCGTCGGTGAAGACGTGGTCACCGCCGAGCATCCGGTTGAGCCCCTCGGCGATTCGGCGCGGCCAAAACCTCTGGGACACGACCATTGCGCCGGCCGCTTTGGTGATCCGCACCCGGGGCTTGGGGCGGGCCACCAGGTTGACGATCGCGTCGGCTATCTCGACGGGCTCGGCGTTGCGGAATCCCTTCATGCCAGGAGTCCCGGCGACCAACTCGGTGTTGACGAACGTCGGCAACACCACAGAGAACTTGACGCCAGCCGACCGGTACTCCAGCCGCGCCGAGTCGGTGAACGCGACCACGGCGTGCTTGCTGGCGCAGTAGGTTGCCAGGCCGACGATATAGAGCTCACCGGCCAGCGAGGCGACGTTGATGACGTGCCCCTTGCCGCGCGGGACCATGCGCTGGGCCGCCAGCTTGCTGCCCAGGATCACGCCATAGACGTTGATATCCAAAATCCGTCGGGTGACCGCGTCCGGCTCGTCGATGATCCTGCCGACGGGCATGATGCCGGCGTTGTTGACCAAGACGTCGATCGGGCCGAGCCGGCGTTCGACCTCGTCCAGGAAGTCGGAGAACGATTGCGGATCGGTGACATCGAGCTTCCCGTAGACGTCGAGGCCCAGGTCGGCGCCCGATTCCTTCACCCGCATCTCGTCGATATCGCCGATGGCGACCTTGGCACCCAGGTTGTGCAATGCGGTCGCGGTGGCCAGCCCGATGCCCCGGGCGCCACCGGTGATCACGACGACCTTGCCTTGAAGCCGGCCGCTACCCTTCAGGCCACTCGAAGCCGTGTCTGCCATGCCGGTCCCCTCCAGATTCTTGACGGGTGTCAACTAGACAATTGGGTAAGCACAGCACTCGAAGTCAGCACGCGCAACAATCCCCGTTGCCGCGACAGGGATGGCCGCGCGCCCGGCCCCGACGATTCAGCTCACGGCAAACCAGACCAGGCTGCCGCCGCCGGCCAGGGCGCAGTAGATCGCGAACGGCGTCAGTGTCCGGGTCTCGAAATAGCGCGTCAGGAAGCGCACGGCCAGGTAGGCGCAGACGAACGAGGCGATACTGCCGGCCAGCACCTGGCCCCCGATTCCGGCACCGAGCGGTCCGAAGAGTTCCGGGATCTTGTACACGCCCGCGGCCAGAATGATCGGTGTCGCAAGCAAGAAGGAGAAGCGGGCGGCGTCTTCGTGCGACAGCCCCCGCCACAGGCCGGCCACGATGGTGATCCCCGAGCGGCTGATGCCGGGCAGCAGCGCGAGGATTTGCGCCGCCCCGATCACCACGCCGCGGGGCAAGGGGAGTTGCGCGAGCCGATGGTCGGAGGCCTCGTCGCCGTGCTCGAGTTCCTCGCCGGCCACCGCGAGCTCATCCGGCGTGGGCGCGATGCGCCTACGAAGCACTTCGCCGACATAAAGCGCGATGCCGTTGAGCAACAGGAAGGCCGCCGCGGGGACGGGCTTGCCCAGCGTGGTGCGGAACAGCTGCTCGAGCGCCAGCCCGGCCAGACCCACCGGGACGGTGCCCGCCACGATCAGCCATGCCAGCCGTTCGTCGGGCGTCTCGATCCGCCGGTGGCGCAACGATGTGAAGAACCCCGTCAGGATGCGCATCCAGTCACGCCAGAAGAACACCAGCAGCGCGGCGGCGGTGGCCACATGCAGGCCGACGATGAACGCGAGGTAGGGCGATTTGGGGGCGGACACGCTGAGGTCCTGGGCCCATCGCCCGCCGACCAGCGCCGGCACCAGCACCGCGTGCCCCAGGCTGGAGACGGGAAACAACTCGGTGACGCCTTGAAACGCGCCGACCACGACGGCCTCGACGTAGCTCAGGTGCGCGGTCATAGTGATGCCTCCATGAGACGACGGGTGGGGCCTGGCGGGTCGGCCTGTGACGATAGCCGACGCCGCGCCGCGGTGGACGTTCGACTGAACGTTGCGCCACGGCCGATGGCGCATCTATCGAATCAGCTTGCCCACCTGGCACTTTGGCTCTCGGCGTGGTCGCTGGACGACGGGAAAGGTCGTCGCGCTGCGGCCTGACCAGGCAGGTACGGTGTGCAGATGGCCGACGGGTTGCTTGATGGCGTGCGCGTCCTCGACTTGTCGAGCGACGTCGCGGACGCGGTCTCGCGGCTGTTCGCCGACCTGGGCGCCGACGTCCTCAAGGTGGAGCCGCCGGGCGGTTGCCTGGCACGGGACGCGCTGCCCACCCTGCGTGGAGCCAGCATTCCCTTCGCCGTGCACAACGCCAACAAGCGCAGTGCGGTGCTCGATCCGTTCGATGACGAGGACTGCGCCCGCTTTCTGGACCTGGCCGCCCAGGCCGACATCGTCGTGGACACCGGCGCCGACGAGCGCGGGGCCATGTTCGGGACTTCGGGCGAGGAACTGGCGGCCCGCTACCCGCACCTGGTGGTGCTGTCGATCACCGACTTCGGCGCGACGGGTTCGCGGTCGTCATGGCGTGCCACCGATCCCGTGTTGTACGCGATGTGTGGGGCGCTGTCGCGGTCCGGCCCCACCCTCGGCACCCCGGTGTTGCCGCCGGACGGCATCGCGTCGGCGACCGCCGCCGTTCAGGCGGCGTGGGCAGCACTCGCGGCATACTACAATCGATTACGCTGTGGCACAGGCGATTACATCGACTTCTCCCGCTTGGATGCTGTCGTCATGGCCCTCGACCCGGCGTTCGGTGCGCACGGGCAGGCCGCCGCCGGCGTCCGCCGCAGTGGGCGGTGGCGGGGCCGACCGAAGAACCAGGACGCGTACCCGATCTATCCCTGCCAGGACGGTTATGTCCGGCTGTGTGTGATGGCACCGCGCCAATGGCGTGGCCTGCGGCGCTGGCTGGGGGAGCCGGCGGAGTTTCAGGATCCGAAATACGACGTGATCGGGGCGCGCTTCGCGGCCTGGCCGCAAATCAGCCAACTGATTGAAAAGTTGTTCGCCGGACAGACCATGAAGGACTTGGTAGCCGCCGGCCAGGCGAACGGGGTGCCCATCGCCGCGGTACTGACGCCCGCACGGATTTTGGGGTCCGAACACTTCGAGGCGGTGGGCGCCATCACCGACGCCGAACTCGTGCCCGGCTCGCGCATCCGTGTGCCGACCGGATATTTCGTCGTCGACGGCCGGCGTGCGGGCCTTCGCACGCCGGTGCCGGCCGCCGGACACGACGAACCGTGTTGGCGCGGCAGCCCGGCGGTGGTGCCGTCGTCGTCGGGCCGGCTCGGCGACTATCCCTTCGCCGGGCTGCGGATTCTGGATCTGGGCATCATCGTGGCCGGTGGCGAGCTGAGCCGCTTGTTCGGCGACCTGGGTGCCGACGTCATCAAAGTCGAAAGCGTCGATTATCCGGACGGATTGCGCCAGGCCCGGATCGGCGACGCCATGAGCGAATCGTTCGCCTGGACGCACCGCAACAACCGGGGATTGGGACTGGATCTGCGCAGCGCCGAGGGCAAGAAGATCTTCGGCCGCCTGGTGGCCGAGGCCGACGCGGTGTTCGCCAATTTCAAGCCGGGAACGCTTACGGCACTGGGCTTTTCCTTCGATGAGCTGCGCGCCATCAACCCGCGGATCGTGCTCGCTGAAAGCAGCGCGTTCGGCGATACCGGGCCGTGGAGCGCGCGGTTGGGCTATGGACCGCTGGTCCGCGCCAGCACCGGCGTCACCGGGCTCTGGACGTCCGACGGCACCCAGGACCAGGCGAACACGGGCAGACATGAGTTCTACGACGCGACGACCGTCTTTCCCGACCATGTGGTGGGGCGGGTCACGGCGATCGGGGCGCTGGCGGCACTGATCCACCGCGACCGGGCCGGCAGGGGGGCCCACGTGCACGTTTCGCAGGCCGAAGTCGTGGTCAACCAGCTCGATACGCTCTATGTCACCGAGGCGGCGTTGGCCGCAGGCGTCGCTCAGATCCGCGAGGACACCAGCCTGCATGCGGTCTACCCCTGTGCGGGAGACGACGAGTGGTGCGTCATCTCGATTCGATCGGACGATGAATGGCGCCGCGCCACTTTGGTTTTCGACCATGCCGAGTGGGCCGACGATCCGCGATTCGCCACCGGCCAAGCGCGGATGTCCCATCGCGGCGAGCTGGTGGAGCTGGTCTCCGGCTGGACCCGCACGCGCACGCCTCTGCGGGCGGCAGAACTGCTGCAGTCGGCCGGCGTCCCGGCCGGGCCCATGAACCGTCCGCCGGACGTGCTCGAGGATCCGCAGCTGATCGCGCGAAACGTCTACAGCCCCATGGTGCATCCGCTGATCGAAAATCCGTTGCCGGCCGAGACCGGCCCGGCGCCGTTTCGCCACATCCCGGCGGCCCGGAAGGCCCCCGCACCGCTGCCCGGCCAGGACACAGTGGAGATTTGCCGAAGCCTGCTGGGAATGCACCCCGAAGATATCCAGCGGCTGATCGACGACGGAGTCCTGTCCGTCCCGGCGGACATCGCCTAGCGGTCGACGCACAACCTCACCTGCCCGGGCGCCACGCACGGGCGAGGCCCGCCGCGACGGCCAGATTCATAGCCACGCTAAATTCGTTCCCATGAGTGTCGACCCCAGGACCCCGGTGTTGATCGGCTACGGCCAGGTCAACCATCGCGACGAGATCGACCCGCAAACCCGCTCGGTCGAGCCGATGGACCTGATGGTTGGCGCTGCACGGCAAGCTGCCGATGCCGCTGTGATCGAAGCCGTGGATTCCATCCGCATCGTCAACATCCTGTCGGCTCAGTACCGCGACCCGGGCTTGTTGCTCGGTCAGCGGATCGGCGCCTCCGACTTCACCACGCTCTACAGCCCCGTGGGCGGCAACGTGCCGCAGTCGCTGGTCAACGAGGCCTGCCTGGACATCCAGCGGGCCCGCGCCAACGTGGTGCTGCTGGCCGGCGCCGAAACCTGGCGGACCAGGCGGGGCCTGCGGGCCAAGGGCGGCAAGCTGGTCTGGACCGAACAGGACCACTCGGTCCCGATGGCCAAGGTCAGCGGTGACGACGTCCCGATGGCCGGCGACGCCGAAATCAGGATCTCTCTCGATCGGCCTGCCTACGTCTACCCGATGTTCGAGGAGGCGCTTCGGATCGCGAACGGCGAGTCGATCGACGATCACCTCAGGCGCATCGCGGCGCTGTGGGCACGGTTCAACGCCGTGGCGGTGGCCAACCCGAACGCCTGGATCCGCAAACCGTCGGGAGCCGACGAGATCAGTCAGGTGAGCCCACAGAACCGGATGATCAGTTGGCCCTACACCAAGCTGATGAACTCCAACAACATGGTCGACCAGGGTGCGGCGCTGGTCCTGACCTCGGTCGGGGAGGCGACGCGGCTGAAGATCCCCGCCGAGCGGTGGGTGTTCCCGCACGCTGGCACCGACGCCCACGACACGCCGTCCATCGCCGAGCGCCATGAATTGCACCGCTCGCCGGCGATCCGCATCGCCGGCCAGCGCGTGCTGGAACTCGCCAGTTTGGGAATCGACGACATCGACTACGTCGACCTGTACTCCTGCTTCCCCTCCGCGGTACAGGTGGCGGCGTCCGAGCTCGGCCTGAGCCTCGACGATCCCGCCCGCCCGCTGACGGTCACCGGTGGGCTGACGTTCGCGGGCGGGCCGTGGAGCAACTACGTGATGCATTCGATCGCCACCATGGCGGAGTTGCTGGTGGCCAATCCGGGTCGACGCGGCCTGATCACCGCAAACGGCGGGTACCTGACGAAACACAGCTTCGGGGTCTACAGCACCGAGCCGCCTGCCGAATTCCGTTGGGACGACGCGCAAGTGGCTGTCGACCGGGAGCCCACGACCGACGCGGTCGTGGAGTGGGAAGGTGTCGGCACCGTCGAAGCCTGGACGACGCCATTCGACCGCGGCGGCGAGCCCGAGAAGGCTTTTTTGGCCGTGCGTACCCCCGGCGGATCGCGGGCGCTGGCCGTGATCACCGATCGCGCCACGGCGCAGGCGTCGGTGCGCGAAGATATCGGTGGCGCCAAGGTTGCCGTCGCCGCGGACGGCAGCGCGGCGCTGCGATAGCCGGGCCGGACACATCACGCAAGGTCGCCGAACCGTTACCGGACCGACGGTCGCGTAGCCCATGCCCGCGTGCCTATTGTTGAGGACTGAGGGTTGGGGGAGGTGAGCCCAGGTGCACATCCTGGTTACCGACGCCACCGGCGCACTCGGGCGGCTGGTCGCCGGGCAGCTGATCGCTGCCGGCCACACCGTTACCGGCATTGCTGAGCTTCCCCATCCGTGCCTGGACCGCAACGTCGACTTTGTTTGCGCGTCGCTGAGCGACCGGGTCCTGAGTGAGCTGACCGACGAAGCCGATGCGGTGATCCACCTGGCGCCCATCGACCCCTCCGCCCCCGGCAGCGCGGACATGGACGGCCTCGCGCGGGTGACCGACGCGGCCGCCCGCGCCGGTTCCCGGCTGCTGTTCGTGTCCCAGGCCGCGGGCCGGGCCGACCTGTACCGGCCGGCCGAAGACCTGGTGGTCTCGAGCTGGGGCCCAACCGTGGTCGTCCGGATCGCACCACCGGTCGGTCGCCAGCTCGACTGGATGGTGTGCCGTACCGTCGCCACCCTGGTTCACGCCAAAGCCTCGGCTCAGCCCGTCCGTGTGCTGCACCTCGACGATCTGATGCGCTTTGTGGTTCTGGCGTTGAACACCGACCGCACCGGCGTGGTTGACCTCGCCAGCCCGGACACCGTCAATCTCATCACCGCGTGGCGCATGTTGCGGGCGACCGACCCGCGGTCCCGGCTGCATCGGGTGCGCAGCTGGCCGCAATTGATCCCGGAACTGAATGTGTCGGCGGCACAAGAGGATTGGTCATTCGATTTCGGCTGGCAGGCAGTCGACGCGGTCGCCGACACCGCACGCGGACTCGTCGGCCGCCGACTCGACACCGCGGGCGCGATCAACCACGGCGGACGGCTCGCGCTCCCGGTGGAGGTGCTGCCGCACCATCGACGGCCGGCTGTCGACACGCACAGCGCGGCACCGGAAGGCATCGAGGGCGAATTCGACGACCAGATCGATCCTCGGTTTCCCATCTTCAGCGGCTCCGCCCTCAATGAGGCGCTTCCCGGACCGCTGACGCCGATAACGCTGGACGTGCAATTGAGTGGGCTGCGCGCCGCGAGCCGGGTGTTGGGTCACGTGCTCGCGTTGGGGGGTGCGGTCGACGAGGAATGGGGCACCAGGGCCATTGCGGTGTTCGGTCACCGCGCCTATGTCGGGGTGTCGGTCAACCTGGTCGCCGCGTCTCAGCTGCCCGGTTGGGACCAGGAGGCCGTCGCCCGCGACGCTCTGGTCGGCCGGCCCCATGTCGGGGATCCGCTGCCGTTCGGCGAGCCGGCCCTGGCGGGCGGAGCTCTCGGCTCGGTCGCCAAGGCGGTTGCCGCGGGACGGTCGTTGGCTGCGCTGCGCCATCTGCGGGCCGACACCCGCGCATACGGCGCCGCCGCCACCGCGGAGCACCTCGACGCCGGCCAACTGGCGATGCTGCCGGAGGCGGCGCTGGAAGTTCGGCTGCGGCTGCTGCGCGACCGCATTCATCAGGGCTGGATCCTGAACGCGCTGTGGTTGATCGATGCCGGCGTCAGCGCCGCAACGCCGGTGCTTAGCCAGGCCCGGCGCGGTGTGCCCGGGATGGGCATGATCACCGACAGCGATCTCGTCGCCACCGAGATCGCCGAGTTGGCGGCCGCGCTGCGTGCCGACCCGCCGTTGTGTGCGCTGGCGAAGGAGGGCAACCTCGCGAGCATTCGCGCGTTGTCGCCGACGACCGCGGCCGCCGTCGATGCCGCCGTCGCGCGCATCGGGCACCGCGGACCGGGGGAGGCCGAACTGGCCAGCACCACATTTGCCGACGACCCGACAATGTTGCTGATCGCCGCGGCTGCCGCCGCCGCACAGCCCGCGCCGCTGCTGTCGCATGACGATCGGTTGGCCGCCAACGCCCGCGGCTCGCGGGAACTGGCCCACGACACCACGATGCGCTTCACACATGAGCTCCGGATGACGTTGCGCGCCTTGGGTTCCCTGCGGGTCGAGGCGGATCTGATCGATGAAGTCGACGATATGTACTACTTGACCTGCAACGAGCTGGTCACGCTGCCCGGCGATGCGCGGCTGCGGATCAAACGCCGACGCACCGAGCGCGAACGCTTACAGGTGCAATACCCACCCGACGTCATCGACGGGACGTGGACCCCCGTGCAGCGCAGCGCTGACGATTCCGACGCCGTGCAAACTGTCAGCTGACGCTGGGCAGGTCGGCCAGCGATGACTGCGTATCGCACAACTTGTCGACGTCGACCGGAGTCTGCGCCCGGATCAGGGCTTTGACGTCGTCCAGCACATCCCAGACATTGACGTTCATCCCGGCTAGCACCCGGTCGTCACGATCGAGCCAGAACGCGACGAATTCGCGCCCGTCGACGTCGCCTCGAAACACCACCCGCTCGAAGCTGGGCGCGTGCCCGACGTATTCCATGCCGAGGTCGTATTGGTCGGTAAAGAAATACGGCAGCTCCGCGTATTCGCCTGGCGTACCCAGCATCCCGGCCACCGCGACTGCGGGCTGCTTGAGCGCGTTGGCCCAGTGCTCGGTGCGGATCCGGGTGCCGAAAAGCGGGTGCTCGGCCGCGGCGATGTCACCAACGGCATAGATGTCGGGGTCGCTGGTGCGCAACGACGCGTCGACCAGTACCCCGCCGTCACCCATGGACAACCCGGCCTGCTCGGCGAGTTCGGTGTTCGGCTTGGCGCCAACGGCCACCAGCACGGCGTCGGCCGCGATGGTCGCCCCGCCGCGGATGCGCAAACCGCTCGCCGCGCCGTCCGTATGGGTGATCTCCTCGACCTGGGTCTCGAGCCGCAGATCCACACCGTGCTGGCGATGCAGAGTGGCGAACACGTCGCCGACGGTTTCGCCTAGTGCGGCCAGCAGTGGTTGCCTGGCCGCCTCGACCACGGTGACGTCGACGCCACGCTGGCGGGCACCGGCGGCCACTTCCAGCCCGATCCACCCGGCCCCCACAACGGCCAGCGACGCCCCTTCGGCCAGAACGGAATTCAACGCCACCGCATCTTCGTAGCTGCGCAGGTAGTGGACGCCGCCGGCGTCCGAACCCGGTATCGGTGGATGTCGCGAGGCGGATCCGGTGGCCAGTAGCAGCTTGTCGTAGCGCACGGTAGCGCCGTCGGCAAGACCCACGGTGTGGCCGGCGGCGTCCAGGGCCGTCACCCGGGCGCTGAGCCGCAGATCGACGTCGTTGTCCCGATACCAGTCGGAGTTGTGCACGGTAAAGTCAGTCAACGACTTCTTGCCGGCCAGGTACTCCTTTGACAGCGGGGGCCGCTCGTAAGGCAGATGCTCCTCGTCGGCGAACACCGTGATATGACCATCGAAGTTGTTATCGCGCAATGCTTCTACGGCTTTAGCAGCCGCGAGTCCGCCGCCGACGATGACGAAGCTGGTCGAGCCGGCCATGATCGGTGCTCCCTTCTTCGAAGGATTCCAGCCTACTCGTGCGCGCTCAGCTCACCAGCTCGCGCAAGGCCAGGGCATTGCGGACCGCGTGGCCACCTAGGTCGTTGTTGAAATACATCCACACATCCCTGCCGTCACTGTCCCACTCGGCGATTCGGCCGGCCCAACGCCGCAAGTCGCTGTCGGAATACGAGCCGGCATAATTGGCTTCCGGATCCGGGCCGTGCATCCGGATGTACACCAGATCGGTGGTCGCCCGGGGGATGCACTCGAGCCCGAGGCCGCTCATCACCACATAGGCCGCGCGTCGGTGTTCCAGTAACTCGAACACGGCAGGGTCGTTCCACGTCGGGTGACGCAATTCGACGGCGACGCGGATCGACTCGGGCATGAGGGACAGGAACGAATCCAGGCGCGCGTCGTCGCGCTGCTGCTGAGGGTGCAATTGCACGAGCAGCACCCCGTGCCGATCACCCAGCAGACGCCAACAGCGTTCGAACCGTTCGATCCACGGCTCGGGTGAGGCCAGCCTGCGGTAGTGCGTCAAGCCGCGATGGGCCTTGACCGACATGGTAAAGCCCTTCGGCAGCTGTTGGCGCCAGCCGGTGAAGGTTGAGTCCTGGGGCCAGCGGTAGAAGCTTCCGTTCAGCTCGACGGTATCGAACACCTCGACGTACCGGGCGAGCCGACGTCCCGACGGCGTCCCGGTGGGATACAGCACGTCAACCCAGTGGTTGTACGACCACCCCGAGGTACCGATGCGTATGGTCACGGGCCGCTCAGCCGGTCACCCGCTGACGCACATCGTCGTCCATCGACACCCTGACCAGCGCGGCCGCAAGGCGGGCATTGGCTTGCGGCGCAAGCGATCCCAGCTTCTTCGGCTCCCCGGGCAAGCCAAGTTGCTTGGCGGTGTCGGTGGTGCGGTCGTCGAAGTAGGGCCGCACCCACGTCCACACGTCCTGAACTTCCCGCAGGTAGATATCGGCACCGGTGTCACCGATTCCCTTGAATTGTTTGAGCATTCGTTTGGCCGCCGCCGGGTCGCGGTGGCTGCGATCTGCCAGCCGGCGCAGATCACCGGAATACTGATTACAAACACGGTCGGCCATCTCGGCGAGGCGGGTCGCCGAGCTTTCGTCGTAGCGAACGTAGTGCGCGCGCCCGAACGCCTCGATCATGGTCTGCCGGTCGGCCTCCTGCACGGCTTTGGCTGTCCGCAGGCCGGTCCTGAACAGTTCACGTGCGGCGGCCATGGCGATGCCCGCGTCGATCGGCTTGCTGGCCAGCATGCACAGAACCAGGAGCTGGAACAGCGGCATCGGCTTGTCGCTCATGGTGATCCGCGCCTGGGCCGCGTACGTGGTACCGGCAACATCGAGCAGCCGTCGCACCCGCTTGTCCATAGGCACCCGCGTACCCGCGCTTTGGGCGAGCAAACCGGACGCTACTTGGGCGGCAGGCTGCGCGCGTAGCCGACTCCGCGGTTCACCCAACTGTGCAGCTGGCGTTTGGTCCGCACCCCGGCGGCCTCGACGCGCAGCCAGCCCCGGGTCTCGCGGCCGGCCATCACCATCGGGCTGACATGGGCACGCTCGATGAGCTTATCGGTGTCCTCCCGCCGCACCCGCACCAACAGTCCGCCCTGGCCGCTGACGGCGACCGACATATTGCCGTAGATCAAGAACGCCAGACCGCCGAACATGCGTTTCTCGTCGACGCCGGGCTCGGAGCCGAGGAGTTCACGGATGCGATTGGCCAGATCCTCGTCGTAGGCCATGCGGCATCAGTCCAGATCGACGCGGATGGTCAGCAGGTCGCTGCCCATTAGGCGTACCGCCGCGCTGTTCAATCGCGGCAGCTCGCCGAGCCGCTGTACCGCGTCGTCGTCGGGCAGCAGGTGCGCCGTGCCGTTACGCCACTGCCCGCCAACCCGCACCCGGACCGCGGGATTCGCCTTGATGTTGCGGACGTAGTCCGAGTGCTCGCCATGTTCGGAAACCATCCAGAACTGGTTATTCACGACGCGCCCGCCCACCGCGGTACGACGCGGCTGCCCGCTCTTGCGCCCCGTGGTTTCCAGCATCGTCATGGGTAACCTGCGGCCCACCGGATTGACCAACAGCCGCTGAACGCGATGGACGACTTGCCGTTTCAGATTCCTGAAGTCACTCATAGCTTGGATTCTGCCGCAAACGAGAACAGCCGCCGCAGGGCGGCGGCTGTCTCACTATGCGGTTTTAGGTCGCGTAGGCCACGAACTGACCACCAGGCAGGAACACACCCCACTGGTGTGCGTCCGGGTTGAATACCACCGGGTAGTCGCCCGGCTGACCCGGCGGCGTCCAGCGCGGGGGGTACCCGTAGCCAATCGGGTCATTGAAGTGGCCTGGCGGCGGGAATCCGCGCTGCCCCGGCGGAAGCGGGGTGCCCGGGCCGTTGCAGTTGACGCCCGGACCACCGTTACAAATCGGCTGCCCAGGGATCCATTGCCCCTGACCCGGTCCATCCCGATCAGGAACGTTCGGGCCTGGCACGTTTGGCCCCGGAACGTTCGGGCCATTGGGGTCGGCCTGTGCAAACCCCACGCCGACTCCCAACGCGCCCGACGTCAACGCGCCCGCAATAGCGGCGCTAGCAGCTATTCTGTTCAACCTCACGATGAACTCCTTGTCCGGCCGCTCACTGCCCGTTCAGCGGCTTCACGGCCTGATTTGTTGTTCGTCACCAAACGTCCTTTGACGTCGGGTGGAGGTCAAACCCCCCTCGGCTGGCTTTGCCTCTGCGCTTGTGACTACCCCCGGTCCGGGGAAGCCAAAACCTCTTGGCAATCCCCGGGGGCCACTAGGAAGGCCTATTCGACAGGCATTTAACAGTAGCTAGGCGGCCACCGTGGCGGCGTCGGCCGCCGGCTCCAGCGCCTGGGCCACGATCTCGGCGACGTCGGCCATGGGCCGCACGTCCAGCACATCGAGCACCTCGCCTGGCACGTCGTCCAGATCCGGCTCGTTGCGCGCCGGGATGAATACCGTTGACAGTCCAGCGCGTTGGGCTGCCAGCAGCTTCTGCTTCACGCCGCCGATCGGCAGCACCCGCCCGTTCAGCGTGACCTCGCCAGTCATGCCGACGTCGGAACGGACCTGCCTTCCGGTCGCCATCGACACCAGCGCGGTCACCATAGTGACCCCCGCCGATGGGCCGTCCTTGGGCACCGCTCCCGCGGGCACGTGCACGTGGATGCGCCGGTCCAGCGCTTTAGGGTCGACACCCAAGTCGGTGGCGTGCGAGCGCACGTAGGAGAGCGCGATCTGCGCGGACTCCTTCATGACGTCACCCAGTTGACCCGTCAGCTGCAGACCCGGCTCACCGTCGGTGGCCCCGGCCTCGATGTAGAGCACGTCACCACCGAGGCCCGTAACGGCCAGCCCGGTGGCCACGCCCGGCACCGCGGTGCGCTCGGCCGACTCCGGCATGAACCGCGGGCGGCCCAGGAAGTCAACCAGATCGGGCTCATCGATGGTCAGCGACGCCGGATCCCCGTTCGCTTCCGAGGCCAGCCTTGTGGTCGCCTTGCGCAACGCCTTGGCCAGCAGCCGTTCGAACTGGCGCACCCCAGGCTCGCGGGTGTAGTCGGCTGCGATCTTGCGCAACGCGGCGTCGGTCACCGCGACCTCATCCTCGGTCAGAGCCGCCCGCTCTCGCTGCCGGGGCAGCAGGTAGTCCCGGGCGATGGCAACCTTGTCGTCCTCCGTGTAACCGTCGATCTGCACCAACTCCATGCGGTCGAGCAGCGCCGACGGAATGTTTTCAATCACGTTGGCGGTGGCCAGGAAAACCACGTCCGACAGATCCAGGTCCAGATCCAGGTAGTGGTCGCGAAAGGTGTGGTTCTGCGCGGGGTCGAGCACCTCGAGCAGCGCCGCACTCGGGTCGCCGCGATAGTCGGAACCCACCTTGTCGATTTCGTCCAGCAGCACAACGGGATTCATCGATCCCGCCTCACCGATCGCGCGCACGATCCGGCCCGGCAATGCGCCCACGTAGGTGCGACGGTGCCCACGGATCTCGGCCTCGTCGCGCACGCCGCCCAGGGCGACGCGCACGAACTTGCGACCCAACGCCCGGGCCACGCTTTCACCCAGCGACGTCTTGCCCACGCCGGGAGGACCGGCCAGCACCATCACCGCGCCCGAACCGCGTCCACCGACGACCTGCAGCCCGCGCTGGGCGCGGCGGGCCCGCACGGCCAGGTACTCGACGATGCGGTCCTTGACGTCGTCCAAGCCGTGGTGGTCGGCATCCAGGATCTCGCGCGCGGCCTTCAGATCCGTCGAGTCCTCACTCTTGACGTTCCAGGGCAGGTCGAGCACGGTGTCCAGCCAGGTGCGAATCCAGCCGCTTTCCGGGCTTTGGTCGCTGGAGCGCTCCAGCTTGCCGACCTCGCGCAGCGCGGCCTCGCGCACCTTCTCGGGCAGCTCGGCCGCCTCGACGCGGGCTCGGTAGTCATCCGACCCGTCGGGTTCGCCTTCGCCCAGTTCCTTGCGGATGGCGGCGAGCTGTTGGCGGAGCAGAAACTCTTTCTGCGTCTTTTCCATGCCCTCGCGCACGTCCTCGGCGATCTTGTCGCTGACCTCGACTTCGGCGAGATGCTCGCTGGTCCAATCGATCAGCACGCGCAACCGGTCGGCGACATCGACGGTCTCCAGCAACTGCCGCTTCTGAGCGTTCGTCAGGTAGGAGGCGTACCCGGAGGTGTCCGCCAGCGCCGAGGGATCGGTCAGTCGGTTGACGTAATCGATGATCTCCCAGGCTTCTCGGCGTTGCAGCATGGCCAACAGCAGCTTCTTGTACTCCGCCGTCAACGCCTTGATTTCCTCCGTCGTCTCGATCTCGGGGACCTCGGTCACCTCGACCCACAGCGCCGCACCGGGTCCGGACGCTCCCGCCCCTATCTGGGCCCTGCGCTCACCGCGCACCACCGCGGCGGTGCCACCGCCGGCGATGCGTCCGACCTGCAAAATCTTCGCGATCACGCCGTGCGACGGATACCGGTCCTCGAGCCGGGGGGCGATCAGCAGCTGCCCCGAGTCGCTCGCCTGAGCGGCGTCGATCGCCGCGCGGGCGGCGTCGTCCAGCGCGATCGGCACCACCATTCCGGGCAAGACGATGGTGTCGGTGACAAACAGCACCGGCACCGACTTGGCTTCAGCCATCAAATCCTCCAAAAGTTGAGTCTGATGCGCTTAACCCAGCTCGGCGCCGGTTTGTTCCCGATGCAATCGCGGCGAACGCATCGAGACTGCCGCCATGGTCATTGTTGGCGCGCAAATCACAGCCCTAGCGGCAATCTCGGCGCCGGCGAGGCGGCCGTCACAGAGCGTTACGCTGGCGGCGAAACAGGACCAAGCCGCGTGAGCTGGGTGACGTGCCGGGGTGACAGCTCTGCTAAACAGGTGACCCCGAGCAGCGCCATGGTCCGCAGAACGCCGCTGGCAAGGATCTCGATCGCGCGGCTCACGCCCGCCTCGCCGCCGGCCATCAGGCCGTAGAGGTAGGCGCGCCCGACCAGCGTGCAGCGGGCCCCCAGCGCGATGGCGGCGACGATGTCGGCGCCCGACATGATGCCGGTGTCCACCAGTATCTCGGTGTGTTTCCCGAGCTCGCGCGCGACAACGGGCAGCAGGTGAAAAGGGACGGGGGCCCGGTCCAGTTGGCGCCCACCATGATTGGACAACACAAGGCCGTCGACGCCACGGTCGACGACGGCGCGCGCATCCTCGAGTGTCTGGATCCCCTTCACGACGAGCTTGCCGGGCCATTGCGCCTTGATCCATTGCAGGTCTTCGAAGGTGAGGCTCGGGTCGAACATCGTGCTCAGGTATTCGGCGACGGTGCCCGGCCAACGATCCAGTGAGGCGAAGGCCAGCGGCTCGGTGGTCAACAGATCGAACCACCACTTCGGGTGCGGCACCGCGTCGAGCACGGTGCGCAGTGTCAGCGTGGGCGGGATCGTCATGCCGTTACGGTTATCCCGCAGCCGGGCACCGGAGACGGGGACGTCGACTGTCGCCAGCAGCGTGTCGAATCCCGCGGCGGCGGCGCGCTGCACCAGCGCCATCGAGCGCTCGCGATCGCGCCACATGTAGAGCTGGAACCACTTTCGGCCCTGAGGGACGGCGGTGACCAGATCCTCGATCGCGCAGGTGCCCAGCGTGGACAGCGAGAACGGGATCCCCGCGCGGGCCGCCGCTTGCGCGCCGGCGATCTCGCCCTCGGTGTGCATCAATCGGGTGAAACCGGTGGGCGCGATCGCGAACGGCGACACCACCGGCAGGCCCAGCACGTCCCAGCCCGTGGTGACATTGCTGACGTCGCGCAGTATTGTCGGGTGGAATTCGATGTCGCGGAACGCTTGTCGCGCACGTTCGATGGACAGCTCGTTTTCGGCGGCGCCGTCGGTGTAGTCGAACGCCGCCTTGGGAGTGCGGCGTTTGGCGATGGCTCGCAGATCCTCGATGGTGTAGGCGGCGTCGAGGCGGCGCCTGGTCGCGTTGAACCGGGGCCGCTTGAATTGCATCAGCGGCGCCAGATCCCGCAGTTTGGGCACTCGTCGTCGAACCGCCATATGTGCAACCGTAGTCATATGGAATCGACAGGCGACCCTTTCGATCTCGAGCGTTTTGTCGAAGCGCAGGATCCGGTTTACGGCGATGTCATAGACGAGCTACGTGCCGGGCGAAAGCGCAAACACTGGATGTGGTTCGTCTTTCCGCAGCTGCGCGGGTTGGGCGGCAGCGCGATGGCCGCCCGTTTCGGCATCGGCTCGCTCGACGAGGCCCGCGCATACCTGCGCCATGAGTTGCTGGGGCCACGGTTGCATGAGTGCTCGCGGCTGGTCACCTCGGTGCAGGGGCGATCGATAGGGCAGATTTTCGGCTCGCCGGACGACCTCAAATTGCGCTCCTCCATGACGCTGTTCACCCAGGCCACCGAGGACAACCAGGACTTCATCGCGGTGCTCGACAAGTACTACGACGGCCATCAAGACCGGCTGACGTTGGAACGGCTGACGAATTCCTGATGGGGCCGACCCGCTTCGCCCGGCTACACCGCGCTCGCGATCGTCCCTAACCTGATGGGGCCGACCCGCTTCGCCCGGCTACACCGCGCTCGCGATCGTCCCTAGGCCGGGCTCAAGATCCGCCAGCCTTGTGCCTCGACCGTGACGGTGTCGACGACCTCCTGCGGCGGGGCCGCCGAACCGCCGACCACCTGCGCGCGCGCCGTGCCCAGCTCTGGTAGTGCGATGCGCAGTGGCTCGTCGTCGATGTTGAGCACCACCAGCAGCGCATCGTCGCCGTTGCGCGTCTCGTACACGTAGTGCCGGTTTTTGAGCAGCCGTGCGGTGGTCGATGCCGCGTGCAGCCAGGGGTAGCGACGCCGCAGCCCGACCAAATACTGATGCAACCGCCAAATTTCGACGCCTCGATCATCCAGTTGCATTGGGGGAGAGCCGAACTCGGGTCGTACCGCGTCGTCTCCGCCGAAGCGTTCTTCCTTCAATCCCTGAAAGCCGAGTTCGTCACCGGCGTACACGCTGGGCACCCCGCCGATGGTCAGCAACAGCACCAGCGCGTGGGGCACGTGTGCGGCGGTCTCCAGCTGGCTGGCGATGCGGGTGACGTCGTGGTTGCCGATGAATGTCAGTGGCGAGAAGGTGGTCAAAAAGTCGTTGTGCCGCTGCAGCGCCCAGTCGAGTTCGAAGAAGTTGCCGTCATTAAGGCTGCTCCAGATCGCTTTCCACAGCTCGTATTGCGTGGCGGAGTCGAAGCCGGCGGCCCGTACGTCCGCGGCGTAGTCGCCATGGATGAGTTCGCCGACGAACCAGGCATCCGGGTAGCGCTCGCGGACCCTCTTCAGGGTTGAGGACCAAAAGTGTTTTGGCACAGCGTAAGCAGCATCGAGACGCCAGCCGTCGGCGCCGCGACCCAACCAGTGCGCGATCACGTCGACCGTGTAGTCGGCGACTTCGGGGTTGTCGTGGTTGAGGGTGATCAGCCCGGAGTGGCCTTCGAAGGTGTGGAAACGACCGGGGCGTCCGCGAAACCAGCGTGCGGCTCGCTCGTCATCGGCCGCCTCGCGGTAGCGTGCGAAGTCCTCCCCGACATGATTGAACACGCCGTCGAGGAGTACTCGCAGTCCGCGGCGATGTGCCTCGGCGACCAGGTGGTCGAAGTCGGCGTCGTCACCGAGCCGGGGATCGATGCGGTAGTGGTCGGTGGTGTCGTAACCGTGTGTGCGCGAGGCGAAGATGGGTCCTAGCGCAATGCCCGACGCCCCGAGTTCGATGGCATGGTCCAGCCAGTCGACGAGCCGCCGCAACCGATGTTCCTCCGGCTGCGGCGGCTCGCTTGACTGCGGTGTGGGGAATGCTCCCACGAACCCCAAGGGATAGACCTGCCACCAGATCGCGTGCTCGACCCAGGCGGGTTGGGTCACGGGACTGGTCACGACGGTGCGATCAGCCGACGGTTGCCAGCGTCTGGGCGGCGATGATCGCTTGTGCCACGCCGGAAATGATCGCCGCGGCCTTCAACGCCTCCTGTATGGTTTCGCGGCTGACCCCGGCCTCGCGCAGGGTGTGCTCGTGAGCGGTCACGCAATCTGGGCATCCGTTGATCGACGACACCGCGAAGGACCACAGCTCGAAGTTCGCCTTCTCCACACCGGGGTTGGCGATGATGTTCATTCGCAACCCCGCGCGCAGATCGTCGTACTTGCCGTCCAGGAAGCCCCGGCCACGGTAGAACACGTTGTTCATGCCCATGATCGACGCGGCTCCCAGCGCCGCGTTGTACGCCTCGGCGGACAGGATGCCGGCCGCCTCGGCCCCAATCTCCGTGAGCACCTGCATGTTCCGGGTCGCCGCGGCGCTGGCCAGCAGCGTGCCCCACAACTGCTCCTCGTTGAGCTCGGTCGTGCGGGTGATCGAGCCAAGGTTGAGCTTGAGATCCTTGGCGTACTCGGGCAGCGCTTCTTTGAGGTTTTCTACGCTCATCTCGCCTCCTAATCCCGACCTTATGCGATCAGTAAAGAATCAGGCCGACTGCTTGAGCAGCTCGGTGGCGTCCAGGGTCGGGTCACCCTTGCGCCAGTTGCACGCGCACAGCTCGTCGGACTGCAGCGCATCCAGGACACGCAGCACTTCTTCGACGTTGCGGCCCACGGAACCCGCGGTGACCGAAACAAACTGGATCTCGTTGTTCGGGTCGACGATGAAGGTCGCCCGGTCGGCTACCCCGTCGGCGTTGAGCACACCGGTGCCCAGGCTCAGCTCCCGCTTGATGTCCGAGAGCATCGGGAAGGGCAGCTTCTTCAGGTCGTCGTGCTGTGCACGCCAGTTGAAGTGCACGAACTCACTGTCGATCGAAACGCCGAGCACCTGCGCGTCGCGGTCTTCGAACTCGTCGTTGAGCTTGCCGAAGGCGGCAATCTCGGTTGGACACACGAAGGTGAAGTCCTTCGGCCAGAAGAACACCACGCGCCACTTGCCGGCGTGGTCCTCGCTGGTGATGGTGGTGAAGTAGTCCCCAGGCTGCTTGGCGTCGACCTTGGACAGATCGCCCGCGATCAATGCAGTCAGCTCGTAGGCGGGGAACTGGTCGCCGATGGTCAGCAGAGGCATGTCGCTCCTTGTCTGGATTTAATCAAGATTAGCTTTCCTTTCCCATGTTGCCGCGTACGCTAGTTGAAGTAAAGGTGATATTTCCCACTAGGTTTATAGGTATGGCCGATAAGAGTTATCAACCCACGATCGCCGGCCTGCGCGCATTCGTCGCGGTAGCCGAGAAGCGGCAATTCAGCAGTGCAGCAACAGCTCTCAGCGTAAGTCAGTCGACGTTGTCGCAAGCGCTGGCGGCTCTGGAAGCCGGGCTGGGCACCCGGCTGATTGAGCGCTCTACCCGGCGTGTCTTCTTGACGACACAAGGCATGCAACTGCTCCCGCGCGCCCAGGCCGTCGTCGAGGCGGCGGACGCTTTCAGCGCCGCTGCCGCGGGTTCGTCGGACCCACTCCGGGCCGGCATGCGGCTGGGCCTGATACCCACGGTGGCGCCCTATGTGCTGCCGACGGTGCTGGCCGGCGTCGCCGAGCAACTGCCGGAGCTGACGCTGCGGGTGACCGAAGACCACACCGAACGGCTGTTGGCGGTGTTGCGGGAGGGCGCGTTGGACGCGGCCCTGATCGCCCTGCCCGCCGAGGGCGCCGGCATCAGCGCGATCCCGATCTATGACGAGGATTTCGTGCTCGCCCTGCCCCCGGGCCACCCGCTGGCGGGCAAGCGCAGGGTGCCGGCCGCCGCCCTGGCCGACCTGCCGCTGCTATTGCTGGATGAGGGCCACTGCCTACGCGATCAAGCACTCGACGTCTGCCATAAGGCCGGGGTGCGAGCCGAGCTGGCCAACACCAGGGCGGCGTCGCTGGCGACCGCGGTCCAATGTGTGACTGGCGGCCTGGGCGTGACGCTCATTCCACAGAGCGCGGTGCCCGTCGAGGCGTCCCGAAGCCGCCTGGGCCTCGCGCAGTTCGCCGCGCCCCGCCCTGGCCGGCGGATCGGTTTGGTCTTCCGCTCGTCGAGCGGGCGCGACGAGTCCTACCGCCAGCTGGCCGGGCTCATCGGCCGATTGATCAGCAACGAGCATCAGGTACGCCTGGTGAAGTAGGCCCGCAGCGACTGTAAGTTCGGCGTATGGAGAAGGTCATCGCAGTGCTGATGCGCGCCGAACCGGATGACGCGTGGTGTGCCCGGCAACGAGGTCACGTCGCCGACGCGCTGCTGCAACTGGGCTTCGCCGGGCTGCAGGTGAACGTTCGTGACAGCGCTGTGCGTCACTCGCTGATGACACTGACAACGTTGAACCCACCCGTGGCCGCGGTGGTGAGCATGTGGACCCAACAGTGCTACGGCGACCAAACGGCGGCGGCGCTCAAATTCCTCGCCCAGGAATGCGAACAGCTGGCCGCCTATCTGGTGACCGAATCGGTCCCACTGAGCGCCCCGGCTGTCGAGTCCGGTGCTCGCACACCGGGTTTGGCCAACATCGCGTTGCTGCGCCGTCCCGACGGCATGGATCAGGCGGACTGGCTGGATCGCTGGCAACGTGACCACACGTCGGTCGCCATCGAAACGCAGTCGACGTTCGGTTACACCCAGAATTGGGTGGTGCGGACGCTTACGCCGAATGCGCCGGGAATCGCCGGCATCGTCGAGGAGTTGTTCCCGCAGGAGGCCATCACCGACCTCAAGGCATTCTTCGGAGCCTCTGATGACGACGACCTGCAGGATCGGTTGGGCCGAATGGTCGCCAGCACAACGGCATTCGGTGCCAACGAGAACATCGACACCGTGCCGACGAGCCGCTACGTATTCGAAACACCGTTCCGGGATTGAGGGCCGCTCATGACAACACTCGACGACGCAGTCGCATTGGCCAAAGGAGAAAGCGGCCTGGCGGTGATATCCACCGTCCGGGGCGACGGGACGGTGCAGGCTTCGCTGGTCAACGTGGGCTTGCTGACGCACCCTTCGACTGGCGAACAAGCCCTGGCCTTCACCACCTACGGCAGGGTCAAGCTGGCCAACCTGCGCGCTCGTCCGCAGCTGGCGGTGACCTTCCGCAACGGATGGCAGTGGGCGACCGTCGAGGGCCGCGCCGAACTGGTCGGTCCCGACGATGCCCAGCCCTGGCTGGCGGACGCAGATCAATTGCGGTTGCTGCTCCGCGAGGTGTTCACCGCCGCGGGCGGCACGCACGACAACTGGGACGAGTACGACCGGGTGATGGCTTCCGAGCGGCGCGCCGTGGTGCTGATCGCCCCAACCCGGGTCTACAGCAACGGCTAGCCTCGTTAGGCTGCTGGCGTGACGCTGCAGATCGACGACGAGAAACGGGTGCGCACTCTCACCCTGAACCGGCCGGAGGCGCTCAACGCGTTCAACGAAGCCCTCTATGACGCCGCGGCCGAGGCGCTGCTGGCCGCCGCCGAGGATCCCGATGTCGCCGTCGTGCTGCTGACCGGCGCGGGTCGGGGCTTCAGCGCCGGCACCGACCTGTCCGAGATGCAGGCTCGTATCACCGACCCGGGCTTCACACCGGGTAAGCACGGCTTCATCGGACTGATCGACGCGCTGCGTGCGTTTCCCAAGCCGCTGATCTGCGCGGTGAACGGCGTGGGCGTCGGGATCGGCGCCACCATCCTCGGGTACGCCGATCTGGCGTTCATGTCCTCGACCGCCCGCCTGAAGTGCCCGTTCACCAGCCTGGGCGTGGCGCCCGAAGCGGCTTCGTCGTATCTATTGCCGCAGTTGGTCGGCCGCCAGAACGCGGCGTGGCTGTTGATGTCGTCGGAATGGGTCGATGCCGACGAGGCTTTGCGAATGGGCCTCGTCTGGCGCGTCTGCGAACCCGACGAGCTAATGGCGCAGGCCCGTCAGCACGCCGAAGTTATTGCCTCGCGGCCGATTTCGAGCCTGATGGCCGTCAAGCACACGATGATGGAACCCGTTCGCCCGGAGATCGTGGCGGCTACCGCCCGCGAAAACGCGCACTTCGCCGAACTGATGGGTGCGCAAGCCAACGCGGCCGCGCTGGCCGATTTCAACAAGCGCTAAACCGACTGAGCCGTTCGCAACTTGGCCGAGTCGGCGAGGATGGCACGCAAGGTGCGTCGGCAGCGGCCGCAGTCACCGCCGGCCCCGCATGCAGCGGCGATCTCCTTGGAGGTCGACGCGCCCTGCGCCACGACGTCGCACACGGTCTGGTTGGTTACCCCAACACAGAGGCACACGTACATCAGCGCACCTCCCGCACGTCCGCGTCCCTTCGTCGTTCGGTCAAACGTCTGCGGTTCGTCGCCGACTGTGAGTCATGGCGATCAGGCCGAAACGCATGCCGCTTATTAGTGGAGTCTAACCTAAGTTCGTTAGCGCAGTCTAACCTAACCAAGGGCCGACTTACTCGGCTCCGCACGTCACTGAGTGCAGCCAAACCTTGCTAGAACATTCCATCCGGGCGTGGCAAAGTGCTGCTAGCGCCCAGGTTTTGTGCGCTCCAGCCCAGCGCACCGGCGCGGCCACACACGACAGCCGCTCACACCATAGGAGTGACAATGCAAGGGGATCCGGAAGTTTTGCGTCTGCTCAACGAGCAACTGACCAGCGAGCTCACCGCGATCAACCAATACTTCCTGCACTCCAAGATGCAGGACAACTGGGGTTTCACCGAGTTAGCTGAGCACACCCGGGCCGAGTCATTCGACGAGATGCGACACGCGGAGACGATCACCGACCGCATCCTGTTGCTCGACGGGTTGCCGAATTACCAGCGCCTGTTCTCACTGCGCATCGGCCAGACGCTGCGCGAGCAGTTCGAGGCCGACCTGGCGATCGAATACGAGGTGATGGAGCGGCTCAAGCCGGCCATCATCCTGTGCCGGGAAAAGCAGGATTCCACCACAGCGACCCTTTTCGAGGACATCGTGGCCGACGAGGAAAAGCACATCGACTACCTCGAGACCCAGCTCGAGTTGATGGACAAGCTGGGCGTGGAGCTGTACTCGGCGCAGTGCGTGTCACGGCCACCCAGCTGACCCTAGGACGCCACCCTGCGGCGGTTTTGGTTGCCACCGGTTGACCGTGGGCACTCATTACCATCGAACGCCGTGGGAAGGCAGGCATGACGAGGGCGACTTCAGCAGCGGCTCCGGCCGGTCCCGCTTCGGATTCACAAGCCGGCGATGTCGCGGTCGACTCGCAGCGACGCAATTTCATCTTCGTAGCGGTCCTGCTCGGCATGTTGATGGCCGCACTGGACCAGACGATCGTGGCGACCGCGTTGCCGACCATCGTCGCCAATCTCGGTGGCGCAGGCCATCAATCGTGGGTAGTCACCAGCTACCTCCTCGCGTCGACCATCATCACCGCGCTCGTCGGCAAGTTCGGTGACCTGTTCGGCCGCAAGCGGGTCTTCCAGGCGGCCGTCGTGTTCTTCGTCGCCGGCTCCGTGCTGTGCGGGCTCTCGAGTTCGATGGGCATGCTGGTCGCGTCGCGCGCACTGCAAGGTCTCGGCGGCGGCGGGCTCATGGTGACCGCCATGGCCCTGATCGGCGAGGTGATCCCGCTGCGGGACCGCGGCCGCTACCAAGGGGCGATGGGAGCGGTGTTCGGCGTCACCACCGTCATCGGTCCCTTGCTCGGTGGCTACTTCACCGACCACTTCACCTGGCGGTGGGCGTTCTGGATCAACGTGCCTATCTCGGTCGTGGTCTTCTTTGTGGCCGCCGCCGCCATCCCGGCCCTGACCGGCCGCACCAGACCCGTCATCGACTACACCGGGATCCTGTTCGTCGGCCTGGGCGCCGCCGGCCTGACACTCGCCACCAGTTGGGGCGGGACCACCTATCCGTGGGGATCGCCCATGATCATCGGCCTGTTCATCGGCTCGGTGATCGCGTTGTGCATTTTCGCCTGGGTGGAGAGCCGTGCCGCCGCGCCAATCCTGCCCATCCGGCTGTTCCGGAGTTCGGTGTTCACCGTCTGCTGTGTGCTGTCTTTCGTGGTCGGGTTCGCAATGCTGGGCGCCCTGACGTTCCTGCCGACCTACATGCAGTTCGTCGACGGTGTCTCGGCGACCACGTCGGGCTTGCGCACCTTGCCGATGGTGATCGGGATGCTGACCACCTCAATGGGCAGCGGTGTCATCGTCGGCCGCACGGGCAGATACAAGGTGTTCCCCGTCGCCGGCACCGCCGTCATGGCGGGAGCGTTCTTTCTGATGTCGCGGATGGACCCGTCGACATCCACTTTCGTCCAATCGTTGTTCCTCGTCATTCTTGGCGCCGGGATCGGGATGTGCATGCAGACCCTGGTCCTGATTGTGCAGAACACCTCGAGCTTCGACGACCTCGGCGTCGCAACCTCCGGGGTCACCTTTTTCCGCACGATCGGCAGCTCGTTCGGAGCCGCCATATTCGGTTCGCTGTTCACAAACTTCCTGCACAGCCGGATCGGGCCGGCGATGGCGGCCAGTCGCGCCCCGGCCGCGGCCGCCGCGTCACCGGACGCGTTGCACCGCCTGCCCCGCCAGATGGCCGGCCCGATCGTCGGCGCCTACGCCGAGTCGCTCACGCACGTGTTCGGATGGGCGGTTCCGGTCGCGCTGGTTGGGTTCGTGCTGGCATTGTTCCTGCGGGAGGTTCCACTCCGGGAAATGCACGACAGCGCAATCGATCTCGGCGACGCCTTCGGCATGCCCAACACCCAGACACCCGACCAGATGCTGGAGAACGCAATCGAGCGTGTGTTGCGCGGCGTTCCCGGCATGCGACTCCGCAGCATTGCGATGCGGCCCGATTGCCGGCTCGACGTGGCCGGGTTGTGGGGGGTGCTGCGCATCAACCGGTATGCGCGAATGTATGGGACGGCTCGGTTGACCGACATGGCCGACTACTTGCGCATCCCATTCGAGGTTTTGGAGCCGACGTTCGCGCGCCTGGTCTCCACGGGCTACGCCCAGCGAGACGGCGAGCAGATGTGGCTGACCCAGGCAGGGGGACAACAAGTCGCCTACGTGCACTCACTGTTATTGGCCTGGCTCGTCGACAAGCTCGCCCGGTCACCGGATTTCGACGGTCGCCCGGATCGCCGCACGGTGCAAGCGGCGCTGGATCGCGTCGCGCATCGAGTTCTGGCGCAACGTGATTGGGACGACGAGCAACCGACCATGGCGATCCCGTCGGCCGCTCGCTAACCGGTGGCGATGCCCCGTTCGCCGGCATTCCCCACTCAGGGTTATGCCGCGGGCGTACCATCACGCCATGAGCCGAATCGGAACATTTGCAGACGACGACGTCTACAGCTGGGCCACGAAGTCGCCTGATCTCGGCGGCGCGATCGCCAAGTTCAGCCAGGCGGTCTACACCAAGAACCGACTGCCGATCCGGACGCGCGAACTAGCGCGCGCGGTGATCGCCCACCACAACGAATGCACCGTTTGCCTCAACACCCGCGACGCCGACGGGCCCGCCGCCGGCGTCGACGAGCAGTTGTACTACCACGCAACGGAATGGCGCACTTGGCCGGGTTACAGCGAACAGGAGCGCTTGGCCGCGGAATTCGCGCACCGCTTCGCCACCGAGCACACCAAGCTGCGCTACGACGAGGACTTCTGGAGCCGGTGCCACGAGCACTTCTCCGAGGAGCTGCTCGCCGATCTGGCGCTGTCTTGTGCCCTGTGGCTGGGCATGGGGCGGATGCTGCGGACACTGGACATCGGCCAGGCCTGCATGCTGACCTTGCCCAGCCGCGCATAGTCAGCAGACGTTCGCGGGCACAAACGGCGCCACCGCCGTGTTGCGATACGTACGCAACGACGGGCATGGAGGATGAAGCCGTGAAGATTCGGTTCGGCGTCGGACTCGGTGCGGACACCGCCCCGGATCAGCTGGCCGCCATCGTCGATCACCTCGAGGCCGGCGGGGTCGACTCGCTGTGGTTCTCCGAGCTGGTGTATTCCCCGGCCGTCGATCCGGTCGTCGGCATGGCGTACGCACTCGCGCGCACGATGCGGTTGAAGGTGGGCACATCGGTCGCCGTGTTGCCAGGGCGGCATCCAGTGCTGGTGGCAAAGCAGTTGGCGTCGCTGGCCGCCGTCGCGCCGAAACGGGTGCTCCCCGTCTTCGGTCTCCGCTCGGCGATACCGGCCGAACGCGAGCTCTTCGTGGTGCCCGACGGCGAACGCGCGGCGGTGTTCGACGAGTCTTTGCAGTTGCTGCGCGCGACGCTGGTCGAGGAGTCGGCGACGTTCACCGGCCGGTATTTCCGCGTCACCGATGTGGCCGTCGCCCCGAGACCGACACCGCCGCTCGACATCTGGGTCGGCGGTTCGGCGCCGGCGGCGTTTCGACGCATCGGCGCGTTGGGCGACGGCTGGCTGGGCAGCTTCCTCACCCCGGCCGAGGCGCGGGCCGGGCGTGAAGCGATCGAACGGGCGGCTGCGCAAGCCGGTCGCAGCATCGAGCCCGACCACTACGGCATCTCATTAGCCGTCGTCGACGACAAGGAATTGCCCGCGGAAACGGCCGCGGCGGTACGACGGCGCCGCCCCGACCGTGACCCCGCCGAGCTGATCGCCGCCGGGTGGGATCAGCTGCACCGGCAACTCGACGCCTACATCGAGGCGGGATTGACGAAGTTCGTCATCCGGCCGGTAGGTGAAGCGCCGGTGGATGACTTCCTCGATCGGTTCGTCGCCGAACTCGTCGGCCGGCAGAACTGACCGGCACGGGTGACGCCGTTCGCCGCACCGGAGCGGTTCGAGGTTGGGAGAATGGCTGCCATGACCGGCACACCGCTTGCCGCAGCGGCCATCGCCCAGCTGGAGGCCGAGGGCGTCGACACGGTGATCGGCACCGTGGTGAATCCCGCCGGGCTGACCTTGGCCAAGACGGTTCCGATCCGGCGAACGAACACGTTCGCCGATCCCGGCCTGGGGGCCAGCCCTTCATGGCACGCGTTCGCCATCGATCAGACCGGCATCGCCTTCACCGCAGAGGTGGGCGTGGTGGGCGACCAACGCCTTCGCATCGACCTGTCCGCGTTGCGCATCGTCGGTGACGGCCTGGCTTGGGCGCCCGCTGCTTTTTTCGAGCAGGACGGAACGCCGGTTCCCACGTGTAGCCGGGGCACATTGCGGCGGATCGAGTCCGCGCTCACCGAATCCGGCATCGAGGCCGCGATCGGGCACGAAATCGAATTCCTGTTGGTCGGCCCGGACGGCGACCCGCTGCCGTCGACCTTGTGGGCGCAGTACGGCCTGGCGGGCGTGCTGGAGCACGAGGCGTTCATGCGAGACGTGATCGGATCGGCGACAGGAGCCGGCATTTCGATCGAACAGTTCCACCCGGAGTACGGCGCCAACCAGTTCGAGATTTCGCTGTCGCCGCAGCCCCCGGTTGCCGCGGCCGATCAATTGATACTGATGCGGCTCATTATCGGCCGCGCGGCCCGCCGCCACGGGCTGCGCATCAGCCTGTCACCCGCACCCTTCGCCGACGGCGTCGGATCCGGTGCACATCAACACTTTTCACTGACAAAGGCCGAGGTCCCGTTGTTCTCCGACGGCCCCGAATCCCGGGGGATGACGACGATGGGGCAGAGCGCGATAGCGGGAGTTGTCCGCGGCTTGCCGGAGGCCCAGGGCGTGTTGAGCGGATCGATCGTCTCCGGCTTGCGGATGCGGCCCGGCAACTGGGCCGGCGCCTACGCGTGTTGGGGCACCGAAAACCGCGAGGCCGCAGTGCGATTCGTCAGCGGCGGACCGGGAAGCCCGCGCGGCGGCAATGTCGAGGTGAAAATCGTCGACCCATCCGCGAACCCGTACCTGGCGTCGGCGGCCATCCTCGGCCTGGCCCTGGACGGGATCAAGTGCCAGTCGACACTGCCGCCCGAGATCACCATCGACCCGGCCCTGCTGTCCGATTCCGACCGTGAGCGCGACGGTGTCGTGCGCCTGCCCGATTCGCAGACCGAAGCGATCGCGGCACTTGACCGTTCGGAGGCAATGCGCCGCATCCTGGGCGATCCGGTGGTCGACATGGTGGTGGCGGTTCGCCGCCTCGAGCAGCAGCGCTACGGGAAGCTGGCTCCCGAGCAGCTGGCGGACAAGTTCCGCATGGCCTGGAGTCTGTGACGGCGTCGACAATGATCTCCGACAACGCGCTGGCCCAACACATCGGTGACGTGGCGCTGATCGATCAGCATGTGCACGGCTGCTGGCTGGCGCCCGCAGACCGGCAGCGATTCGAGAATGCGCTCAACGAGGGCGACACCGAGCCCATCCGGTATCCGGGTTTCGACTCACAACTGGGGTTCGCCGTACGAGCCCATTGCGCCGCCGTCCTGGGTCTGCCCAAACACTGTGATCCACAGTCTTATTGGGAGCGTCGAAGCCAATGCGACGAAGACGAACTGGCCCGACTGTTCTTGCCGGTCGCCGGCGTGAGTGACTGGCTGGTGGACACCGGCATCGGCGGCGGTGGAGTCGCCGGGGTGACCGAGGTGGCTGGGCTGTCCGGGAACCACGCGCACGAGATCGTTCGTCTCGAGGAGGTGGCCGAGCAGGCGGCGCAAGGGCCGGGTGATTATGCGACGGCCTTCGAGGAGGTCTTGCGTCGGCGCGCGGGCGGCGCCGTCGCCACCAAATCGATACTGGCCTACCGCGGGGGATTCGACGGAGATCTGAGTGAGCCGTCGAAGTCGGAGGTCACCGAGGCAGCCAACAGGTGGCGCGAGCGCGGCGCCACCCGGCTGCAGGATCGGATTTTGCTGCGGTTCGGCCTACACCAGGCGCTGCGATTGGGCAAGCCGCTGCAATTCCACGTCGGATTCGGTGACCGCGATTGCGATCTGCTCAAGGCCAATCCGCTTCTCCTGATTGACTTTCTGCGACAGACGGCGGAAGTACCGATTGTGCTGCTGCACTGCTATCCCTACGAGCGCGAGGCAGGCTACCTGGCGCAGGCGTTCAACAACGTGTATCTCGACGGCGGCTTGAGCGTGAACCATCTGGGGGCGCGGGCGCCGGCCTTCCTCGCGCGACTGCTGGAGATGGCGCCGTTTTCCAAGATTCTCTACTCGTCGGACGGATTCGGCCCCCCGGAACTGCACTTTCTCGGTGCAGTCTTGTGGCGCAGGGGTATTGATCGCGTGCTACAGGAATTTGTGGATCGCGGTGATTGGAGCGAGGCCGACGCCATCCGGGTCGTCGATCTCATCGCCCGGGACAACGCCAAGCGCATCTACCGCGTTTGACCCCCGGTGGCGCGGGGGTATACCTGCGGTTATGGCGACCGCGAGGGACGTCTTAGGTTGGGCCCGCGACAAGGTCGTGTCGTGGGTGCCCAAAGCCGACCTCGACCAGCGGGATCCGGATTACATCCGCGACCAGCTTCCGGGTACCTGGCTGCTGGCGTCGCTGTACTTCAGGGCCGACGTGCGGGGCCTGGACCGGATTCCGCCCGAGGGCCCGGTGCTGCTGGTCGGCAACCACAGCGGCGGCAACGTGCCTCCGGACACGTTCGTCTTCACACTCGCGTTTTGCTCCTACTTCGGCGTCGAGCGGCCCTTCTACCAGTTGGCGCACGACCTCGTCGTCTCCGCACCGCCGCTCGGCTCGCTCCGCAAGTTCGGGACCGTCGCCGCCAACCCCGAAAACGCCCGCCTCGCACTGGAATCCGGGGCGGCCCTGCTGGTCTATCCCGGTGGCGACTACGAGGTGTTCCGGCCCTCGTGGGAACGCCACAAGGTCGACTTCGACGGGCGCATGGGCTACGTAAAGCTGGCCCGCGAAACCGGCGTGCCGATCGTCCCCGTCGCCAGTGTGGGCGGCCAGGAAAGCGCGCTGTTCCTCAACCGGGGCCAGTGGCTGGCCAAGCTGCTGATGGCGGACAAGTTGCTACGGCTCAAGAGCATCCCGATTTCGCTGGCGCTGCCGTGGGGCCTCAATATCAGCGACCTGGCGGGGCATATTCCGCTGCCGACGAAGATCGTCATCGAAGTGCAGGAGCCGATCGAGGTCGACGGCGATGACCAGGCCGTGCACGACAAGGTGATGGCCAGCCTCCAGGGCGGGGTGGACCGCCTGGCTGCCGAACGTCGATTCCCGGTGATCGGCTGATGCGCGTCGAACGCCGCTGCGTCATCAACGCCGACCGCGACGCGGTCTGGAAAATCGTCAGCAACCCGGATTGCTACCCGTCGTTCATGGCGAACCTCGAGCGGTGGGAGTCGTCGAACGAGATCCCCGCCGGTATCGGCGCCCGCTACACCGTGCACTGGAAGATCGGCTCGGTGCCGGTGGGCGGGCTGATCGAGGTAGTCGAATTCGACGACGGCCGCGATATCGCCTGGGTGGGTATCACCGGGGTGACGCTGCGCGGCAGGATCAGGCTTCGTGATGCCACCGAGGGCAAAACGAAGGTGACGTTCCGGCTGTCTTACCAGGCGCCAGGGGGGTTGCTCGGCTACATCGCCGACCGCATCGCAGTGCGCCAAGTCGGGCGCACGCTGTCCGAAACCCTGAAGTCCCTCAAGCGGTTGGCCGAGTCCTAGCCACAGAGTTGCCTTTCACCGCCGCGGGCGACCGAAGGTCCGCGTCTCCTGAAAAGGGCTTCGTCAGACCAGCGCTGAGGCGTCGAACACCCAGCTGGTATCCCCAGTTGCCAAAGCCTCGAAGTGGTTCGGGGGAGCGAAGGCCACCAGGCTGTTGAAGTCCCAATAGTCTTTCCAGACAGTGATTTTGCCGTCGAGGACTTTGTGGACCGTCACGAATCGGAGTACGCCCTGCTCGCCCGTGGCGAACGTCCATGTCTCGGAGTGCTCGTAGAGCACGTCGGAGCCGTTGGACACCAGCACGCCGGTGTGGTTCTCGTAGCCGGCCAACTGCTCGAGCCCCACCTTTAGGCGTTTGACGATGTCGTCCGGGCCGCGGGCCGCCAAAGCGGGGACGGGCATGTCGACGTAGAGGCAGTCGTCGGACAGGAAGGTCTTGATCGCCTCCCAATCCCGTCGCGAAAGGGCCTGCCACAGCCCGCGTACGACCTCCTCGACCGCGATCATAGACACCTCTGTCATAGCGGCAAATAAAACTCTGTCGCAGCCCGGCTGTCAACCAGGTTCCGCGCGCCTGGGCCCATGACGGGGCCCAGATTCACGCCGCGCGAGGCTTCAGCCGTCCACCGCGGCCATCGAACGGGCCGGCCCCAGGTTCACCGGCAACGACACCCATCCCCGCAACACGCGCGTTTCGCGCCTGCATCCGGCCCCCGCGGCGCGCACCTCGGGGAAGCGGTCGAAAAAAGTCCGTAATCCGACTTCGCCTTCGGCACGGGCAAGGGCCGCACCCAGGCAGAAGTGCCGGCCACCGGAGAAGGCGAGATGTCTTCCGGCGTTGTGTCTTTCGATATCGAAGCGATGCGGGTCGGGAAACACCGCAGGGTCGCGGTTGGCGGCGGCCAGGTATACCAGCACCAGATCGCCACGCTGTAATTGCCGACCGGCGATCTCGACGTCGTTCAGCGCGATCCTCGCGGTCAGCTGCACCGGCGATTCCAGCCGCAGAATCTCTTCGACGGCGTTGGGCCACAGCTCGGGACGCTGTCGCAAGGCGTCCAGGTGCTGGGGCGCGTCCAAAAGCATGCGAATCCCGTTGCCGAGCAGATTCACTGTGGTCTCGAAACCCGCGGCCAATACCAGTCCGGCGATCGCTTGTAACTCGTTGTCGTTGAGATATGTTTCCGCAGAGCCACTTTCGGCGGTCTGGATCAGCTGGCTCATCAAGTTGTCGCTGGGGGAAAGCCGCAATTGGCGCATATGTCCGTCGAGCCAGGAGCTGAAACCGGCGATCCCCTCCTGCACGGTGCGGTACTGCCGCCAAGGCAATCCGATGTCAAGGCTCGGCGCGGCCAGTTCGCCGAATTCCAGCACGCGCGGTCGCTCCGACTCGGGCACGCCGAGGATCTCGCTGATGATCGAGACCGGAAGCTGCGAGCAGTACCGCCCGACGATGTCCACCACACCCGATTCGCCGGCCAGTCGATCCAACAGCTCGGCAGCAGTCTGCTCTACGCGATCTTGCAGCGCGGCAACGGCTCTCGGGGTGAACACCGCCGACACGGATTTGCGGTAACGAGTGTGGTCGGGCGGCTCGACCGCCAGCAGCGACGGCGCACGCAGTGGATGTAGGAGCTCGTCGCGGGTGCGGCGCTCGAGCCACCGCAACGGCGCCGGCAGGTTCGATCCGAAGATCAGCACCCGGAAGTCATCGGACCGCAGCAGCTCATGGGCCAGCGCGTGATCGGCCGTCAGGTAGGCGACGCGGCCCTTCACCAGCTTGCCGCGGGCACGCACTTCGTCGTAGTACCGCACCGGGTCGGCGGCCACCGCCGGATCGGCGATCAATCTGGCCTGGACGTCGCCCCGTCGAGCCCCGAGCGATGCGGCGCCCCGGATGAAACCATGCATCGCGAACCAGTGCAATCGTTCCTTCACTGGTCCTCCCTCGCTCAGGTGTGGTTCGAGCCTAGGCCGCGATCACCTCGAGAGTCAGCACTGCGCGACGATTTTGAAGTCCGTGGTCACCACTTTGTTGGGGTTGCTGCTGTTGATGCCATACGCGCTGCCCGCGATGGTGTACGCGTCGTTGGCGAGATCAACGTGGGCGTCTCCCACGCCCCCTTGCCAGAAGCTGCCGGTGAAGCCGTCGACATTGCGAATCTTCACCCACTGCGGCATCGCCCGGTAACCGCTGAGCAGCACCACCGCTTCGACCCCGCCATCGTGGTCGGGGATGTCGATGGTCCGATACATCTGGTCTTGGCGGCATGCCGGGGGACGCGTGGTATGGGTCGCGCCGTCGATTGTCAGACGGGCCGCTCGACGAGGCGTCGTCTGCGACGAACTGCACCCCGCGGCACTGACGACGGCAGTCGCCATGACCAACGCGGCTGTGAGCCAACGATTGTGCATCAGCCGAGGACTCCTTACTGCCGCTTCGGAACTAGCGCCGGTAGAGACTTGACGATGCCGCGTCGCACGAATTCCGGACTCAGACCCTTGAACAAGTCAATCAAGCGAATGCTCTTCGGTACATACCAATGCAACCGCTTTTGATTGTGGTAAGCATGCCACGCCGTCTCGGCCACGCTGTTTGCCGGCATCAACCGGAACATGCCCTTCTTGGGCGCGCTGGCATGCAGTTGCTCAGCCGTCATCGGCGCGCCGCCGTCGTCGGAGTGGTTGGTCGTCGTCGTGAGGATGGCGGTGTCGATCAGTCCGGGGAGCACGTCGGCCACGCGCACCCGGTGTCGCTGCCACTCCACGCTGAGCGCCTCGGTCAGACCTTTGACCGCGTGTTTGGTGGACGAATAGACCGCCAGACGGGGCATGCCATAGGTCGCCGAGGACGACGACGTCGAGAACATCAGACTGCCGGGGGTCTTCTTCAGGTACTGCAGTGAGGCGTATGCGCCGGTCAGCACTGCTTTGAAGTTGACGTCGACGACGCGCATCGCGGCGTCATAGGGCACGTCTTC
Organism: Mycobacterium sp. NGS56; assembly: GCF_059812425.1. Lineage (NCBI taxonomy): Bacteria > Bacillati > Actinomycetota > Actinomycetes > Mycobacteriales > Mycobacteriaceae > Mycobacterium > Mycobacterium sp. NGS56. The sequence continues at coordinate 99,681 of NZ_JCALCQ010000003.1, forward strand.
GAACCAACCGGATTCGCCGATTCCGGCGTTGTTCCACATCATGTCGAGTCCGCCATCGCTGTTGCCGGTACAGAAATCCGTCAGTGCGGTCTCGAGGGCCGCCTTGTCCGTCACGTCGACCGCCCGGGTCCACAGTCGATCGCCACCGAGTTCTTCGCTCAGCGTCGTCAGGCCGGCATCGTTGCGGTCAACCGCGCCAACACGCCAACCCTTGCCGTGGAACAGCTTTGCTCCCTCGCGACCCATGCCGCTGCCCGCGCCGGTGATGAAGATCGATTTCACCAGCGTCAGCCCGCCTCGACCACGTCTTTGATGCGGTTGAGCGTCTTGGTCATGTCGCGGACGTTGCGGCGCTTGCGCAGAAAGCCGCCGAACAACCAATACACGCCCAGCCATGGCGCGGGGTTGAGCCGAAAGGACTCGGTGACGTCGGTCCCGCCACCGCTGGGCGCCAACCGATAATGCCAGTTGTTGACCTCCCGGTCACCGAGGAGCACCGCAAAGCCGAATTCGCGCCCCGGTTCACAAGCGGTGACCTTGCAAGTCGTCCAGTACACCGGCCCCACTTCGTTGCGCTTGACGTGACCGCGGAATTTTGCACCGAGGGCCGGGCCGGTCGAATCGCCCACCCACTCGGCTTCGAATACTTCCGGGGAAAATTTCCCCGTGTTGCGGACGTCTGCGATGAGATCCCAAATTTTGGCCGCAGGCGCCGCCATGTGAACAGTCGCCGAACCTTCCATGCGCTGATCCAAACACAGCCTGGCGCTGGGTCATAGACCGCGGGTGCGTTTCATCAGTGCGGGACGGCCGCCTGGATCAGTCCGTTGATGATCTGTTTGATGCCCTGGGCCGGATGGGAGTACAAACCGATCGGCAGGCCCGAGTTGGCGCCGCACTTTGGCCAGGGCTCCACGCCCTCTTCGGCGAAAACACGGTTGGCCACAGCGATTTGCTGCTCCCTGGATGCGGCCGCGGGATTGCCGACGCCACCGTAGCGGGCCCAGGTGGCCGGTTTGAATTGCAGTCCACCGTATTCGCCGTTGCCTGTGTTGGCGTGCCAGTTGCCCCCGGATTCGCATTGCGCGATCGCGTCCCAGTTGGGGGTGGTCGCCGCGTTCGCCACGCCCGTGGACGAAGTCATCGATGCTGCAACGAACCCGCCGACCATTACGGCCTTAGCGAGAGGTTTGCAGAGATTTCTCATGCCCAGGATTTCGGCACGTGTGGCCAAAGCGTTACCTATTCGAAAATTGCGCGAGATATGCCGCCTATCTGCGTAAATCGGCTTTTCGGCAGGCAGAATAGGACCGTTAGAAATTGGTGAGGAAAAATTAAACTCTCACTGGCAATATGACCGGGTCGCCGATGACAGGGCCTGTCGGTAGAGGTCGTCGAATTGACGGGCCCGACCGACGCCGTCCCTCGCCGCGTCCAGCTGCGCGGCACAGTCCGGCGAGTGCAGCAACGCCCAGCCGGCCGAAATCTGGGTCAGCATCGTCTGGTTGAGCGTGTCGATCGCTGATCGCGACGCCGACAACTCCGGTGAGTCAGCCGGAGCGCTTGCCGGATGCAACTTCCAATTCGCGAACCGGCTGTACTCGATGGCCTCGGTGGCACTGATCTGATCATCGAAGACCCGGGTGACGTAATCGCGGTCGACCCGTTCGACGACGGCGTCGGCGCCCAGCTTCGCCAACTCCTGCTGGACACGGGCCGGGTCCTCCACGGCGCCATGCTTGTTCCATTTATAGGCGGCGACCGCCTCGGCAACCTGCAGCCGTTGCGCGGCGGCGTCCACCAGAGCGGTTAACGGACTCGTGGGGTCGGCCCGAGCCGGCGTAACCAGCATCCCCAGGCTGGCGGCCACGACACAGGAGCGCATGACCAACGGCAGACGGGGCGAGCAGACCCTGCGGTGCATGACGACGATTCTGGCGTGTTCGTGGCCCCGCGTCGGCCGAGACGCTCTGACGAGATGCCGCCACGGCATCACTCGTCGCCGAACGACGAAACCGCCGGGGCACCCCTTAACGCACTACTGCGCCCGACGGAGGCGTCTGGCGCAGTAGTGGACGAGCCGGGCGAGGGTTTATCCGCCGCCGCCCTGGGTGGCGCCGAGGGCGCCCTGCAGGTCGGGCTTCATGGCGTTGAGCTGGGCTCCCCAGTACTCCCAGCTGTGAGTCCCGTTGGCGTCGAAGTTGAACACGGCGTTGTGGCCACCGGCCGCGTTGTAGGCATCCCGGAACTTCAGGTTGCTGCTGCGCACGAAGTTCTCCAGGAACTCGGCGGGCATGTTCGCCCCACCCAACTCAGACGGCGTCCCGTTACCGCAGTAGATCCAGAGGCGGGTGTTGTTAGCGGCCAGCGCCCCCACCTGAAGGGTCGGGTCGTTGCGCTGCCACGCCGGGTCGCTCGACGGCCCCCACATGGCGTCGGGCTTGTAACCACCGGCATCGCCCATGGCGAGACCGATCAGGGAGGGCCCCATCCCCTGGGAGGGGTCCATCAGGGCCGACAGCGAGCCGGCGTAGATGAACTGTCCCGGGTGGTTCACGGCCAAGATCAGCGCTGAGGAGCCGGACATCGAGATACCGACCGCGGCGCTGCCGTTGGACTTGACGCTCTTGTTGGAGGCCAGATACCCGGGCAGTTCGCTGGTCAGGAAGGTCTCCCACTTGTAGGTCGAGCAACCGGCCTTGCCGCACGCCGGACCGTACCAGTCGGCGTAGAAGCTGGACTGGCCGCCGACCGGCATGACGATCGACAGGCCCGACTTGTAGTACCACTCGAACGCTGGTGTGTTGATGTCCCAGCCGTTGTAGTCGTCTTGGGCCCGCAGACCGTCCAGCAGATAGACCGCGGGAGAACCGTTGCCGCCGCTTTGGAACTGGACCTTGATGTCGCGGCCCATGCCCGCGGACGGCACCTGCAGGTATTCGACGGGCAGACCCGGCCGCGAAAATGCATTCGCTGTCGGCGCACCGCCGGCAAGACCGATCAGGCCCGGCAGCGTGGCCGCCGCCGCTGTGCCGACCAAAAGCCGGCGCCTCCAGGCCCGGATCTTCTCGCTGAGATCTCTCATACCTGCCCCTTGTCGATGTGGTCAGTGTGATCGTGGTCTCACAGGAATTTACCGTGAGACTCTGTCAAATGTCGATTAGGACGCGAACGCGTCTCGTTTCGGCATCACTTTTTCACTTCATAAGTTCGCCACCCGACACAGCCGGGCGGCGACGGGCCAGGTGTACCCGCTCCGCGGGGGACCCAACCCGCCGGCCGCAAAAGACCAGGCAGCACCGACTCTTGGCACGTGAGGCACCAAGGACCCATGCGATACGCCATTTATTGAAAACCACCCAGAAACCGGCTTGGACGCGGATTGCGGCGGGTATCGCCCCCATACCAACTAGGCGTCGCATGTTTGACCCGTTGAACGCCATCGGCGCACCGCGACACCGGCAATTATTTCCCGGCCGATAAAGGCGGCGTGGCATCCGTGGCCGAAGGACCACCGCCCAAATCGGTGCCCCGTGGCATCGGCTGCGGCACCCGCTCGACGGGCGGCGGTGACGGACCCGCCGCCCCGTCCGGGTCATCGGCGCCACCGTGTTGATCTGGCGATTCCCCGGCGATGCCCGACCGGGGCGGCCGGACTTTCACCGACGGCGTAGGCTCTCCCGGAGCAAGCCGATGAAGACCACGCTATCCCGGGTCTGTTCCGGCCCTCACGAATCACCGCACCTGCGGCCTCATGGTGCGCGTCGGTGTGGCTGAGGGCGTCGGAGGCGCGGGGCCGATTGGGGCATAGATTTGGACACGGTTCTTGGCCTGTCAATAACGCCATCCACTGTTGGCTGGGTCCTCGCTGAAGGACATGGCGCAGACGGCACCATCCTGGACCACCGGGAGCTGTCGCTACGCGCAGGTCCCGGCACGCGCGGTGCGGCCAGCGCCGAACAGGTCGTGGAAGAGCTACTGCGGGTCGACACGGCGGCGGCGGCAAGCGAGCACCGTGTGCGTGTCATCGGAATGACGTGGAACGACGAAGCATCCGCCCAGGCGGCCCTGGTATTGGAGGCGTTGACCGACGCGGGATTCGATAACGTCGTTCCGATCCGGTTTCTGCAGGCCATCGAGACGTTGGCTCAGGCCATCGGCCCCGTCATCGGCTATGAGCAGACGGCGGTCTGCATTCTCGACCATGACTGGGCGACCGTCGTCATGGTCGACACGTGCGACGAGGAAGCCCAGATTGCGACCAAGCGCGTGCGCGGCGGTTTCGACGGTCTGACCCGCTGGCTGGTCGGCATGTTCGAGCGCAATGGATGGCAGCCGGGTGGCGTTGTGGTGGTAGGCGAAGACGACGACATCGACGGACTTTCCTGGCAACTCGAAAGTACCTTGCCGGTACCGGTTTTCGTGCAATCGATGGCCCAAGTGACCATCGCGCGCGGCGCGGCGCTGTCCGCGGCCCGCAGCACCGAGTTCACCGACGAGCAGCTGGTGGAGCACGTCGGCGAACCGGTTCCAGCACCCCCCCACAAGCGACAGTTGCCCTACGCCGGGGCCGTGAGCGCGCTGGCGGCCGGCGCCATCACCTTCGTCGGCTCGGTCTCACTAGCGATCGGGATCCACGTTGGCCCGGCCAGCGCGGGCGCCACGTCGAAGCACGGTACGCACCCGCCCACGCCTCAAGTCGCCGAGGCGGCCACAGCCGTCGCCCCGCTTCCGGCGGCCCCACAGCCCAAGCCGGTGGTTCCGCAGACCAAACCACCTGTCGGCGAACCTGTTTCGGAGCCGAGCGCTTCGGAGGAACTACCGGAGGCCGGCGACGGACAGCCGTCGGATGCCAGCAGCCGGCAACCCTACCTGACCAGGGTACTGGAGCACATCCCCGGTGACACAGGCGATCTGGCCCTTGATTCCGCCCCGCGTGCCACGACCGACCCGCAGCCGTGATTGTCTGACGATGCCCGGGCAGTGACGCTCAATCGCTGTGGGCGCGAACCGCCGAGAAAGTCAGCGACACCTCGTCTGCGACCTGGACCGAACCCATCAGCAGTGAGTAGGGCTTGATGCCGTAGTCGGATTGACGGATGGTGGATTCTACCGACATGCGCCACGAGTCCTCGATGTCTTGTGTGTGAACGTCGATTACGTGGCCGCGGGAATGTCCGCGGATTTGGAGCGCGCCGGTCAATCGGTACCCGTCGTTGGTCTCCTCGATGGTGTCTGCAGCATAGCGAATCTGCCGAAATCGATTGGCAGACAACGACTTCAGGGCGTTGGACCGCACCAGTGCCTTCTCGGCCGCGGACAGCCCCTTGACGCCGCCGTCACCGCGCAGCACTTCGAACGAATCGGTCTCGACCGCGAGTTCCGCGCGGACGGGCCGACAGTCGGCCCAGTTTACGGTCGCGCGCCAGCGTGTCATCGCGATGGTGAGACGATGGCCCATCCGCGCCGCCCTGCCGGCAACACCGGTGTGCAGCAACAACTCACCGTCGGCCGGGCCGATGGTCCACACGGACTCTTTCTCGGAAGTCACGCACCGACTGTGTCACATGGTCAAAACGGTGCGGTAGTGCGCCCGACCCTCTTCCAGCGCCGCGTAGCCCTCTGCGGCCTGCGCCAGCGGCAGTTCCTCGACCCACGCCCGCACGCCGGTCAGGACAGCGAACTGCATCGTGTCTTCGACTTCCTTCGCCGTGCCGGAGGGATGGCCGACGATACTGACGCCCGGCGTGATCAGTTGCACCGGGCTGATCGGCAGCGGCTCGGGCGTGACCCCGATCGTGACCAATTCACCTTGGGGGGCAATGCCGCCGACCGTGGCCGCCATGGCTTTCGAATTGCCCGCGGTGGCCAGGACAACCGTCGCACCGCCAAGATCCTTCAGCGCCTCGGCGGGGTCGTTGGCGCTGGAGTCGATGTAGTGATGGGCGCCCAATTTCCGGGCATCCTCGGCCTTGCCGGTACCGCGGTTGATCGCGATCGTCTCGAAGCCCATGGCCCGCGCGAACTGCACGCCGAGGTGGCCCAGTCCGCCGACACCGAAAATCGCCACGCGATCGCCGGGCAGTGCCTTGGTGTGTCTCAAGGCGTTATATGTCGTCACGCCAGCACATCCCATCGGGGCGGCTTCCGCGTCGGAGAGCTCGTCCGGGATTCGGGCCAGCGCGCTCACCGGCACCGTCGCCGATTCCGCGTAGCCGCCGGGATACTGCCAACTCGGCACCTTGCCGTTCTCGCAGTGAATGAACTGGCCTTTGCGGCATTGCGCGCAGTGGTAGCAGCATCCGCCGAACCAGCCGACCGCGACGCGGTCGCCGACTCCGAAACCCTGTACGCCGTCGCCGACTTCGGCGATTCTGCCGGCGATCTCGTGTCCGGGAGTCAGCGGCCACGTCATCCCGGGAAACCCGCCGTTGACGAAGCGCGCGTCGGTTCCGCAGATGCCGCACGCGGCAACCGTCAGGCGTACCTCGTCGCGGCCCGGTGGTTTGGTTTCGGTGTCGACCAGCTCCAAAGCTGCACCTGCGGACGGGACATGGACGGCTCGATGAGTGGGCATGTCCCTAGCTTGTCACCCCTGGGCCTGATGCGCGACAGGGCATTGGTCGGCGCCGTTGGTGTGGTAGTCGACCTGCCAGTGCTTGATTCCGTTGAGCCAGCCCGATCGGAGCCGTTCGGGCTTGCCGACCGACTCGAGATCGGGCATGGCATCGGCGATCGCATTGAACATCAGGTCTATGGTCATCCGCGCCAGGTTGGCCCCGATGCAGTAGTGCGCGCCGGTGCCGCCAAACCCCACGTGGGGGTTGGGATCACGCAGGATGTTGAAGGTGAACGGATCGTCGAACACTTCCTCATCGAAATTGGCTGAGCGGTAGACCATTACGACTCGCTGGCCCTTTTTTATCTGAACGCCGGAGAGCTCGTAGTCCTCCAGCGCGGTCCGCTGGAACGAGGTGACCGGGGTGGCCCACCGGACGATCTCGTCGGCCGTCGTAACCGGACGCTCGCGCTTGTAGAGCTCCCATTGATCGGGGAAGTCGGTGAAGGCCATCATGCCCTGCGTGATGGAGTTGCGCGTGGTCTCGTTGCCGGCCACGGCCAACAGGATGACGAAGAAACCGAACTCGTCGTCGGAGAGCTTGTGGCCGTCGATGTCCGCCTGGACCAGCTTGGTGACGAGGTCTTCCGTCGGATTCTTCGCCCGATCCGCGGCCATCTGCATGCCGTACATGATGAGTTCGACGGACGCGGTGATGGCGTCGTTGTTGGCGAACTCGGGATCCTGGTCGCCGACCATCTCGTTGGACCAGTGGAAGAGTTTCTTGCGATCTTCCTGCGGCACGCCCATCAGCCCGGCGATGGCCTGCAATGGCAGTTCGCACGAGACCTGCTCGACGAAATCACCGCGACCCTCCGCCGCGGCTTGCGCGACGATGTTGCGGGCGCGCTCCGCGAGGTCCGCGCGCAGGCGCTCGATCGCCCGAGGGGTGAAGGCGCGAGAAATGATCTTGCGCAGCCGGGTGTGTTGCGGCGCATCCATGTTGAGCAGGACGAACTTGCCGCGTTCGATCTGCTCGCCGACCGTGCCGTCTTTGTAACGCGGCAAAGCGGTCTTCTGCAGGCTGGAGAATACGTCGCTGCGCAGCGAGACCTCTTTGACGTCCTTGTGCTTGGACACCACCCAGAAGCCGCCGTCGTCGAACCCGCCCACGCCGTTCGGCTGTTCGTTCCACCAGATCGGTGCGGTCCGGCGCAGCTCGGCCAGTTCTTCCACCGGCAGCCGTTCAGCGTGGATGTCCGGGTCGGTGAAATCGAAGCCGGGCGGCAGATTGGGGACCGGCTTGGCAGATGGCTCGACGGTTGGCATGGCCCGCTCCTCGATGACGAAGTGGTCTAGTCGTCCTTGTGCAAGGAAACCACTGCCGCACCTTGGTTGGGAAGCGTTGACACAAGATCGACGGGTGCGAATTGGAACGTGTTCTTCACCCGCGGTTAGTCGCCAAGCGATGGGCTTACGCCTGCCATCGCGACCGCAAGCCGAAACGGTCTTGTGGCCTGCGGTCCTACCGATATGCTTTGGTGCAGGTCACCGGCGACAACTTGCGGGGTAGAACATGATTCGGGAACTGCTCAGCGCCGCTTCGATTGCGGGCATCACGATCGGCTTGGCACCGTGCGCGGCCGCCGGCTACGACGGCGACGTACCGGGCATGAACTATCAAGCCACGCTGGGCGCACCGTGCGACAACTATGAGCGCTTCATCTTCGGGCGCGGGCCCAGCGGCCAGGCCGAGGCCTGTCACTTCCCGCCCCCGAATCAGTTCCCTGCGGCTACCACCGGATACTGGGTGATTTCGTACCCGCTGTACGGAGTCCAGCAGACCGGTGCGAAATGCCCGGGCTCGCAGGCTGCGGCGCAAACACCCGACGGACTTCCCATGTTGTGCCTCGGGGCGCAGGGGTGGCAGCCCGGATGGTTCACCGGGGCAGGATTCTTCCCGCCCGAAGGATGATCGGGTAAGCCGTGAACCGCAGTCAGCCCGTCGAACCGGTCGTGCCGCGTTGGCTGCGTTTCGTGCTGGCCTCAGATCGCGCCGGGTCGGCGTGGTACATCGGCACCGGATTTTTCTTCGCACCGGTGCTCGCCGTTCTCTCGCCCTGGCCCGCCGTCACCGCGGCGCTGTGGGGTGTCATCGCACTCGCCGGGCTGTGGCTAGGACTGCTGGGCATCGCGATGGCCATCGGGCTGGCCCGAATAATGCGTTCCGGAGCCGAGATTCCCGAAGACTACTGGCGCACATTGGTGCACTACTAACGCGCAACGCCGGCGAGAAGTGGTGCCGGACCCCGTCTAGAGTCGTAGCAACCGTCCTGCGATAAAGGAGACTCGAGATGGCCTTCAATCCCAAAGATGCAGTCGACGCGGCGAGGGACATCGCGACCAACGCCGTCGAGAAAGCCTCCGACATCGTCGAACACGCCGGCGACATCATTCGCGGCGACGTCGCCGGCGGTGCCAGCGGCATCGTCCGCAATTCCATCGACATCGGCGCCTACGCGCTGGACCGGACAAAGGAAGTGTTCACCGGCCACGACGAAGTCGACGACGTCTAGGCGCGAGGCCTCGCTAAACGGAGGCGGCCTCGTTGAGCTCGTCGAGCCGATTGGTGGCTTCCAGGTACTCCTGCACCCACCTCTCGATGACGGTCGACGTCTTCTCCACCTTGGTGAATTGCCCCACCACCTGACCGACCGGGTTGAACGCGACGTCGACGGATTCGTTCGGGTACCGGTTGGTGGCGCGCACCGCCATGCCGGAAACCATGTACTGCAACGGCATACCGAGTGGCTTCGGGTTGTCCGGCTGCTCCCATGCCTCGGTCCAATCGTTGCGCAGCATCCGGGCCGGCTTGCCCGTGAACGAGCGGCTCCGGACGGTGTCGCGGCTCCCGGCCTTGACGTACGCCTGCTGCTGCACGGGGGTGTTGGAGGATTCCTCGACCATCAGCCACTGCGAACCGGTCCAGGCGCCTTGCGCACCGAGAGCCAGCGCGGCCGCGATCTGCTGACCGCTGCCGATGCCGCCGGCGGCCAACACCGGAACCGGGGCGACCTCCTTGACGACCTGAGGCCATAGCACGATCGAGCCGACCTCGCCGCAGTGCCCGCCGGCCTCGCCGCCCTGGGCGATGATGATGTCCACGCCCGCGTCGGCATGTTTGCGAGCCTGCGAAGGTGAACCGCACAGCGCCGCCACCTTGAGCCCGGCCTCGTGAATGTGCTTGATCATGTCGGCCGGCGGGGTGCCGAGCGCATTGGCGATCATCTTCACTTTCGGGTGCTTGAGGGCAACCTCGACCTGGGGCGTCGCCGTCGCCTCGGTCCAACCGAGGAGCTGAAGGCTGTCGCTGTCGCTGTCCTCGACCGGTACACCATGGTCGGCGAGGATCTTCTTTCCGAAGTCGAGGTGCTCCTGCGGCACCATCTTGCGCAGCGTCTCGGCCAGCTCCTCCGCGGACAGGTGGGAGTCCATGCCTTCGTATTTGTTCGGAATCACGATGTCGACGCCGTATGGGTGGTCGCCGATGTTCTCGTCAATCCAGTTGAGTTCGATCTCCAGCTGCTCGGGCGTGAAACCGACCGCTCCGAGCACGCCGAACCCCCCGGCCTTGCTGACCGCTACGACGACGTCGCGGCAGTGGGTGAAGGCGAAAATCGGGAACTCGATCCCGAGTTCGTCGCAGATAGGGGTGTGCATTACAACTCCTGGGAGCTCGCCGAATTGGAACGTGTTCTAGTTTAGTACGTGGCGCACTGACGTGGCCAGCGGGTCCTGACCTGCGCCTTATCACTACGACCCGTCACTGCCGTCAGGCGGCGATGCTGTTCGCCACCCACAGGATGAGGAACACGAGCATGCAGGCGGCGCACAGCAGATGGTCTCGGCAGACCGATCGAGCCAGGCGCGTCTGCTCGGAGGGACTGTCGGCGCGATGTCCAAGTCGTACGGCATCGGGAACTGTATGCGTCAAAGCCAACATGGTCGGGATGCCGGCGAGCGGGGCCGAGGTCACCAGTAGCCAGCCCGGGTCGTGCCCGCGCGCTGCCTGCACCACCAGCGTTACCAACAACGTGAGCATGACGAGCGCGATCAAACGGCTCATTGGCCGAGACGTCGTGGTCGCGCGGTGGTAGTAGGCCGCGATGGAAGCGAGCACGTCCTCGGGCAGTTCGGTCGTGACCTTCCGGTAGGGCAGAACTTGGACATCGAAAATCAAGTCCATCCATAAGACGGCGAACAGGAACCCGCCGCAGGCCATGAGCAACGAGGCCATGGCTCTCACCCACCTCTGATCCATCCCGGGCACCGCGGCACCGCGCAGTCGCCACTTGGACCCATTGTTCTCGACAGCGCAAGAGCACGGAGCCCCTGACCGTTCGCGGCCGAGTTCCGCCGATGTGCGAGGTAGGCGCGCGTCTGTTGTGAGATTCTGCAAAGGTGTCCGCCGCTGCGGCTGCCGCCCCTGAGGGGGTGGTGACGTTTTTGTTCACCGACGTGGAGGGTTCGACGCGTCGGTGGGAGGCCGACGCCGACGCGATGCGGGCGGCGCTGGTGGCACACGACGAGGCAGTCCGTACGGCGATCGAGGCGCACGGCGGCTTCTTGTTCAAGCACACCGGGGACGGTGTGTGCGCGGCGTTCGCATCACCGAGAGCGGCGGTGGACGCCGCCGTGGCCGCCCAGCGGGCCCTCGAGCTGCCGGTGCGGATGGGCCTGGCGACCGGCGAAGCCGAACTGCGTCACGGCGATTACTTCGGCACCGCGCTCAACCGCGCGGCACGGGTGATGGCCGCCGGTCATGGGGGTCAGATCCTGCTGATCGAGTCGACGGCGAGCCTGCTCACCGGGGTAAAACTCATCGATCTGGGGCCGCGCCGGCTACGGGATCTGCCCACTCCGATCGGGGTATTCCAGGTGCGAGCGCCGGGGTTGCGGGTCGACTTTCCACCACTGAGGGCACTCGACGTGACGCCGGGGAACCTCCGTCCCGCGGTCACCAGCCTCATCGGGCGCGAATCCGAGGTCGACGATGTGGCATGGGCGCTCCGCGAACACCGGCTGGTGACATTGACCGGTGTGGGCGGTGTGGGTAAAACCCGCCTGGCATTGGAGGTCGCTTCGCGTCTGGGTGATGAATTCCCGGATGGGGTCTGGGTTTTCGAATTGGCCTCGGTGGCGGATCCGACGTCGGTGCCCGACGCCGTCGCGGCGGTACTGGGCATCACCCAACAGCCTGGCAAGAGCGTGGCAGACAGTGTCGCAGCCGCACAGGAGGGCAGGGTGCGGCTGCTGGTGTTCGACAACTGCGAGCACCTACGCGACGCCGCCGCCGATTTGATCGAGGCGATCTTGGCACAGTCAACGAGCGTCGCTGTCCTGTCCACCAGCCGCGAGGGACTGGGAGTCACCGACGAGCAGTTGTGGGCGGTGCCGCCGCTGGACGTCGACGCGGGGGCCGACTCCGCCGGGGTGACGTTGTTCGTCGAACGCGCACGCAATGTGGCGCAACGATTCTCATTGTCTCGGGCCGACGATGCGGCGGCCGTCGTGGATATTTGTCGGCGACTCGACGGCATTCCGTTGGCCATCGAGCTGGCGGCCTCGCGGATGGCGTCAATGACCCCGGGCGAGGTGCGCGACCGTCTCGGCCAGCGGTTCCGGCTGCTGGTCGGGTCCGGGCGCGGGCTGGCACGCCACCAGACGCTGCGCCACGCGGTGGCATGGTCCTACGACCACCTCGACGACGTTGAAAAGACCTTGTTGGAAAGGTGTTCGGTGTTCGCCGGCGGGTTCGATCTCCAAAGTGCCTGTGCGGTAGCCGGATTCGAAGATATCGACGATTATGTCGTCTTGGATCTGCTCGACGCCCTCGTGCGCAAATCCTTGCTCGTGGCCGACCGGTCGTCCGGACGAACCCGGTTTTCGATGCTGGAAACGATCCGCCAATTCGCCGAGGAGCAACTCGTCGCCCGCGGAGCGGCCACCGAAACGAGCGAGGCACACAAGCGCTACTTTGCCGGGCGCGAGGCCGACGTCTTCGCCCTCTGGGACAGCCCCCGGCAGCGCGACGCGTACGACTGGTTCACCGTCGAACTGCCCAACCTGCGCACCGCATTCCGCTGGGCCACCGACCACGGCGACCTGGATGCGGCCGCCACCATCGCCACGTACGCGACCTTCCTCGGCTTTATCATCGAAAACTACGAACCCATCGCGTGGGCGGAAGAACTCTTCGAGCCCGCCTGCGCCCTGGACCACCCCCGGCTCGCGGCCCTCTGCGTAATGGCATCGCTGTGCTGGATGCCGGGGCGCGTCGAAGAATCCCTCCGCTACAGCGACGCCGCCTGGACAATCGTCGGCTCCGACGCCGGAGAAGTGCCGTTCGGTGCGGAGGGCTGGATGGGGAGCGGATACATGACCGTTGGCCAGACTGAGCGATGGGTGCAATGGTGTCGCGCCGCCTACCTCGAACGGGGGCGGGACACGCACACCATCACCTGGTCGAGCCTCGTGTTCGCACTCGCGACTGGCGGGTCCGTCGACGAGGCGATGGCCTGCGCAAAGGGCCTCGTCGAGGCCGCCGAAGCAACCCGCAATCCGTACGCACTGTCGTTCGCTCTCACCGCCGACGGGTTCGCGTTCCGCAACAGCGATCCCCACCGCGCGCTAGACGTTATGCGCCGGGCGTTAGCGATCGCTCGTGAGAGCGGCAACAGCTTCAACGAGTCGAACGCGGCCCAGAATCTCGCCTACATCGAGGCCCAGCACGGCGACCCCATCGCCGCGTTGGACTACTGGATCCTGGCGATCCGCCATCACCACGACTCGGGCAGCACCGGGCTTCTCGGGCAGCCGCTGACCGCCTTGGCCGTGTTCCTCGATCGGCTCGGGCGCTACGAACCTGCGGCCACCATCGCCGGGTTCGCCGCCAGCCCACTTTCGGCGACGGCTTACCCGGACTTCGACACGACCGTCGCACACTTACGCGAGGTGCTAGGCGAGAAGACCTACGAATCCTTCGCGCGTTTCGGGAAGAACATGACCACCGCCGCCGTGGCGACATACGCCTACGACCAAATCGACCAGGCCCGAGCAGAGCTCGAACAATACGGGGGTTCCGTGGGGAACGCCGGCGATCGAGGTTAGAGCTGTGGCCGTCACTCCTGCGTCCCCTCCGATGGGGGTGGTGACATTTTTGTTCACCGACGTCGAGGGTTCGACGCGTCGGTGGGAAGCTGACGCGGACGCCATGCGCGAGGCGTTGGCCGCACACGACGCGGTGTTGCGGACGGCGATCGAGGCGCATGGCGGCTTTTTGTTCAAGCACACCGGTGATGGCGTATGCGCGGCATTCGCATCGCCGAGATCGGCTGTGGATGCCGCGGTGGCCGCCCAGCGGGCGCTCGATTTGCCGGTGCGCATGGGGATGGCGACCGGCGAAGCCGAACTGCGTGACGGCGACTACTTCGGGCCGGCATTGAATCGTGCCGCCCGCGTGATGGCCGCCGGCCACGGCGAACAGATCCTCCTGGCCGACTCGACAGCGGGTCTGGTCAGCGGCATCGACCTCATCGATCTCGGAGCGCGTCGGTTTCGGGATCTGGCGACCCCGGTTCAGGTGTTCCAGGTTCGAGCGGAGGGCCTGCGCACCGATTTTCCGCCGCTTACGGCATTGGACGTGAGCCCGGGCAATCTGCGCGCCGCGCCCACCAGCCTGATCGGGCGGGAGGTCGAGGCCGGCGAGGTGCAAGCGGCGGTCAAGGCTCATCGGCTGGTCACGCTTACCGGGGTGGGCGGGGTCGGCAAGACCCGGCTGGCACTGGAAGTGGCCGGGCGGCTCGTCGACGAATTCCCGGACGGCATTTGGTTTTTCGAGCTTGCCGCGGTAACCGATCCCGCCGCGGTGGCCGACGCGGTCGCCGCCGTCCTGGGCATCACCCAACAACTCGGCCGCAGCGTGGCCCAGAGCGTGGCGGCCGCTCTGGAGGGCCGAGTCCGACTGCTGGTGTTCGACAACTGCGAACACCTGCTCGACGCGGCCGCCGATCTTATCGAGGCCATCCTGGCGGCCTCGGCAACGATCAAGGTCGTGGCCACCAGCCGCGAAGGGCTTGGAATCGCGGACGAGCAGTTGTGGCCGGTGCCGCCGCTGAATATTGGCGCAGGCGTCGACTCGGCTGCGGTGGCCTTGTTCGTCGAACGCGCACAGAATGCTTCGCCGCGCTTCACAGCGGGTGACGACGCCGAGGCGGCCGCGGTGGTGGAAATCTGCCGGCGCTTGGACGGAATTCCGCTGGCCATCGAACTGGCCGCCTCGCGCATGGCGACCATGACCGCCGGCGAGGTGCGCGATCGGCTCGATCAGCGGTTTCGGCTGCTGGTGGGCTCGCGCCGCGGTCTGGAGCGCCACCACACCTTGCGCCACGCCGTCGCGTGGTCCTACGACCTGCTCGACGACACGGAAAAGGCGGTGCTGGACCGGTGTTCGGTGTTCGCCGGCGGATTCGACCTGCAAAGCGTCTGCGCCGTAGCGGGCTTGGCGGATGCCCCGGATGACCTCACCACCCTGGATCTGCTGGACACGCTGGTGCGCAAGTCGCTGCTGGTCGCCGACCGGTCAGCGGGGCGAACCCGGTATTCGATGCTGGAAACGATCCGCCAGTTCGCCGAGCAAAAATTGGCCGACCGCAGTGAAGCCTCCGGCGTTCGCGCCGCGCACGCGCGCTATTTCGCCGGACGGGAAGCCGACATCATGGCGCTGTGGGACAGCCCCCGCCAGCGCGAGGCACACGACTGGTTCATCTCCGAACTGACGAATCTGCGCACCGCATTCCGCTGGGCCGCCGATCAATGCGATTTGGATGTTGCCGTCCCGATCGCAATATATGCGGCATGGCTCGGCTATCTGACCGAGAACTACGAACCGTTCGCGTGGGCCGAAGAGCTCATCGAGCCGGCACGCGCGATCGACCATCCCCGGCTCGCGGCCCTGTATTTGATGGCATCGAATTGCTATATGGCCGGGCGAATCGACCCGGCGATTCGGTACACCGAGGCCGTCCAGAGGGTGATCGGCGATCGCAGCGGCCACTTCGCGTACGGCGTCGAAGGACTCGTCGGCGCCCCCTACGTCGCCGTCGGCCAGCCGGAACGGTGGGCTCGGTGCTGCCGCGATCGCCTCGCACGCGGTCCGACCAAGGACCCCTACACCAGGGCCTGCCTGGTCATGGCACTGGATGCGACCGGTTCCTATGATGCGGCGATCGAGGCCGGCAACGGTCTGGTCGATGCCGCCGAAACCACCGGCAACCCGTATGTGATCGCGTCTGCGCTGCATTCCTACGGTTGGGCCATCCACGACGCCGATCCCGCGAGCTCGCTCGCCGCTCTGGGTCGTGGGCTGGCGATCGCGCAGGACAGTGGAAACCGCGCCACCGTCACACACCTTTCGGCCAACATCTGCCTGGTTGAGGCGGAGCATGGTGACACGCTGGCCTTCTTCGATTACTGCACCGTGGCAATCCGCAACTATCACGACTCGGGCAACACATACATGATCCGCAGCCCCTTCGGTTTGCTTGCCGCGGTTTTCTACCGGCTCGGGCGATACGAGCCGGCGGCCACCTTTGCCGGGTTCGCCGCAGCATTCCCCGTCCCCATCGCCGTGGCGCGATTCGACACTGAGATCGCACAACTTCGCGATCGACTCGGTGAGGCGACCTACGAATCGCTTGCCCGCAGGGGAGAGGCGATGACCATCGCTGAGATGGCGACCTACGCCTACGACCAAATCGACCAGGCCCGAGCAGAACTCGAGCAACTCAGCTGAATGGCCCCTTCGAACCCTCGAACTAGCGCGGGCCCGACGACGACGCCTCGAGCTATAGCGCCGGATCCCTTGATCCGGCGCCGAGCGAGCGGGTAGCGTAGGGCTGCCAATTACGGAACGATGCGTAGCGTAATTTGGCGCTCGAACCACGGAAGGGATCGGCTTGATGCGCAGCCGCTACGCGGGCGATGCCTTCACCACGTCGACACCCGAAATCGCAGCCGCGCTAGCAGACGTCAGCATCCCCACGCTGTTGCTCTCGCTCGTCCACATCACCGGCGACCCACGGTTCATCCGCGACTTCAAACAGATGGGCATTTTCCTCAACGAGATCCAGGGATTCATGTCGGAGGAGGACAAGGCGCGGGCCCGCAGCGAAGCCGTGTCGGTGATCGCCGAATATCGGGACCGCGGTTGCCCCGAACCGCAGCCGCTGAGCCCCCAGCTCATCCGGGAAATGATCGATTGGGCGGCGTGCGAGCACGTACCGGACGACTATCTATCGCTGGTATCCGAGGAACTCGACCTCGACGGCGTCGACCCCCGGCGCCCCGCCGCATTGCCGACGGAGCGCGCCGCCGAGCTTCCGGTCCTGGTCGTCGGGTGCGGCGAATCCGGCATCCTGGCCGGCGTCCGCCTCAAGCAGGCCAACATTCCGTTCACCATCGTGGAGAAGAACGCAGGCCCCGGCGGAACATGGTGGGAGAACACGTATCCGGGCGCACGGGTGGATGTGGCCAACCATTTCTATTGCTACAGCTTCGAACCCAACAACGACTGGACACACTACTTCGCCGAGCAATACGAGCTGCAGGACTATTTCACCAAGGTCATCGGCAAACACGGCCTGGCCGAGAACATCCGTTGGCGAACCGAGGTTCTCGCGGCCGAATGGAACGACAATGACGGTACCTGGAGATGTTCGCTGCGCTCGGCCGACGGACAGACGACCACCATGCACGCACGTGCGCTCATCACTGCGGTGGGCCAACTGAACCGTCCCAACCTTCCCCGCTTTGACGGAGCGGATACCTTCCGGGGACCGTCATTTCACTCGGCAGCCTGGGATCACTCGGTGGATCTGAAAGGCAAGCGGGTCGCGCTTGTCGGCGCGGGCGCCAGCGGTTTCCAGATCGCCCCGGCGATCGCCGAGGACGTCGAACACCTCACGGTGTTCCAGAGGACCGCCCAGTGGATGTTCCCCAACCCGATGTATCACGACGAGGTCGGCGACGGTGTGCGCTGGGCGATGCGCCATCTCCCGTTCTATGGCAGGTGGTACCGCTTCCTGGTGCTGTGGCCCGGCTCGGACAAGGGTCTGGATGCCGCCGAGGCCGACCCAAACTACGCCGACCAGGAGCACGCCGTCAGCGACATCAATGCCGCCGCGCACATGATGTTCTCGCAATGGATCACCAGCCAAGTCGGCGAAGATACCGACCTCGTGGCCAAGGTGATGCCCGACTATCCCGCGTGCGGCAAACGGACGCTGCAGGACAACGGAAGCTGGCTCCGAACGCTGCAGCGCGACAACGTCGAATTGGTGCGCACGGCGATCGACAAGATCACGCCGCAGGGCATCGTCACCGATGACGGCGCGCCTCATGACGTCGACGTCATCGTGTACGCCACCGGGTTTCGGCACACCGACGTGCTGTGGCCGCTGAAGGTCACCGGCCGAAACCGCACCGACCTGCACAAGATGTGGGGGAGCAGGCCGTACGCTTACCTCGGGATCACCGTCCCGGAATTTCCGAACTTCTTCATTGTCTACGGGCCGGGAACACACCTGGCCCACGGCGGCAGCCTCATCTTCCAGTCCGAACTGCAGATGCGCTACATCGACCAGTGCTTGGCGCGGCTGGCCGAAACCAACGTGCTCTCCATCGAACCGAAACCGCAAGCCGCCACCGATTGGCACCGGCGGACACAGACACAGATCAAGAAAATGGTGTGGTCACATCCTGCCGTCAAGCACTCCTATTTCAAGACTGCTGACGGGGAAATCCACACCGTCAGCCCATGGCGTCTCAACGAATACTGGTCCGCGGTGCGCGAGCCCGATTGGTCACAGTTTCTCGTGAGAACGAAAGGTCGAGCGCGACAGGGAAAGTGAGCATGCCGATATGCGCACCGTAGTGGTCGATGGGCCCCGCAGCATCCGGGTGGAGACCCGCCCCGATCCAGCGCTTCCCGGGCCTGACGGAGCGATCGTCGAGGTGACCGCCGCCGGGATCTGCGGATCCGATCTGCACTTCTACGAGGCCGACTTTCCGATGCCCGACCCGATCGCGCTCGGTCACGAAGCCATCGGCACCGTGGTCGAATCCGGACCAGAGGTGCGCAACGTCAAAGTCGGCGACCAGGTCATGGTGTCGTCGGTGACCGGCTGCGGTGCGTGCGCCGGATGCGCGACCCGCGATCCGGTGATGTGCCACTCCGGTTTTCAGATTTTCGGCGGCGGCGTGCTCGGCGGTGCGCAGGCCGACCTGCTCGCGGTGCCCGCCGCGGATTTTCAGCTTTTGAAGATGCCCGAGGGCATCAGCACCGAGCAGGCGCTGCTGCTCACCGACAACCTGGCTACCGGCTGGGCCGCGGCGCAGCGAGCCGACATCCCATTCGGTGGCACGGTGGCGGTGATCGGCCTGGGCGCGGTCGGCCTGTGCTCACTGCGCAGCGCGCTGTTTCAAGGCGCGGCAACGGTTTTCGCGGTCGATCAGGTTGATGGCCGACTGGAGCGTGCCGCACAGTGGGGTGCGACGCCCCTGAAAGCTCCGGCGCTCGAGGCCATCCTGGCCGCCACCGGTGGCCGCGGCGCCGACGCGGTGATCGACGCCGTCGCCACGGATGCATCCCTGACCGATGCGCTCAACGCGGTGCGGCCCGGCGGCACCGTGTCCGTCGTGGGGGTGCACGACATGAACCCGTTTCCGCTCAACGCCTTGGGCTGCCTGATTCGCAGCATTACCTTGCGCATGACCACCGCGCCGGTGCAGCGCACCTGGCCGGAATTGATCCCGCTACTGCAGTCGGGCCGGCTCGATGTCGACGGCATCTTCACCACCGCGATGCCTTTGGACGACGCGGCCAAGGGCTACGCCACCGCCGAGTCGCGACCGGGCGATGACGTGAAGATCCTGTTGAAGCCTTAGCTAGTTGTGGCAGCATGACCATCATGCGCTGTGCCGCAATTCAGCTGGAGGCCGTGCCGGCAGACGTCGATGCCAACCTGGCCACCACCGAACGTCTGGTCGAACGGGCGGTGGCCGCGGGTGCGGATACCGTCGCGTTGCCGGAGTTCTTCACCACCGGAATCGGCTTCTGGCCCGAACTCGCCGATGCCGCACTACCGCCCGACGGCAAGGCCACCGAGCTTCTGCTGGGCCTTGCGCAGCGCCACAGCGTCATGATCGGCGGCTCGTTGCTGATCCGAGATGCTGACGGAAACATCCGCAATGCCTACCTTCTCGTCACCCCGGGGGGCGTCGCCGGCCGCCACGATAAAGACCTCCCGACGATGTGGGAGAACGCGTTCTACGTGGGCGGCCATGACGACGGGGTGATCGAGACGGGTACGTTGACCGTGGGTGCCGCGGTCTGCTGGGAGTTGATGCGTACCCAAACGGTGCACCGCCTGCGTGGACGCATCGATCTCGCGATGACCGGTTCGGGCTGGTGGTCGATCCCCGACTGGTGGCCGAGGGCGAGTTTCCGCCGGATGGAGGCACGTAACGCGGCGACCGCCAGCCGAGCCGCATCCTCGTTCGCGGGCTACGTCGGGGCCCCGGTGCTGCACGCGGCGCACGCGGGCGGGCTGCACTGCCGCATGCCGTGGCTACCTTTGGACTACGCCGGCCGATTCGAGGGCGGCACCATGATCGTCGGCGCCGACGGTACGGTGTTGGCCTCCCGAGACCGGGCCGACGGCGAAGGCATCGTCGTCGCCGAAGTCGAGGTTGGGCGCCGGCCCCCGATTACCCACGCACCCAAGGGTTTCTGGCTGCACCGTCGCGGGGCGCTGGCCGCGATGACATGGCACTTCCAACGTCTGCACGGCCGGCGGTACTACCGTCGCCACGTCGCGCGATCCGCGTCCTGAATGGTCACCGGGTGGCCGTGATGTACTGGGACCGCATGAAACTGTCGATCTTCACATCGACCTCCGGCGGGGTCATGCCGTAGCCGGCTTGTAGATCGAGCGTGTTGCGGACGGGTTCGACGGCCCACCCATGTGCCGCGAGCCACTCCGCGGGGTCCGACTGGGGCTCATAGGTCAACGCCGAAAAGTCCACGTTGCCCGACAGATTGACCCCTGGGTGATTCGTCTCCAGAGCGTTGAGCTGGTCGTGGTCCAGTCGTGATCCGAGCGCACCGATGGCGATCCGGCTGCCCGGTGCGCTGAGCCCGCTGATGCGCGTGAAGAGCGCGTGCTGCGCCTCATCGGTCAGGTAGGGCAGTAGCCCCTCCACCGACCAGGCGCTCGGACTCTCCACGTCAAACCCGGCCGCTTCCAACGGCCGTGACCAGTCGGTGCGCAGGTCGGCACCGACCTCGATCCGGCGGGCCTTGGGGGTGGCACCCTGTTCTGCGAGAACTCGAGCCTTGAATTCAAGGACCTTCGGCAGATCAACCTCGAAGACCCGCGTGCCTTCCGGCCATGAAAGCCGATATGCCCGCGAATCCAGCCCGGCGGCGACGATTACCGCTTGCCGGATGCCCGCCGCAGCGGCGGTGTCGAAGAAGTCGTCGAAGAACCGGGTCTGCACGCCGTACAGGCGCGGAAAGGCCGTCTCGTCGTCGGAGGTACCCGGATTAGCAAGTACGCCAGCCAAATACGGGTCCCGCGACGCCTCGATGAAGACTCTCGCGTATTCGTCGCGCACCAATGGCTGCGGGCTCATGGCATGCAGCGCACGCCATCCCGCGACCAGCAGCGCGGTATACCCGACGCTGCTGACGATGTCCCAGTTGTCGTCATCGGAACGGAGCGACCCGAATTCGGGTGTCGTGCTCATGGTTGCCTCTCCCGTGGACGCCGGCCATGGAAGGCCGACGGTCCCACGGTACCCGCCGCAGTTGCCTCAGAGCTCCAAAAGCACCGTTACCGGACCGTCGTTGACCAATTCGACCTGCATATTCGCGCCGAAGACCCCGGTCTGCACTTCGGCGCCGAGTCGCCGCAACGCCTCGGCGAACTCCCCCACCAGCGGCTCGGCGAGCGCCCCGGGAGCGGCCGCATTCCATGACGGGCGGCGACCTTTGGCGGTTTCGGCGTACAACGTGAACTGACTGACGACCAGAACGGGGGCGTTGGCATCGGACGCCGAGCGCTCGTCAGCGAGAATCCTTAACTGCCAGAGCTTCTCGGCGAGCCGTCGCGCCTTGTCGCGATCGTCGCTATGGGTGACACCGACGAATGCCAATAGGCCCTGGCCATCGGGGCGGATGGCCCCGACCACTGCGCCCTCGACCATGACCGTTGCCGACGAGACCCGTTGCACCAACACCCGCATGGGCCTCGATGGTGCCAGATCGGCCTTGTACAGGTTGGGTACGCTCGTTGGGTGTCTGTGCTTGTCGCGTTTTCCGTCACTCCGATGGGGGTGGGCGAGGGGGTCGGCGAGATCGTCGCCGACGCGGTCCGGGTGGTTCGCGAGTCCGGTCTGCCCAACAAAACCGATGCGATGTTCACCGTGATCGAAGGCGAAACCTGGGCGGAGGTTATGGCCGTGGTGCAGCGCGCGGTCGAGGCCGTGGCCGCCCGGGCGCCCAGGGTCAGCACGGTGATCAAGGCCGACTGGCGCGCCGGGGCCAGTGACGCGATGGCGCAGAAGGTCGCCTCGATCGAGCGTTACCTCTCCGACGGCTAGCCCCGCACCGCCGCCCGAAACGCTTGCTCGGCCGCGTCACCGTGCACCGCGAACATCACCTTTTGCAGCGAACTCGGCCGGTGCCGCCGGACGGCGTCGACCATCAACCGGGCCGCCTCGTCAAGCGGGAAACCGCCGACACCGGTGCCGAAGGCGACCAGCCCGAGCGAGCGGCAGCCGAGTTCGTCGGCCTTGCGCAGCGTCGAGGCCGTGGCGGCGGCGATGATGTCGGCCGACGTCGGGCCGCCGAGCTCCATCGTTGCGGCGTGGATGATGTAGCGCGCCGGCATGTCGCCGGCGGTGGTCTCGACCGCCTCGCCCAGTCCGATCGGCGCTTTCTCGGTCGATTCACGTTGCACGTCGGGCCCGCCTGCGCGCGCGATGGCCGCGGCGACACCGCCACCGTGGCGCAGCTGTGTATTGGCCGCGTTGGTGATCGCGTCGAGTTCGAGCTTGGTTACGTCGGCCTGGATCACCTCTAACTCGATCATGGGCTCATTGTCCTCTGAATGAGCGTCCAATGAACCGATGCGTAGGCTCGGGGCGGTGAGTGCACGCGCAGGAATCGTTGTCACCGGAACCGAGGTCCTCACCGGACGGGTCCAGGATGCGAACGGCCCCTGGATCGCCGACCGTCTCCTGGAGCTGGGCGTCGAGCTGGCCCACATCACCATCTGCGGCGACCGCCCCGCGGATATCGACGCGCAACTTCGCTTCCTCGCCGATCAAGGCGTGGACGTGATCATCACCAGCGGCGGCCTAGGACCGACGGCCGACGATCTGACCGTCGAGGTGGTGGCCAGGTTCTGCGAACGCGAATTGGTGTTGGACGCCGAGGTCGAGGAGAAGATCGCCAACATCCTCAAGAAGTTGATGGCGCGCAACCCCGCGTTTCAATCCGCCCTGGATCCCGGCACTTTCGAGTCGCTGCGGGCGGCTAATCGAAAGCAGGCCATGGTGCCCACCGGTGCGCAGGTGCTCGACCCGGTCGGGACCGCGCCCGGCATCGTCGTGCCCGGCAAGCCGACGGTGATCGTGTTGCCGGGTCCGCCGCGCGAGTTGCAGCCCATGTGGCATACGGCCATCGAGACGCCCGCGGCGCGGGACGCGATCGCCGGCCGGACCATTTACCGGCAGGAAATGCTGCGGATGTTCGGGCTACCGGAGTCGGGTCTGGCCGAAACACTGCGCGAGGCGGAACAGGCCGTGCCCGGCTTCGGGCAACTCGAGATCACCACCTGCCTGCGGCGCGGTGAGATCGAGATGGTCACCCGTTATGAGCCGGAGGCCGGCGACGCCTACGCGCGGCTGATAAAGCTGCTGCGGGACAGGCACGGGCATCAGCTGTACTCCGAGGACGGCGCCCGCGTCGACGATCTGGTCGCACAGCTTCTGGCCGGCCACCGGATTGCGACGGCGGAGTCGTGCACGGCGGGTCTGCTGGCGGCGCGGCTGACCGACCGGCCCGGCTCGTCGGATTATGTGGCCGGCGGCGTCGTGTCTTATTCGAACGAGGCGAAGGTCGAGCTGTTGGGGGTGGACCCGGCGCTGATCGAAACGCACGGCGCGGTGTCCGAACCGGTAGCCGAGGCGATGGCAGCCGGCGCGCTGCAGCGCTTCGGGGCCGACACCGCGGTCGCGATCACCGGGATCGCCGGCCCGGGTGGGGGAACGGAGGAAAAGCCGGTGGGCACAGTCTGTTTCAGCGTAACGGCCGATGGCCGCGGCGACACCCGCACGCTGCGGCTTCCCGGCAACCGCTCGGACATCCGGGAGCGCTCTACCACGGTCGCGATGCACCTGCTGCGGCGCATACTGAGCGACGACGAATAGCGTCAGGTCACTTCGCTTGCAACAAAGGCGCTTTCGCTTGTGCCGAACCGGACCCCGGTGGCGTCCTTGCCGATCAGCGTCAGCACCGCGACCGTGATGAGCACCGGTACGATTGTCGCCGCCAGCGCAAACGGGTAGCCGTGTGATTCGGCGAGGCGTTCCTGAATCGGCAGATTGAACGCCGCCAGCAAGTTCCCGAGTTGGTAGGTCACGCCGGGGTAGAGGCCGCGGATGGCATCCGGGGACATCTCGGTGAGATGGGCGGGAATCACACCCCACGCGCCCTGCACGAGCAGCTGCATGAGAAACGAACCCAGGCACAGCATTGCCGCACCGCGCGAATATGCGAACAACGGGACGATTGGCAGCGCCAGGATCGCGCAGAAGACGACGGTGTAGCGGCGGCTGAATCGCTGCGACAGCGCGCCGAAGACGAGGCCCCCGATGATGGCGCCGACGTTGTACACCACCACGATCCATTTGACCGTGGTGCTGGAGAGATTGGCGCCCTGGTTGGCGTGCGCACCCAGAAAGGTGGGGTAGACATCCTGCGTGCCATGGCTCATCCAGTTGAAGGCCGTCATCAGCAACGCCAGGTAGATGAACCGCCGAATGATCGCGCCGTGGCGCAGCACATCGCGGATTCGGGTGCTGGTGAGCCTCATCTGGTCCTGCGCGGCTTCCCACACCTCGGACTCCTCCACCCGATAGCGGATGACCAGGCTGATCAGGGCGGGCACGATGCTCAAGCCGAATAACCACCGCCACGACAGCCCCACCCAGTCGATGACCACCAGCGACGCGACACTCGCCAGCAGGTAGCCGAATGCGTAACCCTCCTGCAGTAGCCCGGAGAAGAACCCGCGCCGCTGTACCGGCACCTTTTCCATGGCCAGCGCGGCGCCCAGCCCCCACTCGCCGCCCATGCCGATGCCGTACAGCAGCCGCAAGATGACGAGCACGGTGAAGTTGGGCGCGAAGGCGCACAAGAAGCCCACCACGGAATAGAACATGACGTCGACCATCAGCGGCAGCCGCCTGCCCACGCGGTCGGCCCACAGCCCGAAGAGCAGTGCGCCGACGGGACGCATCATCAGGGTGGCGGTGGTGACGAACGCAACCTCGGCCTTGCTGTGGTGGAACGTCTTGGCGATGTCGGCGTAGACGAGCACCACGATGAAGTAGTCGAAAGCGTCCATCGTCCAGCCCAGCAGCGCCGCGATGAAGGAGTTTCGCTGATCTGCGGTCAACCGCTGCGTGGTCACGACAGCATCGTGGCTTACCCAGCGCGCCGGCGCGACTTGTTTCACCATGCGTACGCCGAGAGTAAGTTCCGGATACATGCGGATCATCGACGCCGACGGGCATGTAGCGGAGAATTCCTCGCTGGCAATCGAAGCGATCAAACGATGGCCGCAGCACGTCAAGCTCGCTACGGACGGCCGGCCGGGGTTGACGCTCGAGGGGCGCAACTACCCCGAGGACACTGGCCCGGGCGCGGGTTGCCCACCCGAGCATGGGATCAGTAAGGCTCCCGACATCAATTGCCGTTCACCCGAGGGCGTGCTGGGCGACGCGGATCGCGACTACATCGACACGATGGTGCTCTACCCGAGCATGGGGCTCTGCGCACCCAGTCTCGAGGATCCGGACTTCGCCGCGGGATTCTCGCGGCTGTACAACCAGTGGATCGCAGATTACTGCGCCTCGTCGGGCGGCCGGTTGCGCGGCGTCGCGGTGACACCGATCGAGCACGGCCGGGCGGCTATCGACGTCATGACCGAAGCCAAAGAGCTTGGCCTGATTGCGACGTTGGTGCCGCCGGCGCTCAAGAGCCGCAACCTCGACCATCCCGACCTCGACCCGTTCTATGCCGCCGCCGTCGACCTGGGCATGCCGTTGGGTGTGCATGGCGCGCCGGGCATCCACCTGCCCAAGATCGGTGTGGACCGGTTCACGAACTACATCCAGGTGCACTGCATCAGCTTTCCGTTCGATCAGATGACCGCCATGACCGCGATGGTCTCCGGCGGCGTCTTCGAGCGACACCCCGAGTTGCGGGTCGCGTTCCTCGAGGCGGGCGCGGGCTGGGTGCCGTTCTTCATGGATCGGCTGCACGAGCATTACGAGAAGCGCGGCGACTGGGTGGAACGCGGCTGGCGTCGCGATCCGCACGACTATCTGGCTGCGGGCAACATCTGGGTGACGTGCGAGCCGGAGGAACCGATCCTGCCCGGCGTGATCGACGTGCTGGGCGACGATTTCATCATGTTTGCCAGCGACTACCCGCACTGGGACGGGGAGTGGCCGGAGAGCACCAAGCACCTGCGCACCCGAAGCGACATCAGCGACGGCTCCCGCGAAAAGATCGGTGGCCTGAACGCGCAGCGCTTCTACCACCTGAACTGAGCGGCCCTACCCGGGTTCAGCCTTCGGGTCAAACTCGACTTGGTGAATGCTCAGACTCGGGCGCCGTTGAGGTAATGTTCTCCGCGCAGTTGGTTTGCCGGGGCCACTTGACCCCGGCATCGAGCGGGGGCGCCGGTATGGGCCCATCGTGAGAGGGAACCCGGTGTGAATCCGGGACTGTCCCGCAGCGGTATGCAGGAACGACCGCCGTCATCGGCACTGGTCCAAAGACTGGGAAGCGACGGCCATTAGGAACACCGTTCTCGGTGTGTGCCTGCGAGTCCGAAGACCTGCCAGTTGTGCCGGACGCGCCGCGTCCGGCGTGCGCGTCGCCTCGTGGATTGGGCAGATGGCCGTTGGCAGGACAGCTGCGATGCCGATCTATCGCTGCGCTGATCGAGTCTGCGGCTGAACGTCTTTGGAGCGACGAGCAACCCCCGTCGTATCGAAGGACGATTGATGAAACAGCCGCCGTTCACCCTCACCATCCTTGCCGCACCCGGCTCGACCGACCACGGACTCGGGACTGACCGGACGAGGCGTCAGTCATGACCGCATTGGTGGATTTTGGCCTGTTGCCGCCCGAAATCAACTCTGGGCGCATGTATTCCGGAGCGGGTTCGGGCCCGCTGATGGCCGCCGCGGTGGCCTGGAAAGGGCTCGCCGCGGAGCTGCGGTCGATGGCACTGTCCCAGAGCTCGGTGATCGCGCGGCTCATCGATCAGTGGCACGGTTCGGCGTCGGCATCGATGGCTGCCGCGGCCACGCCCTTTACAGCGTGGATGAGCGACACCGCCGCCCGGGCCGAGCAGACTGCCGCGCAGGCCACCGCGGCGGCGGTCGCGTTTGAAACCGCATTCGCCGCGACGGTGCCTCCTGCGGTGATCGCGGCCAACCGATCCCTGCTGATGTCGCTGATTGCGACCAACTTCGTGGGCCAGAACACCGCAGCCATCGCGGCCACGGAAGCCGCCTACGGTGAAATGTGGGCCCAGGACGCCGCCAGCATGTACGGCTACGCCGCCGATTCGGCACTCGCCTCAACGGTTACACCGTTCACCCCGCCAACGCCGTCCACCACTGCTGCAGGGCGGGCCGCGCAGGCCGACGCGGTCACCAAGGCCATCGCCTCCTCGGCGGCGGCGAACACGCAGACGGAACTAGCGCAACTGCAGACGGCGGTGCCGACGACGCTCCAGAGCCTCGCGACACCCAACTCGTTGGCGTCGTCGTTCACACCCGGAATGAGCGACTGGTTGGGAATGGGCGCATCCGACTTCTCGACCCCGAGCGGGATCCTGAGTTTCCTGGCCGGAACCGATGGCTCTCCGTTGGGGGCTTTCCTCAACAGCAACCTGGTGAACAGCGTCTTCTCGTCAGGGTTCTACATGCCGGGCAACTACCTCGGCACCATGACCGACTTCGCCGGCATGGCGGGCTCCGCCGGCGCCGCGAGCGCCGGCGAGGTCGCGGCCGAAGGCGCAGCGGCGGGAGCGGAATCGCTCGAAGCGGGGCTCGCCACCGCAGTCAGCCCACTGGGCTCAACCAGCCTGGGTGGCGCGGTCTCGGCGGGGCTGAACCAGGCGTCGTCGGTCGGGGCACTATCCGTCCCCTACGGATGGACCACCACCGCGCCGGAGATCGCGCTTGCCACCCAGGCGTTGCCGAGTAGCAGCCTGCTTGCCGCCCCTGCCGCGGCAGGGGCCGAGGAAGGTCTGCTCAGCGAAATGGCCCTGGCGGGCATGGCGGGACGCGGATTGACCGGAATGAGCGTGGGAGGGCGCTCCATGGGCGTCACCACTCCAGCGAACCGACCGTTGCCCATCGTGATCGTGAAACCACCCGCGTCCGCCGCCGACTGAGCGAGACGCGGCACGGTCATTGAGTGACGCGCTTCTCAATCATGTTGGGCGGCAACGTTCTCGGCGCGTCGCTCGGGAAACACCGGGGGTTTGGCCACGAAACCGCGCGGCTCCCCGGTTCCGCGTCCCGGGCAGCGCTGCATCGGTCGCGCCGATTTGCGCTTACCCTTTGGGCGCCCGGCTGGCAGGATGCGTTGCATGGGCCCTTTTCTGTTGCGCGCCGCGTTGACCGGACTCGCGTTGTGGATCGTCACCCTGTTCGTGCATGGCCTGAGCTTCGTGGGCGGCGATACGAAGCCGGAGCGAGTCGGCATCATCTTCGTTGTCGCGGTGATCTTCGGTCTGGTCAACGCGTTCATCAAGCCGATCGTCCAGATCTTGTCGATCCCGCTGTACATCCTGACGCTCGGCCTGTTCCATGTTGTCGTCAACGCGCTGATGCTGTGGATCACTGCACGGATCACCGAACACACCACGCACTGGGGGCTGCACATCGATCACTTTTGGTGGACCGCGATCTGGGCCGCGATCGTATTGTCCATCGTTAGTTGGTTGCTGTCCTTGGTGATTCGGCGCGCCGGCGCCTGACGGCTCAGTGGGCCTGCCACCGCGGTGCCCGCTTCTCGGCGAACGCGCGCGGTCCTTCTTTCGCGTCCTCGGTCTCGAAAACGCGGTCGCTGTGCCTGGTTTCGTTGTCGTAGGCCGACGTGAGGTCGAGCGCCAGGCCTTCGACGGCTGACTGCTTCGTGGCGAACACCGCGAGCGGCGCGTTGACCGCGATGCGCGCGGCGAAGTCGTACGCGGTGTCCATCAGTTTGTCCGCCGGGACCACCCGATTGATCAGTCCCATGGCAAGGGCTCGTTCCGCGTCCACCATGTCGGCCGTCAAGAGCAGCTCCATGGCCAATGGGTAGGGCATCTGCCTCGGCAGCCGTACGGTGCTTCCGCCGCCGGCGAAGAGACCGCGCTTGGGCTCCATCACCGCGAAGCGCGCGTCGGGGACGGCAACTCGCACGTCCGTGGACGTCAGCATCTCGAAACCGCCCGCGACGCACGTCCCGTTCACGGCGGCGACGATCGGCTTGTACACCGGGAACCGATGCAGGACGGCGTGGATGGCGTCGTCCTTGTTCCACCCCGGGGGCTTGGGGAGGTCACCGGTGAGTTCCGGGATGAATTTCTTGAGGTCGGCTCCCGTGCAGAAGTCGCGCCCGACCCCCGTGATCACGGCGACCCAGGCCCGATCGTCGTCGCGGAACGCCGCCCACGCGTGGGCCAAGTCGCGAAAATGCGCCATGTCCAATGAGTTTCGCGTCTCGGGACGATTGATCGTGATGGTGGCGATGTGCTCGTCCAGCCGGTAATCGATGCTCACCCGGCTACTCCATCGACCAGGCGCACCACGTCGCGCGCGCAACCCCAGGACAACGTGACGCCGTTGCCGCCGTGACCGTAGTTGTGGATGCACCGCGCCCGCCCCAGCGGCTCGGCTTCCACGCGCACCGAAGGACGGTCGGGGCGCAGTCCAGTGATGACCTCGACCACGTCGGCGTCATTGAGTCGCGGCTCTACGCGG
The DNA here is from genome assembly GCF_059812425.1 of Mycobacterium sp. NGS56. Lineage (NCBI taxonomy): Bacteria > Bacillati > Actinomycetota > Actinomycetes > Mycobacteriales > Mycobacteriaceae > Mycobacterium > Mycobacterium sp. NGS56. The sequence goes on from NZ_JCALCQ010000003.1 coordinate 129,643, forward strand.
CGGCAGCGCTGCAGGATTCGTTCGGTCACCTCGGGGTCGGCCGTGGCGTCCCAGCGGCCCGGGACGCTGATGCCGCCGCAGACCACCCGCTGCGGATGGGGAAAGTAACAGGTCCATTCCGGACCGCTGTTGAGTTCCAAGAACAATTGCCGCAGACCGGGATTGGTGAGCACCACATGTTGGCCGAACAGCGGCCGCACGGTGTCGTCACCGGTGAGCGCGCCCGCAGCGAGGCCGGCACAGTTGACGACCATTCCGGCGGCGTCGGCGGCCTCGGACAGCGACCGCACGGGATGCTCCTCGACTTCGCAGCCGGCCGCCGCGAGCCGCCGAGTCAGGTAGTCGAGGTAACGGGGCATGTCGATCATCGGCACGGTCGCACGAAATCCGCTACCGAAGCCCTCGGGAATGTCGGCCGGATCGGCCGGTCGCAGATCGGGGATCAGCGGGGCCGCCGACGACATCGCTTCGCCCGCGGTCAGCTCACCGACGGCCAGCGCGGGTGCCAGCTGGACACCGGAGTCGGGGTCCCCGGCGAGATCGGTGAACACTCGCAGCGAGTGCTCGGTCCATCTGAGCGTCTCGGCGGCGCGTTCGGCCGGTCGTGGGGGAGCCCAGACGGCGCCGGCTACCGCCGAGGTCGTCTGCTTCAGCGTCGTCGCGGCCCATACCCGTACCGGCCGGCCGGCCTCGGCCAGACAGATGGCCGACGTCAATCCGCTGACGCCGGCACCGACGACGACAATCCCTTGCGTATGCGCCACGGCGCCACGGTAGCGAAAACAGGGCCGCCGCGGGTCGCGGCGACTTCACATCGACCGCTACCGAGGACGATCAGGAATGTGCGACTTGAGGGGGCGCCGACGTCGCCGGAGCAAGCGGCGCCTGCGGAGCCCGTGACGCGGCCGGCGCCTGGGGAGCTGGGGCTACGGCCGGCGCCTGCGGAGCCGGAGCCACGGCCGGCGCCTGCGGGGCCGGAGCAGCCGATGGCGCCCGCTGGGCGCCCCCACCCAGCAGGCTGTTGAGGATGCCAAGCGTGCCCTGCACCCCAGCGGGCGGCGTCGAGGGGGGCAAAGCAGCGCCCGGCGTCAGCTGCCAGGGCTGGCAGCCGGAAGTCTTGAACGCTTTGTCGCCCGGATCGATCTGGACTACCTGCGGCTTTTTGGACATCGCGTTGTCGATGATGCCGCCGTCCGGGTTGGTCCGCTTCCAGTAGCAGGCGGTATCGCCGGCGGGGCCGCCCGAGCTGTAGATGCCCGGTGCGATGTCGGTCCCCACGGCGTAGATGCCGTCCTTGTCGATGGACGTTTTCGGCGCTGCCGGCGCGGGCGGGGCCCCCGGTGACGGCGCAGCGGCCGGTGCAGGTCCGGGCGCCGGTGCGTCGGTCTCGTCCGGGTCGGCGCTGGCGACGACCGTGGAAGCGGCCCAGCCCGCGACCATCAGGCTCGCAGCAAGCAACCTCGCCACGGTAGGTACTCCATCCATAGAGGTCGAGGGTACCGGGGTCAAGCACCGAATTCATGTCGTTGCGACTCGGCGAGGCGACAAAGAAAGCCTAAACGAGCCGCCGCACCCGGCCCGCGTAACTGAGCGCGCGCTCGTAGGTCTCGAGATTGTCGCGGGAAATCTTGGCGTGGACAGGCCGTTCGAGAAAGAAGCGCAGCACCGGGTTATTGGCGTGATAGGTCTCGTGGAACGTCAGCACGGTGGTGCCATCGGGCTGCTCTTCGAGTTGGTGATAGCCCTCGGCGCGTGACCATAGCGGGGCACCGACCGCGGTGTAGCGCGACAGCTTGTTCAGCTCGGCCTCGGTCACGGTCTCCCACGAGCGCGCCCTTCCGCCGGTCAGCAGATACTTCGGCACTTTGTAGACGCAGGTGCGGACCAGACCTTCGCCGGCCTCGTTGCCCTCGTTGAGGATTTTCATGCTGCCGGTGGGCCATTTGAGAACCCGCGGCCGGGGCGCGTCCGGCGGCACCGGTGGATGCAGCACTCGCCAGACTTTCTTCGGCGGGGCATCGACGTGGAATCGCACGGTGTAGGACTGCATCAGCTTTCTCCGTCAGCCGGTATCCAACTGTTCCAGAACGTGATGGTCTCCGCGGGTGGCCGCTTGGCCGGCCGGAAGTCGGTGCCGACCGTGTAGGCGACGGGGAACAGCGCGGCCTGCGTGACTGTGGGCGGAATGTCGAGCAGTTCGGCGACCTCTTGCTCCTTGAACAGATGCATCGTCGTCCACACCGATCCCAGACCGCGAGAGCGCAGCGCCAGCAGAAAGCTCCAGCCGGCGGGGATGATCGACGCCCAGGCCGCCGCGGCGATGCCCGGTTCCGCGGTGTCGATGCGCTGATTGAGGCAGGGAATGACGTGCACAGGCACGTCGGCCAGCGTCTCGGTCAGGGTCATGGCGCTCTGGTACACCCGCCTTGTTTGCGCGTCGCTCGCGTTGTCGGCGGCGTACGCCAGGTACTGCGCGCCGATGCTCCGGTAGATCTCGGCGATGGCGGCACGCTTGTCGGCATCGGTGACGACCACCCAGCGCCAATCCTGCGTGTTGCTGGCCGTGGGAGCTTGCATCGCCAGCTGGATGCACTCCAGGATCACCTCGCGACCCACCGGGCGGGTCAGGTCGAGGCGTTTACGAACCGACCGCGTCGTGCTCAAAAGTTCGTCGACGGTGGCGATGTCCATTGGTTCCTTCCGGATGAGTGATCAGAGATCGATGGCGCAAGACTGGTCGACGCCCAGCACGCTCAACGAGCGCCCCAGGCCGAGGAAGACCGCAACGCACAGCGTGAGATCCAGGATCTCCTCATCGGAGAACTCGACCCGAAGTCGTTGGAAGAAATCGTCATCGAGCGAGGCGTGGTCGGTGGCGAAGCGTTCGGCGTACTCGATGCAAAGGCGTTGGCGCGGTGTGTATCCCGAGTAGATGGCATACGCGGCGACGTTGTCGTAGAGCTCCGGCGTGACGCCGGCATCCAACACCGACTGAGCTCGGAAGTCCGAACACGCAACGCAATCGTTGATCTGCGCGATGCGCATCCTGGCCAACTCCCGCTCGTCCGCTGGCAGAATGCTCTGCTGATACGCGCCGCGGATCATGCGTTCGACCATCTCACCGAGTTGCGGCCGTAGCGTCCAGATCATGGCGGCTTCGCCGCCGGGGCCGGCCGGCACGTTGAGACGGGCCATCATCGAACTCCTGCCCGGTGAAGTGAAGTACTGAGCTGAGCAAACCAGATCCTGATCGCCGAGGCCAGGCATAGACCAGACAAACGGTTTGGGGTTACCGTCTCGGCGTGCTGTTCATGCACGAGGTGCATAAGGTGCGCGGCCGCTTCGAAGACGACTTCGAGGCCGCGTTTCGGCACGGCTGGATGCCCATGCTCGCCGCGGGCGACGACGCACGGCTCCTGTGGTATGCCGACCACGCCCAAGGCAGTGGCCCGTCCTATACCGTCGTCACCGTCACCGCCGTCAGGGACGGGGCGGCATGGGAGCGCCTTGCACTCCGGGTGCAAGGCGGCGATCTGCAGACATGGATGCGACGACTGGACGAACTGCGGCACGAGGTCGAAGCCAAACTGCTGGTAGCACTCCCATGGTCGCCGCTGCGGAACGTGGCGTTGCACGAGGTACCGGTCGACGGGCGAGAGCACGAACTGAGCCTCTACATGGAAGACACCATGTGGCCCTACCAAGACAAGTTCGAGGAGTACATCGATCGCTGCAGCGAGGTGTATGCCCCAGGCCTCGAAGGGCCCTCCGCAATGCTGGCGATCCAGGCGGCTTTCCAGCCCGCTCTGGGTAGCCACGTTCGCCGCGAGGTCGTCTTGATGCAGCGCATACAGCGGCCCGAGCAACTCCTCGGCCTGCTCCGGACCCGGATTCCCGAGGAATACCGGGCGCCGGGAACCTGGATGCACGACGCTCTGGACCTGCGCGACCAGTGGAACAGCCGGCTGTTGCGCACCTCCGCGTGGTCACCCTTGTACTGAACGGCACGCATGAATATCGGGACGATCCTCGACACGGCCGCGACCCGCGATCCCGACCGGACGGCGCTGATCATCGATGGACAACCCATCGGCTACGGCGAAGTGGCGCATACGGTTCGCCGGTGCGCCGCCGGCCTGGCCGCCGGCGGCGTGCGGGCCGGCCAGCGCGTCGCTGTCCTCGACGGCGGAAGCCTGGTGTCCATCGCGACCCTGCTCGCGGCGCCCCGCATCGGCGCCGCGGCTGCGTTGATGAACCCCGCGTTGACCCCAGCGGAGATCCGCAAGCTCCTCGAAAACGCCGGTTGCGCCGGGGTGGCTGTGGCGGGGGTACCGTATGCCGACCGGCTCCGCGAAGCCGGCGTACCAACGGTGTTGACCCTCGCTGATCTCGTCACGCTCACGGGTAGGGACGGCGGCGAAGCCGTCGACGCCAACGGCGACCGGGACGCCCTCATCCTATTCACCAGCGGCACAACCGGCCTGCCCAAGGCCGTGGGTATCACCAACGCTCAGCTCACCAGACGGATCAAGGGAATGGCGGCGCCATTTCGCGCGCCGACCAAGCCGGCGGTGGGGATGATGTGCGTCCCGTTCTTCCATGTCGGGGGCGCGCTGGGAACGCTTGGCAGCTTGTACTCCGGCAACACGACGGTTATACAGCAGCGATTTGACGCCGGCGAGTGGCTACGCCTGGTGTCAGAGCACCGCGTGACAACCACCTTCATGGTGCCGACCATGCTGCAGCGCATTCTCGACCATCCCGACTTCGCCGGCACGGATTTGACCTCGCTGGTCGCCATCGCCTACGGCGCCGCCGCCGCGCCTGTCAGTTTGGTGCGCAAAGCGATGACCGCGCTTCCACATGTGGCCTTCGCCAACGTATTCGGTCAGACGGAGACACTCGGTGCATACACGACGCTGATGCCGAACGACCACAGCGATCCCGCTCGCGCGGGCTCAGTTGGGCGACCGCTACCCGGAGTCGATGTGCGCGTTGTGGATCCGGACACGGGAAGCGATGTCGAAATCGGAACGGTCGGCGAGTTGTGGGTCAGCACCACCCAGAACGTCACCGCGGGGTGGCTGCGCACCGGCGATCTTGCCCGCCAAGATTCCGACGGCTACATCTTCCCCAGCGGACGGCTCAGCGACACCATCAACCGCGGGGGAGAGAAGTTCGGTCCCATCGAGGTCGAGGAAGCGCTGCGTTCCCACGCCGCAGTGCGCGATGTCGCAGTTGTCGGCATCGCCGACGAGGAACTCGGCCAACGGGTAGGGGCCGCGGTCGTGGTCTGCGCCCCAGTCACCGCCGAGGAGCTGCACGCGCACTGTCGCGGGTTGATCGCTTACTTCAAGTTGCCCGAGCGGATGGCGATCGTCGACGAGATCCCCTACACCTCTACCGGAAAGATCAACCGCCGCGAGCTCGCCGCGCTCATAGTGAATCATTCCTGAAACCTGGGAGTTCGAATGCTTTTCCTGCACGAGACCCACAAAGTGGTCGGCGCGCGCCAAGACGATTTCGAGGCCGCGTACCGCGAGGGCTGGATGCCGACATTGGCCGAGGAGGATGACGCTCGACTGCTCTGGTACACCAACCACGCTCACGGGTCCGGGCTGTCGTACAACGTGGTCACGATCACCGGAATCGTCGACGGCGCGGCCTGGGAGAGACTTGCCCACCGGGCGCACAGCGGTGACCTTCGGTACTGGATGCGCGAGCTGGACAACCTGCGCCACGAAGTGAGCGGCAAGATCCTGTTGCCGGTCTCGTGGTCACCGCTTCAAACCGTCGACCTGGCGACCGTGCCCACCGATGGCTCCACTCACCCTCTGACGCTGTTCATGGAAGACACCGGGTGGCCTTACGCGCCGCTCGACGACTACATCCGCTCCTGGGACGAGATCTACTATCGGCCGCTGTCTCGGGCACCCGCGCGAATGCGAATCCTTGATATTCAGGCCTGCTTCCAAGTCGCCCACGGCAGCTATCGACGGCGAGAAGCCATGCTGTGGCAGAAGATTGACGATTCCAACAACTACGCGGCGCTCGTCCACCTGCTCACCAAGGAGGTGCCGCCCGAGCACCGGGCGCCGGGTAGTTACATGCTCGAGGCTCTGAAGTTTCGAGATCAATGGGAAAGCCGGTTGTTACGCACCTCGGACTGGTCACCACTCTACTGAGGCGAATGTCCCACCCGATTCAGGATACGGGCCGCTTCGGTGACCATGTCGGCGACGATGTCAGCGGCGGGACGGACTTCGTGGATGACCCCCACCCCTTCACCTACAAGTATGGGTGCGGTATCGAAATCGCCTGCAGCTACCGCCCTTTCGTAGGTTGCGACAGTTCGGGGTAGCTGCGCCGAGAGCTCGGCCTCGTTGCCGTGCCAGGTCTTAAGGAAAGCGTTAACCAGCGCCCGCGCGTCGTATCCGGCGGGCCAATCTAGCCGGCGGACAAGGTCGTACACGCGCGTGCGCACGGTGTCGTCCCCGCCTGCGGCCACCGCGCGTTCCTGGGCGCGCCGCGATACCAGCGCCTCCGGCGTCGCCCAGAACCGGGTTCCCACGAGCGCACCATCGGCACCCAGCGCCATCGCGGCCGCCAACCCGCGACCATCGCCGACGCCGCCGGCGGCCACCACCACCGTCTCGGGCGAGCGGTCCGCCACGAAATCGACGACCTCGGGCACCAAGGTGAAAGTCGATCGCGCGCTCATGCCGTGCCCGCCGGCCTCGCCACCTTGAGCGACGACGACTTGTGCCCCGGCGTCCAGGGCGCGGTTCGTCTGGTCCAGGTTTTGCACCTGCGCGATCAGCGGAACGTCGGCGGCGTGGATGCGACCGGCGAAAGGCCGTAAGTCGCCGAACGACAGCATCACGGCCGCCGGCTGCTGGGCCAGAGCGATGTCGAGGACTCCCGGGTTTTGGGCGAGGCTCCAGGTGATGAAACCGTATCCGACTCGGGTACCTTCGGCCCGGTCGATCTGGGATCGCAGCCATTCCGCGTCGGGATAGCCTCCGCCGACAAGGCCCAGGCCGCCCGCCTGCGTTACCGCCGCCGCGAGTCGCCCCCCGGAGATCAAGGCCATCGGCGCGAGCAGTATCGGCTGCTCGATCCCGAACAGCTCGGTGAGGCGTGTGGTCAAATTCGCGCTGGCGCTCACGTGAGCTCACCGGTGAGGAACTGCGCCCGACCGTGGCCGAAAGACCAGTCCTCGTCGTCGTTTTCGGTGACCGAAACGATCAGGTCGGCAGGGTCGAGCCGGCACCGGTCGGCGAGGCGGGATGCCAGCAGCTCATAAAACTTCTGTTTGAGCTCGCGCGGACGCCGCCGGCTCACCACGTGCACGATCACCTGGCTAGCTGAGCGCTCGATGCCGAGGCCCGTGTCCAGCGTGACGATCTCGTGGCCCGGGTGGGTGCGCACCACCTGGTAGCGATCCCGCTGCGGAACTCCGAACGCTTCGACAACGGTCTCGTGGATCGCGTCCAAAAGTGCCCGGGTCTGGGCGGGTGTACGACCCTCGATGACGTCGATATACAACAACGGCATTGTTCCTCCTGCATAAAGCGCGCGTTGCGCCTTCCTTGCAACCGACGTTAGGGCCGCGGGAATCCCGCGTGAAATGCCGCCTGTAGGGTATCTATGCTCGTCAGGCATGGACGTGCTCCAGGCCGGCCGAGTCGAGTTACGCCATCTCCGCGCATTCGAAGCGGTGGCGCGCCTCGCATCATTTACGCGGGCCGCCCAGGAACTCAACATCACACAGCCCGCGCTGAGTCGCACCATCCAGCAGCTCGAGGACGCGCTCGAAGCGACATTGCTGGATCGGAGCTCGCGGCAGGTAGCGGCCACCCAGGCCGGGCGGGTTTTCCTCGATCACGTCGAACGGGTCCTCGCCGAGTTGGGCCGCGGTGTCGACGCCGTGCGGCACCAGGCGAGTATCCGCCTCGGGTTCAGCTGGCTGTTGCCCGATCCGTGGGCGCAGGACACCGTCGCGCGATTCGAACGGGCCGCCCGGACCGCCGTCAACCTGGTCCGCACCGATGATGCGCTCGATGCGGTCCAGCAGCGCAGGGTTGACGTCGCCGTGGTGCGCGGGCACGTGACGTCGACCGCCGTTCGAATCGTGCACCTTTTCGACGAGCCGCGAGTGGCGGTGTGTTCGGTGCATTCGCCCCTGGCAGAGCGGGCCGAGCTCGACTGGGCCGAGGTGCCACGATGGCCGCTCGTGGTCAACACTGCCAGTGGCACCACCGGGCCCTGGTCGTGGCCCGCGGGCGCGGGTCCCGAAACCGTGGTCGAGACAACAAATTTCGATGAGTGGATCGAATCTGTCGCGGCCGACCGGGGGGTCGGGGTCATCCCCGACGTCGCCATCAGACGCAACATTCACCCGGGCGTGCGGTTCATCGCGCTGCGGGGTGCTCCCGACATTCCCGTCGTCCTGGCGTTTCCGAAGCGGGCCAACAGCCCCGTACTTCGCCGCTTCATCGAGGCAGCCGTCGACGCCGCGCGGTGACCGATTCGCCGAGTCGCCAGCTCAGGCAAGTGCAGCCAGGCCTGAGCGCACCAGCTTCAGGCTCGCGGTCACGTCTGCGCCGAGGTCGCCGGCACAACCGCTGCGGCCCCAATTCTCCACTGCCGCAACGAGAGCCGCGGCGAGCACGGAGCCTGCGACCTCGGCGGCCAGATCGATGTTCGCCAGACCCGGATTCCGCTCTCTGACGAAATCGGTGAGCACCCGGGCGAACGAGGACTGCACGACCCGCAGATGCCCGGCAATCCGCTCGGCGCTGATCAGCTCCGCACGAGCGGTCGCGGCTTGGCGCACCACTTCGAGGTCGTGTGGGAAGGCGGCAACGCTGGCCAAAACCGCGTCGAACAGCGATTCCGTGGGCGGCCGCTGGGCCAGCGCTTCGGCCAGCCACTCCAGCTGGGTCTCGTAGTCCTGAAAAAGCACGGCTTCCTTGGTCGGAAAATGCCGGAAGAAGGTGCGTTCGGTGACACCGGCTGCGCGGGCCAGCTCGGTGACGGTGACATTCGCAAACCCCTTGTGGGCGAAGCTCTTCAACGCCGCTTGGCGAAGTGCCTCGTGCGTCGATCGTCGTCGTTGTTGATGACGGTTGCCCGGGGGGGTCATATCAGCGGTGATCGTATCCCAGGCGAGCAGGCACGACTGACATCTTCCAATTATGTCAGTACTGACATAACCTTAGGCAGCGGTTCCCGATCGAGACGAGGTCAAGGTCATGACCAATACCGACTACGACGCAATCGTGGTGGGCGCCGGGCACAACGGGCTGACCGCGGCGGCGATCTTGCAACGCGCAGGCCTGCGCACCATATGCCTGGAAGCCAACACCTACGCGGGCGGCATGGCCGCTACGGTCGAGTTGATCGATGGTTTCCGGTACGAGATCGCCGGTTCGGTGCAGTTTCCAATGGCGAGCGAACTTACCAAGGACCTCGGACTGGACACGCTGCCGGCGGTGGAGCCCGACGTGATGTCAACCAACATCGGCGAGCACGGCGAAGAGCCCATGATCTTCTACCGGGACCCAATGCGGCTGATGACCCATCTGGGCGAGAAGCATGGGATGGAAGCGGTCACCGGCATGGCCGAACTTATCGGCTGGAGTCAGGGCCCGGCGAAAGCGCTGGGCCGCTTCGACGTCCGGCGACCGCCGAAGAGTCTCGACGAGATGTACGCCTGCGCGGCCAACGAGGCCGAACGTCGGGCGATTCACGACATGTTGTTCGGCTCGGCCATGGACGTGATCGACCGCTACCTGCCCGACAAACACAAGCACGCGGTCATGCGTGGGATGCTGGCTTTCCTGGCCGTAAACTCGACCTACCGCGGCCCGTACACACCGGGCAGCGCAACCTGTTTGGCCTTTGCATTAGCTGTGCCCCAAGACGACGCGACGAGCACTGCGATGATGACCAAGCTGAAGGGTGGCATCGGCGCCCTCACCGAACACCTGCGTGAGCTCTTCATTGCCCACGGCGGCGAGATGCGGTTGCGCACCAAGGCCGAGCAAATCCTGATCGACCAAGACAAAGTGACCGGCGTGCGGCTGCGAGACGGGTCGACGGTCTCGGCGCCGATCGTGGTGTCCAACCTGTCGCCCGATATCACCCTCACCCAATTGATCACACCCGAACACGTTCCGGCACAGCTGCTCTCGCGCGTCTCCGGCCGCGATCACCGGGCGTCATTCATCCAGATCCACTTCGCCCTCGACGGGCTGCCCGAGTTCGCCCCGCCGTACGATTTCCTCAACGCCGACGGCATGCAACAGTCGGTCGGAATCTTCGGGTCACCCGAATCCCAACAGCTGCACTGGGAGAACTGCCGGCGGGGCATCGTTCCGGACAACCCGTCGATGGGAATGCAGATCCCATCGGTGCACGATCCCGCCATGGCGCCGCCCGGCAAGCACGCGGCGAGCGTATTCGCCTACGCCTTCCCGGTCGAAGTCAGCCGCGACCAACACGGGCGTCTCAAAAACGAGATGGCGCAACGCGTCATCGACAAAATCACTCGACTCGCGCCGAATTTCGAGGATATCGTGATTCGCCACATTACGTTTGCGCCCTACCACATGAACACCATGTTCGGCGCGCCCTCGGGCGACTTCTGTCACGGGCTGCTGCACCCCGACCTGATGGGGCCAAACCGGCCGGGCCCGAAAGGCTTCCTCGATATGCCCATCGGGATCCACGGCCTGTATCTCGCCGGCGCCGGATGCCATGGCGGACCGGGCATCACCTTCACTCCCGGTTACAACGCCGCCTATCAGGCGCTCGACGACATGGCCTGACCTGTCAGGGTTTGCAGGCGGCTTCCAGGGGAAGCACGGGACCACCGGATTGCAGGGACAGCAGGTACAGGTAGGTCGCGAGCGAATGTTCGCAGGACACTGTGTACTTGACGAGAGCCTTGGGCGGCAGTGGCAACCATCTGATCGGGTTCAGCTCGATCGGATTGAGCACGTGCTCATAGCCGATGGGCGGGGGCAGGTCGGGGATGATGTCCAGCCGGTTTGCGATGCGATAGGAGTTCTTGACCACCTGGTCGTAGGTGCCCGCAAACAACGAATCGCCGGTGCGCGGACTGCCGTAGCTGTAAACGGCCGGGTCGGTAAACGTTGTGTTCGCGGCCATGTCAAGGGCGAGCAGTGTCGCCAGTGCCCCTCCCAGGCTGTACCCGCAGATTGTCACGGACCCGACGGGTTGAGGGAACGCAAGTTTCGCCAGCGCGTTCACCACCGTCGGCGAACCCGGCGCGACTGCCGTCCTCAGCGACTCGTACATGTCGGTGAAGCCGTCTTCTGTATGGCCGGCGCCGGCCAGAAATGGGCACGGCACTTGGAGAAAGTCAACGTCGTGGATCCACTCCAGCCATCCTTCGGTGCCGCGGATCGCGATCGCGACGTCGCCCGTTTTGTTCTCCTGGCAGATCAGCCCGATCGATACTTCGTCGTCAGCTCGACTCGAATCCATGTCGGTTGCCAGATCGTTGGCGTAGATCGTGGTGACCACGGTGTAGTCAACGCCGCCAGCGCTCAGTGCCTGGCCCGCCTTGTTCGTCAGATCGCCGGGCGGCGTCGCGTACGTCGCGTTGACGAGCTGGGCGAATTGTATTGCCTTCGTGACGTTTAACGGCGATTGCGTTGGCATGGCTGACCCGCTCCGGTTCAGCCACCGAAGATTCCGGTGAGCTGGGCCTGCGAGGTTGCGGCGCCAGCGATCGTCTGCGCCGCCTGCACGCCGGCCAGGCCGCCGGGCAGCTGGTAGTCCTTGGGCAGCTGGTAGAGGGTGAACCGGTAATGGTGTGTCCCGGTTCCCGCCGGGGGACAGGGGCCCTGATACCCCGGCTGGCCGGCCGTGTTGGGCAAGGCGGTCGCCCCCGCCGGAGTCTGCCCGTCTGCGGTGCTCCCGGAGCCGGGGGCGATTCCGATGACCACCCAGTGCACATACAGGCCGTTGACGGCATCGGGGTCGTCGACGACGAGGGCGCCACCCAGGGGCGCCGACCAGGCCAACGGCGGTGCGACGTCGGAACCTTTGCAGGTGTATTGCACCGGGATCGCCGCGCCGTCTGCAAAAGCCGGGCTGCTGATGCTCAACGGCCTGTCCGCGGGCGCGTTCGGCGCCGTGCGCCCAAGCGTCGTGACCTTCGGCGTCGAGGAATTCGTCGGGTGGCTATCACCGTGTCCGGAGCAGCCGGCCAGCCCCGGCGCGATCGCCAGTGCTCCGATGATTGCCGCGCATCGGTGAAGCGTGCCCGCCCGCGTCGATTCCATAGACAACAGTGTGACTCGCGCGCCCGCAGTCGGGAAGGAGCCGATTTCGCCGCTGGGTGCGTTGAACCTACTTGCCGCGCTTCTTGACTTCGAGCACCCGCTTGCGCAGTCCCTCGGTGGCGGTGTCCATCAGACTCTTGGCCCCCTTCTTGACGAGGAATCCGGGCACGGGCGCTACCAGGTCGACCGTCAGCTCGAAGTGAACCTTGGTGGAGTCCCCGTCCGGTGTCAGCGTGTACCGACCCTCCTGGGCGCGTTGCTGTTTGGAGCTGACGAGCGTCCAGCCGACACCGTCGGCGTGGACGGTGTACGCCAACTCCTGCTCGTCGCTGACGCCGACCAGCTTGACGACCTGTCTGGATCGGGTCGGGTGATTCTGATCGTCCCGCTCGAGCACTTCGACCTTCTTATGCGACGACGACCACTCGGTCAATGACTCGAGGTCGAACAACACATCCATGATTTCGTCTGGCGTCGCCTCGATGACGACATCGCGGGAATCGGTGATAGCCATGTCCGGGAGATAGCCGGTGCCGTGCGAGTCGAAACGTCGCACGTCGGTCAAGCGCGTGGTCGAGCGCCAAGCGTGGCGAGCCGGGGGAGGACGACGTCGCGCCATCCCGGCCTCATGCGCTCGAACGCCTGCACCATGCGGTTGTCATCGAGGTCAAACCCGCTGTGTTCCAAGAACACTCGCGTACCATCTCCTTCGGCTTCCAGTGGCCAGGTCAATATCCAGGCGGCTGTGAACGTGTAGGCGAACAGATGCGGCGGGTCGACCTCGAGCACCGTGCAGGGCTGCTTTCCATAGCCCGGCATGTCGAGAGTGAACTGGTGGCCCACCACCGCGGCCACCTGACCCTCGGCCCACCACAGCTTCAGCAGGGCGGGCTCGGTCAGGAGTCGCCACACCGTGGCCGGTGGCGCCGCCACGAATTGCTCCACCCGGATGGTGGCGAAGCGTGACGTCGCGGTCATTTCAACTCCTCTGCTGTTTCGGCGAGCTTGGCCAGTCGGGCGCGCCAGAACTTCTCGAAGGGATGCAGCCACTCCCCGAGTTCCGCCAGTGGCTCCGCGGTCAAGCGGTAGATGCGATGACGTCCGTGCGGCTGGTCGGCCACCAGACCGGCGTCGCGCAGCACCTTGAGGTGCTCGGCGACCGCCGGCCGGCTGAGCTCGAACCGGTCGCTGAGGTCCCCCGCCGAGAGCGGTTGGTCGAACAGAATTTCCAGCAATTCGCGCCGGACCGGGTTGGCCAAGGCGAGAAAGACGCGATCGATGCTGGCCACACCCAGGAACTTATGTCGGATATTCCCGACATGTCAACTATTTCCGACGTAATGTCGCCGCTGAAATGTGCGCTGGCCGGAGGCCGGGCGGCTACCTTCCGGGTGTGCACTTCAGCTGGGAACGGCTGACCGGCAGCGTGCACCGCTGTCGGCTCCCATTCTGCGACGTAACCATCGGGCTGGTGCGGGGCTACACCGGCGCCTTGCTCGTCGACACCGGAACCACGCTGCGCGAGGCCGCCGCGATCGACGCCGACGTCCGGCTGCTCGCCAGGTGTCCGGTGAGCGATATCGTGTTGACGCACAAGCACTTCGACCACGTGCTGGGTTCGTCGTTGTTCGCCGGGGCGCAAGTGCACTGCGCGCCCGAGGTGGCCGAACACCTGTCCTCGGCGACCGCTGAACTCCGCGAGGACGCGCTGCGTCATGGTGCCGACCCCGCCGAGGTGGACGCGGCGATCGCCGCCCTGCGGCCCCCGCGCGGCGGCACTTACCACGACGTCGTCGACCTAGGCGGCCGGGCGGTGACGATCGCCCACCTCGGCCGTGGCCACACCGCTTCCGACCTGGTGGTGATCGCCCCCGGGATGGAGGAGGGCGAGCGGATCGTGGTGTTCACCGGTGACTTGGTGGAGGAGTCCGCCGATCCCGCCATCGATGGCGATTCCGACGTCGCCGCTTGGCCCGCGACGCTGGACCGGTTGCTCGCGGTCGGCGGCCCCGAGGCGATCTACGTCCCCGGCCATGGCAGCGTCGTCGACGCGGGGTTCATCCGTCGCCAGCGGAACTGGCTGGCCCGTCGAACGCCCGCCCCGTGATCGACACCGCATCGAAAAGTATTGTCTCGCAAGGCTTTGACGCCGTATGACGGCGCCAGGCCCGGGCAGGCGAGCGTCGTGACCAAAGAACGCTGCGCGCCGATCACCAACCCGCCGCCGAAAAGCTCTCGCAAGTACCGGATGCGCCAACAGTTTTGGCTTAAGTCCTTGACCCCTGAGTGAACTACCGTTCCCAGGGATAGACTCACGTGCAGTGGGATCGTGCTGAAGAGGAGCGTAGACATGGCGATCATAGAGAAGGACACCCAAGTCCGGCCGTCGTTTGACGACGAGGTCGCTGCCACGCAGCAGTACTTCGACGACCCGCGCTTTTCCCGCATCACGCGCCTCTACACGGCCCGCCAGGTAGCAGAGCAGCGCGGCACCATCCCCACCGACTACACAGTCGCCCGTAACGCGGCAGCCGCGTTCTACGAGCGGCTGCGCGAGTTGTTCGCCGAGAAGAAGAGCATCACCACGTTCGGCCCCTACTCGCCGGGCCAGGCCGTCGCGATGAAGCGCATGGGCATCGAGGGCATCTATCTCGGGGGTTGGGCGACGTCGGCCAAGGGATCCACCACCGAGGACCCGGGACCCGACCTCGCCAGCTACCCACTTAGCCAGGTGCCCGATGATGCCGCGGTGCTGGTGCGCGCGCTGCTGACAGCCGACCGCAACCAGCAGTACCAGCGCCTGAACATGAGTGAGCAGCAACGGGCGACCGCTACGGAGTACGACTATCGGCCGTTCATCATCGCCGACGCTGACACCGGCCACGGTGGTGACCCGCACGTACGCAACCTGATCCGCCGATTCGTCGAGGTCGGCGTGCCTGGGTACCACATCGAGGACCAACGCCCCGGCACCAAGAAGTGTGGCCACCAGGGCGGCAAGGTGCTGGTGCCGTCGGACGAGCAAATCAAGCGGCTCAATGCCGCGCGCTTCCAGCTCGACATCATGAAGGTGCCGGGCATCATCGTCGCCCGTACCGATGCCGAGGCGGCCAACCTGCTCGACAGCCGGGCCGATGAGCGAGACCAGCCGTTCCTGCTAGGCGCCACCAACCTCGACATTCCGTCGTACAAGTCGTGCTTTTTGGCGATGGTGCGCCGCTTTTACGAGCTGGGAGTCAAAGACCTCAACGGTCACCTTCTCTACGCGCTGCCCGAAGGGGAGTACGTAGAGGCGGGGGCCTGGCTTGAGCGGCAGGGCATCGAGGGCGTGATCTCCGACGCGGTCAATACCTGGCGCGAGAACGGGCAACAGTCGATCGATGACCTGTTCGACCAGGTCGAGTCGCGGTTCGTGGCGGCTTGGGAGGAGGACGCCGGGTTGATGACCTACGGCGACGCCGTGGCCGAGGTGCTCGAATTCGACGCAAGCGAGGGCGAGCCGGCCGACATGAGCGTCGAGGAGTGGCGCGCATTCGCGGCGCGCGCGTCCCTGTACTCCGCCAAGACCAAGGCGAAGCAACTGGGCGTCGACCCGGGTTGGGACTGCGAGCTGTCGAAGACTCCCGAGGGCTACTACCAGATACGCGGCGGCATCCCGTACGCGATCGCCAAATCACTGGCGGCCGCGCCGTTCGCCGACATCCTCTGGATGGAGACCAAAACCGCCGACCTGGCCGACGCCAAGCAGTTCGCCGACGCCATCCACGCCGAGTTCCCCGACCAGATGCTGGCCTACAACCTGTCGCCGTCGTTCAACTGGGACACCACGGGCATGACCGATGAGCAGATGAAACAGTTCCCCGAGGAACTGGGCAAGATGGGCTTCGTCTTCAACTTCATCACCTACGGCGGACACCAGATCGACGGCGTCGCGGCCGAGGAGTTCGCGACCTCCCTGCAGCAGGACGGCATGCTCGCGCTGGCCCGCCTGCAGCGCAAGATGCGCCTGGTCGAATCGCCGTATCGCACACCGCAAACCCTGGTGGGCGGGCCGCGGAGCGATGCTGCCCTGACCGCCTCTTCGGGTCGCACCGCGACCACGAAGGCGATGGGCGAGGGCTCGACCCAGCATCAGCACCTGGTGCAGACCGAGGTGCCGAAGAAGCTGCTCGAGGAATGGCTGGCGATGTGGAGCGAGAACTACAACCTCGACGAGAAACTCCGCGTGCAACTGCGGCCCCGCCGCGCCGGCTCGGACGTTCTCGAACTCGGCATCCACGGCAACGATGACGAGCAGCTGGCGAACGTCGTTGTCGACCCGATCAAGGACCGGCACGGCCGCAGCATCCTCCAGGTGCGCGACCAGAACACCTTCGCCGAGAAGCTACGCCAGAAGCGGCTGATGACGTTGATCCACCTTTGGCTGGTGCACCGCTTCAAGGCCGACGCGGTGATCTATGTGACGCCGACCGAGGACAACCAATATCAGACCGCGAAGATGAAATCGCACGGCATCTTCAGCGAGGTTTATCAAGAGGTCGGCGAGATCATCGTCGCTGAGGTCAATCGGCCCCGCATAGCCGAACTGCTGCAGCCGGACCGGGTCGCGCTGCGCAAGTTGATCACCAAAGAAGATTAGCCAGCGCCTTATCGACGCGACACCGCCGCGCGTCGGCATGCGCCCAGCACGGCAGCGCCCGGGGTTCACATCGTTATGCTCACCGGCTGCGTTCTGGAACCGATTTGCTGGCCAACCCACGTTTCGTAATAGCCCATCGCACCGTGCGGTGGGCCATCTTGTTCGAGTCCAAACTCGGCGCCGGAATCTGTTTGCGCAATCGCCGCGCGGGGTAAGAAAAAATGGGCGGCACGACGTGGCGCATGTGCAGATTGGGGGATCTGATGAGATCAGGACCGAGGACGACGATCGCTCTGTTCGGCGGTGCGGCGGTGCTCGTGCTGTCGGTCGCCTGCGGCGGTGGCAACAAAGGCGGCCCGAGCAGCACCTCAACCACCACTCCAACGACCACCCCGTCGTCAAGCGTCGCGCCCTCCACTGCGCCCGGCGGCGGCGGTGGTGGTGAACCCGGCGGTCCGAACGGCGGGGGCGGACCCAACGGCGGCGGCGGCAGCGTGCCCGGCGGCCCGACCGGCGGCGGTGGCCCCGGTGGCGGCGGCGGCAGCGTACCCGGCGGGCCGACCGGCGGCGGCGGTCCCGGTGGCGGCGGCGGCAGCATTCCCGGCGTCGGCGGTGGCGGCGGTGGACCGGGCGGCGGCGGCGGATGCGTCGGCAACGTCTGCGGCGGTTACTGATCGCCCGAATCGCGTTCCCTAAAACGCAACCTAAAAGACCTGTTCCCTAGCCGGTGGGGCCGGGACTACCTGGCCCCATCGGCTGAACTTTGCTTGCGGCCTAGGGCCGACCGGTTATCCGAGTTATGGTTCTCCGCAACTCGGATGCAAGGGGACGTCAATGTCGAAGCTCAGATTCGGATACTTCATCGCCCCGTTCCACCGCTCGGGTACCAACCCAACGCTGGCGTTGCAGCGGGATCTGCAATTCATCGAGCACCTCGACGCCCTCGGATTCGACGAAGTCTGGCTGGGTGAACATCACTCGGCCGGCAGCGAAATCATCAGTTCCCCAGAAATTTTCATAGCCGCCGCCGCCGAACGGGCAAAGCGTATCCGGTTCGGCACCGGCGTCATTTCGCTTTCGTATCACAACCCGCTCTGGGTCGCTGACCGGCTGATGCTGCTGGATCACCTGACACATGGCCGCATCATCGGCGGTGTGGGACCAGGCTCGCTGCCCAGCGACTCGTCCATGATCGGACTCACCCCGACCGATACCCGAGAGCTGCTGGAAACCAACCTCGACATCGTCGTCCGGCTGCTGGCGGGCGAGACGGTCAGCGCCAAAACCGCCACCCACCAGCTCTTCGATGCCAAGTTGCAGCTCGCCCCTTATTCCGACGGCGGGATCCCGCTGTCCGTCGCCGCAGTCGCATCACCGACGGGTGCGCGGCTGGCCGGCATGCACGGCATCGGCCTGCTGTCCATCGGGGCGACCCTGACCGTCGAGGGTTTCGATGCGCTGTCCTACCACTGGGGCATCGTCGAGGAGCGCGCCGCCGCGTTCGGCACGCAGGTCGACCGCAAGAACTGGAGTCTGGTCGGTTTGTTCCACCTCGCCGAGACCGAGAAGCAGGCCCGGGAAGAGGTCAAGTTCGGCATCGAGCCGTGGTTCCGGTACTTCCAGAAGGTGGCGGCCTTCCCGCAGATGACGATGCCGGGGGAGCAGCTCGACGAGATGATCGACGTCATCAACGACAACGGGGCGGGCGTCATCGGCACGCCCGAGCGGGCGCGCGAACAGGTGCAGCGGTTGTGGGATCAGTCCGGCGGTTTCGGCTGCATGCTCCAGATGGGCCACGAGTGGGCCAACCCGGCGGCCACCCGACGGTCCGCCGAACTGTTCGCCGCCGAAGTCATGCCGCATTTCCAGGGGCAGGCGCAGCCGACGCTAGATGCCGCCGCGCGTGCCGGCCAGGCCCGGGAGACCTTGGCGCAGTCGCAGTTAGACGCCGTGGCGCACATGACCCAGAAGTATGAGAGCGAAAAACGTCCTCCTAGCGAAGCGTGATCTGGTGTTTCGCCGAGCGCAGCCCGCCATGGTCAACGCGCTCGGCGACCGCCTGTGCTCGGCGGCCCGTTTCATGACGGATCAGCATCGGTCGTTGAGTCAAGGCCGAAGAGGTGCACCGCGGACGACTTGCCCTTGAGGGCGTGAAGCCCTCGGCCTGTGAGGGCGGCCGGGTGATGATCGAGGGCATCGAAGCACTGGCCGGTAAGGAGGATCGCGTCGCCAGTGGTCTTGGTGAGCTGCTCGACGCGGGCAGCGACGTTGACAGTGTCGCCGATCAGCGTGAACTCGAGCTTGCTTCCGCCGCCGATGGTGCCTGCGATCACCTTACCGGTGTTGATGCCGATGCCGATGTGAAGCTCGCCGCCGAATCGCTCCGTGACGAGGCGCTGAATCAGAACAGCCGCTCTTAGCGCGGCGTCTGCATGGTCCGCAAGGTCGTTGGGGGCGCCGAACACGGCCAGTGCTCCGTCGCCGAGGAACTTGTTGACGTGCCCCCCGGCGTCCACGACGGCAGGCACGACGAGCTCAAACAAGGCGTTGAGCCGGGCGACGGTGTCCTCGGCGCTGTTCGCCTCGGCGAACGGCGTGAAGTCGCGGATGTCGACGAACATCACCGTCACCTCGCGGCGCTCGCCGGTGAAGACATCGTCACCCTGCTCAAGTAGGCGCGCGGCTAGGGCGGGGTCGACGTAGGTGCCGAATGCCGCCTGAAGTCGTTGCCGCTCAGCCAAACCCGCCTGCATGCGGTTGAACGATCCCGCCAGCGCACCCAGGTCATCGTCTTGAACCACCGGCAGACGTTGGGTGTAGTCGCCGGCCGCAACCCGTTCGGTTCCCTCGGCGAGGTCGCGTATCGGTCCTAGGGACGGGGAGACGACCGCGCCGACGGTGATGGGCACCGCGATACTGAGCGTCAAACCGCACCCGATGACCAGGGCAAGGGCGGGGACCGCGAGTGCGTCGTGCAGCAGAGCCCCCAGCATCACGCCCAGAACGGCGAATGTGAACAAGCTGGCGAGCATCGCGAGGTCGAGCCATGCGGCAAAAGTCGGGTGGGAACGTGGCAGGGAGTCACCGATGGCGGTGTCACCTGCCAAGGCCACTCTGACTGGCCGCAGCGCCGCCTCGCAATAGGCATGCACCGCGACCAACGCAGTGGCGACGCCGATGAACGCGCCCAGCACCCCGTATTCGGCTAGTCGCCACCCGCTCGCTCCGCCGACCGCACCGACAAGCACTGTAAGCAGCGCCGCCCAAACGCCGGGGAACCACAGCCCTCGTACGACTGCTGCGCGCGCCCAGCTGTAGGTATCGCCCAGCGCCCCTGCACGATTGACCTCATGGCCCGCCGCCCAACGCTCCGCAGGCCGGAATCGTTGGCTACCAGGCAGGACCATTCCGTATGTCGCCGCACCCACAGCGACGACAGTGACACCCACCGCCTGAAGGTAATGGTCAGACGCTTCGGAACTAACCACGATCAACGACCAGAAAAGGTACACCGGTAGTAGCAAAAGGTACGTCAGTGCGCACATCGCCCAGGAGTACCTCGGCCCATAACGATTCCACGCCCACTGCCAAATGCGATCCATGCCAGGGAGACTAGAGCGGTTAGCTACCTAGGCGCGGCTCTTCGTCGCTGCGCGGCTGACGCCGTCGCCTATGTCGTCGAGACCGCCGCTGACCCGTTGAACGTATGTGTTACAAGTTGCTGGATCAGGGGAACCCGTAGTCGAAGTAGGGGCCCACCCGGGGCGCCGTGACGACAGGAGTTGCAGCAATGATCGGGTCAATAATCCTCGCCATTGTTGTGGGTGCGCTCATCGGTTTGATTGCGCGTCTGCTCATGCCAGGAAAACAAGACATCGGCATGATTATGACCATCGCGCTAGGCGCCCTCGGTGGCTTGATCGGCTCATGGGTAGCCGCCAAGTTCGGCTATGAGAATGCCAATGGCGGAATCGCCTGGGTCCCATTCCTCATTGGAATCGGTGCTGCCGTCGTGCTGATTGCAATCTGGGAGACCGTGCGGGGTCGCCGTACCCGCCGTGCCGGGTTGCTTCGCCGGTAACTGGTGTCCCGAGCCCGACGGAACGCCGATCAGACGCCCAGTGGCCGCTGCTCTTTCCAGTGCAGCGGTGCCGGGCGCATCGGTCTGGGCGGAATCGATGTCCTCAGGGCGCCCGGCCTGGTTTGCCCTGATTGAGCCATCCACAGACGTTGCGGATGCTTCGCCTGGTCACCCCCCGAGCACCCAATGCGGTCCGGCTGGGAATCGCTACAGCAAGTACCAGCATGAGACGCAGCAAGCCGGCTCGGGATTGAAAGCCGCGGTTGGACATTTACAATTCAGGCGCGAGTGACCGCAGAGCTCCAGATCGGCCGCGACGATGGGTAGTCCGTTCCGGCTTCATATCGGAGCGACAGCCGCGTCTCAGGGGCCAGCTAAAAACTCGGCGCATACCTAGAGGATGACCACCACCACTCACCCGGCGATCTCCGGCGGATGCCGTCGGCCCTTAGTGCGCGTGATTCTCACGAGCGCCGCGACCGTGACCCTCCTGGCCTTATCCGACGCGGCGCAGCCCCAGGCCAGCGGAATGACGCTGGGGCCCGCAGCGATCCGGCTGGCGGACACGGAATTCTCACCCCAGGCGCCACCAGGTCTCACCGGCGGCTTCGCAGCCGATGACGACGATCGAGCCCAGCTGCAGCAGCAGTTGCAGCAATCCATGCAGCAGGCCCAAGAACAAAACGACCAGGCCGAGCAGCAGTTCAACCAGGACATGCAGCAGCAACAGACCTACGAGAACCAGTTCAACAACCCGTAAATGGTGAATCGAAGCTCGGCGGCCGCTTTGGCGGCCGTCATCGGCCGCGCCGGAAAGCTACCGCCCGCCGATTTCGCGCTCGGATGCCTTGACCAGCCGGCCCGCGAAAAACCGGACAGCTCCGCCCATGACGGCGCGCATCAGCGGGCCCGTCCCGCGAACACCTTCGGTGAACGATCCGGTCCAGCGGATATCGGTTCCCCCCGCGGCATTCGGCGTGAGGACCACTTCGCCGGCGTAGTCCTTGGCCGGGGTGGAAGGCCCCACCAGCTTGTACGCGTGGCGACGGTCTTGCTCATATACGACCGTTTCCTCCTGCACAAAGACCGGCCACATGCCCACCTTGCGGATGGCTCCGATGCCGCCGGGGGCGGGGTCGCCCTGGCGGGCCCAGCTCGAGTGCACGACGATCGGCTTGGCCCACCGCGACCAGTTCGCTCCGTCGGCCACCAGCCGGAACACCGTCGCGGCGGGCGCACTGCTGGTGCGGGTGACTTCGAAGGAATAGTTCCGGCCCGGCATGACGACTCCTGGTGGTAGCAAACGCACGGCACTGAACGCCGCTCGCCGGTAGGCTACCGCCCGCGCTGGGCGTCGGCCGGCTCGGGTTGATCGTTCCCGTCGACCCGCTGATCGAACGTCTGGCGGAATCGGCGAATGCGGTGGCCGCCCTTGGCGTTTGCCGATTCACCGCCGGGGAACCGGCGCATCGGCCCCCTAGACTGCTCTTATGGCACGCGATTCCCGGCAAGAGGGCCCCGGTGGCCTACTTCGGATCGAGGACTGCCTGGACGCGGCGGGCGCTGTCGTGCTGCCGCCCGGGGTCAACCTGATATCGCTCATCGACCGCAACATCGCGAATGTCGGTGCCACTGTGGCGTATCGCTATCTCGATTACAGCCGTTCCGCCGACGGGGATGCCGACGAGGTGACGTGGAGCCGGTTCGGTGTCCGGCTGCAAGCCGTAGGCGCGCGCATCCAGCAAGCCGCTAGTCGCGGTGAGCGCGTCGCGGTCCTCGCACCCCAGGGCATCGACTACATCACCGGCTTCTACGCGGCGGTCAAGGCCGGGACCATCGCCGTCCCGTTATTCGCCCCGGAACTGCCAGGGCACGCCGAACGGCTTGATACCGCACTGCGCGATTCCGAGCCCACCGTCGTACTCACGACGACACCCGCGCAAGACGCAGTGTTGAAGTTTCTGGCTAGCCACCCGCACCTGCCCCGGCCGCAAGTGATCGCGATCGACCAGATCCCCGACTCGGCGGGGGAGTCGTTCGTGCCAACCGAACTCGGCATGGATGACGTGTCGCACCTGCAGTACACGTCCGGCGCGACCCGGCCGCCGGTCGGTGTCGAGATCACCCACCGAGCGGTGGGCACCAACCTGGTGCAGATGATTCTGTCGATCGACCTGCTGGACCGAAACACCCACGGCGTCAGCTGGTTACCGCTGTACCACGACATGGGTTTGTCGATGATCGGGTTTCCGGCCGTCTACGGCGGCCACTCCACGTTGATGTCGCCGACCGCATTCGTCCGCCGGCCCCAACGATGGATCCAGGCCCTCTCCGATGGGTCGCGGCGGGGCAACGTCGTCACCGCCGCGCCGAACTTCGCTTACGAGTGGGCCGCGCAGCGCGGCCTGCCCGCCGGCGGTGCGGACATCGACCTGCGCAACGTGGTGATGATCATCGGCTCCGAACCCGTCAGCATCGACGCGATCAGGACTTTCAATAAGGCGTTTGCGCCATATGGGTTGCCCCGGACGGCGTTCAAGCCGTCCTACGGGATCGCCGAGGCAACGTTGTTCGTCGCAACCATCGCGCCCGCCGCCGAGGCGACGGCGGTCTACTTCGACCGAGAACGGCTGGGCGCTGGGCACGCGGTGCGGGTCGCCGCGGATTCTCCCGACGCGGTCCCGCAGGTGTCGTGCGGCCAGGTCGCACGCAGCGAGTGGGCCGTCATCGTCGACCGCGCCAACGGATCCGAGTTGCCCGACGGCCGGGTGGGAGAAATCTGGTTGCAGGGCAACAACGTCGGACGCGGCTACTGGGGGCTGCCGGACGAAACACGGTGGGCATTCGGCGCGGACCTGCGATCGACGCTTGCCGACGGCAGCCACGCGGCGGGCGCCGATCCGGACCGCCCCTGGCTCCGCACCGGCGACTTGGGCCTGTATCTCGACGGTGAGCTGTATGTGACCGGCCGGATCGCCGACCTGGTGACGATCGACGGCCGCAACCACTACCCACAACACATCGAGACCACCGTCGCCGAAGCGTCCGAAATCGTGCGGCGCGGATACGTGGCGGCCTTTGCTGTGCCGGGCGGCGACGCTCGGGATGCCGCCCGGCTCGTAGTCGTCGCCGAACGCGCCGCGGGCACCAGCCGTCAAGATCCGCGGCCGGCAATCGAGTCGATCCGAGCAGCGGTTGCGCGGCGGCACGGGCTGAACGTCTCGGACGTGCGCCTCCTGCCGGCCGGTGCCATCCCGCGGACCACCAGCGGCAAGCTGGCCCGCAGGGCCTGCCGGGCGGATTACCTCGACGGCACCCTGGGCGTGCGCTGACGAACTGGTCTTGT
Source organism: Mycobacterium sp. NGS56 (assembly GCF_059812425.1). Lineage (NCBI taxonomy): Bacteria > Bacillati > Actinomycetota > Actinomycetes > Mycobacteriales > Mycobacteriaceae > Mycobacterium > Mycobacterium sp. NGS56. Next base: position 154,029 of record NZ_JCALCQ010000003.1, read on the forward strand.
GGCAGGCATGTTCGCGACGTCCTCGGGGTGCGCCGGCAGAGTTGACCGAACGCCCGCCGTTCCGGTGGCATCCTGGCCATGTGGGTTTGCTATTTCGGTTGGCGGAGCTGTTGATCGTGATCCTGCCGCTGACGGGAGCGATCGTCGCTGCCGTCCGCGCCTTCGGCCGACGGCGCACCGACGCGCAATCACAGGATACGGGCCGGACGCGACCACCCGCCCCGCCCACCACCGACCGCTCCAGCATGAATCAAGCGACCCAGTGGCGCGCGGTCCGGCGCGTACTCGACGAGCACGGCCGCACGGATGCGCGCTGGCTCGAGTATGAACTCGACGTCGCCAAGCTGCTGGACTTTCCACTGATGACCGACATGCGCGACGCGCACACGATCGCGTTCCACAAAGCCAAGCTGCGGGCCGACTTCCTTCGCCCCACCAAGGCGGAGGATCTGCTCGACGACCGCGACGGTGCCGCGCAGTACATGGCCGCCGTCGAGGACTACGTCACGGCGTTCAACGCCGCCGAGGCCGAAGCGATCCGCAGACGCCGCAACGACTTCTCCCGGGCGGATCAGCAGCGAATCGCCCGGGCGCAGAGCCTATTACGAGTCGCTGCCGACCCCGCGGCGGCCGCGCATGAACGCCAGCGGGCATACGATGTGGCCCGCAACGAACTCGACGGCCTGCTGGTGCTGCCATCAGCGACACAGGCGAAGCTCGAGCGCGGGATCTCCGGCGAGCTCGAGCGATAGGGCCAACGTCGGATGACCGAGACTTCCGGCCCGTTGGCCGCCGACCCCGATGGACCGCACGCTGGGTATCCGCTCACCCCGCCGCCGCTTGCCGGGCCGGTGACGTTCGATCAGCGTTGGCGCGATCTGACCTTCATCCATTGGCCCGTGCGTCCAGAAAGCGTCGAACCAATGTACCCGGCCGGCACCCGTCCCGACATATTCGCCGACGGGCTGACCTACGTCGGGCTGGTCCCGTTCGTCATGTCCGCCACGAAAGTTGGCTCCACACTTCCGCTTCCGTATTTCGGTAGCTTCCTCGAGACCAACGTCCGTCTCTATTCGATCGACGCCACCGGTCGCCACGGTGTCCTTTTCCGGTCGCTGGAGACGGCGCGCTTGGCCGTCGTCCCAGTCACCCGCATCGGCCTTGGCGTCCCGTACACCTGGGCCAGGATGCGGATCCGGCGCGACGGCTGCCGCGTCGTGTATCACAGCGTGCGCCGATGGCCTCGCCGCGGCTTGCACAGCCGGCTCGAGATCGTCGTCGGTGATGTGGTCGAACCGACGCCCCTGGAGATGTGGCTTACCGCCCGTTGGGGTGCACATACCCGCAAGGCGGGGCGGACGTGGTGGATACCGAACGAGCACGACCCCTGGCCGCTTCGCGCGGCCGAGATTGTCCAGCTGGACAGCGAACTAGTGCAGGCTGCCGGGGTGCGGCCAGCCGGTGAGCGATTGCGCGCGCTGTATTCCTGGGGTGTCCGAACGCGCTTCGGCCGCCCCCAGCTGGTCGGGTGATCTACGGACAGCTGTATCCGCCGTCGATCACGACGTCCGAACCGGTCATATAGCTGGACGCCTCGCTGGCCAAATAGACGTACAGACCGGTGAGCTCTTCGGGGCGGCCGATGCGGCCGAGCGGTATCTTCGGCTCCCATTGGCGGTGATACTCCGTCAACGGCTCGACGAGCTCGGTCAGGATGTAACCGGGGCTGACACTGTTGACCCGAATGTTGTGCGGCGCGAATTCGACTGCCATCGCCTTGGTCATGTGGATGACGGCCGCCTTGGAGGTGCAGTAGTGGCCGACCTGCTGTGGGACGTTGATGATGCTGCCCGACATCGAGGCGGTGTTGATGATGACGCCGCCACACCCTTGGGCCACCATCGCCCGGGCCGCCGCCTGCGCGGTCAGGAAGACGCCGGTCACATTGGTGTCCTGGATGCGCTGGAATTCATCGGGCGACATCTCCAGCATCGGGACGACGGTGATGATGCCGGCGTTGCAGACCGCGATGTCGATGCCGCCCAGCTCGGCCATCACCCGGTCCACCATGCTGTTCACCTGTTCGGGACGGGTCACGTCGCATCGGATCGGCACCACCTTGCCGCCGCCGTCCGCCGCCAGCTCGTCGGCGACGCTCTGTAGGGCCTCGACATTCCGGGCGGCGATGGCCACGTCGGCGCCGACTTGCGCGTAGGCCTGGGCCACCTTCCTGCCGATGCCGCTGGACGCCCCGGTGATTAACGCCCTCTTGCCGCGTAGGCCAAACAAGTCCATCACGTTGTTCATCCGAGATCCCCATTCATACGAGCGCCCCGAAACCGGAACACGTTCTAGTGTGTCCGCTATGGGCAAATTCAGCAGGGCAGAAATCGATACCGCCGTCGACAACTACACCAAAGTCGTCGAAGGGTGCAGCGCTTCGGGCGATTGGCGGCCGTTTGCGGACCTGTTCACCGAGGACGTCGTCTACACCGAGCATCACTACGGGGTCTTTCACGGGCGCGAAGCGGTCCGCGACTGGATCGTTGCGGTAATGGCGCCGTTCCCGCACATGCGTTTTCCCAATGGTTGGGTCGCCCATGACGACGACAATGACGCCGTCGTCCTCATGATCAAGAACCTGCTGGACCACCCGACCGATCCGGAAGGCGAACCGTTTTGGTTCCCGAACTGGACGCGGCTGGTCTACGCCGGAGACGGCCTGTTCTCCAGCGAGGAAGACATCTACAACCCCGACCGTGACGCTCCCGGCGTGGTCGCGGCCTGGATGCGGGCCGGCGGCCAGCTCGCAACGACCGAGATCCTGCAGCCCGGCGCTTGACGCCTGAAGGCCATAGACTCCGAAAATGTTGATTGGTAAGGCATTTCGGAATGCTGACGCCAATCGGAGTCCTCGTTCACGGTGCCGCGGTGAAGTGCCGGCTCGGACCAGCGTCGCATCTGCACCCTGGTCCAACCGATTTGCAGGTCCGCTGCAGGTGGAAACCTCAGCGATTCAGCGCGGCAACCGCGAGGCCGGGTCGCTACGCATCGTCGGCGATCGCGCCCTAGTCCAAAGGTTCTGGCGCCTATTTCCCTTGCCGGTCACCGCCGAACCTGCGGCAGATGCGTGATGCTCGCGGCTCGCAGTCGGCGGCCCTAGGCGGGGGAACGATCCGGCTGGCGCCTTTGTCGCCGCGACCGGACCTTGCTCAGCGCCTGCTCCCAGGCGAGCAACGTCGTCGCCTTCACGTTGGCGGGCTTCACGCTGTCCTTGGATAGCAACGCGGTGGCCGCGGCCTTGGTGGTCGCCGACGCCTTGGACATGTGGCCCGAGTCGAACGGTGGCTGCGGGTCGTATTCGAGCGCGAGTTGGATTGCCTTGGCTCGACTTTCGCCGCCGATCTGTCCGGCCAGCCACAGCGCGAGGTCGAGGCCGGCCGACACGCCGGCGCTGGTGACGACGTCGTCCTGATGCACGATTCGTTCGTCGGCCACGGGGACGGCGCCGAACGCCTTGAGCGCGGGAACGGTCAGCCAGTGCGACGTCGCGCGCCGGCCCTCGAGCAGCCCGGCGGCCGCCAGAATCACCGAGCCGGAACACACCGAGGTCGTCCAGCGCGCGCTCTGGTGGGCCCGGCGCAACCAGTCGAGCAGCGCTTCGTCCCGCGCGTGGACGGGCGTCGAGGGGCCTCCGGGGACGAGAATCACGTCGGGAGAGGGAGTTTCGGCCAGCGAGTGCGTGGCGCCGATCACCAACACGCCGGAGTCCGCGGTGATCGGCCCGGCTTCGTGCCACACGAAGCGCACCTCGGCGTCCGGCAGGTTGCGCAGCACCTCGTACGGACCGATCATGTCCAGCGCGGTGAACCCCGGATAGGCCACGATGGCGATTTGGGTCATAGTTTCGTCCTTTCGGTATCAGGCGAAGGCCTTGCGGTATTGGTCGGGCGAAATACCAACGCGACGAAGGAAATTGCGCCGCATGGTTTCCGCCGTGCCGAAGCCACACCGGGCGGCGATCGCGACGACGGTGTCGTCGGTCTCCTCTAATTGCCGGCGCGCGGCTTCGGTGCGGATGCGTTCGACGTATTGGCCCGGCGCCTCACCGATTTCGGCGGTGAACACCCTCGTGAAGTGGCGCGGGCTCATCGCGGCCCGGCGAGCCAGATCATCGATACTGTGCGGGCCGCCCGGCTCGGCCTCGATCGTCTCCTGCACCTCGCGGATCGAGTCCCTCCTCGCCCGCGGCATCCACACCGGCGCCGCGAACTGCGTCTGCCCACCCGGTCGGCGCAGATACAGCACGAGCCAGCGCGCGACCGTCTGCGCGAGTTCGGTGCCGTGGTCGTCCTCGATCAACGCGAGCGTGAGATCAATGCCGGCGGTGACACCCGCGGCGGTCCATACGGTGTCCGAGCTCCGCACGAAGATCGGGTCGGCATCGACGTCGATGGCGGGGAATTCATCGGCCAACCGCTCGGCGAAGGCCCAATGGGTGGTCACCCGTTGCCCGTCCAGCAGTCCCGCCTCGGCCGCGAGAAACGCGCCGGTGCACACCGTCACGATGCGCCGCGCACGTGTGGCGACGGACTTGATCCAGGCGAGAAGCTCGGCGTCGGAACGGGCGGCGTCGACGCCGGCGCCGCCGGGCAGCACGACCGTGTCGATCGGGTCATCCGGGTCCGGTAACGGGGTCGCCACGAACGCCAGCCCGGTCGCCGTCGGCACCGGCTGCCCACCCGCCGAGGCCATCGCGACGTCATAACCGCCGCCCGTCAACAGCGATGCGCCGGTGAACACGTCATAAGGGCCCACCACATCGAGCGCCTGCACGCCGGGGAAACCGACGATCACCACCTTGCGAGGCATGGATCAAGTGTTAGACACGCCGGGGTGTGTCGTCTACGCCATGTATCCCACTAATCAGGACATGGGGACCTGCCCCATGACGGCCACGGCGGCCTTGGCAGACTGTTGCCCATGGCACAGATAACGTTGCGTGGAAACCCGATCAATACTGTCGGCGAGCTGCCTGCCGTCGGATCCAAAGCCCCGGCCTTCAGTCTGACCGGCGGCGATCTGGCCGCAGTCAGCAGCGAGCAATTCAGCGGTAAGCCCTTGGTGCTCAACATCTTTCCATCCATCGACACGCCGGTGTGCGCGGCCAGCGTGCGGACCTTCAACGAGCGCGCCGCCGCGAGCGGTGCGTCGGTGTTGTGCGTGTCAAAAGATCTGCCGTTCGCGCAGGCGCGATTCTGTGGCGCCGAGGGCATCGAGAACGTCAAGAGCGCGTCGGCGTTCCGCGACAACTTCGGCGATGACTACGGGGTCACAATCGCTGACGGCCCAATGGCCGGACTGCTCGCCCGGGCCATCGTGGTGATCGGCACCGACGGCAACGTCGCCTACACCGAACTGGTGCCCGAGATCGCGCAGGAGCCCAACTACGACGCGGCGCTGGCGGCGGCGGGCTGATTTCTTTCCGTCGGGCGGCTTGGTGCGCGTTTGCAGCGCACCAGGTTTGCCAACCTTGATCTGTGGTTTCGTCGCCGTGCCGTGTTAGCCCGTGGTGGGTACCACCGGCTACCTGGCAGCGGGCATGCTGCTCTTGGTCACCGTCGCGCCGACCGCCTGTAGCAGCAAGACGACCATCAAGGCAAAGGGCGCGGCACAGTCGGTCGTCGACGTCGATGCCAGGCAGACCGGCTTCCGACACGCCGAAGTGCACTGTCCGTCCGGGGTGGAAGCCAACCCGAGCTAGGGCTCGCCCACTTGCTTCGACGTGGCAGCCAGCACCGCGCGGCAGCCTCGCCACGTCTCCTTGATGATGTCGGCGGCGGGCGGCAAGTCCTGTATACGGCCCGCCACCTGACCGGTGTTGGCGACGCTGGCGCCCAGGTCGCCGTCGAAGTACAGCCGTTGCACGCGTTGTAGTGCCGCGGCCCCATCTTCGGCAGACATCGCGGTGTCGAGGCGCTCGGCGGCAGGGGTGCGGATGACGCGCATCATTCGGGTGCCGTCCAGGGGGAGCATCACTGTGCCGGTCTCGTCGGCGTCGACGACCGCTTGCTTGAGGTTGCCGTGCACCGGCGAGTCCGCGGACGCAAGCAGCCGGGTGCCCATCTGCACCGCTTCCGCGCCCAGAACGAAAGCGGCCGCCATGGAGCGCGCGTCGCAGATCCCACCGGCGGCCACGATCGGGATGTCCACGTGGGCCGCCACCAACGGCAGCAGCACCATGGTGGACGCGCCAAACCGATTCTTGAATCCGCCTCCTTCGACGCCCTCGACCACCAGCCCATCCACGCCGGCGTCGACGGCCTTTTTGGCCGCGGCCAGGGTGCCCACCACATGGAACACCGTGATGCCCGCGTCGTGCAGACGTTCGGTGAACACCGACGGGCTCCCGGCCGAAGTGGTCACGAACCGAACGTTGTTGGCGACAAGCAATTCCAACATCGCCGGGTCACGGTTGAACAGCAACGCGATGTTCGCCCCGACGGCGCCGCCGGTCAGCTCGCGCACCCGTCGCAGGTCGGCTCGGCCCTGGTCCGAGGTGGTCTCGATGATTCCCAGCCCACCGGCATTCGACACCGCGGCGGCCAGCTGAGCGCCGGCGATGTAAGTCATCGGCGCCTGGATGATCGGGATGTCGATGTGCGCAAGGGCGCAGACCCGGTTGGGCGCGGCGCTCGGGTTGCCGGTGGTCATCGGTGCCGCGGATCGATCAGGTCGCGGAAACTTTCCGAGCGCTGGACGGATGCCCCGAGGCTTCGCACTCGCTCGGTCAACGCCCTGTCGGATGTCACGACCCGAATGTCGTGCGGGGCAGGGTCGCCCGCGACAAGCCGGACGATCTCGTCGTCGGCCGAATTCGCGGCCGCCCTGGGTGGGTGCGCGACCTCAACCACCGATGAAGTGACGGCCGCCGACGGCGGTCGTTCAAAAACCACTGTCACCGTTTCTCCTTGACCCAACGCCCATCGATCCAGTCCTTTTACCAATCTGACCATTGCACCGTCGCGATCTTTCCACCAGCCATCGGGACGACTTCCGATGACATTCATGGCGTCGACGATCCACCGCACAACCACACCGTAAACGACATGGCACGACGCGTGATTTCCATTCTTCAAGCCCTCAGTGGTTGATACGGTCACCCTCATGACCTCGATCGCCGACACAGCAGACCGGGTTGTCGCACTGGCTCGCGGTATGCGCGACCTGGTGCGCGCCGAAGCCGCCGAATCCGAGCGGATGCGCACCCTCACCCCGGCAATCGTCGACGCGATGTGGGCCAGTGGGCTGATGTCGGCATTCAACCCGGTCGTTGCCGGCGGTATCGAGCCGTCCTTCACCGAAATGATCGAGACCTGGATCGAAATGGCTTGGCAAGACGGGTCATTCGGTTGGGTAGGTATTGCCAATCTGCCATCGTCCTTCGCCGCGGCGGTGTACTTACCCGACGAAGGCTTCGCCGAAGTGTTTACCGCGCATGACAACCGGGTCGCCATGGGAGGTCAGTTCTTTCCCAACGGACAAGGCGCCGCCGTCGACGGCGGCTACCGGGTGACCGGCGCATGGAACTTCGGTTCGGGCATCGGGCACTCGGAATACGTTGCGGCCGGCTTCCTGCCGATGGATGACGGCGAGATGCGTTGGATCAGTGAGGGTTTGCCCGAAATGCGAGTGGCCCTGATTCCGCGGGCGGAGATCAGTTTCAACGACGGCTGGTTCGTGCAAGGGCTGAAGGGAACCGGTTCCTACGACTACAGCGCTCAGGACGTGTTCGTTCCCGAGAGCCGCACGTTCGAACTGTTCGTGCGTCAGCCCTATCGTGGGACATCGCCGGCAACCCGGATGGGACTGATGCCGGTGACCGCCGCCGGGCACGCGTCTTGGGCGCTGGGGGTGGCCAAGAGCATGCTCGACGATGTCCAAGAGCTGGCCGCGACCAAGTTTCGGATGAGCGACATGGCGTCGCTGGCCAGCCGCCCCACCTTCCAGAAGGGCCTGGCGCATCACCGCGCGGCCTGGCGTGCGGCCCGCCTCTTGGTCCTCGACGCGTTCACCAGCGCCGAGGCGGCGGTCGGGTCCGGGGAGGACCTGACACCGGCGCTACGCGCCGACATGCGGGTGGCCGCCGTCTACGCCACCGACACGGCCCGTAGCTGTGCCGAATGGGCGCATTTGGTCGCCGGGACCAGCTCGATCCGTGAGGGCAGCCGGCTCGAGCGCGCCTTCCGTGACATCTACACCGGAACCCAGCACGCCTTCATCAGCGAGAAAGTCGCCATCGACGTGGCGCAGATCTGGCTGGGCATCATCGAAGATCAGCCCGGGCTCTAAATCGCTAATGCCGGTCAGCCACCCGGCGCCATTGGTGCGGCGTCGTATCTAGGTACGGTGACAGGTCCTCGCTACCATTGCGCGCATGCGCGGCTCAAAAATTCTGATCACCGGTCCAACTGGTCAAATTGCCACCCCCATCGCCCGGGCCCTTGCCGCCGATAACGAGGTTTGGGGAATCGCCCGATTCAACGATCCCGCCGCGCGAGAAAGCCTCGAGAAGTCTGGGATTCATTGCGAGAAGGTGAATCTGGCGGTCGGTGACTTCACTGCTCTGCCAACAGATTTCGACTATGTCCTCAACTTGGCGGTGGCCAAGAGCGGAAGCTGGGACAAAGATTTGGCGGCCAACGCGGAGTCGGTCGGCCTGCTGATGGCCCACTGCCGCAACGCGAAGGCCTTTCTGCACTGCTCCTCAGCCGCCGTATATGACCCGCCGGACGACGACCCCCGCAGCGAGCGGTCCGCCCTCGGCGACAACCACAAGCCGCTGTTTCCGACCTATTCCATTTCCAAGATCGCCGGGGAGGTGGTCGCCCGATCAGTGGCGCGCATCGTTGGCATGCCCACCACGATCGCCCGCCTCAACGTCCCGTACGGCGACAACGGCGGATGGCCGTTCTATCACATGGAGATGATGCTGGGCGGCATCCCGATTCCCGTCCCACCCGGTGAGCCCGCCCGCTACAACCCGATTCACGAGGACGACATCATCGCGACCATTCCCAAGCTCCTCGAGGTCGCGTCGATCCCGGCGACCACGGTCAACTGGTGCGGCGACCAGACGGTGAGCCTGCAGGAGTGGTGCGACTACCTCGGCTCGCTCGTCGGCACGGAGCCGATCTTCGAGCCGAGCGAACAAGCGCTGCGCGGCAATCCCACCACGGTCGACCGGATGCACGAACTCATCGGCGGCACCTCGGTCGACTGGCGCGACGGAATTCGGCGCATGGCGGCGAAATTCCACCCGGAGCTCGTCGGCGTGTAGGGGCGGCATCCGAGGTGACCCGCACATCCGAGTCGGCGGCGCAGCGTCTGCACACGCTGGCCCTGTTGCGCCGCGTGCGGGACCGCATCGACCGGGACTACACCCAGCCGTTGGACGTCGCAGCCCTCGCGCGTGGCGTGCACATGTCCGCCGGCCACCTCAGCCGCGAATTCCGGCGCGCCTACGGCGAATCGCCGTATTCCTATCTGATGACGCGACGCATCGAGCGCGCGATGGCCCTGCTGCGGCGCGACGACCTGAGCGTCACCGAGGTGTGCTTCGCGGTCGGGTGTTCGTCGTTGGGCACCTTCAGCACCCGATTCACCGAATTGGTCGGGGTGCCGCCCAGCGTGTACCGCCGATCGCCGGACGCGCTGGCGGGAATGCCGCCATGCGTGGCCAAACACGTGACGAGACCGATCAGAAATCGAGAAGCGTCTGCCTCGGACCACACCTAGCCTGACCGCATGGACATCACCATTCACTCGAGCTTCCTTCCCCACGAGGACCCGGAATCTTCGCTTGCCTTTTACCGCGACGTCCTCGGGTTCGAAGTTCGTCTCGACATCGGCAAGGGGACGATGCGCTGGATCACGGTCGGCCCGCCGAACCAGCCGGACACATCCATCGTCTTGAACCCGCCGGCCGCCAACCCGGGCATCACCGACGATGAGCGTCGCACCATCGCCGAGATGATGGCCAAGGGCAGCTACGCCACGCTGCTGCTGGCCACCAAGGACCTCGATGGCACCTTCGAACGGCTGCAGGCCGGCGATGTCGACATCGTCCAGGAGCCGACCGACCAGCCGTACGGGCTCCGCGACTGCGCAGTCCGCGATCCCGCGGGAAATCTCATTCGCATCCAAGAACTGCGCTAAGCGGATGATGCTTGACCAGCCGTGTGCACAATGCTAAGCAAGTGCTCAGCACTGAGCGCATCAGGCGCCCGGCGTCACGACTGGCGATACGAAAGGGATCAGATGACGGTGCAGGCGGTATTGGACGACCTTCGCAAGCGTCCCGGAACGGGTGACGTCATCTCGGTCATCGATCCCGCGACCGAGGAGACGATCACCGAATTCACCGACTGCGGGCAAGAGGCGGTCAACGACGCCGTAACACGGGCGAAGGAGGCTTTCGAGTCGGGCGTCTGGTCAGAGCTTCCGGGCCGTGAACGGGCCAAGATTTTGTGGCGAATCGGGGAGCTGATCGACGAACACGCCGAGGAGTTCGCTCAGCTCGACTCACTCAACACGGGAATGCCGTTGCTGCAGGCCCAATTACAGATGTCGACCTGTTCGGAGTTCTTCCGTTACTACGCCGGTTGGTGTTCGAAGATCAATGGTGTTGCGTACGACGTGAAGACCGACGGAATCGCGACCGACAAGTACGTCAACATGCACGCCTACACCCTCAAAGAGCCGTACGGCGTGGTGGGCCTGATCTTTCCGTGGAACGGCCCGATCTTCAACGCCAGCGCCAAGCTCGCGCCGGCCCTGGCCGCCGGCGGCAGCCTGCTCGTCAAGCCGGCCGAGGAGACGCCGCTTTCGGCGCTGCTGTTGGACAGGCTCGTCCACGAGGCCGGCGTGCCCGAGGGCGTCGTCAACCTGCTGACCGGTTACGGCCACACCGCGGGCGCCGCGATCACCGCGCACCCCGATGTCCAGAAGGTCGCCTTCACCGGCTCGACCGAGGTGGGCAAGGAGATCGTCCGGGCATCGGCGGACAACCTGAAGAAGGTCACGTTGGAACTCGGCGGGAAATCCCCGGTGCTGATCTTCGACGACGCCAACCTGGACAACGCCATCATGATGGCGTCGCTGGGCATCTTCGTGCATTCCGGCCAGGGCTGCGTGTGCGGGTCGCGCATCTTCGCCCAGCGAGGCGTCTACGACCGGGTCGTGGAAGGCATTGCGATGATGGCGAATTCGTTCAAGCTGGGCGCCCCCAGCGAGGAGGGCTGCGTCAGTGGGCCGCTGATCAGCGAGAAGCAGCTGACCCGGGTCATGGGCTTCATCGACGAGGGCAAGAAGGACGGTGTCGAGGTGGTCACCGGCGGCCACCGCCTGGACCGCAAGGGCTACTTCGTGCACCCGACGGTGCTCACCAACGTCGACACCAGCATGCGGCTGTACCAGCAGGAGATCTTCGGGCCGGTGGTCACCATCCTGCCGTTCGACGACGAGGACGAGGCCGTGGCCCTGGCCAACGACACCAGCTACGGCCTGGCGGCCACGGCGTGGACGGAGAACCTCGGCCGGGCCCACCGGATCATGAGGCGACTGCAGGCCGGCAGCGTCCAGGTCAACTGCCAGCTGGTCTTCGACCACGATGTGCCGTTCGGCGGCTACAAGCAGTCCGGTTGGGGCCACGAGTTCGGCAAAGAGGGCCTCGAGATCTACCTCAAGACGAAGTCGGTCTGGGCTCAGCTGTGAGCTTTCTCGGTGCGGCCTAGGGTCAATCCATCGCGCCGAATAACCAGCCGAACGTCATCCCGATGTAGAGGATCCAGATCAGCCGGAAAAGCTGCAGACCGCAAGCAGGCCGGTGCTGATCCCGATGTACCGGCTTCGTTGCCTATCGACGCGGTTGATCTGTTCTTGGATGCTGGTCGGCACGATGTTCATTGCTGTCTTCCTTTCGTGGGGCGCCGCCACGCTGGCGTCGTTGTTGGCTAAGTACAGGCCCGCGAACCGGCTACCGATCCCAAAACCGCGGCGCGACGACAGATTGCGCAACCCCGGTTTCGCAGCGGAAGACAAGGGTCGGGTGACACCGATATCAGGGAATGGCCTCCCTTGCGGCACTAGGACGCGGGTGGGTCAATTCACATGACCGATCCCGTCGCGGGCCTTGAACCGCAGCATCTTGCGGGTATCCGCTCTGGCGTGTACCCCCGCTGCCGTTGGTGGGCCGCGTCCGGCCGCTTGACTCGAGGAAGGGGCCCATCATGAATCCGATCAGGTTCGCCGAGCAGGTTGCAGAGTCCGTCCTGGCGGTGGGCGGCATCCGGGTGGGCACCGAGGAGCCCGAGTACACCTGCCGTCGCCTCACCGACACCGTCGAGATCCGCCGCTACGGTCCGCGGATCGCCGCCGAGACGGTTGTCGACGCCGACGAGAACCGCGCCCGCAACGAAGGGTTCCGGCGATTGGCGGGATACATTTTCGGCGGTAATCGGCGCGATCAATCAATCTCGATGACGGCACCGGTCAGCCAGCAGTCCGGCCGGGGCGGCGAGCGGATAGCGATGACCGCACCCGTCGCCCAATCCGCCGGTGCCGAGAGCGGTTGGGCAATCCGGTTTTTCATGCCCGCCAAGTGGACGATGGAGACCCTTCCTGCGCCCAACGATGACCGAGTCCGTCTGGTCACTGTGTCGGCCGCGACCGTGGCGGTGCTGCGATTCAGCGGCGACCGCAGCCCCAAGGCCGTCACCGCTCGCACGGGGCAGCTGTTGAACATATTGCGGGACAGGGGGATTCAACCGTGCGGAGATCCCGAAGCCTGGTTCTACGACCCACCGTGGACGGTACCGATGCGGCGCCGCAACGAGATCAGCGTCGCCGTCGATCCGGCGTCCGTGCCCGACTAGCCGGCACGGCCGGGCTACGTTTGGCGAGATGAATCCTCGAGAGGACCCGCGCGTGGATGCCGGGCAGCTGACCGGTGTGTCGGAAACGGCGCTGCTCACCCTCTACGGAAGGGCATACCAGGCCGGGTACCCGGACCCGATCATCGACGACCCGATGGCGATCAGGCTCGTCGAGTCCATCGACTTCGACTTCGAAAAGTTCGGACGCAAGGGCCAGGAGATGGCGCTGCGCTCGCTGGCCGTGGACCGATGCGCGATCGACTACCTCACCGCGCACCCCCGGGCAACCGTCGTCGCGCTCGCCGAAGGCTTCCAGACGTCCTTTTGGCGACTGGACCGCGCACTGCCCGACCCGGAATTCACCTGGGTCTCGGTCGACTTGCCTCCGGTCGTCAAAATTCGGCAGCACCTGCTGCCGCGTTCCGGGCGCATCACCCATCTCGCACAATCTGCCCTCGACTACGGCTGGATCGACAAGGTCGACGCCGGCAACGGTATGTTCATCACCGCCGAAGGCCTGTTGATGTACCTGCAGCCCCACGAGGCGCTGGGACTGATCGCCCGGTGCGCCGAAGCCTTTCCCGGCGGCCAGATGTTTTTCGACCTACCGCCGACGATCGTCAAGCGCATCGCGCGAAGGGGGCTGCGTTCGTCCAAGCGCTACCGGGTGCCGCCGATGCCGTTCAGCCTCTCGGTGCGGCAATTGGCGAAGTGGGCGCACACCACGCCCGGAATCCGCGCCGTGCACGATGTGCCGATGCCTCCGGGGCGGGGCGTGTTCTTCGGAACGCTGTACCCCGCGCTGTGGCGGTTCCCGCCGCTGAAGCCCTACCGCGGGATCTATGCGCTACTCGAATTCGGTTGAGCGTCAGTAGATCTTGACCACCAGCGTGCCGACGTTCTTGCCGTCGAACAGCATGATCCACATGCGGTTGGTGGGGTCGAGCGAAATCCGGTCGACGCGCACGAGCGCCTCGCCGTCGCCGAGATCGGGGATCGCCTCCCTGGCTCAGTTCGAAAGTGCCCTGGCCGATGCGTCCGGTAGGTCGTTCCGCGAAGCAGGAAGCGACGGTTTCGTCCGGTCAATTAGCGCACCGTACCCCCAGCACGCGCGGGCGTTCTACCCTGCACAAAGGGGACCCGCTCGACCGGAGGTGCGCTCGATGAAGACGTCGCGGCATGTTCTCGTATTGATTCCCATGATCGCGGTGGCCGCTTTCCTGCAGCGCGGAACCGCGTTCGCCAATCCACCGGCCACCGCCGTGATTACCGTAATGGCCGTCGGGCCCGGCGGCGAAGCGATCAACGGCTACAAAGTGGCATCCGGGCCGGGCACCGTAGCGCAGGCCAGCGACTGCTCGGAACCGTCGCCGTCGGCGGTTGCCGACAACGTCTACTACTGTTCGCCGAGCGCGGCCGGAGCCGGCACCTGCTGGCCCTCGACACCGGGATCCCTTCTGTGCGTGGACAATCCGTGGGACCTGCAGATGCACCGGGTGCTCTTAGATCGCCAGCTTCCGCCCGTGCACGCGACCGCCGAGCCGGACCCGTTCGCGCTCGCCCTTGACGACGGGACGCGCTGCCTGCTGCGCAACGGCGGCGCGTGGGGCGGGCGTGCCGACGGGTATGTCGGCGTCTACGGATGCGGCCGCGGCGGCGGGAGCGACCCGGCCGTGTTGTGGCTGCCCAGCCAGGGCGCGGGAACCTGCATCGACCGCTCATCGCCGGTGTGGACTGTCAAAGTCGGCCGCCTGGGCGCACCGGATGCCGTCCTTCCACCGCCTGCGACCCGCACCGTGGCGGAGGCCTGGTTCGCGGGAGGCAGGGCCGGTCAGTAAGGCGGCGGCGGTGCTGCTATAACCCAACGTATGTCTAGCCCAGGGCACACGATCACCCATGTTTCCGATACGGCTCGGTGGACGGCGCTACACCGCGCGACCGAGTCGGCCCGGCCCGACGCGCTGTTCCGTGACCCACTCGCGGAACGCCTCGCCGGTGAACAGGGCCGAGCGATCGTCGAAAAAGTTCCGTGGACGGATCGCAGTGGTTGGTGGCTGGTCGCACGCACCAAGAAAATCGACGACGCGATCGCCGACGCGCTCGCGCACGGCTGTGACCGCGTTCTGAATCTGGCCGCCGGCCTGGATGCCCGGCCGTATCGCCTGGACCTTCCGTCCGATCTCACCTGGTTCGAGGCCGACCTACCCAAGCTGCTCGCGGAGAAGACGGAAGTACTTGCCGATCAGACCCCGCGCTGCCGGCTAACTCGCAAAGCGGTCGACCTCGCCGACCAGCACGCCCGAGACGCCTTCCTCAACGAAGCGCTTGACGGCGCGACAAAGGCCTTCGTGCTGACCGAGGGGCTGTCGATGTACCTGAAGCCCTCCGACGTCGCGGCGCTTTCGGACGCGATCAAACGTCCCGAGGTCGCGTGGTGGATGCTCGATTTCGCCTTTCCGGGCCTGAAGAAGAGGATCAACAAGAACGTCGCCGGAATCTCAGAAAACGCGCCATTCAAGTTCGCACCCGACAACGGGCTGGCCTTCTTCGAAGACCTGGGCTGGCGAGCGGCCGACGTGGAATCGCTATTGGTTGCCGCCAACCGGCTCCACCGCTTACCCATCTGGATGCGCCCACTTGCCTGGCTGCCCGTGGATTTGCGCCGTCCGGGCGGCATACCCACGTCTGCGGTTGCTCTGCTTACCCCCTAGACGCTCGCGCGCTCACCTACCAGACGCGTATCCAGTCGATGAGCATGTCGGCGGGGTAACTTCCTGCCCCGGGGTCGCCGCCACCGGAACCGGCCACCGCGAGGTTGAACACGGGATACACCGTGTAGCCCGCTCCGTTGAACGGCCAATCCGGCAGCGAACTCGCCGGCACGTCGAAGTACGGCTGTGCACCGTCGGAGTAGTCCTTCCAGAAGCGGATACCCGCCTCATCCCACTGGCAGCGCCAGGTGTGCCAGGCGCTGTCCACCGCGATGTTGTGGGTCTTCCACTCGCCACCGTTGGCTTTGGCGTGCACGGTGGTGGCCGACGGCCAGTTGCCGTTGCCGTACCACTCCATGACGTCGATCTCACCCTGGTCGTCGTTGCCCAGCCAGTAAGCAGGCCATGCGCCGGCGGTGAGGCAGTTCAGCTTGATCCGGGATTCCCAGGTATGGCCTACGCCGCCGCGCCACAGGCTCTGCACCTTGCCGCTGAAATAGGTGGGCCCATCCTTGGCGGCGCGCAGGACGAGGTTGGAATTGCCATCGACGAACACATTGCGGCGATCGTCGCGGTACTGCCCGATGTGCTCGGGCAGCTCCCAATACGTCGGATCCTTGATCGTCTCGCGGGCTTTTGCGACCGCCCACTTGGAAGCATCGGGGGCCGAGCCGGCCGGACCGTCGAATTCATCGGCGAAGATGTAGTGACCGGACTGGCCGCTGGGCGCCGCGGGCGGCGGTATCCGCCCGGCAGGCTCATCCTGTCGGGACGGGTAGGCCCAGGCTGTCGGGGTTGGCAGCGCGGCTGCCAGCACGCCTATCCCGGTTGTCAAAATCATGCGGCGGCGATCGATCTCCGGCATAAGCAAGGAACCCTAGCAGCCAACCGGGCATGACGGTAAAACAGCAATTTGTCGGGGTCTGCCGTTATGGTTCGGATCGCGGTCGTACCGGCACGGACGACGGCATGGCAGTGGCAACGGATTAGGCGCGCAAATTCATGGCCAATTCTCATCTTGGCAGGTGGTTTGGTCTCAGGATTCGACGGGCATTCTGGAATCACGATCCGATAACCACTGTTGTAGCTTTGCGGGTGGTCTGAGAGGAGTGACGATCGTGGCGAACAAATCAGAAGGCACGGTTATTTTCCTTCAGTCCCATCCGCTGTGGAAAGCAGCTCAGCGACGTGAGCGCGAGCGCAATGACGCAGTTCGTCGCCATCCCTCTTTCCGTGCTCGCCAGCGCGCCGCCGCATCGGGCAACCCGGTCACTGCGATGGTCCGCGACTTCAAGTCGTACTCGGGCACCAACACTCCGGCCTGAATTGGCCGGCGGAATTTGTGCTGATCTCTATCACACCAGGCGCCGATAAACCGTAGCGCCGCCAATCACCTGCCGGCCGCGAGGGCCGGGTGAGTTCTGATTCAGTACATTTTTCCGGTGCTACCGCTTGCCGAGTAACTTTAGTGCGCAGCCGCCGATGTCCAAGGGCATCGCGTCTGTGTGCACGCGCAGCTCAGGCCGGACCACCAGGCGGCGGCTCCGAGTCGCCGTCCGTCTCGCCGACGTCAGTCCCGCCCGGACGTCGCGGCGCCGATGTCGAGGACACCGCCGCCGTCGGGATCGTCAACCTCGACGATCGGGTCGTCGACGTCGTCGAATTCCAGCCGTAATGCTCGGGACATGATTGCATGCATCACGTACATGGTGGTGGTGTAGGTGAATTCGAGGATCTCGGTATCGGTGAAGATTTCCCGCAACTGATTGAACAACTGCTCGGGCACCCGACCATGTTGGCCCGCAAGGCAATCCGCGTAGGCCAGCAACAGCCGTTCGGTGCGATCGAAACAGTCGGCGGTCTCCCAGGACGGTATGGCCGCTATTTTCTCCTCGGATAATCCCGCCGACCGGCACGCCTTGCAGTGTTGCGAGAAGACGAACTGGCTGCCGACCACCCAGCCCGCCCGGATCTGGCCCAACTCGCGGTGATCGGCCCGGATGGAGACCTCTTCGCGGTAGAGGCGGAAGCCACGCACGGCATGGCGCAGGGCGGCGGGCGAGTGCGCCATCACTGTCCACCAGTTGCCGGGAGTACCACCGATAGTGCCCGGGTCGGCCACCGGATCACGATCGCCGAACATGAAGTCGTACATCTTTCGCGTGAATTCGTCGCTGACCTCATCCCGCGGGATCGGCTTCAGACGCGGCATTACGACTCCTCTCGGCTGGCGGCACGATGACAATGCAGATTGCTTCGATCGTAAGATCTCCCGCTGCGGCGCCGTGTTCGCTGCAGTGACCGGCCGCCGACCATTTTCCGCCCAGCGAACTCGCTAGCGCATGCGCTAGCCGTTTGCAGGCTTACCTATTGGCCGGAGGGAAGCACCGCCCGTGCGCCAGCCAAGTAGCGCGACCGCGGCGACGTGGGTCAGAGCCTGCTGGCGACGAAGTCCGCCGCCTGGTTGGCCATGCCAGCGTCGATGTAGGCGCCCGCGAGGTGTTGTGGCCAATTCTGCTTCCAGGTGTTCGGGTCGGCGGGGTTGCAGATGGGATCGGCGCCATGGCACAAGTCGATGGTCCGGTCGTTGTAGGTCGGGTTGAAGTTGGTGATCGGACCCACCCATTGGCTTCCGTTGCCGAACAATGCGACGGCGGCGATGTGCTGATCGACGCCGGGCGGTAGCGGGCTGTCGAATCCGAACGCGCCGATGGGCGCTGCCAGGACGACGTCGGTGACCGCCGCGCCCAGCGAGTAGCCGCCCAGCACCAGGCGGGTGTCAGGGCAGTTGTTGACCATGTCCTGGACGTGGTGGCTCATGTCGTTGGCGCCCTGGGCGACCTCGGTATCGGCCGGGTATCGCACGGCGTAGACGCCGACTGTCCTGTTCACCTTGCTGCGCACATCGCTGATGAACGCGTTACCCAGCACACCCGGCCCGGGCGATTCGTTACGGCCGCGGGCGAACACGATCTGTATCGGCGGGCAGTTCGCCGCCGCCGCGGAAGGTACCGCCCCCGGCGTCCCCGGGGGGAACGCCGCGGCGGGCAGCATCAAGGCGGCCGCGGCCATGACCGCGGCGAGGCCGACACCAGCAAATTTGCGGATAAGCAAGGCGCGCACACGATGATGGTAAAACGAACCCGCTCCCCGCGCTGGCCAGCCGGTATACCGATGGCGGGTGATCGCTGAGCGCGAACGCCGACCACCGTGCCGGCGGCGTCGAGCGAGGCGATAGGTTCGGCTGATGAGCCACGTCGACGCGACTGCTCCCGAGCGCTTGTTCGCGCTGGCCGAACAGGTACAAGGTTTCATGCCGTCCGACGAAGGGCGGGCGCTGTACGACGCCGCCCTGCGGTATCTCGGCGGCGGAGTCGGCGTCGAGATCGGCACGTACTGCGGCAAATCCACCCTGCTGCTGGGCGCGGCGGCGCAACAAACCGGCGGCGTGCTCTTCACGATCGACCACCACCACGGTTCCGAGGAGCACCAGCCCGGGTGGGAATATCACGACGCGTCGATGGTGGATGAGGTCACCGGGTTGTTCGACACGCTGCCCACGTTTCGTCGTGCACTCGATACCGCCCAATTGGGCGACCATGTCGTCGCGATCGTCGGCAAGTCACCGCTCGTGGCGCGGGCGTGGCGCGCGCCGCTGCAGTTCCTGTTCATCGATGGCGGCCACAGCGAAGCGGCCGCCAACCAGGACTTCGATGGCTGGGCCAAGTGGGTCGACACCGGTGGGGCGCTGGCCATCCACGACGTGTTTCCGGACCCGAAGGACGGCGGGCGGCCACCGTATTACATCTACTGTCGCGCACTCGATTCCGGACAGTTCCAGGAGGTATCAGCGACCGGATCGCTGAGGCTGCTCGAACGTGTCAGCGGCCGGCCGGGGGGACAGATCTAGCGAGGGTCAGCGGCCCGAGCCGGTGGCGACGCATTCGCAATCGAAATCGGTTTGCAGGCCCAATGGCAGGTCGTGGCATCGGAAGATTCCCGCGCCAGCGGTGGTGTTCGACAGGGCGTCCGCCGCCAGGATCATCGCCGCGCCCGTCCAAGTGGTGCGCTCCTCAGGCCAGCGCTTACCGTCAGCGAAAACCAGTCCCGTCCAATATGATCCGTCGTCTTCGCGAAGATGCTGCATCGCGGCGAACTGCCGGTGAGCATCTGCGTGGTGCCCGATGGCGTCCAGCGCCATCACCAGCTCGCAAGTTTCGGCGCCGGTCACCCACGGACGATCGTCGACACACCGGATACCCAAACCGTCGACCACGAAGGCATCCCAACGTTGTTTGATGCGCGTGGACGCCGCCGGACCGCGCAGGGCGCTGCCGAGAATGGGGTAGTACCAGTCCATCGAGTAGCGGTCCTTTTCGGTGAACGCCTCGGGGTGCGCGGAGAGGGCGTGCCCCAGGCGGCCCAGCGCCAATTCCCACTCCGGCTGCGGGTCGTCGACCAAAGCTGCCAGGGCGAGCGCACACCGTATGCTGTGAAAGATGCTCGAGCACCCGGTCACCAGCGCTTCCGGCAACACACCGGCTTCACTTCGCGCCCAACCGATCTCGCCATAGCCGACTTGCATGTCGATGACGAAGTCGATCGCCTTGTGCACCACCGGCCACATCTCCGCCGCAAACGACTCATCGCCGGTAACCAGCACATGGTGCCACACGCCGGCGCCGATGTAGGCGCAGAAGTTACTGTCGCTGTTGGCGTCTTCGATGACGCCCGCGCGAAACTGGATGGGCCAGGAGCCATCGGGTCGCTGGGTGTGGCGGCTCCAATCGAACGCCGCCCGCGCCGGCTCCAGCAGTCCCGCAGTGGTGAGTGCCATCGCGCACTCGATGTGGTCCCAGGGATCGGTGTGCCCGCCTTCGAACCAGGGGATGGCACCCGATGGTTCCTGTGCGGCGGCGATGGAGAGCGCGGTCTGTCGGCATTGGTCGTGAGTCAGGACCCCCGGAACGCCGGGCGGGTTAGACCGATGCAACTGAATACCTCTCAGTGCCTCGGCTTTTCGCCTCCTGGGGTTTGACGAAGTACATGGCTATGCTTTTCCCCACCAGCGGGTTGAGCAGCGACTCCGCCAGCTTGGTGATCTTTGGCCGCTGCATCAGGTCCCACACCAGCAGCCTGTGGTAGGTGGTCACCGCACGGTGGTCGGTGTTCTGCACGCCTACAGCGCATTTGAGCCACCAAAAGGGAGAGTGCAGTGCGTGGGCGTGATGGGTGTGGGTCAGTTTCATTCCGCCGCCCAGGATCTTGCCGCGCAATTCGCTTGCCCGGTAGATGCGGACGTGGCCGCCCTCGTTGCTGTGGTACTCGTCGGATAGCAACCAGCACAGCTGCTCGGGCAGCCACCGCGGCACGCTGACCGCGAGCGTGCCACCCACTTTGAGCACCCTGATGAGCTCGGCGATCGCCGCGTCGTCGTGGGGAATGTGCTCCAGGATCTCCGACGCGATGACGCAGTCGAACGTCTGGTCGGCGTAGGGCAACTTCAGCGCGTCACCGACAACGACCTTGGCTGACGCCTCGGCGGGCGCCTCGCCCGTTTCGGCCATCGCGCGCAGGATCGTGTCCACCGAACGCAATTCGGCCTCATCGCGGTCGAAGGCGACGACGTCGGCGCCGCGACGATACGCTTCGAACGCATGCCGGCCGGCCCCGCATCCGACGTCGATGACCTTGGTCGAAGGCCCAACCCCGAGCCGGTCGAAATCGACTGTCAGCATGGCGCTCCGCTCTGCGCGTTGCGTGCGATCGCACGCTCGTAGACCCGCACGGTCTGAGCCGCCACGGCTTCCCAGCTGAAGACGTTGACGGCACGGGTGCGGCCCGCCTTGCCAAGGCTGCGGCGCTTTTCCGGAGAGTCCAGGAGCTCACCGAGCGCGCTGGTCAGCGCATCCACATCCGCGGGCGGCACCAGCTCGGCGCAAGCACCGTCCGTCCCAAGGACTTCCGGCAGCGCGCCGACCCGGCTGGCGACGATGGGGGTGCCGCTGGCCATGGCTTCCACCGCAGGCAGCGAAAACCCTTCGTAGAGCGAGGGAATGCAGGCGACCTCGGCGGAGGCGAACAAGGCGGCCAGCTCGGCGTCGGACAGCCCGCTGGTGATGTGGACGATGTCGGAGATCCCGAGTTCGGCGATGAGCTTGTGGGTCGGGCCATTCGGTTCGACCTTGGCGACCAACCGCAACTCCAGGTCCCGGACGGTGCGCAGTCGCGCGACCGCTTGCAGCAGGGTGC
This sequence comes from Mycobacterium sp. NGS56, assembly GCF_059812425.1. NCBI lineage: Bacteria > Bacillati > Actinomycetota > Actinomycetes > Mycobacteriales > Mycobacteriaceae > Mycobacterium > Mycobacterium sp. NGS56. The sequence continues at coordinate 175,927 of NZ_JCALCQ010000003.1, forward strand.
GGACGCCCTTCAGCGGTGTATCGGCGCTGGCGATCGCGATGATGCGGCCGGGCTCGCGTGGGCCGGTTCCCGGTTTGAACAGCTCGGTGTTGACCCCCAGCGGCACCACATGAAGTTGCTCCGGTGCGACGCCGAAGTCGGCGATGATGTCCGACGCCGACGATGACGACACCGTCAACAGGTCGGGGATGTGCCGGGCCACCTCTTGCTGCATCTCCAAGAACCCATACCAACGGCGCACCAACGGCTTTCGCCACCATCGCGCGGCGGCCAGGTCCAACACCCGATCGCGGGTGATCGGGTGGTGCACGGTGGCCACGACGGGAAGTCCTGCCTCGGCGATACTGAGCAGTCCGGCGCCCAGGCTCTGGTTGTCGTGGACGACGTCGAAATCCGTTGTCCGCTGGGCGAGTAACCGCGCCGTCCGCATCGTGAACGTCCGTGGTTCGGGAAAGCCCGCGGTCCAGGTGGTGAGCAGTTCCAAGAGGTCGATGGAGTCTCGAATTTCGCTGGGCCGCGGTACCCGGAATGGGTCCGGTTCCCGATAGAGATCAAGGCTGGGCACCTCGGTGAGCCGGACTCGCGGATCGAGCAGATCGGGATACGGCTGTCCGGAGAACACCTCAACGTCGTGGCCGAGTTCCACCAAGCCGTGGCTGAGATGGCGCACGTAGACGCCCTGTCCGCCGCAATGGGTCTTACTACGGTAGGACAGCAGGGCAATTCGCATACTCAACTCTTCTTTGCTGGAAATTGACCGCGGAATGGCGCCGAATCCATCGCGGTCAACGGGCTCCCGAACTCCGTGACAGCAAATTGGACATGTGTCCAGACTATAGTTCGATCACCTAATCGAGCGCAACGAGCCGGAAATCCGCCGCTCCACGCAGAAGCGATTGCCCGAATGTCCGACACGCGAAGATCATGCCACTGGCCGGTGGCCGCTGACTTCTCGACCGGCGATTCCGATGCGCGGCGCCCGGCGTTACCGGAGATAACCGGCAAGGATCGGCCGAAGGAGCCACGGGCTTTTGTTACCATCGCGCGGTGCGGGATGCGGCCGGACGGGGTGGACGCGGTGATCAGCGATCGCCTTCTCGGCGCGACGTCCTCAAGTACACCGGCGCCTATGCCTTGGCGCCGGGCCTGCTGAGCCTGGGTGCGCTGGCCCCGATTCCCGGGATCCCCAAAGCGTCGGCCGCCGGCCTGAAGCTGATCGATTTCGCCGAACGCAGGATCGCCCCCGACGAGATCAAGTCGGCCGGCTATGACGGCGTGGTGAATTACGTATCGCAGTCACGGCCGGGCGCCAACTTCGAGGCCAAACCGCTGACAAAGGACTACGCCGACGCGCTGCGCGCGGCCGGGCTGCACATCGTCAGCAACTTCCAATACGGCAAGCCCGGCTGGCCGGATCCCTCGGACCTCACGCGCGGCTATGACGGCGGCGTGGCCGACGCTCGTACCGCCATGCAGCTGCACTCCGCGGCGGGAGGCCCCAACTCGGCTCCCATCTTTTTCAGCGTCGACGACGACATCGACGCCAATACGTGGAATAGCCTTGCAGTGCAATGGTTCCGGGGGATCAACTCTGTGTTGGGCGTGGGCCGCACCGGCATCTACGGGGATGCCCAGGTGTGCGGGTGGGCGATCAGAGACGGCGTCGTCGGGCCCTCCACCAGCGCCGGACACCGGTGGGTGTGGCAGACGAGGTCCTGGTCGCACGGCGATCGCGAACCCGCGGCGGTGCTCTACCAGACAATAGTCAACAGCCCGGGAAATCCGGGACCGCTACTAGGCGGCATCAATGTCGATGTCGACGATGTCCTCGCCGCCGACTTCGGGCAATGGGATCTCGACCGCTGACCCGGGCGCGAAGCCCTCTCCGCTGCACCGAGACATAAACCAGTGCGCCCGCTTGCGGGGCATTGTCAAATGCGTGGTTTATGTGTCGAGCAACGACGAGCGGTCCAAACAAGACGGCGCCCCGCGAGCCGATGGCCCGCGGGACGCCGCTTCCTATCCGAACGTCATTTGAGGTCGAACCGGTCGGCGTTCATCACCTTGACCCACGCCGCGACGAAGTCCTCGACGAACTTGCCGTGCGCATCGTCCTGGGCATAGACCTCGGCCAATGCGCGCAGCACCGAGTTCGACCCGAAGACAAGGTCGTTCGCGGTCGCGGTCCACTTCACCGCGCCGGAGGCCCGGTCGTGGCCCTCGTAGACGTTCTCGGCCGTCTCCGACGCCTTCCACTCGGTGCCCATGTCGAGCAGGTTGACGAAGAAGTCGTTGGTCAACGCGCCCGGCCGGTCGGTGAACACGCCGTGCTTGCTGCCGCCGTGGTTAGCTCCGAGGGCGCGCAGACCACCCACCAGCACGGTCATCTCCGGGCCCGACACCCCCAGCAGGTAGGCCCGCTCCTGCAGCAACTGCTCGAGCGGTGCCTTCTCGCCGGGACGGATGTAGTTGCGGAACCCATCGGCCCGCGGTTCGAGCACCGCGAACGACTCCACGTCGGTGTTCTCCTGCGTGGCGTCGGTTCGGCCGGGCGCAAAGTGCACCGAGATCTCGTAGCCGGCGTCCTTGGCCGCCTTCTCGACCGCCGCCGAGCCGGCCAGCACGATCAGGTCGGCCAGCGAGATCTTCTTGCCGCCGGAAGCCGAGGCGTTGAAGTCCTGCTGGATCTTCTCCAGCACGGGCAGCACCTTGTCCAGCTCGGAAGGCTCGTTGACCTCCCAGCTGCGCTGCGGCTCGAGACGCACCCGCGCCCCGTTCGCCCCACCCCGTTTGTCAGTGCGCCGGTAGCTGGATGCCGCCGACCATGCCGTCTTGACCAACTGCGGGACGGACAGCCCCGATCCGAGCACCTTGCTCTTCAGCGCGGCGATGTCGTTCTCATCGACCAGTTCGTGGTCGACGGCCGGGACGGGGTCCTGCCACAGCTGCGGTTCGGCAACCCACGGCCCGAGGTAGCGGGTGATGGGGCCCATGTCGCGGTGCAGCAGCTTGTACCAGGCCTTGGCGAAGGCATCGGCCAGCTCCTCGGGGTGGTCCAGCCAGCGCCGCGTGATGTCGTGGTAGATCGGCGACTCGCGCAACGAGATGTCGGTTACCAGCATCGTCGGAGCACGCCCCGGCCCGTCGAACGGATCCGGGATGGTGCCCGCACCGGCGCCGTCCTTGGCGGTGTACTGCCAGGCCCCGGCCGGGCTCTTGGTCAGCTCCCACTCGTAGCCGTACAGCGTCTCCAGGAACGTGTTGTCCCACTTCGTCGGCGTCGGCGTCCAGACGACCTCCAGGCCGCTGGTGATCGCGTCCTTGCCTTTGCCGGTGCCATACGAGCTCTTCCACCCAAGCCCCTGCTGTTCGATCGGCGCGGCCTCCGGCTCGGGACCCACCAGCTCGGCGTCGCCGGCGCCGTGGGTCTTGCCGAAGCTGTGGCCCCCGACGATGAGCGCGGCCGTTTCCTCGTCATTCATCGCCATCCGGCCGAAAGTCTCGCGGATGTCGATCGCGGCAGCGACAGGATCCGGTTTGCCTTCGGGTCCTTCGGGGTTGACGTAGATCAGACCCATGGTGGTCGCACCATAGGGCTGGGCGAGGTCGCGCTCACCGGAGTAGCGCTTGTCGGTGCCCAACCAGGTGTCCTCCTCACCCCAAAGGATCTCTTCGGGCGCCCACACGTCCTCACGGCCGAAGCCGAACCCAAACGTCTTGAACCCCATCGACTCCAGGGCACAGTTGCCGGCGAAGATGATCAGGTCCGCCCAGGAGATCTTGTTGCCGTATTTCTTCTTGACCGGCCAGAGCAACCGGCGTGCCTTGTCCAGGCTCGCGTTGTCCGGCCAGCTGTTGAGCGGGGCGAAGCGCTGCAGGCCCTGCCCGCCACCGCCGCGACCATCGAAGATGCGGTAGGTACCAGCGGCGTGCCAGCTCATGCGGATGAACAGGCCGCCGTAATGGCCGTAGTCGGCGGGCCACCAGTCCTGTGAGGTGGTCATCACCGAGAACAGGTCGCGCTTGAGCGCCTCGACGTCGAGCTTGGCGAACTCCTCGGCGTAGTCGAAGTCTTGGCCGAACGGGCTCGCCTGAGGATTGTTCGGGTGCAGCGTCGATATGTCGATCTGGTCGGGCCACCAGTCGCGGTTGGTAAGGGGCGCATGCCCTTTCGGCTCCGGCGATGGGATCGCCGGGTTTTCGCTTTCGCTGGCACTAGCCGTCTTGCTGTCGTCGTGCGGCGGACGGCCTTGGGAGATATCGGAGGACACAGCATTCCTTTCCAGATGGAGGGTTGGTTGGGCTGCGATTAGGAACCTGCAGTCGAACAGTCGAGGCACAGGCCCCAGTAGATGACCTCGGCCTCGTCGAGAACGAAGCCATCTAGAACGTTGTTGTCGTCGGACGGGGTGAGGCAGGGCGCGTCACCGACGGCACAGTCGACGTCGGCGATGATCCCGCAGGACCGGCACACGACGTGGTGATGGTTGTCACCGACGCGCGATTCGTAACGGGCGACCATGCCCAACGGCTGGATGCGCCGAACCAGACCCGCGGTGGTCAGCGCATTGAGCACGTCATACACGGCTTGGCGCGAAACGTCTGGCAGGCCGACCCGCACGGCCGAGAAGATCGTCTCGGTGTCGGCGTGCGGATTGGCGGCGACGGCTTCGAGCACGGCAACCCTGGGCCGGGTCACCCGCAGATCGGCCATCCTCAACCTGTCCGCGTAATCGGCCGTCGATGACACGCCACCAATATGGCGCACTTATCTGGAACCAGTCAAGACTTTGTTGTGAAGTGGCGCACAACCGTGGGGGCGAATGAGCTGGGACACGCGAGCTCAGGTGGGCTTCAGCGCGCTGCCTCTTCGCCACTGGTCCCAGCTGAGGGTCCAGTCGCCATTCTGCGCCAAGGTCAGTGGCGGCCCGCCGCTGTTGCGGACCTCGACGACGTCGCCAGGCACCGAAAAATCGTAGAACCACTTCGCGTTGTCGGCATTGAGGTTCAAGCAACCATGCGATGTGTCGCGGTGCCCCTGGGCCCATACCGTCGCCTCGAGTTCGTGCAGATATATGCCGTCGCTGCTGATCTTGGTGGCCCAGTTGATGGTCTCGCGGTAGCCGAGCCTGGAGTTCTTGGGCAGCCCGAATGTCGAGGAGTCCATGATGACGGGGTTGCCCTTGTCGAGCACGGTGTAGACCCCTGAGGGGGTCCAGAGGGAGATGGTTTTCCCGCCGACGTTCTCGGTGCCGCCCATTCCCATACTCGTGGGCATCGTGCGCACCAGGGCTCCGTTGTCGAAGACGCTGACCTGGTGGGTGGCGTCATCTGCGATCGATACGTGTGCATCGCCGACGCGGAAGGACACCTTGGTGTCATCTTGCCCGAATAGACCGTCGCCCAAGGCTATTCCGTAGATCTTGGCCTCTGCGGTCACGTTCGTACCCGGCGCGTAGTAGCGCTCGGGCCGCCAATGCGCGTTCTGATCGTCGACCCAATTCCACGAGCCCTCGACTTTCGGGTTGGTGGTCACCGACAGCTGCCGTTCGGCGGCGGCACGATCGGCGATCTTCTCGTCGAAGTGCGCCACGATCACCGTTCCGACACCGTAGGTGCCGCCGTCGCGCAACGTGGACTCAGACGTCGTGGTGAACGACACCTTGGTCTGGTTTGACGGCTTCAGCGTGGAGAACGACGAAACCTGCTTGGCCGCAACGCCACTGACACCGTTGCTGGTGACCGTCAACGTGTAGGTGCGCCCGTAGCCCAGCGGGACGGTGGGCTTCCACGCGGTGTTGTCCGGGGTCATGACACCCTCGACCGGTTTGCCGCTCTCGTTGACCATGTCGACGCCCGTCAACGTCCCTTTCTCGGCTTTGACCATGACAGGGGTGAGGGGGTCGACATCATGGGCGTCGGGACCGGGAGTGATCGCTATTTGAGCCGGGCCAGCGACTTTCGCGGGAGCGCTGCGCTGACCACAGCCATGGCCCGGACAGTGCGAGGGGGACGCAACGTATATCGCGCCGACCGTGGCGACGATCGCGCACACCGCGAGCAAGACCTGACGAGGGGGGGTAGTCCGGAGGATCCGGCCGACGAGCTGATCACTGTTCTTGGACGTCATCAAGCTGCCGAATCCCTACTTCCTGCCGCTCGCACATTGCAAATGTTGTAGATGAGATATCCCGCGACGTGCGGTTCTTAAACCGCCGGGCGCTTCGGCTTCGGCAGTCGAAGCCGCGACCGATAGACCGCGAGAGATCATGGCTACATGGCCGATGAGGAACTTGACAGCCTCTACGAGGTGCCGCCGAAGGAGTTCACCGCGCAACGCGCCAGCTTGGCCGCCGCGGCCAGGCAGCGCGGCGATGACGCAGCCGCCAAACGGATTTCCGCCACCACCAAACCGGCTACGGCGGCATGGGTCATCAACCGGCTGGTACTCCGGCATGCCGACACCCACGAGCGGCTGACAGACCTCGGTGCGCGATTGCGCGCCGCTCACGCGGCGATGGATGGCGCGCGCATCCGAGAGCTATCGGCCGAGCAACACAAACTCATCGACGAGCTCACCCGCAAGGCGCTCGAGGCGGCCGACCTGAGGCAACCGTCGGCGAGCGTGCGCGAAGACGTGACCAGCACGCTGCAGGCCGCCGTCGCCGACCCACAAATCGGGGCGCGTTTGGGCCGGTTGACCAGGCCCGAGCAGTGGTCGGGTTTTGGCGCCTTCGGCGATGCGCCGCCAGAATCGGTGACAGCTTCCAGCGGACCGGCGAAGCGGCAGAGCACCCGCGCGCGGAAACGACCCGCGACGAGGCAGGCGACGGACGATAGGGCGCAGCAGCGGCGCGAGAAACTGAGCGCGGCCGTCGACACCGCGGCGCGGGCCAAAACCGAGGCCGACGAGGTGTTGGCGCAGCGGCAAGGCCAACGAGATGCCGCCCGAAAGCGCCGTGACGATGCGGCGCGGGCCCTGCGGGCGGCCGAACGGGACCTCAGCGGCGCTGAAAAAGACTACGACGAGGCCCGGCAACTGAGCCGGGCCGCAGCGGATTCAGTGAAGCAGGCAAAGGCACGGTTGAAACGGGCGTGAGCCTGCGGGCGCGTTTCCGTGGTCCGGGCCGGGGTATCAGCAAAGCCGTGACTTCTTTGTGGATGACGGAACGAACCCAACAACCCTGGACTGCCAGCCAGCTGGACCAGGGCTCCTCGACCGCCGATGTCATCGTCGTAGGCGCCGGTATCACCGGCCTGATGACGGCGGTCCTGCTGGCCCGCGCGGGTAAGGACGTGTTGGTGCTGGAGGCGCGCACGGTGGGGGCGTGCGCGACCGGAAACACCACCGCCAAAATCAGCCTGCTGCAGGGCAGCCAGCTCTCCAAGGTGCTGCCGCGACACGGCAAGGATCTGGCGCGCGCATACGTCGACGGCAATCGTGAAGGACAGCAGTGGGTGCTCGACCACTGCGCCGCCAACGGCGTGGCGGTGCAGCGCGAAGACGCCTACACATACGCCCAGTCCGTGCGCGGAGTCCCGTCCGCGCGAGCCGAACTCGCGGCCTGTCAAGCGGTCGGCCTGCCGGCTGTTTGGGACGACGACGCTGACGTGCCGTTCGCCTACCACGGCGGTGTGCGGCTCGCCGATCAAGCGCAGTTCGATCCGATGCCATTCCTCGACTCGTTGGTCGTCGAGCTGCTGGGCCGTGGAGGGCGGCTGGTCGAGCACACCCGGGTGCGACGGGTCTCCTGGCGCGGCAGCAAGGTGCGCGTGCATGTCAACGACGCCGCCCAGCAGGATGTCCAACTTCAGGCCGGCCAGCTGGTGCTTGCGACGGGCATCCCGATCCTGGATCGCGGCGGCTATTTCGCACGGGTGAAACCCAGCCGCTCCTACTGCTTGGCCTTCAAGGTTCCGGGCAACATCACCCGGCCCATGATGATCTCCACCGACTCGCCGACGCGTTCGGTGCGCTACGCGCCGGTCGCCGACGGGGAGCGGCTGATCGTGGGCGGGGCGGGCCACACCGTGGGCCGTGAGAAGAGTCCGTCCCAAGCGCTGAACGAGCTGTCGACGTGGACGCGCAAGCACTACCCGGGTGCCGTGCAGACCCACTTCTGGTCGGCGCAGGACTACACGCCCATCGACCATCTGCCCTACGTGGGCCCGATTCTGCCGAACACCGAAAGCATCTTTGTCGCAACGGGTTTCAATAAATGGGGGATGACCAACGGTCCCGCTGCGGCGTTGGCGCTGTCGAGCCGCATCCTGGGCGGGCGGATGGATTGGGCCCGCGCGTTCGCCAGCTGGAGTCCGCACGAGCTGACGGGACTGACGACAGCGTTGCAGGCCAACCTCGAGGTCGGCTTCAACCTGACGAAGGGCTGGATCACCCCGGCAATACGCACTCACCGCCGCAGCCCCGTCGACGGCGAGGGCGGCGTGGTCAGTGGTCCGCCGTGGCATCTGGAGGCCCGCTGCCGCGTCGACGGGACCGAGCACCGTGTCTCACCGGTATGCCCGCACCTGGGCGGAATCGTGAACTGGAACGATGCCGACAACGCGTGGGAATGTCCGCTGCACGGGTCGCGCTTCGCGCCCGACGGCACCCTTTTGGAAGGGCCGGCCACCCGCGACCTGACCGCCTAGCACCGATACTCAGCCGGCTTTCCGAAACACGAGCCAGCGCAACTCAATTGGGGAATCGTCACGCTCGACGTCGAACACGTCGAGGCCGCCGGCCCAACCCTCGAACCAGCCCGTCGGCGGCCACGCCTCCGACGGTAACCGCGTCTTTTCGTACTCGTAGGCGGCGTCGTCGGCGATCAGCTCCAGTGGCAATCCGCCCGCCGCGGCGGCCATCTCGTCGCGAGTGAAGATCATGCTGTTGCACTGCTGACTCAGCTGCACCGCGACGTCGTCGGGAACATAGCCGTCACGGGCCAGGAAAGTGTTGAAGACCAGACGCCCGCCGGGCGCCAGGCAGTCGGCGGCTAGTTCGAACATGCCGCGCAACTCGTGTGTCGTCCGGAAGTCGGACACCACCTCAGAAAGCACCATCAACTGGTACGCCTCGCGCACGTCCTCCATCGCGGTGAAGACGTCCCTTTGAATGACGTTCACGCGCAACGATTCAGCGGCGGCTTCGGAAACGATCACCTCGGCGAACTTTGCGGTGATCTCGACCGCATCGACCGGATGTCCACGCCGCGCCAGGGCCAGCGCGTTACGCCCGGTTCCCGCACCCACATCGAGCACCCGATAGGTGGACGGATCGTCCGCCTCGGCGGCCAGGGCCAACACCCGTGCGTCCGCCTCTGTGCCGAACAGCGGCGGCGGGCGGATGGCCATCCACTGTTGGTAGTCGGCCTCGACGGTGCGCCACTCGGCCTGCACGCGGAAATTCACGCCCTCCCCGAAGGGAGCCTGGTACGAGATGAGCACGTCCGAACGAGGGGAGGCTTTGAAGGCCTTGGCCAACTCGACTTCCAGCGCGGCGCGCAGGTGTGCGGACTGTTCGGGGGTGTACCAGACGCCCAGGGTGGCGCAGACGTTGCCGCACAACAAGACGTACTCGTCGATCAGCCCCGGCACGGCCGGCACCCTGATCTGGCCCTCGGCCGACAACCGGCGATACAGCCGCCTGATCATCGCTTCGCGCAGCATCGACGGATCGAATGACCGATTCGGCGGATCCTGCACCAGAACCTTCTACACGACCAGCGGGCTTTGCACCACCGATGCGCAGACGGGCAGTGCCGATCAAACCGAACGTGCCGGGCGAGCGAACTCTTCGAGTAGATCGGCGGCGCGGGCAACACTTTCGGCGGGTTTGCTCATCTGGGCGGCCACTTCACGGGCCCGAGCAGCGCATTGCGGGGCGAGGACCGTGCGTAGGTCGGCGACCAGCGAGTCCAGGGTGCTGTCGGAAAAGGCACGCCCGGCGCCGACTTGCAGTTGTTCGACGGCAGTTGCCCACATCGGCTGGTCCCATACCGTCCACAGGATGAGCGTGGGGACCCCGGCGCGCAGGCCTGCGGCCGTGGTGCCCGAGCCACCGTGATGGACCACGGCCCGGCAGGCCGGGAAGACGGCCGCGTAATTCATCGCCCTTACCATCTTGACGTGATCGAACCGCGGGACGCCGGTGAAGTCGTTCGCGCCGCTGCAGATCAATGCGCGCTCACCCAATTGCCCGCAGGCCGCGCTGATCACCGCGACGGTCTCGGCGGGAGAACTGACGGGCGTGCTGCCAAACCCGAAGTAAATAGGTGGCGTTCCGTCCGCGATCCAGGACAAGATCTCGTCGTCATTGCCCGTCGGCAATTCCAGGGTCAACGAACCGACGAAAGGACGCTGGTGGCCCGGTTCCAGCCATTCGGCGGCGGGCCCGGGCAGGCACAGCTCGTCGTAAGTCTGGATTTCCAAAAGCTCGCCCGGCGGCCCGGCCGCCAATTCGGTTACCTCGGGCAAGCCGAGCGCACGGCGTTGGACGACTTCGGCATCCTTGGTCATGCCCGAATACAGCGGGCTCGATGGCATGATCCGCGCCGGGAACACGTGCAACGCGGCGAGCGGAATGCCGTGATGTTCGGCGATATTGGTGGCCAGGGCCTGATCGTTCATGTGCGCCACCACCAGATCGGCACTAGAGGCCAGCAACATCAGCGTCGCGCTTTTGTCCATCCAGATCCGCGTAACGCGCTCGACCACGTGGGACAGCCCGCGGGTCCCATATTGGAGTGAACCGAGCAATTCCTGCGCCGCGTTCATTCCACTTTGCGTATCCGGGCCGTACCCGCTGGCAGCAAGGCCTGTCGACTCGACGAAGCCGGTCATGTTGGGCGGGACCGCCAGGCGCACCTCGTGGCCTCGGTGCATCAGCTCGCGACCAAGGGCAGCGCACGGTTCGACGTCGCCGCGGCCGCCGTAGGCGACCAGCACTAGTTTCATTCAGCAGACCTCTCGTGGGGACGTCACAAATCCAAGCAGAACCCGGCGCCGCCAGACCCGCGGGACGTTTGCCGACCCGCTTGAACTGGGCCTTTGGAGGCGTCAGGCGAGTGAATGCCGGGCAGGGTTAGGCGAACCAGACGTTTTGCGCGCCGTCGAGCGCGGGCTGAGAGGGATTTGCGCAGTACGCGCCGAACCCTTGCGAGTTTGGGGCGTCACGTGCAGGTAACCTATCGTTAACCCACAGCAACAATTTCGCTGTATTGGTTGACGTGGGAGCACCTGCAAACGCGTGAGATCGGCCCTTAGCACTAGGGACGGACTTATTGACCGTCTTCGTTCGCGGCACTGGCAGCACCGGAGGGGATTCGATTTGTTTGCTGCTCGGTTGGCTACCCCCATACGACGTGCATCGGGATCGTCGATGCCCTCGCGGCCCTGAAAGCGATCGGAGGAGAACGGCATGGACTTCGCAGTACTACCGCCGGAGGTCAACTCCGCGCGGATGTACGCCGGTCCGGGGTCGGGACCGATGCTGGCCGCCGCGATGGCCTGGGACGAACTGGCCGCCGCGTTGCAATCGACCGCGAACTCATATCAGGCCGAAATCACGGCCTTGACGTCCGGTCCGTGGGTTGGCCCGTCATCCGCCTCCATGGTCGCAGCGATCACCCCTTACTTGGCGTGGATGAGGACCACCGGCGCCCAGGCCGAAGAAACCGCCAACCAGGCCAGAGCAGCGGCCTTCGCCTACGAGACCGCGTTCGCCGAGACGGTGCCGCCACCGGTGGTCGCAGCCAACCGCACCCTGCTGGCGACGCTCGTCGCCACCAACGTCCTCGGGCAGAACACACCCGCGATAGCGACCACGGAGAGTGAGTACGCCGAGATGTGGGCGCGAGACAGCGCGGCCATGTTCGGCTACGCCGGTTCGACGGCGTCGGCGACCCGGTTGACGCCGTTCGCCCAGCCCGACCAGACGACGAGCTCCGACGCCGGTCAATCCGAATCGGTGGCCCAGGCCACCGCTACCGCCGCCGGGAGCACACGCAACGCCGTGACCCAGCAGTCTTTCTCCGCGGTGCCCAACTTGTTGAGCAGTGCGGCGGCGGGTCCGGCTGCCGCCGCCGATCCGACGTCAGTGACGGACTTGCTGGGGCTGGGGAGCGATCTCACCACGTTCTTTCTCGACGCGCCGGCCAGCGTGGCCGGGCTAAGCATCGACACGCCGGGTACGTTGATCGCTCTTCCCTTCGACGTGGCCGGCACGCTAACCGGTTTCCACACAGACGACATCGTCAGCGGTTGGGCCGGAGTGCAGTCGTGGCCCGGGATGGGCGCGGTGCCGCCCTCGCCATTCCCGGTCATCACAAACCCGGCGGGCGGATTCGGATCGCTGATGTCTGCAGGGCTGGGCCAGGCGAACACCGTCGGTGGCTTATCGGTGCCGCCAGGATGGACAGCGGCCGCCCCGGCGATCCGCCCGGCCGCCTTGGCGCTGCCGGCCACCAGCGCTGGGGCCGGTGCCGAGGCCGCCGCCGCGGCCGCGGCCGCGGCTCCCACCGGCTCGGGAAGTTTGTTCGGCGAGATGGCCGTGGCGAGCATGGCCGGGCGCGCGATGGCCGGCACGGGTGGCGCCCTCGGTCGCGAGCGTGCCCGGGCCGGCGAGCCCGAGAAGGCCACGCGCAAAGCGCCGAAGGAGCCGACGAAAGAGCCGGCGGCCCCTCCGCCGGTTGCCGCGGGTGGGCCGATCACCAGTATCGCGGCCGAGCTGCGGGAGCTGGCGTCGCTGCGCGATGCGGGGATTCTGACGCAACAAGAATTCGAAGAGCAGAAAAAGCGCCTGCTGCCAAGCTGATCCGTGCCCGGACGTGGTCCGTTCGTCAGTTGGGCGCAGAATGTAGAAATACTCAGTGAAGGCGCCCCATGGACAACCCGATCGCCCATACTTCTGATGCCGTGCCGATGCGGGTGCAGGCGTTGCTTCGCTATCCGGTGAAGTCGATGCTCGGCGAGACCCTCGATCGACTGCTGGTCGACGAGCGCGGCGCCGACGGCGACCGGCGGCTCGCGCTTGTCGACGGTGAGACCGGGCACGTGGCCAGCGCCAAAAATCCCCGACTGTGGCGCAATCTCCTGACGTGCACCGCGCATGCTGGCGCTCAGGGTGTGCGCATCAGCATGCCCGACGGAACCGACGTCGCGGCCGATGATCCCGGTGTCGATGAGCTGATCTCGCAACTGACCGGACGGCGGGTCCGGTTGGTCACTCAACGCCCCGAGGGCGCCACACTGGTGCGTCCCGATCCGGAGAAATTGCTGGAATACGGCCTCGACGCCCAGGTGGAGGGCCGAATTCTGCGGATCGCCGCGGCCACCCCGGGCGACTCGTTCACCGACGAAGCGCCTTTGCATGCGATCACGACGGCCACCCTGGAGCACATCGGCGTGGAGGCGCTGCGGTACCGGCCGAATCTGGTGATCACAACGCCGGCGGACTACCGGCCATACACTGAAAATGACTGGGTGGGCGGCGAACTCGTCATTGGGGAGACTCGGCTACGCGTGCTCACCGCGACTTCACGCTGCGTGGTCCCCACCCTCGAGCACGGGACATTGCCGCGAGCTCCGCAGGCACTGAAAATACCGGCGGCCGAAAACCGGTTGAAGACGGGCGGTCATAACGCCCAGCCGTGCGCGGGTGCCTACCTCGCGGTGGTGAGCAAAGGCGTCATCCAGGTCGGTGACCAAGTAACCATCGCGCCGTAACGCCTGCGCGGCAACGCTTCTGGTATCGATCATCCACCCAGGTTGCGCACCGCCGTGTCGAGTTCTTCGGCCTGCTCGGTCAACTCCCGGTCGGATAGCTCCGCGTGTCCGATTCGCTGCACCAATTCCTGGCGAGTCGCAATCTGTAGAGTCCTTCGATATTCAAGGGATTCCAAATCAGCCGGCGAGACGACCGTGGCACGTCCCTGGACCACCACGAGCGTTGCGTTCGTGTCCGGGCTGTCGAGCAACCGCCGCGCATCCTCGGCTCCGATCGTCATGAGTCACCACGCCCGGTTAGTTGTTGCAGCTCGTCGATCAGGCTGGACGCCTGGGCCTTCGTCAGATTTTCCGGGATGTCTCGGCCCGCTTCTTGCGCCAGGGTGTTCAGGTAGCTGCGCTGCGGCCCGGTCATGGGCTCGTCGCCGGTCACCCACTGCGACTGGTCCTTCTCCCGGCGCCTGCGCGGCATCGTCGATCATGTATGTTGCCCCACTACTGAGTTGCATAATCGCCAAGTGCCGTAAATGGTTTCGCATGTTAGCCGCCCACCCCGACTATCTTCATCACCAGTAGCACCGCCACCGCGAGGAACGCAACGGCGAAAATGCACACCGCGATGACGGTGAGCGCGGAACTTGGAGCGAACCGCCGGGTATTCGGTGGTTGCGGTTCAGACACACCGGACGTTTGGGGCGCAGCCGGCGGGGTGGTGCCCGGTGCGGCGCCCCCTCCCGCCTCCAGCCCAGGAGTTTGGGTGGGGTCAGGATCGGGGGGTTGCGCGGTCATGGTGGACACCAGCCCTTTCGTCCGGACGACGGCGGAAGCATTCGGCCGCATCGCCACCGGATGCGCGAGCTCCCTCCGGAGTGTGGCGGTACCCACCCACACGCCACCCAAACGGCAGGTGCGACGGAGATTCGCGACGCCATCCGCGTATCGGGACCGTCAACCCCCGGTGTTCGAGAAAGTTTTCTAGGCGACGTACGTGTGCATCGTCGAAAGTGCTGCCTACCAACGGGTTTCGGCTCGACGCCGTTTTAGCGGCGCCGTTAGCTCTCCGAGTTCGGCGTGGGACTCTGCGCAGATTCCCACTTCGCCTCGAGCGACCGTTTCACCCTGGTGCCTGCCGCCAGATCGAGTTGAAAGGTTTCACCGGCGTCGGTTTCGAATGTGATGAGATACCCCGTGTCGCTGGCGTCCTTGAAGACTACTTTGTAGGGCCGTTCACCCGAGCCGCGGTCCACCGCGATGATGTCGCCAGGGGTGACGTCGTCGATCAGGTCGTTGCCGGAGACTTTGGCCATACGGTCGACGTTAGCCGAAGAAACAGGGGAGCGTCCGGCGCGGTGACCGGCCCCCCCGCGCTGCAGGAAGGCCTTGATGGCGCGTCGCTCATCCATGGCCCGGTAAGCCTCGGCGACCCGCTCCAGGGGCAGGTGCACGTCAAACACCTTGCCGGGGTTGATTCTTCCGCTGAGCACCAAGTCGATCAGGGACGGCAAAAAAAATGCCGCACGGGCGCGGGTCCGCCGCGCAGGCCGACGCTTAGGCCGCGGTCAGGAAGGCGCAGGCCGACGCCAAGCTCAAAAGCGCCCGGGACGAGGCCATCCAGGTACGCGAGGAAGCGCAAGCGGTGACCCAACAGGAAGTCAAAGAGACACGCATCGGCGCCGAGTGACGCAAGCGCGAAGCGGCACAGTCCGCGCTGCAGCAAAGCGCCGCGGCGAAGCAGCGCGCCGACGAGACCGCTTCCCAGCGGAGGCAGACGGTCGAGTCAGCCGGGCGCCAGGTGGAAGACCGCACTCAAGCCGCCGAGAAGCGGCAACGGCAAGAGCAGGGGGCGAACGACTGACGCTGGCTGTCAGACGCGCGGCGCAGCCTGGTTGACCTTGTTGGCCGCGAACGTCGCGGCCTGGGCTGTCATCCCGTCCTCGATGTAGGAGACGTGCGCAATGATGTTGCCGCCGCCTGAGCAGATCGGGTCGTCAGGTGCACACAGGCTGGTGACCTTGGAGCCATAAGCCGGGTTGATCGTCGGTAGCGGTTGGCCGCCCCACAGCATGCTGGAGAACTGGCTGGTCGGCTCGCCGAACAGGGCGACGGCGGCGACATGATCGGCGACCGAGGGCGGCATCGCGTTGGTGGCCAGGTCGATCACCGTCGAGCCCTGGGAGTAGCCGCCGAGCACGATCCTCGAGTTCGGGCAGTTGGCCACGACGTCTTGAATGTGTGCGCTCGCGTCGGCGGACCCGGCGTTGGCGCTGTTGTGGTAGTCGTCGTTGGCGGGGTAGTTCACCGCGTAGACGTCGACGGACTTACCACCGAGCTGCGACGTGAGCGAGTCGACGAACGCCTGTCCAATGTTGCCGAGGCCAGGCTCCTGATGGGTGCCGCGGGCGAAGACTACCGAGACGTCCGAGCACCCATCGGCAACGGCGGTGGGGGTGCCCAAGGGTGCACTGGCCAGCGCCCACGTCGTCACAACCGCCATACCGAACCCGCGAGCAAATCTGCGTGCACTCATGCCGAGATCCTGTCATATCGTCGGCCAAGGGGGTCCCGGCGGTTGGTGCAAGGGCGGGGAGAAACGTTCGAGCAGACGAATATCGTTGCGCAACAGACTAGTTCAAGGCCGCGCGGTTCGGATGCGGATGGGGCCGGACCATTCGCCGTCGGGGTCGACGACCTTGCCCCGTTGCGTGATCTTCACGTCTCCCGATCTGGCGAGCCGCCGGGCGGCCTCCCGCGCCTCGTCCATCAGCCCGCGCCAATTATCGCCGCCCACCGCACGGGCCGCATCCGACGGGCAGATACTGCTCCGCGGGCCCCGATGCTCGGCCAGGGCTCGGATCGACGACTCGAGCCGCTGTCTCAGCGGCCCGTCCCCGAGGGCGATCCCGGCATCGTCGGCGCCGCGCCCGCCACCGCTGGACACCCGCCCGAGTTCGGCACGCAATCGCTCGACCACCCCACCAGTGAAGGCCACGGCGCCGCTCGTTCGCCACTTCGGTTGGAACCACGCCCCGCGCGCAGGCGTTGAAACGACATGCCGCCCACGCTCGAAAAAGACACCCATCCGCACCGAGTGCCGGCTGACCTCGCGGATCGGCTCCTCGACATCAAGCGGATCTACCACGAGCCCGACATCGACCGGTTTTTCCGCGCGCGTCAGGTGCTGAACCGATTCCCCGACGCCGAGCGCATCCAGGTCGCCTCACACCAGGCCATTCCGGGCCTGTACGGCAACGAGGGCAACGTCGAGGACTGGGTTCGTATCAAACGAGAAGTGCTCGTCCTGGGTGAGAAGAAGAGCCTGTCGGCACGGCGCAACGAGCGATCCAGCGATTGGATCGCGCCGTCGACGGCCAACGGCTGCGCGATGGCCTGCTCTTACTGCTATGTGCCGCGCCGTAAGGGCTACGCCAACCCCATCACGGTGTTCGCCAACATCGAGAAGATCACCGGGTATCTCGAACGCCACGCCGCCCGCCACGGGGTCAAGCCCGCGCCCAACCAGTGCGACCCGGTCGACTGGGTCTACGACATCGGTGAGAACAGCGATTGTTCGGTCGATGCGATGGTGTCCGACAACGTGCGCGACCTCGTCGAGCTGTTCGCACGGATCCCCAATGCCAAAGCCAGCTTCGCGACCAAGCTCGTCAACCGCGACCTGCTGACCTACAACCCAAAGGGCGGGACGCGGGTCCGGTTCAGCTTGATGCCGACGGAGGCGTCGCGTCTGGTCGACATCCGCACCGCCAAGGTCGCCGACCGCATCGCGGCCATCGACGATTTCGTCGAGGCCGGCTACGAAGTCCATCTGAACCTCAGCCCGGTCATTGTCTACGAGGGCTGGTTGGACGACTGGGCCCAGCTGTTGCAACAGGTGGCCGACAACACCAGCGAACGAACTCGCAGGCAACTCGCCGCCGAGGTCATCTTCCTGACACACAACCAAGGCCTGCACGACGTCAATCTCGGCTGGCACCCGAAGGGCGAGGAGTTGTTGTGGCGGCCGGACTTGCAGCAACCCAAGCGCAGCCAAAGCGGCCAGTGGAACGTGCGCTACAAGAGCCCGTGGAAGAGGCGCTGGGTGCAGGACCTGACCGACCTGCTCGCGGTCAAGCTGCCATCCTGCCGGCTGCGCTACGCGTTCTGACGGCTAGCGGCCGCGCCACTGGGGCTTGCGCTTCTCGGCCCACGCGCGAAGCCCCTCCGCGACGTCCTCTGTCGCCCCGGCGACTTTGCGCATGGTCTCGCCGAAGCGGACCGACTCGATCCAGCCCATGTCCGCGGTTCGCCACGCCACCTCCTTGGTCGCTCGTTGGGCCAGGGGAGCGGCCTCGGTGAGGGTGCGGGCCCACGCTTGGGCTTCGGCCTGCAGTTGGTCGGGCTCGACCAGCTTCCAGACCAGCCCGATTTCCTTGGCCCGCTCGGCGCTCATGGGCTTGCCGGTCAAGAGCAACTCCATGGCGTTGGCCCAGCCCACCCGGCTCGGGAGGCGAATGGCCCCGACGATGGTGGGGACCCCGATCGACACCTCGGGGAAGCAAAACGTGGCCTCGGTGCTGGCGATGACGAAATCGCAGAACAGCACCCCGGTCACGCCGTAGCCGATACAGGGACCATGCACGGCGGCGATGGTCGGTTTGAACAATTCCATGCCGGATTCGAACGAGTTGATGGTCGGCTTTTCCCAGAAGGTGCCGCCGAAGGTGCCGACCGAGCCTTCGCCGTCCTTGAGGTCGCCGCCGGCACAGAAGACGCTGCCGTTGGCCGTCAGGATCCCGACCCACGCGTCCAGGTCGTCGCGGAAGCGATCCCAGGCGGCGTTGAGGTCTTGGCGAAGCGCGCCGTTGATGGCGTTGCGCGCCTCGGGGCGGTTCAGGGTGATGGTGGCAACATGGTCGTGCAGCTCATAGGTGACCAGACTCATGACTGCAGACTATTGCGCCGCGCCCACGTGCCGGCGATAAGCCGGTAACAAACCTGATGTCATGGTGTGCGCGGACGGCGGAAATCATGGAGAAATCCAGATCGCCCAACGGCTTTCGCGGGCAGGCGTTTGACATCGTCAAAATGCACATGTACCCGCTCGAACGCTTTGACCCGCTCCGCTTTGACCTTCTTGGTGTAGGTGCGCCGATCCGCAATCGTCAGATCCGCGTCGTCGCTGAAGGCGCCCAGCAGCGCACGCGGGTAGAGCCGCTCCACCAACACGACATTGACCTCGGCGCACATCACCAGCGCCACCGACGCCAAGAACAGAAAGGCCAGCGCGCCCAACACCAGCGCGAACACACTGTTGGTGGCGCTGGCCCTTTTCACGGTGTGCGCCACGTAGCCGGCCCCGAACCACTGCAGCATCTGCCAAATGAACGCTGCGGCAACCGCTCCCGGCAGTACTTCGCGGTATGTCAGTGCGCGCGCGGTCGTCACGCGAAAAGCCACCAGGCAGATCATTGCGTTGATGGCCACCGCGGCCAGCGCGAGGCCGATCTTGCTGACGATGCCGAGCGCTCCGGTGGCGTGGCCCGCCGCGGCCAATACAGTGGCCGCGATGGCGGCCGACCCGAGTACCAACAGCAACAGCAGGCTCCGCAAACGGGATCGAATCGGGTTGGGGCGCTTGTGCTTCGGCACCGCCCACACCGTGTCCATCGCGTTCTGCAGCGCCTGTCCCACACCTAGACCGCCGTAGAGCGCGCCGAGGAGGCCCACGACGACGCCCACCGTTCCGCCGCTGAGCCCCTGGGGGTGGTGCAGCTGGTCACCGAGTACCGGGAACTGACTCAAAGTGCTGTGCAGCACCTGTGCCTGCAAATCGGGCCGGCCGGCCAGCACCACGCCCAGGCCGGTGGTCAACAGCAGCAGTAGCGGAAACAGGGACACCAGTCCGTAGTAGGTGATGAGGGCGGCGAGGTAACCGCCCTGATCGTCGTTGTACTTGTAGACCACCCCGACGATCACGCCGACGGCTCGATTCCGTCGCTGCAGCCTCTCCAGCCAACCGACCATCGCCGATCACTTCCCCCGCAAAGCCGGCAAACAATTCATGCACTCGCCCGGTGATACCCGCATTCGGCTGCCACCAACCCGGCCCGGCGATCGACGCGCTGAGGTTACGGCCACGCGGGTGCCTATTTTGTGCGGGGTGGCCGAACCATCGGCTGCGCAGTTGCGCAAACAGCTCGATGGAGTGACGCTGCGCGATGCCGCCCGGATCGGCGGTGCCTGAAGAACCTGCGCGGCGCCCCGCCCGAGACATTGCGGCAGCTGGGCGACCAGATCGCCGCGGCGCGGGCGGTGATCGCTACCCGGCAAGCCGCCCTGCCGACGATCACTTACTCCGACCTGCCCGGCAGCGAACGGCGGCAGGAACTCGCCGCGGCGATACGAGCGCATCAGGTGGTGGTGATCGCTGGGGAAACCCGGTCAGCGAGCATCGCATCTACCGCGGGATCGCCACGGTGCGCGACCGTTGGTGATTTCTTTCCCCGCCACTTTCAACCTATAGCGGATGTGGGGGCTTGCCGCAAGGCCCGGGTGATGATGCAAAATCGCTGTGCTTGAGCGGAATTCGAGCGAATTGGGGTGGCGAAGTGGCGGTTTCGTGGTCATCGCAGCAGTCGCCCGGCGGCATGGAGCATGCGGTGCTCATCGCGGGGGGCGGCCCGACTGGGTTGATGCTGGCGGGCGAATTGGCTTTGGCTGGGGTCGACGCCGCCATCGTCGAGCGGCGCCCCAGCCAGGATCTGATCGGGGCACGGGCCGGCGGTCTGCATTCGCGCACCATCGAAGTTCTCGATCAGCGCGGCATCGCCGACCGGTTTCTGTCCCGTGGCCAGGTCGCGCAGGTCGCTGGTTTCGCCCAGATCCGACTGGACATCAGTGACTTTCCCACCCGGCATCCGTACGGACTCGCGCTGTGGCAGAACGAGATCGAACGCATCCTGTCCGACTGGGTCGACGAGCTCGGCGTGCCGATCTACCGCGGCCGAACGGTAACGACCTTCACCCAGGACGGCAACGGCGTCGACGTCGGCCTCTCCGATGGCCGGATGATACGCGGGCAGTACCTCGTCGGGTGCGACGGAGGACGCAGCGTCATCCGCAAAGCGGCCGGCATCGAGTTTCCGGGATGGGAAGCGACGACGAGCTATCTGCTCGCCGAGGTCGAGATTAATTTCGGAACCGGGCAATCTCCGCAATGGGGCGTCCGCCACGACGCGCTCGGCGTCCATGCCCTGTCCACCGCGCAGGAATGTGGGCCGGTTCGGGTCATGGTCACCGAGGCCGACCTTGGACCGGCGACCGAACCCACGCTGCGCGACTTGAGCGAGGCACTGGTGGCCGTGTACGGCACCGACTATGGGATCCACAGCCCCACTTGGCTTTCGCGCTTCACCGATGCGGCGCGGCAGGCCGCCACCTATCGCCGGGGGCGAGTCTTGCTGGCCGGCGACGCCGCACACATCCACCACCCGGTGGGCGGCCAGGGCCTCAACACCGGTGTGCAGGATGCGGTGAATCTGGGCTGGAAGCTGGGCCAGGTGGTCAGCGGGACATCACCCGCCAGCCTCCTGGACAGCTACCACGCCGAACGCCACCCGGTTGCCCAACGCGTGTTGCGCAACGCGCTGGCGCAGATGGCGCTCCTTCGCCCCGACGAACGCACCAAGGCACTGCGCGATACCGTGGCCGACCTTCTCGGCATGGACGAACCGCGCGCACGCTTCGCCGCGATGATGTCCGGTTTGGACGTCCGGTACAACCTGGGCGGAGAGCACCCGCTGGTCGGCCGCCGGATGCCCGACCTGGATGTGGTCACCGCCGACGGGCCGCTGCGCGTGTTCGACCTGCTGCGAGACGCCCGCCCGCTGCTGGTGAATTTCGGAGGTGCCGACGACATCGACATCGGATCCTGGGCGGACCGGGTCCGGGTAGTCCACGCGACACATGTTGCTCAGTGCGTACTTCCGGTGCTGGGCGCGGTGAGCGAGCCGCCCGCAGTGTTGATCCGGCCGGACGGATACGTCGCCTGGGTCGGCGCCGAAACCGACCGGGCGCTACGCGACGCCCTCGAAACCTGGTTCGGTCCGCCCGCCGCTGCGGACGGACGATTCCCGCAGGGAAAACGGTGACTTGTTTCGGCTCACGCACGGTGTAACGTGCGTGAGCCGTTCGAGAGCAGGAAGTACCTGGACATGGCAACCGACCAACCGCCGACTCCGCCCATGGACTGGGCCGACGCCCGACCCTTGCTAAGGCCGGTGCTGCGCCCGCAAAGCTGCTACCGGGCGGACGAATGGCCGACGGTCGAGACGTTGACGACGCTGAGGGCACACGCCATCGACCTACCGGCCGGATGACGATGTTCACGATGACGGGCTGGCCTGTGCCCCGCTAGTCCGGCGGCTCGCTGGTGGTGCCGTGGGCAGCCGCTTGTTCCCGGTCGCTGCGATTGCCGGGTACACCTTCGGCTTCGCTTTCCTCGGTAACCTTCTCCTCGAGCTCATCAACGATGTTTTCCAGCTCCTGAGTGCGGCTCAGCGGGTCTTTGTCGGGTTTGGTCATATCGCTTTCCATAGGCCTGGGTGGGGTAGGGCTCCGGCGCCGGGAACCCGCCGCTATCCATACCCGATCACGCCATCGTTAACCAGCCCCCGAGCCGACAAGACACAAGACACAACGCCGCGGCGATGGAAGTATCGCAAGAGTGGCTACCGAGAAACCTCAGACCATCGCTTACCCCGCTGCCGGCGGTCGCCCGCGGCGCCAGCACTCCGACCCGCTCGATCCGCACGTCATCGTCCTTTTCGGTGCAACGGGCGACCTGGCGAAACGAAAATTGCTCCCCGGTCTGGCCTACCTGGACCAGTCCGAATTGGCACCCGATATTCAGATCGTCGCCACGTCGCTGGAAGACCTGAGTCAGGACGAATTCCGCGAACTCGCGAAGGAGGCGATCGATTCCTTCGGCACGCACAAGCTAACGCCCGAACAATGGTCGAACTTCGCCAAGATCGTCACCTACGTGCCGCAGGGAGCCGGACCCGAGGCACTGGCCGAGGCGGTTGCGCGGGCGGAGGACAACCTGGGGTCCCACGTTCGGCGACTGCACTACCTGTCGGTGCCGCCGAAAGCGGCGCGTGCCGTGATCACCATGCTCCGCGACGCCAAGCTGGTCGAGCGTTCGCGCGTGGTGATGGAGAAACCGTTTGGCACCGATCTGGCCAGTGCGGTGGCGCTCAACGACTTTGTGCACGAAACCTTCGAAGAATCCCAGATTTTCCGCATCGACCACTTCCTGGGCAAAGAAGCCGCGCAGAACATCTTGGCGTTCCGCTTCGCCAACGGCCTATTCGAGCCGATCTGGAACCGCAACTTCATCGACCACATTCAAATCGACATCCCCGAAGCCAAGGGCCTGGATCAGCGGGCGAACTTTTACGAAGAGACCGGCGCCTACAAGGACATGGTGGTGACCCACCTGTTCCAGGTGATGGCGTTCGTGGTGATGGAGCCGCCGACGGCGCTCGAGCCGTTCGCCATCAGCGAGGAAAAAAACAAGGTGTTCCGTTCGATGCTGCCGGTCAAGCCGGGCAACGTGGTTCGCGGCCAGTACAACGGCTACCGCGACGAGGACGGCGTGGCAGAAGATTCCGACACTGAGACGTTCATCGCCCTCAAGGTCGGCATCGACAACTGGCGATGGGCCGGCGTGCCGATCTACTTGCGCACCGGCAAGAAGATGGCCGAGGGCATCCGCATCATCTCGATCGCGTTCAAGGAAGCCCCGCGAACCATGTTCCCGCCCGGATCCGGGGTGGGCACCCAGGGGCCCGATCACCTCACGTTCGACCTCGCCGACAACTCGAAGGTGTCGCTGTCCTTTTATGGCAAGCGGCCCGGTCCCGGCATGAAGCTGGACAAGCTGTCCATGCAGTTTTCTTCACAGGAGATCGAGACGGTTGTGGACGTGCTGGAGGCCTACGAACGGCTGATTCTCGATGCAATGCGGGGCGACCACACGCTGTTCAATACCGCGGAGGGCATCGAATCATTGTGGGAGCGCTCGGAAGATCTGCTTACCGACCCGCCGCCCGCCAAGATGTATCAGCCGGGCACGTGGGGCCCGAATGCAATTCACCAATTGATCGCCCCCAACGCGTGGCGGCTGCCGTTCGAGCGGGAGTGGCGCGAAGCCAGGCAGTAGCCGAAGCGCTACCAGCCGGCCTCAGCTCAATTCGGCGCTGAGGTAACTGATCGCGTGACGGAATTCCTTGAGGATTTCGTTGTCGGGCAGCACGAATCCATAGTCGGCATAGACCTGTTCGGTGGGATGGCGGGTGACGTTCCAACCCGTGGCGTTCAGGTGCTCTGCGGCGGGGCGGCGCTCGCCGAGCCAAACCAACTCGGCGACGTCGATGTCCAGTCCGTGCTTGCGCCAGGTGCTGCGCATCGCCCGGGCCCGTTCGTCTGTGAAGACGCTCATGTCGGTGATGTTCTCGGTTGCCAGCCGGCTGCCCGGGGCGCTGAGCGCGGTGATGTTGTCCAACAATCGGTCCTGGGCTTCGGGCGGTAGATAGGGCAGCAAGCCTTCGGCGATCCAGGCGGTGGGGGAGTTGGGGTCAAAGCCGCTGTCGCGCAGGGCTGTTGGCCAATCGTCGCGAAGATCGATAGCGACGGTCCGGCGCTCGGCGGTCGGTTCGGCGCCGATCTGGACGAGTGTGCCGGTCTTGAAGGCGATGACGTCTGGCTGATCGACCTCGAAGACCACGGTGCCTGTGGGCCAAGGCAACCGATATGCCCGCGCGTCGAGCCCGGCGGCCAAGATGACGGCCTGCCGGATACCGGCGGCGGTGGCGGCGCCGAAGAAGTCGTCGAAAAATCTGGTCCGCACCGTCATCTGCTCGCGCCGCTGCTGCAGCGTCATCGGCATGTCGTCGGTGTCAAGCGGGATCTGGTCGTCCAGCATGCGGGTGAAGAAGGGGTGCCCGACCGCACGCACCAACGGCTCGGCGAACCGGTCGTCAAGTAGCGGATCCGGCTCGCGGGACGCCAGTGCCCGGGAGGCCGCCACCATCGTCGCGGTCGCCCCGACGCTGGAGGCCAAGTCCCAGCTGTCGCCCTCGCTACGCGCCGAGCCATATGATGACATTCGCTTCCCCTTCCGGAATCCACCCGTCGCGTGGGCCAATTCGCCTTCGACGCCGCTGACCACTGCCGACTGCACCACCGGTACCGAAGGGTACTTTCTGGCTATGCCGCGCGCACCACGCACCTGCCGCGCAGGCATTTGACTCTTGCACCGCTGGACGACGACGCCGAAAGTGAATCACGCCATGGCACCGACCCTGCGCCCGCGCCGATCCGCCCTGTACCTGCCCGGCAACAAGCCCCGCGCGCTGCAGAAAGGCAGATCGCTTCCGGCGGACGTGCTGATATTCGACCTCGAGGATGCGGTGGGACCCGACGCGAAAGCCGAGTCGAGGACGACGGTGTGCGATGCGATCTCGTCGGAGAGCTACCGGCCGCGCGAGGTGGTGGTGCGTATTAACGGGTTGGACACCGATTGGCACGACGACGACCTGGCCGCCGTGGCCGCGTCGACGGCCGACGGCGTGCTGGTGCCGAAAGTCGAGACGGGTCAACAGGTTCAAGCGCTGGCCGACGCGCTCGACACGTTGGGAGCGCCGAAGTCGCTGCAGCTGTGGGTGATGATCGAAACACCCCGGGCCTTCCTGCGGGCCGAGGAGGTCGCGTCAGCCAGCGATCGCCTGGCCGGGTTGGTGGTGGGCACCAACGACCTCGTGAACGAGCTGCACGGCCTGCATGTCTCCGGGCGCGCACCCGCGGTGCCCGCCCTAGGCCTGGCTTTGTTGGGGGCGAGGGCGGCCGGAAAGGTCATCTTGGACGGGGTGTTCAACGACATCACCGACGTGGGCGCATTCCGGGCCGAGGCCCAGCAGGGCCGCGAGATGGGATTCGACGGCAAGACCCTGATCCACCCGTCGCAGATCGCCCCCGCCAACGAGCTGTTCGGCCCATCACGCAGGGAGCTGGACGACGCCCGCAAGATCGTCTCGGCCTACGAGCAGGCGCAGGCCGCCGGAGCCAGCGTGATCACGGTGGATGGCCGCATGATCGAGAGCCTGCACGTCCGCGACGCCCAGCGCATCCTCACCCTGGCGGAGCTGATCGCTGAGATGGAATCCGGCTCCTAGGGGGCGGTGCACATGCCGGGTGCGTCGCTGCGGGTGCGTGACGGCAGCCCGCAACGGGAGTCCGGTGCCCGCCACACGGTAGGTTGAACGCGTTCCGACGACTCGAGAGGAGATGACGTGGGCCAGACCGTGGCCATGGCCGAGGCCGACCGCGCGTGGATGATCGACACGCTGCTCGCGCTCCTGCAGACTCCGAGCCCGTCGGGACGCACGGATGCGGTGATGCAGCTGATCGGCGACATCTTCGACGACTTCGGGGTGCCGTTCACGCTGACCCGGCGCGGCGCGCTGACCGCCGAACTCCCGGGTGAGTCCGCGACCATCGACCGGGCCGTGGTGGTTCACTCCGACACCATCGGCTGCATGGTCCGCGAGCTCAAGGACAACGGCCGCCTCGAACTGGTTCCGGTGGGCACCTTTTCGGCACGGTTCGCCGCGGGCGCCCGGGTGCGCATTTTCATCGACGACCCCGACGAGTTCATCACCGGAACGGTCATGCCGCTCAAGGCCAGTGGGCACGCTTTCGGAGACGAGATCGATACGCAACCCACGAACTGGGAGCACGTCGAGGTCCGCATCGACCGCAAGGTGTCCACGCGGGAAGACCTTGTTCGGCTCGGCCTGCAGATCGGTGACTTCGTGGCGTTGATCACGAGCCCCGAGCTCACCGCCGACGGTTTCATCGTCTCCCGTCACCTGGACGGGAAGGCGGGTGTCGCGATCGCGCTCGCGCTGGCCAAGAACTTCTCCGAGAACAAAGTGGTGTTGCCGCACCGCACCACGATCCTGGTCACCATCACCGAAGAGGTCGGCCACGGAGCAAGCCACGGCCTGCCCGCGGATGTCGCCGAGTTGGTCTCGGTGGACAACGCGGTGTGTGCGCCCGGCCAGCACTCCCTCGAGGACGGCGTGACAATCCCGATGGCCGACATGCACGGCCCGTTCGACTATCACTTGACGCGGAAGCTCTGCCGGCTCGCACAGGAGCGGGGAATACCGTTCGCCCGCGACGTTTTTCGCTACTATCGGTCCGACGCAGCGGCGGCCATCGAGGCCGGGGCCAACACCCGCGCCGCCTTGGTCGGCTTCGGCCTCGACGGCAGCCATGGCTGGGAGCGCACCCACATCGATTCGCTGGAAGCGGCCTACCACCTGCTGCACGCCTGGCTGCAGACGCCGTTGACGTTCGCCAAGTGGGACGCCCAGCCGACCGGCAGTCTGCGCGACTTTCCGTCATCAGAGCAGCCCGCACCCAGCGAGCGGTGGGTGCCGCTGTCCCGCGGCGATTTCGAGAGCCCGGGCGATGCCTCGCCCGGGACGCACTGGCCGCCGGAGGGACCCCAGGCCTGAGGCTGTTAGATCTGCGCCCAGACGATCGTCGTCTGTAAATAGGTCTCGATACCGGCGTTGCCGGACTCGTGGCCCCAGCCGAACTGCTTGTAGCCGCCGAACGGCATAGAGTGGTGCGGCAGAAGTTACGCGCTTAACCCCTCGCTGTCTTCGACATTCGGAAGAATCGGGCGCCAGTGCTTACCTGTCGCGGGCGATCCGGTCGGCGCGCCAGCATCGGGACTGCATGGGGACGTCGATCGTGTCGGCGCCCGGGAAACGCTCGGCCAGGAGGGCTCGGGCGTGGTCGAGCCGCCGCGCGCGGTCATCCGACGAGGCGATGATCAGCCGGCTGTACGTGCCGACCATCGCGACGACATCTTCGATGGCCATAGTCCGCACGAATGCGAACGTCTCACGGGCGACGTCGTGGAAGATGTGCGGATCGGGGAGGACGACGTCCTGGTGCCGGCGGCGGAAGCGATCCGGCGCATCCGCCTCGGTCGTGTCGTCACCGGGGAGCCGGTCGAGGTCGCGAACCCAGTCCACGTCGCGGTCGCGACTCGTCCAGATCAGCCCGAACCGCCCGCCGTCGCGCAACACGCGACCGATCTCCGGAACGGCCCGTTCGGGATCCATCCAATGCCATGCCGACGAGACGAACAGCGCATCGGCAGAATGGTCGGGGAGGGGGATCGCCTCACCGGTGCCCGCCACGACGCGCACCTCCGGAGAGCGCTCGGCCAGCACAGCGCGCATCCGCGCATCCGGCTCGACGGCGACGACTTGCGCCGCCCGGCCGACGAGCGTGCGGGTGAACAGTCCGGTGCCCGCGCCCACGTCGACGGCCACCTCACACTCGGACGGCAACAACCAGTCCACGGCCTGGCGCGGAGGGTGCGGCCGAAGCCCGTCGTAGTCCTCGGCGATCGAACCGAAGGACATCGCGCGTTCTTGACGATCGATCACAGCGACAACGTAATCCAGCTCGCTGTGCAAGACATGAGAAGTCACGGCCCGTCACCAGAGCGCGCTGTGATTGACGAGCGCATCGGCAATGAGCCCGATTCCGAAAACCAGGAACAACAGCCGCACCGACATCGGGCCGTAGCGAGTGAGCGCACGCACGATCGCACGCTGAATCCGCTTGGCTCGCATGGTCTTTCTCATCGAGAGGGCCAGTATCAACAGCGGCGGCGAGAGAGCGATAACCCAGTAGGCGATGATGACCGATGGCCAGAACGGCGGTCGAGGGCGCAGCGCGGCGAGCATCGCCAATCCGGTGAGGTAGGGCACAGCCGTCGGGGCTTGGCCACTGCCCACCGCCAGCCCCAGAAACCCCAGCAGCCACGGACGTTGCCGCATCGCCGCCAGCGCCCAACCCGGCGCCGATGATTGCGCGGTGAGCGGGAAGTAAGCCAAACCGATCAGCACGATCCCCAGCAGCAGTTCGCCTCGGAAAGCGAATCGCCGGTGTCAGACGAAAGTCGAGCACGTCGGTGATGAAGCTGATGCCCAGCACGGTGCACACGCCAAAGGTGGTCGTCACCGCAAACACACCCGCGATGTAGCTCAGGGCGCCGGGAATCGGTGACCGACGACCCAGCCGGCTGTCGAAGATGACGGCTGAGACCACGCCCAGGTTGAGCACATTCAGCGAGTCGAGAAACGCCAGTCCGGCAAGCGCCAGTGCCAGGGCCACGCTTGTGTACCGGCTCTAGTGTGCGGGTTCCGCTGCTGCCCGCAGCGGACTGCGCACTGACCACGGCGGCAGGATCAAAGCGGCGATCATGCTGCAGACATTAGTTCGGGAGGAACGGGTCGGTTGAGGCTGCCCGTTGTCACCGGCTCTCACCACGGCTGACGGTGGAGGCGATGGCGGCAACGCAAGTTATGCGCGGAATTGCCGAAGTGTTGGCGGCGGGCGGGTTTGATGCCGCGGTTGAGGCGGCCACGCGGGTGGCAGCGCATGATCGCTTGCAGCTCGGCCCCATCGAGTCGTGCTCATCAGAGGCAGATTCCCCAACGGATGCCTGATCTGACAGACGCGAAGCCGACCAAATGGTTTGGCGTGCAATTAAACTAATCGGGCTTGGATGAGCGGACACAGCGCGGCGCGCCGACCTCAGGAGAACTGAATGGGATTGCTCGACCATAAGATCGCGGTCATCACCGGCGCCAACTCGGGCATCGGGCTGGCCACCGCGCAGCGGTTTCTCGCCGAAGGCGTCGACCGGGTGTTCATCACCGGTCGACGCAGGCCCGAACTCGATGACGCGGCAACGCAATTAGGGCCGCGCGCCGCAGCCGTAGGTGGCGACGTCGGAGTGCCGGGTGATCTCGATCGGCTGTACTCGGAGGTCGCGGCTGCGGGCAAGGGCCTCGACATCGTGATGGCCAACGCCGGATCGACGAGGGTGGCGCGGCTGGGTCAGATCACCGACGAGGACCTCGACGCGCTGCTGACCACCAACGTCAAGGGAGTCGTCCACACCGTGCAGAAAGCGCTGCCGCTGCTCAACGATGGCGCCTCGATTATCCTCACCGGCTCCACCACCGCCGACCGTGGACGCCAGGGACTGAGTATCTACGCCGCCACCAAGGCGGCCGTCCGATCATTGGCCCGCGCCTGGGCCAACGAGCTCGCCGACCGCAACATCCGGGTCAACGTCCTCGTGGCCGGTTCCACGGCCACTCCCGGAAGCGACACGCTGGCAGCGCAAACCGATCCCCAAGCGTCGATCGAAGAGTTCCGCGCCGGTCGCATCGCCACGATCCCGCTGGGCCGCTTCGCCGACCCGATCGAGATCGCCAATGCCGCAGTATTTTTGGCCAGTGATCTGTCCAGCTTCACCACCGGATCCACGGTGACCGCCGACGGCGGATTCAACCAAGTCTGACACGTCCGTTGGGGGCCTCGCGGGCGTGGTTCAGCGCTGACGGTCCACAAGGTCGTCGGCCAATTCATCGAAGAGGGCCTGGTTGAGGCCGAAGGCGAATTTCACCTCGCAGACGATGCGATCGATCTCCACGGCGTCGGCGCTCAGGGCGTCGAGGCGAGCCCGGTACGCGTCCTTGTACGGTTTGGGCCGCACGGGGAATTCGTAGAAGGAAAGGCCGACACCGCGCAGGGCAAACGTGCGGTCCAGGATTTTGCCGATGCCCCGCCCTCCGGACAGGTCGCCGAGATAACGGGTGTAGTGGTGGGCCACCAGCGCGCCGCCCCACGTGGAAGCGCGCAGCCGCTCGGCATAGGCCGCCGCGGCGGGGGAGTCGACTTCCCGTTCGGCACCCCGGGGCTGCCAGTATTCGAGGTCGGCGTCGATAGCCGTCAGTCGCTCCAACGCGGGGTCATACACAGCGGCGACCATGGCATCGTCACGGCGCGCCCGCACGGCTTCCTCCAGGGCGGCGTACACGATCCGCAACCGCAGCAAGTAGGCGGCGTAGCCCGCCGCGCCAATCCGGCCGGCGAGCAGTTCGGACATGAATGGGCTCTGCTCGGCGGCATCGTGTTCGGCCGCCGAGCCCTCTTTCATCGCGACCGACAGACGGCGGCTTGTTGGAACGGCGATCGAGCGCATGACCTGCTCACATTACATTGATGATCGCGGCGGGCGGTTGCTGCAGCGGATGCAGGCAGAGCCGAAAGCCCGAGTGTTGCTGTCGGGAGAAATTATTGTGAGCGCGCGGGCCACAGTGCCGGCCAACGGGGCGACACGCATTGATAGCTTGGAGGTCTGGCTGCTAACCCTCACCAATCCGATGAAGCCGCTCGCGTGACCAGCGACGAGCGGCTCGTTCGCCCATCGGTGCCCACGCATCAGCCGATCGACGATCTCGTGCCGGTAGGCACCCCCATCGACCTGGACAACTGTGCGCGTGAGCCGATCCACATCCCCGGCAGCATCCAGCCGCGTGGTGTGCTCGCGGTGGTACGCGAGCCCGCGTTCGAGGTGCGTCAGGTCAGCGCCAACGTCACCGACCTGCTCGGGCGTCCCGTGGAGGCCGTCCTGGGCCGGCATCTGTCCGCACTCATCGGTTCCGAGCAGGCCGCCCGCGTCGAGCAGGCCGCTGCGACCTTCGGCAGTCTGCGCCAGAACAACCCTTTCGAGTTCACCATCGAGGTCGCCGGCGAGTCGCGCGCCTTCGACGCGATCCTGCACCGTGAGCCGGGCGGCGTCGTGTTGGTCGAGCTCGAGATCGCTTATGGGGTACGGCCGTTCTCATTTCCGAACACCTATCAGGCGGTCCGCGGTGCGGTGGAGGAATTGAACCGGGCGGCCACGCTGACCGAGCTGTATGCCACCGCCGCGCGCGCCGTCCGGGACCTGACCGGCTTCGACCGGGTGATGGTGTACCGCTACGACGAGGAATACAACGGCGAGGTCGTTGCCGAGTCCAAGCGCGACGACCTCAACTCCTTCCTCGGCCTGCACTACCCCTCGACCGACATCCCGGCCCAGGCGCGCGCGCTGTACGAGAAGAATTGGATTCGGCTGATTTCCGACGTCGACTACACGCCAGCACCGCTGATCCCGAGCATCGACCCGGTGAGCACTACGCCGCTGGACCTGACGTATGCCACGCTGCGCAGCGTTTCGCCCATCCACATCGAGTACCTGCAGAACATGGGCGTGCACGCATCGATGTCGATCTCGTTGCTGCGGCAGGGACGGCTGTGGGGACTGATCGCCTGCCACCACTACGCCGGTCCACACCTGCCACCCTTCGGCACCCGGGCGGCGGCCGAGTTCCTCGGCGCGACCCTGTCGTTGCGACTGGTCGACCGATTCGAGGACGAACAACTGCATAAGCGGTTGGCCGCCCAGGCCATACTGGGCAAGCTCACCGCCGCCACGCTCGATGACGCCGAGCCGCTGTCGCAGGCGCTGCTCGGCGCGCCCGACCTGCTCGACCTCGTGCCCGCCGACGGCGTGGTCATCAACATCGGGGGCGACACCCGTCTACGCGGCTCGGTTCCGCCGCCGGAAGTCGTCTCCGCCGTCGCCGACTGGGCGCGTGACATGGACGACGACATCGCAAGCAGCGAGTGCCTGTCCCGGGCGTTGCCCGAGCTCGAGCTCGACCCGCAGCTAGCCGCCGGCGCGCTCGTGCTCAACCTGCCTGACGGGCAATTCGCCGTTTGGTTCCGGCGGGAGGTGCTGCGTTCGGTGGACTGGGGCGGCGACCCGTACAACAAGGCGATCGCCGTCAGTGAGGGCGACCACCTTCGGCTCAGTCCGCGCAAATCGTTCGACCGGTGGCGCGAGATCGTCCATCGACGCAGTGAACCGTGGTCGTCGAGCGAGATCGAATCCGCGGGGTTGTTGCGGCGCCACCTGGTCGAGTCGCTGTACCGCCGGACGCGCGGAGCATTGCGCTTGGCTGAGACGCTACAGCGCAGCCTGCTGCCCGAGTCGATCCCGGACCTCGAAAGCTGGGAGCTGTCAGCCCATTACGAGCCCGCCGCGGGGGACAATGTCGGCGGCGACTGGTATGACGCGTTCGAGCTCCGCGACGGCCGGCTGATCGTGTTGATCGGCGACGTCGCCGGGCATGGCATCGCCGCGGCCGGCACCATGGCGGCGCTACGCAACGCGCTGCGTGCTCAGTTGTTCGCCGGCGCCACACCGGCTGAAGCCCTGGAGCAGCTCAACGACTTCTGTGTGCACATGCTGCGCGGCGCGTTCGCCACCGTCATCGCAGCGCGGGTCGATCTTCGCTCAGGCCAGGTGGAGGCGGCCTCGGCGGGCCATTTGATGCCGTACCTGACGAACTCGACAGCGATCCCGGCACCGATCAAGCTGTCGCCGCCGATCGGCGTCAAGGGTGTCAGATATGTACCCAGCACCTTCAGTATCGAACCCGGGCACGGCATGGTCCTGTTCTCCGACGGCTTGGTGGAACGCCGGGGTGGGTCCATCGACGATGGACTCGATCTTCTGGCCGAAACCCTTGGTCAGGCAGGGGACTCGGCGGCGACCCGGATCTGGACGGTGATGGCATCGGACCATACCGACGACGACGTCACCATCATCACGTTGCGCCGTCCCTGAACCCTCGTTAAGCGATTCGTATATCAGCGCCGAATTCGGTCGCGGCCATCCACAGTCCGAAAGGTAGCGAACTGCAATCACCAAGGACGGCGAGATGGCGAAAAGTGTTGCGACCAAGAACGACAACGAAAAGCTCGTCGTCGATTTCATACATGCCGCTTACGGCCAGCGCATGGACATCGACGCCATGACCGCACTCATGGCCGACGACTTCGTCTGGCAACTCCACGTGCCGCTCTCCCCGGTGGTGCGCGGACGAGACGCCGCGAGAGCCGAACTCGAAAAGCACAACACCCTGTCGACGGGCATGATCGAGGGCAGTGAGATCCGCACGATCGTGTCCGACGACGACACCGTCGTCGTCGAGCGGGTCGACGTGAACGAGATGAACGGCGTCGCCGTAACGTTCTACGTCACAGCACTCTTCGAGGTCCGCGACGGTGCGATCACGCACTGGCGTGAATATTGGGACACCACTCACGTCGCTCGACAACTCGGGATAGACCCCACGCTCATGTTCGCCCCCTTGAGTGATTGACCTGGGGCACAGGCGATTTAGCGGGCGCTATCCCGTCGCGTTGAGGATCTTGATCGCAAAGACGAGCGAGTCGCCGGGCCGGATCCCGGCGCTGGGCTGACCTTCGGGGTAGCCATCCGCGGGGACCATCGCGACGGCAACCGTAGATCCGACTTTTTGCCCGGCGATGGCCTTCTGGAAGCCGGGCACAACTCCGGTAAGCCGAAAGTCGACCGGTTCGCCGCGCTGATAGCTGCTGTCGAAGATGGACCCGTCACGGCCGTTGACGCCCATGTAGCAGACGGAGACCCTGGCGGTGCTCGAGACCACCGGTCCTTCTCCGGCGTGCAGCGTGTGCACCTGGGTCTGGCTCACGCTGAACGGTGCGGTGATGTTCACCAGCGGAGCGGTCGTATCCGTTGACCCGGTGACCGCGACGCTGCCGGTGGTGCCGCTCAGAGTCCAGTCGGGTGTTCCGCCGTTCTGCGGTGCTGCGGTGGGGCATGAGCCGGCCGCGGTGGCCGTGCCCGCGCCGGCGAGCGTCAGGGCGGTGGTTGCGACCGAAGCCGCAAGCGCGAGGGAACAGTACATCCGGGACTCCACGGCCGACACGCTACAGCCAGTCCTGGCGTTGCCTACCGGTAGGCCTGCACCGAGTGGTGCAGTTGTGATCTGGTAGCGGACCGGAAAGTGCCGCCGCCGGCACCCGGTTTCCCGTGGCCCTGACAGTTAGGTGCAAAGGCTAGGGGCGTCGCACACGTTGCCGGGACAATAAATCGAGTGGGCGGCGTTCACGAGGCTTCCCACGTCTAGCAATGTCACGCCCTTCGTGTCCAAACGGGCGTGCAGGTCGTCGGCGATTTGTTGCGGCGTCCAACCCCAGTTGAGGTCGTAGCACACGTCGTGCGCCTCCGCGATCAGCGCCTCTTCCGTCTTTGGTGGCCATGTTAGGCCGACAGCGTGCAATTGCGCGAGGTACGCGTCAATCTTGGGGGGTCGCAGCCGCAATGCCGCGGCCGCTCACAACTGCGGCGGCAACCATTATCGGGGCAGTGATGGTGGCCAGCGGTCGGGGCGAGGACATTTGATTCCCTTCCAAACAAAGCAAGGCAGCATCACGATAGCCAGTGTTCATAAGAGCGGCCCGTCGAAATGCTCAGCGTGTGCCGGCGAGCTATCAAGTGATCTAAGCCAATTCGCGTGCCACCGCATCGAAAGCGCGCAACGTGTCAAGCATGTGCGGCTCGTGGGAGTTCATTTGGGTGGATAATTTGGCGGCGACCAGCTCCACGCTGCGATTGACGTAGATCATCTGACCGCACATGCCCTGGCACAGCACGACGTCATCGCCGGGATAAGGGAACCACATCTGGTTGCGATACATCCCGCCGGGCATTTCGTTGTCATCGGGGCTGGCGGCGAACGCCTGACGTGAGTCGGGCCCGCCGCCGAGGGTGTCCGCGATCCACGCCGCCGGCACCACTTGTTGGCCGGTCAATGAGACACCGTCGCGCAATAACAGGGAGCCGAATCGGAGCATGTCGGTGAGACAAGCACTGACGCCGCCGTTGAAAAACCCCGTGCCGCAAACGTCTACACCGATCGTGGCGTCGCATCGGGCCCCGATGCGGCTCCACAACAGTTGTGACATCAACTCGGGCATCCGTCGGCCGCCGGCGACCTCGCAGATCCAGCCCAGCACATCGGTTTCACACGAGCGATATTCGAACGGGCCACCGTGAGCGGACTTCTGCCGTAAGTTCAACAGGAACTCTTGCAGCGTGGCGGGAGCGCCCGGACTGCTCCTGGGCGCCCACCCCATCGCCTGATCGAGAAGATGTATCTCCGCGGCCGGATCTTCATAATTTTCCGAAAAGTCAATGCCAGATCTCATATCCAGCAGATGGCGCACCGTCGCACCTGCGTAGCCGCAGTTCGCCAGTGCGGGAACGTAATCCGTCACCGGCGCATCGAGCGCGATCGCGCCGACCCCATGCAACGCGCCGACGACGGTCGCCACCAGCGACTTGCTCACCGAAAACAGCAGATGGCGGGTTCGGGGCCCAAAACCGCCGAGGTACTCCTCGGCCACCATCGACCCCCGGTGGGCGATGGCCCAACCGTCGGTGGCGGTGGTAACCATCACCTCGCGAACGGTGGTAGCGATCTCGCCGGAGTTGACCAGAGGTATCTCGGCCAGGGGAGAAGTGGCTGGAGGCAACGCCGCAACCGGCCCGGTCCCGCGCGAGATCACGACCGTCGGCACCACGTCGTCGACGTGCTGGAATGACCAGTGCGCGTAGGGCGTCGAGAGCCAGTTGTCCAGGGACAGACCTGCCGGGGCGCTCACGCGCGCGCGACGAGCCGTGAGACGATCGGCGCGGCCGGCGTCAGGGGCGTTGAGGTGAACTTCGCCTTCATGCCCTTGACCCAGCGCTGGCAGCGCTCGCTGAGCTGATAATCGTCGGTTTGCAGGTGTGAGCGAGTAACCAGCACGCCGAGTTGCGCACCCTCGGAACGTAAGTCCCCAGGCGCCGCGACACGCATGTAAAAGGCCTCGGAGCCGTCGAGCAGCGTGGCCCAGTCGTTGGCGGTCCGCGAAAAGGACACCCGGCCGTCGTCGTCGATACGCCATACCCCGGTGCGTGGCGTCGCGGTGAACAGCTCGACGTCCGGCGAGGTCTCCGTGATGATCACTTGGCCCCAGACCTCGTCCTCGCCGTAGCCGCACTCCCAGCGCGAGTTGATCTCGTCGATGTCGAGCTCGTACTCCACGTCCATGTACTCGAGCAGGTGAAAAAGGAACAGCGGCATGTCGGCGTAGGCCTCGGTGGTCAGGTTCGTCATCGGGCTGGCGCCGCTCAGCCGCGGGTTCACCTCGCCCAGGTAGAGCTCGTTGGAGTCGAGGTCATGCAGAAGGTCCACCTCGAAGTAGCCGAGGTAACCCTCGCGGCGCATGACGTCGCCCAACTTTCCCACCATTTCTCGCGCGGCGTGGGTCTGGGCGGGCGGCAGCACCTCGCGCCAGATGTCATTGCCACACCAGCTGCCCCGGCTCGGCGTCAGCTCCGAATAACCGACCAGACTCGTCATCGCGGGGCCGACCACGGTGCCGTGGCGGGTCACGGCACCCTCGAGGCACACTTCCACGTTGCGGATGCGCTTCATCACTTTGACTTCTTGCTGCGAGGTCAGGTCACCGGCATACTCGTCCCAGTCGCGCTGACCGTGCACAAAGAACGTCCCGCTGCCGGCGTTGCCATAGGCGACCGAGATGACCAGGTCGTCTCCCAATCCGGCGCTTTCTGCGAGCGTCAGCAGTTCTTCATAAGAACCGGCCCGCCCGATCGCGTGTGGCACGCTCGGTATACCCGCCTCGTTGGCCAGGCGCGTCATCACGATTTTGGAGCCCAGGCGCTGGCGCAGCTCGATCGGCGGATGCATGACCTTGAGCCCTGCCGACCGCGCGAGGGCCTGAATTTCCTCGTTCAGCATCACAAAGCAGCACTTGCCACCTGGACCTTTACCCGCGATGAACTCGAGCGTCTCGGGATCGGACAGGAGGTGGCTGCACACTTCGTCCATGGACTCAAAATCACGGCGGTCGCGGCGCCGGGGAACGAACACGCGCGAATGGGTGCCCTCGAAAGAGTCAAAGTAGGTCAGGTAGAAGAAGTTTCGTATCCATCGATCGACCCCGAGCAGGTTGAACGGGGTCGGCGAGATGAAAAAGAGCGGCACCTTGTTGGTGTGAAAGAACGCGCGTATGTCTGAGAGGCCGCTCAGTGCGCGCCGCGGCTCGGTACCCATCAGTTCGGCCGCGGTGCTCTCGGGGCGCGATGCCGGCGAGCGGATTGAGCCACGGCGATGAAAAGACATACCTCCATTCGGCAATTGTGCGCTTTGTCCGCGCCCGTGTCGAAGGTGAAGAATCCGAAATGCCGAAAGGCGAGCGGCCAGTTCACCTTGGGTCAAGGACTGCGGCCGTCACTTATATCTGTGAGCCGCAAAGGATTTGATGGGTTGGTGGCTGGTTCGGAATGACTGGTCAGCTCGCGAGCGAGCGCTGCAGCTCGGCCAGCGACGCGACGAGGTAATCCTCGCCGAAGATAGGCATCTCGCCGACGCGGTCCCGAAACGTCTGCGGCGTGCCGCTCCAGTCGTACGTGAGGGTGACGTCGGTGCGATCACCTTTCGGGGCCAGGTCGTAGCGCCAGAACCAGCCGCCCGCGGAGTGGTTGCCCGCGTCGTCGAGCACTCCCGGCATCCAGCCGATGGTGCGATCCTGCTCGAACACATAAACCAGGTTGTGCGTGATGTAGTCGCCGCCCGCTTGAGTCAGGTACATGTTCATCGCGAAGGTCTGGCCCGCGCCGGTGATCGGAGCGGCCTCCACCGAGTCGCGGACCCAATCGGTTGGCTCGATGTTCCGGTGGCGGGATGGGTCGGCGAGGACGGCGAAAATCTCGGCCGGGGTGGCGGCGATGGTGCGGGTGACGACGTAGCGTTCGGCGTTGGCGCTCATGGGTTGACCTCACTCGTCGTTGGTCCGTAAGCCGCGGCGATACCGGGGGAGTCGAGCCACCCCGAGTAGGTGGACCGCGAGGGCCAGCCTTCTGGCGAATCGAGCCACTCCTCTTGGCGGCCCCACGGCAGGATGTCGATCAGCCCAAACGAGTGACTGAGTTGCTCGGTGCCCCGCCCGTTCGTATGCCAGGTGCGGTACACCGTCTCGCCGTCGCGCAGGAATACGTTGACCCCGAAACCACCGCCCGGCGGCGCGTCCATGTCGGTGGCGAACGTGCTCTGCGATGACGAATACCAGTCCATCCGATTGCCGACCTTATGTTTGTAGGCGAGGGCTTCCTCGATCGGTCCGTTGGTGACGATGACGAACCGGACATCGTAGTTGTCGAGGAATTCCAGTCGAGTGAATTGCGATGTGAATCCGGTGCAACCGCCGCACTGCCACTCCGCGCCGTCGGACCACATGTGGTGGTAGAC
Organism: Mycobacterium sp. NGS56; assembly: GCF_059812425.1. Lineage (NCBI taxonomy): Bacteria > Bacillati > Actinomycetota > Actinomycetes > Mycobacteriales > Mycobacteriaceae > Mycobacterium > Mycobacterium sp. NGS56. The sequence continues at coordinate 214,794 of NZ_JCALCQ010000003.1, forward strand.
GATCAGTTGCGATCGGCCGTCGAAGACGTCGGGCAGACGAATCGGACCGTCGGGCCCGACCAGGGTGTAATCGCCCAATTCGACCATCGGCAATCGCCGCCGCTGGGCGGCGATCGCATCCAATTCGCGGGTGGCGGCCTTCTCGCGTTTGCGCAGATCGTCTAGCGCGGCCCGCCAGGATTGCTGATCGACGACCGGTGGCAAGGCCGTGATTTGGGAGGACATGATTCCACCTTTGCTCTCGATTGGTCCGTTTGGAAGGTCTGACTGCTCGACCGCTCGAAACTAATCGGCATGGTGGTCATTGCCCGAACCCCGATTTGCTGTTGACCCCTATGGCCCGGCTCGGTTCGATTAATGAACAGTCACGACGGGAGGCTCTAATGAGGGCATTCATTCGCCACCTTGTCGTCATCGTCATGATGGCGTTCGCGTCGATGGCGACCGTGGCGATCACGACGCCGGCCGTGAGTAAGGCCGACTGCGATCCGGGGCAGTGGTGGGACCCGTCCGGCAAGGTCTGCCGACCGCTCGGGGTCGGTCCGCAACCGTTGGCATGCGACCCGGGCCAATGGTGGGATCCGACGGCCAATGTGTGCCGACCCCTCGGTGTCGGGCCGCAGCCCCTCGCTTGCGACAACGGTTGGTGGTGGGATCCTGGCGCAAACGAATGTCGTCCGCCCGCAGGCTGATACAAATACGGCTCTCGGTGCGGGGGAGACCCTTTCAGCGTGTGGCGCGTTCCACCAATTCCGTTGGGATGAAGGCCTTTCGCCGCCCGGCCGTTAGGTTATGGGGTTCCTGAACACATGAACGGAAACCCGCACCACGGCTTCTGCAATGCCTCCGGCGGCGGCGGGCCACCCTCCCAGATTCCGGGGGCCACGTTCCCATGCCCCCAGTAGACGCCGTACCAGGTGTGGCACTGACTCGCGTCCCAGTTGACGTCCGTCCCCGGACATCCGCGACCGGTCTGGGGGTGAAGCCCGCTCTTTTGATCCTCCGGGCAACAGGTGTATGGCCCGCTTGCGCCGGGGGGTACCGGCCCGTCTTCTGGTGCAAAGCCATGCGTCCAAGGCGTCGGGCCGGGCTGGGCTTCGGCGCTACCTACGGCGAACCACATTCCGGGCACGGCGAAGCCGCCCGACAACACCGCCGCGGCGACTACTCTCTTCAGCGTTCGGGTCGTATCCACAGCATTGTCCTTTCCGCTCTCGTATTTAACGCCGAAAGCATGCGCAATTTCGCGTTTTCACCTGGCTACCGATCCCAACATCGCATTCGGGGCAGCTATGTCGGTCCTAGCGGATGACCTCACACGACAAAGACATTCGCTTCTGGGTTTTTCCAGCGTGACCTGCGGCGCCCTCACACTGACTTAGTGTGCAGGCGCCACGCCGTCGTGCAGCCCGTGCGGAAACGTCTACGCCGCACCGTATCTCGACATATATCGCGGTCCGCCCACCGCCGATTCCCGCCGCCTGCAACGGCCTACGATCGACCCATTGACGGCGTCGCTGCGCCGTGCGCGTTGGCAACTAGCCCCAGTAGGCGAAGTTACATGTGGGCCGCGGTTCACTTTTCAACGCAACGACCTTGTCGCCATCCATGATGATCGTGCAAATGAGCGGGACGTCCCCGCCGTCGGCCGTGACCTGCGACTCCAGTTCGTTGTAGACAGAGTAATGCTTTTCCCAGGGCAGCGGAACGTTTGCCTCAGTCTGCTCAGGGCCTCCGTTGATCCGGTAACTGATCGTCACCGGGCCGCCGCCGCCACTGACCTTCATTACCGCCGTGCCGACTGGCTGACCGGTCGGCGCCACTGACGTCGGCCCCGACGGCCCTGCCGTAGTGATTTGGAAGGTGCCCGCACCGCTAGTGGCATGAGTCGCGTGTCCGGTGGTGCTTTTGCTGCATGCGGTCGCGGCAACGCCCGCCGCGACGACGCAGGTGATCACCCCGACGGCATAACGATCCGAACGCATGCGCAAAGCCTACGATGACCGGCACGCCGTGTGGCCCACTAAAGGCGCTGCGCAGCGAAATCCGCGCCCTGGTCGACCATGCCGTTCGCCGCGTACAAAGTGTGAGCGATCCCAGGCGGCCCCGGAGGTGCGCCGTCACAGATGTTGTCATCGGCGGCGCACAGCCGATCGGTCTTGCTCGCGTACAGGGGGCCGATCACAATGGGCGGCGCGCCGCCACCGCGGAGGAACTCATTGGAAGGCGTCCCGAAAAGCACCACGGCGGCAACGTGATCCGCGACCGCTCGCGGCAGCGGTTGAGGTACATAGGACGCGAACTCCTGCGGCACTTCCTTGGGCACGGAAGCCGAAGTGACGAAGCCGGCCACGGCGGCGCCTTGGGAATATCCGCCAAGCACCACTTTGGTGTTCGGGCAGTTCGACGCCGTGGACTCGATATGTGCGCCGGCGTCCCTGATGCCGTCCACAACGGTTCGGGCGAAAGCAAGGCCGCCGTTGAAGTCGCTACTCGCCTCGTAATTAACCGGATAGACGCCCACGGACTTGCCGCCGACCCGTGACCTGAGCGCATCGACGAACGCCTGCCCGGTACCGCCGACCCCAGGCGGCTCGGCGGTACCGCGGGCAAACACCACTTCGACGTTGGGACACGGCTCGGCGGTCGTCTTCGGCGCGTGGGCGCAGGTCAGCCCCGCGCCGGCCGTTACCGCCGCAGTAGCGAGAAACCAGATGGATCGTAGCGAACTCATGCCTGCGATTGCCCACACGCCATTCCGCCTAAACCAGGGCCTGCCTGGCGACAGCGGACCGAGACCACCTGAATTGACGCGATTAGTTTCCCCAGGGCGTCCAGTCTGTATCCCCAACACGCCATCACCGCACTCGAGGAGACCATCAATGACTGCCACCTATACCTTCGACGTCTTTTCCAGCCTCGACGGCTTCGCCGGCGTCAGCGGCGGCGATTGGGGCGGTTATTGGGGCAAGCAAGGCCCCGAACTGCTCGACCACCGCCTCGGCGTGTATGGCGGGAAGCAGCGAATGGTTCTCGGCGCCAACACATATCGGCTATTCGCAGAAATGCTGTCCGAGAGCTCCGAGGATTCCGACGTGCGCGACCCGTGGGTCACGCGGATGCGGCACCTGCCGGCGACGGTGGTGTCCACCACCCTGGATGGACCTCTGGACTGGCCTGACGCGACCGTCGTGAGCGGCGACGCCGTCGATGCCGTCGCCCGACTCAAGTCGGAGTCCGAGGTGCCATTGCGCTCGCACGGCAGCCTGTCGATGAACCGAGCGCTGATGGCCGTCGGCCTGGTCGACCGGGTCCAGGTGACGATCTTTCCCGTGATCACCGGTCAGACCGGAGATGCTCCGATCTTTCGGGGTGCGGCCGACTTCGACCTCGAGCTGATGGAAAGCCGGACGCTGGACGGCGATATCCAAGAGCTCATCTACCGGCCCACCCTGCACGGCTGAGCGTATCCGTGCACGCCAGCCAAGCGTATGTTGCGTCTCCGGCAAGTTCTGTCAAGGACGCACTGGCTGCGGGGCTGACGTCACATATCGGCAACGCATTCCGTCAAGCGACTAAGGAAAAAACAGGGCTCCGTGGGAAGGGCGGCATGATGTATCGATGGAATAGGCTAGCGCGGCTGTACGTGGTCGCGGTGACATCGGGTGTGGGGGTAGCCACCGCTGGGATCGGGGTCTGGTGCCTGATCGACCCGCCTTCATTCGCCGATGCGGTCGGATTTGGCGAACACCGGCACTTCTTGCATGACGTCGGCGCGTTCCAGCTAGGTCTGGGCGTCATCCTGCTGCTGGCGCTGATCTGGGCCGATGCGTTGGCCACCGCGTTGGCCGGCTTCATTGTGGCCAACACTGTGCACACGGTGAACCACGTTGTGGACCTCGACGAGGGTGGTTCGGCCTCGCAAGCCTGGGTTCTCGGAGCGATGTCAGTTGCGCTGGCACTGGCCCTGGTGCTGCGGTTACGCCAACTCGGCTATGTTGTGGGCGCGGTTGGCACGGCAACCAATTCGGCGTTGGCGCCGTTCGTGCGGCAAAAGACCATCAGCCTCACGACCTTTCGGAAGGACGGAACGCCAGGTTCTAGCCCGGTCAGCATCGTGGTAAACGGAGACCGGGCCTACTTTCGGAGTTTTGAGCGGGCGGTCAAAGTGCGCCGAATGCGGCGCAACCCCACGGTCGAATTCGGCCCAGCCACAGCGTCGGGCAAACCGACGGGATCAACGCAATCGGGTAGCGTGCGCCTGTTGGAGGGGGATGAATATCTGAAAGCCAGTCGTCTGCTGCGGCAGAAGTATCCCTTTTTGCATGGCGTATTGGTGCCGTCGGCACATCGGCTTATGCGGTCCAAATTCGGTCGCACCATACACGCCGAATTGATTCCGCTACCCGAAGCGCGGGGCGAACAGGGACTGATGCGTCGGATGCGCGAAGACGCACCATCCGCCTGAACGTTCGGGCCGGCGGCATCGCTGCCGCACCTGAAACCGGATGCTAGCGGGCAGATCTGCGACAAGCGTTGCCGCGGTCGCTCATTCGACTGCGAACAGATGCGCGCTGAATTCTGCAGCAGCACTGGATAATTGCGATCGATCGCGATAGCACAGCAGAAGATTGCGGTGCGCCCACGCGTTTGTCAGGTCGATGGTGCGAAGGTCTCGAATCTGCCGCTGTGCTGCGGCCAAAGCTGGAACCACGGCGATGCCGACTCCGGCTGCCACCGCGGCACAGATTGCGTCAGTATTGGGCAGATGCGCGCGGTAGCGGGGGCGAAGGCCGAGAGGCTGGGTTTGGCCACTCAGGTGTTCCTGCAGCGGATTTCCCTGGGTGAATCCCAGGAAGGGGTAATCCAGACAGGCGCTGAACGCGACTTGGTCGCGGTCGGCGAGTGGATGGCCGGCCGGCACGATTACGACGAGCCGGTCCGGACGCAGCGTCGAGCACTCCAGTCGACCCGAGTCCACCGTGTCGGCGATTATTCCAAGCTCCGCGCGCCCCTCGGTGACAGCCGCGACGGTCTCATGGCTCGGGCGCTCCGCCAGCTCGATGTCGATGTCGGAATGTGCGGCTAGGAAGTTGGCCACCGCGGTCGGCAGCAAGGTTTGGGTGGCCGACGTGTTCGCCAGCACCACCAACGTGGATTGCAGCCCGTCGGAGAAGCGAGCCAGTTCGGTGCGCATCCGAGCCAGCTGGCCAACGATCGCTCGGGCGTGTGCCACCAACAACCACCCGGTCGGAGACGGCACAACACCCCGCCGATGACGGTCCAGCAATCTAGCGCCCAGAGCCTTCTCCATTGCCTTGATCCTCGCGCTGGCCGAGGCCAACGACAGATGCGCGCGGTCTGCTCCTTGCGTGATGCTGCCCTGGTCGACTACCTGCAGAAACAGTTCTAGATCGGTGAGGTCGTAGGCCATAGAGTCACACTACTCAAACCGCCACAGGCCTATGAGACTTCGGCATAGACGAAGGCTTATGCGGGAGATAACTCATTGTGCGTGTGGCTCCCGGCGTACACGCTTGGTGCAATGCCGAGTACCGGCCGACAGGTACTACACGCAACCCGGAAGGTTTCGAATGTTTACGGATGCTGATCGCAGCGAGATCTCCGATCAACGGATCGTCGCGGACTGGGCGCTGGGCGAGTGGGCGGATCGCCTCGTCGAACAAGCCGGCCTCGGGGTCACCGTCCTCGACCGGCACGGCACGGTGATGTACTACAACAAATGGGCGTCCGAGCATCTGGATCGCCAACCCGCCTACCTCGGGCATTCCGTGCACGAACGGCATCACCGCAAGATCACCAACCCGCGGTTCGACGCCATGCTCAAGCTGTTCAAGGACGGCCGAATCGAGCCGGTGCAGTACGTGGCCAGTCCGTACGGAAACACCACCATCCTGGTGACGGTTTCGCCGATCCGGTTCGGCGGGGAGCTCGTCGGCCTATCACAGCTCGTGCAGCTGAAAGACGAAGTGCAGGAACTGCTTGCACGTTTCGACGCCACGGGCCGCGAGTCGTTCGAACGCGAGATGCTACCCAGCGGCTACCCGGACGCGTGACGGTCGTAAGGATAGCGTCATGCCACTCGTCCACATTCACGTCATCGAGGCTCGCCGTACGGCGGCACAACTTCGGCGGCTGGTGGATACCGTTCAGCAGGTAATGCTCGATCACTTCGCTGCGCCAGACCGGGACCGGTACCAGTTGATCACCGAGCACAAGCCGGGCCAGATAATCGCGGAGGACACCGGACTCGGGTTCGAGCGGACCGATGACATCGTCATCTTGCAGATCGTCCAGCAGGGTCGAACACGCGACCACAAGCAAGCAGCGTACCGGGCCCTTGCTGACCGACTTCAGGCTGAAACCGGCCTAAAGCCATCGGATTTGATCGTCTCTATCGTCGAAACCACGCGTGAGGATTGGTCGTTTGGCGACGGCATCGCGCAGTTCGTCGAAGGTCCGCTGTAGACTCGCGTCCTTATCCGTAACGCTGCATATTCGATTCGTGTGTATTCCCGAGGGGGGTCACGCGAGTCGAGTTGTTAGCCTTTCCAGACGACCCTGTCCGTGCCTCCGGCGTCCCGGTAGACGACACTGTCGGGGTTCGTACCGTTGCGAACGTCGAAGTAAATGCGGCCCGTAACAGGGGTGCCCAGGGGGAGTGGCCCCTCGGGAAGGCCGTCGGTCTGGTTACCCTTCATCACCGCAAACGTGGAGCTGTTGACCGCGCGGGCATTGAAGTCGGCAATGTTCGGAGTTGCATTACCGCTCACACCTTTGGCCGTGACGTCGGAGTACCAGATGCCGTCGTTGTGGCCGCTGGGCTGCAGGTTGCTCACGGTGTAGTCGATGGTTCCGCCATTACTGGAAAGCTCTGCCATCTGGCCGAATTGCAGTACTTGCGGATCGGCGAATGCCGGTGTCGCCGCGAGGATTCCGGCCGCCGCCAGTGCAGCTGTCGCTGTCGTGGTTTTCAACGCAATATGTGAGAACGCCACGTCGGGCTCCCTTCGTGAGGCGCCGGCTATCCAGCACAGGCAGCTGAGAATGAGGTTTATCCAAAGCTCGGCATCTCAAACCTGACGTTTGGCAAATAACGCTTGCCGATCGCGCGGTCGTTGATCAGCCCGGTATCGGAGCAATTTGCTTCCCTAAGCCTTTCTTTTTGAACTTCTCACCGACGGGGTAGGAAGCGACGGGCGATTTCACAACAGCCAACATGAACACGCAGCACAATGTCGCTCCGATGATTTCTCCGAGCCCCGGTGACCCCTTACTCAGGTGCTCCGGCTCGCCGTCTATCACCGCGCTGTAAGTTCGTTCGGAGCCACGAAGACCGTGACCGCCTGCGCCACTCAAGTTGGTTCGGCTTTTGCCCCGGCGGGCGTGGGGGCCAGCCGGCAACTTGATCCACACCACACAACGCGAGAGGAAGCGCATGAGAACGATCGCATACCGCCACGCGGCAGTCGTCGGCCTGGCCGCCGTCGCGCTGATCACCGCGGGCTGCAGCAATGACAAGAGCGTCGACGCGTCGGCATCGCCACAGCCCGGGGCGCACGCCACCTCTGCGTCTACAACCCCGGCACCGCCCACCGAGGTGAAAATCATCGGGGAGCGCGACGTCGAGGTGACCCTGACCGGCCCGATCGCAGCCAAGTACTCGTCGGCAACCGAGGATCAGAGGCGTGCTCTCGGCAAGCCGCTGACGGGGGACCGCAACGCGGGAAAACGGGACAGCGGCGTCGTATTTCAGCAGTTCCAGGGTGGCGCGATCACCGCCAAGAACGACGAATCCGGCACGCCCGCATATATCACCCTCGGCAAAATCCGGGAGGCCTGGAACATTCCACGCGACCCGGACGGCACGCCTGCGCCCACCGGCACTAACGGTTCGGCAGGCCCGCTGGGCTTGCCCATCAGCGACCAGAACGCCGTCGGCGATCTGCTCGTGTCGAACTTCGAGCACGGCTCGATCGGGTACAACCCGAAGACCGGCCAGGTCCGAGTGACGATGAACGGCAAGGTCGTGCCGTCCGGGCTATAGCCCGAATCGAGCGTTCACCTGGAGCGGGGGTTGCAGTGCCCTACGAAACGTCGCCCATGCGGATCCAGTGAGTGTCTTACAAACCCTCATATCACGTTCCCATGGGCGCGACTACCTTCCGGCCGCCTCGATCTCTAAGGGCCGCATCACCTTCGTCCGGCAGTTGTAACCGCACTCAAGCGCGAAGCTGCAGGGGCGTGAAATTATTGCGAATTACATTGCAAGGCAATATATATAGACGATACTGCCTCTGTTAACATGTCATATTTCGTACCGCCGCATTCCTCCCTTGCGAGGCTGCGATCAGCGACTGAGAGCAGGGGAGCGGTGCGACACAATGCATTCGCTGGCGTCTGTTCGGAGTGCGCCGCAGATGCCATGACGGTGAATGGTTTCGACCACATGGATCGACGCGAACTGGCGGTTGTGTGGTGTATGTGGATGCGCACGTAGTTTGTAGCCCACAACTTGTGTGATGCAAAAGATTCCGTCATTTCTCCGCGGGGATCGCGATATCGCGCTTGAGGATCTTGCCGGTGGGACCCTTGGGCAGTTCGTCGACGAACCAGACCCGCCGCGGGTATTTGTAGCCGGCCAGGCGGTCCTTGACGAAGTCCCGGATTGCGGCGGCGTCCGCTTCGGCTCCGGACGTCAGCGCGACCGCGGCGCCCACCTCCTCGCCGAGCATGTCGTCGGGGATGCCGATGACGGCCGCCTCCCGGACCGCGGGATGCTCGTAGAGAACTTCCTCGACTTCGCGCGGATAGACGTTGTAGCCGCCACGGATGATCATGTCCTTGGTTCGGTCGACGATGAAGTAGTAGCCGTCGTCATCGACGCGCGCCAGGTCGCCGGTGTGGAACCAGCCGTCGCCGTCGATCGCGGCAGCGGTCGCGTCTGGCCGGTTCCAGTAGCCCTTCATGACATTGTGGCCACGGATGGCGATCTCGCCGACACCGTCCTCACTTACGTTGACCAATTTCATTTCGACCCCGGTGACCGGCGTGCCGATCGATCCCGGCTTGCGCTCCCTGTCGGGATGGTTGAACGACGCGAGCGGCGAGGTTTCGCTGAGGCCGTAGGCCTCGAGCACCATGCAGCCGAAGGCCTCCTCGAAGCCACGCATCAGCTCGACCGGCATCGCGGCCCCACCCGATATGCACAACCGCAGCGACGCCGTGTCCGACCGCTTGTCGCTGTACAGCATCGCGGCGAACATCGTTGGGACGCCTTCGAACACGGTGACGTGGTCGCGCTCGATGATCTCGAGTGCCTTGGCCGGATCGAAACGAGGGATCAGTGTCAGGCAGCTGCCGGCCGCAACCGCGGCGTTCAGCGCCCCGGTCTGCCCGAACACGTGGAACAGCGGCAGGGCGCCCAGGATCACGTCGTCGGCCGCCAGGTCCACCGCCTCGGCCGCCATCGCAGCGTTACGACGCAGGTTGGCGTGGGTGAGCTCTGCGCCCTTCGGCGTGCCGGTCGTACCCGATGTGTAGAGGATCACCGCGGTGTCGCCATCCTCGCGCGGGAGGGGTTCGGCGACGGGTTCGGCCGCGCCGATCAGTTCCTCGAATTCTCCCGGGGTCACCACGATGCACTCAGCACCAGTAGCCGTGGCTGCGGCCCTTGCAGCGGGTGCGAACTCATGCCAGGCGATAATCGACTTCGCCTGCGAGTCCGACAGGTAGAAGGTGGTCTCGCGATCCTTCAGCAGAACATTAATGGGCACCACAACACCGCCCGCCCGCAGCACGCCGTAGTAGGCGACGGCGAAGTAGGGAACGTTCGGCAGCATGACGCCGACCCGATCACCGGGAAGCAATCCATGCGCTGCCAGCAGACCGGCCAAACAGGCGCTGGCCGAATCGAGCCAGCTGTAGGAAATTTCGACATCGTCGAGGCGCATGGCAATGCCCTCCGCGCGACGTCGGGTTGCCTCGATTAGGTTCAGTGCCAGACTGCTCATATGGTGCCTCCTTGCGGATAGGGTTGAGGAATTCGCTGCGGTCTTCGCCGGCAACGGCAGTGGATGAGCCTCGGGGAGGCGGCGTTGATGGGGGTGCATTTCACCGGGACCAACTGAAAGTTCACACAGTCGCAGATCGCGAGAAATGTTCGACAAGAGTTGGTTGATAGAAGCGTCTCAAGGCGACATGAGCGAAGATGCCGGGCTAGGGACGACGCGGGATGGTCGGTCTTGCATGACATGTCACGCTTGCCATGTCGTGAGAGCACAGGATCGAGTCTGTGCCCCGCGACGGTTCCGGATGCCGTGACGACGGGAGCAAAAGAAGCCAGCCGACGATGAGCAAGGTGACTGCGAGCAAAAGCGTCATCGCGAGTTGACCAAGCAAATACGGTATGCCATGGGGCTTCGGCACCTGGCTCGGGCAAGAATTAGCCAAATATTTGCCGGTGAGCGATCCAATCACCCTACTGAGACCTTCCTTCCTTTCTCCGTTGCTCGATACGGCCTCGGAGCGCCGAGGCGGTACCCCGGCCCGGCCAGGTCAACGGCCGATGACCCGGTCCCAGATGTGTCGAGCGCCGAGAAAACAGTGCACGGAGATCGCGGCAATGCCGTCCCCTTCTCGAAGTCGCGAGGTGATATCGGGTCCAGGGTAGTTACAGACCGCGGCCATGAGGCCTCCTTGAGTCAGACGTTGAGGCGACGAATGCATGAAATGCACTGTAACAGTTATCAGTTCAGATACAAGACTTATGCCTTGACGGCGGCCGTCGGCTGCAGAGTCATCCCGTGAACTTCCAGAGCCGAACCAGCGAAGTAGACCTCTAATAATCTATATAGAGCTATCTTTCGGTGGTTAGGGGTTACGGCGGTTGCCACAACCTGCAATTGACGAGCTTGCTTCTATCAGGATCACATCCCGGAATTAACGTTTGAACTGGTAGGTTTCATCATCAGACGGTATGCTGCTTGCTGTGAGACAGACATCGTTTGCGAACTGGCCGTGTTCGATCGCCCGCACGGTCGACCTGGTGGGGGACGGATGGGCGATACTGGTGTTGCGTGAGGCGATCTACGGGATCACGAAGTTCGATGAGTTCCAGCGCGAACTGGGAATCGCGCGCAACACATTGACCGAGCGGCTGAATCGGCTTGTGGAGCAAGGACTGTTGCACAAGCGGCCCTACCAGCACGAACCCGTCCGCTTCGACTACCTGCTCACCGAGAAGGGGCGAGACTTCTTCGGCGTTCTGGCGGCCATGTCACGGTGGGGAGACCAATGGCTGGCGGGGGCTGACGGCGCGCCTGTGGTGTTTCACCACGAAAGCTGCGGACACGACAGTCACGCCGAAGTTGTGTGCGCCACCTGTCGAGCGCCGCTACGAGCGGAAGATACGACGATGAAGATGGGCCCCGGATACCCCAAGAAACTGCGAAGCCGCCCCAACGTGCAAAGACGGTTCGCGCGCAACTGATCCGTCACTCACTCTTTACCGAGGGCGGCATGGACGTGGTGCAAGTGCGCATAGAAACCACCATGCGACCGTCAATACTTGTGCCCGTGCAGCACGTCCAGCACTTACCCTGGCCGGTGAATTCTCTACTAGCAGGAAGCCCAGGGCGGCGCGACCACCGCCGAACAACGGGGCCGGCGCCCGCACATATCACTAGGGTTGAGGAGTCGCGCTATGGGTATCCGCCGTTAAACGGCACCTGCCGCGGCAACCCGTAGATCGGAGCGACCGTGATCATCCTCGGCATCATCCTTCTCGTTGTCGGCTATTTCACCGGCCTCAGCATCCTGTACACGATTGGCGGCATCTTGGTAGTCGTCGGCATCATCCTGTGGATCTTGGGCGCGGTGGGGCGTCCCGTCGCTGGGCGGAAAGTGTGGTTTTGACGCGCCGTGTCGCGTGACTTCAGCCAGCTGGGCCCATGAAAGGGCCGAATAGGATACTGGCTGGTCACCCACCATTTCATACCCCCGCTATTCCAAGTCCTACCTAACATAATGTCGCTTATCGGTACGGACTAACGCCGAGCTCCGACAAGCATCTCTGTTTTAGCTCGTTGCCACCCCGGCTTGGCAACCGCGCGGCGTCATCTGCCGACAACCCCCGACAGGACTCCGTCTTACCAACTAGCCGCGGCTGCGCGTCGGGTGGGAAAGTGCCATCGGACCGCCCCGCGCGTACCACAAAGTGGTCGGTACCCCTTCCGCCGTTGCGGCCACATCGGCATCAATACGTCACTGTGACGAATTGCTTTGCCCCGCGCTGCACTCCGGTCTTCGCACGGCAGGTCCGCGAGCATCGCCCAACGCTACTCTGGGCGTTCATCAAGCGCGCCGAGCCTCGGATTCAAATGACGACGAGACGGCAGGCCAATCACGCGCCCCGCCGGCGTGGGATGACAGGTACACGCATCGACCCCCAGACCCCCGTTCCCTACTCCCCGCCCATCGCCACCAATACGTCACTGTGACGAATTACCCTGCGGCGCAGGAATATTGGGGTACGCGGTGGGCCGAGCCTAGTTCGGCTTGTACCCCCACCGCCTGGCCCGTGCGCGGCGATGCGTGTCGGTCGACCAGAGATAGCCGCAATCCGCGCACTGCAAATGCACCAGGGTGCCCCGGTTGCTCAGCAGGTACTGCCAGTGTGTATCGCAGTTTCGGCTGCTTCGGCAATCAGCACACTTGGTGCCATGATCGCAGCATGGGCACGGCAGCCATGCGCGACGGCTGCGATCGGCAGTCGGATCAATCGGGAACACGAGCAGTGGTCCGTTCTGGGAGTACACCGGCGCGGACCAGCTCGTCGTAAACCCGCTGCTGCTCGTCGTCCAGATTCGAGTACAGCATGTCGTAGGCCTTCTGCTCCTCGGCGAGCACCGCGACGGGGTCCCAGTCGTCACCTATTGCTTCAAGCACGGCGCTGCGCCTGCGCGCCTCGTCACGGGTCAGGTCATAGGCAAACTCGAGGTCGGCCATCTTGCCCCCAGCCAATAGATAGATACACAAACGAATGGTTAGGATTCCCTAACTGGCGGCGGCGACGCTATGACATACGTCACTGTCGGCGGTTGAGCTTCGTCACACTCCGCACAGCCACACGCACGGCCCGGCATCCCGCAACCGCGGTACGCGATACGAGGCGATCGTCTGAGTCGCCGGGCGACGCATGCCCCAAACCCGGCCCGCGAACTCCCCTGTCCCCTTCCCGCCTATCGTCGATAATTCGTCACTGTGACGAATACTGTTGCAGCACAGGGGCATTGGGGACGCTCCGGCCTCGGATGCCGACTCAAACCGGGCGTGACGGAAAGTGTTGAATAGATCGCCCACGTATGTTGCCGGCCGCGTTTCACGCGCTCATTCGCCGATACCTCTGCAGCCGCCGCAGTGCCTGCGCCGACGCCGGTCCCGATGCCGGCTGCAGCGCTTTATCGAGTCGTGCACGGACGGCGTGGGTGTCGAGATGCATCCCGATCGCCACCAGGCAGTTGGCTGTGGCGCCCGGCGGCGCCTTCCGGATGTGGATTGCGTTACCGACCAGGTTGACGAGATAGTCACGGATGACGGTGCGGTGCTGCACGGCCACGATGCCTTTCAGCCTGAACACCTGCGGCGGTGGATCTTCGAGAAGGTCGAACACGGCATCGGGGTCGACGCAGCCGGAGCCGCTGACGGTCACGGCATCGGCATGGACATGGTCATGGTCGTGCTCGGGCACCAGGTCCAGGAGCGAGAGTTGCCCAACCTGTTCGGAGGTGCCGGACGCGTCGAAGAGCAGCGTTGGGTCTATCCGGCCGGCCGTTGTGCCCACGACGTGTACACGCGGGTTACGTTGCGCTGCACGCTGTGTGACCCGTTGCACCACAGCCGAGCGCTCGTCCTCAGACACCTGGTCAAGCTTGTTGACCACAATCAGCGACGCCGCGCCGTAACGCACCGGCGGCACTGTGCCGCAGTCAACGGTGTCGAAGTGGTTCACGGCATCGACGACGTCGATCAGCCCGCAGGCCCGGATCCCGCGGATCTCACTGAACCCGATGATCCGTGCGATCGCTACGGGGTCGGCCAGGCCGCTGGCCTCAACGACAATGGCATCGAGACGGCGAGCCGGGTCGGCAAGCTTGACGAGTGCGTCATCAAGCCCGCCGCCGTCGGGCAGGCAGCAGATGCAGCCTCCCGCAATCGAGGCCGGCTCGTCGACCTGGCCCGCGACCAGGCCGGCGTCGATGTTGATGTCGCCGAAGTCGTTGATTATCACGCCGATTCGTGTGCCGGGGTGACGTAGCACGTGGTTGAGTAGCGTCGTCTTCCCGGCTCCCAGATGGCCAGTAAGCGCGATGACGGGTATCGCAGCCAAAGCTTTGCCCTCCACGTCGACATCCGGACATCCGATGCTAGCCACTGCGCGGACGGCAATGGCCCGAGGCCGACTACCGTGCGCATCCCGCGCGGAGGATCATCGCCACTATAACAGAGCAACTGCTCTGTTATAGTGGACCAATGCCACGTCCGCGCAGGCACGATCCCGACGCCGTACTCGACGCCGTCGAGGACATGGTGGCGCGAGCGGGCCCAACCGCGGTGACCATCCGAGCAATCAGCGCGGCGGTGGGTGTGTCCAACGGCGCTGTGTACCACACGTTTACGTCGCGGGGTGGGCTGATGGGCCAGGCCTGGCTGCGGGCGGGTCGGCGATTTTTGGCTTTGCAGACCTCGCTGGTCGACGAAGCACTCGCCACTGGCGGTCCAGACGGCCCGCCCGAGGCCGTGGTGGCCGCTGCCAACGCGGTTGTGGTGTTCACCGAGCGGTATCCCGGCTCCTCAACGCTCGTGCTGCGCGTGCGTCGCGAAGAAGTGCTCGGCGATGACGTTCCCGATAGTGTTGCCGATGAGCTCCGCCGGCTCGACAAACTTCTCGTGGCGTTGATGGTGCGGCTTGCCATCGCGCTCTGGGACCGCAGGGACGCGGCGGCGGTCGACGCGGTAACCAGCTGCGTCGTCGACCTGCCCACCGCGCTGTTGCTGCGTCGTGACCGGCTTGCAAGCGCCACCGCACGCGCCCAGCTACACGCGGCCGTGCGCGCCGTGCTGGCGGTCGGGCCCCCCACGCCGACGAACCTTCCCAACGGCAAGCACAATTCAAGAGGAAAAACATGACAGTGACATTGGACTACGCCGACAAGATCGCCATTGTCCGTATGGGCGATGACGAAAACCGTTTCTCCCCTGGATTTCTGGACGACATCGATGATGCGCTCAGCCAAGCCGTCTCAGATGGCGCCCAAGGGCTGATCACGACAGCCGGCGGCAAGTTCTACTCCAACGGTCTGGACCTGGAATGGCTCAGCGCGCACACCGATCAGGGACAGTGGTACATCGGCCGGGTGCACCACCTACTGGCACGCATGCTGACCCTGCCCCTGCCCACCGCGGCCGCGGTGGTGGGTCACGCGTTCGGCGCCGGAGCGATGCTGGCCATCGCGCATGACTTTCGGGTGATGCGCGTCGACCGCGGGTACTTCTGTTTTCCGGAGGTAGACATCCGCATCCCTTTCAACCCCGGCATGGCCGCACTGATCCAATCCAAACTCACGCCAAGCGCCGCCATCGCCTCGATGACCACCGGCCGACGCTTCAGCGCTCCCGAGGCGGAGCAATTCGGGATCGTCGACGCCATGTCCCCCGAAGGCGCAGTCACCGACACGGCCCTGGGCGTGGTGCGCCCACTGCAGGGCAAAGATCAAGGCACGTTGGGCGCGATAAAACAGACGATGTTCCAAGGCGCGGTGCGTGCACTAATCGATCAGCAGAGCGGGTCGCAATGATTGCGCGTGGACACTGAGTCGGTTCCTGTATGGTCAGCGATGTCTGCCAGCGCAAGGGAACAGAGGGCATTGGATGGCAAACAGGCTCCGCGACAACGCCTTCACGTCTCCTCAGGTATTGGATCCCGGCCTTCGCAAGGTAGCGCGATTCGTGCCTCGCGGATACGCGTTGCACCGCGGCCTGAAGTTTCAGCGCGCTGTCATGAACATGATGGGCAATGCGGGACGCATCCGCACCGTGCCCGTTGCCGCCGTCAACGAGCACGTCAGCGTCCGTCTGCACCGCCCGGCCGGCCTTCCCGACCGCGCACCCGCATTGCTGTGGATCCACGGGGGCGGAACCATCATGGGGCACGCGGCCCAGGACGATAAGTACCTGCGCAAGCTGTCTGGCCGCACCGGCTTCGCGATTGCCGCGGTAGAGCACCGCTTGGCTCCCGAACATCCGTATCCGACACCAGTCGAAGATTGTTATGCGGCCCTGATGTGGCTGGCCCGCCAGCCGTGGGTGGACCCGGACCGGGTCGCCATCGGCGGGGCTAGTGCCGGTGGTCATTTCGCGGCTGCGGTCGCGCAGCGAGCCCACGATCGAAACGATGTCCAAATCACCTTTCAAATGCTGGTCTATCCGATGCTCGACGATCGCACCGGCGCCAAGCGCGACGGCCCCAGGCGCATCATGTGGAGCGAATCGGACAACCAACTCGCCTGGCAGTGGTACCTGAACGGGGCGGACCCCGAAGAGGCGGCACCGGCTCGCCGAACGGATTTGTCCGGCTTGCCCCCCGCCTGGATCGGAGTCGGAACGCTTGACCTCTTCTATCAGGAGAGCCTTGAGTACGCGCGACGCCTGCGTGCGGCGGGGGTGCCGGTGCACGAGGAAATCGTTCCGGGCGCATTCCACGCGTTCGATCAGATCGCCGATAAGGCGCCGATATCGAACAGGTTCTTCGAAAGCCAATGCGACTATTTGCGGTGTGCGCTTGCGCCCAGCGGCTGATCGCCACCCGGTGACGCATCATTCGCCGCGTTTATCCGAATCGCGGTGTATCAGCTGGGCTTATCTCTCAGCCTGGTTTCACCGTGCACTTCGCCACGCCACACGGGGCTAATCAGCCAAAGATTGCTGAGGGACACGACGCGCAGCGCTCGGTACCTCGAATACGCACCGTTTGACTGCAAAGTGTGCACAACGTGCAACTATGTGGATATGGGTAACGCCATCGGGCTACGAGAGCGCCGTCGCCGCCAGACGAGCGCCGACATCCGCGATGCCGCGGTGCGCCTCACGGTGAAACGAGGATTCGACAAGGTCACCGTCGACGAAATCTGCGCCGAGGCCGGAATTGCCACGCGCACGTTCTTCAACTACTTCCCCAACAAAGAGTCCGCGCTTGCCTACGGCCCCTCGGACATACCCCCCGAGCTGGTGGCCGATTTCGTCGCCGCCGGGCCCGCCCCCTACTCCGTAGTGCTGGCGGAGCTGATCACCCTGGCCGCTCACCACCTCCGCGACGTGCCCCCGCCACGCGAACACGCGGCTCACATGCTGCAACTCGCCAAGACATCTCCCGCCGTTTTGGCGGCGTTCCTCGCCGATTTGGAGCGATTTCAAAAGCAGTTGACCGACATCATCGTGCGGCGCCAGGCGATGAAGCCGGACGACGAGATGGCAGCCTTGATCTCTGCGCTGGCGCTGACGGCGGTGCGATCCGGCATCGAGAAGTGGGCCAGCGGCGAGGCAAATGAAACCGCCGACACGCCCATGCCCTATGTTGAGCGTGCCGCGGCGCTGGTGAACAGCATCTTCACAAAGTGATCTGAAACACCAGCAGCAAATGTTGCATGCACTGCAAGATATGCACATCATGTACTATGCGCTGGTGGCGGTACCCGGGGAGGCTTCAGCAACAAGGCGAGCCGGGTGTCGATGCCGGGGACGTCAACCGGTGTGGGTGGGCAGCATTCACCGCGTTTGACGGCCCTGCGCGCGCGAACCGTAGCAATCGACGTAATGCGTTGCCGGGCAATGCGACTTGTGGACAGTCACCTGTCCACGACATCCGGTCGGGCAAACGCTGATCCGCGTCACGAACACGTGATGGGGAAGGGATCACCTAGGTGCAGATATCGAGACTCGTGCGCAACGCCTGGCTGCCGCTGTTGATCGTGGCGGTCGTCGTCGTCGGCGGCTTTGCGGTCGTCAGGGTCAAATCGTTTTTCGGCGCCCACGACACCGGCATCATGAGCAGCCCGCGGCTCGACGATTCGAAGCCGTTCAAGCCCAAGGTCGTCAAGTACGAGGTTTTCGGCTCGGCCGGGGCGGCCAACGTCAACTACCTGGACTTGTCCGCCGACCCGAAACGCATTGACGGCGCGCCGCTGCCCTGGACGCTGGTCCTCAGCACCACCGCCCCCTCGGTCTTCCCGAATCTATCGGCGCAGAGCGACGGCAATTCGCTCGGCTGCCGCATCACCATCGATGACGAAGTCAAGGCCGAGAACATGACTCGCGGCGTGCACGCCCTGACCTTCTGCATGGTGAAATCCGCATGAGCACAACAATCGACGACACGCGCACCGACGCCATCCCCGTCATCAAAGATCCCGTGCACGACAAGATCCCCCGGATCATCCGCACGTTCGCCGTACCGATCATCCTGGGCTGGATCGCCATCATCGCGGTGCTCAACGTCGTCGTCCCCCAGCTGGACGAGGTCGGCAAGATGCGTTCGGTGTCAATGGCGCCCGATGATGCGCAATCTGTCGTCGCGACCAAGCGCATGGGCGCGATCTTCAACGAGTACAAGTCCAACAGCTCGGTGATGATCGTCCTCGAAGGTCAGAATCCTCTCGGGGCCGACGCGCACGCCTACTACGACCAGATCGTCAAGAAGCTCGACGCCGACACCAAACACGTTGAACACGTTCAAGATATGTGGAGTGATCCACTGACCGGTGCGGGCGCGCAGAGCAATGACGGCAAGGCCGCCTACGTCCAGGTTTACCTCGCCGGTAACCAGGGCGAGGCGTTGGCCAACGAGTCGGTCGAATCCGTCCAACAGATCGTCAAGAGCGTGCCGCCGCCCAAGGGCGTCAAGGCCTACGTCACCGGGCCCGCGGCGCTGTCAGCGGATCAGCACACCGCCGGCGACCGCAGCCTGCAACTCATCACGGCCGCCACCTTCACCGTGATCATCGGCATGCTGCTGTTGGTTTATCGGTCGATCATCACCGTGCTACTGACGCTGGTCATGGTGGTCCTAGAGCTGTCCGCCGCACGAGGCATGGTCGCTTTCCTGGGCTACTACAAGATCATTGGACTCTCGACGTTCGCCACGAACCTATTGGTCACGCTGGCGATCGCAGCCGCCACCGACTACGCGATCTTCTTGATAGGTCGATATCAAGAAGCCCGCGCTGTGGGCGAGTCCCGAGAAGAGGCGTACTACACCATGTACAAGGGCACCGCCCACGTGGTGCTCGGGTCGGGTATGACGATCGCCGGCGCGACCTTCTGCCTGCACTTCACCAACCTGCCGTATTTCCAGACGCTGGGCATTCCACTGGCCATCGGCATGGTGGTCGTGGTCGCGGCGGCGCTGACGCTGGGACCCGCCGTGATCTCCGTGGCGTCGCGCTTCCGCAAGACGCTCGAACCGAAACGGACACAACGAATTCGCGGGTGGCGCAAGATCGGCGCCCTCGTCGTCCGCTGGCCCGGCCCGATCCTGGTGTTGACGATCGGTGTGGCGCTGGTCGGCTTGCTGACCCTGCCCGGCTACCGCACCAACTACAACGACCGCAACTACCTACCTGCGGACCTGCCCGCGAACGAGGGTTACGCAGCTGCCGACCGGCACTTCTCGCAGGCGCGAATGAACCCCGAAGTGTTGATGATCGAAAGCGATCACGATCTGCGGAACTCGGCGGACTTCCTGGTGATCGACAAGATCGCCAAGACCGTCTTTCGGGTGCCGGGGATCGGCCGCGTGCAAGCCATCACTCGCCCGCAGGGCACGCCGATCGAGCACACGTCGATCCCCTTCCAGATCAGCATGCAGGGTGTCACCCAGCAGATGAACCAGAAGTACCAAGAAGATCAGATGGCCGACATGCTGCATCAGGCGGACATGATGCAGACGACCATCGACAGCATGCAAAAGATGCAGAGCATCACGGCGCAAATGACCAACGATATGCATCAGATGGTCAAGAAAATGCACGACATGACCATCGACATCAATGAATTGCGCGACCACATGGCGGATTTCGAGGACTTTTTCCGACCGATCCGCAGTTACCTCTACTGGGAGAAACACTGCTACGACATCCCCGTGTGCTGGTCGCTTCGCTCGGTCTTCGACGGCCTGGACGGCATCGACACGATGACCGATGACATCGAAAGCCTGCTACCGATCATGGATCACCTTGACACGCTGATGCCCCAGATGGTGGCGCTGATGCCCTCGATGATTCAAAACATGAAGGCTATGAAAACCACGATGCTGACCATGTATTCGACGCAGAAGGGTCTGCAGGATCAGCAGAACGAGGCGCAGAAGAACTCCAATGCCATGGGCAAGGCATTCGACGCCTCCAAGAACGACGACTCGTTCTACCTGCCGCCGGAGACGTTCAACAATGCCGAGTTCAAAAAGGGCATGAAGAACTTCATCTCGCCCGACGGGCATGCCGTGCGATTCATCATCAGCCACGACGGCGATCCGATGTCACAGGAAGGCATTTCGCACATTCCGTTGATCAAAAAGGCCGCCTACGAGGCATTGAAGGGCACACCGCTGGAAGGCTCGAAGATCTATCTCGCGGGTACCGCGTCGATTTACAAAGACCTCAGCGACGGCAACACCTATGACCTGTTGATCGCCGGAATCGCCTCACTGTGCCTGATTTTCATCATCATGCTGCTGATCACGCGCGGTGTCGTGGCATCGGCGGTCATCGTGGGAACCGTCTTGCTCTCGCTGGGCGCGTCCTTCGGCCTTTCGGTACTGATCTGGCAGCACCTGATCGGCATCGAGCTGCACTGGATGGTGCTCGCGATGTCGGTCATCATCCTGCTGGCCGTCGGCGCCGACTACAACCTCCTGCTGGTGGCGCGGTTCAAGGAGGAGATCCACGCCGGCCTGAACACCGGCATCATCCGGTCGATGGGCGGCACCGGCTCGGTGGTGACCTCGGCGGGGTTGGTGTTCGCCTTCACGATGATGACGATGGCGGTCAGCGAGTTGACGGTCATTGGTCAGGTCGGGACCACCATTGGACTGGGCCTGCTGTTCGACACCTTGATCGTGCGCTCGCTGATGACACCGTCCATTGCCGCGTTACTGGGCAAGTGGTTCTGGTGGCCGCAACGGGTCCGTCAACGCCCGGTTCCATCGCCTTGGCCTCAGCCGGCCAGGCAACCCGAATCGGTAACCGCCGCTAGGTAACCCAGTCCGGTTGGGCGTCGGTCTCGACGTTGGAGAAGTCCTTGTGGCCCAGGCCGGCGGTGGTGCCGCCGTCGACGACGAACTCCGAACCGGTGGAATAGCTGGACTCGTCGCTGGCCAGATAAACCACCAGGTTGGAGACTTCGACCGGCTGGGCCGCGCGACCTAGCGCCGTCTGGAAGAGGTCATCGGGAACCCAGTCGGTCATCGGGGTCTTGATGAGCCCGGGATGAATCGAGTTGACCCGGATCCCGCTCGGACCCAGTTCGAGCGCGGCCGACTTGGTCAGGCCCCGCACAGCGAATTTGGTCGCGGTGTAGCCGTGACAGGCGATCGTGCCGGCCATACCTTCGATCGAGGAGATGTTGATGATCGATCCCCGGCCCGTTTCCTTCATGGGTTTGACGACCGCGCGGATCCCGAGAAAAACACCGGTCAAGTTGATGTCGAGGATTCGCTGCCACTCGGAGAGCGCGTAGTCCTCCAACGTGCCGATGTTGATGATGCCCGCGTTGTTGACCAGCACGTCGATGCGGCCGAACTCACTCAGCGCGGTCGCCACTGCCGCATCCCAATCCTCCGGCTTGGTCACGTCGAGGTGTAGGTAGCGGACCGCGTCACCGACTTCCGCCGCCACCGCCTTGCCCTCGTCGTCGAGGATGTCACCGAACACCACCTTGGCTCCCTCAGCGACCATCGAGCGCACGTGCGATGCACCCATCCCCCGGGCACCGCCACTGATGAGGGCGACCTTGCCCGCCAACCGTTCTGCCACCGCGTTCTCCTGTCGTGAGGTTCGTCTACGCACCATACGTACGGACGCCTAGGTATGGCCATAGCCACCTCGCGAGTCCGTCCCTATTACAAGACGGCCTTCTCATGGTGCCGGGCCGGCCGCGAATCAGCCCGTTTGTCAGCACTGGCGGCATCGTCCGACGTCGCGAAGCGCGCAGCCTCCGAACCGGTCCACCACGAGCGCTAAATGTACGAAAGCCTCCACTCACGGCTTAGCGCGGTGTTGAAATTGGTAGATAAAGGCACCAACCGAACGTATTTGTTCAAGGATACCGATGAAAGACGCTGATATCGGCCGGTGGGCCGACAGGGTGCTGTGCGCATTCGACATGCTGGATTCATTGAACAAGCCGGCGAATCTGCAGACGCTGTCTGAAGCAGTCGCCGCTCGGTTTGCGTCACAGTTCGACAAGGACGCCCGGCTGTATCGAGACAAGAAGCCGCATTGGCAGCACGATGTGGACGAGACGGTCGAGTACCTCATCGGTCGCCGACTGGTCGCGCGAATCCGGAGATCCAAGCAGGCTGCGCCGGCCGCCGAAACCGCCACGCTGCGGCTGACCAAAGCCGGTGTGGCGCAAGCTAAGGAGGCTTGCGAGCGGGCTAGCGGCGGTGATTACCAGGTGGCTTACATGGCGTCCCCAGCCGAACCGCCGACGCCCAAAGAGCAGTTGCTAACGGGCGTGATTACACCGCCGCTACGCGAGAAAATGAAAGCCTTGCCATGGAAGGGCCAGCCGGAGCCGCTTGGCGTGATGATTGAACTGAATTCACGGTTTTACGCCGGCGCGCAGGCAGCACGCGAACGCGTCGCCGCGCTGTGGCAGATGATCGGGGCCACTGACCCGCCGTTGGCGGTCGGCGACCAGTACCTGACCGGCGATTTGGTGGCCGGTCAAATTGAGAGCCTGGTGTCCGCCGATGCCGCGGCCCTCGATTGGCCGATGCGTGCGATATTCCGAATCTGGCCAGATTTCGAGGCGCACCCGCAGATTGACGGGTCGTCGGCGACGATCAAGGCCCGAGCGGCGCAACGCTCGTTTGAAAGCTTCGGCGACGGGATCGTCTGGGCGGTCATCGATTCCGGTATCCAGGCCGACCACCCGCATTTCAGCGGGTTTGCAACATTGACCGACGCTTCGGTGGCCGATCTGCACCGGGATTTCACCGCCAACAGCGACGAACCTAGCCTTGCTCTCGTCGACGACAATGGGCACGGTACGCATGTCGCGGCGATCATCGCCGGCGGCCTGCAGAACTGGCAGCCTGCCTCAGGCGACCACAAGGTGGTTGTCGGGGAAAAGCGCTTCAATGCCGCCTCGCCCGACGACGCGTTCCCGATCATCCAGCCGCGCGAGATCAGCGACATCAATCGGCTGTCCGGCATGGCGCCACACGCAAAGCTGGTCAGCCTCAAAGTTCTCGGTGAAGGCGATCTAGCGGCCCGGGTAGGCCGGGTCATGCGGGCGTTAACCTACGTGCGTGAGCGCAACGCCGCCAGCGACAAAGTTCCGCGCATCCACGGCGTAAACCTCAGCCTCGGCTACGAGTTCGCCGCCGAATGGTTCGCCTGCGGGCAGAGCCCATTGTGTGTGGAAGTCGACAAGGTCGTGCGGTCCGGCGTGGTAGTCGTGGCAGCGGCAGGCAACACGGGATACGTCACGCTGAACCCAAAATTCGCCGACGTCACCAGGTTCAGCGCGGGAGTGACCATCAACGACCCTGGCAACGCCGAGCGCGCAATAACCGTCGGCTCGACACACCGCGATTCCCCACACACCTTCGGCGTGTCCTACTTTTCCTCGAGAGGGCCGACGGGAGACGGCCGGGCCAAGCCGGATCTGGTAGCCCCTGGCGAACGGATCACGTCCGCGGCCGCCGGTCAGAACCTGCGCAACGTGCAGGACGCCCATCTCGAGGATCTCACCGGGGCTGCGGTGTATATGGAGGACAGCGGCACCAGCATGGCCGCACCACACGTCTCGGGTGCCATCGCGGCATTCCTGTCGGTGCAGCGCGAAATGATTGGCAAACCCGAGGAAGTCAAGAAGATCTTTGTGGAGTCGGCGATCTCGCTGGGCCGCGAACGGGCCTTCCAGGGCGCCGGCATGGTCGATCTGATGCGCGCGCTCCAATCGGTCTGAGCAGACCGCAATCCAACACCCAAGACAGGACACCCAGAAATGACCGACACCATCGCCAATCGCCCCATCTGGCGTCTTCTGTTCGACAAGGACGGCGACCCGGACCCGCAGACATTGACTGAGTTGAAGGAGGGCATCGCCGCCAATCAATATACCGATCTGGTGATATTTTCCCACGGCTGGAATAACGATGAGAAGACGGCAAAATCATTGTACGACAGGTGGTTCGCGCTCCTAGCCGATCAGATCGACCCGACCATCAAGGCGGGATTCGTCGGCATTCGCTGGCCCTCTCAACTCTGGCGTGATGAACCGATACCCGACTTTGCAGCGCCCTCGCAACCCACGCCCGGCGGCACCGCAGCGCTGGCCAAACAGTCGACCGTTGCAGCGGGACCGCCCACCATCGACCCACTGCAACTAGAAGAGCTCAAAAAGATTTTCCCGGACGGCGCTGCACAATTGGACACGATCGCCGCCCTGCTGACCCAGGTGCCGTCACAAGATCGGGTAAACGCGCTCTTCAACGCAATGCGCGAATTCAGTAGCGCGACCGCGACCGGCTTCAACGACGGTGAAGAAGCCAAGAAGTCCGATCAGCCCGGAATGCTTCGCGCCGACCAAAATCCGAATCTCGTGTTCGGCAAGTTCTATGACAAGCTTGTCGAGTCCGGTGTCGACTTCAGTAGTGGCGGCGGAACGGCCGGCCTCACAGACCTCGCGAAGAAGCTCCTTTACGGTGCCAAGGAGACGCTGCGACAACTGACGTACTGGCAGATGAAGAACCGGGCCGGCGTGGTCGGCAAAGACGGGCTCGGGCCGGTCATCACACAGCTTGCCGGCCAGTTCGATGGGCTGCGTATTCATCTGATCGGGCACAGCTTTGGCGCTCGGCTGGTCTCTTTCGCGCTCGCCGGACTACCGACGAGCGGCCCGTCGCCGGTACGGGCGGTCACGCTGTTGCAGGGCGCCTACTCACGATTCGCTTTCAGCGATTCGCTGCCGTTCTTAACCGCGCTGGAAAAGCCGCGTGCCGGTGCGCTAGCTGGCCGGCTAAACCGCATAAACGGACCGATGACCGTCTGCTTTTCAAAGCACGACCGAGCGCTGGGTATCTTCTACCCGCTGGCGTCCATGTCCGTCGGTGACGACGCAGCCGCACTGTGGGACCCGTTGGGGCGCTGGCGCGCCATGGGGTCTGATGGCGCGTTCGGGGCCGCCCCCCAACCACTGAAAGGGACCGGCTCAGAATACCCGTTCGAGACGGGTAAGATTCTGAATCTGGATGCCTCCGACGTTGTCACGCAAGGCAATTCCCCTTCCGGTGCGCACAGCGACATCTTCTACCCCCAGCTGGCCTGGGTGGCCGCCGCCGCAGGCGGCCTGAACCCCAAGTAGGCGCCCACGTGCGAGGGCCGTGCCCGAGACATCAGTTGCAACAGAGGTTTGGCCAAGACAAGCCAGTCGCCCGTGTCGCCGCGGACAACCCAGGACCGGGCCAGACGATCAGGCGTCAGGAGTCGTACGCCCGTAACAGCGCCCGCGTGCGTGCCCGGCCCTCCAGCGACGGATCGAAGGCCGCGGCGACGTACTCGTCGACGCCCGCGGCGCGCAATTCGTCGAGCCGGCCGCGGACGGTGTCCTCGTCGCCGATGATGGCGGCGTCCTGTGGCCCCGCGTAACCCTCGCGGTCGAGCATCGCGCGGTATGACGGCAGTTGCCCATAGATGGCGAACTGTTCGGCCGCCTGCTTGCGGGCGGCGTCGACGTCGTCGGTAACACTGACCGGCAGCGACGCGGCGACGCGCACCTCGCCCTCGCGTCCGGCGTCGGCGGCCGCCTGGCGCAGCGTGGGCGCGACGTGCTCAGCCAGTGTTTTCGGACCGGTCATCCAGGTGCAGGTGCCCGACGTGCGCCGCCCCGCGACCTTCAGCAGCTGGGGGCCCAGCGCCGCGATGTAGACGTCGGGCCGCGGCGCCCCCGGGATCATCAGGGCGCCCCGAGTGGTCACCGTCTCCCCCGTCGCGTCAGCGCGTTCACCGGCCAACAGGGGCAGTAGCCCGTCGAGGAATTCATTCAGCCTTCGCACCGGCTTGTCCCACGGAATGCCCCACATTCCTTCGGTGACCGCCTGGTGGGTCATGCCGAGCCCGAGCGTGAACCGCCCACCGGAGGCGAGGCTCAGCGTCAGAGCGCGCTGCGCCATCTGCATCGGATGCTGGTTTTGGATCGGTACCACGCCGCTGGCCACCTCGATCGTGTCGACCTCGTGCAGCGCAATCGCCAAGACCATGAGAAGGTCTGGCTCGTAGGGCAATTGACTCATCCACACACGATTGAAACCTTCGTCGCGAAGCGTCGTGAGGTTGGCGATCGTCGCGTCAATCGGCGATTGGCTGCCGGATCCGCTGAGTTGCCCAAACATAGAGACCTGCATGACCACCACGCTCCTTTGCCTCGCCCTTCCGCGGTGAACGGTTTTCGTCGTTCGACTCTACGGCCAGGTTCCTCCCAAGCGGCGACAATCGCGCCTTCCGGCCCCCGCGGTGGCCGGCCAGTCGGTCAGTGCATGCGAAACGCCTTGTTCTACATCGGTATCGCGGCGGCCGATCGCGCCGATGGGCGCGCATTTCCCATTACACCCTACGGACAGTGGTGGCGTTCCCCACATCGCCGGGGCTTCGCACGATCACAACAGTGGAGCAATCCATCGCAGCCGGGTGCCCTTGCCGTCGGCGCTGCCGACTTCGATTGTGCCTCCCGCCCGTTCGACCCGCCGGCGCAATGTCATCAGGCCGGCTTCGGTGATGTCGTGAGGCAACCCTTTTCCGTTATCGACGACGTCGATGCACAACTCGTCGCCGACCTCGACGGCAATCGTGAGCTTGGTCGCCGCGGCGTGCCGTACCGCGTTGTTGATCGCTTCCGTGACAACGGCTTCGGCTTCTTCGGCCAACGCGCCCTCAACCACCGAAAGCGGTCCTTTGTATTGAACGGTGGTAGCCAAATTTTCCGAAAGCCGGCCGATCACCTCGTCTAAACGCTGGCGTAATCCGGTGACGTCGGTGGATTTACGACGCAGGTCGAAGATTGCGGTGCGAAAATCCTGCACCACCGCGTGGAGATCGTCGACCGCCGTGTTGAGGCGTTCCTGTACTTCGACCGAACGTGCCCGCATGATGGTGCCCTGAAGCGCGAGGCCGACGGCGAAGACACGCTGAATCGCGTGGTCTTGTAAATCGCCGGCGATACGGTCGCGCTCGGCTAGCACTTCGGCCTGGGCTCGGGTCTGGGTGAGCTCGGCCTGGAGTGCCAACTGCTGGGTGATATCGCGGATGGCCGCCGATACCATCACTCCCTGCTCGGTCTGCAATGGGCTGAGGCTTACGTCGACCGGGAACGCGGTCCCGTCGCGACGCTGCCCCCAGAGCTGCAGACCGGCCCCCATGCGCCGCGCCGCCGGCTTGTCGAAGAAGCCGGCCCGGTGCCGTTGGTGGGCGTCACGCAGCCGGGGCGGGATCAGCATCTCAATTTCCCTGCCGAGCAAATCTTCGCGCTGGTAGCCGAACATCTGATCGGTTCGCGCGTTGGCAAGCATGATGCGGCCGTCCGGCCCGACGATGACCATCGCGTCGGGAGCCGACTCGAGCAAAGCGTGGAACATGGTTTCGGCTCGCTGGTGCTCGGCGGTCACATCTCGCATCACTTTAGTGAAACCGGTGACGGCGCCCACCTCGCCTTTTATCACGGCCAGCACCACCCCGGCGCGAAACCGCCGACCGTCCTTGCGCACCCGCCAGCCTTCGAACTCGATACGTCCGGACTCACGGGCCGCGGCCAACTCGCGGTCGGCCAGACCGGCGGCGCGGTCCTCTTCCGTGTACAACATCGACACAGGTTGATCGAGCGTTTCCACCACCGAGTACTTCATCATCGCCTGTGCGCCCGGGCACCAGCGGACTATGTCACCGCTCGCACTGAGCTGGACGATGGCGTAATCGGTGATCACGTCAACCATGGCGTCAACATCAAAGAGACGCTCCCGCAAGCTCTTGTTCAGCAATGCCGCGCTCACATAGCGTTCGGCGCTGGGCGATGTCATCAGGGCTGGCCCCTCTTTCGTTGCGTCGAACTGCACCGATGCTACCTTCCTGACCCATGCTTCATCTGGGGATTCCCACCGGCCAATTCACCGAATCCCCGCCCGGCGCTCTCACCGCGGGAAACGAACTGGGTCAGTGAATCACGATGTCTGGGACGCTCGTTCACGTTGAGGCCTTCACTCTTGACGGTCCGGTCTTCGCGGCGCCTCTACGCCGCCGGTTGCCGCCGGCTCTCGTCAATCGCTCGACACCGTCTTCAATCCCACTCGCGAGGGTCTCGATGTCGGGAGCGGTGTCATAATCGGCGGTGATGCCGAAGACGAAGGCGTCGGCGTAACTCACCATCGCTATGCCGGTGCGCAGTCGAAGAGCGATCGGCGGAATAGGCAGCACTTCCAGCACCCGGCGCCCCATCAATCGCTGCTGACCTCGCGGCCCGGGGACATTCGTGGCCAAGGCGACAACCGCTCGTTGGGGCAGCCGCATCAGCAACCGAATCGTCCACGCAGACAGGGCGAACGGGACACGCCTGACAGCTGAAAGCACAGCGCTACCGCCTTGGCTTTGGCCGCTCGCTTTGGCCCGATTGAGCCGATCATGCACCAGCAGCAGTTGCTTCACCGGATCTTCCTCGTCGACCGGCAGCAGCGGCAACATGGCCGAAACCCGATTGTCGGCGACGTTGAGCTGGTCAATCGGACGGACCGAAACCGGAACCAGCGTTCGCAGTGAGTCCCGGCCGGGCTGCTCACCGCGCCGGAGCAAGAGAGCACGATAACTGCTGGTAACCGCAGCCAACGCAACGTCATTCACTGTCACACCGAATTGCTTGGACACTTTCTGCATGTCGGCCAAGCGAACGCGGGCCGCACTGTACCGTCGCATCGTCGTGACCTGTCCGTTGAGTGACGATTCCGGGGCGGGGACGAGCAGACTGGCCGCGAGTTCGGCCGCACCCACCGCAATGTGCTCGGCGGCGGCTGCGGCGCCGATGGCGCCTCGTCCGATCTCACCCACCCAGTTCAACGGGTTTAGGCCTGGTTTCGCGGCACCCGGCTCATGCCTGGCCGACCGCCGCGCCGCGTGGATGTTTTCGGCGAAGCTGCCGCCGCTGTCACCGTCGCCGAATTTCGCCATCAGCTGCGTCGCGGCGATACCGTCGGCGATGCAGTGGTGAATCTTGGTCAGCACCGCCCACCGGTCGTCACTCAGCCCTTCGACCAGCCAGCAGTCCCACAGTGGCCTTTCGCGATCAAGGCGTCGTTCCATCAAAGTGGCGATCGCCTCGAACAGTTCGGTATCGCCCCCGGGGTGCGGAAGCGCCAGCCGATGGACGTGCCGCGAGATGTCAAAGTGGGGGTCATCGACCCATTCGGGCGGGCGCAGATCGAGCGGATGAGTCCGCAGCACCTGCTTGAATCGCTTGATTGCTGGCATCCGTTCGGCGACAGTGGAAACGAACTCGCCGTAGCTTGGGAGCGGCCCCTCCACGACCGAGACAGCGCCCACCGCGAGGCTCACGTGCGGGTCGGAGTCTTCCGCCTCGAGGAAACCCGCGTCCAAGGCAGTCAGTTGCTCCATTGGTCCCCCTTCCGGGCCGTTTTCTCTGATTCAGAGACCGCGAATATGGATGGCGGTTGGCGGTAGAGAGCGGCACCGCCGGTACCGCCGGCACCGGCGGCGACGAAAAGGACCTGAGCACCGACGGATAGTGTTTCGGCTTGCGCACCGAAGGCGGCCGCCAGCGCGGCTGTGTGCATATGCTGATCGTCGGCCACGATGATCTTGTCCACTGGCACCCCGAGCTTTTCGCTGAGCAAGGTGTGGTACCCGTGGCGCGAGGGCGCCGCGACTATCGCGTCGACCTCAGCCAGATCCGCCGATTGGGCTTCGAGGCATTCGTGCACCGCCGACGCGGCCGCCTCAACGAACCGGTCATCCATGTCATCCGATTGCTCGAATCGCAGCACGTTGCGTGAGTCGGCGAATCCCACTGTGGCGGTGAGGCTCTGGACGTCTCCTGCCGACTCGTCAGCCGCCGACCACGATACCGGACCCAAACCGTAGTTCTCGTCGGTCCACCGACAAAGCAGGGCGGCGCCGGCGGCCGAAAACGGAAACTGCTCGCTCATTCCGTGTCCGGGATCGGCATCGCTGGCCACGATGAGCGCCAGCTGGACAGCACGTGACCTCAAAAAGCCATCGACGATCTGCAGCGCGGTGAGCACCCCGCAAGCGCCATTGGCGATGTCGAAAGAAAATGTGCCGTGGGCACCGATGTGCGGATCTTCAGGATTCGCCCCGATGTCGTCTTGGATCAGCGCCGCCAATGCCGGTTCTCCGAGATTTCGGTCGCGATAGATCCCAGCGTTGACAACAAGATCGAGTTCGTCGGGGTCGCGACCGGCCCGCTGCAGGCAGTCCTTTGCGGCAGCCACGGCCAGGTGCAGCGCGCTGTGCCGATCACGCCACCACCGCGGGTGCGCGACGGCAACTCGATCAATGATCGTGCCCATAGCTGCTCACCAATTCTTCGTCCAGGGTTACTACCACGACACCAATTTCAAGTCCCGACGCCAGCGCGAGCAGCGCGATTCTCTCCCCCGGCTCGATCCGTCCCGCTTCGAGTTCCTCGACGAGCGCCACCGTGTGAGTCGTCGATGCCGTGTTGCCGTATCGATCGACCGTGATCACGGCGTCATGCCGAGGACTGTCGCCGAATGACTCCGACATTCGCGCCATTCCCTTGCGAATCGCGCGAGCCGATGTCTGGTGCGTGATCACGTGGTCGATGTCGTGAATCGAAATACCCATGGCATCAAGGACTTCGTGGAGCAACAATG
Organism: Mycobacterium sp. NGS56; assembly: GCF_059812425.1. Lineage (NCBI taxonomy): Bacteria > Bacillati > Actinomycetota > Actinomycetes > Mycobacteriales > Mycobacteriaceae > Mycobacterium > Mycobacterium sp. NGS56. Next base: position 246,010 of record NZ_JCALCQ010000003.1, read on the forward strand.
GCGTGTCGGCGATTGCCGCCCGTTGAATGGCGCGCGAGTTCGTGAACATCCGCGCACCCGGATCGTGTCCCCGCGGATACGCCAAGCAGAGCCGGCTGTAGTCGGCGACAGTGGTGAACCCGGCCAGGGTGATACCGGCAGACCCGACGGGAGCCCGCTCGAGCAGCAGGGCCGCACCGGCATCACCCAGGGTCAGGCATGCCAATTCCTTGCTCATGATGTTGCGGATGTGCCGCGCCGCGTTGTGACTCAGCTGCGATATGTACTCGCCGCTGACCACCAGCCCACGCTCGACGATGCCCTGCCGGATCCAATTGTTCAATATCGTCACTCCGGTCAGCATCCCGGCGCACGCGTTGGATACGTCAAAGGTCATCGCTTGTGGTGCACCGATCTCGCGGGCCACAGCGGCGCTCATCGGCGGCTCGAGCCATTGAGTCAGGCCACCACGGAATTTTGTGATGCTGCAGCTGATCACCACATCAAGCGACCCGGGATCTTGGTGTGCCTTGACCAGACAGTCGATCGCCGCCGACGTGGCGAGGCTGTACGAATCTTCCTCGCCGACGGAGATCCGGCGCTCGCGTATACCGGTCAGGCGTTCCAGGTCGATGTGCGTCCGATGGCGGGTGGTGGCCATCAGCTCCTCGGTCGTCAGGTGTGTCTCGGGCAGATGGCGGCCGGCACCGGCCAATCGGGTCACGTACGGTGCCGTCGTCCCGTCCCCCGCCCCGTCCATCACCAGCCAATGCCGCGGCATCGGTCACACCTGGCTTTGGCGGCGGGTGGTCCCGTCGTTGGAGACCGCCATTTCCAACAGCAATCGCCGTTCGGCGGCGGCAACTGCATGCCGGGTGGCAGTTACCGCATCGGGGTTGACCGACACAGAGGTGATCCCCATCCTCACCAGATGCTCGGTGAAAGCCGGGTTCGTCGATGGGGCCTGGCCGCACAGCGACGACGTGATGCCATGTTTACGCGCTGTCGCAACAATGCGGCCTATGGCATCGAGAACGGCTCCATCCGATTCGTCGAACAGCTCGGCGCAGATCTCGGAGTCGCGATCGACCCCCAGGATCAGCTGCGTCAAGTCATTGCTGCCGATGGATACTCCGTCCACCCCCAGCCCGATATATTCGGGGAGCCAGTAGGTCACCGAGGGCACTTCGGCCATCACCCACCGATGCAGGCCGCGCTGGGAACCCAGCGGACTCATGTCGACCAGAGAAAGGCATGTTTCCAGCTCCCACCGCGTCCGAACAAACGGAATCATCAGATGCACGTTCGGATTCTGTTCACGCGCCCGCGCCAGGGCCTGGAGTTCTAGACCAAACAGATCGTGTTCTTTGACGTATCGATAGCACCCGCGGTATCCGATCATCGGGTTGTGCTCCACGGGCTCGTAGGCCTCACCACCCTGCAACCCACGAAACTCGTTGCTACGAAAATCCGTTGCACGGTAAATCACCGGCCGGTTACCGAAAGCCGATGCGATGCGGCCGATCGATGTCGCGATGCTGTCGATGAGAGCGAACTGCTCGCCGTGGGCGATGAGATCGCGCGGGTGCCTGCCGGAAAGCGCCTGGGTGAGCAGGAACTCGGCCCGCAATAAGCCAACGCCGTCGACATCTTGGGCCGCGACGGCTTCGGCGGTGTCGGGTATCGCCAGGTTGACGTAGACCTTGGTACCGGTTGTCTCGGTGCCATTAGCCGTGACCACCGGCTGCCTGACCCCCGACACTTGTAACTGCGGGCCGAGGCTTCCGGCGCTGACGTTGCCGCTCGAGCCGTCGACGGTAACCGATTGGCCGTCGCGCAAAACGGTAGTCGCATTGCGCGCACCCACCACACAGGGAACTCCGAGTTCGCGTGCAACGATGGCCGCGTGGCACGTCATGCCGCCGGTCTCGGTCACCACTGCCGCGGCACGTCGGATAGCAGGAAGCCAATCCGGATTGGTCATCGGCGCCACCAGAATTTCGTTGTCCAGCAACCGGTTGCCCTCTTCCGGAGCCCGAAGCACTCGAACACGTCCGGACGCCGACCCTGGTGCCGCCGGCAGGCCCCGAACCAGGGCGTCCGTTGTTTCCGACGCGTCGGGCGCGTGTGTATTGAGCGTCGTGATCGGCCTGGCCTGTACTAACCAGGCCTTGCCGGAAGCGATCGCCCATTCGACGTCTTGCGGGCACCCATGATGCGCTTCAACTGCGATCGCCAACTCGGCAATGCGGCGCAATGCCGCGTCATCCAGGACTCGCGCTTGGGCCTGCGCGGGGTTCAATTCCACGATGATGTCATGTCCCGCGGGACCACGCTCGATCTTGAAAGCCTGGTACCCGATTTTCACGTCGAGCACGTCCAGCGTCCTCTTGTCGACGACATAGGTGTCGGGCTGGACCTTTCCGGATACCACAACCTCGCCGAGTCCGAGAGCCGCTTCGATGACGATGTGTTCTCGCTCCCCCGTGCTCGGATCGGTGGTAAACGCAACCCCGGACTGTTCGGAGGCGATCATCTGCTGGACGACCACCGCCATCGCGGGATCGGCCCCGAACCCGCGGCTTGCCCGATAAGTGAGGACCCGCGGACTGAACAGCGATGCCCAGCATTTGGTGACAGCCTCGAGTAGGGCGATTTCGCCTACCACGTTGGTCACCGTCTGGTTCATTCCCGCGAACGATGCATCACGGCCGTCCTCGCCTGTTGCCGAAGAACGCACCGCGACAATGCAATTCGTACCGAGGGCGCGGTAGGACTCCTGTAGCTGGTCGCGGACATCCTGACTAACGCCCGCTTTCGCGACCAGCGTTCTCATCCGTTGGCAAAGCTCAGCCAGACGGGGACCGTTGTTCACCTGTGTTAACGCTTCGCGATGTAGGGCGGCGAGTTCGGTATCGACCCCGCCCGCCTCCATCGAAGCCAGGTAGCTGCTTCGCATCAGCACGAATCCCGGCGGTACCGGAAGCCCGGCGGCGACCAACTCGCCCATGTTGGCGCCCTTGCCGCCGGCCTCCTCGGCGTCTCCCAGGCGCAGCGCCGCGATGTTCGAAACATACTTTCCGGTAAGTAGTTCAGTTGACATGTCAGCCTCTCTCAACCTGGTTTCAAGCGGTTCGCGGCGCCGACGCGTAGACCGCTCGCCGCCAAAGTTCGTGAATTTCTTCGACCGAAAGGTCAAGCGGCCGCGACGTGTCCAGCGCGTACGCTGTGTCCCATTCGTCATCCTGTTGGGCCAGCGCGGTCGCGATCGCCGGAGTCACATCGGAATTGCCGCGCCGGCGTGCCACAATGCGTTCGGCGGTCAGCTTGACATCCGTGGAACACCGGATTTCCACCAATGCCGAAAGCGTCTCGTGGGCAATGCGGTAAGCGTGCGTGCGGGTCTGCGGATCGCGCCAGGTCCCGTCGAGGATAACGGACTGCCCGTTGGCCAACAGCGCCCGTGCCCGGTGCAGGACGACCTCGTAGACCGTCCTGACGTTGTCGGGACGATACAATCCCGCATCCAGGTCGCCGGGCTCGCCGGTGATGACGCCCACCGCCTGTAATTCCCGACGTGCGTCATCGGTAGAGATGACCTGGGCCCCGGTCTTTTCTGCGAGAGCTCGTGCGATGGTCGACTTGCCCGTTCCCGGACTTCCCCCGACCAGTGCCATCCGAACGCTTCCGTACTCCAAATGCCGGGTAGCAATGGCCAGGTGCCGGGCCGCATCTGCGGCAGCCTCGGAGTTGCCTTGCGACACGCGTAGGCAGTCAACCTTTGCTCGCACCACCGCGCGGTAGGCAATGTAAAAGTCTCGCAGCGACGAAGGCGCCGCGTCACCCGAATGCAGCGCATAGCGTTCGAGGAAGTAATCGCCAAGGTCTGCGCGCCCCAAAAACTCCAAGTCCATCGCCAGAAAAGCGGCGTCATCGATGCAGTCGATATACCGGAGCTTGTCGTCGAACTCCAAACAATCGAGCAGTGCCGGCTCGCCTTCCGTGCAGAAAATATCGTCGGCAAGCAGATCGCCGTGGCCGTCGACAATGCGCCCATCTTCTATGCGACGTGTAAACAAGGCAGCACGACCCAAAGCGAAATCGACCGCCAGGCGCTGGATCGGAGCGAGATGCTCGAAGGAGAATCCCGAATCAGGCATCTCCGCATAGCGTTTCAGCTCCAGCAGGTTCTCCCGAAAGCGGCCGTCGACCGCACCGACCTGGCCTTGGGCATCAATCGCGGGACCCCGTTGGGCCTGTCCGTGAAAGCGCGCCAACATGGCGGCGATGGTGTCCAACACGCGGCAGACAGATTCGTTGGGACCGCAACCCACTTTGAACGCCAAGCGGTCGTGGTCGAAGTAGCGGCGCATGACGACGACCGGTTCGGGGGGCCCGCCCGCTGGATCGCTCAGATGTGCGATCCCCAGGTAACTATCCGGAGAGAGCCGACTGTTCAAATCTATCTCTCGACGGCATGCACGTTCACGTTGCTCAGGTGTCCGGAAGTCGAGGAAGTCGGTCAGCACCGGCTTTTTCGCCTTGTAGGCACGGTCACCGGCCAGCACAACCACGCCGGTATGGGTTTCGTGCAGGTCGACATAAGGCGCTCCTGACAACGCAATGCCAGCAGTCATGACCCCGCGCCCCCTCGTCGTCGATTTGTCGGTCGCCGTGGACATCTCGGTGTCGACCTAGGAGGGCCGGGCCACGATCACCGGCATGCGGACCGAGTGGACGACGGCGTTGCTCACCGAGCCCAACAATGCGCCGGTCAGGCCCCCGCGACCGTGGCTACCGACGACCGTCAGCTGGGCGGTCTCCGACTGCTCGACCAACTGCCGAGCCGGCCGGTCGCATACGACGATTCGGTGCACGGTGACATCGGGATAGCGCTCTTGCCAACCCGCCAGGCGTTCGGCCAGACTCCGCTCCGCTTCCGCCTTCACGGCCGACCAGTCCAACCCGGGAAGCTCGAAAACTTCGGTGTCGCTCCAGGCATGGACCGCCTTGAGCTCGACACCGCGTCGCGACGCCTCGTCGAAGGCGATTGCCGTCGCAAGCTCGGATACCGGCGAGCCATCGATTCCGACCAGGACCGGTGCCTGCTGGGGATACGGCATCAACGGGTCTTCGTCGTGAATGACGGCGACCGGACAGCTCGCGCGTCGCACAATCCCGGAGCTGACCGAACCGAGCAAGGCCCGGCCAATGGCTCCGCGTCCATAGGATCCAACGACGACCAACTCCGCCTCTTTCGACATCTCGGCCAGCGTCGGTGCCGGGGGCCCATGCCACAGCTCGCGCGTTATGTCGATGTGCCGACTTGTTCGTGTGGCGTCTTCAGCGACCTTGACCGCCTCCTGCAGGACCCGGCGACCGTCGTCCTCCTGCCATGCCAACGCTTCGGCCGCCATCGGCACCTGCGGCCACATCGTCGTGGCGTTCACAAGGTGGACCAGGGTCAACGGGACATTACGTATGGCCGCGTCACGCGCGGCCCAGCAGACAGCGAAATTCGACGCCGGCGATCCGTCGACTCCGACGACGATGCCGTGGCGCTTTGTGGATGCAGTCACTTCGTTCTCCCTCGGTCATCCTCAACGCTATTGCCCGAACGGGGGCCGGTCAGGAGACTTTTGTCCTTAACCGCATGGACGAGAGACCCTCGTTGGGCGCTGAGGCTTGATCGGGGCTCGACCTGTGGAATCGTGACGAAGGTGACCGAGTGGCCCGCCACTCTTGACAGGCGCTACCACGACGCTGTCATCTTCGACCTCGCTTGCGTGGTCGAAGAGACCGAGCCGGAAAAGGTCAAGGCCCGAGATTCCCCTCGCTTTTTGTTCCGGAGGCTGTGAGATGTCGGTGCCTCGATACGTTGCGCGCACTCGCTGCGCATTGTCCTGTCACAGTGATAAGCGGCCGCGATCTGTTGGATGTTCGCACGCGGGCAAACGTCGAAGGCATATGGTATGCGGGCAGCCACGGCTTGGAGTTGCAAGAGCCCGACGGCACCCACCACGAAAACACCTCCGCCACAGAACTTGTGGACGCCCTAGCCCTTGCTGCGACGCGGTTGGCCGGGATGTCTAAGGACATCCCCGGAATAGCGGTCGAGCACAAGCGATTCGCCGTTGCCATCCACTACCGCAATGCGAACGCCGGAAAACGTCCATCGGGTGATCGCGACAGTCCGTTCATACGGTCGCTCCGCGGGCCGCCGCTTCAGCCTGGGCCGCAAAGTCATCGAGCTTCGCCCAAACATCGTCTGGAATAAGGGGACAACTCTCGATTGGCCGGACACACCACGAGTTCGAGTGAACCCCATTCAGATGACCATTGCCGCCACGCAAGGGCCGAACGGCCCTGCCGACGGCCGGCGAGGCCCAATAACGTTTCCGGTGACCAGGGGTTATCCCGCCAGTCCAGCGTCTCGATCGGAGAAATGCGATGAACGACCCGCAATCACCACAATGGATCGTGGTGGGTATCGACGGATCCGATGCAGCGATCAAGGCGGCGAAGTGGGCGGTCGCCGAGGCGACCAGTCAGGACATTCCGCTGCGTCTGGTGTACGCCATCCCCGAGCAAAAAGTGGAAGCGCTGCCCAACGATCCCGGTATCGATGTGGAATGCGGCGAGGCTGCCTTGCGCGCTGCTTGCGCAGCGCTGCATGCCATGACTGCGGAGGTCAAAATCGAAACCGATCTTGTGTGCGGCTCACCGGCCGACGCGCTGGTTGAGGAATCACGGCATGCGACCATGGTCTGCGTAGGATCTATAGGGATCGGGCAGGTCGCCCGAAAGATCATCGGCTCAACTGCCGAGTTTGTGGCCCAGAACGCGCATTGTCCGGTAGCGGTCGTACGCGCCAAGCACGATGCCGGCGAGTCAGTTTCGGGATCGATTGCGGTGGTGGTCGACGACTCACCCGAGAACGACTCCGTACTCGAGCAGGGCTTCAGAGAAGCGCGGCTTCGAAACGCACCGATTCTCGCGATGGGTACGTGGCGGTGGGGTTTCGGAGAGATTCCATACCGTCAGTTGGACCGTCGACTTCACCGCTGGGTGACTCAGTATCCCGAGGTGCATGTACGTCCCGCTGCGGCCAGACGTGGAGCCGCTGAATACTTGATCGGCACAGAGGAACCCGTGCAACTCGCGGTAGTGGACCGCTGGTATTCGGACAAGGTCGCCCGGATGATCGGCCCGCTGACTCCCCGCTTCGGACACACCGGATGTTCGGTGCTCGTGGTGCGCTGAGCCTGCTAGACGATCAGCGACCGCGGGTCACAATCACCGGAACCGTCGCCGCCTGCGCGACGTGCGAGCTCACCGACCCCAGCAGCATGCCGGGGAACCCGCCCCGTCCTCGGCTACCGAGAACTACCAGCTGAGCGTGTTTTGCTTCTTCGAGCAGCCACCGAGAAGGTTTGTCGCACACGATCACTCGCTTGACGTGCACGTCTGGATATTGTTCGTTCCAGCCCGCGAGGCGTTCAGCGAGGATCTCCTGCCCCTGAAGCTCGCTGTCCCGCCAGTCCATCCCTAGCATGGGAAAGATGCCCACATCGCTCCAAGCGTGCAGTGCAATTAGGCCCACGCCCCGGCGAGACGCCTCGTCGAAAGCCAAGGCGATTGCGGCTTCCGATGCGGGCGATCCGTCGGTGCCTACCAGCACGGGTGCGTTGGCAGCGGGTGTCACAGCCGCGTTGGAGTGAATGACCGCCACCGGGCAATGAGCATGGTGAAGTAATCCAGCGGTGACCGAACCCAGCAGCAAACGGCCCATCGCTCCGAATCCCTGGCTGCCGACGACGACCATCGATGCGTCCTTCGAAGCATCAACCACTGCCGGAACAACGCTGGAATAAATGATCTCGGTGCGTATTTCGGCCGGTCTCGCGTCATCCAGGTTGGCAGCGACCACCTTACGCGCTTGATCGATGACCTGCTGTGCCGTTTCTCGCTGCCATTCCGGCATGTCCTCATACAGCTGCCCGACCGGCCAACCAACGACCACCGGAGCCACGGCGTGCATCAGCGTAATCGGCAAGTCGCGCAGGCCGGCCTCGTGGGTTGCCCAGGCCACGGCGGCTTCGGCTGCCGCCGAACCGTCGACGCAGACCAGTATCCCGTGATTCTTGGTCCTCGACATGTCGCGCTCCTTTAGGCAATCCCTTGACTGGCATGCGATGACACGTCGATGCGGTCAGGCAAGCTGATGTCCAGGTGAAGGACCGATCCGAAATCGCTTCGCTCACGCGGCCAGCCGAAATCGGACAAGACAGCGAGCATCAGGTGGTTCTGGGCCAACACGTCCGCGACGAATCGACGAATTCCATTGACTCTGGCGATTTGGGCCAGGCGTTTGAGCAATGCCGTTCCCACGCCGACCGAATGATCTTCATGAGCGACCACAATGGCGATGTCGGCAGCCGTCGGATCAGCACAGACGGTGTAATTCGCCACACCCACCAGCCGGTCTCCGTCGAATGCGCCCAGCGCGCACTGCCCGTCCTTGGGTTCGATCAGCTCCCTCACAAGTTGGTCGAGGTGGGCTGGATGCAGGGTGAAGAAGCGGAAGTAACGGTCATGATCGCTGAGGTGTCGGTGGAGCGCCACGACAGCTTCGGCGTCCTTCCCGTCGATGCGACGCAATGAGATCACCCGGCCGTCCAACAATTGGGATGTGGCAGTGTCTCTCACCGCTTGACTTCTCATTACGTCTCCTTGACGGGCCGGGCGCCGCGTTGTGCTCGGTTGGCGGGCCTGGACATCACGTTATCCGGAGCGTTGAAGCTCGGCCAGGGCCATTCGGCCCAGTGCCGGTGCCATTGGTCCCATAGGCGTTGTGCGAGTTGCCGATCAGCCAGCGTTGAGCGGAGCGGTCCAGTGGACGCGCGTACCGCCGGTGGCCTCGTTGGAGATTTCGCAACGGCCACCGACCTGTTCGGCGCGGTACTGCATGTTCGCCAGGCCGCTGCGCCGCTGATTATCGGCGGGCATGCCGCTTCCGTTGTCGATGATGTCGAGTGCCAGCATGTCGGCAACGTCGATTTCGACCGTCAGCCGCGAGGCGCTGGAGTGACGGATGGCGTTGCTCACGGCTTCCACGGTGACGGCTTCGGCATGTTCGGCAAGCTCGCCGCCGACGGTGGTCGTCGGTCCGTGCATGCGCACCGTGGTGACGATGCCGCGGTTCTCGGTGAGATCGGTGACCACTTGCTGAATGCGATTGCGGAAGCTACTTTCATGCTCCAACGGGGATTTCAGCTGGAAGATCGTGGTGCGGATCTCCTCGATGATCGTCTGGAGATCGTCGAGCGTTTTATTGAGTCGCTCGACAACCTCCGGTGAACGTGCCCGAGCAACGGTGCTTTGTAGGTCCATGCCCGCGGCGAACAATCGTTGGATGACGTGATCGTGCAAGTCATGCGCGATGCGCTCCCGTTCGCCCACCAGGGTCAACTGGCGGGCGTGCTCGCGAGCCGAGGCAAGCATCAGGGCCAGGGCCGCGTGGCTGGCGAAATCGCGAACCAGGTCAAGGTAAGTGTCGTCGAACGGTGGCTGGCCGGCGCCGCGTGCCACCGCAATCACTCCAGCGACTTCATCCTGGGTCCGCAGCGGCATCAAGATTGCGCTGCGCTGCCCGACGTCGGTGAACGCCTGGATCGGGTAGCTCAACGACTCCGTGATTATCGGCTCACCAGAGCGGAAAACGCCACCGCTGGTGGAGGAGTCCACCGGGATCCGTTGACCGATGACCTCGGAGGCGTTCAGTCCCACCGCCGCCGAGATCACCAGTGTGTCGATCTCATCCACGGGCAAGTCAGCGTCAATCGGGACCAGCACGATCGCCTGCTCGGCATCGGTCAGAACGCACGCACGGTCGGCGATCAACTGTAGTGGGCTAAAGCCCGATTCCGCGTTCGACAGCAGAGCCGTGGTGATCTCCCGGCTGGCTTCCATCCATTTCACCGACATGCGTTCGCACTCGAAGAGCTGCGCATTGTCGATCGCGACTGCGGCGGCAACCGCCAGAGCCCGGGCGGCAACCTCATCGGATTCAGAGAACACGCGGCCCGGCTCGTCGTGGGTCAGGTAAAGATTGCCGAAAACCGCTCCACGGATGGTGATGGGCACCCCGATGAATCCTTGCATCGCCGGATGATGATCTGGAAAGCCGACCGCAGCCGGGTGTCTGGTGAGGTCATCCAGGCGCAAGGCCGGCTGGTCGAGAAGCGAGACGGAAAGAACACCCTTACCGACGGGCAAATGTCCGATCCGCTCCCTTGTAGCGTCGTCGATTCCGTCGTGGATAAATGAGATCAAGGCACCGGTCGGGTCACGTACGGCAAGTGCCCCGTACGGAGCACGAGTCAGGTCTTTGGCCGCGTGAACGATACGGCGCAACGTCGCGTCAAGATCGAGATCCGAGCCGATCTCGACGATCACGCGCAGCAATCGCTCCATCTGATCGCGTGCCGCCGGCAACTCGTCGAGCTGCTGGTGCATCCTGCTTACCAGCCCACGCTCGCCCAGTCCGGCAAATGCCGAGCCGTTATCGTCGTTGGCCACCTGTTACCTCCGACAACTAAGCCCCGTAGCAACTGCGCGTCACACATATCCAGTGCTAAGGCATCAACGCGAAGGTGCTCAGGCCAGCTTAGTCTCGTTGGGCCCGGACCGTCCCAAGTTGTAACGGCTGGTCCTGCGGAAGCCGTCTTCGCAGGTCAGGTGCCTGTATTCGGCGGAGAGTGCTGGTCAAGCCTCGTCGCGAAAACCGCGGCTTGAGTACGCCGCTCCATGCCGAGCTTGGCCAGCAGGCGCGATACGTAATTCTTGACCGTTTTCTCGGCCAGGAACATCCGGGCGGCGATCTGCCTGTTGGTCAAGCCCTCGCCGAGCAGCCCCAGTAGCGTTCGCTCCTGCTCGGTCAGTCCGGACAGCGGATCCTTGTGCTCCGTGCCGCCCCGCAGCTTGGCCATCAGTGCGGTAGCCGCTCGGCTATCCAGCAGCGATTTACCGGCACCGACGTCCTTGATCGCTTGAGCAAGCTCCATCCCCCGGATGTCCTTGACGACATAGCCGCTGGCGCCGGCCAGGATTGCCTCGAGCATCGCCTCGTCGGAGGTGAACGACGTCAACATCAGGCATCGCAGCTCCGGAAGCTCCGACAAAAGGTCACGGCACAATTCGATGCCGTTGCCGTCGGGGAGGCGCACATCGAGTACGGCGACGTCAGGCTTTGTCGCGGGTATTCGCACCATCGCTTCGGACACCGATCCCGCGTCGCCGACGACTTCCAGATCGGGGTCCGAGGCGAGCAGCTCGGTGAGTCCGCGGCGGACGACTTCGTGGTCGTCGACCAAAAAGACTGTAACCATGGCGAGCCCTTCCTACCGTGCCGTACGTTCCATGTAAAGACATATCGCGATGCTCCGCATTTCATCGTCTTCCGGCTTCACATATGCCGGCCGTTGACGACCAGCAGCGAGCAGCCGGCGGCTTGGAGTACGGCACTGCCGACCGGTCCAACCAGTTCCTGCAGATGCTCGCGATTCTGCGAGCCGACAATTGCCAGCTGTACCGATCCGCGGTTGCAACCCAGGAATTCGAGCAGGGTGTTGTGGGCCGCCGCCGCTTCCACCTGGACATGCGGGTAACGACGTCTGCAGCCGGCCAGCCGGCGATCTAGGTCGGCGACTGCCCGCAGATCGTGCTTCCCCTCGACCGCCACATCATGGGACACGCTTCGCCGGCACACGATTGCGTGAACAGTGGCGTTGCGCATCCGAGCTTCCTCCATGGCAATGCCCAGCAACTTTGCGCTGTCGGGAGAATTGTCTACCTCAACGACGATCCCGGGCGCCGAATGGCCGGGCCGATCATCGGGCCTTCGGATGATAGCCGTGGGACATGGCGCGGAGACGGCAAGAGCCGCAGCGCTAGAGCCTACCCGGCCCGGTCGAAAATGGCGGAGGCCCACCGCACCCACACATGTCATCGCCGCTGATGCCGACGCTTCGATCAACGACCTGACCGCTGGCCCCCGGACGACCTCCATCTCCGTCTTCACTTGCCGACCAGTGGCTTCGATTGCTGTGAGCGCACGCCCGATGGCGGTTTCCGCGGCGGCGAACATGCGCGCCAAGGTCTTTGGATCGGCATCGCACCCATCACCTTGCTCGATCACATGAAGCAGCCGCAGCGGAGCGTCACGATCCACCGCCTCGTCCACAGCCCAGAGAGCCGCCTGCACCGCCGCCTTCGACCCGTCGATACCAACGACGACTGGGCGCTCTCTCGGTGACTCCTTCATGGGCGAGGCCTCTGGTACCTAGTCCCGGACAATCAGCACCGAGCAGCCCGGATAGCCCACAATCGGGTGATAATTGGGTGTGCCGAGCTCAGCAATATGAGTTGCGTCGGACCTACCCACAACGGCGAGTTCGATTGCATTGCTGTGGTTTACAGATGATCTTGGGCCGGTGCCGGCTGCGACGATCTCAACGGGCACGTCCGGATAGCGCCGAACCCAGCTGTTCAGGCGCCGATCGATCTGCCGCACTGTGGCGTTGCGCCGACGCCCTTCCTCCATAGCCTGGTGGACAACCTCTTCGTTGTCGGGCTCATCATTGAGTACTACGGCGATCACCCCGGGCTTCGCCGGCGTTCCGTCGGGACTGGTGCGAATGATCGCCACCGGGCAGTGTGCACGCGTCGCCAACGCAGCCTCGGTTGTGCCGAGGAGCTTGTCGACGGCCCACCGGCGCTGGTCGGTACCGACGCACACCAGTGCCGCATCCAACGATTCATCGATCAGTACCTGTTCTGGGTCGCCGGACAGCAAGACGGTCTCGACCTCGACGGGTTTCCCCACACCTTCCACCGCGACTTCAGCTTGGTAGAGGGCGGTTTCGCCGGCTTCAAGCTCCCGGTCCGAAGGTGGTGCCGACGTAGCTCGTGATCCCTTGCGCCCGGCGACATGAACGAGGCGCAGGGGCAGCTGTCGGGTAATCGCCTCATCGACCGCCCATTTGGCAGCGTTCACCCCGGCCTGCGACCCGTCGATGCCGACGACCACCGACTTCGAATGCAGCTGATTCATCGGAGCTCCCGGGTTAGGTGTTGTGTCGCACACTGATGGATTCAATGCCAGACTAGGGATCTTTCGACGGTCATGGAGGAGTCCTTAGGCCCCTTGTCAACAGCCGTTCGTCCCGAAGAAGACGCTTTGGCACACATGCCCGTTCATTGGCGCGTGAGGCGGACGGCTCGGCGGCCAGCGAAAACAATTTTTCGATGTCCGCTCGGGTGCAGCGGCCAATTGCTCCGACTCGGTCACAAGAGCCGGATTCATCGTCGAGTGACGATCTGCACTCGGCCGGGAATCGACTCGGCTCCCACATCCATGTCCGTTGACTCCGCTCCGTTGATCACAGTCCGGTGGGATAGGTTTCGGGTGTTTCGCCGGCGATCCAGAGACTGGTGGGCTCAAGAGGTTCCAGAGCCCGGGTCCGATCGATATGGATAATCGCGTCGAATTGGTCCGCGGGGCGGACATGAAAATAGTGACTCTGCCGTTCCGTCTCGGGCCGGTAGATGACGCCGATGGCACGCCCCAACCGAACCGCACTGAGCGGATTGGTGGCTTCCCTGCTGAGAAGTGGCGAAACCAAGAACGACGCCTTACCGGTTTCGTGCAGAAGTTCCTCGATGCTTCCATTGAGTGCCGGGCGAATGGCCTTACGTTCCGCCACCCCGCCCCACTCGCTGGCAGCGGTGACCGTGCCGTCGTACGTGCTGAAACCGATCAGCCGAGACTCCTCACCGTATTGCTGCCGAACGAGCTGCCCAAGTGTCAGCTGTCCGTCCGCCCAAACCTCGGTCGCTCGTGCGTCGCCGACATGAGAATTGTGGGCCCACACCACGATTCGCGCTGACGGGACGTCCGAATGGCGGTCTAGATGTTTGACCAGCGCGTGGAGGGTCTGCGCCATGTGCTTGTCGCGCAGGTTCCACGAGTTGACCCGGCCGCTGAACATTGCTCGGTAGTACTCCTCTGCATTACGCACAGTTTGCGCATTCTGCTCGGCGTAGAAGAGTTCGTCTTCGGCGAGCAGTCCATCCCTGCGCGCGTAGGACAGTGCGTTGCGCTGGATGTCGACCAGCTGTTCGACCGCTTGTGCCTCGCACGACGGACCGGCGCCGAATGCCGCCGCGAAACCGTACGCCTGACCATCGTCGGCCGAGGCGTGGTCGAAGCATGCATAGCGCTCCCGCGCCCGAGCCGCCGCCTTCGGATCGACTTTGTCGAGGTAGTTGATAACTTCCTGCAGCGATCGGTGCAAGCTGTACAGATCGAGTCCGTAGAACCCGGCCTGCCGATGACCGTCTGGCTCCTGCCGGTGATTTCGCACGCGCAGCCAGTCAACGAAATCACGAACCACCGTGTTGCGCCACATCCAGGCGGGGAAACGCTCGAAGCCGCTCAGTGCCGCGTCGGCGCTCTTGTCTTCGGCCTGACCGTGAACATACCGGTTCACTCGGTAGGCGTCGGGCCAGTCAGCCTCCGCGGCGACTGCGCAGAAGCCCCTTTCCTCGATCAGCCATTTTGTGATCGCGGCTCGCGCCTCGTAAAACTCATGTGTGCCGTGCGAGCTCTCGCCGATCAGCACGATTCGGGCATCACCTATCAGCGCGTCCAGCGCCTCCCAGGGCGGGACACCCGCCGGTGCGTCGATGGCCACCCTGGCGATCACCTGCGCCGGCGTGACCTCGGTGGCCGTTTTCGTCCACGCGCCGGTGGTGGGTGTGGCAAGCAACTGGCGCACCTCGTCATCGGTTACCTGACGAAAATCCCAGAAAGACTCACCGACGGCCAGGAATGGCGTCGGCATGCTGGCGCATACGACATCGTCCACCAGGCCGGCGAATTCTCGGCAGGTGGATTCGGGTGCCGCGGGCACGGCCATCACGATGTGGGCGGGCTCGGCCTCGCGCAAAGCCTGCACCGCCGCGAACATGCTTGCGCCGGTGGCCAATCCATCATCAACCAGAATGACCGTCTTGCCGGACACGTCTACGGGTGGGCGTCCGTCGCGATAAACGGCCTCGCGCCGGACAAGTTCGCGGCCTTCACGTTCGGCGATGAAGCGCAATTGCTGCGGCGTGATCCGCAGGCCGCGCACAACGTCATCATTGATCACGACGCGACCTCCGGTGGCGAGGGCCCCGACCGCGAATTCTTCGTGTCCCGGCGCTCCGAGCTTGCGCACGATGAAGGCATCCAGCGGGGCGTGTAGCGCCGCTGCCACCTCCCATGCCACGGGTAACCCTCCCCTGGCCAAACCCAAGACGATCACGTCGGGTCGGTCGCGGTAGGCGGTGAGGAGGTTTCCCAATACCTGCCCGGCCTCGCGGCGGTCGCGAAAGACGCGCCGCGGCGAGCGTCGGGTGACGTCAGCCGCTCTGGTCATCGCGCACCGCGGTCACTGTCCATTGGCCGATCGCACTTCGATGTGTCGCTCCGCGGGCTTCGCCTCCGAGACCGCCACCGAGACAGTGAGAATCCCCTGGTCGTAGGTAGCGTCGATGCTGCCCTCGTCGGCACCGGCCGGCAGCGACACACTCCGGACAAACGAGCCGTACGAGAACTCCGACCGTCCATCGAAGTCCTTTTTCTCGCTGCGCTCCGCCTTGATCGTCAGCTGCCCGTCGCGCACGGTGATGTCGATGTCTTTTGCGGGATCGACGCCCGGCATTTCCGCGCGCACTACGTAGCGGCCGTCTTTCATTTCGTCCTCGAGTCGCATCACGGGCGCCTCGAAGGCTGGGCGCAGTCCTGTCAAGGATGGGAAGCCCGCGAACAACTCCGAGATCTCCGGAAATAGCGATATCGGCCGGCGCCGAACGGGAACGGTGCTCATTGGATGACTCCTGATGAAACGTGATTCGGTACTTGCACTGTCCATCGCACCAATCGGCCGACAATGTCGAAAGGGACCGAAGTCCCCGGGTTGTGGGTCGTTCGTCAGCTCCCTAACCGATCGACAGCCATGCCCGTCAAACCGGACGGGAAAGCGCGCTGATGCATGCCATGACACGGTCGAGCACGAAACCAAACGCGTCGCCGTCTTCGGCGATGCTGAACAACCCCCGATGCCGCAGGAACCCCTCCAGCCTCCGATCCAGCGGCCAAGCCGCATAGGTGTCGCCGGCGTAGACGGAGTTCGTGAACTGCCAAGCGAGCGCATCGACGTCGGAGTCGTTCAACACCAACCGATCACCCAGGGGGGAAGCCATTTTTCGCGTCCTAGGCCCGGATCCGCAACACGTCGGCCAGGGGGCGCCGCGGCGTCGGCCGGGGTGACGACTCACCCTCCGGTTCGACACCCACCCGGATCAAAACCTGAGGTAGGGCGATGCGGCGAGTGAGGTCACGGATCATCTCCCTGGTAGCTTCCAGCTCCGTGATGTGTGTCACCGGGCAAGTCGACAGTCCGGCCAACGTGCATTCCAGCAAGATCGTCGACAACGCCTCGCCGCATCGGAGGGCATCCACTCGCGTGTCCCCGAGTGTCGACAGAACGAGTATCTTCGCTTCGTCGTAGGTACCCGCGGAGCTCCGCTCGTCCAGCGGGTCGACAGGAAACCGGCGGTTCACATCGACTCTGCGGTCGTCCGCCTCTGAAACCAATGCGCTGTCGGGAATACCCTCAAACTTCCTCAATGGTGATGTCCACCAGTCTAATTCATGGTGATAATCATCGTCGTAGCGACGCAGGGCTTCGGCGAGTCGAGCCGCTTCCGCCAGCCGCGGTCGCGCGTCGGCGCCCAACACGTCGAGGCTGACGAAATCGTCTTCCAACGCATTGCGAAGCACCAGTTCCACCGACGACCAATGTTTGGGCGGCCCGAACGGCAGGCGGCTGGTGTGACGACGCACGATCGCGTCGGCGAGATCGCGGCGGGCCTGTGCGACATAATCGGTCGGCCCGAAGCTGATCGAGGCAAGGTGCTCGAGGTTGTTCGGATTCGGGAACTGTTCGACGTTCGTACTCCACCCGAGGGCGGCCATCGCAATCCGGAAGTGATCAAGCGCTGCGCCACAGCTGATGATCGCCTCTCTTCCGGATTTGTCGGTCGACGTAACTGTTCGCCGCGGATCGAGGAATAGGTCGACGCTGGTGTCGTTGGCAACCCAATGCCAAGGCTGACTGTTGTGTAGCGACGGGGCGCGACACGCCAACTCGACTGCCGCCGTGATCACGTCGGTGTCCGCGGTCAATCGGGCCATCATCCTCACCTGTCCTTTCCGGTACGACCTTCTGACGCATGGGCAACCGACGCAAGGGTCCTAGGTCCCCACAGTCGAGTCCTTGGACTCCGCTGACGGTGATGCCGCGGGGGACAAAAGGACGAACGCGGTCTTCCGATGACTTTCGTCTCTATTGCGGCGGGCGGCGTGGGGAAACGATGAAGGCACCCACGCGACGACAAGGACACTCCCATTCCTAGCTGTCGCCAGTCGGTCAGAATTTTAGGACTTCGGCATGGAAGTAATACACAAAGACCTCCACGAATTCGGCGTCCAGCCGAACCTCACGAACTACGAGGAGGCTTGCGCGCGATTCCAGTGGTCCGATGTGCCGCAATTGTGCGAAGGCATGGGTCCCGGTAAGTGCAATATCGCCTACGCCGCCGTCGAACGGCACGCGGCCGGCGCGACTGCCAGCCGCACCGCGTTCCGCTTCATCACCAATAAGGGCTGGGATGGAGCGATCGCGACACGAGATCTCAGCTATGCCGAACTCGGCCGGTTCTCCCGACGATTCTCCGCCGTATTACGCTCGCTGGGCATCAACAGGGGCAATCGGGTATTCACGATCATGGATCGCTGCCCCGAGCTCTACATCACGGTCATGGGCGCGCTACGCAACGGCAGCATCGTCTCGCCCTTGTTTTCAGCGTTCGGACCAGAGCCGATCGTGACACGGATAGACATCGGGCAAGCCGATGTGCTCGTGACCACCCGAACGATTTACCAACGAAAGATCGCGAAGATTCGTCATCGACTCCCATCGGTCCGGCACATCTTGCTGGTCGACGAAAACCGAGCTGACCTACAGCTACCTGGAACACTCAATTTCTGGCACTGGATGGACGCCGCCGACGAGAATGCGCCCGTCGAGCCCACCACCGCTGACGATCCGGCGCTGCTGCACTTCACCAGCGGCACCACCGGAACACCGAAAGGAGCGATCCACGTCCACGGTGCCGTGGCGATGCACTACGTCACCGGCCTGTACGCCCTTGACCTACATTCCGACGACACCTATTGGTGCACAGCGGATCCCGGTTGGGTTACCGGGACCTCCTACGGGATCATCAGCCCGCTCTTGCACGGCATCACCTCGATTGTCGACGAAGCCGATTTTGATGCCGAGCGTTGGTACGGAATCCTGCAGGATCAAGGGGTTTCGGTTTGGTACACGGCACCCACCGCGATCAGGATGCTGATCAAAGCGGGCCCCGAACTGCCGGCGCGCTACAGTTTCCCGCGGCTGCGCTTTATCGCCAGCGTGGGTGAGCCGCTGAACCCCGAGGCAGTGAAGTGGGGAAAGCGGGTGCTGGGCTTGCCGATCCACGACAATTGGTGGCAGACGGAAACGGGCGGCATCATGATCGCCAATACCCCGGCATTCGACATCAAACCAGGTTCGATGGGCCGACCTCTTCCCGGAGTGGACGCATGTATCGTGCGCCATAACGATGACGATGCGATTTCAGTCATCGACCAACCCGGCGTCGAGGGCGAGCTCGCGCTCAAACCAGGCTGGCCGTCGATGTTCCGCGGCTACCTGAACGCCGAGGAGCGATATCGGAAGTGCTTCGTGGACGATCTCTACTTAACCGGAGACCTCGCGAAGAAGGATACCGACGGGTATTTCTGGTTCCTCGGACGCAAAGACGACGTGATCAAGTCAGCGGGACATCTGATCGGCCCGTTCGAGGTCGAAAGCGCCCTGACCGATCATCCGGCGGTGGCGGAAGCGGCGGTCATCGGTAAGCCCGATCCGACGGTCGGCGAAATAGTCAAAGCCTTCGTCACGCTGAAGAATGGGATGGTCGGCGACGAGGACCTGCGCCTGGAACTGATAGGCCACGCCCGCAAACGGCTGGGGGCTACGGTGGCGCCGAAGGAGCTCGAATTCGTCGATTCGTTGCCGCACACCAGCAGCGGCAAAATCATGCGGCGGCTGTTGAAGGCTCGTGAGCTGGGTCTGCTTGAGGGCGATACCTCCACCGTCGAACAACACCCTGATCGCGACGCCGAGGGGGTGCCGTCGTGACTGATACCAAGTTGGCTTACGAACTCCTGTCGGATATGGTCCGCGTCCGTCGCATGGAAGAAAAATGCGCGGAACTGTACAGCGCGGCCAAGATTCGCGGCTTCCTGCATCTCTATGTCGGTGAAGAGGCCGTCGCCGCCGGGTCGTTGCGCGCGCTGGCCGACGACGACGCGGTAGTCGCGACCTACCGTGAGCATGCGCACGCGCTGCTGCGCGGGATTCCTATGACCGCAATCATGTCCGAGATGTTCGGCAAGCAGCAAGGGTGCTCGCGCGGCCGCGGCGGGTCGATGCACTTATTCAGTGCATCCAAGCGGTTCTACGGCGGGAATGCGATAGTTGCGGGTGGCTTGCCGCTTGCGGTGGGAATCGCGCTCGCCGACGCGATGCTGCAGCAGAAGCGGGTGACCGCATGCTACTTCGGCGACGGCGCGGTCGCGGAGGGGGCATTCCATGAGTCGCTGAATATGGCCGCTTTGTGGAATCTGCCGGTGCTGTTCTGTTGCGAAAACAACCTTTACGCGATGGGCACCGCGTTGGATCGGGCGCAGTCGCAGACGGATCTCACCGTCAAGGCGGCGGCGTACCGGGTCCCGACCCTCGCCGTCGACGGCATGGATGTCGAGGCGTGCCATACCGCTGCGCAACAAGGTGTCGACCACGTCCGCGATACCGGCGGCCCCTTTTTTATCGAGTTCCGCACCTACAGGTTTCGAGCCCATTCCATGTTCGATCCCGAACTGTATCGAGACAAAGGCGAGGTGCAACGCTGGCGCAAACGCGATCCGATTCAGGCGTTCACCAAAAAGTGTGTGGCCGACGGAACGCTGTCCAAGGGCGACCTACGTGAAATCGAAGATGCGGCCGCCGCCGAAATCGAGGACGCGGTGACCTTCGCCGAGGCGGGGACTTGGGAGGACGTGGTCGATCTCGAGCGCGACGTGCTGACACCGGCAGGTTCGCAATGAAAACCAGCTACCGGACGGCGGTTCACGATGCCATTCGCGACGCTTTGCAAAAGGACCCGCGCGTTGTGCTGATGGGTGAAGACGTCGGACGGTACGGGGGAACATACGCGGCGTCCAAGGGCCTTTTGGAGGAATTCGGTCCGGAGCGGGTGCGTGATACTCCGCTGTCCGAACTCGGCTTTGTCGGAATCGGAATCGGGGCGGCCCTCAACGGACTTCGGCCGATCGTCGAGGTCATGACGGTGAATTTCAGCCTGTTGGCGCTCGACCAGATAGTCAATACCGCTGCCGCACTTCGCCATATGTCAGGTGGGCAGTTCTCTGTGCCTCTGGTGGTCCGAATGGCGACCGGCGCCGGTCGCCAGCTTGCCGCCCAACACTCGCACAGCCTCGAGTCCTGGTATGCCCATATCCCGGGTATCAAGGTGGTAGCACCGGCCACGGTTGAGGATGCCTACGGCATGCTCGGAACAGCGCTGGCCGATCCGGACCCGGTAGTGATCTTCGAGCACGTTCAGCTCTACAACACGTCATCCGATGTCGATGCATTTGCCAGTACCGATATTGCCCGGGCAGCGGTCCGCCGCACCGGCAACGACGCAACACTCGTAGCCTATGGCGGCTGCCTAGGCAAGGCGCTCGACGCTGCGAACGAGTTGTCGCTGGCCGGCATCGACTGCGAAGTTGTGGACCTGCGGGTTCTGCGACCGCTCGACGATGCCACCATACTCGAGTCGGTCCGTAAAACACATCGCGCCGTCGTCGTCGACGAAGCCTGGCGCACAGGCAGTCTGGCTGCTGAAGTCATGGCGCGCGTGATGGAGGGGGCTTTCTATGACCTCGATGCCCCTGTCGTCAGGGTCTGCAGCGCCGAGGTCCCCATGCCCTACGCAAAGCACCTGGAACAGGCGGCACTCCCCCAGACCGCCAAGATCGTCACGGCCGTACAGAGTCTGTTCGGTGAGCAGTCGTGATCGACTTCAAGATGCCCTCATTGGGCTCAGACATGGACGAGGGCACCCTTAACGAATGGTTGATCAAGCCCGGCGACAAGGTGACCCGCGGCCAGATCGTGGCCGTCGTCGAAACCACCAAAGCCGCAGTAGAAGTCGAATGTTGGCAAGAGGGAACAGTAAACGAGCTGCTCATCCCGATCGGCGAAACCGTGCAGGTGGGAACGACTTTGGCCACGCTGCTGGCACCGGGCGAACGTGCGGATAAGCGGCCGCGGGCCGCAACGAAGCACCGGCCCGCGAACAAAGGTCCCGCAAAGCCGGCGTCCGCATCGTCGATGAAGCCGTCGGCGCCTGTCAGTGCCGCTACCGCGCATCGGCGCTGGGTTTCGCCCGCTGCGCGGCGGCTGGCGCTATCGCTGCACGTCGATCTCGATGCGGTGAGGGGCACCGGACCCCAGGGTGCCGTGACCATCAGCGACGTCGAGCACGCGGCGGCGGTTGCCGAACCAGTCCGCCAACCGGCGGCCAAGCCGGCGGCCACGGCCACGGCGGCCGATCGCGCGGCCCAGATGCGTAAGTCGATTGCGGCCGCGATGAGCCGCTCTAAGCGGGAGATCCCGCACTACTACCTTGCCGAGGAGATTGTTCTGGAGAAGTCGCTGTCCTGGCTGACCACACGCAATGCGCAGCGGTCGATCGATGAACGGGTACTGCCCGCCGTGTTGTTGTTGAAGGCCGTCGGCATCGCGGCGCAGCGGTTCGCGGAGTTCAACGGATTCTGGCGAGAGGACGGCTTCGAACCCGCGGCCGGGGTGCATGTCGGGGTGGGGATCTCGCTGCGCGGTGGTGGTCTGGTCGCCCCGGCTATTCACGACGTTCCGGAGAAAAAACTGGACGAATTGATGGACGACCTAACCGATCTGGTGGCACGGGCGCGGTCGTTCTCGCTACGGAGTTCGGAAATGTCGGACCCCACCATCACCGTCACCAATCTCGGCGAGAAAGGCGTCGATGCGGTGTTCGGAGTCATCTATCCGCCGCAGGTCGCCATCGTCGGCTTCGGCCAGCCCGTGAAGCGGGTATGCGTCATCGACGAGGGAATCCGAGTCGTCACCACCGTGCAATCCACACTGGCCGCCGACCATCGTGCAAGCGATGGTCACCGTGGTGCGCTGTTCCTCGGCGCAATTGACGAGTTGCTCCAGCAACCCGATCTCCTGGAGAAGTGATGTGCCATGACCGATGAAATACGTGCTGTGGTCTTGTCTGTGCTGACATCCATTGCACCCGAAGTCGAACCCGACGATATCGACGATGACGTCCTGCTACGAGAACAGGTCGACCTCGATTCCATGGACTGGCTGAGCTTTCTGCGCGGTATTCATCGGCGGTTGAACGTCGACATACCGGAGACGGACTACGCCTCGCTCCGCACGTTGGCGGACGTGGTGGGCTACGTCGAACAGAACGCGTCTAAAGCCCCCCACTGATCACAGCCCCCCGAAGGGACGGTTGCCTTACCGCGTGCTGAGCCGATTGGCTACGTGTCGCGATGCCGCTTCCTGAGCAGGTAACGCATGAATTCATCGGCCCCCCAGACGATCACCGGATATGCCGGCAGTAGAAGGAGATCAGAAGGAGGTAGCGGGGCGGTTCCCAGCAGGGTTTGCATAGGCGGTGCGTAAACGAACAGGGCGGCCAGTAAAATTTCGGCGGCAATGCCGGCCAGTAGGTACCGGTTCGTGAAGACGCCGACCGACCGTAGCGAGGCGCGTTGGGTTCGCACCGCAAAAGCCGTTCCGACCTGACCGGCCATCATGCCCAAGAATGTCATCGTGGTGGCCTGGCGATAGGCGTGGTACAGCGGGGCACCTCCGTATACGGGCATGCCCGGCTGCCACCCCGCCTTCAACAACACGTAGAAGAAGCCGACCATTTGCAGCGTCGCGACGATGCCTCCGAGAAACAGCCAGGCTCGGGCCAACATCGGGCCGCGAATCACGCCCTGGGTGCGGGGGCGCGGCGGGCGGACCATTATGCCCGGTTCGGCGGGTTCGCGACTCAGTGATAGTGCGGGCAGTGTCTCGCTGCCTACGTCGAAAGCCAAGATCTGCATGATCGTGATCGGCAGTGGTATCGATCCGCCGCTGACGGCAAATAACAAGAACGGCACCGTTTCTGGCGTCGCATGAGCGAAGATGTAGACGATGAACTTGCGCACGTTGTCATAGATGCGCCGGCCGGCATGCACAGCGGTGACAATGGTGCTGAAATTGTCGTCGACGAGCACCATCGTCGCGGCTTCTCGAGCGACGTCGGTGCCGGACTTGCCCATCGCCACACCGATGTCTGCGCAGCGCAACGCTGGGGCGTCGTTGACGCCGTCGCCGGTCATGGCGACCACGTGCCCACCGTCGTGCAGTGCCTCAGCAATGTGCAATTTGGCTTCCGGAGAAGCCCGGGCAAAGATCACCTCGGGGTTGTCCTGAATCAGCGCCGCGAGTTGGGCCTCGCTGAGCCGGTCGAATTGATCACCGGTCACCACGGTGGGATGCTCACCCGTAATGCCGACGCGTTGGGCGATGGCTTTCGCGGTCAGTGGGTGGTCGCCGGTGATCACAATGATGCGGATCCCGGCCGTCCGGCACTGGGCGACCGAGTCGGCGACACCCGCACGTGGCGGATCCAGCAGCGCGAGCAGGCCGGTGAAGCACAGGTCGCGCTCCGCATCGGTACGGCGTTGCGGTTGCGGTTCGTCGATGTTCAGCTCGCGCGATGCGAAAGCGAGCACACGCAAACCTTCGGCGGCGAATGCATTGACGGCCGCCTCGACTTCCCCGCGCCCAGCAGCGTCGAGTGTTACCGGATGGCCGTCGCTGTTAAGAACGCGATTGCATATCGACAACACCGCTTCCGGGGCACCCTTGGTGTGAACCACGCATGGCTGATCGGGCATTTGGTCGACGGTCGACATCAGCTTCAGTTCGGGATCGAAGTGAAATTGACAGCGGCGCTGCGTGTCTCGACAACGGTGATCGGGGTCTGCGCCCAACGCGTGAGCGGCCATCAGGATGGCGATCTCGGTCGGGTCTCCGGTCGGATCACCCCCGTGGTTCAGGCGCGCGTTGTTGCAGCTGACCGCGGCCGCGGCCAACGACCGCACAGACGCGGAGTCGGCTGTACAACCCTCGTCGCCCAGCTCAACTCGTTGCCCCGGTACCCAAGCGGCGACCGGTACCATTCGGTTCTCGGTCAGAGTGCCGGTTTTGTCCGTGCAGATCACGTCGGTCGAACCCAACGTTTCCACCGCGGAGAGGCGCTTGACGAGAGCGCCACGGCCCGCCAATTGCCGCACCGCCACCGCGAGCGCCAGCGTTATCACCGGCAGCAGACCTTCTGGCACCATCCCGGCCAGCAGGCCGGCAGCAAACACCAGCGAATTGATCAGGGTCAGGTGCGCAGCCAGGGTCGCCACCGGGATGAAGGACAGCGCCAGCATCACCGATACCGCCGCTATCAGCCAGGCGACCCGACGGACCTGATGCTCCAACGGGCTCTGATCGGGCTTGACTCGCTCGGATAACGCCGCGATGCGGCCGATCTCGGTCGCCATGCCGGTCGCGAACGCCACTCCGCGCGCTTCGCCGGCGGTGCAGCTGCTGCCGCTGAACACCAACTCATGCGCGGACAACAGCGGCACATTAGCTTCCGCCATGGCCGCTGAGCGCAGCACCGGCACGGATTCCCCAGTCAACGCAGACATGTCGACCCCGACGGCACCGTCGAGCAGCCGGATATCTGCGGCGATGCGGTCCCCCTCCCGAATCAACACGATGTCACCGGGCACTAGCCGGGTCGCGTCGACTTCGGCTATCTTTCCGTCGCGTTCGACGGTGGCGTGCTGCGGCAGAAACTTTGCGAGTTCTTGCACCGCCCGCTCGGCTTGCAGCTCCTGAACGAATGAAAACGCCGCATTCAGCGCGATGATCAATACGACCGCGGTGGCAACGACATTCGAATCGACGATCAGCAGCAGTCCAGCCGCCAACCACAACAGCAGGGCCAGCGGATGGGTGAACTGGCGTGCCAGCTCGGCAGGCCAGTGGCGCACGCGCTGTTGCCGTAACGAATTCGGTCCGTACTGCAGCAACCGCCGCTCCGCCTCGCGGGTCGAGAGGCCCTCGCTGGTGCTGCGCAGATCCCGGAGCAGCCGATCGGCAGCCTCCTCCGGATCGAGAACCACGGTCGGAGCGGCCTGATCATCAACGGCCGTGGTGTGACTCCTGTGCGTCCTGATGTCGCTCATCCGGGCTGCCACCGCCGCAGGTTGTCGCGGGGCGGTGGGCACCTGATCAGACACGAGTCAACCTTTCTGCGGGGGCCGCAAACAACCATCTCGACGGTATTAGCGCCGCGCCGCACCGACGAGGGTCATTTGTCCTTGAGTCCCGACCAATGGTCACCACGCGAACGGGGACGGCCCCCGGTGACGGATTCACGACGAATGTCCCGATGGCGTGGGACTTCAGTCCCTCGCAGCATGTCCAGCTTGGATGCTCGAATATCGGTAAGAGATGGAAATCTCGCGCACAGTGACCTGTCACTAGCTGGATGCCAGGCGCAGCAATGGAGGTGTGAAAAATGAGTACCACGGAACAACCAGAGCTCCGCACCCGGATGTTCGCCCGCGTGCTCGGCCCGTTCTTGGTCATCTTCGCCGCCACGACCGTAGCCCGCGCATCGGAGATGCGGAAGCTACTGTCGGATTTCGAGGCCAACTCCGCGTTGCCATACGTGACAGCCGGTTTCCTGCTGCTGGCGGCCTTGGTCATTGTCGGGCTTCACCAGTACTGGCGAGGTGCGGCGGCGATCACCGTGTCGGTCGTGGGATGGGTCTTCGCGCTGCGCGCGGTATTTCTGATGGCTTTCCCGCATGCCTTCATGGGAGCCGCCGACGCCGCGATGCGCATGACCGCCCTGTGGGTGACTGTTGCCATCGTCGTCGGGCTGGTCGGGCTCTACCTGACCTATGTCGGCTGGAAGCCGGTGCCGGCTCCCCCGTCGGCGCAAGCCACGACGTCGAGCCCAGATATCCCGCGCGCTGCATGACGCGGGCGCCCGGATAGTTCGCAGTCCACAGCCGCCACCTGGAAACGCTGGACGCCGCAGCGGCCCGTGAGTTGGCGACGGCGCTGGCCGATGCCGCCGACGAGATCGAGGGACTCAATTGAGCCGCTCAGGACAATCGCCGGCGGCGACCCGGCACGAGTACGCGCGAACTGCCAATCCGATTCAGCACCAGCACGCCAAGCACCTGCGACTAGGGGTCAGGTGATGTCATCGGGAAACGCATCGTTGGGCATCGTGGCCTGCCTCAGAGCTGGCGACCGCGTTGGCTTTCGACGAAGCTTCGTGGAGGAACGTCGGGCTGCTCGCACTACACGCATGGGCCGATACCAACGTCGCGGAGTGGCCCGAAATCGATTGGCCGACAACACTGTCAATGGCCGAAGAGGCGTTGGCCGAGCGTTTGGCCGGCTGGCAGGAACGATATCCCGATGTGCAGGTCGATCGCATCGTCGTGCGCGACACGCCGGCACGGCAACTCGTCCAGCGGTCCGAAGGTGCCCAACTCGTAGTGGTGGGCAGCCGTGGCCGTGGCGAATTTGCCAAATTACTGGTGGGTTCGGTCGGCGAGGCGGTCAGCCAGATGGCGCGGGTGCCAACAATTGTGGCGCGTAAATCGCCGGCCCAGTTCCCAGCCGGCGGGGATTGGTGAAGGCGGTTTCGTCGCTAACCGCGAACGACAAGCACCGAGCAATCTGGGTGGCGAAACAGCGGATGTCCGGTGGGACCGACGAGCCGCGCCAGCTGATGGGCCTCCGAAGCACCGATCACGGCGAGCTGGACTCGTTCACCATTCGTCCGTAAGAAGCTGGCAATCTCGTCCTTGGTCGTGATCGGGTACACGCGCACCTCGGGATGACGCTTCCGGCACTCCTTTACGCGGCGCTCGAATGCGCCGTCCGCATCCTCGGTGAGTTCCTCGGGTCGACAACCCAGAACGAGCATTGGTGCCCTGCGCAGGTGTGCTTCCCGGGCGGCGCGTTCGATGACGACGTCGTCATTGGGAGCGTCGGTCATCCGGACCACAACCCAGTTGATCTCCGGCGCCGGCCGGTCGGACTCGGTGCGCACAACCGCTACCGGACAATGTGCATTTTCGGCGAGGTCAGTTGCCGTGGAGCCCAGCAGCGAACGCGCATAGCGGCCGATCCCTACCGAGCCGACGCAGACCATGTCGGCGTCGCGCGACGCTTCGATCAGAGCCACACCCGCCGGCCCACGCGGGATCTCCGTTTCGACGGTTACGCCTTTGCCGCTGGCGACTATCGCATCTCGTGCTTGGTTGAGTGAACTTTCGGCGTGAGCGAGATCGCGCGCGTATTCGTCCGGCGAGATATGCGTCGGTGCGATGACCGAGATCAACCGCAACGGCACAGCGCGACTCTTTGCTTCATCGACAGCCCACAACGCGGCCGTGACCGCCGCCTGTGAACCGTCGATACCCACGATGACCGCTTTCATCGCCCGCACACCTGCGATGCCGTCCGAAACCGCGTTCGATCACGCCCAGGTAACCTAATCATCATGCCCCTGAATGCTTTTCGATTTTCCGAGCATGCGCGTCCTGACCTGGACTCGGGTGGGCGAGCCGGTAAACCTCAATCAAGCGTGCGAGGTCGCTTGGCGTAATGATGCCCACGACTCTGCCGCCATCAACGACCAGGGCACGGCTGCAGGGACCGGCCGCCGCCAATCGTTCGATGACCGCGCTGAGCGACTCGAAGGGCGCCGCCGTCGGCACTCGGTCCAGCGGCAGCGCTATGTCGCGCACCATCGTCGCGGCACGGCGGCCGGGCGCGACCGCCCGTAGCTGCCTCAACGTGACCAGCCCCAGGATCGAACCGTCGCGGTCGGCGACCGGGTATGCCGAGTGCGGGGCACCGAGTAGATACCGTTCAATGAATTCCTCCACCGTAACCTCGCCGGGAGCCGAACGCGGGTTCGCCGTCATCGCGTCGGCGACGCGCACTCCGGCCAGTGCCTGACGCGTCGTCACTTGTAGCTCTTCCTCGCGCGCGGCAGAAAAGATGAACCAGCCGATGAACGCCAGCCAGACGCCGCTGACAAGGCCACCTACCAGAAACTCTGCCAATCCCAACACGATCAAGATGACCGCGACGACGCGCCCGGCGTGCGCCGCGCCGACCACGGCGCGCACGCTGTCGCCGTACCGGCGCCACAAATAAGCACGCACCAAGCGGCCGCCATCCAGGGGCGCGCCGGGCAGCAGATTGAACAGCCCCAACACGAGGTTGATCACCGCAAGCCACCAAACAACGCTGACGGCAATGGCTCCGGCGCGGGCCACGGACAGTTCTGCGGCCAACGCAGCAAATACCGCCGATAAGGCGAGGCTGGTTGCCGGGCCCACGATCGCAATCCGAAAAGCCGCCTTGGGCGTTTTCGCCTCACCTTGCAGGGTCGTCACGCCGCCGAACAACCATAGCGTCACATCCCCCACGCGAACTCCCATACGGCGGGCGACAACAGCATGCGCCAGTTCGTGCGCCAGCAGCGATCCCAGCAGAACCAGCGCGCCACACGCGCCGGCTACCCAATAGATCGGTCGCGAATACCCCTTGACGGCACCGGGCAACGCGGTGGCCAGACTCCAGGTGAACAACCACAGGATCACCATCACGCTCCAGTGAACCTTGATCTCGAACCCGGCAAATCTCCCTAGCGGAACCGCATCACGCATCCCATCGCCTCCCGAGATCGTTGTCTAACAGAGTTTTCAGCGTTGCTGCCATACCCGACGGTCGAGCGAACCCGCCGTGCCGGCGCAGTCAACTGGTGATCGCCGCGGGCGAGCAGATTGCCTTGACGAACTGCACTACGGCGTGCTCCGGCAGACGCCGGGCAATATCGGCTTCGGTGACCATGCCGACAAGGCGCCGGGCCTCGACGACCGGAAGGCGCCGAATCTTGTGCTCTTCCATCATGTTGAGCATTTCCTGGACGCTCGCATCGGCAGTCACGTAGTGGACACCGTTTCGCGCCAGTTCCCCGACTGTGGTGGTGTTGGGATCCAGACCCGCTGCGAGGCCTTTGATGACGATGTCACGATCGGTCAGCATGCCGTGCAGTCGGTCGTCGTCTCCACAGATCGGTAGCGCGCCGATATCACGTGCGCGCATGTGTTGCGCTGCGACACTGAGCGTCTCGTGCTCTCCCACACAAGTCACACCGGCATTCATGATGTCACGTGCGGTGGTCATCGCATCCTCCTCGGACTGGATCGAAGTTTCCCGCCTGTTGCCGACGGTAGAGCCACCCATTTGCCGAAGCTAGGGTCGTTAGACCTCCGGTTGACTGCCAATTGACCCGCCGGCCTTGGTGGCGGCCAGGCGGTGGTTACCAGCGCAAGACGAGGGCGCCATCCGGGCCACTTACGACAAAGGCATCCTGACCGTCTCGGTCAAGGTTTCAGAGGCGGCGCCCGCAGCGAAGCACGTCCAAGTCATCACCAGATAGGTGGAGCGAAGACCGGCCTGGTGTTTCGAGCCAGAGCCCGACGCATGTGGCAGACGCGTGCTCGGCATCGCTGCGCCCGCCTCAGCCAGCACCGAGAATCGTTTGCGGCCCCATTGCGGATGTCTTGATCGATTGCTCGGCCCGGTGCTTTATTCCAAGCAACAGACCCCGGGTGCCGAAGGCTATTACGGGCCTGACAAGTTCCATAACGAACACCTCGCCGGGGTGGCGCAAGCCGATTCTGACGCGGGTGAGCAGCCGAACCCTGTCCTCCCAGTGCGGCTGAACATGAAACGACCACACTGCATTCCAGCGTTCGTCTTCTCGTGTGGCATTGAGCACCAGGTACTTTTCCGGCACGATTTCGGCAACGGTCGCCGTCACGCCATCCCGTGAACCCAACCAGCCCTCGGGAGCCAGCCACACTCGATCTCCTCTTTCGAGTTGTTGCGATTCCGGGTGTATCTGGTCGGCATCATGGCGGCACAGGCCAGCCGAATTCTTCTGCCCCGCACAGCCATAGAAACCACCTCGATCCTGGCCCATCCGCACTAGCCAGGGCCACACCGCGGCGACGGGCGCGTCAATGTATACCGCTTCAGTCGTCTGAATAGCCGGGTCGGCTACTAAGGTATCGCCCGGCAAGAGCATTTGCGACTCCGCCTTTGTCGTGCCCCAATTGCGGTAATACCGGCGCGCACCGTACAAGAACAGCAGCAGCGCCGCGGTTTCGGCGGTGCGCTTTGCCTTCATTCGCATGGTGCCAGTCTGGCTGGGCGACGCCCCGGCTGCCAGGGCCAATAGTCCCCGCGTCGGGCGGAATGATCGCCAGCTCATGTCCCGCCGAAATAGATCCGCGCTGGCGCAATCTACGACATCCGCTCAACTCAGCCGCGTCGTTCTGATGGCAGATAACGCTTCTCCACCGCGTCCACGAGCTGGTCGCGGATGCGTTCCAAATCGGCAGCGCGGTGGGCTTCCAGCTCGTCCTCCCAGGCTGCTACCCGCGCCGCGAGGTCTTTATCGGCGATGGTGCCCTCGAGCCAATGGGAGAAGTCGCCCCTTTCCAGGTGGTATTCCAGCACTTGCTGGTCGAGATGTCTCAACGCCTTGCAGAAGTCATGCATGGTCGCAGCCGCGGCGGTCGAGTCGCCGTCATAGGCGTGGAAGTAGAACCGCCGCTCTGGCGGGAGACGGATATCGGCGTATTTGTGGCGGTGGCGCACATGTGCGGTGCGTCGGTCCGCGACGGTGAACCCACGGGGCGGCCCCGCGCCGAAAAGCCTCTACCCGTGCCCGAATATCGGAGCGCGCCGCACCCACCATCCTGTCGCCACCCAGATGATCGCTCAGCCGTCCACTCCGACGGCGGCTTCCAGTTCGCGCAAACATTCCTCGGTCAGCGGTATCAGGGCGCTGATGTCGCGCAACACCTCGGCTCCCGCAACGAATCCGATTCCGATCCGGTCAGCGTAGGAGCACGTCGTGATGTTGAGGGCTTGACCGTCGTAGACGGTTGACACGGGATACATCTCCTCGATATGCGCACCGTTGAAATACATTTGGTCGCGAGGTCCGGGAACATGCGAAATCGGCAGGTTATATCCGGCCCGGATTTTCGGCGCCGACGGAAGCATCGGGAGAATGACCGTCGCGGCGATACTTCCCGCCGTAACCAGCAGCGACGCCGCTGAGCCGCGTTTTGACACCCAGTCCTTCCCTTCCGACATCGAGCGATGGATCATAGCCAGCCGTGCCGCCGGATCGTCCACATTGGTGCCCAGTGGACACAGCCACAGGCCGAACCTGTTGCCGTACTTCTCATTTTCCGCAGCGGGGCGGGTGTGGCCACGGACTGTGATCGGACAGATCGCCACCAATGACCGGGTGGGCAATTCCCGGCAATCCCCCAACCATCGCCGCAGGACGGCGGCCAGCACCGCATTGATCACGTCGTTGCCGGTCACCCCGGCACGCCGTTGCACTGCTTGAATACGGCTCTTAGCCCAACTGGCAGCACACACCGCACGCTCGGGGCCGAGCCGGCCGTTGAATCGTGTGTACGGAGCTCCCAGCGGCAGGACGGTCGTGTGCCTGACCAGGCTGCCGATCACGGTGGACAGCTCGCCGGTGATGACCCGTTCGATCAGGCCGGCGCCCGATGCCGCCGCATCGACCGGGAACCGAACCGCTGCGACTAGGCGGTGTAACCAGCCGGTCGACGCCGGCACCGGCGTTGAACGATGACCGAAGTCCGCATAAAAGGGTGGCATCGACCGGCACAGCGGGTCGGTGCTCAGCGCGTCGGCGATCATCTGGAAACCCGCGACGCCGTCGACGATGGTGTGGTGCACCTTGACATAGAACGCGAACTTGCCCTCTTCGAAGCCGTCTATCAGGTACGACATCCACATCGGGCGCGACCGGTCAAGGCGCTTTGCATCCAATTCGCCAATCAGTCGCCAGAAGTTATCGTGGCCCCCAGAGACCTTGCAGCGCCGGCAATGTCGACTCAGGTCGACGGTGTCGACATCACGCCAGACCCATATTCCACCGGTATCAACACCTCGATGCGGATACCTGCGAAGCCTCGGATGAATGGAGTGGTTGTCGGTGAGCGCTTCGCGATGCAGCCGATCGATGTAGTCCGGCCCGGCATCTGCCGGCGGCGACAGTATCAGCACGACACCGACATGCATGGGACTGGACACCAACTCCGCGGTAATCATCGCGGCGTCCAGCGGATTGAGGGCTCTCACCGCTTCCTCGATTACGCGGATCTGCCGCGGGGCAGCGTCGATGCGCCCAGGAGCCCGGATTGCTGTAGCGCTCCCCACACGAACCGCTGCACGGGTTGGGATCGGAAGAATCCGGTATGCCCACCGGGGTACCAGACGATTTCCGGTTTACCCCAGTGCTCCCACAGGCGAATCACCTGTTCGCGCGGATGCACGACTTGATCGGCGATGCCGGCGTAGATGAAGCGCCCTTGCATGGGGACGAGCGGAGTAAGCGACAGGGGCGACGTCATCCGCCCGATGGGTTCGGCCAACTTCATCGTGCGACGACGTGGGTCGTCGAGACTCAGGCCGGAATGGTGCCCCAGCACCGTCACCAGGTCCGCCACCGGGACACCGAGAATCGCGCAGGTGAGTCCGCTCTCGAGGCTGGCAACCAGTGCGGCGATATAACCGCCGAGCGAAAGACTGTTCAATCCGATCAGCGAATCCGGCTCCTGCAAGCGAATCCAGGACAACAGCCGCCGGATATCCCACACCGCCTGAGCGGTCGCATGAACGTCGTCAAGAACATTTTCCCCCGGAAATACTCGCCCCTTGGGCAGGCCACGCGCCCTGGGGCCGTGCATCGGAAGCACGGGCATCACGACGTTCAGCTTGAGCTCGTCGTGCAGTTTCCACGCGCGAAAAAGGGCGATATCTATTGTGCCCCGGCCCATTTCGGTGCCATGCACACACACGAGCCAGGGACGCGGTTGCGGATGGCGCAGTAAAAGTGCGTACTCACGGTTGTTCCCGGTGTACGTTCGCCACCGTTGCGCACCCGGTTCACCGGGACACGGTCGGTACCCACTGACATAGGAGAGGCGATAGAAGGAACGCCGGTATCCCCGGACGTGGCGGACTGTGAGTTCGGGCAGGGGCGGCGGTTCGGTGAAGAATTCCGTCGGATTTTGCAACCAGCCTTTGCCGCCGTAGAAGTCAAGTCCGGCGATCACCTCGCGGGTGATGTGCTCGAACACCTCGGGCCGACTGACCGGGCGGCGCGCCTTAAGTCCGGTCAAGACGATTTCGTCGCGAAAAGCCTGCGCGGCCAGAGCTAGAGTAGGGCGTGCTATCGGGAGTTGGTTTGGCGCTTGATCGAGGTAATCGCGCCACGATTGAGCGAGATACTTGCCGGTGTGGGTGAACGGCTTGATAACTCCGCCCAGGCCACTGACAGCGAGGTCCCCCCACTTGTGGGGGTTCGGTCCCTCAGATTGCCGGCTGGTGGATTCGGCGGCCATGAGGGCACGTTAATACTGACGGAATCCCGACATTAGGGGCTTACGGCCCGACGAAAGTCACCAAAGTCCTTTGCAGTTGCGGGGAAGGGGCTCAACCCGTTTGTGCAGACACACCGCAAATGCCGCGGCGCGTTCGAGGTGATCGTGGGCTGGCCGCCCCCTTTTGATGCCGCCGATGAACACGAAGGAACCAATAGTGTCCAACCTGCGGCACGAAAAAACGAATCAATCATCTCAAAACCTTTCGCTTCGAAAGGTTTCCGAAGGGGCCTGTGGTAGCTACACAATGGGACTTCGTGGGCGCCGCTGGTGAATTAGGTGCACGCGCGGACGTGATTGACGGTTGGTATATGTCGGATCAGGTTCAGCAGCCGCGGGTCGACGCTCATGTAATAGATTCCAGAACCGAAACCGATGAGGTCGTACCGGCTCAGTGTTTCGGGATCAACGGCCTCGGGCGCGACAACCTCGGCATCAAGCGTCTCGGCCATCCGATCGGCCACCTGGCGGATATTGCCGTGCGACTTGGAAGTGCAGATGATGAGCGATTTCATTGGTCTACCCCTTTCGGCGAACCATCCCATGCTGCGTGGCTCGTTCGTCGCCAGGTAAGGGCGCAAAGGCATAAGGCGCTGGGCTTTAGTCACCCGTAGTGATCTCCGCGGCGTACGCAAGCGCCATCTGGGAGGCGGCGCACAGGAGGGACGTTCGCCGACCTCCGCGTGACTTTTGCCTCTACTGGCGGGCGCGATCCGAGGGATGCACTGACAGTATTCACATCGGCACCGATTGGATTAACACCATGAAAGCAATCAGTGTTTCGGCGGAGAGGCCTGACTTCGCCAAGATCAACAATCGCGCGCCGTCGGTGGCTCACATGTTCGTCAGCCGGGTCGCTGCCACTCCACACGCCGAGGCGTTTCGATACCCACAGGACCACACCTGGGAGAGCGTGACGTGGCAGCAGGTCGGCGAACGTGTCTGCAACATCGCGGGCGGTCTCATCTCGCTGGGAATCGCACCGGAGGATCGAGTCGCGCTCGTATCCTCGACGCGCTATGAGTGGGTGATCGTCGATTTCGCAATAATGTGCGCCGGCGCCGCCACCACCACGGTGTACCCGACGACGAAGGACCGCGACACCGCCTATATCCTCGCCAATTCCGGAAGCCGGGTCGTGGTCGCCGAGAATCAGAGTCAGCTCGACAAACTGCTCGCACGCCGCGCGGAACTGCCAGACGTGGGCAAGGTGGTGTTGATCGACGGCAACGGTGACGGGGACTGGGTGATCAGCCTCGGCGAACTCGAACAGCTGGGCAAGCAATTGCTCGCCGATGCACCCGATGCCATCACGGAGCGTGTCGCAGCCATCGGTCCGGGCCAGCTCGCCAGCCTGATCTACACCTCCGGCACCACCGGGCGCCCCAAGGGCGTGCGACTGACCCACGGTGCATGGACCTACACCGCGGCGGCCATAGACGCACTCGGCATCCTGGGCCCTGACGATCTGAACTTTCTCTGGCTGCCGCTGGCGCACGCTTTTGGCAAGGTCATGCTGGCGCTGCCGCTACAGATCGGGTTTCCCACCGCTATCGACGGCCGGGTGGAGAGGATTGTCGATAACCTTGCGGTCTTACATCCGACCATCATGGGTGCGGCACCACGCATATTCGAGAAAGCCCACGCCCGTATTCAGGAGACGGTCGCCGAGCAGGGCCGGTTCCGCAGGAAGGTGTTCGACTGGTCGATCGGAGTTGGCTTGAAAGTCTCGGCCGACCGGCAGGCGGGGAAGAAACCCCCGTTAACGTCGTTGCTGGCCTACAAGATCGCGGACCGACTGGTCTTTTCTACTATCCGGCAGCGGTTCGGTGGGAGGCTGCGGTTCTTCGTCTCCGCCGCCGCCGCCCTCGACCGGGATGTCGCGCAGTGGTTCGACGCAATCGGGATTGTCGTGTTGGAGGGCTACGGACTTACCGAGACCGCCGCCGCATCGTTCATCAACCGCCCCGGCGCCTACCGTTTCGGAACGGTCGGTTGGCCGTTCCCGGCCACCGAGGCAAAGATCGCCGACGACGGCGAAATCCTACTCAGGGGACCGGGTTTGATGACGGCGTACCACGATCTACCCGATGCCACCGCCGAGGCGCTCGACCCGGACGGCTGGTTCCGCACCGGCGACATCGGGGAAATCGACGCCGACGGTTTCCTTCGGATCACCGACCGAAAAAAGGACATGTTCAAGACCTCGCAGGGTAAGTACGTGGCGCCATCGGCGATCGCCGCAAGGTTTATGGGCATCTGCCCGTATGTGAGCGAGCTCCTCGTCTACGGGGAGGCGAAGCCGTACTGTGTGGCGCTGGTAGGCCTCGATGCCGAAGCGATCACCACCTGGGCAGCCAAGAACGGTATGGCGAACAAGCCGTTCGCCGAGATCGCCCGTGACCCGAAGACTCACGACATGATCGCTGGATACCTCGACGTGCTGAATAATCAACTGAACCGCTGGGAACAGATCAAAAACTTCGTGATCGCCGAGCGGGAGCTCTCTGTAGAAGCCGGTGACCTGACGCCGAGTATGAAGCTACGTCGCAAAGCGGTCATCGAAGATTTCGCCGACCGCCTATCGGCCCTGTATGCCCGAGGCGACGAAAACCTATTGACAGCAATATGAGTCAACGAGCGGCGCCTAGGCCGCTTTTAGGAGCGGCGGTTGGCCCCGGCGCGGGATTAGCGGGACCAACCACCGCCTGCTTATGTTTCGTGACCGGCATCCGCAGTCAGCGGTGCAGGCCGGTGACCGGCTCGCGAGTACTGGCTTGAATATCGGCTGCTGTCATGGCGAACAATTGATCTGCCAGATCTGAAAGAGCCCGGGCTACGGCGAGTTCGTCACCAATCCGGCTCACCGGTTCGTCGGCAGGGTCAAGGCGTGCGAACCCGATACCGACGAGATTTGTTCCCGCCCAAGTTATCCGGGCCTTGGCGCGAGTTCGTTCCTCGCTGCGTTCTTCGATGAGCACGCCGATCTGATAAGCCTTCGTCGCTTGATGGTCAGCCCTCATCCAATTCTCCTTCCCTCACCAGCCGATGTGCTTTAGTCGGCGAACTTGTTGTCGCGGGAGATGGCCGACTGTACGGCGCCGAAGCGATCCCGGGCGCGCCGGTCAGCGTCCGCCTGTTCGGCGGCGGTCACAATGACGGCGTCCGGACCTGGGAAGACGGTCGCCTCGTGGTCGTTAGCGAGCCAGCGCACGACATACGGTGGTGCACCGTCTGATGCGTGAACTTCGGTGATCAGTCCCCGCTGGTCGGGTTGCTCGACCCTGGTGCCCTTGATCACCAGCCAGTCACCGACTTTGGCTTTCACGGCTGCTCCTTTCCTGCTGGGTTTCGTTACTGATTCCGTCGTCTGCCGGCACGCTAGGTGGCTGGAGAGGTATCGCGTCACCACCTTGCATGGCCAAAACGTCTATGGAGCCAGCCCTTTCGTCTTTATCAGGAGGCCGGTTCCGTACCTGCGGCCCACTGTGTGGCGCGCTCGAGCTGGTCGAGCCCGAACACAGCGAGCTCGCCGGGCACCATCCACGCCAGGGCATGAAGCGTATGCGCGACCCATTCCTTATCGGATACGACCGCGATTCGCCGGAACGCCGAATGGTGCGGCAGAACGGTGCCCAAACCCAACTTGAGGTCCTCGACCAGGCCGCCCGGGCCGAAGCCCTCGTAATCGGAGTCGATGACCTCTACGATCCTGATTTCACCGGCCTTCAGCGACTCTTCGATGACCGGTCTGACCTCACGCAATTCGTCACCACGCAGCCGGCCCGATACCCGGATGCCTGTCACTCCTTGCGGCATGTCTTTGAGCACC
Organism: Mycobacterium sp. NGS56; assembly: GCF_059812425.1. NCBI lineage: Bacteria > Bacillati > Actinomycetota > Actinomycetes > Mycobacteriales > Mycobacteriaceae > Mycobacterium > Mycobacterium sp. NGS56. Next base: position 283,773 of record NZ_JCALCQ010000003.1, read on the forward strand.
TCGATCATCGATCCTCCTTCGTTATCCGCCTAACTCTGCATTAGTTGCGACGGGGCGGACTAGTGCCGTAGGTCACCAAGCCAAACGTTCCGCCACCGCGACATGGGTGACCACGTGTTCTGCTCGAACGCGGTGCGGACAGCGGCTGTGCAGCACAGAACGAACGGAGGTCCTCTGCGGTCGGGACTTCGGTCCCTATCAACCGTTCCGGTGAAGCGATCGAATGGATGCTGTAACTGCGACGCTTCGGCGGACCGGAGAGACCTGTGGTGAATGATTTCTTAAGGAGCGATCTGCCGTGATATCGGTTGGCGGAGGCCAAGTAATCGTCCTCGCTTCGCATTCGACTTGGATTTCGGCCCAACGGTACTCAGCTGAGCGCCTTGAGGCCATGAGCCGTCATCCGGCGTCGTTGGCGAAGCGTTCTGCGCAGGGCGAGACCGGTCAGTCCCGGCGGTGAGTGGGATGACGGCTTGTTCAGCAGCCCACAACGTGCCAAACCCCACCAGGCTTCGAGGGCTGGTGGTCCTCTTAGCAGTCGTCTTTATGCTGCTGGCCGAGCCGCCGTGCATGGCGTTCGCCGACAGCGGGCGTCAGCATGCCAAACCGGAGGAACGGGCGGCCGACCTCATCCGGCCATCGGTTATGTACTTCGTCGGCGAAGGCTACGGCCTGGTCCGCCTGCCCAATGGCGAGATTCTGTCTCAATTCGGGCGTGGGTCCAGCATGCCTTTTCTGGCCACCTGGAACTGCACGGCTTTCGTCGTCAATCCCGACGGTTGGGTGGCGACGGCAGGTCACTGCGTGGACCCGGCGAGCGCGAAGCTGCTCATCCTCAAGCGGGCCGCCAACGAATACCGAAGTCAGTACCCGGACGCGCCCGAGTCGCGCGAGCCCGCCGAGACCCTCGACTGGCTACAGAAACACGCGACGGTCGAAGGTGACGTGCCCGGGCAGGGTCCGCATGTGAGTTTCAAGGTCATTTCGGGTACCGGAGCCAAAATCGCCGCGAAGCTGCCCGCCAGCGTCGTCGATTTCCGTCGCCTCGGAGAGGGCGACGTCGCTGTGCTCAAGATCGCCAAGGCGAACCTTCCATCCTCCGAGCTCGGAGCCGACGCCGAAGTCACGATCGGTACGCCCATCCTCGCGGTGGGCTTCCCCGAAAGCACCCAAAACATCACTGGCGCTTCGCTTGATCCCACTTACAAGAGCGGCACCATCAGCAAGAAGTCGATCATGGGACCCAGTCCGGAGTATGAGACCAACGCTGCGATGACGGACGGCATGAGCGGTGGTCCCGCCATCGGACTGAACGGCAAAGTGGTCGGCGTGAACAGCTTCGCCCCCGTCGGCGAAACCCAGCCGTTCAACTTCATCGCGCCCGCTGACGCGCTAGCCGCGCTCTTGGCCGCCCGAGGCGTAAAACCGACGCTCGGACCTGCCGACCTGTCTTATCGGCGAGGGCTGCGGAACTTCTATTCGGGCCGCTACACCGATGCGATCGGCGAATTCGACCAAGCTTTGGCCGTATCGCCCGGCTATCCGGGCCTAGACGATCTCAGGGCCACCGCTGCCAATCTGCGCCAGCAGTACGGAGATGCAACACCGTTGAGCGGAGCAGTGCTGTGGTGGTACCTGGCCATCAGCGTTGTCTCGGTGGTCGGCGTGAGCGCCGGGCTGACATTGTGGGTGCTCAAATCGCACTCGCCACCTGTTCCTTCGACCGCGGCATCCGGGACGCCCCTCGGCCCGGGTGGGCAGGCCGCAGCATCCCAAGGGGGAAACGCCATATCTTCTGAAACACAGGCGCCCACACCCGCCGAGGAGAGATCGGCGACCGAGGTTGCTGGCGAGACCACGGGCGTGCAGTCGCTTCGTCTGATCCCGCGCCAGCCGGACGCCGACGAACCTCACTACTGCGCGCATTGCGGTGCTGAGCACCACCCCGCCGAGCGATTTTGTCCAAACTGCGGCCAGCGCATTATTCGGCCACAACCGGCCCGCGACACCGGACTGATATCTTGACCTCGTCGATCGGACCTCGTGTGCTGCTCTGACCAGCCGGCGTGCATGGCGTCTGAGGTCCAGAGGCTAAGGAAGGTGCCACTACACAGGCAGGGCGCGGTCGATCTCGGCCACAACCATATCGACCACCTTGGGCACGGCACCCGCGACCTGCGGGCTAAGACCGATGCCGTGGTCAGTGTCGAGCACCTCGATGGTGAAGATCTTGACTTCGCCGGGCACACGCCCAAGTGCTTTACCCAGTGCGTGCGCGCGGCCGACATCAACGCTGTGCGAGTGCAGTCCGTCGGACTGGATAGCCACATCAGTCAATTCGCGGCGACGTATTCGTCCGGGCGTGCACGGGTTAGCGATCGCAGCGTCGATGATCACCACCCGCTTGGCACCCGTCCACGCCTCGATGAGGCTCATTGGGTCCGTGATGCCGGTTTTGACCACTACGTTCGGCATCGCTCGGGCGTCGAGTGCGGTCGCAACTGCAATTCCGACGCCGTCATCGCGCCGGTAGGTGTTTCCGATGCCGATGACGACGATTACACCGGAGGCGCGAGTCATTCTCGGTCGACCGTCAGCCGCAAGAAGTGCGCCGAGCACGAAATGCACGGATCGTAACTGCGAATCGTTTTTTCGCACAGTGCGGTCAGCGTTTCATCGTCGAGAAACAGATTGTCGGTAACGATGCGGGCCAGATCCGCCTCGATGGCCGCCTGATTCTGAGAGGTGGGTGGAATTATGGTCGCCGACGCTATCAGCCCGGCATCATCGATCTGGTAGCGGTGATACAGCAGGCCACGCGGTGCCTCGCTGACGCCGTGCCCTACGCCAGGGCGGGCCGGAACGTCGACGGATGGCCGCGACGGACGCTCATATTCGTCGATGATCCGCAGCGCCTCTTCGAGCGCACAGACTATCTCTACGGCGCGAACAATGATGCTCCGGAACGGGTTTCGGCATTCAGCCGACAATCCGGCGTTTGCGGCCGCCTGGGCGGCGATGGGCGACAGCGCCGACGAGTTCAACGAATAGCGTGCGAGCGGCCCGGTCAAGTAGCGCCCGCCGTCCAGCGTCGCATGCAACGCGGTCGAGTACGGTACCTGCGCTTCGGCGACGTGGCTGGTGAAATCGGTGGCCGAAAACGCCGGGCCGGCACTGCGCGCGATCAACCCATTCTCGATGGGATAGCGGTGGTCGGATGTCGTCAGCGCGAGGAATTCGTGGTCGAGCTCGAGGTCGGGGAAATCGAAACCTGAGACCCACTCGACCGTCGCCTGCGCATCGTCCAGCGCCCTACGCAATTGCTCGGCCACCGGTTTGAACTCCAGCTTGGTCGGCACGGAGTAGAACCCGCCCAGACGCACGTTCACTGGATGGATCGCTCGGCCACCGACGAACTCCATCAGCTGGTTGCCGGCCTTCTTCAGCGCCAGTCCTCGCTCGACGGCCGCGGCGTGTTCGCGTGCCATGCCGATGATGTCGGCGTAGCCGAGGAAGTCCGGTGCATGCAGCAGGTAGACATGCAGGGCATGACTATTGATCCACTCACCGCAATACAGCAGCCGGCGCAGCGCGATGAGATCGTCATCGACGTGGACGCCGCAGGCTTCTTCGATCGCGTTGCAGGCACTGACCTGATAGGCGACGGGGCATATTCCGCAGATCCGGGCGGTCAGGTCCGGGGGCTCCGTGTAGGCACGGCCGCGCAGGAACGCTTCGAAGAACCTCGGCGGCTCGTAGATGTTGAGCTGGACGCTGTGCAGCGTCTCCCCCTTGAGGGTGATGTGCAGGGCGCCTTCACCTTCCACGCGGGTAAGCGCGCCCACGCCCAGCGTGCGCGTTTCGGGACTCATTGCTTGCCTCGCTCGGCGGTGAACGATGCGACATTGAATGTCGAGAACACCCGATCGACCTCCCCGTCGGACATGCCGTCGCGGCGCAGCAGTGGGATCAGTGTCGCGGTTCTGGGTACCGCCGAGGGGCCGAAGCAGCCGTAGCAACCTCGATGATGCCGCGGACACAACGCTCCGCAGCCGGCGTGCGTGACCGGCCCGAGGCACGGGATGCCGTCGGCGACCAGGACGCACGTCACTCCGCGAAGTTTGCATTCCGTGCACACCGTCTTGGCCGGCAGCCGTGGTTTGCGCCCGACGAGCAGCGCCGCGAGGGTGTCGAGCAGCTGTCCACGATCGATCGGGCACCCGGGCACTTGATAGTCGACCTTCACGTGCTCTGATGCCGGCGTGGAGGTGGCCAGGGTATCGATGTATTCGGGTTTCGCGTACACAACCGAGGTGAATTCGGCGATGTCGGCGAAGTTGCGCAGCGCCTGCACTCCCCCGGCCGTTGCGCACGCGCCGATGGTGACGAGCACCTTCGATTGCTCGCGAATCTCGTTGATCCGCTGGGTATCACGGCGTGTGGTGATTGAACCTTCGACCAAGGACACGTCGTAGGGTCCGCCGACCGTTGCGCTCGAAGCTTCCGCGAAGGTGGCGATCTCGACTTGGTCGGCCAGGGTGAGCAGCTCGTCCTCGCAGTCCAACAAGGTCAGCTGACAACCGTCGCAGGAGGCGAATTTCCACACGGCCAACGTCGGTCGACTCATTCAGAGCTCCTTCACCCGTAACAGGGGGCCGGCAATGTCGTAGCCGACCACAGGACCGTCGCGGCACAGGAGTAGCGGCCCCAGCTGGCAGTGACCACACCACCCAACTCCGCACTGCATGTTGCGTTCTAGCGAAACCCGAATGTGCTGCGACGCTAGTCCTTTGGCGAGTAGGGCCTCCGCCCCGAAGCGCAACATCGGCTCCGGCCCGCAAAGGAACGCTGTGGTGCGATCGGCATTCAGGTCCAGGCGGCTTAGCGGTGCGGTCACCAACCCGACTTCCCCGGTCCAGCCGGGTGTCGCGGCGTCGACGATCAAATGCACTTCGATCTGCGGCTCTTCGGCCCACTCTTGCAGCTGGGCGGCGAATACGAAGTCTGCCCGGGAACGCGCGCCGACGACGAGCGTGACCTTGCCATAGCGTGCCCGCTGCGCCAGCGCACCCAGCACCGCCGGGCGCAAGGGACACAGCCCCACCCCTCCTGCGACCATCACCAAATCCCTGCCGGCCGCCTCGTCCAAACCCCATGTGGTGCCGAACGGACCGCGCACGCCGACAACGGTTCCCGGGCCTGCGTCGTGCAAGGCTCGGCTGACCGCGCCGACCGCGCGGATGGTGTGCGTGATCGAGCCGTCAACGACGGTGGGATCGCCACTGACAGAAATCGCCGCTTCGCCCACACCGAACGCGTAGAGCATCATGAACTCCCCCGGTTGCGGAGTTCGCAGCGTTTCGCCGACCGGCGCGAGCGTCAACGTGGCCGAATCCGGACCCTCCACCACGCGGGAGCGCACCCGATACGGAACCGGCGCCATGGCTGACGCCGGTGCGGCAGTGCTGACGGCCTCGTCAGTCATCACCGGCCATCTTGTTCATCTCCGCGGTGATGTCGATACCCGTGGGGCACCACGCGATACAGCGGCCGCAGCCGACGCAGCCCGACATGCCGAACTGGTCATGCCAGGTGCCCAATTTGTGGGTCAGCCAATGACGGTAACGCGATGCGCCCGACTGGCGGACGCTGCCACCGCCGTGAACGTACGTGAAATCGAATTCGAAGCACGACGCCCAGTGTTGCCATCGTTCGGCGTGCTCCCCGGTGAGATCGCTGACGTCCTCGGTGCTGGTACAAAAGCACGTCGGGCAGACCATGGTGCAGTTTCCACACGTCAAGCAACGGCTGGCCACTTCGTCCCACTGCGGCGACTCGCGGGAGCGGACGAGCAGGTCCCGCAAATCCGCATCCGGCATGCTGCGGCCCATGCGGCCCTTCGCCGACTCGACATCGGCACGCGCAGAATCGGTTTCGTCTTCATCGGCGGCCCGATACGGGAGCAGTGCCAGCACGTCCGCACCCTCCGCACTGCCGACGTCGACAAGGTAGGACGGCTCGTCACCCGCGAGGCGCTCCGTGAGGGCAAGGTCGTAACCCGGTCCGGCCGCGGGGCCGGTACCCATCGATGCGCAGAAGCACAGGCCACCTGGTTCCGTGCAGTTGACGGCGACCACGAACGCCTGGCGCCGACGACGGACAAAAGAGGTGTCGGGATAGGAAGAACCCCCCAGCACACGGTTGAGGGTGGCGATCGCCGCCAGGTCGCACCCCCGCACTCCCAGGAGTGCGTATCGCGGTGTTGCTTCTTCGGCTTGCGCTTCCCCGGACGCGTCCCGAGTGCCGGCCCACAACCGCTGCCGTGGGGGATGGAGGAACTGCTTCCACGACTGCGGGCCCGCAGAGTGCCCGAACGCCGCATCGTCGTCGCGGCGGCGGACCCGGTAATGTCCCGGACCCACATCGACACCCCAGCCTCGCGGCAGATCCTCTGCCGAGTCGAGCTCGGCCAGCACGATCGCGTTGTCCCGCAATGTGGGCCCGACCACGCGGTACCCACGTTCGATCAGTACCTGGACAAGGCGGTGTAGTCCGGCGGCGGTCAACATCGCAGTAACGGCTTCGTCGTCGCGTCCGCTCATCGCCCCATCATCCGCCTGACCCGCATGCCATGCATAGAGGCTCTTGGTCACGCCGATCAGCACGCCAGAGCAGCGCATTGTGGCCAAATATGCGGGCAACCCGCCAGCACCGCGGGCCCAAGTTAGAAGATTCCATCACATACTCCCTCGCAGAACCCACGATTCCGATACCTTTCGGGGCTCGGCGAACTGATCAGCGCACGCTGCGTTCCCGGTCGGCCATCCATTCAACGACATCGGAGAAGTCGCGCCGCGGGGTGGACGGCAAGGGATCGGCGTTGATCGGCGCCCAACCGACCCGCAGCAGCATCTGCGGATAGCCGCTGTCACCAAAGATTTCGGTGCGCACCGCCTCGCGAGTTTCCGCAACTTCCAGGGGCTCGGTCACCGGGCAGCTGGCCAAACCCATGGATGTAGCGGTCAATAGCACGATGCTGGTGGCCTCTCCGGCGCGCAACTGGGACAGCCTGTCATCGCTGCGGGTCCCAAGCGCAAGCACTACGGCATTGTCCTCGGCGGCAGACGATCCCGATGGCATCGACAGTGCGGGCCCAGCAAACAGCCGGCCCGGGATTACTGCGCCTGGATCGGATTGCGGTGTATTCCTGGCCGGCACACCAGTTTCCGATGCGTAGCGTCCACTCCATGCCGTGAGTTCGACGAGATAATCGTGGTTCATGTGGTCCCACACCGATCGCCTCACAAGCGTATGCAGCTTGTCAGTGTCTTCGACTTGGCGCAGGATTACGTCGTTGCGGGCGGCCCGCGCTGCCATCAGTGCGATGTCGCCTACGGGCACTGCCCAGGAGTTGTAGTAACGCCGGTCGGTTCGCCGCCGAGGTATCGCCGCGGCAAGAGCTATGTCAACAGGATCCGCCGTAGAGCGAGACAGTTCGATTGCGGCAAGGTGACTGGGGTCATTCGGGTTGGGTAAGCGGGTGACCTTGGTCTGCCAACCCACCGCCGCGAACGCGACGGCGCAGTGGTTCAGGGCTGCACCGCAGCTCAAGATCAAGTCACGGCCGTCCGGATCGGTGTTCGGCAATTGCCGGTCAAGGTCAGCGTAGAGGTGCACGCTCTCCTCACCGACCAGCCACCGCCACGGTTGGGTGTTGTGCACAGACGGAGCGCGAGACGCCAGAGCCAACACCGTTCGGATGGTGCCCTCATCGGGAAAGCGCTTGGTCATAACGGGGCCCCTTCCATGGCGTGGATATGTCAATGGTCCTGCGGTTACTTTGGCGCCACGAGGGGATGACGTCCCGAGCCGCGAAGGACTTAAGGCCACAAATCGGAAATCACGAGGATTCCGATGCATCATCATGCAGCGGGCGCAACGTGACACCTACCGACAGCTGATTACCGACGGCGCAGGCGGTGGTCCAATCACCGACGCGCGCGGCCCGCGCCAAATCCTCGACCAGGGGGCTGTGAGCGCCCAACTCGGCCAACCACATCGACACGATGCGGGCGATCTCAGACCCGGGCACCGCGACCGTGCGGCCGTGGTGCAAGCGGTCGGTCACGTAGTAAGTCATCTCGACTCGACTCGAATGCTTCGCGAACCTCATCACAGCCTCCTTGATCGGCCTTGAGTTCGATCCGACCACATCGATGGCGGGGCATGCAGAACCGAACGAAATCGAGCAGCATTGCTTCGGTCACTTCTCAAGTCCGCCCGAAGTCCCAACGGGGAGGGCCGTTGGTCCCACGCGTCCCGAAAACCGTGGCGAGACATATCCTTGCGGTCCGATAAACTTGGTGTATTTCATTGTGGCTCAGCGTTGTTTGGTGGCGGCGAGATCGTCTTCGACGAGAACGAAGTAGTTCTCTTCCTCCTGGACAAAATGCAGTCGCAGCAACGCGTATAGGCCGTAGAGGCATGCGAGTAGGTCATCGACTTGGTCGGGCTGGACCGCTCCGGTCGCCTGTGCAAGGGCCAGGTGCATGCCGATGCGATCGGAAAGACTCTGAATCTCGGCGTGGGCCCGACTCATCGTCGCGGTGGCTTCGCTGCCCAGGGGGTGGGCCAGCGCGGGATAGAGCTCACTTTCCTCTGCCCGTTCATGGGGCAGAATCCGTTCGACTAGCAGGGCGTGCACGGCGGCAAGCGATCCCAAGCCCGCCGCACCCGGGCCGGCCGCCAACTGATCTGCGCTGTCGCGCAGCAGTCCTATCGCATCGCGGAGCTGTTCGTGGTCGGCGGCGAACCGGTGCAGCAACCGTTCGGTGTCGGCGGCCAGTGGCGTCTCGGCGTCGGGGTTGCCCCGCAAAGCCCGCAGCGCGTTGAGGATCACCGCGAGGTCAATGCCCTCTTGCAGTAACGCACCCGGGGCTGGCGGCAACCAGCCCAGCGTGGCGATCGCCATGGCGATCAGCGAGAGGGTCATGCCGACAACGGCGCTCTGCACGGCGATCCGCCGGGACCAGCGGGCTATGTCCATGGCATCGGCAAGCCGATCAATGCGATCGGTGGTCAGCACCACGTCGGCGGCCTCAGAGGACGCCGTGGCTCCGCGGGCACCCATCGCCACGCCGACCGTGGCGGCGGCCAATGCTGGAGCGTCATTGATGCCATCCCCCACCATCACAGTCACGGCGCGCGAGCTTTCGTCGCGCACCGCGCTGAACTTGTCAGCCGGCGTCTGCTCAGCGCGCACCTCGTCCAGCCCCAAGATCGTGCCAATTTCGCGGCTCGGTTCCGGCCGGTCGCCGGTAAGCATGATCAGCCGATTCAGTCCCGCCTCGCGTAACCGCCGCACGGTGCGGGGCGCCTGCCGCCGCAGCGGGTCTCGCAAAAGGATCGCGCCCACGGGCCGATTTTCGAGGCAGACCCAAGCGATGGCTGCGCTGTCAAGGCGGGCGCGATTGAGCACGGTTCTTGTCCACGGGTCGCTCACCGCGTCGACCGGCAGTTTGCCCACAGTTACGCGCCTTCCATCGACAGTCGCCGCCACCCCACGGCCAGGGTTTTCGACGACGCCGGTGGGCAGCGAAAGCTCCAGCCCGCGGCGCAACGCTTCGGTGACGATGGCCTCAGCCAGCACGTGCGGCGATAACTGGTCCGCCGAAGCGGCCAACCGCAAAATGAAGGTCGGTTCCTCGTCGGGAGCGGCCATCACATCGACCACCACCGGTTTTCCCATCGTCATCGTCCCGGTCTTGTCCATCACTAAAGTGGTTGCGTGACCGAGGTTTTCCAGCACGCCACCGCCACGGATGATGACCCCAGCACGGGATGCACGGGACAAACCGGAGACGATTGCGACCGGTGCGGCCAACAACAGCGGACACGGCGTCGCGACCACCAGCACCGCCACGGCCCGCACCGCTGACCCGCCGGCCAGCCATGCGATGGCGGCGAGCAGCAGAGCCAGTGGCAGAAACCAGGTCGCGTAGCGGTCGGCCAACCGCACGATCGGTGCATTCTCCGCACCGGCCCGCTGAGCCATCTGGACGATCCCCGCATACGTGCTTTCGGCCGCGGTTTTGGTCGCAAGCAGTTCAAACGCGCTGCCGGCGTTGACCACCCCGCTGCGGACCGGTTCGCCGACATCACGCTCGATCTGGAGTGCTTCCCCAGTGAGCGCGGACTCATCCAGCACCGCGGTGACGTCGGCGACCCGCCCGTCCACGGGCACGACCTCACCGGGGCCGACCACCACCACGTCGCCGACAGCGACCTCAGCCAGCGGGATCACACTTACTTGCGTTCCGATACGTCGCCGCGCAAAGCGTGGCGCGCGCTGCAGCAGCGCACGCAGATCGTGTGAGGCGCGCCGCTCGGCCGCTATATCCAGCGCACGGCCACCCGTCAACATCACCGCAATGAGCGCACCGGCCAGGTACTCACCGACTAGCAGACAACCGACCAGCGACAACAGTGCGATGAGGTCGACGCCACCGCGTCGGCGCCGCAATGCCGACACCATCCACGCCGCGGCCGGCCCGATCGCGAGTACCGTGCCCGCGATCCAACAGTCGTCGGCCACCCCGCGCCAATTGGCCAGCCGCGCGACCCCCCCGGCTGTCAGCGCGGCCACTGTGCCTGCCACCAGTGCCGGTTCGACCCAGCGCTGCAACCGCGTGATCCAACGGCCGGGCGCACCGGAAACCATGAAGACTTCCTCCCGCGTCGCAAGTCGCTTTCTCTGCAGAACCGAAGCCGGTGGGGACGACGGCGGCCAATGGCTCCATAACCGAGTCGATCAGCCGTGCCTTGGAAGAACAAGTGCCCTAATGCCCGGAGTCGCGGGCCTTTCTGCCCCAACCGCGTGGTCTCGACCGGTGTGCAGCTTTGCGGCCTTCGGATGGGTAGCCGCCCGGCGGGCCGCCGCGAGGACCGCACTACGCCGGTCCCGGTAAAGCCCTTGTGCCCTACAGCGCCGACTTGTCACCCTGACAAGGTCGTCGTGGAAGGACACCGAATGTCTGGTCGCAAGAGGCGGGTTGCCCCGTGGCTATGAAACCGAACGTCATCGAGGAAACCGATCGACGGTCACTGACCATCCGAGAAGCCGTCGGCGCTCCGGCCGATCAGGTCCTCGGTCTACTGGACAGCTCCGCGGACGGCCTTTCGAGCGCCGAGGCTGCCGCGCGGTTGTTACGGTTCGGCCCCAACACGGTGCGCACCCACCACGTCAAAGCGCTCGCGGTGCTGGGTCGACAGCTGCGCAACGTTGTGCTGATCCTGCTGGCCGGCACCGCCATCGTGTCGTACTTCCTCGGCGATTCGATGCAGGCCGTGATCATCGGCATCATCCTGCTCGCCAGCGTCGGATTGGGGTTCTTCAACGAGTACCGCGCAGAGCGTACCGCCGCGGCCCTGCACTCGCGGATGCGTCACACCGCGGTGGTGCGTCGCGACGGCCACTTCGTCACCACGGACGTCACCACGCTGGTCGCCGGCGACGTCATCCGGCTGACACTGGGCGAGACCGTCCCCGCCGACGTGCGGCTGCTCGAGGCAACCGGGCTGGAATGCAACGAGAGCATCCTCACCGGCGAGTCGATGGGTTCGGAGAAGTCGCCGGAACCGATCGCCGCCGACACCGATCTGGCCGACTGCACCGATCTGGCATTCATGGGCACCATCGTCAGCGCCGGCGAGGGCACCGGTGTGGTGTACGCCACCGGCCGCGACGCCGAATTCGGTCGCATCGCAGCAGGTTTGGGTGAACGTCAACCCGAAACCGACTTCCAGGTCGGGCTGCGCCGCTTCTCGTACCTGTTGCTGCAGGTTGCGGTGGCGCTGACCGTGCCGATTCTGGCCAGCAACCTGCTGTTGCGCAAGCCGCTGATCGACTCGGTGTTGTTCTCACTGGCGATTGCCGTCGGGATTACGCCGCAACTGTTGCCGGCGGTGGTCAGCGCCAGCCTGGCCACCGGATCGCGGCAACTGGCCAAGGCCAAGGTGCTGGTCAAACGGCTGGTATGCATCGAAGATCTCGGCGACATCGACATCCTCATCACCGACAAGACCGGCACTCTGACCGAGGGCCGCATCGGCCTGGTTGACGCTGTCAATCCCTCGGGGGCACACAGTGATTCGGTGCTGCGTCTGGGCCTGTTGGCTTGCGACGTCGACCTCACCGCCGGCGGGACCGGCGCCAACCCCCTCGATACCGCGCTGTGGGAGTCTCCTGACGCCCGCGGAATTGTGGGCGCAGCGAAGAGAGTGGCGTTACTGCCCTTCGACCATGAACGGCGCTCGACCTCGGCCCTGATCGACGACGACGGCAAACGCATCCTGGTGGTCAAAGGGGCTCCCGAGCAGATCTTGACCCGCTGCGCGATGACCGACGCGGCCGCCGCCGACACCCTGGCCGACCTGTTCGCCGCCGGCCGCCGCGTGGTCGCGGTCGCGGTCAGACCCGCCCCCGACCTCATTGCGGTCAGCGCCGACGACGAAACCGACCTGATGCTGGCCGGATTCCTGGTGTTCGCCGACGAACCCAAAGCCGCCGCCCGGAAGTCTCTGACCGAATTGGCGGCCCTGGGCATCGAACTCAAGATCGCCACTGGCGACAACGCCCAGGTGGCCGAAAAGGTCTGCCGCGACCTCGACTTGGAATCCAAAGGCACCATCACCGGCACTCAGCTCGACGGACTTTGCGACGACGAGTTCGCCGAAGCTGCAGCGAATCACACCATCTTCGCGCGCATCTCCCCTGAGCAGAAGGCCCACCTGATCACCGCCGCGCGCCGCACCGGGCGCGCGGTGGGCTTTCTGGGCGACGGCGTGAACGACGCGCTGGCACTGCATGCCGCCGACGTCGGTATCTCCGTGGACACCGCCACCGACGTCGCCAAGGACGCCGCCGACGTGGTGCTGCTTGAAAAGGATCTCGGGGTGCTCGCCACCGGGGTGGCCGAGGGCCGGCGGATCTTCGCCAACACCATCAAGTACGTGCTGATGGGGACCTCCAGCAACTTCGGTAACATGTTCTCCGCCGCCGCCGCCTCGGCACTGCTGCCGTTTCTGCCGATGCTGCCCAGCCAGATTCTGCTCAACAACTTGCTCTATGACAGTTCACAATTGGCCATCCCGACCGACCGGGTCGACGACGAACAACTTCACGCGCCCTCACACTGGAACATCGCCTTCATCCGCCGCTTCATGCTCGTTTTCGGTCCGATCAGTTCACTCTTCGACTTCATGACCTTCGGCCTGATGCTCGGTGTGCTGCGGGCAGGACCCATCGAATTCCGCACCGGCTGGTTCGTGGAATCCCTTGCCACACAGACCCTGATCATCTTCGTCATACGCACCCGCAAGGTACCGTTCATTCGAAGCCGGCCCAGCCGATGGCTGACCGTCGCCAGCCTGTCCGTGGTGGCGATCGGCGCGCTACTGACAGTGTCCCCGATGGCGCACACCCTGGGCTTCACCCCGCTGCCGTGGCAATTCTTCGGGGCCCTCGGCACGTTCGTGATCATCTACCTGGCGCTGGTCGAGCTCGCGAAGAAAGCGTTCTACTCCGAACCGATGCGGCTCTTCGGCCAGCCGCACCGCACCCGTGATTACGCGCACCGCATCCACCGCCGCGCGGCCCGCTTCTCGCACGCCGGCGCCATCAACTCCTAGACCTCCGAAGGCCTATGCGGGCCTACTGCCGCCGCCGAATCCGGCTCAGTCGACGATGTCGAAGACCGCCGCGGCGGACGTGACCGCCTTGTCGGCGTTGCCCTCGTCGTGCAGCAACATGCGCACGCCGACTCGCCCGGGTCCGCCCGCATGCGCGGACCCCTCGACCCGGAAGGGACCCACCTTGCCGCGCGACATGAACATCACATGCCAGCTGACAACCTGCAGTTTTTTGGTCCCGGCGACCTCGGCCGCGAGGTCGATCGCGGCGGTCTCGAGGACGACGTGCTGGGGCCCGATGTGCAGCGCGGCATCCGGCGACGCGAGTTCGGTGCTCAGCTCGGGCAGTATCCAGTGACCGTCACCCCGGCGGCTGGCGCCGAACGCTTGCCACAGCGGGGGCAGATCGGGAGAGTCCTCGATCACCAGCTCGGTGCCCGAAACGTCCATGCGATCCAGGCCTTCCGGCGGGACGCCGATGATCGCCCCCTGACCTTCGTTGAAGGCGATGACCCGGCCGGGGTTGTCGGCGTCGACAATGGTGCAGCGCCCGTAACCCATGGTGCGGCCCTGGTGCACGATGCCCGATCCGACGATCTCGATCCTGTTGACGTCGTAGCCGGGATCGACGATCTGCACCGACGCGATGACCGGATTGGGTACGGCGACCATGTCGGTCTGACAGCCCTCCGGGGAGGAAATGGCCAACGGCGCCACCATGATTCCGCCCGCTTCGTTGCGCATGTCGTGGCGGATGGCGACGGTGTCGTCGGTCTCCCCCAGATTCATCGATGAGTGCTTGCGGCCGATATAGCGGTAGCTCAGCAGGCCCGTCCAACGCCGGTATAGTTCCGCACGATACGCGTCAGAATCACCCATCAACTCGCGGATGTCACGAAGTTGACCGCTCAATTCCGTTCGCCTCCTTAGCTTCTGCCGCGCCGCACCCGGTTGAACGGCACCCCTCGGTCATCGGCGCGCTCGCGCGGAAAGTTCAGGACCCGCTCGCCGATCACATTGCGCGCCATCTCGGTGGTACCGCCGCCGATGCTGGCGGTCTGACGGCCCAGATAGCGCGTACCGATGTCGACCAACCCACCCTCGTCGTCCACCACGGCCGCCGAACCCGCTACGGCCAGCGCCGTATCGGTCTCGACATCGTGCGCCTCGGCCATGTCCAGGCGGATGATCGATCCCGCGGCGGGCGGCAGGGATCCGCTGGCCACGGCGTGGAAGACGTGCTCACTGAGTTGGCCATGCACGGCCCGGTGCACCAGCGCCCGGCCGACCATTTCCTTGAGTCGTTGGTTTCCCGCCTGGTTGGTTTTTTCGATCAGCGATATCAGATCCACCGAAACATCGTGGGCCTCAGCGATTCCCGGCCCGCTGGTGTATTCCGATCCGTCCCCCATGGTGCGGCGCTCGTGGTACAGCTGTCGCGATGCGACGTCCCATCCCTTGCCCGGTTCCCCGACGACGGCGTCGTCGCCCACATCGACGTCGTCGAAGAATTCTTCGCAGAATTCGATCGAGCCGTTCACCTGCTGGATCCGGTTGATCGTGACACCGGGGTGTTGCAGCGGCACCAGGAACATCGTCAGCCCCTCGTGTTTGGGGACGTCCCAGTTGGTCCGGGCCAGGCACAGTCCGTAGTCGGCCGCGAACGCCCACGTGCTCCAGGTTTTGGCGCCGTTGATGATCCACCGTTCCTCCCGGCGCTCGGCGCGCGTGATGACGCCGGCCAGGTCCGATCCCCCGCTGGGCTCAGAAAGCAGCTGCACCAGCACCTCGTCGCCGCGCAGCGCGGCCGGTATGTGGATGCGCTTCTGTTCCTCGCTGCCCATATCGAGGATCGTTGCGCAGCAGATGGCGAACGAGGGGACGTTGAGCAGCAGCGGGGTCTCATATGCCTGCGACTCGATGTCGAACGCCTTCTTGTATTCGTAGCTCAGCCCGAGCCCGCCATACTCGCGCGGAAAACAGATCCCGGCGAATCCGCCTTCCCACAGCAGCCTTTGCAGTTCTCGAGCCCGGTGCCACGACGGCAGTTCATCGCGCTCCAGCAGCGCCGCCTCGGCCGGATCGAGTCGCGGCATGGTCGCCGCCAGCCAGATTCTGGCCCGGTTCCGAAATTCCTCGACCGACTCGGAAGTCACCGGATGGCCTCCCATTCGAGCGTCGACCTTGTGCTGGGCGACTGTACAGCACCCCGTTCTGGGTGTACAGGTCGGCGCCTTACGAACTGTTCAACTTCACCGCGGCACGAATCAGTGCGGTCAGCGCGTCCTCATCGATCTCGTCGCCCTCGTGGAAGTCGATCGCGCGTCTGGTGTTTCCGTCCAGCGTGGAGTTGAACAGACCTGCGGGATCCTGCAGCGACGCGCCCTTGGCGAAGGTCATCTTCACGACGTTCTTGTACGTCTCGCCGGTGCAGATCATCCCGCCGTGATACCAGGTTGGAACGCCCCGCCACTTCCACTGTTCGACCACTTCGGGGTCGGCTTTCTTGATCAGATCCCTGATGCGAGCGAGCATCTCACC
The DNA here is from genome assembly GCF_059812425.1 of Mycobacterium sp. NGS56. Taxonomy (NCBI): domain Bacteria; kingdom Bacillati; phylum Actinomycetota; class Actinomycetes; order Mycobacteriales; family Mycobacteriaceae; genus Mycobacterium; species Mycobacterium sp. NGS56. Next base: position 300,003 of record NZ_JCALCQ010000003.1, read on the forward strand.
GCGCCAATCCCCCAATTCCTTGATCCTGGCGTCGATCAGTTGGGCGGGAGATTGGTCGGTGTCGTCCTTGGGGTTCACCATCGGGCTCGCTTTCGGTGAGGTTGTCTCGCAGGACCGTACATCAGCGGACGCCAGGGCCCCGTGTCGGTAGCGAGGCCGCCCGCAAGTAATCTGCGGTCGACTCGAGCCGGGCGTGACGAATGCGCGGCCCGGCCGCACGCTTCACGCTCTGGCGAACGAGGAACCCCACATGGCCGACCCACATCCCTTCGACGAAGCCCTCCAGCTCGACACCCTCGGCGCGAACGTCAGCCGGGGCCGCACCCACCCCGAATGGGCGAACATGGTCGGACCGTTCGGAGGCATCACCGCCGCCGTCATGCTGCGTGCGGTCGAAGCACATCCCGAGTGCATCGGGAAACCGCTGGCCCTGACCGTCAACTACGCCGCCCCCATCGCCGACGGCGACTTTGACGTCACCCTGCGGGCGGCACGCACCAACCGCACCAACCAGCACTGGATTGTCGAGCTCAGCCAGGACGACGTGGTCAAAACGACGGCGACCGCGATCTTTGCGATCCGGCGCGAGAGCTGGGCCGACACGGAAAGCCACCCGCCACAAGCGCCGGCCCCCGAGCAAGTGCCCGCGGTCGATCCGGGCCTCGTTCGATGGACCAGCCTGTATGACATGCGGTACGTCGAAGGTGCGATGCCCGGTAAAGGCGGAAACCCGAGCCGGTCGTCGACGTCCACGCTGTGGGTCCGCGACAGCGCGGGACGCCCGGTCGACTACCCGGCGCTTGCCGCGCTGTGTGACATCTTCTACCCGCGAGTATTCCTGCGCCACGGCTTCATCCCGTCCGGAACCATCTCGTTGACCACGTATTTTCACGCAGACCAGCCTGAACTCGACGCCGTTGCGAGCGACTTCGTGCTGGCCACTGCCCACGCCAACCGCTTCTCCCGCGGCTATTTCGACCAGAGCGCGAAAGTGTGGACGGCCGACGGCGGGCTGCTGGCCACCACGCATCAGATCGTCTATTTCAAAGGATGACGGGTTTACACTTCGCCCGTGAAACGTCACGCCGCGACCCTTACGAAAAGAATCGAGCCGCAATGACACAGCGCGCGGAAGGCCTGATCGACGGGACGCTGCCGGCGATCGAATCGATCAAGCTGCTCAAGGCCCGCTACTGCCGCTACCTGGACACCAAGGATTGGGCCGCCTGGCGGACGCTCTTTGCCGACGACTTCGTCAGCGACACGTCCGAAGCCGGCGGCAAGCTGGTCGCCGGCGCCGATGACTTCGTGGCGTTCACCCGTCGGGCCCTTGGCCGCCCGACGCAGCCCACCGCTCACCACGTACACACACCCGAAATCGAGCTCACCTCGGCGACGACCGCGCGCGGGATTTGGGCGCTGCAAGACGTCGTCCGATTCGGGCCCGGGATTACTCTGGTCGGCTACGGCCACTATCACGAGACCTATGAGAGCGTCGCCGGCCATTGGCTTATCAAAAGCTCCAAGCTAACTCGACTCCGCGAGGACATCGTGATGCCGTTCTTCTCGGTCTACGTCTCTCCCCGAATCCGCAGGGCAATCGGCGAGATCGCCGGCCGGTTGATGGATCGATGATGCGGCCGTGACCGTCGACACCGTATTGGTCACCGGCGCGTTCGGCCTGGTCGGTCGGCGCTGCACGCAGATCCTGCTGGAGCGGGGACGGACCGTCATCGCGATGGATCTGCGCAACGACGACACGCTCGCCGCCGAAAAAGAACTTGCCCGCGATGGACGCCCGGGAACGCTGATCGCCGCATACACCGACCTGTTGGATGCCGAGGCGGTAAACCAGCTTCTGGCCGCCCATCGGCCCGGCGCCATCGTCCACCTGGCCGCCATCGTGTCCCCGCCGTCGTACCGCAACCCCGAACTGGCACGGCGCGTCAATGTCGGTGGCACCGAGAATCTCCTGACGGCCTGTTCGGCACTCGCCCGCCCGCCGATGTTCCTGATGGCGTCAAGCGCCGCGGTGTACGGATCGCGAAACCCGTACCGTCAGCCCGAGCGAATCACCCCGGACACCCCGGTGAACCCCATCGATCAATACGGCCAGGACAAGGTCCTCGCCGAGGCGGCGATCCGCGGTAGCCGCCTGCCCTATGCGCTCTTCCGCCTCGCGGGGGTCATCTCGCCCGACATACAGGCCGGCATCAACGGTGACTACCTGATCCTGATGCGTTCGATGCCCAGCGACAACCGCATACACGCGGTGGATGCGCGTGATGTGGCGCTGGCGTTCGCCAACGGCGTCGATCGTGAGGCATCGATTTCCGGCAAAGTCCTGCTCATCGGTGGTAACGAAACGTACGTGCTGCTACAACACCAACTGCAGGACGACCTGATGAGCGCCGCCGGCCTCGGTCCGCTCGGCCCCTCGGCCGGTCTGCCCGGCGACCCGGCCGACGACCGCGGTTGGAGTTTCACCGGCTGGTACGACACCGCCGAAGCGCAGACGCTGCTGGACTTCCAAGAGCACGATTGGAGCCAGACGCTGGAGTGGATCGCCGAGTCGCAGGGCCGCATGCGCATCGTGCTGCGCCTTATTGCGCCACTGCTACGGCCCGCGCTGCGTGCCCTATTTTTCGTTCAGCGCCGGTTCGAGGGGCGCGGCCCCTACGCCGATCCGTGGTCGTTGATCGAAAAGAAGTACGGCACAGCGGCTTTGGCCAGTGTCGACTGACCGGACTAGCGCGACGCGAAGAAGGCGGCGGCTTTGCGGATCGAGTTTTCGACGGGTTCGGGCGTCCAGCCAAGTTCGCGGGTCGCCTTGCTGTGGTCCAGCGGCGACATCAGTTCGGCCATCCGGATCCCCGCGTAGGCGAACGGCAGGTCGCGACGCAGCAGTCGGGCCGCCGCGTCGTTGACGCGTGCACCGGCCCGCAACGCAGCCATCGGGATTCCCAGGCGCGGTGGACGCCTGCCCACGGCCGTGGCAGCGATGCGATGCAATTCCCGGATGCTCATGTAGCGATCCGAGACGATGTAGCGTTGGCCGTGGCGCCCGCGCTCGGCGGCCAAAAGCATTGCCCTGGCGGCGTCTTCGATTCCCACCACTTCGGCTGAGTAGCCGAAGTAGAACGGGAATCGGCCCTTGGCGACGAGGCCGATCAGGGAGCCGTGTGGGGTCGGCGCCCAATCCCCGGGACCGTAGGTGGTGGAAACGCACATCGCGACGCCGGGCAGCCCCCTGTCGCGCGCGTACGACAGCAGCAGGTCTTCGCCGGCCTTGCGCGCTTGGATGTATGCCCCGCCCTGGTCCCAATTGTGCGGGTCGTCTTCGGTGACGGGTTTGGTGTCGCTGATCGCCAACGTGCCTGCTGTGCTGGTATATACGAATCTGCGCAGGTCCGCTTCCAGGGCGGCATCCAGAACGTGGCGCAGGCCTTCGACATTAGTGCGGAACAGCGGCGCCGGATCGCGCAGCCACATTCTGGCGTCGACGACGCAGTAGTAGACGACGTCGCAGCCTGCCATCGCGGCACGCAGGGCATCGTCATCGAACACGTCGCCGTAACGGCGCTCGACATCGAGGTCGTCGATCCCCGCGGTGGAACTGCTGCGGCGCAGCATCACTCGCACGTCGGCGCCCGCCGCCACGAGTTGCCGCGTGACATGTGATCCCAGAAATCCGCTGGCGCCGATCACCAGTTTCTTGTCGGCCACTAGCGGTCGATCCACGCCATCTGCGCCTCGGCGTGATGCCCTCCCACGGGCGGGGGGAGGCGATCGAGTCTGGCCAATTGGTCGGCCGTCAGTTCTACCGCGTCAGCGCCGACGTTTTCTTCCAGCCGCGTTACACGTTTGGTTCCCGGAATCGGCACGATGTCAGGGCCTTTCGCCAGCAGCCAGGCCAACGCGACCTGAGCAGGGGTGGCACCGACGTCGGCGCTGATATCGCGGACCTCGTCAGCACATTTCAGGTTGTGCGTGAAGTTGTCCTCGAAAAACCGCGGGTTCGTCTTGCGATAGTCGGTATCGGGCAGCTCCTGTGTGGAGCGGATGGCGCCGGTGAGCAAGCCACGGCCCAATGGAGAGTAAGCGACAAACCCGACCCCCAATGCGCGCAGCGTCGGCAAAATCTGGTCTTCTTGATCGCGCGTCCACAGCGAGTACTCGGATTGGACCGCCGTGATGGGGTGCACGGCGTGGGCGCGACGGATGGTTTCCACGCCCACTTCGGACAGACCGATGTGCCGGATCTTCCCGGCGGCAACCAAGTCGGCCAGCGCACCGATCGTGTCTTCGATCGGGGTCTGGCGGTCTCGTCGGTGCTGGTAGTACAGATCGATGTGATCGGTCGCCAGCCGTTGCAGCGAACCGTCCACGGCGATGCGGATGTTGGCTGGGCTGCTGTCCAGACCCTCGCGGCCGGTGTGCGAGATCAGACCGAATTTGGTTGCCAGGACTACTTGATCGCGTCGGCCCCGCAGGGCCCGGGCCAGAAGTTCCTCGTTGACATACGGTCCGTAGACCTCGGCGGTGTCGATCAGCGTGACACCCAGGTCGATGGCGCGATGAACGGTGCGGATCGATTCCGCATCGTCACTGCCCGCGCCGGCGTACGCCGCCGACATCCCCATCGCACCCAGCCCGAGGCGGCCAACTTGTAGCTGGGCAAGGTAAGCCAGTTTCATGGGATGTCTCCTGTCCTACGGTTACGCGAGACCGCTGAGTGCTGGACGGTACCGTGGCGCTGTGGACCGCGTCGAGCTTCCCCCGATCTGATGGACCGCGCAAACACACCGGAGCGCAATCTGGCGGTCGACTACTACCGCGTATCGGGCGTGGTCCTGATCGTCTTAGGACACTGGCTCGCCGGATCCGTGACCTACCACGACGGACAGTTCGGCCGGCAGAATCCGCTCGTCGACCTGCCCTGGACCCAATGGCTGACCTGGCCGTTCCAGGCTGTCCCCGCGTTCTTCCTGGTTGCCGGCTACGCCGGCGCCGTGTCCTGGACGCATCGGCACGACACCGAGGGAGTTTCACGTCGAAGCTGGGTGCAGCGCCGGTTGGCGCGAGTCCTCGGGCCGACGGCGGTGTACATCGCAGTCGTGTCGGTGGTTGTGGTGGTCCTGGGTGCCTGCGGTGTGGCCGGCTCGGTCCTCGAATATGCCGGCTGGGCGGTCGCGATGCACCTGTGGTTCCTGGCCGTATATATGGTGGTTGTCTCACTGACGCCGATTGCGATTGCCGCACAACGCCGTTGGGGGCTGCTGGTGTTGGCTGTGCTCGCATTGGCCGTTGCGGCGGTGGATGTGGCTCGGCTCGCGGGCCACGTGCCTTACCTCAACTGGGTGAATTATCTGCTGGGCTGGGGCAGCCTGCATCAGCTTGGGATCGCCTGGCACGGTGGGTCATTGGCCGGTCGCAGACCCTGGCTACTGGCAGGTGCTTCCGCGGCAGCGCTGGCGCTGCTGGTTTGGCTGAGAATCTATCCGGTCAGCATGATCGGAGTTCCCGGACAGACCATCGACAACACGACGCCACCGACCGTGGCGCTCTTGGCGTTCGGGTGCGCCCAGACGGGAATTGCGATGGCAGCCGCTCCGGTGCTCAACCGCGCGCTGCGCACCATGCGCGTCGAGCGCGCGCTGTCCATTGCCAACAACAACATCATGGCTCTCTACCTGTGGCACATGATTCCCGTCGTGATCGTGGCGATCGTCGGCTATCCGGCCGGCCTATTGCCGCAGCCGCCTGAAGGTAGTGCCGACTGGTGGCTGGCCCGGCTGGAATGGGTGGTCGTCCTCAGCGCGGTGGCCGCGGTCGAGATGGTGCTGCTGTTCTGGGCGCGAGAGCTTTTCGCGGCTCCCCTGCCCCTGCTCGGTATCCCGCTCACCCAGCGCTGGACGGAACCGGTAGTGCTAACCGGTGCCGCGATGGCGGCCTATGCCCTGTCGCTTATTGCCGCCGAGGGCTTCGCTCCCGACGGACGCTTCGCGTGGCTGACCGCGGCGATCTTCGCCGGCGGAGCGCTGCTAGCGGCGTTTTGCCCCGCCGCGCGCTCCGCACCTCGTGCGCAGGGGGTGTAGCAGGACCGAAAGGCTACCCGTGCACCGGCAACGCGTGAATCGGGCTCGTAGGTACACGGGCATAGCGAGGTGGGCTGCGACTTGTTGACGCCGGGCGATTTCGAGCCGAGGCGCATTCGCTGCGGTGCGCCGTTGGCTTAGCGACTTACGGCCCTGTGAAAAGGGCCGTAATGCCCTGGCGGGCCTGGCACACCGGTAGAAACGTCTCTGGCAGGTTCGAGGTCCTCGAGTACTTGAGCACCGGGCCAAAGGAGGTAGCGGACAGATGCTGAACAGCTTGGAGGTCCAGGACGACCAGATCCCTCGGCAGCGCGCACAGGATGCAGAGCTGTTAAAGGAGTCCGGGGTGCACAAGCTTGTTGTCACAGACCGAGACGGCAACTGCTTGGCGTTCGTATTGGCTTGGGACAGTTTCGAATATGACGCAGACACGGACACCTATGTTTGCGTCGCGGACTGCGACGGCAGAGAGCTCATGACCATCTACACCGCCGGCGAGATCCAGCCAGAACCCAAGGCGGGCACCTATGTCGTCACCGCACCGGACCGCTTCGGCGGCCCCCGGGCGTTGTAGACACCGGTCGGCGGCTAATCCGCTCACGGCCGCCACTGACCCGCCGGTCGGCGCCTAACAATGTGGTGGCCTGATGGCCGAGAGGGTGCCATGCAGGGCGCTTCGGTATGGTCCCGCACAATCATGGGCCGAAACGGTGCCGCGGCTTACCGGGATCTTGACAGCGCGAAGCATATGATAGACCGTTCGTACGGTTAGTTTCGGAACCGAAGGGTGAAAGATGCCGCGATCGCCTGGTAGGCGTGGCGAGATTTTCGACGCGTTTGTCCGCTATGTCGCCGAGCGCGGCTACGACAGAACGAATATGGGTGACATTGCCGACGAGCTCGGCATGTCGAAGGGCACCATTGTTCATCACTTCGGGACTAAAGCGCAGATGTTGCGGGAGCTAGAAGAGGCCCATCTGACCCGCCAACTCGATGCGCTACAGATGGCGTGGGCTCGCCTGGCCGCGCCGCACGAGCGCATCGCGGCAATCATCTACGCCTCGGCATTGCTGCAAGTGGTGGCCCGCGACGCGACGGTGGCAAGCCAGCGCGAAGTGGTTCAGTTGTCCGATGACCCGGCGATGCAACAGGTGCGAAAACTGCGCCATCAATTGCAACACCTAGCCATTGACGAGATCCGCAATGGAATCGAGTACGGAGTGTTCCGAAGCGTCGACGTCGAATTGGCGGCGCTGCAGCTCTGGGGATCGCTGCAGTGGATGTGGGTGTGGTTCGATCCCGCCGCTTCGAGGACGCCCGAACAAGTCGGCGCCGCTTTCGTCGACGTGTTCCTCGGCGGACTCCTACTCGACCGCCTGGGTCTGAGCAAGTGGGCGGATCCTTCCGCGAACGTCGTCTCAGTGGTGCGCGAGTGCCTCGCCACCGTCGCAAATCCCGCTGGTTGACCACGTAACCTCCGTAAACTATTTGGGCTCAACGCTTCCCGTTGATGGCCCGATCGCATATGGCGCCGGGCCAATTACTGTACGCACGGTCGGTATACGGTTGGTATTCTTGCGCCCTGAGCAACCCCTGCAACGGTGAAGTATGCGCGTCAGCGTCGCCTTAATGTGCTGAATTGCCTGATAGTAATCAAGATATTGGCTACCGCGGCGAGACGCGCCGTACGGGTGCGTCAGTCGCAGCGCCCATGGGTTACGCGTTGTTATTGACTGACCGTACGGTCTAATGCCATAGTGGCTGCGTGGCGCAAACGAGGGTGGCATGGAGCTGAGTGGCCGGTTCCGGGGTGCCGTTCCGAAGGATCGCCGGCTCGAGAGCCCCCGGAAGCGAGGCGATACGGCACGCGGCGGGGCGCGCCCAATGGTACGGCGGCGACAAAGACGCCCGCTGGCTTCGTCGTTCTCGATGCATCCGAGACCTGCTGCAGCACAAGACTTTTCGCGATCTGGTTGCGCGGCGAAGCGGACCGCAAATCGGCGGCGCGTTGACCCTTCCCATCTCCGTCCCGTCATGGTGTGCTGCCCGCTCGGGCAATCGGCACTGCGATCCGATTCGGCGTCGCGTCAAGGGGTGTGCCGATGACCGCGTCGCTCTCGGTGGCCGGCAGGCTGGGCCGGCATGTGCGGCCCGGCACGGAAGTGGCCGGCGGGTTCTTCCGGATGTGTGTGCTGACCGCCAAAGCGCTGAGCCAACCGTTCGAGTGGCGCGAGTTCATCTGGAACGGCTGGTTTCTCATGCGAGTGTCGCTGCTGCCCACCATCGCAGTGTCCATTCCGGAAACCGTGCTCCTCATCTTCACGCTCAACCTCCTGCTGGCCGAGATCGGCGCCTCCGACGTCTCCGGTGCGGGAGCCGCGATCGGCGCGGTCACCCAGCTCGGTCCGATCGTGACGGTGCTGGTGGTCGCCGGTGCGGGCGGCACCGCCATCTGCGCCGACCTCGGCGCGCGCACCATCCGCGAGGAAATCGATGCGCTCGAGGTCCTCGGCATCGATCCGATCCACCGACTCGTGGTGCCCCGCGTCGTTGCCTCGACGCTGGTCGCGGTGCTGCTCAACGGCCTCGTGGTCGCGGTCGGCCTGGGGGGCGGCTACCTCTTCAGCGTCTATTTGCAGAACGTTTCGAGCGGTGCCTACCTGTCCACGTTGACGGCGCTCACCGGTCTTCCCGAGGTAGTGATCGCCTTCATCAAGGCCGCGACGTTCGGTCTGATCGCCGGCCTCGTCGGCTGTTACCGCGGGCTCATCGTCCGCGGCGGGTCCAAAGGTTTGGGTACCGCCGTCAACGAGACGGTGGTGTTGTGTTTCATCGCGCTGTTCGCGGTCAACGCAGCGTTGACCACCATTGGCGTCCGGTTCGGAACGGGGCGCTGATATGACGGTGGCCGCCGCACGGCACATGAACTTTCCACGTGCCACCCTCGCCCGATACGGGGCCGCCCCGGACCACCTACTGGTCGAGATCGGACAGATGGTCTGGTTCGCCATGACCGCGGTGGGACAAATCCCCTTCGCCGTACACCGCTACCGCAGAGAACTGCTACGAATGGTTGCCCAGATGGGGATGGGTGCCGGCGCGATGGCCGTGGTCGGCGGCACCTCGGCGATCATCGGCTTCATCACCTTGTCCGCCGGCTCGCTGGTCGCGATCCAGGGCTACGCGACGCTGGGCAACATCGGTGTCGAAGCATTTACCGGGTTTCTGGCCGCACTGGTCAACGTCCGGTTCGTGGCGCCGGTGGCCGCCGGTCAGGCGCTGGCCGCCACGGTCGGCGCGGGCGCCACCGCCGAACTGGGCGCCATGCGCATCAGCGAGGAGATCGACGCGCTCGAGGTGATGAGTATCCGGTCGGTCGCCTACCTGGCGTCCACCCGGGTGGTGGCGGGTCTGATCGTCATCGTTCCGCTCTACGGATTGGCGATGACGATGGCCTTCCTCTCCCAGCAGGTCACCACGGTCTTCTTCTACGGGCAGTCCGTGGGCACGTACAACCACTACTTCCACACATTCCTTCGCCTCAACGACGTGGGCTGGTCCTTCGCCGAGGTGATCCTGGTCGCGATGGTCGTAATGAGCACCCACTGCTACTACGGCTACACCGCCACCGGCGGGCCGGTCGGCGTCGGTGAGGCGGTAGGCCGGTCGATGCGTCTTTCGTTGATCACGATCGTGGTGGTCGTCGTCCTGACCGCGATGGCGGTCTATGGCAAGACACCCAATTTCAACCTCACCGTGTAGCGGCCATGAGTACCCCGGCGAAGGAAAACCCGCAACACATTCCGCCGTACCGGACGGCGGCGCTGGTGTTCTTGCTGGTTTTCGCGGCGGTGTTGGGGTTCGTGTGGTTGCAGTTTCGGGGCCAGTTCTCGCCGACGACACACCTGACGATGTTGGCCCCCCGGGCGGGCTTGGTGATGGATCCGGGATCGAAGGTCACCTATAACGGAGTGGAAATCGGCCGGGTAGCCGGTATTTCGGAGATCCAGCGTGACGGCATACCGGCGGCCGAGTTCGCTTTGAACGTGAATTCCAAGTACCTCGAACTCATTCCGGCCAACGTGGACGCCAATATCAAGGCCACTACGGTATTCGGTAACAAGTATGTGTCGTTGTCCTCGCCGAAAAACCCAAGCCCGCAACGCATCACGCCGCGACACGTGATTGACGCGAGGTCGGTGACAACGGAATTCAACACGCTGTTCGAGACGCTGACCTCGATCACGGAAAAGGTGGATCCGGTCAAGGTCAACCTGACCCTGTCCGCGGCCGCGCAAGCGCTGACCGGGCTGGGTGCCAAGTTCGGGCAGTCGCTCGTCAACGCCAACGCCATCCTCGACGACCTCAATCCGCAGATGCCGCAGATTCGCCACGACATCCAACAGCTCGCGGCCTTGGGCGACATCTACGCCGACGCGTCGCCGGATCTGTTGAACGCCCTCGACAACGCCGTGACCACGGCGCGCACGGTGCACCGCCAGGAGGCCGATTTGGATGCCGCGCTGTTGGCCGCGGCCGGGCTGGGCAACACCGGCGAGGACATCTTCGCCCGCGGGGGCCCCTACCTGCAGCGGGGGGCCGCCGATCTGGTGACTACCGCCGGACTGCTCGATACCTACAGCCCCGAGATCTTCTGCACCATCCGCAACTACTACGACGAGGAGCCGGCGGCCTATGCGTCGACGGGTGGCGGCAATGGCTACGCGCTCAGAACGATGACAGAGCTGACGTCGGGATTGGGAGGAATCCTCACCCTCCCCGGGTTGGCCGGCACGGCCGCCACAATGGGGCTCCTCGGCCTGGCCGGGCTCGTCGGTGGAGCGCCGAATCCCTTTGTGTATCCGGATAATCTGCCGCGGGTGAACGCTCGCGGCGGTCCGGGGGGTGCGCCGGGTTGCTGGCAGACAATCACCCGCGACCTGTGGCCGGCGCCGAGTTTGGTGGTGGACACGGGCGCCAGCCTGGCGCCGTATAACCACCTGGAAACCGGCTCGCCGTACGCGATCGAATACGTGTGGGGCCGCCAAGTCGGGGACAACACGATCAACCCATGAGGATCACCGGCTCCGCGATCAAGCTCGGCATCGTCTCGCTGGTGCTGCTGTTGATCACCGCGTCGATCGTCGTGGTGTTCGCTCAGATGCGCTTCAACAGCACCAACGGCTATTCCGCGGAGTTCCGGAATGCCGGCGGGCTGAAAAGCGGCCAGTTCGTCCGCGCCGCCGGCGTGGAGGTCGGCAAAGTCAAAGCGGTGCGGCTGATCGACGGCGGCCAGCGGGTGTTGGTGGACTTCGAAGTCGACCGGTCGACAACGCTGTATCAGTCGACGACAGCGCAGATCCGCTATTTGAACTTGTTCGCCGACCGCTACTTGGAGCTTCAGCGCGGCGAGGGCGAGGGCGCGGACCGGGTCCTACCGCCCGGCGGTTTCATCCCGCTGTCTCGAACCGCACCTGCACTGGATCTCGACGCCCTGATCGGCGGTTTCAAGCCACTGTTCCGCGCGCTCGATCCGGAAAAGGTCAACACCATCGCGTCGGCGATCGTCACCGTGTTCCAGGGTCAGGGCGGCACCATCAACGACATCCTCGACCAGACCGCCCGGTTGAGCGCGCACATCGCCGAACGCGACGAGGCGATCGGTGAGGTGATCAAGAACCTGAACGTAGTGCTGGACACCACGGTTCGGCATCGTAACGAGTTCGACCAGACAGTCGATAACTTCGAAAGGCTGATCACCGGGCTGAGCAACCACGCCGACCCGCTGGCCGCCGGCACCGCGAACATCTCCAACGCCGCTGGAACGGTGGCCGACCTGCTCGCCGACAACCGCGCTCTGCTGCACAAGGCGATCAACTATTTGCAGGCTCTGCAACAGCCGCTTGTCGACCAACGCGATCAGCTAGGCGATCTGATCCACAAGACGCCGACCGCGCTTAACCTGATCGGACGCAGCATCGGGCTTTACGGCGACTGGGTGAACTTCTACGTCTGCGACCTCACGATCAAGTGGAACGGGTTGCAGGCCGGCGGCCCGGTACGCACGGTTCGGATTTGGCAGCAGCCCACCGGTAGGTGCACGCCGCAATGAGAACGCTGACCGAATTCAACCGCGGCCGGGTGGGGCTTATGGGCATCACCGTGATGGTGCTCGCGGTCGCCGTCGGCCAAAGCTTCACCAGCATCCCGATGATATTCGCCAGTCCGAGCTACTACGGGCAGTTCACCGACACCGGTCAACTGATCAAGGGAGACAAAGTGCGCATCTCAGGGGTGAATGTAGGCAAGGTGGAGGCATTCGAGATCGCCGGCGACCACGTGCTCATCAAGTTCTCCCTCGGCGCCAACACCATCGGAAGCGAGAGCCGACTCGCGATTAAGACGGACACCATCCTGGGCAAGAAGGTGCTCGAGATCGAGCCACGCGGAACCCGGACGTTGCGGCCAAGGGAGGTGTTGCCGCTGGGCCAAAGCGCCACCCCCTATCAGCTCTACGACGCGGCCTTCGACGTCACCAAGGCCGCTACCGGTTGGGACATCGACACGGTCAAGCAATCGCTGAATGTCCTGTCGCAGACCGTCGATCAGACCTATCCGCATCTGAGTTCCGCACTCGACGGTTTAGCCAAATTCTCCGACACCATCGGTAAACGCGACGAACAGCTCAAACATCTACTCGCACAGGCCCATCAAGTGGCCAGCGTGCTTGGTGACCGCAGCGAACAAATCAACCGGTTGCTGGTCAACACGAAAACGCTGCTGGCCGCGTTCAACGAACGTGGCCGAGCCATCGGCGCCCTACTGCAGAACGTTTCCGCCTTCTCCGCACAGGTGCAGGGGTTCATCGACGACAATCCAAATCTTAATCCGGTGCTCGAGCAGTTGCGCGCCATCAGCGACGTGCTAGTGGCACGCAAGGACGACCTGGCCCAAACCCTCACGTACGTCAGCCAATTCGCCGCATCGCTTGGAGAATCCGTCGCTTCGGGGCCTTATTTCAAGATCGTCCTATCCAACCTGCTGCCGTACTGGGTCTTGCAGCCGTTCGTCGACGCCGCCTTCAAGAAGCGCGGTATCGACCCGGAGGACTTCTGGCGCAGTGCGGGGCTTCCCGAGTTCCGTTGGCCCGACCCCAATGGCACCCGATTCCCCAACGGGGCCCCGCCGCCCGCGCCTCCAGTACTGGAAGGCACCCCGGATCATCCGGGGCCGGCAGTCCCCCCGGGAACGGCGTGCTCGTACACACCGCCGGCTGACGCGCTGCCGCGCCCGTGGAACCCGTTGCCGTGCACGGGGGTTGACGTCGGCGCATTCGGCGGAAGTTTCCCGGCACCGATCGACGTCGCGACGTCACCGCCGAATCCCAACGGCCTGCCACCTACGCCGGGAATCCCGATCGCCGGCCGGCCGGGCGACCCGCCGCCGGCCGTGCCGGGCACACCGGTGCCGCTCCCCACGCAAGCACCGCCTGGGGCACGCACCGAGAACCTGCAACCCGCGGGCCCCACCCCGCCACCGTCGGCGTTCGCGCCCGGGCTGCCGCCGGGGTCACCCGCATCACCGGGGCCCGGGCAGCAGCTGCCCGTACCGTTCATCAATCCCGGTGGCACCGGAGGCAGTGGCATCACGGGAGGGAATCAGAATTGAGCGCCGTCCGCCATATCCATAAACCGCGGCCCCGGACGGTCATCGGAGCGCTCGTGGCGCTGGTGACCCTGATCGGGCTGGTCGTCGGCTGGCAGGTCTACCGCAAGCTGACCACGAACACCGTAATCGCCTACCTCCCAGCGGCGAACGCGCTCTATTCCGGAGACAAAGTCCAAATCATGGGTGTCCGCGTGGGTTCGGTCGACAAGATCGAACCGGCCGGCAACAAAATGAGGGTGACGTTTCACTACGACAACAGATACAAGGTGCCGGCCAACGCGTCCGCCGTGGTTATCAGCCCCACCCTGGTGGCGTCGCGAAGCATTCAGTTGGAGCCACCCTACAAAGGTGGTCCGGTGATGGGCGATAACGCGGTGATCCCCATCGAGCGCACACAGGTGCCGACGGAGTGGGACGAACTGCGCGAAAGCGTCGCCAACATCATCAACAAACTCGGTCCGACACCCGAGCAGCCCAAGGGCCCCTTCGGGGACGCCATCGAGTCGTTCGCGGATGGGCTGGCCGGGAAGGGCACGCAGATCAACACCACGTTGAACAGCCTGTCACGGTCGTTGACCGCGCTGAACGAGGGCCGTGGCGACTTCTTTGCCGTGGTGCGCAGCCTGGCCCAGTTCGTCAACGCCCTACACAAAGACGACCAGCAGTTCGTCGCGCTCAACAAAAACCTGGCCCAGTTCACCGACAAGTTGACCGGCTCCGACCGCGACCTCACCGGTGCGCTAAGGCAATTCGACAGCCTGCTGTCCGCGCTGCGGCCGTTCTTGACCAAGAACCGCGAGGTTCTCGGGCACGACGTCGACAACCTCGCCACCCTGACCACCACGCTGGTCCAACCCGACCCGCTGAACGGTTTGGAAACGGCCCTGCATGTCCTACCGACGCTCGAGACGAACCTGAGCCAGATCTACCACCCGTCGCACGGCGCCGTCATGTCCATCCCAGCGATCCCGAACTTTGCGAACCCGATGCAGTTCGTCTGCAGCATGATTCAGGCCGGTAGCCGACTGGGTTATCAGGAATCCGCCGAACTGTGTGCGCAATACCTGGCACCGATCCTCGATGCGATCAAGTTCAATTACTTGCCGGTTGGACTGAACCTGTTCAGCACCGCCGAGACGCTGCCCAAGGAGGTTGCCTACTCCGAGCCGCGGCTGCGGCCACCGAACGGCTACAAGGACACCACCGTTCCCGGGATCTGGGTGCCCGACACACCGTTCTCGCACCGCAACACCCAGCCCGGCTGGGTCGCCGCCCCCGGCATGCAGGGCACCCAGGTCGGGCCGGTCACCGGGAGCTTGATGACCCCCGAATCTCTGGCCGAACTCATGGGCGGCGTGGACGCCCCACCTCCTCCCCCAGGCTTGCAAACCCCGCCAGGGCCGCCGAATGCGTACGACGAGAACCCGATTTCGCCGCCCATCGGACTGCGCGCCCCACAAGTGCCCATCCCCCCGCCGGCCCCGGGGCCGGGCGTGATACCGGGTCCGGTTGCGCCGACACCGGCGGCCGCACCGACAGGACCGGGATCATGATGGGCGCTCTGGTAATTCGGGCCCGCCGCCGGGCCTGGCAGGGCCTGGCCGTGTTGAGTGCCGCGGCGATGCTGACGTCATGCGCGAAGTGGCACGGAATCGCGAACGTGCCGATGCCCGGCGGCCCGGGCTCTGGGCCCGGCTCCTACACCGTCTACGTGCAGCTACCGAACACTTTGGCCCTCAACGACAACAGCCGGGTGCGGGTGGCCGATGTGTTCGTCGGGACGGTACGCGCGATCGAACTGAAGAACTGGGTGGCGACCCTGACGCTACGTCTGGGCAGGGGCGTCAAGTTGCCCAAGAACGCAACCGCCAAGATCGGCCAGACCAGCCTGCTCGGTTCACAGCATGTGGAGCTGGCCGTGCCACGCAACCCGTCCCCGGAGCTGCTGCGAGACGGCGACACCATCCCGCTGAAGAACGCGTCCACCTATCCCACCACCGAGCAGACGCTGGCAGGTCTCGCCATCGTGCTGCGCGGAGGCGGCATCCCGAACCTCGAAGTGCTGCAGAACGAGGTCTACGACATCGTGAACGGGCGGGCCGACCAGATCCGCGCCTTCCTCGGCAAGCTCGACACCTTCACCGCCCGGCTCGACGAGCAACGCGCCGACATCACCCGTGCCATCGATTCCACCAACCGGCTACTGGCGTACGTGGGTCCCCGTGCCAACGTTTTGGACCGGGTCCTCACGGAATTCCCTCCCCTGCTCCAGCATTTCGCCGACAAACAGAACCTTCTGATCAACGCGGTCGACGCGACCGGACGGCTCAGCGCGCTGGCCGACCAATACCTGTCGGCCGCGCGGGGCGACCTCCACCAGGATCTGCTGGCCCTGCAGTGCCCGCTGCGGGAACTCGGCCGCGCAGCACCGTATTTGATTCGCGCACTCAAGCTGATCCTCGTCCGGCCGTTCGACATCGACGCCGTTCCCAAGGCGTTTCGTGGCGACTACTTCAACCTGTCGCTGACGCTCGACCTGACCATGAGCGCCGTCGACAACGCGGTCCTCACCGGGACGGGGTTCTCCGGAGCGCTGCGCGCGCTCGAGCAAGCGTGGGGCCGCGACCCGGAAACGATGATCCCCGACGTCCGCTATACGCCGAACCCCAATGACGTCCCGGGCGGCCCGCTGGTCGAGAGGGCGGACCGGCAATGCTGACCCGCTTCATCAAGCGCCAACTGGTCATGTTCGCCATCTTGAGCGCGATCACGGCAATCGCGCTCGGCTGGTACTACTTGCAGATTCCCAGCGCGGTGGGCATCGGCCACTACACGCTGAAGGCGGACCTGCCCGCGTCAGGCGGGCTGTACAAGACCGCCAACGTGACATATCGCGGGGAGACCATCGGCACGGTCACCGCGGTCGACCCGACCGCTTCGGGCGCGCGGGTGACCATGAGCATCGGCGATCGCTACAGGATCCCGATCGACGCGTCGGCGAACGTGCATTCGGTCTCGGCGGTCGGTGAACAGTATCTGGACCTGGTTTCGGTGGGTAACCCGGGCCAATACTTCGCGCCGGGCCAGACCATCACCAAGGGCACCATACCCACCGAGATCGGGCCGGCGCTGGACGCGGCCAACCGTGGCCTGGCCGTGCTGCCCAAGGACAAGATCGCCTCGCTGCTCGATGAAACAGCCCAAGCGGTCGGCGGCTTGGGTCCCGCGCTGCAACGCCTGGTCGACGCGACGCAGGCGATCGCCGGTGACTTCAGGACCAATATCTCCGATGTCAACGACATCATTCAAAACTCCGGACCGATCATCGACAGTCAGGTCAACTCCGGTGACTCGATCGAACGTTGGTCGCACAACCTGAACATCCTGGCCGCGCAGAGCGCGGACAACGACCAGCACGTGCAAAGCATCCTGTCTCAGGCGGCACCCACCGCCGATCAGGTCAACGAGGTATTCGGCGACGTCCGCGAGTCACTGCCGCAGACATTGGCGAATCTCGCGATCGTGCTGGACATGCTCAAGCGCTACCACAAGGGCGTCGAGCAATTGCTGGTCGCCTACCCGCAGGGCGCCTCGGAAGGCCAGACCGTGACGTCGGCCTTCCCGGGCTTCGCGTCGCTGGGCACCTCGCTGACCATCAACCAGCCCCCGCCCTGCCTGACCGGATTCCTTCCGGCGTCGCAGTGGCGGTCTCCCGCGGATACCAGCCTGGCACCGATGCCATCCGGAACCTATTGCAAGATACCGCAAGACACTCCCGCCAACGCCGTACGCGGCGCACGCAACCTCCCGTGCGTCGACGTGCCCGGAAAGCGGGCCGCCACGCCGCGGGAGTGCCGCGACCCCAAACCGTACATTCCGCTGGGCACCAACCCGTGGTACGGCGATCCCAACCAGATCGTGACCTGTCCCGCGCCCGCGGCGCGTTGCGACCAGCCGGTGAAACCAGGCCTGGTGATACCCGCGCCGTCGGTGAACAACGGGCTGAACCCGGCGCCCTCCGACAGGGTGGCGGGGACGCCGCCCCCGATCAGCGACGCACTGACGCGGCCCGGAACGGGAACCGTCGAATGCAATGGGCAGCAACCAAATCCGTGCGTCTACACCCCCGGGGGTCCTCCCCCGGCCGTGTACACCCCACAGAGCGGCGAACTGGTAGGACCCGACGGCGTCAGATACGCGGTTGAGAACTCGAGAAGAACGGGAGACGACGGATGGCAGGACATGTTGGCACCGTCGATCAGCAGATGAGCGCGGAATCGCAGCGGATACGGGAAACGATTGGCCTAGGCCAACTTCGGAGTAATGCCTGTGCGTATCTCGAGCGGGTTGTCGCCGGGGAGGCATTCGACGTCGTACGTCGCGGCAGACTGGTGGCGCGGATCGTGTCAGTCGGTGACCGGAGGTCGGCTCCGATCCCGGCGCGATCCAACGAAGGAGGCGGCTGGGTCGGCATCGCCGAACTGCGAACGCGTGCGGGGCGGTGCTTTGATCGGGTCGCTGCCGGGGAGACGATCAGTATCGTCCGGGAGGGCAGGTTGCTCGCGCAAATCGTGGCCGCCGGCGACGCGAAGACCGCATCGCCTTCGGTGGACGTCAGTGGGGCGATCGAACTCGACGAGTTACGAAAGCGGGCGGGACACTACTTCGATGAGGTCGCGGCGGGGCAGACGATCGAGGTCATCCGTGGCGGCAGGCCGGTTGCACGCATCATCTCGGTCGCCTAGGAACGACGTCCGCGGCGTCGACAGCTTCTGGGCTTGTCCGTACCGGTGGGAAGCATTGCGCCGGTGACATTGTTACGGCGGGTATGACCGCCTTGGGGTTCCACGAGGGGGAACTTGCGGTGCAGCGCCGGGCTGGTGTCGCAGCCGAAGCCGGGCGTCTGGAGAACATGCTTGGCTCGTCGGGCCTGTCCCACGGCGCAGCGCGCTTCCTAGCGTCCCTGCGGTTCGCCGCGCTGACCGGACGCGATCACAACGGCGTGCTCTGGGTTTCGCCGTTGGCCGCACCGGCGGGTTTTCTCCGTGGGCAAGAGGATGTATTGCGCGTGTCGGCCGCTCCCCGTCTCGGGGATCCACTGCACGAGATCCGAATCGGTCAGCAGGTCGGCCTGATTGCCATCGACTTCGCCACCCGCCGCAGGCTACGGATAAACGGCGAACTTATCGGTGCGGACAACGCAGGCATGGCCGTCCGCATCGACCAGTCGTACGGCAATTGCCCCAAGTACATTCACCCCCGCGCGATCGATGTCCCTCGACTTGCTGCCCCTGCTTCGAAACGCTTGGGACGCGCAACGCTCCTCGGGCCGTCCGATCAAGCGATGATTGCGACGTCCGACACGTTCTTCTTGGGCACCAGCCATCCCACACGCGGTAGCGACGCATCACACCGCGGAGGCCCACCCGGGTTTGTCCGTGTCGAATCGCCGGACCGGCTGTGGTGGCCGGATTTTCCGGGGAACAACATGTTCAACAGCTATGGCAACCTGGCCGTCGACGACGAAGCCGCCTTGCTCTTCGTCGATTTCGATACCGGCGCCACTTTGCACGTCACCGGGACCGCGCACGTGCGGTGGACCACGCCCGGCGCGGCCGGTGATGATGGCGCCGTTGGAAGGAATGTCGCGTTCTCGGTCGGCGCCGTCGCAACGCCCGCCGGTGGTCATGCATGAGTAGCGACTCCCGACGACCCGCCGCGATTCACAACGGGATCGGGCGGCCGGTGGCCTGCTGAGCCTCGACGGTGTCGGGCAACGGTCGTCGACGAATCGCGGGTGCCTCGGCCGACGCCTCGACGACGCGCTCGGCGCGGGCTTCGCGCTGATCACCACGGTCCGACCGACCGCTGTCGCGCAAGCATCACCGCGGTATCGCGGCTTCGTCGTCCTGATCCCCAAACCGGGCGATGTCTTGGCGACGTGGTTGCGCGGCGCCGGCCAGCCGTGATGTCGCGGCTTTGTGCGCCTGGACTACGAATGCTGCGTGATCGGTGAGCGCGTTATGCGGATTGCGGCCGTGCGACGATGACCGGTACCCGGACCGAGTGCAGGACCGCGTTGCTGACCGAGCCCAACACCATCCTGCTCAGGCCGCCCCGACCGTGACTGCCGACGACCACAAGCTGCGCAGTCTGCGACTGATCGATGATGTGGCGCGCCGCCCGGTCTTGGGCGATGAGCCGGTGGACGGTGACGTCGGGATAGCGTTCTTGCCAGCCCGCCAGGCTTTCGGCGAGGCTGCGTCTCGCTTCGTCTTCGACTGCCGGCCAATCGATTTCGAACACATCGACCACCGCGGCGTCGCTCCATGCGTGGAAGGCTATTAGGTCGACACCGCGACGAGACGCCTCGTCGAACGCGATTTCTGTCGCGAGTTCGGATGCCGGCGAGCCGTCGGTGCCCAGGAGGACGGGAGCGGTTTGTGGATCCGGCAGTTCTTCGTCCCGCAGGACCGCCACCGGGCAATTCGCATGCCGCACTACGGTCGAGCTCACCGACCCCAGCAGACCACGTGCCAGTAACCCGCGGCCGGAGCTGCCCATGACGATCATCTCCGCCGAATGCGACATCTTCAGCAGGGCCGGCGCGGGCGCTGAGAACACCAGTTTCCTGCCGATGGGTACCGTGCGGCCCGCCGGCATCGCCTCTTCGGCGATTTTCGTCGCATGCATGATCGCTTTTTGGCCTTCGTCTTCCAGGCTCGTGACGAGGGACTCGGGGTACGGAACGGGCGGGAAAGTCGCGGCGGGGGTCGACACGGCGTGCACGACGGTCAGCGGAATGTTTCTCATCACCGCTTCCCGGGCCGCCCAGCCCGCGGCGACAGTTGACGCCGGCGAACCGTCGACCGCGACAACGATTCCGAGTTCTTTGACGGGTGCGGACATGGGTTCTCCCTCCAACGTGAACGACGCTATCGCAAGAGGACGGGTCAAGTCGTGAGGCTTTAGTCCTCGGTAGCTGGGACAGAGGTCCACCCCCGTTGGCTAGACCTTGCGCGGTTGCAGTTGGGCGACGATCCAGACCGGCAACGCCACGAACGCCGTTCCGCCGATGAGGTTGCCGACGGTGGTGATGCCGATCTTGGTGCGGTCGATTCACCGGCCCGACCAGAAACACCACACGCGGCGAGCGGCGCCGTGGCGCACCCGCGACGCGCCAGTAGCGAGATTTGCTCAGCTGAACAGGGTTTGGCCTATGTAGTGGCCTTCAGCGGGCGCCGGAGGCACCGCGAAGATTGCCGAGCCGATGTGACGGATGTATTCGTTGAGCAGATCGTGGGCACCCAGGCGGTTCTGCAGGCGGATAAAATCTCCGGGATCTTTTTGGTACGAGATGAACAGCAGACCGGCGTTGAGTTGGCCGTTGGCGTCGAGGCCGTCGGTGTAGTTGTAGGACCGCCGGCGGATCATGATGCCGTCGTTGTTTTCCCGGGCGGCAAGGCCGACGTGAGACATCGGATCGATGAGTGGGTTGCCGTCGGGGCCTTTGGCGGCGAAATTCGGTGTGTCGAATTCGTTCTTGCCGCTCAATGGCGCCCCTTCTTCTTTGGTGCGCCCGAAGATCCGCTGCTGATTGCCGATCCGGTCGACATCCCAGGTCTCCATCAACATCCGGATTTTGCGGACGACTTGGTAGGTACCGCCGTTCATCCACGGCTGGTCGCTGTGGTCGACCCAGACGAATTTGGCGTACTCGGCGTCGGTGGCGATGTTGCGGGTACCGTCTTTGAATCCCAGGAGGTTTCGTGGTGTGTGCTGGCCGGGTCCGGCGGAGGCTCGACCGAAACCCAACACCGCCCAGTACGGCGAAACGATGTTCCGGCCGAGCCTGGCCAGGTTGCGCACCGCGTGGTAGCACACCTGGGGGTCGTCGGCGCAGGCTTGCACCGACAGGTCGCCGCCGCGCAGGCGGGGATCCAGGTTGTCCCCATTCAGCGGTGGCAGGTCGCTGAACACGACCGGGCGCCGGGCGGCCAACCCGAATCGATCGCCGAACAGCGACGGCCCCAACCCGATGGTGACGGTGAGACTGGCGGGGCTCAGCCCGTAGGCCTCCCCCGTGTCGGCGGGAGGCTGCACCTCGATCTGTGGCTGTACCGTCCCGACCGGCTTGCCCTGCTGCAGGATCGCGGCGGCGGCCGACCACCGCGCCAACAGGGTCTGCAACTCGGTGCGGCCCGTGCCGCCCGCCGCCGAGAACGACATGAACATGGCGTAACGTTGTGGCGGCGTGTCGATTCCGCCTTGGTGGGGCTGCCCATAGAAGGGGTAACCGCGGCGCAGATCGACGGTGTCGTCATCGTCACCGTGTTGTTCCGCGGCGATGGCGTGACCGGCGAAGCCGCCACCGACGGCACCCAGGGTGGCACCGCCGAGTCCGGCCAGCATGGCGCCGCCGAGCGCGCGCCGGCGCGATACCGTTGTTGAATCCGCCGGGCCGCCTGCGTTGTTCGGGTCGCCGTCGGCGGCTTCGGTGATGTCTTCGGTCATGATCAGCCGGCCGTGACGACTTTTTGGGCGACGGTGGACAGGCTCTGATGCAGCGGCTGGATCACCGCGGTCAGCTTCGGTGCGTCGCTGGCCTTCAGCGCGGGGGTGTAGGTCTTGTAGCCGCCGAGCGCGGCCGGGTCGCGGTACCCGTCCAGCGTGGCGAGCACTGTTTGGAATTGCTGATCGATCTGGTGGACCAGATTGCCGTCGATCTTCTCCAGCCCCGGACGGAGCGAGGCGTACGCCTGCTGGGCGCCTTCGACATTGCCCGAAAAGTCCACTAGGTCAATGTGACTGAAGGCCTCCTCTTCACCCGTGATTTTGGTGTTCTGAACCTCTTCGATCAGGTCGCTGGCGCCGTTTGCCAGATCCTCGGGCTTATACTGCAGGGTCGCGACGATGCCGTTCAACTTGTCGACGTTGCCTAGGAGTTCGGTGCTGAAAGCCTTGGTCCCCGGTGTGATCGCGCCACCCTGCCAGAGATCCCGCTCGATGGCGTGGAAGCCCTTCCAACCGACCTTGGCGTCGACCGGCGTCGACTCACGCATGTCGATCAGATAGTCCAGGTTGCCCGCATTGTCACCGACCGCGAAGCCCGGAAGTACGAAGCCCTCCACGGTGGATTCCGAACGCTCCCAGAACAACCGGGCCTTGGCGTAGGTAGCCTTCGCCGCGTCGATGTTGCCCGATTGCACTGCGGCATCGAGCGCCTTGACGCCGTCGTTGAGCTGACCGATCTGGTTGACGATGTAGGCGGCGTAGTCCTTGGTACCCTGGCCGAGGATGGTCGCCACGGTGCCCGTTGGGGTGGCCGGCGCCGCACCGGTCACCGTCAGAGTCTGATACTCGGTGCTCGCGCCCGGACAGTAGACCTGGTAGGAGCCGCCGTCCAGCGAAAGCGTGAACGACACCGGATCCAGGCCGGGCGCAAGGTTCTCTTTCTCACCCACAATCCGCTGATCCCTGAGCAATTCGACCTCGCTGATGCCAGGCGCGTTCGTGTTGGCGACCGTGAAGGTCACCGGCCCGGCGGGCACGCTGTTGGTGTCCAATGCGCAGCCGTCCCGGCCCCCGCTGTTGGACATGGTCACCTTGATCGCGTTGGTGCCAGCGGGCTTCGACTGCTGAGCGTGGTTCGACTTATCACCCGAGTGGCCGCATGCGGTCGCCATCGACACCACCGCGGCAACAAGAACCGTTGCAGTCAAACAGAACTCACGAGACCGGCACGCTATCGAGGTGATGCGCCGCACCATCAATCGATTTCCTCTCATCCTCTCGCCGGCGGTCCACGCGCGCCGAGGCTGTCGCAAACAGCGCGCACGCCAACGCAAAACCAGCTAGTGTCAGCGGAATCCAGAGATTCCACAGCCGCCGCTCCCCGCGATTGCGCTCACTCGCGGCGATCTCAGCGAGTTTCGAGTGGTCTTCGGCCGCGGACGTGGACCAGTCAGTTTCCAGCCCACCAAGGCTGACGGTTTTGGCCCCTGCCAACCCACCGCCGGTCAAAAGCGCCGTGCGGTTGCTCGTCGCGTGCGCACTGACCACCGAATCACCCCGCGCGAAGACGGTATACACGGTGGTCGTTGACCATTGGCCCTGAAAGGGTCCTGGGGTGCGTCCCGCCGCGAGGCCGACCGGCAGCCGGCCCCCCGTCATACTCAGCAACTGGTCCAGCGTGACTTGCGGCGCACCGTCGGCCCCGGTGACCTCGGAAGCCTGCCATACCTGTACGGGCACGCCGTCGATTGTTTGGTCGTCCGCCGGGACAAGCACGATGTTGCGGACGGTCGAGGTGCCCTGGCGGGCGACGCTCAGCTCGCGTCCGTGTGGCCCGGCCACCATCGACACCGCGGCGGTGTGGCCGGAGCGGTCGGTGACGGTCCGCACCGGCATCGTCGGTGACGAGCCAGCCGCGGGCGTCATGATCACCAGCCCCGCCCCGACGATGATGAGCACCGCCGACGTCGCCGCGAACAGCCGGCTGCGGGCTCGGGGCGTCGCCGCGAGCCGGGCGGGCCAGAGAAAAACGACCAGCACCGGCACGGCATACAGCAGCCACCCCAGCACCTCGATGAGGCGAGGGTCGGCGGGGATGCTGAAGACGCCGGTCGTCGCCGCGCCCAGCACCGAATTGCTCGGTATCCAGCCGGACAGATCGAGCAACTGCTGCTGGCCAATGCTCACCCAACCGGCCTCGTGCGCGGTGCGCAGCGCGCCCAGCACCAGCCCGGCGGCGATCAGCACCAGGAACACCCCGGTGACCCGGAAGAACCGGCCGAGGTTGAGCCGCAGGCCGCCGTAGTACAGGCCCACGCCGAGCCCGACCGCCACCAGGATGCCCGCGACGCCGCCCAGCACGGCGAACCACCGGTTGCCGTGCGACGTCTCGGCGGCGGCGAGCAAGAACACCGACGTCTCGAACCCCTCCTTGAGGACGGCGAGGAACGCCATCGCAGCCAGGGCGAACGCGCCACCACGGTTGACCGCCCGACGGGCGTCACGCTCGAGCTCCCCCTTGAGCTGCGCGGCGTTGCCGTTCATCCAGATGATCATCGACGTCACGAACACCACCGCGATGGCGTTGATGACGGTTTCCATCATCTCCTGCTGGGTCTGCGGCAGGCTCGCGGCGACCAGGTCGAGGCCTACACCCACGCCGACGCTGAGCAGCACGGCCAGGGCGACGCCGGTAAACATCGGTCGGACGGACCGGCCGTTTCGCTTGAGGAAGGCGCCGACGATGCTCACGATCAACGACGCCTCTAGGCCTTCGCGGAGACCGATGAGGAACGTGCCAATGAATACGCCGAATATGCCCTGCATACGCCTTATTTCCGTCCCGCCTGTCGGGACCGTCGGCTTAGCGTAGCCGAACTGAAGCGAGGGGCATCAGCCCTGGTCCACCGGTTGCCGCGTCAGGAGACCGGCGCGGTCACGAAGTCGATGAGTTCCTCGACCCGGCTGATGAGCGCCGGCTCCAGATCGTTCCAGTCGTGCACCCGCGACCGGATATGCCGCCAGGCCCTGGCGATGTCCGCCTGATCGTGGTGGGCCAGACCGAGCGCCCGGCACACGCCGTGCTTCCAGTCCACCTGCCGCGGCACCTTCGGCCACGCATCCAGGCCCAACCGCTGCGGTTTGACGGCCTGCCAGATGTCGACGTACGGATGTCCGACGACCAGAGTGTCGGTGCCGCCGGGGCCCCGCCGCACCGCATCGGCGATCCGCGCCTCCTTGGAACCCGCCACCAGGTGATCGACAAGCACCCCCAGCCGGCGCCCAGGACCCGGGGCGAACTCGGCGACAATGTCGACCAGGTCGTCGACGCCACCGAGCTGCTCGACGACGACACCTTCGATTCGCAAGTCCTCGCCCCACACCTGCGCGATGAGCTCTGCGTCGTGGCGGCCTTCCACGTAGATTCGGCTGGCCCTGGCGACCCGGGCGCGAACGCCTGACACGGCGATCGAACCGGACGCGGTCCTGGCCCCGGCGGTCGGCGCGGGCCGGCGCGGCGCGATGAGAATGACGGGGTGCCCGTCGAGCAAATACCCTGGGCCCAAAGGGAAGCCACGCACATGACCGCGTCGATCTTCTAGATCCACCCGCCCGTATTCGACGCGCACCACCGCGCCGACATATCCCGTCTCCACGTCCTCGACCACCAGGCCCAGTTCGGCCGGATGCTCGGTCGAGCGGCGCTTGCGTCGTCTCGCGGCGAGTACATCGGTCCCATAGCGATCCACCACGCGGCAATACTAGAAAGGGTTGCGGCCAAACCTTGTTACGGCGCGCCATGTTCGGCGGATCGTCACCGAAGTCACTTCCGATGCGCCGGCAACACCGCTTAAAAAAATTGCGTTTTAACTGTGTGGCGTTACCCAGCTGATGGCGTCGTCAATGGTACGTTGCTAGCTAAGCAAGCACTGCCGCTTACGCGCAACTTGCGGCGTTAGCGAGGTGGACATATGGACCTGTCGCATTGGGTGACGAGCATTATGGCGTTCGTCCGGGCCGGCTACCCCTCCGGCGTGCCGGCCGCCGGGTATGTGCCCATGGCGGCGTTCACCCGCCGACGGCTCTGCGGCGACGACATCACCGCCATCGCAATGGATCTCGTCTGGCGTCGGATCTGGCCGATCAGTTCCATCGATATCGGCGTGGAGATCACCCGCATCACCAATCAGCTGCCCTCCCCTGACGACGTCGCGCGTGTCCAGCGTCGAGTCCATGCGCTCCGCTGCTACCGCGGATAGGCATCGCCGACCGACTCAGCGCCGCAGCATGATCAACAGGTACGGCGGCCATCCACGCCGAAGAAGTGCAGGTGCCCGGGTTGCGGGTGCAGCCGGACCCGGCTGCCCTTCTGCGGTGGATTGCGCCCGTCGGTGCGGGCGACGATGGGCGCGTCGATCACCTTGCCGGAGCCGGTGATTCGGCCATATAGGTAGGCGTCTGCGCCCAGCTCCTCCACCACGTCCACCTCGACCTCGACACCGAGGCCACCCAGCTCGAAATGTTCGGGACGAACCCCGACGACAACCTCACCGGCGGTGCTGGTGATTTCCCGGGGCAGCGTTATCGGCCAATCACCCAGCGACACAGTGGAATCCACGATGGGAAGGGTGAACAGGTTCATCGCCGGCGATCCGATGAAACCCGCCACGAACACGTTGCCCGGGTTCCGGTAGAGCTCGCGGGGCGGCGCGAACTGCTGCAGCACGCCGTCGCGCAGGACGGCGACGCGGTCACCCATGGTCATGGCCTCGACCTGGTCGTGGGTGACGTAGACGGTGGTGGTGCCCAGCCGCCGTTGCAGTGCGGCAATCTGGTTACGCGTCTGCACGCGGAGTTTGGCGTCGAGGTTGGACAGCGGTTCGTCCATCAAGAACACGTGCGGCCGGCGCACGATCGCGCGGCCCATCGCCACTCGCTGGCGTTGTCCCCCGGACAGCTCCTTCGGCTTGCGATCGAGATAGGGTTGCAGGTCAAGAAGTTTCGCCGCGTCCAAGACCCGCTCACGAATCTGGTCCTTTGGTGTCCTGGCGATCTTCATTGCAAAGCCCATGTTCTGGGCCACCGTCATGTGCGGGTAGAGCGCATAGTTTTGGAAAACCATCGCGACGTCGCGATCCTTGGGATCGATGTTGGTGACGTCTCGCTCGCCGATCCGGATATTCCCGGAGTCAACGACTTCCAGTCCAGCAACCATCCGCAGCGATGTGGTCTTGCCGCACCCGGACGGTCCGACCAGGACGACGAATTCGCCGTCACCAATGACGAGGTCGAGGTTGTCCAGGGCCGGACGGTCAGCTCCCGGATAGCGCCGGGTCGCGTGGTCGAATGTCACCGAGGCCACGGCTAGCCGCCCATCCCCGTGACGGCGATTCCGCGGACGAACGAGCGTTGCGCGATCGCATAGATGATGACCAGTGGCAGCATGATGAGCATCGAGGTTGCCATCAGAACCGGCCACCGGGCGACATATTCGCCCTTCATCCGGACCAGGCCAAGGGTCAGGGTGGCCAGGCTGTCACGCTGAATCATCAGCAGCGGCCACAGGAAATCGTTCCAGACGTTGACCCAGGTGAGCACGGCGAGCACCATCACCGCCGGTCGCGCATGGGGCAGCAGGATTCGCCAATAGACCTGCCATGGTGAACAACCGTCGAGTATCGCCGCCTCCTCCAAATCGGTGGGCAGGGTGCGAAAGAACTGCCGCATCAGATACGTACCGAATGCGCTGCCGAACAAGCCCGGCACAATCATCGCCCACGGTGTGTCGACCCAGCCCAGCGTCCGCATCACCAGGAACTGTGGGATCACGGTGACGGTCAGCGGCACCATCAACGTGCCGAGATACACGACGAACAACGCGTCGCGGCCACGGAAATCCAGTCGCGCAAAGGCGTATCCGGCCAGTGAGCAAAAAAAGACATGCCCGGCGGTGACGCAGCCCGCGTACAGCACGGTGTTGAAAAACATTCGCCCGAAGGGCATCAACTCGAACACCTCGGAGTAATTGGACCACCGCGGGTGGGTAGGCAGCAGTGTGGGTTCGCTGACCTCGCCTTCCGTTTTCAGCGAACCCGACACCGCCCACGCAATCGGGAACAGGGCACACCACGCGACGGCGAGCAGCGCTCCGTACACGATGCCGCCGCGCACCACAGTGTGCCTGATAGCCCCCTCACTTAAGCCCACGCGACGTCTCCAGAGATCGTCGATGGCTGATCCGCAACTGCACCACGGTCAGCACCAGCAAGACGGCGAACATCACCCAAGCCAGCGCGGAGGCGTACCCGAATTCCAGGAACGAGAAGGCGTGCTGGTACAGCATGATGCCCAGGACGTAGGTCGCCGATTCGGGCCCGCCGCTCGGGCCGTTGAGGACATAAATCATGTCAAACGCCTGGAAGGCGTGGATGACCGAGATGATGATTACGAACGATATCGAACCTCGGATCAGTGGAACGGTGATGGAGACGAATTGCCTTATCTCGCTGGCACCGTCGATCTTGGCCGCCTCGTAGACCGTTCCCGGTACGCCTTGCATCGCGGCCAGCAGGACGACGGTGGCGAAGGGCACGCTACGCCACACGCTGACGATGCACAGCGAGGCCATGGCCCAGTGAGGATCAACCAACCACGGGACCGGGCCAAGCCCCAGCCATCCAAGCATGATGTTGAGCAAGCCGTTGTCGGTGTTGAAAACGAATTGCCACACCACCGCCATCACCACCGATGAAATAGCCAGCGGCAGAAAGACAATGGTTCGGAAGACGCCGATGCCCCTGACCTTCTGGTTCAGCATCCCAGCGACGCCCAGGCTGACGAGGACCGTCGGCACCACCGTTCCGAGCGTGAAGATCACCGTGTTGCCGATCGCGATCAGGAAGAGCGGATCGGAGGTGAATAATTCTTTGAAGTTCTGTACGCCCACGAATTTTGGCGGGGTGAACACATCCCACCGCTGAAAGCTCATGTAGAGGGAGAAGCCAAGTGGGAACAGCATGAACACCGCGACCGACGCCATGTTGGGCGCCACGAACAACCGACCGGCCCACGCGTGCCGTCGCCAAGGGCTATTGTCCTTCCGGGCCCTCCTGGCCGGGGCGATCGCGCCGGCCGCGTCGGTCGAGGTCATGGGCTGCGCAGCACTTCGTCCACGGAGCGAGACAATCCGTTCAACGAGCTGGCCGGCTGGTTGCCTCGCAGGATGGGACCGAAGTTGCGGTCCATCAAGGCATTTACCTTCTCCCACGCCGGCGTGATCGGCAAGCCTTGGGAAAGGGCGGGCCCTTCGGTGAGCACACTGAGATTGTCGAGCCGTCGATGAGCCTTGGCGAATCCGTCCGATCGCAGCGCTGAGCGCAGCACCGGAACGAACAGACACGTCTCACCGATCAACGCTTGCCCGATGGGACCGGTCGCGAACTTCACGAATTCCCACGCCTGCTCCTTGCGGGGGCTGCTCGCCGAGATGGCCAGTCCGGTTGCGCCGATATCGGAACACGCGGCGTGACCCTTTCCCAGCGCGGGGCCGACCGGCAACGGGGCGACATCGAAATCCAGATCCTCGGCCCGAATGTAGGTCTGGTAGCGCCAATGACCGCCGAGCGCGATCGCCGCTCGTCCAACCGCGAAAAGATTGGGTGTCGACATCGACTGGGTCTCCGATGCGCTGGGCGCAACCCGGTAGGTGTTGGCCAGATCGGCGTAGAACTGTACCGCTTCCTGGAACCGCCCCTGGTCGAAGTTGAAGTGGCTCGGATTCAGCCGCGGGTTGGACCAGGCAACGCCGTTGTTCATCGCGAACAGGCCGGCCGAGTAGTAGGTACCCCAGGTGTTGACGAAGCCATACTGCGCGGCCCGTCCGGCTGCGTCACGCTTGGTCAGAGCGCGCGCGGCGTCCAGGAATTCGCTGAAGTCCCAGGGCTGTTCCCACGTTTTGGGCGGCGCCGGCACGCCGGCTTCAGCGAAGAGCCGCTTGTTGTAGAACATGTAGTTGCCCGACCACTGCTCGGGCAGCGCGTACTGCTTTTCGTTGAATGTGAAGGTTTCATACAGCTCCGGAATGCTGTCGCCCTTGAGCTGGTCGGCAAACGCTTTGTCGCGTGCCAAGAGCGTGTTCATGTCCAGCAGGACACCGCGCTCGGCGAGCTCGGCGTAGGACAGTTCCCACGTCATCAGCACATCGGGGCACTTGCCGCCGACGCAGAACGTCGAAAGCTGTTGCATGACGCTCGGACCGGACTGCAGCGGCCGAACCTTGATATCGGGATGACGGCGCGCAAACTCGTCGACGATCCGCATCCTTGCGTCGCGCTCGTCGGGGTTGGCCGCGAAAAAGAAGGTGAGGGCGTCGTCTTCGGGCGCACACCCGGCCGGCCACGGTGCCAGCGCGGCCGCGGACAGCGCGCCTGCGCCCCGCAGCAGGTTGCGCCGTCCGAACGGCTTATCGAGCATGACTCTCCCGGCCTTGCCCCGTAGCCGGCTTTCCGGCCGACTGTGTCTGACGTCCTTGGTACCCGATGAGCTTGTGATGTTCCTGGATCGGCCACCGCGGCAGCGTCAACGCGGTCCGACGGATTCGCTCGGCATTGCCGGTGATGTCGATCGTGTGGATGCGACCGTCGGCGCCGATGCCGATCACCAGCAGGACTTGAGCGCGCCCGCGGGCCGCGAGCACGATGCCCGGTGCCCCGTCGATGAGCATGACAGCACCGGCGCGTGCTCGAAGCGCGAACCGACGAGTTTCCACCGCGACCTCGCGGGCGCCGCGCAACGTTGTCGGCACGTCGGCCGGGACGAGCGCCGGGTCGACCGTGCGCACCACCTCGGGCGCCAACAGTTCGAGCAGGCCCGCGATGTCACCGCCGCGTGAGGCCGTCAGGAACGCCTCGACCACCTTCAGGTGCGTGGCCGTCCGGCGCCCAGGGTCGGCCGGCTCGGCATGAAGACGGCTACGCGCCCTGCTGGCCAGCTTTTTGGTCGCGTCCGGTGACCGATGCATCACCGCGGCGATCTGTTCGAACGGCATCGCGAAGACGTCGTGCAGCACGAACGCGACGCGCTGCGCCGGGGACAGCCGGTCGAGCACTACGAGCAGCGCGCTGCTCACCGACTCCGTCAGCAGGGTGTCTTCGTCGGCCGGTGCCGTCTGGGCCAGCCGGTCCAGCTCCTCGGTCCCGGCTATCGGTTGTTCGGCGCGCCGCTTGCGCACCCGAAGCTGGTCGAACGCCTCGCGTGCGGTGATGGTCGTGAACCAACCGGTGAGATTCTCGACGGCATTGAAGTCGGCACGACTGGCCTTGAGCCACGCCGACTGCACGGCGTCGTCGGCGTCGTCCACCGAGCCCAGCAGCTGGAACGCCACCGACCTCAGATGTCGTCGGTCGGCGTCGAAACGCGCCGCCAGATCCGCTAAATCGCTTGTTGCGCTCATGGGTCACCTTTTCCGCACGAGAGTCGTCAAGAAGATGACCGCGTCCAACAGACTTCCTGAGGCAAAGGAGACAGCACCATGACCTTACCGATTGTGCGCCGCGACGCGCAGCGCACGCACTCGACTCGCCGCTGCGGAATTTGCTGCGCGACAAGGGATTGATCCAGATGAACACCGCACTTGTCGTCATCACACTGATTACCGCCGCAATCACCGCCGCGATCGCCATCGCCGACCTGGTTCCTGCGCGATTCGTCCTGGCGAACTCTGCCGAGGTCGGGGTCCCGCGGTCCTGGTTACCGGCCCTTGGCGCCGTGAAGTTGGCCGGCGCCGTCGGGATCGTTGTCGGTTTGCTGGGGCCGCGGCAATTGGGCATCGCGGCCGCCGCCGGCCTGGTTGCGTTTTTCGTCGGTGCGGTGGTTACGCACCTGAGGGCGCACGTCCTGTACAATATCGCGTTTCCCGGAGCGTTCTTGTGCCTGTCCGCGGCGTCGCTGGCGCTGATGGTGGCTCGGTGAGACAACACGTTGGATCAGGCGGGAAAGTACCTGATCCGGTTGATGGCATCGCCGCGCCACGCCACATCGGCGAACACGATGGCGCGCCCGTGACTCGAGTTCAGTGACACCGCCACGGTGGGGCCCGCGCTGTTCATCTTGATTGCGCCGGCTCCCTCCAGTTGCTCCACCAACTCGGCCAGTTCGAGAGGGTCGCGATCACCCAAAGTTATTGCGGCATTTGAGGACAGCACCCGCGCCGCAGCAAAGCTGTCTTTCCGTGCTACGGCGTCGAGGAACGCCGTCAGCAGCTGCTGGTGACGCGCTCCCCCTCGCCGGAATCCGGTCATGAAACCCGCGGTCCCGCGCCAGCCTTGGTTGCGCAACAGACCCCTGGACAGGTTCAGCGCGGGGCCCACCGCACCCGAGCCGGTGCGGAGGAACTGCAACATCATGGCGGGAAGCTCCCAGTAGGCACGCAATTCGCCAATCTTCCACTCTCCGTTGGCTTCTCGGAGGTCATAGCGGAGGAAGGCGGGAATGTACATGGTCACGGCCGAACCCATCGCCACCTCCAGCTCGAGGTCACGCACCACCGTCGTGCCGACCACGAGGTCGAGATCGCGATGGAACGTGATGTCACGTGGACCGATGAACGTGTCGTAGAAACGCCCGATCTGCTCATGCCCCACGTGCGGTCGCGAGCCGACCGGGTCCTCGATCCGGCCGTCACCGGTGAACAGTCCCACCCACCCGGCGCGATCGTGCGCGGCGGCCGCCTGCGGCGAACGCTCTACGGCGGCGAGCAGACGTTCCCGGTCCAGCGGCACCACCACTACGGTCTCCCGACCAACTCGATGCCGGCGGAGCGCATTTCCGTCAGCGCTTCGGCGGCCGAGTCCACGGCGGCGGCCGCGGTCAGGTCCACCAGGACCCGGGTGGCCAGGCCGGCGGCTGCGGCGTCCTCGGCGGTCCGCCGCACGCAGAAGTCGGTGGCGATGCCGACAACGTCGACCTCGTTCACCCCCCGCCGCCGCAACCACCCAAGCAGCGTCGTCCCTTTCTCGTCGACGCCCTCGAAACCGCTGTACGCCGCGGAGTGAGCACCCTTGCGAAAGACGGCATCGACGCGTCGGATGTCGAGTTCCGGGCGGAAATTCGCGCCCTCGCTTCCGGCGACGCAGTGCACGGGCCAGGAGCAGGAATAGTCGGGGTGGTCGGAGAAATGATCACCCGGGTCGATGTGAAAGTCCTGGGTCGCGACGATGTAGTGATAGCCCCGGTCACCGGACAGATATTCGTTGATCGCGGACGCCACCGCGGCGCCGCGGGCCGTCGGCACGGAGCCGCCCTCGCAGAAATCGTTTTGCACGTCGACGATGATCAACGCTCGCACGCGCTCCACCCTATCGGGGCGCACCTCGATGTCTACGGCCGTCTAGCTGGGGATATCGACGCAACGGTTTGCTCGACAGGCAGCCGGGTAATACACCGGCCATGGTGCTCAGGAGAATCGCGCGACCCCTGTTATCAGTGGCATTCATCGGGCAAGGCGTCAATTCGTTGCTCAATCCCAAATCGGCGGCCGAGGCCGCCGCGCCGGCAGTGGACGGCCTTCAGGCGTTGCCGGATTCGGTGAGCAGCAGCATTCCCAGCGACCCCGAGACCGTCGCCCAGATCACCGCCGTCGTGCAAATCGGTGGCGGACTGCTGCTCGCCACCGGCAAACTCCCCCGCATCGCCTCGGCGGCGCTCGCGGTCACGGTGCTGCCGGCCAACCTAGGGACGCATTCGTTCTGGAACGAAAGCGACCCGGTGGCCAAAGCTCAGAAACGACAGCAATTCCTCACCGACCTCAGCCTGCTGGGCGGACTGTTGATCGCCTCGGCCGACACTGCTGGCAAGCCGTCCCTCGGGTGGCGTGGCCGGCGTGCGGCGGAACGGCTCTCCGAGCGGGTGTCATCAGCGTGGCCCGGTTCCGACGACTCGGCCTTCGATGCCGATTTCTCCGAGCTGGGTGATCGAATCGCGCACGGCTTGCAGATCGGCGCGGAACGGGGCCGCGAACTCGCCAGCACCGCGGCAGAGCGCGGCGCCCCCTACGCCGAGGCCGCACTCGAACGCGGCCGCGAACTCGCCAGCACCGCGGCGGAACGAGGTGCGCCCTACGCCGAGGCGGCAATCGAACGTGGCCGGGAGCTGGCCAGCACCGCGGCCGAGCGTGGTAGGCCGCTGGCGAAGAAGGCCCGCAAGCGCGGGGAGCAATGGGCCGACGAGGCCGCCGACCGCGCCGCCTATCTGGCCGAGAGGGCGCGGCAACGCAGCGAAGAGCTCGCGGACGAGGCCGCCGACCGCGCCGCGCCGCTGGCCAAGAAGGCCCGCAAGCGCAGCGAGAAGCTGGCCAAGAAGGCCCGCAAGCGCAGCGAGAAGCTGGCCGGCACAGCGCGGGCGCGCGGCGAGGAATTCGCCGAGACCGCCCGTCAGCGCGGCAGCGACCTGGCTGACACCGCGCGCGAACGAGTGGGCAGTCAGGTCGACACGGGCCGCCGCAAGCTGCCGTGGTAGCGGGTCGAACTAGCCGGGCCAGCGTGCCCGCAGGTTCTGCGGCGCCCAGGTGGGCCATTCTGGCGCACCGACGGTCAGGCCGCCGCTGAGTTGTGCGACGATGCGCGGACCGCGAAGCCGGCTGTTGTCGTAGACCGTTGCAAGGTCGGACAAAGCGATGGCTTCGGAGACCGGTGTCCATAGCCGGCGATGGCGTTGCCGAATTTTTGTTTCCGGCACGTCGTGACCGCCTGCTGTCACGCGGTGCCGGACGCGTTCGACGGCGAGGTCTTCCGGGACGAGCAGCACATGCAGCGCGACAGTGAAGCCCGCATCGCGGGCGGCGTGGATGAAGTCGAGTTTCGAGGGATGGGAAAACACCGTCTCGGCGATGAAGGACCGGCCCAGTTCGATCAGTTTTGCGCGGGTGTCGGCGGCGATGCGGGCGGCGTCGTAGGAGTGCGACGCCGGATCCTCCGGCCAGCGCTGCCTCGCGATCTCGTCGGCGTTGACCACGAGGCTTCCGGGCAACAAAGGTGCCAGGGTAAACGCGATGAACGTGGACTTACCGGCGCCGTTCGGTCCGACCACCAGATCAAGTCGATCCATCGGACCGCCGAATCGCCGACGAACGCCGGATCAGCGTCCGCCCGCGAGCACCACCGCGGCGCCGTCGGGGCGATGCTCCACGATCTCGCCGTCGTCGTTGAGGGCTACGGTGGTGACCCCTTGCCCGGCCAGCGTCGCCCCGTAGTTGGCACGGGCCAGGCTTTCTTCGATGGCGGCGGAGATTTCGGCGTTGAACACCACGCCCTCCTCGACCGTGAGCGCACTGGTCGACAGCTGGCCGGCGAGTGCGGCTTCGACCCGTCGCCGCGAGGCGGAGTGCTGGCTGGACACCGCTCGTCCGACCCGCGCCCAGTGGTCGAGTTGCTGTTTGGCCGAGCGGCTCTGGCGGGCACCCTCCGCCGCCGCACTATCCATCAGGTCGGACGCAACCCGCGTGACACGATCGAGAGCCTCGGCCATGGCTTCCTCCAATGCAACATTTCGTTACAAGCTGTAGCATAATGCTACACGACTGGGATCGGCTCTGGCTACCCGCAACCCTTCAAGACGGCATCCACGATAGCGTCGACGTCAGGCCCGATGTCGACGGTCAGGCCGGCCTCGTCGGGACCGAGGGGTTCCAGGGTGTCCAGTTGCGAGCGCAGCAGCGCGGCCGGCATGAAGTGGTCAGTGCGGGCTGCCAGCCGGTCGGCGATCACTTCCGCCGAACCTGCGAGGTGCACGAACTCTACTTCCGGGCAGTGCGTGCGCAGCTGGTCGCGATACGCCCTTTTCAGCGCCGAACAACTCACCACGGCGCCGTCGCGGTGCGTGGCCAACCAGTCGCCGACCCGCTCCAACCATGGATGGCGGTCGTCGTCGTCGAGCGGTTCGCCCGCCGCCATCGTGGCGATGTTTGCCGCCGGGTGCAGGGTGTCGGCGTCGACGAACGGGACCCGCAAACGCCGCGCGAGTGCCGCCCCCACCGTCGACTTGCCGGATCCCGAGACGCCCATCACCACGACGGGGGCCGGTCCACTCACCTAAGTCTGTTCGCCGAGGTTGCGGTTCCATTCCAGCCAGCCGACACCGCTACGTCCGTCGGCGGTGCTGACCGCCGCCCAGACGCGGGGAAACTGGCTGACCCGCCCATCCGTCGCGACGAGGCGGACGGGCGCCTGACCGCGCACCTCGACCTCCGCGGTGATGTCCGCGGGCTGTAACACCAGCGTCGCGTCCAGCGGTAACCCATTGCCGGAGAAGGACTCTCGTGAGTCCACCGTCTGTAATTCGGTGACTTTGCCGTCGCCATCCTGTGCGTAGCCGATGCTGAACGCGGGCGACCCGGGAATCCGGATGTTCACGGCGTGCAGGTGGGTACCGTCGTCGAGGTGCAGCGCGCTCCACATCCAATCCATGCCCCACCAATCGCGCACCCCCCACGAGTGATCACGCTGGCCGGCAACGGATTCCAGACGATAACTGTGGTCATCAATGATGACGCCGCCCGTGACGGTGCAAGGGATTTCATAACGCGTCGTCACCCCGTACTTGTACGGCGTGCCATCGGTGGTCCACACCAAGTTGACGGCCAGCTCGGCCGGGGTTCCGGGCTCCCCGCGCAACAACGCCGACGGATCGGGGTAAGCCTGGCCCCGCGCCCGGACGTCGACGCGGTAGCTCTGCAGGGGCGCCTGGGCGGAATGGGCGAGCTCGACCTCATCGGTGCGCAGGGCCCACGGATCCGACGGCAGCGGCACTTGCGCGTCGACGGCGACGGTCGGCATGTCGGGTCCGCACAACACCACGTGCACCCACGCGATCTGCTCGTTGGCCACTCGGCCCAGGCGAAACCACCCGCCCAATCCCTGTGCCGCATCGACGAAGTCGGCGTACCAGCTCTCACTCCACAGCGGCTCGGCGGTGGGATCGTGGGCGAGTTCGTCCTCGGCCGACGGTCGCAGCGGCTCGGGTGCCACCGCTTGGGGCAGTGTGGACAACGCGTCCGTGTCGAGGACGTGGTCGCAGTGTCGCCGCAGCATCGTCATGAACATCTGGTCGCCGCGGTCGGTGCGCTCGACCAGCATCGACGAGACGATCGCCATCATCACCCCGAAGAAGGTCTGCCGACGTACGCCGTCGGCGACGTCGGCCAGGGTGAGCGGCGCCTGCGGGCCGAGCGCCTCGTGGTAGGCCCGCAGCAACGCATCGTAGTGCTGCCGGCGGTCCTCGGTGGGCAGCGCGCAACCGAGGAAGTAGGCCAGGTCGGTCAGGGCCGGGCCCCAGGACACGGTCTGCCAATCGACCACCGTCAGTGCGCGATCCGCGCCGTCGGTACCGAACAGCATGTTGTCCAAGCGATAGTCGCCGTGCACCAGGCCCTGGACACGCCCCGGCTGGGACGCCTCCGCCGCGCCCTCCTTTTCCAAGGCGAGGTAGCCGTCGAACGCGGCCACCAGGCGCTCGCACACCAGGCGGTGCTCCGGCGCGATCTGGTCGCCGTAGCGTTCGACGAAACCCGCATACAGCGGGGTGATCATGGCCTGGTTAAGCGGGGCCGCACGGTTGAGCCACGGCGCTTCTGCCAGCGAGGTGTCGCCGAGCAGGGGTCCGTGCAGCCGGCCCAGTTCTACGACGCCGAGGTGAGCCTGTTCTATTGTGGCGCCGGCGATTTCGTCGCCGACGACGGCCGGATCGGCATCCCCCAGCAACAGATCGAACACCCCGGTCGAGGTGTCGACCGCCGCGTGGTAGCACGGCGCGATTGGTCCGCCCAGTGGCGCGATGTCGCCGTAGAAACGCACCTCCCGCTCGTAGAGACCGAGCGCCAGGCCGGTCTGCCGGCTGACCGGATCGGTGGCCGCGACCTTCAGCACCACCGACTCGGGCCCCTCCGCGGTTCCTTCGGCATAACTGAGCCGGACGCGATAGCACTCGCTCATCTGGCCGGTACCGATGCGCTCCACCGAGAAATCGCTGATGGGTCCGGTGCCGATGACCGCGGCCAGCCACGAGGCGGTCAGGTCACTGGGTCGTTCGATGACTTGCTCGGTCTCGGCATGCATGGGGGTTAGCGTGCCAGGTCAACGCGCCAGTGAGAAGCCGTCCCATGCCATTCGGCGATGTGGGTATGGGTCGAACTCGACGCGCGACTTGCGGTCGAAGACCATCACGGCTCGGTCTTCAGCGGTGTAGAGGGGCCAGTCCTCGCCCGGGACCCCGGCGCGGCTGAACGCGTGCCACCGCCGCTGCACCTGGTTGCTGACGCGCAACGCGGCCCGCTGGTCCGCCGCCGCGGTCAACAGCGCGCCGAACCTGGTGCGGTAGACGTCGAAAACCGCGAGCAACTCGGTGGCGTGGGTGGCGCCGAAACCGGACCACCGCAGCGTGCGCGGGGCGTAGTCATACCGGTAGAGGTATGTCGGTGCGTGCGCGCCGTGAGCCTCGGCGATCTGCCAGGCCGCCGACGCGAACGCGAAGTCACCGCCGAGCCGGATGCAGGCCTCCCGGTCGGGATAGTCGGGGTATGCGGCGGTAATGCGTTCGCGGATCGCGGGATCCGCCTCGGCCAGCAGCTCTTCGACCATCGTCTCGTTTGTCGGCAACATCGCCAGGAACCGGGTGAACAACCGTCCCTCTTCGGCATTCGTCCCCACGATCACCGGGACTCGGTGCGCCTTGCCACGTCGCATGGCCTCGACCGGATCCATCGGCAGGATGTCGTCACCGAAGACAGGGCCAATCGGGAAGGCGCCCAGCCTGTCCTGCATGCCCTCGTCGATCAATCGGTGCTGGGTTTTGACCAATTGCGCCGCGGACGCCCGCATCAGTGCGCTGGCGGCGTCCTGCCTACGCACCCCGAGCAGGTTGGCGAAGCGATTCGCGAACTCCGCCGCAACCTCTTTCGACCGCACCAGGCCCGACGCCGGGCTTTCCGAGATCGCTCGGGCGAACAAGCCTTCGGCGGCGGGCACCGCCAGCAGTGAAGCGGTAATGCACGCGCCCGCGCTCTCGCCGAAGATGGTGACGTTGTCCGGGTCACCGCCGAAGCCCGCGATGTTGTCGCGAATCCACTGCAGCGCCAGCACCAGGTCGCGCAGATACAGGTTGCTCTCGATGGTGTGCTCGGGTGTCGAGAGCGACGAAAAGTCCACGCACCCTAGTGCACCCAGCCGGTAGTTCACGGACACGTACACGCATCCTCGGCGCGCCAGGGCCGCGCCGTCGTACAAGGGCGTCGCCGAGCTGCCCAGGAAATAGCCGCCGCCGTGGATGAACACCATGACGGGCAGCGGTCCGTCGGCCGCGCCCTCGGGCACTACGACATTGAGGTTGAGGCAGTCCTCGCTCATCGGCTGGTAGCGGCCTCCCAAACCCGACATGCCGAGCAGGGTGTAGCGGCGCTGTTGGGGCGCGCAGTTGCCGAAGCCATGACAGTGCCGGACGCCCGACCACGGCTGGGCCGGCTGCGGCGCACGGAAGCGCAGGCTTCCCACCGGTGGTCGGGCATACGGGATCGACCGCCAACGAGTGACCCCGTCGCGGGTGAAGCCTTCGACCGTCCCGATGGCCGTGCGTGCGCGGACAGTGCGGTCATGCATAACCCGACGGTAACCGACATGACGGTCGTAACGCGCGCGCAGCGCCTTAATTGCCCGGCGCGGCGGTTAGCCTGACTGAATGCGGATAGCTGCGCTGATCGCCGCGTCGTTACTAGTCGCCGGGTGCTCCCACGGCACCGGCGGCCATTCGGAACCCACCGGAACCACCACCCAGACATCCACC
Source organism: Mycobacterium sp. NGS56 (assembly GCF_059812425.1). Classification (NCBI taxonomy): domain Bacteria; kingdom Bacillati; phylum Actinomycetota; class Actinomycetes; order Mycobacteriales; family Mycobacteriaceae; genus Mycobacterium; species Mycobacterium sp. NGS56. The sequence goes on from NZ_JCALCQ010000003.1 coordinate 340,109, forward strand.
GGCACCGGGTCGCCGGGAACCACACCACCCCGACCATCCACCGCGCCGGCCGCGGGTTCGGCAATCTCCGACGTCATCGCATGGATCGAGGCCGGTCAGCCCGCCGACCCAGGCCGGTTCCACACGGCCACCCGCGACGGGGTGGCCACGCCACTGGGCGACGACATCGCACTGACGGCGATGGCGGGCAAGGTCTCCTGCATGACCGATGCCAAGCACACCGGTGGCGCGCTGGCCTGCCTGGTAAGCCTGACCAACCCGCCGCCGGCGCCCGCGACGGTCTACGGGAAATGGCAAGGCGGTTGGATCAGCTTCGACGGGATGAACCTGCAGGTCGGATCCGCCCGGGCCGACCCCGGTCCGTTCATCAACGGCAACGGAGAAGAACTCCCGAACGGAGCTTCGCTATCTTTTGGCGACTACCGGTGTCGCGCGGACCAAACCGGCCTGTATTGCGTTGACTACGCCCACCAGTCGGCGGCCAAATTCAGCCCCGCCGGCATCGAGCCGTTCGGCTGCCTGAAGTCGACACCACCCCCGGATGGTGTCGGCGCGGCGTTCAGCTGCTGAAGCCGGCCATGATGGTCGCGAACAGCTCGCTCATCTCGTCGGCGGTTCCGCCCGGCACGGTGTAGCCGGCCTCGTCGCGGATCTCGTCCAGGTGGTCGCGCACGTCCTCGATGGACAATCCGGGGCGGTAAAAGCCCTTTGTCCGACCGATGAAGAACCGTGAGACATGGCCTGCCCCAACGGTATAGATCTCCCCCGACACCGGGCAGTCCCGGTGGGCCAGGTACGCCGCCACGGGAGCCACCGATGCCGGATCCAGTCGCTGTAGGTACGCAGTGACCAAGTCATCCAGCACCGCTTGCGCAGCGGGATCGTCGGGCCGCGCGGCACCGTCTACGGAGTGCGCAAGCATGCGGGTATACGCGATCGGGGCGATGGCGTTGACCTTGATGTCGCGGCCGGCAGCTTCGGCCGCGAGAACGCGCGTCAGGCCGATCAATCCCGTCTTGGCCGAGCCGTAGTTGCTCATGCCGGCAGCGCCCAATATTCCGGCTGCCGAACAGGTGTTGAGGATGCGGCCATACCCTTGCTCGCACATCGCTTTCCACGCAGGCCTCGTCACGTAGAAGGCGCCCTTCAAATGCACATCCAACAAGGGTGCCAACTCCTCGGCGGTCATGTCCTCCAACGGCGCGTCGCGCACGATTCCAGCGTTGTTGATCACGATGTCGACTCGGCCCCAGGCTTTCCGGGCGGTGTCGATGATCGCCTGCGCGCCTTCGGGACTGGTGACGCTGTGGCAGTCGGCGACCGCCTCACCGCCGAGGTCGCGGATCTCGCCGGCGACGGCGCCCGCGACCGCGGCGTCGGAGCCGTCCCCGGTCACCGAACCGCCGATGTCGTTGACGACGACGCGCGCGCCACGCGACGCCAGCAGCAATGCGTACTGCCTGCCCAGACCGTTTCCCGCGCCGGTGATCACGGCGACCTGGCCGTCGAATCGCAACTGGTCGACCGACATCGTCACCAACCCACCATCGTCACCAACCCACCGGAAGTTCTTTCATGCCGTAGATGTTGGCGTGTTTGAATCTCAGTTGTTCGCGTGTCACCGCCAGTTTGAGTCCAGGCAGTCGGCGCGCCAACGTAGTGAACGCGACCTGCATTTCAACGCGGGCAAGGTTCGCCCCGATGCATTGATGGACGCCGTACCCGAAGCCCAAGTGCCCGCGGGTGTTTCGGTCGGCGTCGAAGGATTCGGGATTGTCGACGAATTTGGTGTCCCAGTTCCCGGCGGCCAAGCTCATCAGCACATACTCCCCGGTGCGAATCAGCTGACCGCCGATGACCAGGTCTTCAGTCGCAACCCGGTCGACCTGGGTGTGCACGATGCTGAGATAGCGCATCAGCTCTTCGACGATGTTCGCCACGACCGCGGTGTCGTCGGTCTGGCCGAGTCGCTCGAAGACATCAGGATGTTCCAGCAGCGCAACCGTTCCCAGCGAGATCATGTTGGCGGTGGTTTCGTGGCCGGCTTGCATCATGATCACGGCGTTCATGGCCGTGGTGGTGCGGTCGAGTTGGCCCGTCGCCACGTATTGGGTGACCAGGCGGCTGATCAAGTCGTCGCCGGGCTCGCGCACCTTGCGTTCCACCAACTCCTCGATGTAGGCGTACATGGCGCCGAAGGCCTTGCCTTTCTCCTCGTCGGTGGATCTCTGGTCAAGCCCCTTCGTGGTGTTGAACTGGAAGAGTTCGAGGTCGTCGGTCGGCACCCCCAGCAGCAGCGCGATCACCGTCGACGGCACCGGCAAGGCGAATTCGCGGACCAGGTCGGCCGGGGCACCGTGGTCGATCATCTGGCCGAGATAGTGATCGACCATGTCTTGAATGTGCGGCCGCATCGATTCGCACCGCCGGAAGGTGAAGTTGCTCGTCATCATGCGACGCAACCGGTGATGCTCGGGATCATCGGTGCGCGCGAACATCACCGCGACGTTGTCGTCGCCGTCCCTCGGCAAGATGGCGTCCGGAATGGTCTTCGCGGACAAGCGGGGATCGACCAGCGCGGCCCTGATGTCCTCGTGGCGGCTGACCACCCAGACCGGGTTGCCCTGGAACATCGCCCGCCGCAGCCCGGGCCGATCCCGCCAATCCGCGAACTCGGGCGGGGGCGCGAGCGGGCAGGTCGCCGGCCGCGGGATGGGCAGCACCGGCAGACCAGCATCGGAGCGGGAGTCAGAAGTATCGAATGATATTGGCATAACCCGCGTTTCCCATTAAGTGTCAGCTGCCTGCCAGTTGTAGAGCGTAAAGCGACGGGGGTTGGCAGTCAACCGTCAGTTAGGCTGTCGCCATGACCGCGGTCGAGGACCGGCCGTTGCGGGCCGACGCGGCGCGCAACGTCGAGCGCATCCTGCGCGCGACGCGCGAGGTGTATGGCGAATTGGGGCCCGATGCCCCGGTGGAGGCCGTCGCGCGCCGTGCGGGCGTCGGTGAGCGGACCCTCTACCGCAGATTTCCGGCGAAGGCCGACCTGGTGCGCGCTGCCCTGGATCAAAGCATCGCCGAGGACCTCACCCCGGTGATCGACAGCGCCCGCCTCGCCAAGGATCCGCTGCACGGCCTCACTCAACTGATCGAAGCGGCGATCTCGCTGGGGGCGCGCGAACACAGCCTGCTGACCGCCGCGCGCCGGGCCGGATCACTCACGTCCGACATCTCGGTGTCGCTTAACGCCGCGCTCGGCGAGCTCGCTCGCGCGGGCCAGCGAGCCGGCAGCATCCGCGCCGACCTCGTCACCGACGATCTGCCCCGCCTGGTCGCGATGCTTTTCAGCGTGTTATCGACCATGGATGCGCGCAGCGATGGTTGGCGGCGCTATGTCGCCCTGGTCATCGACGCGATATCGGTCAACGAACGGCGGCCGCTGCCGCCGGCCGCCGCCTTGCGTTATGAGGTGCAGCCGGACGGCTGGCTCCTGTGATCTCCTGACGGATCAGCCAGCCGGCAAGCCCGCTTTGACCGCGGCCTCTTGCTTACGGGCGAGATCGAGCATCACATCGGCCGGCGTGGGATTGCCGATGACACAGTCGGACTCGAGGTCGACCATGGTCCTGCCCACAACGAACACCGCCTCGGAGATCTCCATCGGGTTGGCCGGGTCGGTTCCCTGGCCGATCACCATGAACCCGTTTGCGCCGACGTCGATGGGCTGCTGCTGGCCATTGACCTTCTTGCCGACGACATCGCGCATGTTCGCCGCGGTCTGGGTGGCCGTGGCCGCGTCGGGGAACACCGCGATCGTGTCCATGATGGTGCGCTTGCCGTCGGGGTTCTTGAAAACCTGTCCGACGCCGGCGATGCCGCTGGGATTCTGGCTCGGCGGCCCGTCGGCGGTGGCATTGGGGCCGACGTCGCCGGGCTTGATCAGCAGATGGCTGTAGTCCGCCGGCGCTCCCGGTGGCGCGCTGGTCGCGGAGCTCGACGACGTTGGCGATGACGAGGCCGAACCCGATGATCCCGTGGAACTCTTGTCCCCGCTGCAGCCCATCACCGTCGCGCCGATCAGCACCGCGGTAGCCGTCAAGCCGAGCGCGGACATCCGCACCGTATTCATAAGGCTCTCCTTTTAGAAGTCAGCTATTTGTATCCCTTACCGCGCGCGTAGGCAGCGCGACACACGAAATTCGGCCGACGAACGAATGGTCATCTGCGGCCCAGCCTATGGGCTTGACGCGATTTTGCGCTTCGAGGCAGGTTCTAGTTGATGGTCACTCCCGCGTCGACCTTGAACTCCAGCCCCGTCACATACCTGGATTCGTCTGATAGCAGGAACAGCACTGCGTTACTGACGTCGATGCACTCGACGGCCGGTGTGGGCATCGCATTCACGAAGATGGGGATCAGATCGGACCGTTGCTCACCCAAGAGGGGTCCGAACGACGGTGGAACCATCCCGGTAGGGACACCGGTGGGAAGCACGGTATTTACGCGCACATTCTGTGCCGCCAGTTCATTGGCCAACGCCAGCGTCAAGCCGACGACCCCGTGCTTGGCCGCCGTGTAGGGCGTCTGCAGTGGGAATCCCTTGACGGCACCCGCCGAGCTGACGTTGACCAGGCTGCCTGCGCCCTGGTTGAGCAGGTGCGGTATCGCTGCCGCGCAGGTGTTCCACACCCCGATGAGATTGACGTCAACCACTGTGCGCCACTGGTCGGCAGTTGTCCGGTCCCAGGGCGCCACCGTGAGAACACCGGCATTGGCCACCGCACCGTCGAGACCTCCAAGTTCGTCGACGCCGGCATCGACCGCGGACCGCAATTGCGCCTCGTTGCGAACATCGACTATGCCGCTCACGCATTGCCGACCCAAATCCCTTACCAACTCGGCAGTTTCGGCCAAGTCATCTTTTGTCGCCAGGGGGTATTCGATGTGCGGCAGGGATTCGCAGATGTCGAGCAGGATGACGTCCGCGCCCTCCTGCGCAAGCCGCAGCGCGTGGCTGCGCCCCATGCCGCGGGCGGCGCCGGTGATCAGAATGCGTTTACCGGCAACGCGTCCCGGGGGTGATGTTGTCATACCACGGATCCGGCTACCGCTCGTTCCACATCAACCCGCGCATCGTCGCGGACAGCGGAATGTCCTCTACCCCGATCAGGCCTTGGGGCGCGCGGCACACCCAGTCGATCGCGTTGATCACGCGGCCGGCCGTCGAAATGCAGCCGGCATCGGTGGAATCGAACAGAGGATGGGAAACGTGGGTGTTGATTTCCACCCGCGGTTCCCCCTCCACGACGACACGGTGAACACCGGTGTGACCGTCGGGCGGGAACTCCCAGTCGGGTGCCGCCGCGGTGGTGAGCCTGGTGACGTGCTCGAGGGTGATCACCGGCTCGCCGTCGCGCACGCCCTCGGTGGCGAAGCGCACCGCGGCCATCTGCCCCGGCTGGACCGTCATCATCGTGCAGTCGATGCGTTGCGGCGTGTACCACGGTTCGACGCGCTGACGCACGTCGTCGAGCTTGATGTCGAGGTGGTCCGCCAGGCTGCGGACCTGGCCTCCCCACATCGACACGATCACGCCGGGCAGGAACATCATCGGCGAATCGTCGTCCGGCGTTGTTCCAAACCCCATTGCGGCGCCGGTGAACTCGGCGTCATCGTAGTTTCCGTAGTCGAAGATCTCCTGCACCGTGATCGAAGAGACCCGAGTGGTCAGGCTGACCGCCGAGTGCACCAGCGTGTCGCCGGAGAAACCGGGGTCGATGCCATTGACGTAGAGCGAGGCGTTGCCTGCCGCGCAGGCACGCTCCAGCGGCTCCCGCAGCCAATCATCGGCGTGCCGCGGCGTGACCAGCCAGACCATCGACGTACCGACGACATTCGTACCGGCCGCGAGGAACTCCGACATCTGCTCGATGGCCTCCATCGGCCGGGTCTCACCTTGCGATGTGTAAACCACGCAGTCGGCGCCCAGGCCGACCAGCGCGTCGATGTCGTCGGTGGCGACGATGCCGGTCGGTTCTGCCAGTCCGCACAGCTGCGCCGCGTCCTGACCGACCTTCTGCGCGCTGGCCGCGTGGACGCCGACCAGTTCGAGGTCTGGCCTGCCGATGATGGCGCGCAACGAATGCCGACCGACATTTCCGGTGGAGAATTGAATGACTCTGCGCATTAGCCTCGTCCTTTCGGCGGTGGGCGAAAACCCATCATGACGCGTTCATTCCAAGGTCAGTAATCCGGTATCGGCAGCGGAGAATTGTTCGAGTCGATGCCACCGTCGACGTGAAAGGTCGCGTTGGTCGCGTAACAATCGCGCGTGCAGAGGTACACGGCGAGGCGTCCGAGGTCCTCGACGTCGCCCAGCCGATGCAGCGGGGTGGCCTCCTGCATCTTCTCCAATGAGCCGGGCATCAGATCCAGGCTGCCCTTCAGGCCGTCGGTGGCGAAGGACCCCAGGGCGATGGCGTTGACGCGAATCTTCGGGGCGAGTTCCTGTGCCATTGCGCGGGTGAGCGCTTCCAGGCCGCCCTTGGCAACGCAATAGGCGGTCAGCGCCCGGATGCCGAAACGTGCCGAGCCCGACGAGATATTGATGATGGAACCGTGTCCGGCGCTGAGCATGTGGGGCGCCACAAGCTGACTCATGATGAAGGCCGACGTCACACACCAGTCGAAGGTGTGCCGGAAATCCTCGTCGGTGATATCCAAAAACCGCGCATAGGTGGAACCGCCGACATTGTTGACCAGGATGTCGATGCGGCCGAAGCGATCCACAGCGCTGTTCACGACGCGCTCTCCGTCGGGACGGCTCATCGCATCCGCTACGAGCGCCATACCTGTGCCGCCCGCTGCCTCGATACCCTCAATCGTGCCGACGATATCCGCCTCGGTGCGTGCGGTCCCGACGACCGTGGCGCCCGCCTCCGCCAACACCCGGGCGATGCCCGCTCCGACGCCCTTACCGGCGCCCGTCACGATCGCGACCTGCTCGTCCAGCCGGAATTGCTCCAATGCCATAACGGGCTCCCTCGATCGCGCGTGATGTGTGCGCCGTTCAATCTATGAAGATTGCTGACTAAAGTCAACGAGCCTACGAGTTCGAGCTGTGGCGCACTGCCGATCGTCCAACAATGATCAAGTTATCCAGCATTTTTGGCGCCAGCACGGCATAATGAATGCGATAGCCCACGGAATTCTGACATGAGTCAGGTCAACAGTGAAGGATAGCAATGGCCGTGACGGACCGGCTGTCGGCGCGAGAAGCCAAGCGCTTGCAGACGCGGGAGCGTTTGATGGGCGCCGCGATCGCCGAATTCGCCCGCGCCGGCATGGCCGAGGCCGATGTCAGTGCCATCGTGGCCGCCGCAGGAGTTGCACACGGAACCTTCTTCTTTCACTTTCCCACCAAAGAGCATGTGCTGCTTGAACTGGAGCGCCGCGAGGAGGAACGGATAGCCAAGCAGTTCGCGCAATTCCTCAAGTCCAAGCACGATCTGGCTTCCGCGTTGAACCAGGCGGTCCGCTTGGTCGTCGGATTGGAACGCCGGCTCGGCGACCTGCTCTTCAATGACTTTCTCGCGTTGCACTTCTCGCAGACCCGACCGCAGACCGAAGACGGCCGCGACCACCCGTTGATCGTGTTGGTCGCCCGGGAAATCGAACACGCCCAACAACGCGGTGAGACGGACCGGCACGTCAATCCCATGAATAGTGCGGTCTTCTTTCTGCTCGGCCTCTACGCGCTGTTAATCACCACCAACCACTGGCCGACAGGGCACGCCCTGCTGGAAGACTACGTGGCGAGGACTTTACGCAGCTTAAAGCCCTGATGCTGCAATGCCTTACGCTTAACGCACCACGCCGAGCAGCGGCACCAATCCGAGCTCCTTGTGGGTCATGAAGCCCGGTGCGGCCTCACAGACCGCCGGGACCGTGTTCGCCGGGCCCATCGCGGTCCAGGTATAGCCTGGCTTGGGGTAATTGCCCTGGGGATCCGCCGGCGCCTGCAGAATCAGCTCGGTGGGCTCGTCACCCTCGATGACAATGCGGTAGTGATAGTGTCCGCCCCAATCCGGCTGCGGCTCAATGGCATCGTATTCATCCATGGTGTACATCTCGTGGAAGGTGATCAGGGGCTTGTCGTCGACCCACGTCGTCCACTTGTGATGCTGCGAGGCGACGGTGCCCTTCTTGATCGTGCCTTTGAAGCCCGGCATGTCACTGGACGGCCCACCTTCATAAGGAATGTCACGGCTAGCCGTTCTGAGCTCGACGTCGGTCGTGTATCTGTCGACCGTCTTCCCGAAGCCATCGACGACCATGGCCATCGATTGCGCGAACAGTGGCCACGCGTTGCCCAGCAGGTTCGGTCCGGCCATGAACTCTTCGGGGTCGCTCCCCATGCCCATTTCGTGCAGGTACTTCAAGGTGTCCTTGCCGAAATTCACCACCTCGTAGATGTGTATCGCGTCGATCCGGCTGACGATGCGGGCCAGGGTCAGGACCAGCAGGTCTCCGGCAAAGCCCGGGTTGACGCCGCCCGCGTGGAACGACGTCCCGCCCTCGTGGCATGCCGCGTCGATCTTGTCGATGTCGGCCTTGCTGTGTTCGGTTCGAAACCACCACGCACCGCCCGAGGCGACGACATTCTTGCCCCCGCGCAGCAGCCGGCAGACCTCGTCGGGGTCTGACCACAACGGCGCGTAGAACACGCAGTCGGCGTCGAGCGCTTCGATCGCGGCTTTGTCGGTGGTGGCGAGCACCCCGATCGGTGCGGTGCCGACGAGTTCCCCCGCGTCCTTGCCGACCTTTTCTGGGCGGTTACAAAGCACCCCAACGACTTCGAAGGCCGGGTTGTGCGCGAAGTGGCGCAGCGCCACCGTCCCGACATTGCCTACGCCCCACTGGATTACACGATACTTCTTCCCGGCCGGCGATTTGAGCGCCATTGCTACTCCTTTGCATGGCCGCAACGACTGAGCGCTCGCTGAGCGTAGGCACCCTGTGAACAGCATGTCAACGGTTATCAAGCTGACTTATGTCAGTCGTAGTGGCCAAACAGCACGGACTGCGGGGGGCCGGACTCGAATCCGGCCGCTATTCCATCAAACACGTCAGACTAACTGACGCGAGCCGGTTCCGATTTCCCGTTGGTTGTACTAGATGATTCACAGGCCTTCTGCTGACTACAGTCAGCCTGTTATAGTGCACAAGCTGACCCAATCAGGAGACGTGGAGGGTTTGTGAATCTGCCGAAGCTGCACCAGCGCAATGCCGGCAGCGATGACTCCGCCGCAATCTCCAGCGGCGCCGCGCAGGCGAGTCTGACAATCGACGAACACATGGAACGCTCGCACCTCGCGCAGCGCCAGGCCGATAAGTGGCTCGTATCGGGCAGTCTCTTGATCGGTACCGCGGCACTGGGCGTCTTGGGGTTGCCGCTGTTTCTCTGGGGAGTTCGCCTGCAGCGCCGCGCCCAACGAGATGGCCTGTCCGTTCGGCCCATGCTGGTGACGTTGCTCGGCTATCTCGTCATCATCGACGCCGCCATCAACACCGTCGGGTGGGCCCTTGACCTGGTGGCGAACCACACCCTGCTGGCCCGCGTGCTGCTCAACGGTTGGGGCAACATGTTCGACGCCGGCTACTTCTGGCACTACAACGAACTGTGGGTCGGCGGCGCGGCGGGCCCGGGCGAAAAAGCACTGGAAGTCGGCCTCATTCTGACCGTCTTCACCATGCGCATCGCCGCGGCCATCGGTTTCCTGCAGATGAAACGCTGGGGTCATCAGTGGATGGTCATCACCTGCTGGATGGGCGTGGTCATCTGGATTACCTACGTTTTCAACATGACCATGTTCGCCGACGTGCGCTTCGCTGGCGTCGTGCTGCCGGTCGTCGGCTGGTGGCTCTACGACATCTTCTACATCACCCCGTTCCTGGCCATCCCCTACCTGCACACCGTCAACCGCGAACTGTTCTCCGACTGAAATGCGCGGGCTGAAATCCACTACGTCACCGAGGAAGTCACATCATGGGCTATTTGTGGGAGATCCTTCGCTACGTCGCCGCGTGGGGCGGGACCGGACTGATCATCTGGTTCTGGTACTGGCTGTTCTCGAACATCGGCACGTTCTGAGCAGTCAAGCGGGTTGCCGCGACGCACGGAAATCGACCGATGGTTGAACAATTCGACGGTCAAGCGATGGCGCTGGAGCGGGGTTGCTCGGTGACGGCGGTCGCGCTGAGCGACCAACGCCGCGAAGGCGTCCGGCTGGTCACCGGCGACCGGCGTGGCTTCGGATTGAATCCAGCCCTCACCTTCGTTCACGTCCCCTATCCTGCGATGACCGATTGGACGCGCAGGACACTGACATGTGGTGTGGCCCTGCAATGTTCACCATCGAAAGAACGCGTCACGCAGTATCGCCTCAACCAGCTCTCCGCCCGCGAGCTGCGTGCACTCACGCTCGTCGAGGCCGGCGTCGCCCTCGGCTGGATCGCCACGCGCTGGCCGGGCCTGCTCCCGGAGGTCCGACGACTCCTGCCCGACGTTCCCACCGAATCCGGCGACCTGGCCGGCGACGAAATGCTCAAGCGGGCAATCCTATTGGCGGCCACGGGCCAGGAACTGTCCATTCATCCGCTGCTGGGCTCGTTGCCGTGGGCGTACACGGCGCCGCAGGGATTAACCGATAAATTGCGACGCAGCTTCGGCAGGATGCCCTGGACCACGACGCAGAAACGTATGCCGCGACCATATTCGGTTCCGGTCGGGGGCGACGGGGGTGTCCGCAACCCCAACCTGCCGCCGCCGAGCCGGCCGCAGGACAACGACCTCGACGTCACACCCGAACATCGGCCAGGGATCCCCTATCCCGAATGGAACATGTGGACACAGCGATTCCTGCGCGACCACGTCGCCTTGATAGAGCGGGCCGAACATGAAGACGGTCGGCACGCCCGCCGCCCAGTGCCGGTGGCCGTCGACGTGCGCAAGTGGTTCGAAGAGCACACGCACCGCGCGATGACGGATCGCCTCGAAGACGGCTCTGACCTCGATGTCGACCAATACGTGAGCCACTACATCGACCTGGTGACCGGCGAGGCCAAAGAGCCCAAGGTATTCCGCGACTTGCTGCCCGGCAGCCGCGATGTCACCACGGCGCTGCTGCTCGACGGCAGTTCGTCGTTGGGCGTGCATGGCGGCCGCATTTTTCAGCTGGAATTGGCCTGTGCCGATGCGCTTTCGCGTGCAATGACGCTGGCACGTGAGCGACATGGTGTTTTCGTCTTCACCGGCAACACTCGCCATCGAGTCGAAGTTCGCTGCCTCAAGGACTTCGAAGACCGCCGGTTCGTACCGCCGAGCCGGCTGGGCTTGTCCACCGGCGGATACACCAGGCTCGGTGCGCCCCTGCGCCATTTGACGAACCGATTGCTGGCGCAGGCCGCCGAGCGCCGCCTGCTGATCGTTATCGGTGACGGCCTGATCTCCGATGAAGGGTACGAAGGCCGGTATGCCTGGGCCGACGCCGCGCACGCCGTCGAGGAGGCCAACCAGGCCGGGGTGTCCATCTACTACGTGGGTGTTGGACCCACCCGCGTCGATCCCCTACCCGAGGTGTTCGGGCCCCGGCGGTCGCAGCGTATCCGGCGCATCGAGGAGCTGCCCCGGGTACTGGCCCATGTCCACCGTGAACTGGTCGCCGCCTGAACGCCGACCCGCTGAGGAAGAGATGACCACCGACACGTATTTCGCCAACGGCAACGAAGTTCAGCTGTTCGAGCAGGCATTCCACCGACGTATCCCGGTGATGCTCACCGGCCCCACCGGCTGCGGCAAGACCCGGTTCGTCGAGCACATGGGCACATTGCTGCAGCGGCCCGTCGTCACCATCAGTTGCCACGACGACCTCACCAGCTCCGATCTCGTCGGCCGCTTCATGGTCACGGGCGGTGATGTCGTCTGGACCGACGGCCCGCTGACCCGGGCCGTCAAAGCCGGCGCCATCTGCTACCTCGACGAAGTCGTCGAGGCCCGCCACGACTCCCTGGCCATCCTGCATTCGCTTACCGATCACCGGCGCTCGCTCTACCTCGACCGCGCCGGCGAGGTCGTGCAAGCGCCCGAGGAGTTCATGCTGGTGTGCTCGTACAACCCCGCCTATCGCAGCTCACTCAAGGAGCTCAAACCCTCGTTCCGGCAACGGTTCGCCACGCTGGCGATGCACTATCTGCCGCCGGGCCGTGAGGCCGAGGTGATCGTCGCCGAATCGGGAATCCCGTTGGCCACCGCGCGACGGCTGGTCGCATGCGCCGTCGCGATCCGCACCGCTGACCAAGCCTTCCACTTCGAGCCGCCGTCCACCCGGGTACTGGTTACCGCTGCGCAGTTGATAGCCGCCGGCGCAACCGAGTTGGATGCGGCCGACGCATGCATACTCGCGCCGCTGAGCACGGAGGGTGCGGTCACCGACGGGCTCCGCGAAGTCGCGGCTGCCAGCCTCGGCAGCTCGAATACGTCCGCCGCATCAAGCAGTTCTTAGAAAGGAGCAACCGGCATGGACCGACAGGAGGAGAAGCGCAAGAGGGCGCTCATAGTCTTCCAGATCTTCATCTACGGCTACCTGCTCGTGATGTTCGGCATCCAGCTCTACATGTCGTTTGCCCGCGGATGGTGGGATCTGTGAACATACCTCTGCTGAAACGACATTCGGACGGCATACCAGCCAGCTCCGAGGAATCGGTAAGCCTCGAGGATCACCACGAAGAATCCCGCCGAGCTCAGCGCCGCGCCGACACGTGGATGGTCGCCGGCGCCGCGCTGATGGGCATGTGGGCGCCGGGCCTGATCGGATTTCCCATTTTCATGCGTGGGGTATGGCTACAGCGCCAGGCGCTGCGCGCCGGCCTGTCGGTCCGGCCCATGATCGTCACCCTGATCGGCTATCTGGTGCTGATCGACGGGATGCTCAACAGCCTGGGCTGGGCCCTGGACCTGGTGGCCAACCACACGCTGATCAACCGCGTCCTGATGGTCGGGTGGGGCAACATGTTCGACGCCGGTTATTTCTGGCACTACAACGAGCTGTGGGTCGGGGGCGCAGCGGGGCCTGGCGAGAAAGCCTATGTCGCCGGCCTGATCCTGACGGTCTTCTCGATGCGGGTGGCGGCGGCCATCGGGTTCTTACAAATGAAGCGCTGGGGTCATCAGTGGATGGTCATCACCTGCTGGATGGGCGTGGTGATCTGGTCGGCCTACGTCTTCAACATGACCATGTTCGCCGACGTGCGATATGCCGGTGTCGTCTTCCCGGTGATCGGCTGGTGGCTCTACGACATCTTCTACATCACCCCGTTCCTGGCCATCCCCTACCTGCACACCGTCAATCGCGAAATCTTCTCCGACTAGCAAGGAGCGTGCCATGACCAGTCCTTCCGCATCGTCGACCACCGAAGACAACGACCCGAGCGCAGCTCTCGAACCGGGGACGACGCTGTACTACGCGCGGATGCACAAATGGATCAAGCGTGCCGTGTTGGTGTGCCTGGTGGCCCTGGTGATCGAGGGTGCCTTCACGCTGCCGTTCATGGCCGTCTACTACGGATACCCGACGCTGAGCCTCACCCAGATTTGTAGTGAGCTGCTCAAGATCCGATACTCCAACGACACGCTGGAATGCAAATACCCGTATCCACCGTTCGGACCGCCCGAGGGCGCCGAAGGCAAGCCGACCGCACAGGACGTGTGGGGCATCCAGCCGATACCGAAATATCACCGGCTGGGTTTTCGTGAACTCGTCAAGATCCACAACGACAGGCTGGCCCGTCAAGCGGCCCAACACCAGGCGGCGTCACACCCATGACGGGGTCGGCCCGTTGACCTACCGGGTCGTCCAGTGGACGACGGGTAACGTCGGCAAGAGCTCGGTCAAAGCGATAGCCGCCAACCCCACGCTGCGATTGGTCGGATGCTACGCCTGGTCGCCGGAGAAGGCGGGGCGTGATGTCGGCGAGCTGTGCGGGATCGAACCGCTTGACATCAAGGCCACCAACGACATTGACGCACTGCTCGCACTGAAGCCGGACTGCGTGGTCTACAACCCGATGTTCGCCGACGTCGACGAGCTGGTCCGTATCCTCGGCGCCGGCATCAACGTCGTGGGCACCGCCGGTTTCATCACCGGCCACTTCCTCGGCGTAGGACGAGAACGCATCGCGCAGGCCTGCCACGACGGTGGATCGACCATCTTCGGCAGCGGCATCAACCCCGGTTTCATCCAGTTGTTCGCCATCGTGTCGGCGGGGCTCTCGGACCGAGTGGACAAGGTCTCGATGCTGGAATCGGTTGACACCACCATCTACAACTCACCCGCAACCGAAATACCCATGGGCTTCGGCTATCCCATCGATCACCCGGACCTTGCGGCCATCACCGAAAAGGGCTCCGGCATCTTCCGCGACGGCGTGTTGCTGATCGCCGACGCGTTGGGTGCCGAGCTGGACGACGTGCGCTGCGAAGCCGAATACGCCCAAACCACCGACGAACTCCGTCTTCCCGGCGACTGGACGATCCAGAAGGGGTGCGTGGCCGGCGTGGACGTCCGCTGGAAGGGAATTGTCGGAGATCGGGAGGTCATCGAGATCCGCGGACGATGGCGCAAGGGGCAATCGCTGGACCCGGATTGGCCGCTGGACATGGGCTACACGATAGAGGTGCAGGGCCAGCCGACGATCAAGACCACGCTGAGTTTCCTTCCGCCGCCGGACTTTGCGGGCGAGACGCTGGACGACTACATCATGCTGGGGCTGACCATCACCGCGATGCCGGCGATCACCGCGATACCCGCCGTCGTCGCCGCAGCTCCCGGCATCGTCACCTATAACGACCTGCCCCTGCTACTTCCGCGCGGCGTCCTCCGCGCGAATTCACGATAGGAGGACCCGATGCCTGAAGGACCCTCCCTCCACCACGTCGTGTTCGCCATCGCCCCGCAGCGACACGCCGCCGCGGCGCAGATGTTCAGCGATCTCGGATTCGTCTTGGAGCCCCTGCAACTAACCGAGCTCGGTCTCGACATCCACCTCGATTGGAGTCGGGGCATCGAGCTGATCAGCCCCATCCCGGGATCCACCGGCGAGGTGGCCGTTTCGGTGACCGAGTTCCTCGAGCGTCACGGCGACGGCGTGTTCACCGTGGTCATCGGAGTCCCGGAAGCTGCGGCCGGCGACGCCGTCGCCGGCCGCTACGGCGCGACCACACGATTTCGGCAGCACATGGAGGGTGAGGGCACCTATCTCGACGAAAACGACGTGTCGATCCTGGGCCTGCCACTGACGTTCCTCGCGACCAATATTCCGTGATGCGAGACGGTATGGCCCCAAAGCGCTACCGGCCGAGCTGATTTCGGCCTAAGGAGGACACGATGAGCGTTGACACCGCAGCACCTGGCGTCTTCGATGCCGACCTCCCGGCACTGCACTACGACATCACCGACACCGTGCACGAGGTCGCCCCGCGCATCCACGAGGTGCGCAAGCGGTCACCGATAGCCATCGGGCCACTGGGACCCGAGGTGCTTGGCTACGAACTCGCCCGCGGGATACTTCGCGACCCGCGGTTCGTTTTCCCGCCCGGCATGCACATGACGGCCCGCGGGATAACGTCCGGCCCGCTCTATGACCGGGTGCTCGGCACCATCTTGGGCATGGAGGGCGAGGAACATCGGCGGCTGCGCGGTCTGGTGTCCAAGGCATTCACGCCGCGGGCGTCCGTGCGCATGGAGGACACCATTGAAGCGGTGGTCAATGAGTTGATCGACCGGGTCGCCTCAGATGGCCGAGAAGGCCGATGCGATTTCGTCGCCGACGTCGCCCGGCCATACCCGATCCCGATCATCTGCGCACTCTTGGGCGCGCCTCCCCAGGACTGGGAGCAGTTTTCCCTATGGGCAGAGGACATTTTCAAGATCGTGAGGTTCGACTCCGACCTGGCGAACGAACAACACATCGTGATGCGGGCATGGGACGAGTTCGACGCCTACATCGACAACATGATCGCCGAACGGCGGAGCCGGTTGACCGACGACTTGATCTCCGAACTGATCCGCGCCCAGGACGACGGCGACCGGCTGAGCAACGCGGAGATGCGCATGCTGGCGTTCAGCATCCTCAGCGCCGGCACCGACACCACCCGCAATCAACTGGCCGCGTGCATGCACGCGCTGTGTGATCACCCCGCTCAGCTGGCGATGCTCCGCGACAATCCCGGCCTTGCGATGCCGGCCGTCGAGGAATGCATGCGCCATTCGCCTGCGGTCTGCACCACGTTGCGCACCGTCCTCGAGGACGTCACCTTCGCCGATTACACCTTTCCGGCGGGCACCTTCATTTCGGTGAATACTTTTGCCGCCAACTGCGATCCAGAGGTCTATCCGCACCCGGACCGCTTCGACATCACCCGCGAGGACCCGCCGCCCATTTTGACGTTCGGCGGCGGCGCCCACTATTGCCTTGGCGCCAATCTCGCCCGAACGGAGCTCGCTGGGGCACTCAAGGTCCTCGCTCGGCGCATGACCAACCCTCGCCGCGTCGCACCGGCGCGCTGGAAACCGATGCTGGGGCTCAGCGGGCCGGTCGATCTGGAGATGGAGTTCGACTAGCTCAACGCTTCGCCGGCGGCAAGCTCGAGCACGTGAATCTCGCCCGTCGTGCCGTCGACCTCGACGAGGGCGCCCGACGGCAGCGACTTGGTAGCGCCTTGGACGTCCACCACGCAAGGGAAGCCGAATTCGCGGGCCACCACTGCGGCGTGCGACATCGGGCCGCCGAGTTCGGTGACGACGGCCGCGGCGTAACAGAAGGCCGCGGTGTAGCCGACGTCGGTCGCCTCCGCGACGAGGATCTCGCCGGGTTGTAGGTCGTCGATGGTTTCGGGCCGCACGATGCGCACCCGGCCGCGCACCCGGCCCCCGCACACGCCAACACCGCGCAGGGTGCCCCCGCTGGGCAGCGCCGCCGACGCGGTCGCGGTCGGCTGCCAACTTCCGCTGAAGACCGTCGGCGGCGCCACCGCGACAAGTCGACGTTGTTCGGCCCGGCGCCTGGCCACCAGCGCGCCCACATCCGCAGGCAGCGCATCGAGCTCGTCGACAAGCAGATAGAAGACATCATCGTCGGCATCGAAGATCCCCGCCTCGACCGACCGACGCCCATACTCGCGCAGCAGCGTGCGCAGCACCCAGTTCGCGCGAACCACCTTGTCGCGGCGAACTTCACGGTCGCGCAGTTGCTGGGTGGCCAGCGCCGCAATAGGCTTGGCATGCAACGGAATCCGGGGCCGCTCCGGTTGTGGCGCGGACGGCGCGCTCATCGCCCTGGTCACCATCCGGACCAGCAGCTCGGGATCGTCGGCGTAGCTGGTCGACAGCATCTCGAGCTCGGCGGGGCCTCGGTGCCCGATCAGCGTCAGCTCGTCCAGCAGGGCGGCATGGAATTGCGGTGTCTCGACGGCGAGCTTGTCCAGCCTGGCCCCCGGTTCGGCCAGCAATGCCGTCACTTTCGGATCACGCTGCGCGGCGACGACCAACCGCTGCATCGCCTCGACCGAACGCGCGCTGACCAATTCCGGCCCAGCTGGCGCGGCGATGTCTCGCCCACACAGCCCGCGCAGCAGCACGTTGAAAGCGGCGCACAGCAGGAACGAACCCGCCGCCAGCACCCAGCCGTGCACTACCTGGTCACGCGCCAGCGAGATCAGGCTGAGCAGCCGACGATCGTCGAGCCGAGTGAGGTCGCCTTCGGTCAAGCGTTCCAGGCGATCCACATCGGCGACGAACTCGCGGGTGTCCAACGGCGCGCCTGCCGACAGGCTGACCAGGTTGACGCCGAACACCCCGATGTTGCGAACCGTCCGCAGTTGCTTGCGGATTCGGCCGGTATCTGCGTGCGGATGCTCTTCACCGAAGATCGGCAGGGCGGCCATGCTCGGGCCGAAGAACCCGCTGTTGCTCACCACCGTCGTGGGCTTAACGAACGGCACCGTCTCGGCCATGAAGTGCGCGGTCGTGATCGCACCGTACAGCCGGTGGGCGAACACCGCGACCATGCGCATCGCGATTTCGCGCTGGATCGTGCCTCCGGGCCGCAACCGTTCGGCGACGCACACGGCGCTGGCCCGCAGCCCGCGCACCGTCGCCGATGCCGACGCGGGCGAAAACGGACCGGGCAACGCCTCGGACAAATTGGTGGCCAGAAAGGTGGGAAAACGCGGATCGATCGGCGTGTCGAACTCCCCGTTATCCCCTTCTACGCCCGCCCAATTGGGCTTGACGCCGTCGTCGCTCGGCGCGTCGACCGAGGGCAAGTCTTGAATGTGGGCCAGCCGCCACGGCAGCGATACCACCCGCTTGCCCACGGTGACCCGGCCGCGCACCGCCAGCGCGAAGTCCTGGACACATTCGCCGGCTTCCCACGCTGGGCGGAATTTCCACTCTGCTTCCAGCAGCGAGGTGTCCATCAGCGGGGCGCCCTGCACCAGCCGCAGCTCTGCCGGGTCGAAGCCCAGCCGCGCGACCGGGCGGCGCAGCGCGTCGGCGAGCTCCCGGAAGGTCAGCCACCCCGGCGCCGCGAGATTAACTGGACCGCTGATGATTTCGGTCTCTACGACTGCCCTGTTCAACAACCAAAGCGCGTCGTCGAGGTGGACGACCTGCAAGCGCCGATCACCCGACCGGTCGCGCAACGCCGGCAATGCGAGCAGGCGGCGTAACCAGTTGTCGACGCTGCGCCCCAGGATCAACGCGGAGCGGATCGCGACCCATTCCGCGCCCGATTCCGCGAGCATCCGTTCGGTCTGGGCGTTGAGTCGGCCTTCGGCAGTTACCGGGGCCGTGGCGTCGTGTTCGGTCTTCGGCGCTTCTCCCCCGCCGTACACGTGTGCCGACGATACGAACACGATTCTCCTGGACCCGGTTTCGGCCATCGCGTCGAGAATATTGCGGGTGCCGCCGATGTTGACCTGCCGAGCGATCTCGCCGTCGCGTCCGGGATCCGTTGCCCATGCGCAGTGCGCGACGACGTCCGCGCCGGCCAGGGCACGTCGGACCGCATCGGCGTCGCGGATGTCGGCTGTCACGAAATCAGCCGCACTCGGCCAGCTTTCCGGGCGATGCCGCGCGATCCCCGCAACGGCGTGGCCCTGACTGAGCAACCGGGATGCGAGACCGCGGCCGAGCACGCCGCTGGCGCCGGTGACCGCGATTCTCACAAAGAGCCCTCACTCAATTGCGCCGCTCCTCATTCGCTACGCTCCGCTCGTCGCCGGCGCGACTCATGGTTATTCGTCGTCGTCCAGCAGCGCGGCGTTGACCAGGTCGTCGAGGTCCATGTCGGCGATGTCCTTCTCCGCAGAGAAAGAAGTCACCTCCGACGGCGCGTTGGGACTCGACGATTCGTCGGCCAAGGCGAGCAAGAGCTCCAGCACGCCGGCCTGGCGAAGGCGCTTGACCGGAATGGATCCGACGACCCGCTGAATCTCGGCTTCTCCCGGCGGGGGGGCCGCCACGGTCTGGTCGGTGGATCCGACCAATTCGCGATACATGTAGCCGGCCAGCGCGGCGGAGTTCGGATAGTCGAAGATCAGCGTCGGCGAAAGCGACAGTCCGGTCGCGGCTTTGAGGCGGTTGCGCATTTCGACGGCGGTCAGCGAGTCGAACCCGAGCTCCTGGAACGCCCGGTCCGGGTGGATGGCCTCCGGGCTGGCGCTGCCCAGCACGGTCGCGATGTTGGCGCGCACCAGATCCAGTAGGATAGCCTCCTGCTCATCTGCGGGCAGCCCTTCGAGGCGTTGCAGCAGAGCGGATTTCGACTTGGCGGCGGCCAGCGAGTCATCGACCTGGCGACGCGTCGGTGCGTTGATCAGATCGACGAACATCGGCGGCAACGTGCCACCGTCGAACTTGACCCGCAACGCCGCCAGGTCGATGTGGGCGGGCAGCATGAAGGGCTCATCGACGATCAGCGCGGTGTCCATGAGTTCTAGCGCCTGATCCGAGGACATGGCGACGATCCCGTCCCGGCCGAACCGGGCGCGGTCGGCGGCACCCAGCGCACCGGTCATGGCGCTGGCCTGATCCCAGAGGCCCCAGCCCAGCGAAATCGCGGGCAGCCCGTGCGCCCGCCGGTGCGCGGCCAACCCGTCCAGGAACGAGTTGCCGGCCGCGTAGTTGGCCTGACCCGAGGCACCCGCGAGCCCGGCGATCGACGAGAACATCACGAACGCCGACACATCGAGGTCGCTGGTCAATTCGTGCAGGTTCCACGCCGCGTCGACCTTGGACCTCAGTACGGATTCGATCCGGTCGGGCGTCAAAGATGTCACCACCGCGTCATGCAGAACGCCGGCGGCATGGATTACGCCGGTCAGCGGACGCTGCATCGGGATTTCGGCGATCACCTTGGCCAGGGCCTCGCGGTCGGCGGCATCGCAGGCCACCGTCTCCACGTGTGCACCGGCCGCGTTCAGTTCGGCGACCAGCTCCGCCGCGCCCGGTGCGTCCAGGCCGCGGCGGCTCACCAACACCAGATTGCGTGCGCCGTGGCGGGATACGACGTGTCGGGCGACCGCCGAGCCGGCCATGCCGGTGGCGCCGGTGATCAAAACCGTGCCGGCCGTCCACGCGTCGGGCATGGTCATCACGACCTTGCCGACGTGGCGCGCCTGGCTCAGGTAGCGCAGCGCGGCGGGTGCACGTCGCACATCGAACCTGGTGACCGGCAACGGCCGCAGCACATCTTCGCCGAACATGGCGGCCAACTCGTCGAGCATCGCCGCGATGCGATCCGGACCGGCTTCGAAGAGGTCGAACGCGCGGTAGCGCACACCCGGGTGGTCCCGCGCGACGACCTCGCGGTCGCGGATATCGGTCTTGCCCATCTCGAGGAAGACCCCGCCTGGGGCCATTAGGCGCAGCGACGCATCGACGAAATCACCTGACAGCGAGTCCAAGACCACATCCATGCCGCGCCCACCGGTGACGGCCCGGAACTTCTCCTCGAATTCCAGGGTCCGCGAGTCGGCGATGTGGTCGTCGTCAAAGCCCATGTCCCGCAGGGTGTCCCACTTGCCGCGGCTGGCGGTCGCGAACACTTCCAGACCGATGTGGCGCGCCAGCTGGACCGCGGCCATTCCCACCCCACCGGCCGCGGCGTGCACCAGCAGCCGCTGACCGGGTTTGGCGCCGGCCAGGTCCACCAGAGCGTAGTTCGCCGTGGCGAACACCACGGACGCCGTCGCGGCGGCGGTGTGTGACCAACCGGCCGGCACCTTGGCGAGCAGACGCTCGTCGGTCTTGGCGATGGTTCCGGTGCCGTCTGGGAACAGCCCCATGACGCGGTCGCCGACGGCGAAACGCCCTTCGGGCGAAGCGGTTTCGGGCCCAGTTTCCAAGACAACGCCTGCGGCCTCGATGCCCATGATCGCCTCGGGGTCGGGATAGAGACCCAACGCGATCATGACGTCACGGAAGTTGGCCGCGATGGCCGACAGCTCCACTCGCACCTGGCCGGGACCCAGCGGCACGTCGGCGTCGGGAATCCGCTCTATGCGCAGGTTCTCGATCGTGCCGTGGCTGCTCATGCCGAGTCGCCACGGTCCGTCGTCGGGTGGCAGCAGCAGACCGCTGACGGCGCGGCTGCCGAGCACGCGTGCGGTGTAGACCGTACCGTTGCGCAGTATCGCCTGGGGCTCGTTGAGCGCCAGAACCGCTGCGATCGCGTCAGAATCCAGCTGAGCGTCCGTATCGACGAGCACGATCCGCCCCGGGTGCTCGGTCTGGGCCGACCGCACCAGCCCCCACACCGCCGCACCGGCCAAATCGGTGACGTCCTCGCCCGGCAGGGTCATCGCGCCCCGGGTCGCCACCACCAGCGTCCCGGCGCCGTCGCGGGACAACCACGACTGCAGCACGGGCAGCACCGCCCGTGTAGCCGCGTACACATCGGTGATCACATCCCCGGACACGGGCTGCGATTCGAACAGCACCGCCGACCGATCGGCCTCGGCGCTGTCCAATTCCGTTGCACCCCAAGCGCACACCGATACCGTCTGCACCGCCGCCGACGGCTGAGCGGACCAGATGACCTCGAATAGCCGGTCCGGTCCCGAATTCGACACCGCGGCCAGGAGTTGCTTGTCGGTGACCGGGCGAGCCACCATCGACGCCACCGAGAGCACCGGCAGCCCCAGCCCGTCGGCCAATTCGATCGACACCGCCGACGGGCTGACCGGCACGATCCGTGCGCGCACTGCGCCCGCCCCCGCGGCGTGCAACGACACCTGCTGCCAGGAGAACGGGACCAGCATCGAACCTTCGGGTAGCTCCTCGCTGTTGGAGGCCAACATGACCGCGTGCAATGCCGCGTCGAGCATCGCCGGGTGCACACCGAACCCGGCCGGCGAAACCCCGGCGTCGAGGGGCAGCGACACTTCGGCGAAGACTTCCTCACCGCGGCGCCACATCGACGTCAGGCCGCGGAACGCCGGACCATACCGGTAACCGCGCTCGCCCAATTGCTCGTACCCGTCGCCCACGTCCACCGGGACCGCACCGACCGGCGGCCACGCCGACAGATCAGCGCTCGGCTGCACCGATCCCGCGCGCAGCACTCCTTCGGCATGCAGCAACCATCCCGAGCCCGCTTCAGTCCGCGAAAACACCGACACCGCACGGGCACCCGAATCGTCCGGACCGCCGACCACAACCTGGACGGCGACCGAACCACCGGCAGGCAACACCAGCGGCGCCGCCAGATTCAGCTCGTCGACGACTCCGCAACCCACCTCGTCGCCGGCGCGGATCGCCAACTCGACGAATCCCGCGCCGGGGAACAGCACGACACCGCCGATGGCATGATCGGTCAGCCAGCCCTGCACGCCAGGCGACAGCCTGCCGGTAAGCACCACCCCGCCGGTGGACGGCAGTTCCACCACCGCGCCCAACAGGGCGTGTTCACTGGCCGCCAGGCCCAGGCCCGCGGCGTCGGCCGGGGCGGCGTCGGCGGCAAGCCAAAAGCGCCGGCGGTCAAAGGCATACGTGGGCAGCTCGACGAGGTTGGCGTCGCCCAGGGCGCCGCGCCAGTCCACATCCATTCCCGCGACGAACCCTTGCGCCAGGGCGTTCACCAGGGCGACCGGCTCCGGGCGGTCCTTGCGCAGGGCGGACATCGTGGTCACCGGGGCTGCCGTCGGATCGCAGGTGAGTGTTTCTTCGATCGAAACCGTCAGTCCGCTGCTCGGACCCACTTCGAGGAAGCGGTTCGCGCCGGCGGAGTGCACGAAACGCACGCTGTCAGCGAATCGCACCGCTTCGCGCACGTGTCGCTTCCAATATGCGGCCGAGGCGAAGTCGTCTCCGGCGAGGCGACCTGTCACGTTGGACACGATCGGGATGGTGGGCTTGCCGATGGCCAGTCCGGCCGCGACGGTGCCGAATTCGTCGATCATCGGATCCATCAACGGCGAGTGGAACGCGTGCGACACGAACAGCTGGTGCACTCGGTGGCCGTCGGCGCGGAGCTGATCGGCCACTGCGGCCACAGCTTCTTGGGCACCCGAAATCACCACCGAGGTCGGCCCGTTGACCGCGGCGATGCCCATGCTGGCTTGTTCGGAGGGCGTCAGCAGGCGGCGCACCTCTTCTTCGGTGGCCTGCACCGCGACCATCGCGCCGCCCTCGGGCAGCGCCTGCATGAACCGGCCCCGGGCAACCACCAAGACCGCGGCGTTCTCCAACGACAGCACACCAGCGACGTGCGCGGCCGCCAACTCGCCGATCGAGTGGCCCATCACGAAGTCGGGCCGCACACCCCAGGATTCGAGCAGCCGGAACAAGGCGACTTCCACGGCGAAAAGCGCGGGCTGCGCGAATTCGGTGCTGTGCAAGAGGTTGTCGTCGTGCCCCCACATCACCTCGCGCAGCGGGCGAAGCAGGTGGCGATCCAGTTCGGCCACGACGGCGTTGAACGCCTCGGCGAACACCGGATAACCGGTGTGTAATCCCATGCCCATGCCCAATATCTGGGATCCCTGGCCTGGAAAGACGAAGACCGTCTTGCCGGTGGTCACCGCGCCGCGGATGACCGAGCCGCCCAAGTCGTCGCCGGCAAGCTCGTCCAACCCGGTCAGCAGCCGGTCGCGATCGTCCCCGACGATGACGGCCCGCTGCTCGAAGGCCGATCGGCCGGCCAGCGACCACCCCACATCGGCGATGTCCAAGTCCGGGTGGGCCCGCAGGTGGGCCGCCAACCGGGCGGCCTGAGAGTTCAACGCCGACAGCGACTTCGCCGAGACCGGCCACGGCACCACCGGAGCCTTGGGACCGTCCACGATGCGCGGCTCCTCGGCCGGCACGGCTTCGACGATGACATGCGCGTTGGTGCCGCTGATGCCGAACGAGGACACACCCGCGCGGCGGGGTCGGTTGTCGGGCTTAGGCTTCCAGGCGCGCGCCTCGGTCAACAACGAGACCGAGCCCGTCGACCAGTCGACGTGCGGGCTGGGCTCATCGACGTGCAGCGTCGCCGGCAATGTCTCGTGACGCATCGCCAGGACCATCTTGATCACGCCGGCCACCCCGGCGGCGGCCTGCGTGTGACCCATGTTCGACTTGATCGACCCCAACCAGAGCGGCTCGCCGCGATCCTGGCCGTAGGTGGCCAGCAGGGCCTGGGCCTCGATGGGATCGCCCAATGTGGTTCCGGTGCCGTGGCCCTCGACCACGTCCACCTCCGCCGCCGTCAATCCGGCACTGGCCAGCGCGGCACGCACCACCCGCTGCTGCGAGGGACCGTTGGGCGCGGTCAGCCCGTTGGAGGCGCCGTCCTGGTTGATGGCCGAGCCCCGCACCATGGCAAGCACCGGATGCCCCAGGCGCTGAGCGTCAGACAGGCGCTCCACCACGAGCATGCCCCCGCCTTCGGAGAATCCGGTGCCGTCGGCCGCGCCGGCGAAGGCCTTGCAGCGGCCGTCCTCGGACAACCCACGCATGCGGCTGAACTCCACGAAGATGTCGGGGGTGGCGTTGACGGTGACGCCGCCGGCCAGAGCCAGATCGCACTCCCCCGAGCGCAGCGATTGCGCGGCCATGTGTAGTGCCACCAGCGACGACGAACACGCCGTGTCCACCGAGACCGCCGGGCCTTCCAGGCCAAGCACATACGACACCCGGCCCGACGCCACACTCGACGACTGTCCGGTCAGCCGGAAGCCTTCCGCGGCCGGCGCGGCACCCATGCCGTAGCCCTGCGTGTACACCCCCGCGAACATTCCGGTGGCACTGCCGCGTAGCGTGCCGGGGTCAATTCCCGCCCGTTCCAACGCTTCCCAGGACAGCTCGAGGAACATGCGTTGTTGCGGGTCCATGGACAGCGCCTCGCTGGGCGCGATGCCGAAGAAGGCGGGGTCGAAGTCCGCGACACCGTCTACGAAGCCGCCGGTGCGGGTGTAGCAGGTGCCCGGAACATCGGGGTCGGGGTTGTACACGTTGGCCAAGTTCCAGCCACGATCGGTCGGGAAATCGGAGAGCACGTCGCGGCCTTCGGCCAACATGTCCCACAGGTCGTCGGGGGAATTCACCCCACCCGGGTAGCGGCACGCCATCCCGACGATCACGATCGGATCGTCATCGGTGGCGCGAGCGACCGGAGCATGCTTGACCTCTTGGGGGACGCCGGCGAGTTGGGTGCGGATGTAGCCGGCCAGGCCGTTGGGCGTCGGGTAATCGAAGATCAGGGTGGGCGAAAGCGCCAGTCCGGTCGCGGTTTTGAGCCGGTTGCGCATTTCGACCGCGGTAAGCGAGTCGAAACCCAACTCCTGGAACGCCCTGTCGGGGTCGATCGCCTCGGGAGTGGTGTTGCCCAGCACGGTGGCGATGTGCGAACGCACCAGGTCCAGGAGCACGGCGTGCTGCTCGGCTTCCGACAGCCCCTCCAGGCGATGCGCGAGCGCCGACTTCGATTTCGCAGCCGCCAGTGAGTCGTCGACTCGCCGCCGTGTCGGGACTTTGACGAGATCGCTGAACATCGGCGGCACCGCGACCCCGTGGGCCCGCAGCGCGCCGAGGTCGATGCGGGCCGGCGCCAGGAATGGTTCGTCGACAATCAGTGCGGTGTCGAAGAGTTCCATGGCCTGATCCGAGGACAGCGCCAAGATCCCGTCGCGGCCCAGCCGGGCCAGGTCGGCCGCGTCCAGCCCACCGGTCATGGCGCTGGCCTGCTCCCACAGCCCCCAGGCCAGTGAGATCGCCGGCAGCCCGTGCGCCCGTCGGTGCGCGGCCAACCCGTCCAGGAACGAGTTCGCCGCCCCGTAGTTGCCCTGGCCCGACGAACCGACCAGCCCGGCCATCGACGAAAACATCACGAAGGCGGTCAGATTCAGCTCGCGGGTCAACTCGTGCAGGTTCCAGGCGGCGTCGACCTTGGCCCGCAACACCGCGTCGACACGCTCGGAGGTCAGCGAGGTGACCATCGCGTCGTCGAGCACGCCGGCTGCGTGAATCACGCCGGACAGCGGCCGCTGCGCAGCAATGTCGTCGATCACCTGCGCCAGCGCTGCCCGGTCGGCCGCGTCGCACGCCACCACGCGCGCCCGGGCACCCGCGGTTTGCAGCTCGGCGATCAACTCGGCGGAGCCGGGCGCGTCCGGCCCACGCCGGCTCAGCAACACCACGTCCTCGACACCGTGGTGCGCCACCAGGTGACGCGCCAACGTCGAACCCGCCATGCCCGTCCCGCCGGTGATCAGCACCGTGCCCGCACCGAGCCCGGCACCTGGCCCAGAAGGCAGGGTCATGACGACCTTGCCGACGTGGCGGGCCTGGCTCAGGTAACGCAGCGCGCTGCGTCCGCGTCGCACGTCAAAGGTAGTGACCGGCAACGGTTCCAGCGCCCCGGCGTCGAACAGCCCCGCGAGCTCCAACATCCACTGATGCATCCGGGGACGGCCGGGCTCGAACAAGTCGAAGGCGCGGTAGCGGACACCCGGATACTCCTGGGCCACCACGCCCGGGTCGCGGATGTCGGTCTTGCCCATCTCCAGGAACACTCCACCGGGAGCGACCAACCGCAGCGAGGCGTCGACGAAGTCGCCGGCCAGCGAGTCCAGCACCACGTCCATGCCGCGGCCGCCGGTGACAGCCCGGAACTTCTCCTCGAACTCCAAACTGCGTGAATCCGAGATGTGATCGTCGTCGAAGCCCATGGCCCGCAACGTGTCCCACTTGCCGCGACTGGCGGTCGCGAACACTTCCAGGCCCAGATGCCTGCCCAGCTGAACCGCGGCCATCCCGACGCCGCCGGCCGCGGCGTGCACCAGCACCCGCTGCCCCGGCTTGACGTCGGCCAGGTGGATGAACGCCATATAGGCGGTGGTGAAAACCGCCGAGATGCCCGCAGCTTCGGCGTAGGACCAGTGGTCGGGCTTGTGCTGCAACAGGCGAACGTCGCCGGGCACCAGCGTGCCGCTGCCATCGGGGAAGAAGCCGTACACCGAATCGCCGACTGCGAACTCGGTGACACCCGGCCCGACTTCGACCACCACGCCGGCACCTTCGCCGCCAAGCAGGGCGTCGTGGGTAAACATGCCCAGGGTGATCATGACGTCGCGGAAGTTGGTGGCGATGGCGCGCAAGGCCACCCGGACCTGACCCGGCTCCAGCTCGGCGCCCGCGTTGGGAACCGGCTCCAGTTGCAGGTTTTCGAACGTTCCCGCGCTGCTGATCCCGAGCCGCCAGGGCCCGTCCGGCGGAGGCGTCATGATGCCGTCGACCGCGCGGCTGCCGCGCACCCGTGCGGTGTAGGCCGTGCCGTGGCGCAGCAACACCGCGGGCTCGCCGGCGGTCAGAACGGTCGCGATCGCGCTTTCATCAAGCGCTGCATCGGAATCCACCAGGACGATGCGGCCCGGATGCTCTGTCTGCGCCGACCGCACCAGCCCCCATACCGCCGCGCCGGCCAGATCGGGGACGTCCTCGCCCGCCAACCCCATCGCGCCCCGGGTCGCGACGATCAACACTCCGGAGTCGTGCTCGGTCAGCCACGACTGGACGGCCGCCAGCGCCTGATGCGTACGCTCATACGATCCAAAGACCGGATCTTCGTCGGCCGCAACGGATTCGAAGACCTGATGCGGGGGCGACTCGGTACTGCCCGCCGTCGTCGCAGCCGGTGACCACACCACCTCGAACAGCCGGTCTGCACCCGAGCCCGACACCCCCGCGCGCAGCTGCCGCTCGCTCACCGGGCGCACCACCATCGCGCCAACCGACAGCACCGGCAATCCGAGTCCGTCGGCCAGCTCGATCGAGACCGCCCTGGTAGCCGCGGCGCCATCCGACGTCGATGCCGGTGCGATGCGCACACGTACCGCCGAGGCGCCCGCCGCGTGTAGCGACACGCCCTGCCACGCGAACGGCAGCACCACTTCGTCGGCCTGACCGGCACTGCGGTGAGCGACGATCAGTGCGTGCATGGCCGCATCCAGCAGCGCCGGGTGGACGCCGAATCCGTTGACGCCGCCGGCGGCGTCGGGCAGCCGTACCTCTGCGAAGACCTCGTCGTCGCGCACCCACGCCGCGGTCAGGCCCTGGAATGCCGGGCCGTAGCCGTAGCCACGCGCGGTCAACTGCTCGTAGCCGTCGGTGGCGTCGACCTTGACGGCTCCCGCCGGCGGCCATGCCGACAGGTCCGCTCCCGGCTCGACCGAGCCGGTGCTCAGCGTTCCTTCGGCATGGCAGACCCAGCCGGAACCGGCGTCGGGGCGCGAGAAGATCGATACGTCGCGCCAGCCGGATTCCGCGGCGGGGCCGACGACCACTTGCACGGCGACCGATGCCGAACCGGAATCCTTGGCCGGCAACACCAATGGCGCCTGCAGCGTCAGTTCCTCGACCGTCGAGCAACCGACTTCGTCGCCGGCGCGGATCGCCAGCTCCACGAAGCCGGAGCCGGGGAACACGACCGTGCCCGACACGGCGTGATCGGTCAGCCAGCCCTGCAGGCTCGGCGACAGCCGCCCCGTCAGCACCACCCCGCCCGAAGCCGGCAGCTCGACGACCGCGCTCAGCAGCGGGTGCTCGCTGGTGCCCAGTCCCAGTCCGGAAGCGTCGGCCGCGATTCCCTCCCCGGACAGCCAAAACCGGCGCCGGTCAAAGGCGTACGTCGGCAGCTCGACGAAGCCGGCGCCGTCCAGCGCGCCGCGCCAACGCACGCTCACTCCCGCGACGAACGCCGTGGCGGCCGAAGTCAGGAATCTGTCGAGTCCGCCGTCGTCGCGGCCCAGGGTGGGGATGACCGTGACTTCAGCGGCCTCGGCGCCTCTGCTGACATGGTCGTTGGCGGTGTCCTCGATGCCCGCGACCAGAGCCGGGTGGGGACTGGATTCGATGAACGTCCGGTATCCGTGTTCGCAGGCGCTGCGCACCGCCTGGTCGAACTGCACGGTCTGCCGGATGTTGCGATACCAGTAGTCGGCGTCCAATCCGGCTGTGTCCAACCGGTTTCCCGTCACGGTCGAAAAGAACGCGATGCGCGAGGAGCGTGGCTCGATACCAGACAACACTTCCGCGAGGTCGGCGCGGATCGCCTCGACCTCGATCGAGTGCGAAGCGTAGTCCACGTCGATCCGCCGAGTCCGCAGCTCGAGGTCGGCGCAGAAGCCGGCGAGCTCGTCGAGCGCGGCGCCCTCACCCGACACCACGACGGCCGACCGGCCGTTGACGGCGGCGATGCTGACTCGATTACCGTAGGGCGCCAACAATTCCCGGGCTCGTTCGGTGCTGCAGGCGATGGACAGCATCCCGCCGGGGCCGGTCAGTGACGTCAGCAGCTTGCTGCGCAATGTGACCACCCGGGCGGCGTCGTGCAGCGACAGCGCGTCTGCGACGCAAGCGGCGGCGATCTCACCCTGCGAATGGCCGATCACGGCATCCGGGTTCACCCCGACCGACTTCCACAGTTCGGCTAGCGACACCATCACGGCGAAGAGCACCGGCTGCACGACGTCGACCCGGTCCAATCCCGGTGCGCCGGGTGCGCCACGCAGCACGTCGACCAGCGACCAGTCGACGAATTCGGCGAAGGCCTCTTCGCATTCGCGAATCTGTTCTGCGAAGACCGGTGCGGTATCCAGTAATTCGATGGCCATGCCCAGCCATTGGGAGCCCTGTCCGGGAAAGACGAACACGGTCTTGCCCGCCGGTGTCGCAGTGCCCCGAATCACCGATCCGGTGGGGTCATCGTTGGCCAGTTCGTCCAGGCCGGCGAGCAACCGGTCGCGGTCACCGCCGACGACGACGGCCCGATGCTCAAACGTCGCGCGGCCCGCCAACGACCACCCGACGTCGGCGGCGTCCAGATCACTATGCGCGCGAACGTATTCGGCCAACCGCGCCGCCTGCGCCGCCAACGCCGATGGCGATTTCGCCGATACCGCCCACGGAATACTTGGACGTGCCGGCCCGGCCTGCCGTGCCGGCTCGGCCGGAGCCGCTTCCACGATGACGTGCGCGTTGGTGCCGCTGATGCCGAACGACGACACGCCCGCACGGCGCGGGCGCTCGGCCATCCAGGGCCGCGCCTCGGTCAGCAACGACACCGAACCCGCCGACCAGTCGACGTGGGGGCTCGGAGCGTCCACGTGCAGCGTCGCCGGCAGCGTCTCGTGACGCATCGCCTGCACCATCTTGATGACGCCGGCCGCCCCGGCGGCGGCCTGCGTATGGCCCATGTTCGACTTGATCGAGCCCAGCCACAGCGGCTCGCTGCGATCCTGCCCGTAGGTGGCCAGCAGGGCCTGCGCTTCGATCGGGTCACCCAGGGTGGTTCCGGTGCCATGGCCCTCGACGACATCGACGTCGGCCGGGGACAAGCCGGCGTTGGCCAGCGCCGCACGCACCACCCGCTGCTGCGAGGGACCGTTGGGCGCGGTCAGCCCGTTGGAGGCGCCGTCCTGATTGACCGCCGACCCGCGCACCAAGGCGAGTACCGGATGCCCCAGCCGCTGCGCGTCCGACAGGCGCTCCACCACCAGGATTGCCCCGCCCTCGGACCAGCCGACGCCGTCGGCCGCGCCCGCATAAGCCTTGCACCGTCCGTCCGGCGCCAATCCGCGGTGCCGGCTGAACTCGACGAAGACCGTGGGCGTGGCGTTCACGGTCGCACCGCCGGCCAAGGCCAGGTCGCACTCCCCCGAGCGCAGCGACTGCACGGCCATGTGCAAGGCGACCAACGACGACGAACACGCCGTGTCCACCGACACCGCCGGGCCCTCGAGCCCCAGCACGTAGGACACCCGCCCCGACGCGACGCTGGAGGTCATGCCGGTCAGCCGGTAACCCTCGATCTCCTCGGCGAGCATGCCGTAACCCTGAACGATGAGCCCGGCGAACACGCCGGTGGCGCTGCCGCGCAACCCGCTGGGGTCAATCCCCGCCCGTTCCAACGCTTCCCACGACAGTTCGAGCAGCATCCGATGCTGGGGATCCATCGCGAGCGCCTCGCTCGGCGCGATGCCGAAGAAGGCAGGGTCGAAGTCGGCGACCCCGTCGACGAAGCCGCCGCTGTTCACATAGCACTTGTGACGTGCGTCGGGGTCCGGGTCGTACAGGCTCGCCAGGTCCCACCCACGGTCGGTGGGAAACTCCGAGGTGACGTCGCGACCGTCGGCGACCATTTCCCACAACGCCTCCGGGCTGTCCACGCCACCCGGGAAGCGACACGACATACCGACGATCGCGATCGGCTCATTGGACCGCTCCAGCAGCGCCCGGTTGGTGCGCTTCAGGCGCTCAACCTGGACCAGCGCTTTACGCAGCGCTTCGGTCGCATGCTGGAGTTGATCAACCATCACAAACCTCGCCTAACCCTCACCTAACGACGTGCGGCCGTCTTTCACCGCCGGATGCGGTTTTCGCCGAGTGACGGAACTTGCTGCACGAGGCGACGCCGTTTCCCGTTCGACCAGCGTCGTGCTGCTCTCCGACCCAAGAATATTGCTGGTGAGTATGGCCAACTCCGACTGAATTTCAAAACGTCCGCTGCTCCCGGCGGCTACGGCAGGACCGGCATGGACAGGTGCGCCGCGCCGCGCGAAGGAAGTGTGACTCGGGGTGCCCGATGTGCTCCCTGGGCCGCGGTGCGCCGCAGACCCGGCCCGACGTCCATGGCGCGACTGTACCCGGCCGGCCATAGCCGGCGGTCAGGCGCATGTCATGGACTATTCGGCGCGGCGAAGCGGCCATTCGGCCAGCGCTGAACGATGCGGTCACACACCCGCTCGGCGCCATCCGTCGGCGGCCCGCGCGGCTTGGATCAGCGCGTCGCATAACTGGCGCAGCTCGGTGGTTCCGGCGCCTTCGTCGACCGCCGTGGCGACGTCCTCGGCCGCGCACCGCACCTGATAGACGCGATCCGACAGGTCGGCGGCATCCTCGGCCGACAGCACCACCGCGTCGTCGGCCACCGCTGCCGCGCCGTTGCGGTTCAGCGAGGCTCGCTGTTCGTACGCGCGCTGCCGGCACGACTGCCGGCAGTACTGGCGGCGACGACCCATCCCTGCGTCTGTGACGTCTCGGCCGCACCATCGACAGGGCTGCGGCTGGGTACGGCGGCTCACGCCTGCCGACTTTAATCGGGTTTTCTCGGCGATCCCGGTATCATTGATGGTCGCGTCGCGTAGGCCGGCTTCGGCCGGGAACTGCGCCGATCGCCCCAAGCGTTTCGCTAGGTGAAGAGTTAAGAGCCAAAGAGCTCCGAAAAGACCTGAAGGAGTAGCAGCCATGGCTGATCGCGTACTGAGAGGCAGTCGCCTCGGGGCCGTGAGCTACGAGACTGACCGCAACCATGACCTGGCACCGCGCCAACTCGCGAAGTACCGGACCGAGAACGGCGAGGAGTTCGAGGTTCCCTTCGCCGACGACGCCGAGATTCCCGGCACCTGGCTGTGCCGTAACGGCCTGGAAGGCACCCTGGTCGAGGGCGACCTGCCCGAGCCGAAGAAGGTAAAACCGCCGCGCACGCACTGGGACATGCTGCTCGAGCGTCGCTCGGTGGAGGAACTCGAAGAGCTGCTCAAGGAGCGTCTCGAGATAATCAAGGCCCGTCGCCGGGGCTGACCTGCGAAATTGAACCGGGCTGGCCGTGCCTAGGTGCGGTGGTCGGCCCTGGTGGTCCGGGCCCCCGACCGTCGGCCCTGGATGCCCCAACGGGTGACTTTGACCAGGGCTTCGCGGATGTTGGATCCGCTCATCTTGGAAACACCGAGCTCACGCTCGGTGAAGGTGATGGGTACCTCGGTGATGGTGAACCCGTTGCAGATGGTGCGCCAGGTCAGATCGATCTGGAAGCAATAGCCCTTGGAGTCCACGCCGTCGAGGTCGATCGCCTCGAGCACCTCGCGGCGGTACGCGCGATAGCCGGCGGTGATGTCGTGCACACCGATACCGAGCGCCAGCCGCGCATAGGTGTTGGCCGTCCAGGACAGCGCCCAGCGCCGCTTCGGCCAATTGCGCACCGTGCCGCCCTCGACGTATCGCGACCCGATGGCCAGATCGGCGCCGGCGTCGACGGCGTCCAGCAAGCGGTGCAGCTGTTCGGGCGCGTGGCTGCCGTCGGCGTCCATCTCAACCAGCACCGAGTAATCACGGCTCAATCCCCACGCAAAACCCGCCAGATACGCCGCGCCCAGGCCGTCCTTGGCGGTGCGGTGCATGACGTGCGTGCGACCGGCGTCGGCCGACGCCAGCTCCTCGGCGAGCTGGCCGGTGCCGTCGGGGCTGCTGTCGTCCACCACGAGCAGGTGCACGTGCGGGCAAGCCTGTTTGAGCCGCCGGTGGATGACCGGGAGGTTCTCCAGCTCGTTGTAGGTCGGGATGATCACCAAGACGCGCTGGCTGGGACGATTGCCTGGGACTTGGGGCGCCGGCTGGCCGGTGGTCATGTAGCTCCTCTGTGTCGCCCGAGTTCGAAGAGTGTCGGCCGTCCTGGTCGGACGGGATGTGGTCAGTCGCCGACGTCCGCCCGGGGGTCGGGCGCGGTGTCTTCGGTCGTGCTCGTCGGACGGGGATCTGCCGGGGGTTTCACCGGCCCCGATTGGCGTGTGGACCTGAGACGTACCGAACGCGGGAACCATCCATTGTGCCGTATCCCGACCAGGATCACCGCTCCGGCCGCTAGGACCATCACCCATTGCAGCAGCGGCCCCCACCGCGTCGCCGGCGTCAGCCTCGTCTTCAGGCGCACCTGCATGTCCAGATAGGCGGGCTGGAAGAACTCGGTGCGGGCCAGCTCGCCGCCGTCGGGGGCCACCACCGCGCTGATCCCCGTGGTGCCGGCAACCACCACGTACCGGTCGTGTTCGACGGCCCGGACCTTGGCGAATGCGAGCTGCTGTTCACTCATCGTCTTGTTGAACGTCGCGTTGTTGGCCGGCACGGCCAACAACTGGGCACCGCCGAGCACCGCTTTTCTCGGGACGCGGTCAAAGATCACTTCCCAGCAGGTGGCCACGCCCACGGGCACCTCCGCGATGTGCACCACATCGGCGTCCTGACGGGGCACGAAACTTCCGGCGCGGTCCGCGTAACCGGACAGGTGCTTGAACAGCCACGGCATCGGCAGGTACTCGCCGAAGGGCTGCACGATTTCCTTGTCGTGGCGATCGGCCGGGCCGGTGGCTGGATTCCACACGATCATGGTGTTGGTGTAGTTCGGATCCTGCGGCGGGCGTCCTGGCACGTCAAGCACGCTGCCGATCAGGATCGGCGCGCCGATGGCCGCGGCGGCTCGCGAGATCTCCAGGGCGGCGTCGTCGTTGGCCAGTGGGTCGATGTCCGATGAGTCCTCCGGCCAAATGACGAATTGAGGTTGCGGAGCGGTCCCGGAACGCACGTCGTCGGCCAGCTGCAGGGTTTCCTGGACGTGGTTGTCCAGCACCGCGCGGCGCTGTTCGTTGAAATCGAAGCCCAGCCTCGGCACGTTGCCCTGTATGGCCGCGACCGTGACCGGCGGCTCACCACCCGACCCGGTACCGGCGTGGCGCACCTGCGGCCAAACAATGACGGACGCGAACAGCACCAGACAGATGCAGGTGCCGGGCAGCACCACCGCGGGCGGCGCCTGATCGGGGTGCACCGGATCTGCAGCGTGTTTGTCGCCGGCCACGCTGGACGCCGGATGCCCCGAGTGCCACCATTTCACGATCTCCAGCGCGATGGCTGTCGCGCTGAAGCCCACGAGCATGATCGCCATGGACAGCAGCGCAACGCCACCGAGCTGGACCAGCGGCAGGAACGGACCGTGCGTCTGACCGAATGCCACCGACCCCCATGGGAAGCCGCCGAACGGGACGCTTGACTTGAGCCACTCCTGGGCCGCCCATAACAGCGCGAACCAGATGGGCCAGCCGGGTAGCCCACGCACGATGACGGCGCAGAGGCCGAACAGGGCGGGAAACAGCGCCGACACGGTCGCGAGCGCAATCCACGGGATGGGCCCCACCAGGAGCCCCACCCACGGCAGCAGCGGCAGGTAGAACGCCAGCCCGAACAGAAAGGCGTAGCCCAGGCCACCGACCGGCGTAGTCGCGGGGTGCGTCAACACCCATGCCAGCAACGCGGCGGCCACCATGGCGCCCCACCACCAATTGAGGGACGGGAAACTGGCGCAGAACAGCAAGCCGGCAACCACTGCGCAACTCAACCGGGTTAGGCGGGGCAACATCGCGGCCTGGGCGCCGGGCAGTCGCGCAAACACCGCTGCCACCAGTGCGGTGGCGGCGCCGCGCGCCGCGCGTCCCAGCCGACCGCCGAACGCCGCATGTTCGCCGGGCGGTGCGGGTTGCGCGGCGCCTCCGTTTCCATCGTGCTCGTCGTCGTGCGCTTCGGGGTCGACCCCGACCTCGGCGGGCTGGTCGTCGCGGTCCGATTCGACCTCATCGCCGATCGGGTCGGTATGGGGCCGCGGGTCCGCGTCTACCGCATCGGTTTGATCCGCGGGCTCGTCGCCGCGCGACCAATGCCTAGCCATGGATGGCAGCGCCCCGATGCACCGTCCGCCGGCACCGGGGCAGGACGTCGCCGGGGCGCAATCGTGGCAGCGCAGGCACCCGTGAACGCGGGTCGGTCGACCAGCGCTGAACGGTGTCACGCGGGGCGTGCACCTCCAGGTCGCCGGCATCCCAGACGACGTACGAGGCCGGCGCTCCCGGCACCAGGGTGCCCGTCTTGCCGTCGCGGACACCGGCCGCCCGCCAACCGCCGCGGGTGGCGGCGGCGAACGCGGCCCGCGGCGAGACCCCGCTGCCGGGGGTGTGGTGGTTGACCGCTGCGCGCACGCTCACCCACGGATCGAAATCCGTGACCGGAGCGTCGGAACCTAGCGCGAGGGGCACGCCTTGGGATGCTAACAGCGCAAAGGGGTTGAGCCGACTGCCTCGCCGGGCACCGAGCCGCTGCGCATACATGCCGTCGACGCCGCCCCACAGCGCATCGAAATTGGGCTGCACACTGGCGATGACGCCCCACTGGCCCAGCTTGGCGGCCTGTTCCTCGCTGACCATCTCGACGTGCTCGAGGCGGTGCCCGCAGCGTGCGACCGCGACCGGTCCGAGGTCGGCGACAACGCGCTCGAGGGCACTGACCACCGTCGCGACCGCAGCGTCCCCGATGACGTGGAACCCGGCGGTGACTTCGGCCAGGGTGCATGCCCGCACGTGTGCCTCGACGGCATCGGAATCCAGATAGCAGTTTCCGGTGCGGTCCAGCGCATCCGCATAAGGCTCGCGCAGCCAGGCGGTCCGCGACCCCAGTGCTCCGTCGACGAACAGGTCACCGGCCAGCCCGCGGGCTCCGGTCGCCGCCATCAGCTCGCGGGCCTGGCTGGGGCTGCTCACCGCCTCGCCCCAATAACCGATCACCTCGACGCCGCGATCGAGGGCCCGCAACTGCAGCCAGTCGTCGATACCGCCGATCTCGGGACCGGCGCATTCGTGCACCGCGACGATGCCGGCCGCCGCGGCGGACCGCAATGCCGCGGTACGGGCTTCGGCGAGCTGTTCGGCCGTCAGCAGGCCTCGGGCAACGGCTCGCACCTGGTGATGTGCGTCGCCGGCCAGCGGCCCGTCGGCGCTGAAACCCGCTGCCGCCGGAAGTCGTCCCGCCAGCCGTCGCAGCCCCGTCGATGCGAGCGCCGAGTGCACGTCCACGCGGGCCAGATAAACGGGCCGGTCACCGACAACGGCGTCCAGGTCACCGGTGCCGGGCGGAGCGTTCTCCGGCCACGACGTTTCATCCCAGCCATGCCCCCACACCGGCCGGCCGGGGTGCGCGGCGGCGTAGTCGGCGACCATCTGCAGGCATTGCGCATACGAGGCCGCCGAACGCAGGTCCAGCCCGGTGAGCGTCAGCCCGGTGGCGGTGAGATGGATGTGGCTGTCGACGAACCCCGGCGCCACGAAACCACCCTGGAGGTCCTCGACAGCGGCGTCGGGAAACATGCGGCGGCCGACCTCGTCACCGCCCAGCCACGCCACGACGCCGTCGCGGATGGCCATAGCGGTCGCGTCCGGTTGGGCCGGGCTGTGCACCCGCCCGTTGACCAGCAGGACCACCGGTGCGGGGTTAACGGTCACGATCGGTCACAGGCCAAAACTACGTGCACGGGTCCGGGGGGCGATAACGGTGATCAGATGGTCGCGCGCGCCGCGTCAGCGTCCGTCGAATCGCTGCGGCCGCGCCGGCGCCTCGACGTCGCGGACATCGATGACCTCGCCGTCGATGTACTCGCCGCGTCCAGCGGCCGAGTAAGCCTCGCCGGGATATGCGGGTGGGTAAGGCTCCGCGCGGAGGGTGTTCGCGTAACTGAGTCCCGGCACCTGGCGGCGCAACTTGCGCATCGCCATGGCGCTCAACCCGGGCACGACGGCCGACCGTACCGGCGGGATGAGCAGCAACAGGCCCAGCGCCGTGCTCACCAAGCCGGGCACCAGAACGAGGAGCGCCGCCAGACTGACCAGCGCACCGTCGCCGACCGCAGCGCGTTGTCCGGCCAGGCCCGAGCGCAGCTGCCCGATCCGGCGGATGAGGTGCGAACCCGCCAACGGGACCACGATCCCCCAGCCGAGCATGAAAGTGGCCAACATCGCCAGCAGGGTCCAGCCCCATCCGATCGTCGAAACCAACGCGAAGATCACCATGAGTTCGACGACGGCGTAGATCAGCAACAGCCGCGACACCATGACAGACCAACGTCCGCGGACTACGGCTAGTTCCCATGGTGCTCGCGGACGTGATTGCAGTTAGATGACGCTATGACGACGATTCAGATCGAAACCCCCGACGGACCGATCGATGCGTTACTGAGCACACCTTCGGGGCAAGGTCCGTGGCCGGGTGTGGTGGTGATCCATGATGCGATCGGCTACGGGCGAGACAAGCAGTCGATCAACGACCGCATCGCCGCGGCGGGTTATCTGGCGCTCACCCCAAATATGTATGCCCGCGGCGGCCGCATCCGCTGCATCTCCCGCGTCATGAAGGAGCTGCAGACCCAGCGCGGCCGCGCCCTCGATGACATCCTCGCCGCGCGCGATCACCTGAAGGCAATGCCCGAATGTTCCGGCCAGGTCGGCATCGCGGGTTTCTGCATGGGCGGCCAATTCGCTCTTGTCATGTCGCCCAAGGGTTTCGGCGCCTCCGCACCGTTCTACGGCGCTCCCCTGCCCCGCAACCTCGACAAGACGCTCGACGGCGCATGCCCGGTGGTGGCCAGTTTCGGCGGCCGCGACCCGCTGGGCCGGGGCGCACCCGAAAAACTGAACAAGACCCTAGCCGCCAAGAACATCACCTCCGATGTGAAGACATACCCGGGCGTCGGGCACAGCTTCGCCAACGAGCTGCCCGGCCAACCCCTGCTTCGCATAGCGGGTTTCGGCTATGACCGGGAGGCCACCGAGGACGCGTGGCAACGGGTGTTCGCGTTCTTCGGCGAGCATCTGGGAACGGACGCCGCACCGTAGTCGGCTAGCGCGCCGCGTTCAGCTTCTGCGACAGCGCCGTTGCGAACGTGTGGGTATCGCCGGGCCAGCGCGCCGACATGTAGTCGCCGTCGTCGACGACGAATGCGGGCCGCGAGTCGGTCGGCGTATCGCGCGCAATTCCCGAGGTTTTCAGCCGCCAGTTCGGTGATCCGCGGGTGACGTCACGGAAATCGGTGGGATCTTCAAGCGCGCGGGTGACTTCCGACTGCACCGACATGTACCCGCCGGGTTGGCCCGGTTCCTCGATATAGGTCCGGTAGTAGTCGCGATCCCAGAACCGGGTGAATTGCGTGAGGCGCCAGGCCAACCGCTCCATTGCCCACGTCAAGGCCGTGGTCTTGCGTCCGTACAGGACGGAACGGCCGGTTTCGGGATCGATGCTGCGCGCGGCGAGAAGTACCCCGTGACAGATGGCCCCGACCGGCAGCCCCCGGGTGAAGGCCTGCACGACCAGCCGGTGCAGGATGTCGCTGTCGATGTAGCCGCGCATCCCGCGGGCGCGGTGGCCCCCCGGCAACAGCAGCCCGTCGATGCCGTCGAGGGTGGCGTGCGCCCACGTGATCGGATGTTGAAACTCCTTGGAGCGCACCATGTCCCGATAGGCATTGCGGCCGATCTTGTTGGCCCGCAGCGCCAGCCCGATCAACGGAATCGCGCCCAGGAGGGGCAGCGCGGACCAGAGGTCCAATCCGCGCCCCGTCACCATGATGTCGTCGGCCGCGCCGGGCGCGCCGGTCTCGGTCGCGAAGACCACACGGTGGCCGCTTCGCGTCAACACCTTCCAGCTGACCGCGACCTCGGTCGGGTCGAAGTCGCGGTCCGGGATCGGGATGAGGACAGTGGCCACGGCGCCTCGGCGGTTACGCCACCTTCAGTTCGAGTCCGACGTTGTTGTCCATGCCGCCGCGCAACTTGCTGAAGAAGTTGAACACCTTGCCCAGGACGCCGTAGCGCTTGCCGATCGCGTCGTAGACGGCAGCCGTTTCCGACTTGTCGAGGATGGCCGCAGTTCCCTCGACGGCCTCGCTGGTGGGCCGGCCGTTCATGGTGCAGGTGGCCAGCGTGACCCGTGGAGTGTTCCGGATCCGCTTGACCTTCCACGACTTTTCCTGGGTGATGACGAGCAGTCGGTCTCCGCGCTGTTTGTCCAGGGCCGCCCAGATGGGCGTCGGCTTCGGCTTGCCGTCCTTCGTGAACGTGGTCAGCAGGATGTACTGGCTCTTGGCAAGGTCGGCGAAGGTCGGTGTCACGGTGTCAACCTACGCCGCGCTTGGGCCGAAGTCAGCCTTCGAGGTCGCCCTCGGTTTCCAGCAGCGCCTGCCGGAGCCCGTCCAGCGTTTCCGGTTGCGGCGCCTCCCACATGCCGCGCCCGGCCGCTTCGAGCAGCCGTTCGGCCATGCCGTGCAGGGCCCAGGGATTCGATTCCGACATGAATTTCCGGTTCTCCGGGTCCAGGACGTAACGCTCGGTGAGTTGTTCGTACATCCAGTCGGCCATCACCCCGGCCGTCGCGTCGTAGCCGAACAGGTAGTCGACGGTGGCCGCCATCTCGAAGGCGCCCTTGTACCCGTGCCGCCGCATCGCCGTCATCCAGCGTGGATTGACGACGCGCGCGCGGAATACCCGGGTGGTCTCCTCTGACAGGGTGCGGGTGCGGATCGCGTCGGGGCGGGTGTTGTCGCCGATGTAGGCGGCGGGGGCCTGCCCGGTCAGCGCACGCACCGTAGCCACCATGCCGCCGTGGTATTGGAAATAGTCGTCGGAGTCGGCGATGTCGTGTTCGCGGGTGTCGGTGTTCTTGGCGGCCACCGCAATACGGCGGTACTGCCGGTTCATGTCGTCGACAGCCTCGCGGCCGTCCAGGTCACGGCCGTAGGCGAAGCCGCCCCACGCGGTGTACACGGCGGCGAGGTCGGCGTCGTCGCGCCAGTTGCGGCTGTCGATCAGCTGCAGCAATCCGGCGCCGTACGTGCCGGGCTTGGAGCCGAAAATCCTTGTGGTGGAGCGGCGTTGGTCGCCATGCTGGGCCAGGTCGGCCTGGACGTGCGCACGGACGTAGTTCTCCTCGGCCGGCTCGTCGCGGTCGGCGACCAGTCGCACCGCGTCGTCGAGCATCGTCACGACATGCGGGAAGGCGTCGCGGAAAAACCCCGAGATCCGCACCGTCACATCGATGCGGGGGCGGCCCAGCTCGGCCAGCGGGATCGGCGCCAGGTCGACGACGCGCCGCGATGCGTCGTCCCATACCGGCCGGACGCCGAGCAGGGCAAGGACTTCGGCGATGTCGTCACCCGCGGTGCGCATGGCCGAGGTGCCCCACACCGACAGGCCGACGGATTGCGGCCACTGCCCGTGATCGTCGCGGTACCGGGTCAACAGTGAATCAGCAAGCGCGACACCGGCTTCCCAGGCCAGGCGGGACGGTACCGCTTTGGGGTCGACGGAGTAGAAGTTGCGCCCGGTGGGCAGCACGTTGACCAGG
This sequence comes from Mycobacterium sp. NGS56, assembly GCF_059812425.1. Lineage (NCBI taxonomy): Bacteria > Bacillati > Actinomycetota > Actinomycetes > Mycobacteriales > Mycobacteriaceae > Mycobacterium > Mycobacterium sp. NGS56. Next base: position 381,697 of record NZ_JCALCQ010000003.1, read on the forward strand.
CCGCGCAGCGGTGAGCCGGACGGGCCGGCCGGGATGAATCGGCCGTCGAGGGCGCGCAACACCTGCTCGATCTCAGCGGCGGTGCCGGCGAGCCTTGGCACCACTTCGGTGGCGGCGAATCGCAGCACCGCGGCGACGTCGGGGTCCTCGGAAATCCGTTCGGCCGCGTCGGCGTCCCAGCCCGTCGCCTGCAAAGCGGCGACCAGCTCGCGGGCCACGACCTCGGTTTGATCTACCCTGACCCGCTCGTCGGTGCCGTCCTCGGCCAGGCCCAGCGCCTGCCGCAGGCCGGGCAGGGTGTGCTCGCCGCCGAACAGTTGGCGTGCCCGAAGGATCGCCAGCACCAGGTCCAGTTCGGCTTCTCCCGTTGGTTTTTGGCCCAGGATGTGCAACCCGTCGCGAATCTGAACATCTTTGATCTCACACAGCCAGCCATCGACGTGCAGCAGCATGTCGTCGAATGAGTCTTCTTCGGGTCGTTCGGTCAGGCCAAGATCGTGGTCCATCTTCGCGGCCCGCATGAGCGTCCAGATCTGCTGGCGGATGGCGGGCAGTTTGGCCGGATCCAAGGCGGCGACGTTGGCGTGCTCGTCGAGCAACTGCTCCAAACGCGCGATGTCGCCATAGGATTCGGCGCGCGCCATCGGCGGGATGAGATGGTCGACGAGGACGGCGTGCGCGCGCCTTTTGGCCTGCGTGCCCTCACCCGGATCGTTGACCAGGAACGGGTAGATCAACGGCAGGTTGCCCAGGGCGGCGTCGGGCCCGCACGCCGCCGACATGCCCAGTGTCTTGCCGGGCAGCCATTCCAGGTTGCCGTGCTTACCCAGATGCAGAACTGCGTGCGATCCGAAGCCGGCGTCCAGCCAGTGATAGGCGGCCAAGTAGTGGTGGCTAGGCGGCAGGTCCGGGTCGTGATAGATGGCGACCGGGTTCTCCCCGAAGCCGCGGGGCGGCTGCACCATCAGCACCAGGTTATCCGATTGGATTGCGGCGATGACGATTTCGCCGTCGGGATCGTTGCTGCGGTCCACGAAGAGATTCCCGGGCGCCGGGCCCCAGTGCTCGGTCACGGCGTCGGTGAACTCGGTGGGCAGCGTGTCGAACCATTCGCGGTAGTCCTTGGCGGACACCCGGATCGGGTTGCCGGCGAGCTGGCCTTCGCTGAGCCAGTCGGGGTCTTGGCCGCCCCGTTCGATCAGCGCGTGGATCAGCGCGTCCCCGTCACCGGCCTCGACACCAGGCAGGTCGCCCACCCGGTAGCCGTGATCGCGCATCGCCTGCAGCAGCGCGACGGCGCTTGCCGGGGTGTCCAATCCGACCGCGTTGCCGATGCGGGCGTGCTTGGTGGGATAGGCCGAGAACACTACGGCTACGCGCTTATCCGCTGGGGCGACATGGCGCAGCCGCGCGTGGCGCACCGCCAATCCCGCGACCCGGGCGCAGCGTTCCGGGTCGGCGACATAGGAGATCAGCCCGTCTTCGTCGATCTCCTTGAAGGAGAACGGAACCGTGATGATGCGGCCGTCGAACTCGGGTACCGCCACCTGACTGGCCACGTCAAGCGGACTCAGGCCATCGTCGTTCGCGTGCCACTGAGCACGCGGGCTGGTCAAGCACAGTCCTTGCAGGATCGGAATATCGAGGGCGGCAAGGTGTTCGACGTTCCAACTGTCATCGTCGCCGCCGGCGGATACCGTGGCCGGCTTCAACCCTCCGGCCGCCAGGACGGTGACCACCATGGCGTCGGCGTCGCCGAGCCGTTGCAGCAGTCCGGATTCGGCGGTGCGCAGCGATGCACAGTAGATCGGCATCGGCCGCGCGCCGGCGGCCTCGATGGCCCGGCACAGCGCCTCGACGTAGCCGGTGTTGCCGGCCAGGTGCTGGGCGCGGTAGTACAGCACGGCGATCGTCGGGCCGTCGATATCGGTGGCGTTCGGCCGCCGCAGCTCTCCCCACGTCGGCGTCACGACCGGCGGGGCAAACCCGAACCCTGTCATCAGCACGGTGTCCGAGAGGAAGGCGTGCAGCTGGTGCAGGTTGTCCACGCCGCCGTGGGCCAGATAGATGTGTGCCTGCACCGCGATGCCGGCCGCCAGCGTGGACAGACCGGTCAACTCGGCGTCGGCGGCCTGTTCGCCGCTGACCAAAACCGTGGGCACCCCGGTGGCGATCACCGTGTCGATGCCGCTTTGCCAGGCCCGGTAGCCACCGAGGATCCGCACCACCACGATGGCGACGTCGGCCAGCAGGCCGGGCAGCTCGTCTTCCGAGACCCGCGACGGGTTGGCCCACCGATAGTTCTTGCCACTGGATCGGGCGCTGATCAGGTCCGTATCGGACGTCGACAGCAGCAGGATGGTCGGCTCAGCCACCCATCATTCGTACCGCAGTGTCGCCGCGATCCGGGCGGCGACCTCTGCACCCACCTCTCGCGCGTGTTCGCTCGTTCCCGGGACGTACCGGTCCGCGGCGGGATCGTAATCGGCGCCGGCGATCGACCCGTGATCTGCCGCCAGCTCCACCACGTCAACCGGCCAACCGATCTTGCTCAGGCGGGCCGCGAATTCGCGGCTGGCCCTTACCGGCACCGCGTCATCGTTCACGCCGTGCAGCAAGGTGAACGGGCCAGCGATATGGTCGGCCGACAGCAGGTCGGTCAAGACCCGACCGGAGAAGGGGTCGGGGGCCATGAACGCACCGGCCAGACAAACCGTGTGTCTGATCGCAATATCGAATTGACTCTGGTTCAGGGTGACTCCGGCTGCGGCCGCGCCCCCTAAAGACCAACCGACGAGCACGATGCCGTCGTCGGCGCGCTTGCGGGTGAACTCGAGCGATCCCAACAGGTCGGCCCGTCCGCCGTCTTCGGCGTGGGAATTCCAGTCCGGCGCCACCACGACGGCACCGTACGTCGCGAGCATGCCGGCCAGCGGTCCGACCGCGGCGCGGGCGTTGGTCTGCATGCCATGCCAGACCAGGACGGTGTGTTGCGCCGAATCGCCGAAGACATCGGCGAACCGTCCCGGGGCGTACTCGACCGTCTCCACGGGCACGAGTGTGCCCGCACGGCGGAGCCTTCAATCCTCGAGTGATCAGCCGGCGGCTCTCTCGGGTTCACGTCTGGGCGGCCATCGTCTTCGACTGGGGCCGTACCGTGGACGGGTGGCCAGGACGCGCGAGACGGACGCATGCCCGGGTGCGCTGCAGGTGCATCAGGCGGCCGACGGCGCGTTAGCCCGGATACGGCTACCCGGCGGCATGCTCACGGCCGGTCAACTGGCCGCGCTGGCCGCCGTCAGCAGTCAGTCAGGTTCGGGAACGCTCGAACTGACCGCCCGGGGCAACGTTCAGTTACGCGGGCTGACCGACGTCACCGCGGTCGCCGAGGCGCTCGCGGCCGTGGGGCTGTTGCCGTCCATGACGCATGAGCGGGTCCGCAACATCGTGGCGTCACCGCTGTCGGGGCGCTGCGGCGGCAACCTCGACGTGCGGCGCTGGGTCACAGAGCTGGACGCCGCGATCTGCGGCGAGCCCAGGCTCGCCGAGCTGGGCGGCCGGTTCTGGTTCAGCCTGGACGACGGCCGCGCCGACGTGTCGGGGCTGCGTGCCGATGTCGGCGTCCACGCGTTCGCCGAGGGCTGCGCGCTGTTGCTCGCCGGACGCGACAGCGGTGTGCGGCTGGCGGCCGGCGAGGTGGTCGAAACGCTGGTCAGTATCGCCCTGCGGTTCGTCGACATCCGCGGAACGGCTTGGCGTGTCCAGGAATTGGATGACGTTCGGCAGCTGCTACCTACTGCCGAGCCGCGCACCACCGCTTTTCCGGCCGTCACCAAGGCGCCGGTGGGCTGGATCGACCAGGACTGCCCCGGTCAGCAAGGCCGGGTGGCACTGGGCGCAGCGGTGCCGCTGGGTGTGCTGCCGGCACGCGTTGCTGAGTACCTGGCTGCGATCGAGGCGCCGTTGGTGATCACGCCGTGGCGCTCGGTGCTGGTGTGTGACCTCAGTGAAGAGGTGGCCGATATCGCGCTCCGGGTGCTGGCGCCCTTGGGCCTGGTGTTCGACGAGAACTCGCCCTGGCTCAGCGTCAGCGCCTGCACCGGCAGCCCCGGCTGCGCGCGCTCGGCCGCCGACGTGCGGGCCGACGCCGCGCAGTCGCTGGGTGCCGACTCGGCGGTGCACCGGCATTTCGTCGGTTGCGACCGGGCGTGCGGCAGTCCGCTCGCCGGTGAGGTGCTGGTGGCTACGCCAGACGGGTACCGACGGCTGTAGCCGGGCGCAGCTGGTCGGTACGCCGACAAGCTTTAGGGTGAGCGAGTGCTCGACTACATTCGCGACGCGGCGGAGATCTATCGCCGGTCGTTTGCGACGATCCGTGCCGAAGCCGACCTGGCGCGATTCCCGGCCGCTGTGGCACAGGTGGTGGTGCGGTTGATCCACACCTGCGGCCAGGTCGACGTCGCCGAGCACATCGCGTTCACCGACGACGTCGTCGAACGGGTCGGTACGGCCCTGCGCAGCGGCGCTCCCGTGCTGTGCGACTCGTCGATGGTGGCCGCCGGGATCACCACCGCACGATTGCCGGCCGACAACCAGGTGGTCTCGCTGGTGGCCGATCCGCGGGCGGTTGAGTTGGCCGCACGACGGCAGACGACCCGCTCCGCGGCCGCGGTGGAGCTGTGGGCAGACCGGCTGCCCGGCGCCGTGCTGGCGATCGGCAACGCCCCGACCGCGTTATTCCGGCTGCTCGAGCTGATCGACGACGGAGTTGCCCCACCGGCCGGGGTGCTGGGTGGGCCGGTGGGGTTCGTCGGGTCGGCGCAGTCCAAACAGGAGCTCGTCGACAACCCGCGCGGAACGTCGTATCTGGTGGTGCGGGGCCGTCGTGGGGGCAGTGCGATGGCCGCCGCCGCCGTCAACGCGATCGCGAGCGATCGAGAGTGACCGCCCGCGGCACGCTATGGGGCGTCGGGTTGGGGCCCGGTGATCCGGAATTGGTGACCGTCAAGGCCGCCCGGGTGATTGGCGAGGCCGACGTGGTGGCCTATCACAGCGCCCGGCACGGTCGCAGCATCGCCCGCGGTATCGCCGAACCCTATCTACGGCCGGGACAGATCGAAGAGCACCTGGTCTACCCCGTCACCACCGAGACGACCGACCATCCTGGCGGCTATTCCGGCGCGATCGAGGATTTCTACGTCGAGGCCACCAAGCGCATCGCGGCGCACCTCGACGCCGGCCGCAATGTGGCCCTGCTGGCCGAGGGTGATCCGCTGTTCTACAGCTCCTACATGCATCTGCACACCAGGCTGACCGAGCGGTTCGACGCGGTCATCGTGCCCGGCGTCACCTCGGTGAGCGCGGCCTCGGCGGCCATCGCCACACCGTTGGTGGCCGGCGACGAGGTGCTGTCGGTGCTGCCGGGCACCTTGCCGGTCGACGAGCTGACCCGTCGGCTCGCCGACGCCGACGCCGCCGTCGTGCTCAAGCTCGGGCGCTCGTATCACGCTGTGCGGGAAGCGCTTTCGGCATCTGGACAGCTTGACGACGCGTTTTACGTGGAGCGGGCCAGCACCTCCACCCAGCGCATCTTGCCCGCAGCCGACGTCGACGAGGCCGGCGTTCCGTACTTTGCGCTGGCCATATTGCCGGGCGGCCAGCGTGGACGGCGCACGCCGGCCACCGGACGCGTCACGGTGGTGGGCTTGGGCCCCGGCGACATGGACTGGATGACGCCGCAGACCCGGCGCGAGCTTGCCGCGGCGACCGACCTGATCGGCTACGGCCGCTACTTGGACCGCGTGCCGGCTCGCGACGGCCAGCAGCGCCACGCCAGCGACAACCGCGACGAGCCCGAACGGGCTCGGTTGGCATGCGCGCTGGCCGAGCAGGGTCGTGCCGTGGCGGTGGTTTCGTCGGGTGACCCGGGCGTGTTCGCGATGGCGACCGCGGTGCTGGAAGAGGCCAAGGAATGGCCGGGTGTGCAAGTCCGGGTGATTCCGGCGATGACCGCCGCCCAAGCGGTGGCCAGCCGGGTCGGCGCCCCGCTGGGGCACGACTATGCGGTGATCTCCCTGTCCGACCGCCTCAAGCCGTGGGAAGTGATCTGCGCGCGACTGCAGGCCGCCGCGGCCGCCGACCTGGTGCTGGCGATCTACAACCCTGCTTCCAAGACGCGAACCTGGCAGGTCGGCGCGATGCGCGACATATTGCTGGACCACCGCGAACCCGGCACTCCGGTGGTGATCGGCCGCAACGTGTCCGGCCCCGACGAGGACGTCCGGGTGGTCCGGTTGGTCGATCTCAATCCCAGCGAAATCGACATGCGCTGCCTGCTGATCGTCGGTTCGTCGCAAACCCAGTGGTACTCACACGATTCCACCGACCGGGTCTTCACACCGCGGCGCTACCGGGCCTGAAACAGGCTCATCCTGACTGCCTTACTCCTCCTCACCCCGCTCCGCGGGCCGCATCGTCGCAAGGCTCAGCCGCGATCCCAGGTGCTCGGCATCATCGGCACGGTCGGGCCGTCGCTCAATCCGTCGCGGGTCAGCGTCGCCAACCCCGCGGCTTGCGCGGCATCGGATTTGGCTGCGACACCGGCGAATCCGAGCGGCCCCGCGCCCACATCGGAAGCCGGAGGGGACCCGTCGAGGTCGAGGTCCATGTACTCGTAGCGGTAGGCGTGGTCTTTGGCTTCTGCCCCGCGACGTCGACGTCTGCGCAACCGCTCAGCGGCCGATGCCGCGGTGGCGGCCGGTTCCTCGGCGTCGTCGAGCGCCGGCTCTTCCGACTTCCTGCGCGCGCGGCTGCTAGCACTACTGCTTGACGACAATCCCGCCAGGCCGACCGCGTACTGGATGTCGGTCATGCCGGCGCCGACACCATCCGTGATGCCCGGACCGAAGCCGGCGCCCGGACCGCCGCCGGCCGGGCCGCCACCGGACGCCGTGGCCGCACTTGGCGCCGGGCTGGAAACCGTGGCACTGCTCGCGTTTGCCGGGGTACCGGCGGACATCGTCGGCGTCGGAGCCGGCGTGGCACCCATCGGAGCCGGCGGTGCCGTCGGCAACGGCACGCTTACCGGCGGCGCAACGCCGGCGGCACTCACAGCACCAGCGACGGCCGCGGCAATGCCGGCACCGGCAGCTGCGGCGACCGGAACGACGAGTAGCAGGGCAGGGGCCAGCAGTGCCGCCGTCTCAACCGCTTGTACCAAGGGCCACACGAGCATCAACGAGTGAAAGGTGAACCAGGCCAGCGCTGTCGCCAGCGCCGGGGTCATGCCGGGGATGTTCATCAGCTGAGCGGCCAGCCCGTTGGCAAAGGAAACGGCGTCAATCGGCCAGCCGTCGGGGTATATCTCCTTCCCGAGCGGCCAAAGGACGTTTTGGGTGAAATCGGAGAGTTCTTGCGCAAGCTGGTCCTGCCATGAGGTGGGCGGCGGAGTGTCGGAAGCGGTATCGGTTGCCGCTGCCTGGACCTCGCCGCCCGGAGTGACTATCTGGGGCGCGGGCGTCGTCGCCGGAACCGCCGCCAGCGCGGATTCGCTTACGGCCTGGTAGGTGGTCATCGTCGTGGCGGCTTGCACCCACATGCGTGCGTAGTCGGCCTCGTTCACCGCGATCGGGATGGTGTTGATGCCGAAGAAGTTCGTCGCGACCAGCGTCGCGTGTGTCGCGTGATTGGCCACGAGCTCGGGGATCGTCGGCATCGCGGCCAGCGCCGCCGTGTACGCGCCTGCGGCCGTCTCATGTAGCGCCGCGGCGGTCGTGCTCTTGGTGGAGTTCTCCACCAGCCAGGTCAGATAAGGGGCATGCGCCGCCACGTACTGCTCGGCGCTCGGCCCTTGCCATGCGCCACCCTGCGTGGCGCTCAGGAGTGCGCTGAGCTCTTCCGCCGCCTCGGCGTATTGGGCGCCCATCGAAGACCACGTCGCCGCGGCGGCGAGCAGCGGCCCAGGTCCCGGACCGCTGCTGAGCAAGGTCGAGTGCACTTCGGGCGGAAAGGCGATCCAGATGGGGGCGGTCATCGTCGAAAGCCATCGGGCAAGGACACGAACACCTCTTCGGTCAACGTCATGGGGCGGCGGGCTGGGGATGCTTGCGTCCAGTGGTCGGTTCAACGCACGGTTTAGTTCCCGGTATTTGTTTTCACGTGCTCTTTGCGCGCTCGCCGGCCATGCGCAACGATGCAGGGATGCGGTGTGAGGTTGCGCGGGAAGCGCTGTCGGCTCGATTGGACGGCGAGCGTCCCCAGGTACTCGCGCAGCAAATCGATGCCCATCTCGAATCCTGCCGCAGCTGCCGCTCCTGGCTGATCGGTGCGGCGGCGCAGACGCGCCGGCTGGCCTCGGTGAACCCCGGCGACGGGCCCGACCTGGTCGACAAGATCATGGCCAGCATCGGCGAGCAACCGACCGGACACCAGGCTCGGATGCGCTGGCTGCGAACGCACTACCGGCGGTGGGGCCTGATCGGCGTGGGCCTTTTCCAGGTCGCTATTGCCGCCGCTCAGATCAGCGGCATCGATTTCGGCATGGTATCCGGTCATATGCACGGCGCGATGTCCGGCGAGCATCTGATGCACGAGTCGACGGCGTGGTTACTGGCGTTGGGGCTGGCCATGATCGCCGCCGGCGTCTGGCCCGCCTCCGCCTCGGGGGTGGCGGCGATCACCGGTGTGTATTCCGTTGCGCTGCTGGGTTATGTCATCGTCGACGCCTTCGACGGCGAGGTAACCGCAACCCGCATCGCCAGCCACATGCCCCTGTTGCTGGGCCTCGCGTTCGCGTTACTGGTGGCGCGCGAACGGGTGGGCTTGCACCGCCGGCGCGGCTCCGATTCTTCGGACGACGCCGACTTCCCCGCGTGGGTGGCGGAATCGCCCGGTAATCGGCGGCGTGGGCACTTGCGGCCGATCAATCACACGGCCAGCGACCCCACGGCATCGTCTACGACGACCCGTCGTAGGATCGGAACACCCGCACAACGAAGGTGGTTGGGCATGACCGCGCTGAGTGACGACGAGACCGTAACCGAACTCGCGTTGTCAGCCGCCCGCGGGAACTCGCGAGCGCTCGAGTCGTTCATCAAAGCCACCCAACAAGACGTGTGGCGGTTCGTCGCCTATCTGTCCGATACGGGCAACGCCGACGATCTGACCCAAGAGACCTTCCTGCGCGCCATCGGCGCCATCGAGCGATTCTCCGGGCGCTCCAGCGCGCGGACCTGGCTGCTCTCGATCGCCCGCCGCGTCGTGGCCGACCACATTCGCCATCTGCAATCGCGGCCTCGCGCCGCGCTGGGTGCCGATCCTGAGCACGTGGGGCGCGGGGACCATCACGCCCGCGGATTCGAGGATCTGGTCGAGGTGACGACGATGATCGCTACCCTCAATGCCGAACAGCGCGAAGCGCTTTTGCTCACCCAGCTGCTTGGCCTGCCCTACGCTGACGCGGCCGCGGTCTGCGGCTGCCCGGTGGGCACCATCCGCTCACGTGTCGCGCGCGCCCGCGATGCGCTGTTGGCCGATGGCGAGCGCGGCCACCTAACCGGCTAGCGCGCCGACCCATTCCGCTGCCTCGCGCACGGTGGCGGCGGTCAACGCCCCGGCGGGTAGCGGCGGCCGCGCCACCATCACCACCGAAACATCGAGCGCCGCAGCGGCATCCAGTTTCGCGCGGGTCATGTCCCCGCCGCTGTTCTTGGTGACCAGTGCATCGATGCGATGGGCGCGCAACAGCGCCAACTCGTCGTCGTAACGATACGGTCCGCGGGAGAGCACGACCCGGTGATGGCGGGGCAGCGTCGACGCATCCGGGTCGGTGACCGCTCGGATTAGAAACCAAGCGTCGCTGTCGGCGAAGGCCCGCACGCCCGATCGGCCGGTGGTGAGAAATATTCGGGAATACCCTTGCCGGGCAACGGTTTCAGCGGCGACGGCGTCTGACTCGACGACGATGGCGGTGCCGGGATCCCAGGCCGGACGGGCCAGGATCAGATGCGGGATCGCCAGTTCGCCGCACGCGGTGGCGGCGTGCGCCGTCATGGTCGCCGCGAAGGGATGGGTGGCGTCGACGACGGCGCCGATGTGTTCGTCGCGCAGCCAGCGTCGTAACCCGTCGACGCCGCCGAAGCCGCCGATGCGTACGGGGCCGACCGGCAGGGCCGGATCCGGAACGCGACCGGCCAGGGAGCTGATGATGTCGACCCGCGGGTGCAGGGCATTCGCCAGGGCGCGCGCCTCGCCGGTGCCGCCGAGCAGCAGGACGCGCATCAATGCCTGCTCCCCCGGGCTCGCCCGGTCGAGTACAAGTAGCTGTCGGTGAATCCCCCCGCGGTCAACGCGTCGCCGACGACGATGACCGCGGTCTTGGTGATGGCGGCCTGATGCATTTGTCCGGCGATGTCGGCGAGCGTGCCGCGCAGCACCGCCTCTTGCGGCCAGCTCGCGAAAGCCACCACAGCTGCTGGCGTTTCGGGTCGATAGCCGCCTTCGAGAAGTTGCGGGACGATGGCATCGATTTGGGCGGCGGCCAGGTGCAGGACGAGGGTCGCACCGGATTGGGCCAAAGTCTTCAGGTCTTCACCGGGCGGCATCGCCGTCGACAGCGTTGCCACCCGGGTCAGCGTCACCGTCTGCGCCACCCCGGGAACGGTGAGCTCGCGCTTCAGCGCGGCCGCCGCGGCGGCGAATGCTGGTACGCCAGGTACGATTTCGTAGTCGATACCCAGGTCGTCGAGTCGTCGACACTGCTCGGCCAGCGCGCTGAAGAGCGATGGATCACCGGAATGCAGCCGAGCCACATCCCGTCCGGCGGCGTTCGCCTCGCTGAGCTCGGTGACGATCTGCTCTAACGTCAGCGGCCCGGTGTCAACGACTTTCGTGTCGGGCGGGCATAACGCCAATAGGTCGTCGGGCATGATCGAACCTGCGTACAGGCATACTCGGCATGTTTGCAGGAGTCGCTGGCCGCGCACGGTGATGAGGTCGGCAGCGCCCGGGCCGGCTCCGATGAAATACACCGTCACTTGCTCACCACCCACTGGGTGACCGGATACTGCGGGCGCCAGCCGGTGAAGGCGCCCAGCGGCTCGCCTTGATAGTGCTGAAAACGTCGCAGCCGGCCGCCCAGGCGCTGATACGCTTGCGCCAAAACGACTTCCGACTCGGTCGTGACCACGTTGGCGACGAGTCGCCCGCCGGAAGGCAGGTTATCCCAGCATGCGTCGAGCAGGCCGGGCTGGGTCACCCCGCCTCCGATGAAGATCGCCGACGGCGGTTCGGCGCCGTCGAACGCGTCGGGGGCGTCGCCACGCACATCGATGCTGACGCCGAAAGCCTCGGCATTGAGTTCGAGGTTGCCGCGTCGTCCGTCATCCCGCTCGAATACCACTGCACTGCAACCTCGCCCACTCAGGCACCACTCGACACTGATGCTGCCCGAGCCGGCTCCGACGTCCCACAACCGCTCCCCCGGCCGCGGGCCCAGGGCGGCCAGTGTCACCGCGCGGATGCCTTGTTTGGTGATCTGCCCGTCATGCGTGAACGCGTCGTCGGGCAATGGTGACACGCGTTCGTCGGGCAGGTAGCGCACGGCAATCACGTTGAGGTCGTCAAGGTCTTTGTCCTCGGCCCAGTCGCGGGCGGCCCCGTCGCGACGGTGCTCGTCTGGGGCGCCGAGGCGTTCGAGAACGGTGAACTCGGAATCGCCACGACCATGGGTGGTCAGTAGGGCGGCGAGTTCGTGCGGGGTCGATTTGCTTTGCGACAGCACGATCGCTTGGCCGCCGCGGCGGACCGCGGTATGCGGCTGCGCGGTGACCAGACTGATCACCTCGGTGTCGTGGACGTTCCAGCCCATTCGCGCGCACGCCAGCGTCACCGACGACACGTGCGGTAGCACCCTGACGTTGTCGCGGCCGTGCAGGCGGATCAGGGTGCTTCCGATGCCGTGCAGCAGCGGGTCGCCGCTGGCCACCACGTGCACGTCGTCGGTGTGCTCGTCGAGCAACGTTTCCAGCGCGGGCAACATCGGCGACGGCCACTGCCGCCGAGGCGCCGGCACCGTGTCATCAAGCAGGTCGAGTTGACGCTTGGATCCGTAAATGACTGTAGCTCTTCGGAGTTCGGTGCGCGACGCTTCGCCGAGTCCGGCCACGCCGTCGGCGCCGATGCCGACCACGACGATCATGTGCACTGCTCCTGACCGCTTCGCAGTGCATCGTCAGCGGCCCGGATCATCGCGGCATCCTGCGCCAGATGAATTGGGGTAGCAGTCGCATCACGGCTGCCGCAGGCCCCAGCGCCCACGGGATCCACACCGCGCGGCGACCTTTGGCGAGCGCACGCGCGGTCGCGGCGGCCACCTGCGCGGGCGTGCTCGCCAGCGGCGCGGGGGTCATGCCCTCCGTCATACGGCCGATGACGAATCCGGGCCGAGCGATCAGCAGCCGAACCCCGGTGCCATGCAGAACGTCGGCCAGGCCGCTGGCGAAGCCGTCCAGGCCGGCCTTGGCCGAGCCGTAGACGTAGTTGGCGCGGCGCACGCGTGCCCCAGCGATCGAGGAGAACACCACCAGTCGGCCTTGGTCGGCGTTGCGCATGGCGGTGGCCAGGTGGGTGAGCAAGCTGACCTGGGCGAGGTAGTCGGTGTGCACGACGGCGACCGCGTGCGCGGCGTCCGTTTCGGCGCGGGCCTGATCGCCCAGGATTCCGAACGCCAGCACCGCGGTGCCGATGGGGCCGTACTCGGCGACGAGCGAGGCGACCAGCGGGCCGTGGGAGGCCAGGTCGTCGGCGTCGAATTCTCTGGTGTCGACCGCAGCGGCGCCGGCGGCTTTGAGGGCACTGACCTGGTCATCCAGCCGGTCGGCCCGACGGGCGGCCAGCACCACCGTGGCGCCCGGCGCCAGGAGGCGCGCCAGCTCGATCCCGATCTCGCTGCGACCACCCAGGATTAGTACTGGACCTGCGCCCGTGTCGTCCACGGCTGCGATTATCACCTGCGCTAGCGTTGGCGGTGATGGCGAATACCACTACCCGGCTCACCGACGACGCGTTGGCGTTCCTGTCCGAACGGCATCTGGCCATGCTGACCACGCTGCGAGCCGACAATTCGCCGCATGTGGTGGCGGTCGGTTTCACCTTCGATCCCAAAACCCACATTGCCCGGGTCATCACCACCGGGGGTTCGCAGAAGGCCGTCAACGCCGATCGCGGCGGAGTGGCCGTGCTCAGCCAGGTCGATGGCGCGCGGTGGCTGTCGTTAGAGGGCCGGTCCAAGGTCAACAACAACGGCGACGCGGTGCGCGACGCCGAGCTGCGATACGCCCAGCGCTACCGCACGCCGCGACCCAATCCACGGCGCGTCGTCATCGAGGTTCAGGTCGAGCGGGTCCTGGGGTCGTCAGATCTTTTGGATCGCGGCCAGTAGCGAGCCTTACTCATTCATCAACAGCCGCTCGCGCCATCAACGTGATGCGGTGACGTCCGGGCGACACCGTGACGGTCGGCCCGGCCGGTTCCCCGTCGAGCTGCACGTCAACCGTGGCGGGCAAGCCACCGAGCATGATCCGGGCGGCGACGTCGGTTGCCACCGTGATGGTCGAGGTCGGCAACGCGGCCAGCCCGGCACGCGCGATATCGACCCGCAGACTGGCTACCCCGTTCAGGCGCAACGTCAGATACGGCAGCGGGTCGACGGGCCGTCCCACCTGCCAGTCCAGTTCGCTGTACAGCCCGGGCGTCGGCTCGAGGTGCGGGATGAATCCGCGCTGGTGCCGGACGGTGTGCGCGGGGTCCGGCCGCGCGTACGAGCGCGCATCGACTTCCGCGATGGCCCCGCGCCGCGCGGTCACCTCGGGATCGGCGGCCAGCTCCGACAACCACCACACCTGGTGCGGCCCGATACCCAGATCGGCGCGCACCAGCTGCGGGTACCAGGCGAACGTGATGTGTCCCGGATCCGCTTGGCGCAGAGCGGTTCCCATGTGGGAGATCGGATCCTCGAATTCGTCCTGAAACACCCAGGCGATGTGATCCTCGAGGGGGTAGACACCGAACCGGTGGCGGTAACCCAACCGGTCCAGTTCCAGCACCTGCTCGGCGGCCGAGGCGAACGGCACCAGTTCGTCAAGTAGCCCATGGGCGATGACGTACGGCAGCCATCGGGCATTCACCAGCAGCTTCCAGGTGTCACCCTCACGGGCACAGGGCGAGTCCGGGTCGAGGTCGGCGGGGAGGTCGACGTGGGGTAGCAGCCGGACACCGCACGTCGGCGGCCCCGCCAGCACCACCGCCTGCGAGAACACCTGCGGGTAGCTCAGCCCCAGCTTGTACGTCGCGTACCCGCCCATCGAATAGCCGGAGATCACAGTGCGATTGGGATCGGTACCCAGTTGTTCGGCGACTCGCGCCCATACTTCCCAGACATCGAGCTCGCCGGTGTCGAAATACCAGGTGGATGGTCCCCGCGCCAACGGCGTGACCACGACCGAGTCGCGGCCATCGCACATCTCGTGCAACAGTCGCGGGTCGATCGCGGCGAACTGGCTCTGGCCGAGTGAAAGCGAGTGCAGCAGCAACGTCAGCGGCAGCGTGCGACCCGGGGCGTAGCTCGACGGCAAACAGATCGAATACGGTTGCACCCGGCCGAGGAATTGCGGCTTGGTACTCAGGATGTCGTTGGCGGCCCAACCTTGTTCCAGGCCCTGACCGAGTTCGATCGAAGACACGTACCACCTGCTGGACGGCCCGGTGATCACCGGCTCGGGAGTGGTTTCGCGGGCCGCCAGCTGAGCCCACAGCACAGTCACCGCGAACTCGGAGACATCGCCATGTGTCAGGGCGGCGGCCTGGGCGGCATCCGACCAGAAGTTCAGATGCGGCGGCTCTTGGTCGTTGGTGCGGAATGCCACGTTGTAGACGTTGGGTTGGCCGGGCAGCGCGCCGTGCAGGGCAGGCACGTCGGCGAAACCATCCCCCGCGGCGTTGGCCAGCCCGGCGACCAGGCGGACCGTCCAGCTTCCAGTGGGTTCCGCCAGCGACCGCGGGACCTGCGCCACGAACGACCGCGACTGCATGTCGATGCTGTGCGCGACGGCCGTCCTGGCCTGGGTGGTCAGGTCGATCAGCGCGGCGCCACTCCCAGAAATCAGCAGGCCCATGTCAATGCCCTTCGAGCGCACGCCGGCTCCTGCGGGCCACTTTTCGTCCGACGTTCGGGCGGGGTCGGTGTCGAAGGTGAACAGCGCAATGGGCACCGAGGCGTCCAGCAGGGTGTTCCAGTCGATTCGCCACCACGTGTGAGTCTCGCCAAGGCCGATGCCGACGCGGAAGATGTCGGCGCCGTTGCCGGCCGCCGGCCCGTCGGGGTAGACGTAGGTTCCGCGCGGGGGCGCCTGAATCTTCAGATCGCCGACCGGGATGCCGGTCGCGCCGTGGTCGTCGTAGAGGAAGTCGGTCCAGAACAAGGCACCGTCGGCCACTCGGCCAGCGCCACACGTGCGCGGGAATTGTTCGCCAAACGGCCATCCCGCAGGCGTGGGCAGTTTGGGCTCTGGGCGCCGCGCTGCCGGCGGCACCCCTTCGGGCATCCCGTCGACCACGATGAGTTCAGCCGGCGGAGCGGGTGCCGGTGTGGCGGGGTGTAAGACCGCGTCGACGACGTGGCGTGCGATGCGAATCGGAAGCAGCGGGAGATCCAGGATTGACACCATCCCCAAGCTACGCGGAGGCAGGGTCGCGCCGGTTACCCCACCGGCACCACGATCAGTTCGTGCGGGCGGCTGTTGACGGCTAGGGCACCATCCGCGGTCACGACGACGATGTCCTCGATGCGAGCGCCCCATCGGCCCGGGAAATAGATCCCCGGCTCGATCGAAAACGCCATGCCCTCGACCAGCGGCAAGCGGTTTCCGGCGACGATGTAGGGCTCTTCGTGCACCGACAGCCCGATACCGTGGCCGGTCCGGTGCACGAAATACTCAGCAAGTCCTTCGGCGGCCAACACGTCGCGGGCGGCGGCGTCGATCTGTTCGGCTGTCACGCCCGGGCGTACCGCATCAACTGCCGCACGCTGGGCGCGTTGCAGCACCGAATATTGTTGAGCTACTTCTGGATTCGGCTCGCCAATGCTGTAGGTGCGCGTGCAATCGGAATTGTAACCGGGTTCATAAGACCCGCCGATATCGACGACGACGATGTCTCCGACCTGCAGTTCGCGATCCGAATACCCGTGGTGCGGGTCGGCACCGTGCGGCCCGGAGCCGACGATGATGAATGCCACCTCCGAATGCCCTTCGTCCACAATGGCTTTCGCGATGTCAGCGGCGACGTCGGCCTCGGTGCGGCCTGGGACCAGCAACTCCGGCACCCGGGCGTGCACCCGATCGATCGCCGCACCGGCCTTGCGTAACGCGTCGACCTCGCATTCTTCCTTGACCATTCGCAGCGTGCGCAACACGTCGGTGGCCAGCATCGGCAGCACACCGAGCACACCGGCCAGCGGCAGCAGGTGCAACGCCGGCATGGCATCGGTGACGGCGGTCGCGGCGGGGGTACCGCCCAACGCGGAACCCACCAGATCGTACGGATTGTCGCCGTCGACCCAATCCCGCACCGCCAGTCCGAGTTCGGCGATGGCAGACCCCTTGAGCGAGGCCAACTCCAGCCGCGGCACCACCACCGTCGGATCGCCCGACGCGGGCAACACCAGCGCGGTGAACCGCTCTAACGTCTGCGCACGCGACCCGACGAGATAGCGCAGGTCATACCCCGGCGTGATGACCAGCCCGGCCAGACCTTCCTTGGCGGCCGCGGCGGCCGCCGTCGCCAGCCGGCGTTCGTATACTGCGGCGTCGAAGCGGTGAGACTGCATGGCAGCCAGGCTAATGCGCAATCCCGCATCGACTCGCCGCGACGTGAGACCATAACCGGCATGCCCGCACCCCACGCGCCGTTCGTGCTGCTTGACGGCGCCAGCATGTGGTTTCGCGCGTATTTCGGGGTGCCATCCTCGATCACCGCTCCCGACGGCCGCCCGGTCAACGCCGTTCGCGGATTCATCGACTCCATGGCCGTGGTGATCACCCAGCAGCGGCCCAGCCGGCTGGCCGTGTGCCTCGACCTCGATTGGCGGCCCCAGTTCCGCGTGGACCTTGTCCCGTCGTATAAGGCCCACCGCGTCGCCGAAGAAGAACCGCGGGACGAGCCGGACATCGAGGAGGTCCCCGACGACCTGACGCCTCAGATCGACATGATCGCCGAACTTCTTGACGCGTTCGGGATTCCGACGGCCGGAGCGGAGGGGTTCGAGGCCGACGACGTGCTGGGCACCCTGGCGGCCCGGGAACGCAAGGATCCGGTGGTGGTGGTCAGCGGTGACCGCGACCTGTTGCAGGTGGTGTCCGACGATCCCGTCCCGGTTCGGGTGCTCTACCTCGGCCGCGGGCTGAGCAAGGCCACGTTGTTCGGGCCCGACGAGGTGGCCGAACACTACGGCGTGCCTGCGGATCGGGCCGGGCCCGCCTACGCCGAACTCGCGCTGCTGCGCGGCGATCCGTCCGACGGCTTGCCCGGTGTCCCGGGCATCGGTGAAAAGACCGCGGCGACGCTGCTGGCCCAATACGGCTCGCTGGAGCAGATCCTGGCCGCCGCCCACGACCCGAAGTCGAAGATGGCCAAGGCTGTGCGCAAAAAACTGCTGGCCGCGCTGGACTACATCGAGGCGGCGGGCAAAGTGGTGCGGGTGGCCGCAGACGCTCCCGTCACGCTTTCGACCGCCAGTGACGAACTACCGCTGGCCGCCGCCGATCCGCGACGCACCGCCAAACTGGCGACCGAGCTGGGTGTGGGCTCGTCGATCGGGCGCCTGCAAAAGGCGCTGGACGCGCTGCCGAACTGACGGGCCTACTGCGGCCGGCCGACCTCGTAGGTGCCCTTGTTGTCCTGGAACGTCACGGTCACGTGCTTGGGCGCGCCGTCGATGCTGACGTCGCAGTCGAACGTGGCGCCCTTTTTGACCGTCGGGTTCTGGCCGTGGTTGCACTTGACGTTCTGGACGTTCTTCGCGCCGTAGCCGTTGGTTTCGTCGCTGAGGACCTGCTGGACCCCGGCCTGCGCCTTGCTGACGTCCAGCTTGGTGGTGACGAAGAACCCGGGCTGCCAGAAGCCCAGCACCAGCACGACCGCGATGAGCAGAAACGCGATCGCGCCGCCCACGCCGGCGATCAGGCCGACCGGTCGCTTCTTACCCGGTTGCTCGTAACCCGGGTACTGCTGCGGGTACTGACCCGGCTGGCCGTACTGACCCGGTTGGCCGTACTGCCCCGGCTGGGCGTACTGCCCCGGTTGGCCGTATTGGCCGGGTTGACCGTATTGCCCCGGCTGGGCGTACTGCCCCGGTTGGCCGGGTTGACCGAATTGCCCCGGCTGCGCATAGCCCGGCTGCTGCTGAGGGTACTGCTGCGGGTACGCCTGCTCAGTCGGCTGTTGGTACTGCGGGTAGTCGGCGGGCGGCGTGTATGCCGGGGCCTGCCAAGCCGTTTCCTGGTTCGACTGATCCTGCCAGGTCGGTGCCACCTGGGTCGGGTCTGACGAGTGATCGCTACCTTGA
The DNA here is from genome assembly GCF_059812425.1 of Mycobacterium sp. NGS56. Lineage (NCBI taxonomy): Bacteria > Bacillati > Actinomycetota > Actinomycetes > Mycobacteriales > Mycobacteriaceae > Mycobacterium > Mycobacterium sp. NGS56. The sequence goes on from NZ_JCALCQ010000003.1 coordinate 400,316, forward strand.
CCTTGACCGGGCGGCTGCCACTGCTGGTCCGATCCCTGCGGTCCGCTCATCTTTCTCCCTCAGCCTCTGTTGTCCTGGCATGCTCTCGGCGCTAACGGTAGCTCCGGCCTAGCCTACCCGGCGTCAACTGCGACGACGCCGCGCCGAATGTCGTTGATCGCGCGTTTGGCGGTGTCCCGTAACTCGGGGTCCGGAGCGGCGTTGCGGACCTGGTCCAGCAGATCGAGGACCTGGCGGCACCAGCGCACAAAATCCCCGGCGAGCAGGGGTGATCCGGTGCCCGCCGGGTCGGCGGCCGCCAGCGCCGCGGCCAGATCTCCGGTTCTGGCCCAGCGGTAGATGACGTTGACGAAGCCGTCGTCGGGTTCGCGGCTCGGGGCGATCCGGTGCGTTTGCTCATCGGCGCGCAGCGCCATCGACAGCCGCGACGTCTGCTGCAGCGCCTGCCGCACCTGCTGGGTGGGTGCGTCGGCCGCGAAGGCCGCCCCCGGCGCCTCGCCGCCCCGGGTTTCATACAGCACCGCCGACACCACCGCCGCCAGCTCGGCCGGCTTCAGCCCCGACCACGCGCCGGTACGCAGACATTCGGCGACCAGCAGGTCGCTTTCGCTGTAGATGCGCGCCAGCAGCCGACCGTCGTCGGTTACGCAAGGATCGCCGTCGCGTCCTTCGATGAAACCGCGTTCGGTGAGCAATCCGACGATCCGGTCGAAGGTCCGCGCCAACGAATTGGTGGCCGCCGCGACCTTTTTCTCCAATTGCGCATTGTCGCGTTCGATCCGCAGATAGCGCTCGGCCTGCCGAACCTGCGCTTCCAGGCCGGGCGTGTTGTGCGACGGGTGGCGGCGCAGCTGGTCGCGCAGCGTCGCCAGCTCCGGGTCAGGGAAAGCACCGAAGGCGCCGTCGGAGTCCCCGCGACCACCTCGATGCCGGGCCGGGAGGGTCAGCCCGGCGGCAGCCGATCGCAGCGCCGACGCCAGATCGCGCCGGACCCGTGGCTGACGGTGTTCGACGCGCTTGGGCAGCGACATCGAACCGACGCGCGCGGACGCCCCCGAATAGTCGGCCGACGATATCCTGCCCGCCCACCGGTTTTCGGTGAGCACCAGCGGTCGCGGATCGGAGCTGTCGCGGGCGGATTCCAGCACGACGGCCAGCCCACCGCGCCGGCCATGGGTGATGTTGATGATGTCGCCCCGGCGCAGCGCGGCCAGCGCTTCGCTGGCGGCCTGCCGTCGTTGCAGCCGGGACGCGCGCGACTGCGCGCGCTCCATCTCGGTGATGCGGGCACGCATCCGGGCGTATTCGAGGATCGGGGCCTTGGGACCGCCCACCTCGGCGGCGATCTCGTCGAGCATCGTAGTGCCCCGCTCGATGCCGCGAACCAGCCCCACGACGGAACGATCGGCCTGATATTGCGCAAATGACTGTTCCAACAACCGGTGTGCCTGCTCTGGACCCATCTGCTGGACCAGGTTGATCGTCATGTTGTACGACGGGGCGAACGAGCTGCGCAGCGGGAAGGTGCGGGTGGAGGCCAGCCCGGCCACCGCGGACGGCTCGGTGGTTTCCTCCGTCGGATTCCACAGCACCACCGCGTGGCCCTCTACGTCGATGCCGCGCCGCCCGGCGCGACCGGTGAGCTGCGTGTACTCCCCCGGCGTCAGCGCCACGTGCTGCTCGCCGTTGAACTTCACCAGCCGCTCGAGCACGACCGTGCGCGCCGGCATATTGATCCCGAGCGCCAGGGTCTCGGTGGCGAACACCGCCCTGACCAATCCCGCGGTGAACAGCTCTTCGACCGTGTGGCGGAAGACGGGCAGCATGCCGGCATGGTGGGCCGCCAAACCGCGCAACAGTCCCTCGCGCCACTCGTAGTAGCCGAGCACGCTCAGGTCGGCGTCGGCGAGATCGCCGCAGCGGTGCTCGATCACCTCGGCGATCTGTGCGCGCTCCTCCTGGGTGGTCAGTTGCAGCGGTGAACGCAGGCATTGCTGGACGGCGGCGTCGCAGCCCGCACGGGAGAACACGAACGTGATCGCGGGAAGCAGCCCCTCGGAATCCAGGGTGGCGATCACGTCCGGGCGTCCCGGTGTCCGGTAGAAGCGGGGACGCGACGGCCGCCCTGCGCTTCCCCTTCCCGCGTGCCGCCGGCGGGGCTGCCAATCGGTCATCCGATCCGCCTCGCGACGGTGCGCAATGTGGCGGAGCAGTTCGGGATTGACGCGCGGTTGGCGATCGGCGGCCGGCTTCTGGTTGTCGTAATCGAACAGATCCAGCAGGCGCTTGCCCACCAACACGTGTTGCCACAGCGGCACCGGGCGGTGCTCGTCGACCACGACCGTCGTATCGCCGCGCACGGTCTGGATCCAGCCGCCGAATTCCTCAGCGTTGCTCACCGTCGCCGAGAGACTGACCACCCGAACCTCATCGGGCAGGTGCAGGATCACCTCCTCCCACACCGGACCCCGCATCCGGTCGGCGAGGAAATGCACCTCGTCCATCACCACATACGAAAGTCCGTGTAACGCTGGTGAATCCGCGTAGAGCATGTTGCGCAGCACCTCGGTGGTCATGACCACCACGGGCGCATCGGCGTTGACGGACATGTCTCCGGTGAGCAGGCCGATGCGGTCGCGGCCGTATCGCGCCGTGAGATCGGTGTGCTTCTGGTTGCTCAGCGCTTTCAGCGGCGTGGTGTAGAAACACTTGCCGCCGGAGGCCAGCGCCAGGTGCACGGCGAATTCGCCGACCACCGTCTTGCCGGCGCCCGTCGGCGCGCAGACCAGCACGCCGTGGCCTCGTTCCAGCGCCGCGCACGCCCGATGCTGAAAGCCGTCCAGCGCGAAGGGCAGTTCGGCGGTGAACCGGGTGAGCTCCACGAGCTCGGCCACGTCATGAGGCGGCGACGGGTCAGGTGACATCGTCGTGTTGCCCGGCGGTGAACGACGGCTCCGGTATATCGGTGGGCGGTTCGATGACCGATGCTTCGTCGTCGGGAATCACGGCCTGGGCTTCACGCTTGGCCTTCCGTCTGTCGTGCAGCCGGGAGATCTGGATGGCGAACTCCAAGAGGATCGACAGCGCCAACCCGAGCGCGGTCATCGAAAACGGGTCGGATCCGGGCGTGAAGACCGCCGCGAACGCGAACATCGCGAAGATCAGGCCGCGCCGCCACGCCTTGAGCCGCTCGTAGGGAAGGATGCCGATGGCGTTCAACATCACGATGAGCAGCGGAAATTCGAAGCTGACGCCGAAAACGACGAGCAGGTTGATCAGGAAGCCGAAATATCGGTCCCCGGATAGCGCGGTCACCTGTACGTCGCTGCCGACGGTCAGCAGAAAGCCCAGCGCCTTGGCCAGTACGAAGTACGCGAGCACCGCGCCGACCACGAACAACACCACGGCGGGAAGCACGAACGCGACCGCGAAGCGGCGTTCCTTCTGATAGAGCCCGGGCGTGATGAACGCCCACAGCTGGTAAAACCACACCGGACAGGCGAGCACCACTCCGGCCGTCAGCCCGACCTTGAGCCGCAGCATGAACTGGTCAAACGGCGCTGTGGCCAGCAGTCGGCATTGGCCACCCGGGCTGATCTCCGCGCGCGCCGACTGCGGCAGCGAACAGTAGGGATGACGTAACCACTCGCCCAGGCTTTCCAGCCCGAAGATTGAATGCGAATACCAGACGAACCCGAAAATCGTGGTCAGCAGGATGGCGGCCAGCGAGATCAACAGCCGGGTGCGCAGCTCGGTCAGATGGTCGACCAGCGACATGGTCGCATCCGGATTGGTTCGGCTGCGCCGGTTACGAGGGTTGAGGCGTCTCAGCAGGCCGGAAGTGCGCGCTGAAACCTTGAAGACTTTCACGATGCTCGGTCAGAGGCGCTCGGGCAGCGCGACGAAATGATGGCGGCTACGCCGGACGCGCTTCGCTGTGCCCCTGCTCGCTGGGCGCCGGCGCGTCGACCCGCTGCGACTGCACGGGAGTCGGGTTCGCCGCGGAGGACTCGCCTTGGGTCCCCAACGCCGACGTCTCCGCTTTGTTCTCCGTCTGCATTTCGCGAATCTCGGACTTGAAGATCCGCATCGACTTGCCCAACGAACGCGCCGCGTCGGGGAGCTTCTTGGCACCGAACAGCAAGATCACCACGACCGCGAGGATCGCCCAGTGCCACGGACTAAGACTGCCCACTTTGATTACCTCCAGACGTTCACCCGATGCTACCGCAGTAGTGCTCTGTGGCGGCGGGCGCGCGCCGCCCCCTGGCCCATGTCGCCTGGACTTTTATGAGCTCAGGGCTTCGTAAGATGTCACGGCCGCCGTCGCGGCATCTTGTACCCGCCGCGCGAGGGACGCAGGCTGCAGCACCTGCACGTCGAGCCCGAAGCCCAGCACCAGCCGCGTCATCCAATCCTCGGAGGCGTAGGTCATGACCGCCTCGCAAGATCCGTCCGGCAATTCGCGCACCTCACGCATCGGGTAGTACTCGAACATCCAGGACGCCGCGGGCGCCACCCGCAGCTTGGCCGACGGCAGCGACGGATCGCCGTCGAACAACGAGGTGTCCGGCGGCGCGTGCAGCGCCGGCTCCGGTGGCGCGGCCGGCTCGTCGAGCTCGGTGGCGTCCACGATGCGGTCGAAGCGGAACAACCGCACGCCCTCGGCCTCGCGTGACCAGCCCTCCAGGTAGCTGTGACCGCCGATCAGCAGCACCCGGATGGGGTCGACGACCCGGCTGGTCAGGGTGTCGTGCGAGGCGGAGTAGTACTCGATGGTCAGCGCGTGCCTGGACTGGACGGCTGCGCGCACCGCGGCGGCGGCCCGGTTCTCCACCGGCGCGGGCTCGTCGACGGCCGAGCCCACGTGGGACGCGTCGTGTCCGAGTGCCCCCGCGGCATCTTCGATCTTGGCGATGGCGCTGCGCGCCGCCTGCGGGTCGACGACGCCGGGGACGTCGGCCAGCGCCCGCAACGCGACCAGCAGACCGGTGGCCTCCGGCGAGGTGAGCTTGAGTGGGCGGTCGATCCCCGCGGAGAACGTCACCTCGATGGTGTCACCGGAGAATTCGAAATCGATGAGGTCGCCCGGAAAGTAACCGGGCAGACCGCACATCCACAGCTGGTTGAGGTCTTCTTCCAGCTGCTTGACCGAGACCCCGAGGTCGGCGGCGGCCTTGGATCGGGTGACCCGGGGATTGGCCTGGAAATACGGCACCATGTTCAGCAGCCGGATCAGGCGGGTGGAGACCGGAGTCACTGGCGCCACTCCTCCTCATCGCTGCGTTCTGCATCGTCGCTGGCGCGTGTCATGCGGAGACTCCCCCGCGGCCGGGTGGTTGCCCCGCAACGACGGCGTCCACACCGGCATGCGCGCGCAGCCGGGCCAGCACGTCGTCGCGCAGCGACTGCGGTTCGAGCACCAGGGCGTCGGCTCCGTAGCCGGCGATGTCACGTGCCAGCTGGTCCGCGGACCTGATGTCGAGTTCGATCACCTCGCCGTCGCGACCCCCGAGTCGACGCGTGTCGACGGGTCTGCCGGCGCGCCGCAGCGCCGTGGCCCGCCCGTCGGCCACCCAAACCCTCGCCTGTCCGAGGGTCGGGGTCGCAGAAACGTCGGTGACCGTCTGGGCCACGATCTTGCGCAGGTCAACATCTTTCGGCACGGCGACGGCGCCCGTCGGACCGATCGGCGTGACGTTTGAACCTATCCGGGAAAGTCTGAAAGTGCGGGTGGCGTCCCGGTCGCGATCGTGGCCCACCAGGTACCAGCGGCCCTTCTCGGTGACCACACCCCAGGGCTCGACGGTGCGAGTGGTGTATGGCTCGGCTCGCGACGGCCGGTGCGGAAACTGCACGGCCTGCCGGGAGTCGATGGCGGACAGCAGGACTCCGAGAACTTCCTCCGATCCGCGCAGGCCCGGAACCCCGGCCGGCGATGCGATGGCGACCGGCGCGTCCGGATCGACGTCGACCCCGGCCGCGCGCAGTTTGAGCAGCGCGCCCTGGGTCGCCGTGATGAGCTCGGGCGACTCCCACAGCTGCGTCGCGACGGCTACCGCGGCCGCCTCGTCGGCAGTCAGGTCGACCGGGGCGAGCGAGTAGGCGTCGCGGTTGATCCGATAACCCTCGGTGGGGTCCCACGCCGACGCCCGGCCGACCTCGAGCGGGATGCCAAGGTCGCGCAGTTCGTTCTTGTCCCGCTCGAACATGCGCGAAAACGCCTCGGCGTTGGGGCTGTCCGAATAACCCGCCACGCTCGACCTGATCTTCTCCGCCGAGATGTAGCCGCGGGTGGACAGCAGGGCGATGACCAGATTGACCAGCCGCTCGACTTTTGACGTCGCCATTGCCTCCAGATTATTCGATGGTCTTCGTCTGGCGCTTTCACCGGTCGTCCGCGTCGCGCTATTGCCTGCCACCACTTCGGCCGCGAGCCGCGCGCTAGCGGTGGCTCTACTGTGCTGGCGCCGCGCTAGCACGTCGGAAAGTCGCGGTTTGATGCCGTGCCGTCGAGGCTGACGTGCGGACGAGCCGACGCGCGGCTACATGCTCGCGATCAGGCGCTTGACCCGCTCGTCGACCGCCCGGAAGGGGTCCTTGCACAACACGGTGCGCTGGGCTTGGTCGTTGAGCTTGAGGTGCACCCAGTCGACGGTGAAATCACGGCCGGCTGCCTGGGCCGCGCTGATGAACTCGCCGCGCAGCCGCGCCCGGGTGGTCTGCGGCGGGTTGTCGACCGCCTCCGCGATGTCCTCGTCGGTGGTGACGCGCGCGGCCAGTCCCTTACGCTGCAGCAAGTCGAAGACGCCGCGCCCGCGCTTGATGTCGTGGTAGGCCAGATCCAGCTGGGCGATCTTCGGGTCGGACAGCTCCATGTTGTAGCGGTCCTGGTAGCGCTGAAAGAGCTTGCGCTTGATCACCCAGTCGATCTCGGTGTCGACCTTGGCGAAGTCCTGACTCTCGACCGCGTCGAGCTGACGGCCCCACAAGTCGACGATCTGCTCGATCTGCGCGTTGGGTTCCCGGGTCTGCAGGTGCTCGACCGCACGGCTGTAGTACTCGCGCTGGATGTCCAGCGCGCTGGCCTGACGTCCGCCGGCCAGCCGCACGGGCCGACGGCCGGTGGTGTCGTGGCTGACCTCGCGGATGGCGCGGATGGGATTGTCCAGCGAGAAGTCCCGGAACGGGACGCCGGCCTCGATCATCTCCAACACCAGCGCCGCGGTGCCCACCTTGAGCATGGTGGTGGTTTCGCACATGTTTGAGTCGCCGACGATCACGTGCAGGCGCCGGTACTTCTCGGCGTCGGCGTGCGGCTCGTCGCGGGTGTTGATGATCGGCCGGCTGCGAGTGGTGGCTGAAGAGACGCCCTCCCAAATGTGCTCGGCGCGTTGCGAAAGGCAGAACGTTGCCGCCTTGGGCGTCTGCAGCACCTTGCCGGCGCCGCAGATCAGCTGGCGGGTGACCAGGAAGGGCAGCAGCACGTCCGAGATCCGGGAGAACTCCCCGGCCCGCACGATCAAATAGTTCTCGTGGCAGCCGTAGGAGTTGCCCGCCGAGTCGGTGTTGTTCTTGAACAGGTAGATGTCACCGCCGATGCCCTCATCGGCGAGCCGCTGCTCGGCATCGACCAAAAGATCTTCCAGCACCCATTCCCCGGCGCGGTCGTGGGTGACGAGTTGGACCAGGCTGTCGCATTCTGCGGTGGCGTACTCGGGGTGGCTGCCGACGTCCAGATACAGGCGGGCGCCGTTGCGTAGGAAAACGTTGGAGCTTCGGCCCCACGACACGACGCGGCGGAACAGGTAGCGGGCCACCTCGTCCGGGCTGAGCCGTCGATGGCCGTGGAATGTGCAGGTGACCCCGAACTCGGTCTCGATGCCCATGATTCGCCTCTGCACGTAATCGAGGGTACTTGTTGTCCCACCGGGACGGTGAGCATGCCGCGCTTATCAATTCGACGAAGTGTTTCGACGACCCTCCGCGGGGCCACCCAGGGCACGCGGAGGCGCACTTCGACGCGCGCCGGCGTGGCGGAGACTTGTTAGCTCACCAGCACCTTGGGCATCACCAGACCCATCAGCACCGGCGGCTGCGGCGCCGCCGTCCCGGGCCTGATCGTGTTAGTCCGACGGACCGCCGTCGGTATCAGACGGTTCACCGTCGCTCCCCGAGCCGTTGGAATCCAGCTCGCGCAGCAAATTCTCCAGGGTCGGGCGGTTGATCCGCCGGAAGGCCCGTCGTGGCCGACTGACGTCCAAGATCGCAACTTCAAGACTGCCCACGTCGAGCGTGGACTGGTCCCCATTTGAAGCCTCGCTGCCGGCCCTCAGCGCCTTGACGGCGATGCGCGTGGCTTCCCGTAGATCAGCGTTCTCGGCGTACGACTCCTTGAGCGCCGTGGCGATCGGTTCGGTGGTACCACCCATCACCACGAAGTGCGGCTCGTCGGCGATCGATCCGTCATAGGTGATCCGGTACAGCTCAGGCGGTTTGGTCTCGCCGTAGTGCGCAACCTCGGCAACACACAATTCCACCTCGTAGGGCTTGGCCTGCTCGGTGAAGATAGTGCCCAGCGTCTGCGCGTAAACGTTGGCCAATTGCCGGCCTGTCACATCGCGACGGTCGTAGGCGTAGCCGCGAGTGTCGGCGAATTGGATTCCACCGCGGCGCAAGTTGTCGAATTCGTTGAACTTACCGGCGGCCGCAAAGCCGACACGATCATAGAGTTCGCTGATCTTCTGCAACGACCGTGACGGGTTCTCCGCCACGAAAAGCACACCACCGGCGTAGACCAACGCGACCACGCTCTTGCCCCGGGCGATGCCTTTGCGCGCGAGCTCGCTGCGCTCGCGCATTGCCTGCTCAGGCGAGATGAAATAGGGAAAGCTCACTTCTCACCACCATCGGGACCGAAAGTGTCGGCGCGCGAACGGCTTTGGATCACTTCTCGGGCCAATTCGGCAATGCGGCGTTCCGGCACTTCCAGCGCTCCCTCGGCACCTATGGTGACCGCGGTGGGATAAATGCCCCGCACCAGATCCGGTCCGCCGGTGGCGGAATCGTCATCGGCCGCGTCGTAGAGCGCCTCGACCGCGACACGCACCGCGGAATCGGCGTCGGTGACCTGTGAGTACAACTTCTTCATCGACGACTTCGCGAAGATCGAGCCTGACCCCACCGACTGGTAGCCCTCCTCTTCCAGGTTCCAGCCGCCGGCGGCATCGAAAGACACGATGCGGCCGGCGCCTTCGGGGTCGGGCGCATCGATGTCGTAGCCCACCAACAACGGCAATGCGATCAGACCCTGCATCGCGGCCGCCAAGTTTCCGCGCACCATGATCGCCAACCGATTCACCTTGCCGGCGAACGTGAGTGGCACGCCTTCGAGTTTCTCGTAATGCTCGAGTTCCACCGCGTAGAGACGAGCGAACTCCACCGCGATCGCGGCGGTGCCGGCAATGCCGGTGGCGGTGTAGTCGTCGGTGATGTACACCTTCTTGACGTCGCGCCCGGCGATCATGTTGCCCTGGGTCGAACGCCGATCGCCGGCGAGCACCACCCCGCCGGGGTATTTCAGCGCGACGATGGTGGTGCCGTGCGGCAGCTGCCCCGTGGCGGTATCAGATTGCGAGCCGGAAAGGCTTGCCGGCAGCAACTCCGGCGCCTGGCGTCGCAGCAGGTCAGCAAACGACGAGAGGTCTATTGCGGGATTTCCCGGAAGTGCCGGGCCCGGAAGTGCGGAATTGGTGGACAGGCGATTAGGGAAAGGCCAGGTCACTGTCCGCCCTTTTGGACATACGCGCGAACGAAGTCCTCAGCGTTCTCTTCGAGGACGTCGTCGATCTCGTCGAGCAGATCGTCCGTGTCCTCGGCTAGCTTCTCCCGGCGTTCTTGGCCCGCGGCCGTGCTGCTGGCGATATCGTCGTCATCGCCACCACCACCGCCACGCTTGGTCTGCTCCTGAGCCATCGCCGCCTCCTGCGTTGTGTGGGCCCTTTGAATGACTTTCGCACCGATCAAGCCACACTGCCCGTTGGTCTTTCCTAGCCTACCGGTCGACCCCGACGTTCCCGCGGTTAACCGGTACCTAGCTGGTCAGTTGTTCCACCAGTTCGGCGGCGCTGTCCACCGAGTCCAGCAGCGCCCCGACATGCGCCTTGCTGCCGCGCAGCGGCTCCAACGTCGGAATGCGGACCAGGGAATCACCGCCCAGGTCGAAAATCACGGAGTCCCAGCTGGCCGCGGCGATGTCGGCGCCGAACCTGCGCAGGCATTCGCCACGGAAGTACGCGCGGGTGTCCGTCGGCGGTTTGTCGACCGCCTCGAGCACCTGGTGTTCGTTCACCAGACGCTTCATCGAGCCGCGCGCCACGAGCCGGTTGTACAGCCCCTTGTCCAGCCGGACGTCGGAATATTGCAGGTCCACCAAATGCAGCCGCGGTGCCGACCAGCTCAGATTTTCGCGCTGCCGGAATCCTTCGAGCAGGCGCAGCTTGGCCGGCCAGTCGAGTATCTCGGCGCACTCCATCGGGTCCCGCTCGAGTTGGTCGAGCACGTGCGCCCAGGTTTCGACGACATCGGCCGCACGCGGATCTGGGTCGCGGCTGTCGACCAGCTTGGCCACCCGATCGAGGTAAACCCGTTGTAGCGCAAGCCCGGTCAGCTCGCGACCGTCGGCCAGCGCCACAACGGCGCGCAGCGAAGGGTCACGACTGATCGCGTGGACCGCGTGCACAGGCCGCGCCAGTGCCAGGTCGCTCAGGTCGATGCCGTGCGCGGGGCCCTCTTCGATCAGATCCAGCACCAGCGCCGTGGTGCCCAGCTTCAGATAGGTCGACGTCTCGGCGAGGTTGGCGTCACCGATGATGACGTGCAGGCGTCGGTACCGGTCGGCGTCGGCGTGCGGTTCGTCGCGGGTGTTGATGATTCCGCGCTTGAGCGTGGTCTCGAGGCCGACCTCGACCTCGATGTAGTCCGAGCGCTGGGAGAGCTGAAAACCGGGCTCGTCGCCCGAGGGCCCGATGCCGACCCGGCCGGAGCCGGTGACCACCTGACGGGAGACCAGAAAGGGGGTCAACCCAGCGATGATCGCGGAAAAGGGCGTCTGCCGCGACATCAGGTAGTTCTCGTGCGACCCGTAAGAGGCGCCCTTGCCGTCGACGTTGTTCTTGTAGAGTTGCAATTTCGCGGCCCCGGGCACGCTTGCGACGTGACGCGCGGCGGCCTCCATCACCCGTTCGCCGGCTTTGTCCCAGATCACTGCGTCGAGCGGGTCGGTGCACTCGGGCGCGGAGTATTCGGGGTGCGCGTGGTCGACGTAGAGCCGCGCCCCGTTGGTCAGGATCATGTTGGCCGCGCCGACCTCGTCGGCGTCGACCACCGGGGGCGGCCCGGCTGAGCGGCTCAGGTCGAAGCCGCGGGCATCCCGCAACGGCGATTCCACCTCATAGTCCCAGCGGGTGCGCTTGGCACGCTGAATGCCCGCTGCCGCCGCATAAGCCAAAACCGCCTGCGTCGATGTGAGGATCGGATTGGCTGTCGGGTCCGATGGCGATGAAATGCCGTATTCGACCTCCGTCCCGATAATCCGTTGCATGGGCTAAGCGTAGGCCGCGCGACGAAGCGGCCCGCGCAGCGGGGCGCGAAGGAGCCGGCCAATCAAACACACGCCGCGCGACGAAGCGGCCCGCGCAGCGGGGCGCGAAGGAGCCGGCCAATCAAACACACGCCGCGCGACGAAGCGGGGCGCGACCCCGAACTGCTCACCGAGTGGACCCACACGACACGAGCAGTGCGACGGTGCTCGGATTCACGTTGCCGGTGCCCGATTCGCTGATTCACATGACGCTGGTTCTCGGCGCAGTGACGTTCATGTGCATCAGCGCCCGCGCCGCAGGCGAAGCGGAATACCGGTCCACGGTTCTCGACCCATTGATCGACAACCTGGACACCACTCTCGTGGCGCGCAGTCGCTACCACGGCGCCGCCGGGTGACCCTCGGTCGTGTTGACGGCGCCGACACCAGTGATTAATTTCACCGTGTGTCCGCCCCCGAATCCGGCCGCGCCGTCGGTAAGCACGCACTCGACCTTTCGGGGAAGCGCTACGGCGAGGTGCTCCTCGTGACACCCGGCGAGGCGGGGCCGCAGGCAACCGTATACAACAGCTTCCCGCTCAACGACTGTCCCCAAGAGCTGTGGTCGGCGCTGGACGCGCACGCCATTGCCACTGAACACGGAGCGGCCGCGGCCCTGCTCAACGGTCCCCGGTATTGGCTGATGAACGCCATCGAAAGACCCACCCAGGGTCCGCAGATCACGAAGTCCTTCGGCGGGATCGAAATGATCCAGCAGGCCACAGTGCTGTTGTCGTCGATGAACCCGGCGCCCTACATCCCCAACACGGTCACCCGCCACACCGTGTTCGTCTTCAACGCCGGCCAAGAGGTGTACGAACTCATCGATCCCCAAAACCGGCACTGGATCATGCAGACCTGGAGCCAGGTCACCGACGCCACCTTGTCGCGCGCCGACCTACCGGGCCTTGCCGACCGGCTGGACCTGCCCGCCGGGTGGGCCTACCAACCGCGCGTGCTCACCGACGAATTGCGCGTGGATACGACACAGCGCGCCGCGCAGGTGCTGCAGGACAACCTGACCAACAGCTATTCGTTGGTGACCGACTGACCGCCGGCGGTGCCGAGATATAAACCACGCCCCCCGCGGAGCGGCGTGTCGTGTGCGTGGTTTGTATGTCGCGCAAAAGCAACCTAGATCTACAGGTACTGACCCAGGTTGGATTCGGTGTCGATGGCCCGCGATGCGCTCGAGCTCTTGCCGGTGACCAAGGTGCGGATGTAGACGATCCGCTCACCCTTCTTGCCCGAAATCCGCGCCCAGTCGTCGGGGTTGGTGGTGTTGGGCAGGTCCTCATTCTCGGCGAACTCGTCGACGATCGAATCCAGCAAGTGCTGGATGCGCAGACCGGGCTGGCCAGTCTCCAACACGGACTTGATCGCGTTCTTCTTCGCCCGGTCGACGACGTTCTGGATCATCGCCCCGGAGTTGAAGTCCTTGAAGTACATGACTTCTTTGTCACCGTTGGCGTAGGTGACCTCCAGGAATCGGTTGTCATCGATCTCGGCGTACATCCGCTCGACGACCTTTTCGATCATCGCCTTGATGCAGGTGGTGCGGTCGCCGCCGAATTCGGCGAGGTCGTCGGCGTGCAGCGGCAGCGACTCGGTCAGGTACTTCGAGAAGATGTCTTGCGCCGCTTCGGCGTCCGGCCGCTCGATCTTGATCTTCACGTCCAGGCGCCCGGGTCGCAGGATGGCGGGGTCGATCATGTCCTCACGGTTGGAGGCGCCGATCACGATGACGTTCTCGAGCCCCTCCACACCGTCGATCTCACTGAGCAGCTGCGGAACCACGGTGGTCTCGACGTCCGAGGAAACCCCGGTGCCGCGGGTGCGGAAGATCGAGTCCATCTCGTCGAAGAACACGATCACCGGGGTGCCTTCCGAGGCCTTCTCACGGGCGCGCTGGAAAATCAGCCGGATGTGCCGTTCGGTTTCACCGACGAACTTGTTGAGCAGTTCCGGACCCTTGATGTTCAAGAAGTACGACTTGGCTTCGCGGGCGTCGTCGCCGCGCACCTCGGCCATCTTCTTGGCCAACGAATTGGCCACGGCCTTGGCGATCAGTGTCTTGCCGCACCCGGGCGGACCGTAGAGCAGCACACCCTTGGGCGGCCGCAGCGCGTACTCGCGGTACAACTCCTTGTGCAAGAACGGCAGCTCCACCGCGTCGCGGATCTGCTCGATCTGGCGAGTCAGGCCACCGATATCCAGGTAGCTGACATCGGGCACCTCTTCAAGCACCAAGTCCTCGACCTCGGCCTTGGGGATGCGCTCAAAGGCGTACCCGGCCTTGGTGTCGACCAACAACGAGTCGCCGGGTCGCAGCTTGCGCGGCCGGGTGTCGTCATTGAGCGCGTCAGGATGGCCTTCCGGCAGGTTCTCGGCGACCAGCGGCTCGGCAAGCCACACAATGCGTTCCTCATCGGCGTGCCCGACGACCAGGGCACGATGCCCGTCGGCCAGCAGTTCACGCAACGTCGATATCTCGCCGACCGATTCGTAGGTGCCGGCCTCAACCACCGTCAGTGCCTCGTTCAAGCGGACCGTCTGGCCCTTGCGCAGCAGCGAAACTTCGATGTTCGGCGAGCACGTAAGCCGCATCTTGCGACCGGAGGTGAACACGTCGACGGTGTCGTCCTCGTGGGTGCCGAGCAGGACGCCGTAGCCGCTGGGCGGCTGCCCCAGCCGATCGACTTCCTCACGCAGCGCCAGCAGTTGCTGGCGGGCCTCTTTAAGGGTTTCCATCAACTTCGAGTTCCGTGACGCAAGAGAGTCGATACGCGCTTCCAGCTGATGCACATCGCGCGCGGAGCGGGCGCCGCCATGCGCGCCGACGGTCTGGTCGAGTTGCTCGCGCAACATTGCCGCCTCGCGGCGTAACTGTTCCAACTCGGCCTCGTCGCCGCTGGACCGGTCCGGTCCGTGGGGGGTCCCGTAAGCTTCAGAACGCTCTGAGCTACCCATCTTGCGCTCCTTTCCCGCACCGAATTGGTACGGCGGATACTTCAAAGCTACCGGCGATTGCCGACTGATGTACGTAGTCAAATACCCACGAAAAGTTAAGATTTTCGTCACGCTGGTAATCTCGGCCACTAATCGTGATGATCGAAAGGGCCCCGGGAGGTGGCAGAGTGACCGCAAAAAGCCTCGCCACAGCCTCGGCCCGCCGCGCCGGCGTAGCCCTCGGTGTGACTTCAGTTGCACCCATCGGCCCGACCTTAGCGACACCTTTCCTCCGCGCAGCGGCCAGAGCCGCCTAGCCGGCCGACCGACGGGATGAATCGGCCCCTGTCCGTAGCGCTGAGCGCCGCCACCGCCCTGGCGGCGGTCGGGCTCGCTGCGTGTTCGTCGCCTCACCCGAAGACGGGGTCGTCGGTGACCTCTCCGTTGCCGCCGCCCTCGTCGAGCCTGGTTGCTGCGCCCGTCACGACTCCCCTGCCGCCACCCGAAGCGCTCACCGACGTGCTCACCCGACTCGCCGACCCGAACGTTCCGGGCGCCGGCAAGGTGAATCTGGTGGAAGGCGCGACGCCCGAGAGCGCGGCCACCCTGGACAAGTTCACCGGCGCGTTGCGCGACAACGGCTACCTGCCAATGACCTTCAACGCGACCGACATCGCGTGGTCGGACAAGAACGCGTCCAACGTGAAGGCCACCATCGCCGTTCACACCGCCCAGGCCAACAACGCCAACTTCACCTTCCCGATGGAGTTCACGCCGTTTCAGGGCGGTTGGCAGCTATCGCGGCATACCGCCGAAATGCTGCTGGCGTTGGGGAAGTCGCCGACGGCTCCGACTTCGGGGAATCCCGCGGCCACGCCCCCTCCGGGCCCGCCCCCCGCGCCGCCGCCACCCGAACCCGCGCCGCCATCCGCAGCGCCGCCGCCACCGCCACCGCCACCGCCACCGGCGGCGCCACCACCACCGCCCCCACCCGCGCCGCCACCGGAACCTGCCCCCGCCCCAGAGCCCGCTCCCGCTCCGGAGCCCGGACCCGATCAGCAAAACCCGCCGGGTTGACCCGCGGCATGTGGATCGGCTGGCTCGAGTTCGACGTGTTGCTGGGCGACGTTCGATCACTCAAACAGAAGCGCTCGGTCATTCGGCCCCTCGTCGCCGAGTTGCAGCGCAAGTTCAACGTGTCGGCGGCCGAGACGGGTTCGCACGAGCTATACCGCCGAGCGGGCATCGGCGTCGCCACGGTGTCCGGTGACCGGGGTCACGCGGTCGACGTCCTGGACGCCGCCGAACGGTTGGTGGCCGCGCATCCTGAGTTCGAGCTGCTGTCCGTACGGCGCTCCCTGGTGCGCAGCGAGGATCTCGCCTGATTAGCGGTGGCGACCCACCGCGCCCGGCTACCCGCGCTTGCGATCGACCACTAGCCGTCGCGGCCCTCGCGCTTGCGCCCCAAGGGCACGGGAGCGACGACGCCGGGCGCGAGCCGTCGCGTGAAGATCAGGAAGGCTGTATGTCCCCGCATCGAGTGCTGCGGCCGGACCGCGAGACCGACCACGTTCCAACCGCGTTGCAACGTTTCCCAGGACCGCGGTTCTGTCCAGCACTGCTGTGCCCGCAGGGCTTCGACCGCCCGCGACAGTTGGGTGACCGTAGCCACGTAGATGATCAGCACCCCGCCGGGGATCAACAGGCGGGCGACCGACTCCAGCACCTCCCACGGCGCGAGCATGTCGAGCACGGCGCGGTCGAAGGATTTGTCCGGCAATTCGGAGTCGGACACGTCGCTGATGATCAGTTGCCAGTTCTCGGGTGCCTGACCACCGTGAAACACCGACACGTTGCGTTCGGCGTGCTCGGCATGATCGGGGCGCTGTTCGTAGGAGGTCACCCGGCCTTCGGGCCCGACCGCGCGCAGCAGCGAACAGGTCAGCGCACCGGAACCCGCACCGGCCTCGAGCACCCGCGCACCCGGGAAGATGTCGCCCTCGTGCACGATCTGGGCGGCGTCCTTCGGGTAAATCACCTGGGGTCCGCGTGGCATCGACATGATGTAGTCGACCAGCAGGGGCCGCATCACCAAGTACGCCGCGTTGTTGCTGGACTTGATCACGCTGCCCTGCTCGAGCCCGATCAGCGCGTCGTGCGAGATTGACCCACGATGCGTGTGGAACTCGGCGCCCGCGGTGAGCACCACCGTGTAATGCCGACCCTTCGCATCGGTGAGCTGGATACGCTCGCCCTCGCTGAACGGGCCGGTTACGGACACGCGGTCCAGCGTGCCAGCCGACTCGCCGCCGCAGGTGCTTGGGGGTTGTCGCCGCCCAGTCCTAGGCTGCCGACATGATCGTCCAGCCGCAGGCGCCGCAGCCAGCTGAGCGCCCGGCGGGTCAGGTGCGCCGCCCGGCCCTGTCGCCGTCGCGTGCGGCGGACTTCAAGCAGTGCCCGCTGCTGTACCGGTTTCGGGCCATAGACCGGCTGCCCGAGGCGCCGTCGACCGCACAGCTGCGCGGATCGCTTGTCCACGCCGCCCTCCAGCAGCTCTACGGCCTGCCCGCCGAGCAGCGCGGCCCCGACACCGCTATGTCCCTAGTGGAGCCCGCGTGGCAACAGATCATCGCCGCAACACCCGAGATGACCACCGAACTGGATCCGGCGCAGCGCACCGAGCTGCTGATCGAAGCGCGGGCGCTGCTCGCCGGCTACTACCGGCTTGAGGACCCCACCCGGTTCAACCCGGAGTGCTGCGAGCAGCGGGTGGAGGTAGAACTCGCGGACGGCACCCTCCTGCGTGGCTTCATTGACCGCATCGACGTCGCCGCCACTGGCGAGCTTCGTGTGGTCGACTACAAGACCGGAAAGGCACCGCCGGCCGCGCGAGCTCTGGCCGAATTCAAGGCCATGTTCCAGATGAAGTTCTACGCGGTGGCGCTGTTGCGATCCCGGGGTGTGCGGCCCACCCGGCTGCGGCTCATCTATCTGGCTGATGGTCAGATGCTTGACTACACGCCGGACCACGATGAGCTGCTGCGGTTCGAGAAGACACTGATGGCGATCTGGCGAGCCATCCAATCCGCTGGGCAGACAGGCGATTTCCGTCCCACCCATTCGCGGTTATGCGACTGGTGTCCCCACCAGCAGCACTGTCCGCTGTTCGGGGGAACCCCTCCGCCGTACCCGGGCTGGCCGGAATCTTTTGTAGCGCACACTGATTCTCACACGACCGAACCAGCGGCCTAACGGCTGGTTGACGGGTGGCGACCCGCCGCGCCCGGCCACGCCGCGCTTGCGATCGCCACTAGTCGAGCGGCGAAAGCTCTTGCAGCATTGTGGGAATCAGCTCGCTGACCGTCGGGTGGATGTGCATGGTCCGGGACAGCGTCGTGTAGGGCGCTTTGGCCGACATCACGTCCAAAATGCAGTGGATGGCCTCGTCACCGCCGACCCCGAGGATGGCGGCCCCCAAAATCTCCTTGGTGTCGGCGTCCACGACGACTTTCATGAAGCCTTGTGTCTCACCCTTTTCCACCGCCCGGCCGACTCTGGTCATCGGCCACTTGGCGACCAGCGCCTTGCGCCCGGACGAGCGGACCTGCTCGACCGTCATGCCTGCGCGCCCCAGCGGCGGATCGATGTAAAGCGCGTAAGTGGTAATGCGGTCACTCACCCGGCGCGGGTCGTCGTCCAGCAGATTGGCGGCGACGATCTCGAAGTCGTTGTAGGACGTATGCGTGAACGCGCCCCTGCCATTGCAGTCGCCCATCGCCCAGATGTGGTCCACGTTCGTCTTTAGCTGGTCATCGACCACGATGTAACCGCGGGCGTCAGTCACGACCCCGGCCGCTTCCAGACCGAGGTCGTCGGTGTTGGGTCGCCGGCCCACCGCCAGCAGCAGATGGCTTCCTTCGACCGGGGCCGCGCCCTGGCGAGGAATCAGCTCGAACCCGTTGCCGGTCTTGGTTATTCGCACATCGTTCGCATCGACGATGATTTCGATGTCTTCGGCCCGCAGAATTTCCTCCACCGATGCCGAGACATCTTCGTCTTCGCGCGACGCCAGCCGCGGTCCCCGTTCGACGACGGTCACCCGAGCCCCGAACCGCCGGTACATCTGCGCGAACTCCAGCGCGATGTAGCTGCCGCCGACGATGACGAGATGCGCCGGCAACGTGTCGAGTTCGAGAACCGACACGTTGGTCAGGAAGTCGACATCAAACAAGCCGGGGATGTCGGGCACCACCGCGCGCCCGCCGACGTT
This sequence comes from Mycobacterium sp. NGS56, assembly GCF_059812425.1. NCBI lineage: Bacteria > Bacillati > Actinomycetota > Actinomycetes > Mycobacteriales > Mycobacteriaceae > Mycobacterium > Mycobacterium sp. NGS56. The sequence continues at coordinate 419,176 of NZ_JCALCQ010000003.1, forward strand.
GAGGAAGATGCGGTCGGCGCGCAGCACATCGTCAGCGACCCGCAGCGTGTGCGAATCCTGGAAAACGGCGTGACCGCGAAACACGGTGCAGCCCTTCATGCCCTCGAGCCAATCCTCGACGCCCTTGCGGTCGCCGAGCATGATCTCGTCCTTGCGGGCCTTGACCTTCGCCAAATCGACGCTGACCGGTCCCGTCCCGACGCCGTATTCGGCGCCCCGGCGCGCCAGATGCGCGGCATGCGCGGAAGCCACCAGCGTCTTGGTTGGGATGCACCCGGTGTTGACGCAGGTGCCGCCAATCAGCTTGCGCTCAACCACCGCGACGCGGTGCCCGGCTGCGGTCAGCCGGCCTGCCAACGGCGGGCCGGCCTGACCGGCACCAACGATGATCGCATCGAAATGGTCTGTCACTTAACCGCCGTCAGCAGGTACTCGGTCAGTACGTGACCCGTCGCCGCAAGGATGGCGAACCCGCCCACGATCGCGACCGCGTCCTCCAGCAGCGCGATCGGCAGGTCCTTGCCGCCCGTCGCCGCGACCAGCCGTTTGCGCGCCTGGTAGCCGCCGAGGGTGCCCAGCACCGCGCCGATGATGCCGGCGCCCAGCGCGGTAAACGTCCAGTGCGGCCAGGCGCCGAGGGCCGCGCCCGCGAGGCCGCCCGTGACGATTCGCGCCGCGAAGATCGGCGGGGCGGTGCGCGCCGGCGTCTTGGGCAGCTTGTCGTTGATCAGTTCGCCCACGGCCAGAACGGTGAAGATGATCACCGTGATGATGCTGGCCATCCACCCCGCCCACGTGCCGTGCAAATCGACCCAGCCGATGAAGGCCGCCCAGGCGACGACCGCTGGCGCGGTCAGCGACCGCAGTCCGGCTACGACGCCAATCAGCAAGGCCAGCAAAACAATAAGGACATGTGTCACGGGAAACCTCCAGAGGAGATCGGGTCGGACCACCGATTTTGGTCCGCGGGGGAAGAGTGGTTCATCGGTGGGTTGTGCCAGCGTAGCTGGCTGGCAGTAACCCACTGCGGTGGTGCAGGTGGATCTGTCGGCGAAATGCCAGCTATGAGTATGCGACATGCCGAGCGATCCCGTCGATCGACTCCTTTCGTCGTATGCGGAGCCCAGGCGTCCGCTCCACTTGCTATGTCTACAACTGTAGACTAGTCCGGGCCGCCGTTGTCTACACTCGCAGACATGGTGCATCCGAAAAAGCGGTCCGCGACCCCTCGCCCGCGAAACGCGGCCAAAACCCGCGCCGACATCCTGGCCTCAGCGCTACAGGCCTTCGCGCTTTACGGGTATGACCGCGTCGGGGTCCGCGACATCGCCCGTGACGCCGGTGTGACCGCGATGCTGATCAACCGCTACTTCGGCTCCAAGGAACAACTCTTCGCCGAAGTGGTCGAGGCGGCGTTTGCGCCGCCGGCGTTCTTCGCCAGCGAGCCCGAGGCACTGGCACGCGACGCTGCGGACAACCTCATTGCGCTCAGCGCACCCGACGCCGAGCAACTGGGCAGATTCCCGATCATGCTGCGATCGGTACCCAACCCGCGCGCCGCCCAGATCGTGCGCGATGCTCTCTCACGCCATGTCGCACGACGGCTCGCCTCCCAACTACCGGAACCGGACCAGCACCTCCGCACAGAGCTGATCCTGTCCGTCATCGCCGGCGTGTGGTTGATGCGAAGCGTCATCCAGACGCCGGCACTCACCGAAGCCGCGCCAGAAAACTTGACCGATGCGGTGTCCGCGGTCATTCAAACCATCATCGACATGCCCATGGACAGCGGCTGACGGTCCGGCACTAAGGTCAGCGCGGCCCAGACCTTCGTTATGCGGACCTGGTCACCGCGCGCGATCAGAAGCGGCAGAACCTGATGTCGGACGCCAAAATCGCTTTGGCGCCGATGGCGGCCAACTCGTCCATGATCTCGTTGACGCCCCGACGCGGCACCAGCGCGCGAATGGCGACCCAGTCGGGGTCGGCCAGGGGTGCGATGGTGGGCGACTCGAGCCCCGGCGTGATCGCCGTGGCCCTATCCTGCACCGAGCGGGGGCAGTCGTAATCGAGCATCAGATATTGCTGGCCGAACACCACGCCCTGAATCCGCGCTACCAATTGGTCACGCGCCGCTTGCGTCCCGGACTTACTGGTCTGGTCGCTCTCGATCAGCACCGCTTCGGAATCGCACAGCGGTTCGCCGAAGGCCTCGAGGTCATGCAGGCTCAGAGTGCGCCCGGAACCCACCACGTCGGCGATCGCGTCAGCCACGCCGAGTTGTATCGAGATCTCCACCGCGCCATCGAGTCTGATAACGGTCGCCTCAATACCCCTGCCCGCCAAGTCTTTTCGGACCAGATTAGGATAGGCGGTGGCGATCCGTCTGCCGGCCAGGTCGGCGATCTTCCAGCCGCACCCCGCCGGTCCGGCGTAGCGAAAGCTCGACGAGCCGAACCCGAGCGCCAGGCGTTCGCGCACCGGTGCGTCGGAATCGCCCACCAGGTCCCGGCCGGTGATGCCGAAATCCAGTTCTCCCGAACCCACGTAGATGGCAATGTCTTTGGGCCGCAGGAAGAAGAACTCAACCTGGTTCACGGGGTCAATGACGGTCAGGTCTTTGGTGTCGGTGCGCCGCCGGTATCCCGCCTCGGCGAGGATCTCGCTGGCCGGCTCGCTCAGCGTGCCCTTGTTGGGGACCGCAACCCGCAGCATGGTCATAGCTTCCGATAAACGTCGTCGAGGGTCAGCCCGCGGGCCACCATCAATACCTGCGTCCAATAGAGCAACTGGCTGATTTCCCCGGCCAGCGCGTCGTCAGATTCGTGTTCGGCGGCCAGCCACACTTCGCCGGCTTCCTCGAGGATCTTTTTGCCCAGCCCGTGGACGCCACCGTCCAGTGCGGCAACCGTCGCACTGCCGGCCGGCCGGGTACGGGCACGCTCGCCAAGTTCGGCGAACAGATCCTCGAAGGTCTTCACGGCCAGCGATTGTTTCACGCCGTGGCCAGCAAAGTCACGGCGGTTTAGCACCGGCGGGGTTTTGAGCCGCTTCGTCCCTCGAATCCGGCGAGCGTGATCCGCAGCGCTTCCTCCAACCGCACGTGAAATGGTGGGCTCTCGGCGGTGTTGGAGGTCAACCACCCATCGAGCACGAATTGCACTGTGGCCAAACTGGTGTGGACCAACAGCGCGGGCCGAATGTCAACCGCCGCATCAACATGCATCCGGTGTGCGACTTGCTCGATCAGCGTGCCGTGATCTGTTTCGCTGACCAACACTGATTTGGTCAACAAGTGGGGGGCGGTTGCCACGGCAAGGCGCCAGGTATCAAGGTTGTCAATCTCGCTGATATCCATGGCGCGCGTGACGAAGAGCTGGATCAAGGCTTCAACGGGTGACTCGTGGGGCGGCCTGGCGCTGTAGGCACCCACGATCTCGGAGGCCGCCTCGCGGACGGGATCGACCAGCAATCCCTCCTTGGTCGGCGCGTACCGGAAATACGTGCTGATGGAGATGCCGGCGGCCGAGGCGATGTCCTCGGTCGTCACCGCCTCGAAACCGCGCTCGGCGAACAGTTGATGCGCGGTCTGTTGAATGTGGGAAAGCAGCTCAGCACGGCGTCGGTCGCGCAGCGAACCGGTGTTTGCTGAGGCCATGCCACCACCTTAGTCGATCCGGTAATAGGACCGCACGAAGCCGTCCAGCGACGAATTCAGATGAGTGACTCTACACTATTGAAAGTCCCTATCAAGTAGGCTAGTGTGAGGCGGCACACACCGATGAGCTGCGGAGTCCCGGCGCTTGTTGACACTATTTTAATAAGGATAGGGTCCAACGGTCGCGCAATGGCCTCCGCTCGGCACTCACGACTTAGGGGTGGGAAGAGCGCCGATGAAGGCGGTAGCTGGTACGCGACGACCCGCGCCATGGCTTTGCTAGACGGACCGCAGGTCACGCCGCTATGACGACGGCACAGCTTGATGGCGTCAACGCGATCAAGAACTGGTCCGTCGGTTACGTCAAACGTCACCCGGTCGCCTCGCTGACGACGGTAGGTGAACAGTTCGTTCTCGGGGTGCGAACCGCTCAATACTTCTTCTACGACCTGGTGACCGGGCGATTCCAGTGGCAGGAGTTCGTCCGGCAGGGCGCGTTCATGGCCGGCACCGCCGTGTTGCCGACGATCCTGGTGTCGCTGCCGATCAGCGTCACCCTGTCCATCCAGTTCGCGTTGCTGGCCGGCCAGGTCGGTGCCACGTCACTGGCCGGGGCTGCCAGCGGGCTCGCGGTCATCCGGCAGGGGGCCTCGCTGGTGGCCGCGGTCCTCATGGCATCTGCGGTCGGGTCGGCGATCACGGCCGACCTTGGTTCGCGAACGATGCGCGAGGAAACCGACGCAATGGAGGTGATGGGCGTCTCGGTTGTCCGCCGCCTGGTCGTCCCCCGCTTCGCCGCGGCGGTGATGATCGGGGTGGCCCTTACCGGCGTCGTGTGCTTCGCCGGATTCTTCGCGAGCTACATGTTCAACGTCTACTTCCAGAACGGCGCACCTGGCAGCTTCGTATCGACGTTCGCGTCGTTCGCGACAACCGGCGACATGGTCTTGGCGCTGATCAAAGCCATCGTGTTCGGCGCCATCGTCGCCATCGTCTCGAGCCAAAAAGGCTTGTCCACCAAGGGTGGACCGACCGGGGTCGCGAATTCCGTGAATGCCGCCGTGGTGGAGGCGATCCTGCTGTTGATGATCGTCAACGTCGCGATCAGCCAGCTCTACATCATGTTGTCACCCAGGACGGGACTATGACGTGACGGCATCCGCCTACCGGCCTTTCGCACCGATTTCGACGCCGCTCGTCCGGGTTTACCGACGGGGCAGAGTGCCGATCATCCGGCTCGGCCACCTGCTCGTCTTCTTCGTCCGCGCGCTGGTCGCCGTGCCACTGGCCTTGCGGCAGTACAGCGCCGAATTCCTGCGGCTGCTGTCGAACATCACCTGGGGCAACGGCTCGATCGTGGTGGGTGGGGGAACCGCCGGTGTGGCCGTCGTGCTCGGCATGACCGTCGGCGCCCTCGTCGGCATCGAGGGCTACAACTTCCTGGACCTGCTCGGACTCGGGCCCGCCACCGGGTTCGTCTCGTCGTTGGTCAACACCCGCGAACTGGCTCCCCTGATGGCGTCGCTCGCGTTCGCCATGCAGGGTGGTTGCCGCTTCACCGCGCAGTTGGGATCCATGCGTATCGCCGAGGAGATCGACGCGATGGAATCGATTGCCATCCGCCCAATCCCCTACCTGGTGACCACCCGGTTGATCGCTTCGGTGGTGGCGATCGTCCCGCTGTACGCCGCTTGCCTGGCGATCGGATACCTGAGCACACAGATCGTTGTCGGCATCGGCAGCGGCGGGTCGACCGGTTCCTACCTGCACTACTTCACGCTGATGTTGGCCGGCCAGGACATCGTCTATTCGTTGATCAAGGCCGTCATCTTCGTGTGGATCGCCTCCACGATCCAGTGCTACTACGGGTATTACGCCAGCGGCGGGCCCGAGGGCGTAGGGGTCGCCGCTGGGCACGGTATGCGGGCCAGCATCACCGTCGTGATCATCGTGAACATGCTGCTCACCATGGCGCTTTGGGGTGTCGACTCCGGCGCGAGGTTCGGTGGCTAGGTCGGTGGAACATGCCCAATTCCATTGAGCTGGACGGCCGCGGCCCCACCGACCGGCAGCTGCTGGGCATCGGCGTTGCGGTAATCGTGGTCAGCGCCCTGATCACCACGGCGATGCTGGTCAAATCCACTGGCAGACTTAATGATTACGTGCGGGTGGTTGCCGACCTGGTCAACGTGGGTGATGGCCTTCCGCAGAAGTCCGACGTCAAATACCACGGCGTGCTCGTCGGAATGGTCAACGACGTCGTCCCGGCTGCCCACCCAAGCGCAATTACGTCCACATCGACCTCAAAGAGGAATACGCCAAGTCGATTCCGGCGAGCGTGACGGCACGCGTGGTACCCAGCAACGTTTTTGCCGTTTCGTCGGTCCAACTGGTAGGCAAGGGCTCCGGTGCAAAAATCCGCGACGGCGCCCACATCCTGGAGGACAAGCGGCTGCCGACCGTGCTGTTCCAGACGACTGTCAGCAAGCTGCGTGACCTGCTCGCCGCGGCGGGCCGTGGCCGCGACGACAGGTCCGTCGGGATCCTAGCCGCCCTGGGCGCCGCCACCGACCACCGCCGCGTGACCCTGCTGAACGCCGGCGCGCAACTGAACCGCGCTCTCGATCAACTGAATTCGATTGTCAGCACCGACACCGGCCCCTCGACGGTGTCGGCGCTGCTGGACGCGACGACCGGTCTCGCGCAGACGGCACCCGATCTCCTCGACGCGTTGCATCAGGCCGTCGAGCCGATGCGGACGTTCACCGAGAGCCGCGGGCAGTTGGCCTCGCTGCTGTCGGGCGCCGACTACACCGTCGGCACGACACGTCAATCCTTGGACAACCACATCGATCAACTGATCAGGATCACCACCGATTTCACACCGGTGCTGGGCATCTTGGCGCAGAAATCGAACAACTTCGTGCCCGCCGTCGCCAAGCTGGACAACCTGGCCAATCAGTTCATGGAACAGGTGTGGAACCCGCGCACGAACGTGGGCAACATGCGCGCGATGCTTACCTTCACGCCCAGTTCCACCTACACCCGCGCCGACTGTCCCCATTACGGCGAGCTCAAAGGACCCAGCTGCTTTACCGCACCGCTGATCCCGGTACGACCCGATCTGCCCGAGGTGCTGCTGCCACAGAACTACCATCCGCCCAAGGATCTGGCTCCGCCGCCCGGCACCGTGATCGGCCCGGACGGAAACCTGGTGGCGGTGGGGCCGCCGCTGATCAACCCCACCCCCAACCTGACCGATCCCAATCCGCCGCTGGCCCCTGGTATTACACCGTCACCACCAGTACCCGGCAGCGCGAATCCCGACAACCCCTCACCCGGGGCGCCGGCGACACCACAACCACACCAGCCGTGGGTCGCGCCGGTGGCACCCAAGGCGCCGTGGATTCCACAGGCCTCGTACCGGGCCTCTTTCGGGGGCAACGTGGGCCCCGTTGGGAGCCAGTACGAACGAAACATGCTCGGCGTCATCACCGGCGCCCCCGCAACCGAAGCCACCGAGTTGCTGCTGGGCCCGGTCGCCCGCGGAACCACGGTGTCACTGACTCATCCACCCGGGGAGGGCAAGTGAGATTTCGATGAGGTTTCGAGGCCCACTCATCGCGCTGACGCTGTTCATGATCGTCTCGTTGACGCTGACCTGGCTGGTGTACGTGAGCCTGCGGCGCGACGTAGCCGGCAACACGGCCAGGTATTCGGCGGTGTTCACCGACGTGTACGGGCTCCGCGAAGGCGACGACGTTCGCGTGGCCGGGGTTCGCGTGGGCCGCGTTGAAAAGGTGGAACTCGACGGGACACTGGCGAAGGTCTCCTTTGTCGTGCAGTCCGAACAGCGGTTGTTCGGAAACACACTCGCGTCGGTGACCTATCAGAACATCGTCGGGCAGCGTTACCTCGGACTGTCCATCGGCAAGGAGGGCAGTCCGCAGCTGCTACCACCGGGCAGCACGATCCCGGTGGAACGCACCGAACCGTCTTTCGACGTGACCACGCTGCTCAACGGCTACGAACCCCTGTTCAGCCTGCTTAACCCGCATGACGCCGACAACCTCACCAAGGGCATCATTCAGTCCTTGCAGGGCGACACGTCATCGCTCGCCACGTTGGTCGGTCAGACCTCTACGCTCACAGAGACTTTCGCCGGCCGCGATCAGGCCCTCGGCAGCGTGATCACCAATCTCGACAAGGTGGTCGGCAACCTCGCCCAACAGAACGACAACCTCGACGGAGTCATCACGCAGACCCGCAGCGTCGTCGGCGAGCTCGACCGGCGCCGTCCGGACCTTGTCGCCTCGGTGGGTTCATTGGCTCGGGTGACCGGTCGGCTGTCTACCTCCGCGACGGATGTGTATCCGGCACTGCGCGAATTCATCGACCGTCAGCCCGGTGTCGCCAGACACGTCATGGACGTCGAGCCGCAGGTGGCGTTCTTCGGCGACAACATCCCGCTGCTGCTGAAAGGCCTTATCCGGGTGGGCAATCAGGGTGCCTATGGCAACGCCTACGTGTGTGACGTGAACTTCATGGGGTTCTTCCCCGGGCTCAACGATGTGGTGCCGATCATCATCAACGCCGCCACCCCGGGCAACAAGGCCTGGCACACCCCGAGGTGTAGGAGCACAGTCGATGGCTGACCCGTGGGTACGGCAACGGCTTTCGGGGATGCGGAAGCGTCCGCTGGAGAGCTACAACAAGACCTGGCTCGGGTTCATCGCCGTCGCGGTCGTCGCGGTGGTGATTTCGGTCATGCTGCTGGTTCATGCGATCGGCGCCGGTTACCGGCATTACACCGCGGAATTTCTCCAGGCGGCCTCCCTGCGCGCCGGCAACCCGATCGTGGTCGCGGGCATCCCGGTGGGCAACGTCACCAGCATGAAACTCGTCGGCGACCATGTCGAGGCTGGCTTGAAGGTGCGCGACGACATCAAGCTGGGCAAGGACTCCCGAGCTCAGATCAGGGTTACCACCATCCTGGGTTCGCGCTACCTCGCCCTGGAACCCAGGGGCCCGGCCCGCCTGCCTCACGAGACCTTCGACCTGGCGCACACCGAAGTGCCCTACGACCTGCAGGCCGCGTTGCAGGATGCCACCACCACTTTCGAGCAGGTGGACTCCGACAGGTTCGCGCAGTCGCTGGCGGTGCTGGGCAAGCAGCTCGAGGGTCTGCCCGCCGTTGTGCCGCAGGCGATCACGAACATCAACACGCTGTCCTCGATCATCGCGGTACGACGCGACCAGCTCGGACAGCTGCTCCGCAGCACCGAGCAGGTGACCAACACGTTGCGGCGCCAACAGGCCGGCATCGGCGCCCTGGTGGACCAGGGACAAGACCTGTTGGGCCAATTCGTCGCGCGGCGTGCCGTTTTTCACGCGATGATGCAGTCGTTGTCGAGCCTGGTCGACACCATGAGCCAGGTCGTGGTCAATGATCGCTCGGGCCTGGACGCGCTGATCAAAGACATGCGCGACTTCACCAACCTGATGTCTGAACACGACGACCTGCTGCACAGCATGCTGCAGACCAGCCCGATCTTTTTCCGCGAGGCCGCCAACCTCACCGGTGAGGGCAACGCGGTCAACTTCAACGCCCCCAATGTCCCGCTGATCGACTCCTGGATGTGCGCGATCAGCGGCCGTGCCAAGCAGTTCGGCATGATCCAGTACTTCAAGGACTGCAAGTGAGGGGGCTGGGCGCCAAGGCGCTGGCCATCGTCGCCGCGGTCGCGGTCATCGCCGCGGCGGTCGGTATCGGCTGGTGGACCTTGGGCTCCGACGAGGACACGATCACCCTGACCGCCCAATTCGACAGCGCCTCAGGGCTTTACGAGGGCAACGAGGTGGCGGTGCTGGGCATGCCGGTGGGCAAGATCACCAAGATCAACGCCAAGGGCGGCTATGTCGAAGTCGAGTTCACCGTCGACCGGCACGTCAAAGTGCCGGTCACCGCTCAGGCCGTCACGGTGTCGACCTCCATCCTCACCGACCGCCAGATCGAGCTCACGCCGCCGTATCGCGGCGGTCCGACCCTGCAGAACCACGACACCATCGGGCTGCCCCGGACCAAGACACCCGTCGAATTCAGCAGCGTCCTCAATGTTTTGGACAAGGTGACCAAGTCGCTCGAGGGTGATGGCCACGGTGGCGGGCCGATCGCCGACGTGCTGGGCGGTGGCGCCGAGGTGGTCAACGGCAACGGCGAAAAGATCAAGGCGGCGCTGGGTGAGCTGTCCAAGGCCCTGCGGCTGTCCAGCGACGGCGGCGCGGCAACCCGCGAGCAGATCACCACGATCGTGAAGAACATCAGCACGCTCTTCGATGCTGTGGCCGCCAACGACACGAAGTTGCGCGAATTCGCTTCCACCATCCACCAAGTCAGCCAGATCATGGCCGACGAGGACCTTGGCAGCGGCAGCACGGGGCGCAAACTGGACCAGCTGATCCAGCGGGCCGGCGACCTGCTCGACGAAAACCGGGACAGCGTCAAGCAGACCGTGCTCCACGGCAATGACACACTGAAGACGGTGACCGACCAGCGGCGCGACCTGGCCGAGCTTTTGGATCTGGCCCCGTTGGTGGCAGACAACGCCTACAACATGATCGACCGGGCGAACGGCAGCGTGCGGGCCCGCTTCCTCACGGATCGGTTGCTCTTCGACAGCCAGTACACCAAAGAGATCTGCAACCTGATGGGCCTTCGCCAACTGGGCTGCAGCACGGGGACCATCCAGGACTTCGGCCCCGATTTCGGGTTGACGTATGTGCTCGATGGCATGGCCGCCATGGGGCAGAAATGATGCCGACGGGGGCGCGGGGCATGTTGACGGCGGTGGCCGCGGCGATGGTCACCGCAGGCTGCGCCACGAACGGCCTTGCCAGCCTGCCTCTTCCGGCCCCGGGCCTCGGCTCGGGAGGCTATTCGCTGAACGCGGTCTTCTCCAACGCGTTGAACCTGCCGATGAACGCCAAGGTCAAGCTCGCCGGCGCCGACGTCGGGCAGCTCGAATCGATGGTCGCACGCAACTACACCGCAGTCACCCGGCTGCGCATCCGTGACGGCGTGCAACTGCCCCGGGGCAGCACCGCCGAATTGCGCACCGCGACACCGCTTGGCGACGTGTTCGTGGCGCTGAAGCCTCCCGCTGACGATCCCGCCGACACGCCGATGCTGCGCGACGGCGACACGATCGGGCTGGATTCGACCGCGGCCGCCGCGACCGTCGAGTCGGTGCTGAGCTCGGCGGCGATTCTGGTGAACGGCGGCGCGGTTCGCAATTTCACCAACATCATCAATGGATTCGGCAAGGCGACCGGCGAGCAGGGCCAGGCGTTCGGAGACATGATCCGCAAGTCCAACGAACTGCTCGGCACGTTGGACGGCCGGTCGGATCAGATTTCGCATGCGCTGACCCAATTGTCAAGGCTGGCCGACCAACTCGATGCCAAGAACCAGACCATCAGCGACCTGATGGCGGCCGCCAGCCCCGCCACTTCAGCCCTTGCCGATAACACCAGTCAACTTTCCGATCTGGCCGTCCAGGTGGGCGACACCTCCCGGCTGCTGGCCAGGTTCCCGTCAATCGGCGGGACCGACACCAGCGGCCGCAGCGTGATCCGCGACCTGAATACGATTGCCGGCGCCGCCAACGACGTTGCGATGAGCCCGGATACCAGCTGGCTGTCGGTCAATCGGCTGATCCCACCACTGGTCAAATCTACGGCGGGGAACTCGATTTCGGTGAATGTCGGTGTCGACAAGATCATGCTTGGGTCGCTGCCCGATATCGGATTCCCCGGTGACATCGGGCTGCACGGACCGCACCACTACAACGTGAACCTGCTCGTCGGCACCCTCAAGTACACGCTGTGGCGGCTGCAGGAACGCGTGGTCGGCCGGGGGCCGAATTCGCCACAGGTTCCGGTCATTCCGGACCCCAACATCCCGGGCCAAATCGATGTCGCCCCCGGCCCCCCGCCGGCCCCGGCCCCGCCACCGGCCGGGCCGCCGCCACCACCGGGATCGCAGCCATGATGCGCGCCGTCGCCAACTGCGCCAACGTCGTTGTCCGCGCGGTGCGCACCGGTCACCGGCAACAGGTTTGGCTGTCGGTCGCCGGCTTGGTGCTCATCCTCGTCGTGGCGACCGCCTATCTGCTCATCGGAGCGCTACGGGTGAAGCCCTTCGCCTCGTCCTACCGGGTCACCGTGCAGCTGGCGGAATCCGGCGGCTTGCTGCCCAATCAGGACGTCGCACTGCGCGGGGTGCGGATCGGCCGCGTGGAGTCGCTGCAGATCACCGACAACGGGGTGAACGCCGTCGCCAGCATCACGTCGAAGGTGCGGATCCCGGCGAACAGCGTCGTACACGTGTCGGCACTCTCGCCGGCCGGAGAGCAGTACATCAACTTCGAAGCCGCGTCGGACGCCGGGCCGTACCTGCACGACGGCAGCCTCATCGCCCTGGACCACACCACCGTGCCGGTCAGCTTGGCACAGTTGCTCGGCGACGCCGACGGGCTGCTGGCCCAGGTCGACCCGCACAAAATCGAGTTGATCAAGAAGGAATTGAGCCTGAGCAAGGAGGGGCCGGCGAAGTTGACTGCCATCGTCGACGGCGGCACGTTCCTGCTATCGACGCTGGATTCGGTGCTGCCCCAAACCACCAGCATCATCAAGACAAGCCGCGTCGTGCTCACCCTGGCCAGCGACAAGAACAACGGATTGGGCGCCACCGCAACCGAACTCAACCAGACACTGACCGGTGTGGCCCGAATGCAGGCCGGCTACCGTCGGCTGACTCAGCAGACGCCGCGCACCCTTTCGGCGGTCGACAATCTGTTCGCGGATAACTCCGACACCATGGTGCAGTTGCTGGGCAGCATGGCCACCATGTCGCAGCTGCTCTATCTGCGGGTGCCGGCGCTCAACGCGTTGTTCCCCGATTACCGCGGGTCGGTATTGGACGCGGTGACGAGCGCCTTCCACGACGGCGGTGTCTGGGCGACGGCCGATTTGTATCCCCGCTACGTCTGCGACTACGGGACACCGGCGCACGCTTCGTCGGCCGCCGACTACTACGAGCCGTTCATGTACACGTACTGCCGCGACGACGACCCGGCGGTCTCGATCCGCGGCGCCAAGAACGCGCCTCGCCCGGGGGGCGACGACACCGCCGGTCCCCCGCCCGGCGCCAACTTGGGCCAGCGGACCGACCCGACGCCGCGGGGCCGCTACACCATTCCCACCCCCTACGGCGGGCCACAGCTGCCGATCGAACCGCCGCACTGAGCATTGAACCCATCGACCTTTAGGAGATGATCGTGGTCGTGACCACCAAGAAGAACCCGAAAGCCGAAACCCCCACGGAATCGGCTGCCGAGGCACCGGAAGTCGTCAGCGAAGATTCCGAGGAGGTGCGAGCCGGGGAGGAGCGTGTCGACGAATCCGCCGACGCGCCCGACGATTCGGCAGACGACACGACCACGGACGAAGGTGACGAGCACACCGACGGCGAGGACGAACAAGGCGGTCTGCTCAAACGCAAGACTGAGCGCGCCAAGCGGCCCTGGCGCCGGTACCTGCGCCGCAGCGCGCTGCCGGTGTTACTCGTTGCTTCACTTGCCGTTTCGGGCTATCTCGGGTGGCGCCAGTGGCAGGACCACCAGGTGAAGGCGGCGGGTGAGCAGGCTCAACAGGCGGCCATCGCCTATGCGCAGGTGCTGACGAGCATCGATTCGAACAAGGTCGACGAGAACTTCAAGCAGGTGCTCGACGGCGCGACCGGCGAATTCAAGGACATGTACACCCAGTCCAGCGTCAAACTCCGGCAGCTGTTGATCGACAACAAGGCGACCGCCCACGGAGTGGTGGTCGACTCGGCCATTCAGACCGAATCCACCGACAGGGTCGTCGTGCTGCTCTTCATCGACCAGACCGTCACCAACACGGCCGCACCCGACCCGCGCATCGACCGCAGCAGGATCAAGATGACCATGGAGAAGGTCGACGGTCGGTGGCGGGCAAGCAAAGTCCAACTCCTCTGAGGCGAGCGGAGCCATCTCATGTTCAAGAGACTGTCGGCGGCGTTCGTATTGGCCGCGGCCGCAACCATTCCCAGCACCGCCACCACGCACGCGTCGGCGCCGTCATTCTGCGGCGAGCTCGGCGGTAATTGGGACGGCCAGTATTGCCACAGCGCGGTGACCTCGGAACGCAACGCCGTGCGCGACATCAAGGTCGCCGTGCCCGACGATCTGGTCGACAATCCGACCACCGGCCCGGTGGTCCGGGACTACCTGCGCACCCTGGTCGGCAACTGGAAGGCGGCCAACGGCAGCATGGCCGCCGACAGTTACGGCGAGGAGAACTTCGAGGTTTTCCGGCACGGCAATCTGCTCAGCGCCGTGTTCCACGAGGACTATCACGCCGACGGGCCGAAGCCCAACAACGCCTACCGGACCTTCACCTTCGACATGGCAGCGGGCAGACGGGTGCAGCTCGCCGACCTGACGACGTCGAACCCGCTGACCGCGATCCCACCGCTGGCTGCGCCATTCATCGACACGGCGCTCAATCAGGCTCCGCCACCGCATGATCCGGGCACATACCCGTTTATTCTCGACCGTTGGACTCCCGACAAGGTCTACTCGGGCGCGTACAAGGCGTGGGCGCTGACGCCCGACGAATTGATCCTCTACATGCCCGACTATCCGGTCGGCCACGACGAGCCGATCAACTTCTCCCCCGGCCTGCCGCAGTGGTTCATGGACGGCGGCACCGTGCAGGCGCACATCCCGCTATCCGCGTTGAGCCCGGTGATGCGCGTCTAATACGGGACCGACTCACACGAGTCACACCAGTCCCCGAGTCCGGCAACCATCGATGTGCCCGCCTTCGAGCGACACTTCCCCCCCGGCGGGATCGGTTGTCTCAAAGGCGGGCAAACTGTTTACCTGCCGCGACCGAGACTCGTGTGACAGCCCGAACTCGTGTGAAGGCTGGACTCACCGGCGCCCGGGCTCAGTCCTCCGGGTTGTAGCCGAGGTTGGGCGCGAGCCAGCGCTCGGCTTCGGCCAGGGTCCAGCCCTTGCGCTTCGCATAGTCGGCGACCTGGTCCTGGGCCATCCGGCCGACCACGAAGTACTGCGACTGCGGGTGCGAGAAATACCAGCCGCTGACGGCGGCACCGGGCCACATCGCCATTGACTCGGTCAGCTCGATGCCGGTCCGCTCCCGGACGTCCATCAACTTCCAGAGCGTCACCTTCTCGGTGTGCTCCGGGCAGGCCGGGTAGCCGGGGGCGGGACGGATTCCCCTGTACTTCTCATCGATGAGTGCCTCGTTGTCCAGCTGCTCGTCCGGCTGGAATCCCCAGAACTCCTTGCGGACGCGTTGGTGCATCCGTTCGGCGAAGGCCTCCGCCAGCCGGTCGGCGACCGACTCCAGCAGGATCGCGCTGTAGTCGTCGAGGGCCGCCTTGAACTCCGCGATCTTCTCCTGGCTGCCGAGCCCGGCGGTGACGGCGAAGGCGCCGATGTAGTCCCGGAGACCCGTTTCTTTGGGGGCGATGTAGTCGGTCAGCGACCGGTTCGGGATGCCGTCGCGGTGCTCGCCCTGCTGGCGCAGGTTGTGCAACGTGGTCAGCACCTCGGTACGAGTGTCGTCGGTGTACACCTCGATGTCTTCAACACCCGAGCCGACCGCGTTTGCCGGGAAGAACCCGATCACCCCGTTGGCGGTCAGCCACTTCTCCTTGATCAGGGTGTCCAGCATCTCCTGGGCGTCGTCATACAGCTTGCGGGCCGCCTCGCCCGACGCGGGGTTGTTGAGGATGTCGGGGAAGCGGCCCTTCATCTCCCAGGCGTTGAAGAACGGCTGCCAGTCAATGTACTCGCGCAACTCGGCGATGTCGTAGTCTTGAAATTCGCGCACTCCCGCGCCGATAACGGGGACCGGCGGCGTGTAGCCGTCCCACTCGATCGGCGTCCGGTTGGCGCGGGCCTTCTCCAGCGTGACCATCGGCCGCTCGTTCTTCTGCGCGTGCCGTTCGCGCAGCGACGCGTAGTCCTTCTCCGTCGCCTCCAGCAGGGCGGGACGCTGCTTGTCGTCGAGGAGCGCGGCGGCGACCGGCACCGAGCGGGACGCGTCCTTGACCCAGACCACCGGACCGCTACGACGCGGCGATATCTTCACGGCCGTGTGTGCGCGCGAGGTGGTCGCGCCACCGATCAGCAGCGGGATCTCGAGGCCCTCGCGTTCCATCTCGACAGCGAAGTTGGCCATTTCGTCCAGCGACGGGGTGATCAGGCCGGACAACCCGATGATGTCGGCGTCGTGCTCCTTCGCCGCGTCGAGGATCTTCTGGGCGGGCACCATCACCCCGAGGTCGATCACTTCGAAGTTGTTGCACTGCAGCACGACCCCGACGATGTTCTTGCCGATGTCGTGGACGTCACCCTTCACGGTCGCCATCACGATCGTGCCGTTGGTGTCCTTGCCGGCGGTTGCGCCAGACTCCTCCTTCTCCGCCTCGATGAACGGCAGCAGGTAGGCGACGGCCTTCTTCATCACCCGGGCCGACTTCACCACTTGGGGCAGGAACATCTTGCCCGAGCCGAAGAGGTCACCGACGACGTTCATGCCGTCCATCAGCGGGCCCTCGATCACCTCGATCGGCCGCCCTCCCGCGGCGGCGATCTCGGCCCGCAATTCCTCGGTGTCGTCGTCGACGTGGGCGTCGATGCCCTTGACCAGGGCGTGCGTGATCCGCTCGCGGACCGGCAGGCC
Organism: Mycobacterium sp. NGS56; assembly: GCF_059812425.1. Classification (NCBI taxonomy): domain Bacteria; kingdom Bacillati; phylum Actinomycetota; class Actinomycetes; order Mycobacteriales; family Mycobacteriaceae; genus Mycobacterium; species Mycobacterium sp. NGS56. Next base: position 435,638 of record NZ_JCALCQ010000003.1, read on the forward strand.
ACGCCACTCGGCCGCCGTCGGATCCTCGGACTTCCCCGAACTGTTGAACCGTTCGGCGATTTCCAGGAGCCGTTCGGCCGCGTCCTCACGACGGTTCAGGACGACGTCCTCGATGCGGTCCCGCAGCTCGGGATCGATCGAGTCGTAGGGCACCAGCGCACCGGCATTGACGATGCCCATGTCGAGGCCGGCCTTGATGGCGTGGAACAGGAACACCGAGTGGATCGCCTCGCGGACCGGGTTGTTACCCCGGAACGAGAACGACACGTTCGAGATGCCGCCGGAGATGTGCACCCCCGGCAGGTTCTCCTTGATCCAGGCGCAGGCCTCGATGAAGTCGATCCCGTAGGTCGCGTGCTCCTCGATGCCGGTTGCCAGCGCGAAGCAGTTCGGGTCGAAGATGATGTCTTCGGGCGGGAAGCCGACCTCTTCGGTCAGGATCCGGTAGGCGCGCCCGCAGATCTGTTTGCGGCGCTCCAGGTTGTCGGCCTGACCCTGCTCGTCGAAGGCCATCACCACGACGGCCGCGCCGTACTTGCGGCACAGCCGTGCCTCGCGAACGAACTTCTCCTCGCCCTCCTTCATGGAGATCGAGTTGACGATCGGCTTGCCCTGCACGTTCTTCAGGCCCGCCTCGATGACCTCGAACTTGGAGGAGTCGATCATCACCGGAACGCGGCTGATGTCCGGCTCGGCCGCGACCAGCTTGGTGAACCGGTCCATCGCGGCGACGCCGTCGATCATGCCCTCGTCCATGTTGATGTCGATGACCTGCGCGCCGACCTCGACCTGCTGCAGGGCGACGGACAGTGCGGTGTCGTAGTCCTCGGCCTTGATCAGGTTGCGGAACCGCGCGGAGCCGGTGATGTTGGTGCGCTCACCGATGTTCACGAACAGGGAGTCGTCGGTGATGTTGAGCGGCTCGAGGCCCGAGAGCCGGGTGGCCACCGGGATCTCCGGCACCTCGCGCGGCGGTTTGCCCTCGACGACCTTGGCGATCTCGGCGATGTGCGGCGGCGCCGTTCCGCAGCAACCACCGACCAGGTTGACCAGGCCGGCCTCGGCGAAGTCGGCGATGTAGCCGGCCTGACGCTCCGGGGTCTCGTCGTATTCGCCGAAGGCGTTCGGCAGGCCGGCGTTCGGGTAGCAGGAGACGAAGGTGTCCGCGATCCGCGACATCTCGGCGATGTAGGGCCTCATCTCCGGCGCGCCCAGCGCACAGTTGAGGCCGACCGCGATCGGCCTCGCGTGCCTGATTGAGTTCCAGAACGCCTCGGTGACCTGACCGGACAACGTCCGCCCGGAGGCATCGGTGATGGTGCCCGAGATGATCACCGGCCAGCGTCGTCCGCGCTCCTCGAACAGCGTTTCGACGGCGAACACCGCCGCCTTGGCGTTCAGCGAGTCGAAGATCGTCTCGATGACGAGCAGGTCGGCACCGCCGTCGACCAGACCGTTGGCGGACTCGAGGTAGGCGGCGACCAGCCGGTCGTAGGAGACGTTGCGGGCACCGGGGTCGTTGACGTCCGGTGAGATCGACGCGGTCCGCGTCGTCGGCCCGATTGCACCCGCGACGTAGCGCGGCTTCTCCGCGGTGCTGAATTCGTCGGCGGCTTTGCGGGCCAGGGCGGCGCCGGCGTAGTTCAGCTCGTAGCTCAGGTCCGCCATGTCGTAATCGGACAGCGAGATCGCGTTCGCGTTGAACGTGTTGGTTTCCAGGATGTCGGCGCCCGCCTCGAGGTATTCGCGGTGGATTCCCTCGATGATCTGCGGCTGCGTCACGTTGAGCAGGTCGTTGTTGCCCTGAAGAGCGGTCGGCCACTCCGTGAACCGGTCGCCGCGGTACCCGGCCTCGTCCGGCCGGTCGCGCTGGATCGCGGTCCCCATCGCGCCGTCGATCACCATGATCCGCTGGCGCAGAGCTGTCGTCAGTTCGTCGGTGCAATCGGGGCGGATGTTCGGCGCGAAGGTGCCGCTCTCAGGGGTGTTCGGCTTAGCGGCGTTCACGTACGTTCCTTCCGTAGCGGAAGGCGTCCTTGACTCTGCCGAGCGTGGCGGATACCGGCGGCGAACCGGAACCGTTGCAACGCCTCTCGACCAGAAAAGTCTACGTCGTCACCCGATCGACGTCTGGACGCCCAACTCATCGCCGCGATCGACAGTTCGCGAATGCTGGCGGCGAGGTACTTACCGAGATTAACCAGTTTGCAGCCGAACGTATTTCGTCTTCCCCGCGTCGACGCCTGTTGTCGTAGTCGTCCAGGCTCAAATCGGCGGCCTGCGACTGCGTACCCGACGCGCCGCGGCCGGTTACCAACCGCGGCGCCGGGGTGGTGCGGGCAACCGCGTCGTAGCGGTGATCGTCGGCGGCAGTCACGAGATAAGCATAGTCGTCCTATGTAAAGCCGCCGGTTGAGCGTCAATCGGCCGGCAATCCGCGGCCATCGCGGCCCGAACATCGGGCCGTGAGGCCGTACGCTGATTCTGTGACCCCGCCCGACGGCCCCCCCTTCGGCAAAGCCGCGTTGCCCGAACTGCACCACACCGTCGTCGTGGCTGCGTTCGAGGGCTGGAACGACGCCGGCGACGCGGCCAGTGACGCGCTCGACCACCTAGAAGCCATCTGGGAGGCCGACCCGATCTTAGAGATCGACGACGAGGCGTACTACGACTACCAGGTGAATCGCCCGGTGATCCGGCAGGTGGATGGGGTGACTCGCGAGCTGGTGTGGCCTGCCATGCGGATCTCGCATTGCCGGCCCCCGGGCAGCGACCGCGACGTCGTGTTGATGCACGGGGTCGAACCCAACATGCGCTGGCGCACCTTCTGCTCGGAGTTGGTGGCCATCGCCGACAAGCTCAACGTGGACACCGTGGTGATCCTGGGCGCACTGCTGGCCGACACCCCACACACCCGACCGGTCCCGGTGTCGGGCGCGGCCTACTCCCCCGAGTCCGCGAAACGCTTCGGCCTCGAGGAAAGCCGCTACGAGGGCCCGACCGGCATCGCCGGGGTGTTTCAGGATTCGTGCGTGGCCGCCGGGATCCCCGCGGTGACGTTCTGGGCGGCGGTGCCGCACTACGTCTCGCAGCCGCCGAACCCGAAAGCGACGGTGGCCCTGCTGCGCCGCGTCGAAGACGTGCTCGACATCGAGGTGCCGCTGGCCGACCTGCCGACGGACGCCGAGGACTGGGAGCAGGCGGTCACCGAGATGACCGCCGAGGACGAGGACCTGGCCGAGTATGTGCAATCGCTCGAGCAACGCGGCGATGCCGAGGTCGACATGAACGACGCCTTGGGCAAGATCGACGGCGACGCGCTGGCGGCCGAGTTCGAGCGCTATCTGCGCCGGCGGCGCCCCGGGTTCGGGCGCTAACGCTCGGTCACCGCGATCGCCGGCCAATTTGCCGTCGACCGATCAACTACGGAAGCATCGCTTCGCGACCTACCGATTGGACATTTCATGGCCGCGTTGCCTAGTGACGGCAACCCAGACCCCGTAGTCGGCGATTTAGTCGGCGATTTAGGCGAAGACGCCGGTTACCGCAAGGGGCTCAAGCCCCGGCAAGTGCAGATGATCGGCATCGGCGGCGCGATCGGTTCCGGGTTGTTCCTAGGTGCCGGCGGCCGGCTGGCCAAGGGGGGACCAGGGATGTTCCTGGTGTACGCGGTGTGCGGCGTTTTCGTCTTCCTGATTCTGCGAGCGCTGGGCGAATTGGTCCTGCATCGCCCGACGTCCGGCTCGTTCGTGTCCTATTCCCGCGAATTCTTCGGCGAGAAGGCCGCCTACGGCATCGGCTGGATGTACTTCCTCGGCTGGTCGATGACGGCCATCGTCGACACCACCGCGATCGCCACCTATCTGCGCCGGTGGACGACCTTCGAATCGATCCCGCAGTGGGTGCTGGCGCTGCTCGCCCTCATCGTCGTGCTGTCGATGAACCTGATCTCGGTGGAGTGGTTTGGTGAACTGGAATTCTGGGCGGCGCTGGTCAAGGTGCTCGCGCTTGTCGCCTTCCTGGTCGTCGGGATCGTCTTTCTCGCCGGCCGCTACCGGATCGAGGGCCGCAGCATTGGACTGAGTCTGTGGACCGACCACGGCGGACTGTTTCCCTCCGGCGTGCTAGCGGTCCTGCTGACCACGTCCGGCGTCGTGTTCGCCTATGCGGCCATCGAATTGGTGGGCACGGCCGCTGGGGAGACGGCCGAGCCGGAGAAGGTCATGCCGCGCGCCATCAACGCGGTGATCGCGCGCATCGCGATCTTCTACGTCGGGTCGGTGGCGCTGCTGGCGTTGCTGCTGCCGTACACGTCCTACACGGCCACCGAAAGTCCCTTCGTCACATTCTTTTCCAAGATCGGTTTCCACGCCGCGGGGGACCTGATGAACGTGGTGGTGCTCACCGCCGCGCTGTCGAGCCTGAATGCGGGGCTGTATTCCACCGGTCGCATCATGCATTCGATGGCGTTCAGTGGCAGCGGGCCAAGGTTTGCGACCCGGATGTCCAAGAGCGGGGTGCCCTATGTCGGCATCACGATGGCCGGCGCCATCTGCCTGCTCGGCATCGCCTTGAACGCCGTCAAGCCCGGCCAGGCCTTCGAGATCGTGCTCAATATCGTGGCGCCGGGCATCATCGCGTGCTGGGCGACGATCGTGCTGTGTCAGTTGCGCGCCTACCGACTGGCCAAGGCCGGCGTCATCCAGCGACCACGGTTTCGGATGCCGTGGGCTCCGTATTCCGGTTACCTCACTTTGGCGTTCTTGGCCGGCGTCCTGGTCATGATGGCCTTCGACAAGGAGACCGGCACCTGGACCATTGCGACGGTGGTGGTGGTCGTGCCGGCCCTGAGCGCCGGATGGTTCCTGGTGCGCAACCGGGTAGCGGCCGTCGCTTCGGAACGCGCGGCTCAGACCAGCTAGGACGCGCCGAGGTCGCGGTTGTAGGCGCTGGTGGAGCGGCCCAGCGCGGCGACCTGGGCGTCCAGTTGGGGCAACAGCTCGGCAGTCGATTTGTGCAGGGGCATTTCGCCAACGGGGCTGGACAGCACGGGCTTCACCCAACGGAACAGGGCTACCCAGCGCGGGCAGTAGACGCGGGTGCGACGGCGCGCAATGCCCGTGACGAAAGCGGCCGCGCACTTGTCGACGGTCGTCGTCTTGTTCAGCGGCCACGGAAAACTGGCCAGCAGCTGGTTGAAGGCGGACAGGTCGGATTGGGTGTCGCGGACCAGGGCGGTGTCGATCCAGGACATGTGCGCCGAGCCGACCGTGACGCCCTGGTGGGCCACCTCCAGCCGCAGGGCGTTGGCCAGCATCTCGACGCCCGCCTTGGACGCGTTGTAGGGCGCGAGGCCGGGGCAGGCGGTGTAGGCGGCCAGCGACGAGACGATGAGCACGTAGCCGCGACGCTCGATCAGCGCCGGCAACGTGGCGCGCGCAGTGTGAAACACGCCGAGGACGTTGATGTCGAGCACCCGTCTGAACGCGTCGGGGTCGACTTGGGCCACCGATCCATAACTCATGATGCCGGCGTTGGCCACCACCACGTCGATGCCGCCGAATCGCTCGACCGCTCGGTCGGCGGCGGCCTGCATGGCGGGCAGATCACGCACGTCGGCGACGGCGGTCAGCACCCGGTCGTCGCCGAGTTCGGCGGCGAGCGCGCTCAGCTCGACTTGGTTGAGATCGGTCAGCACAAGCTTGGCGCCCTTGGCGCACAGCCGGCGAGCGGTCTCGGCCCCGATCCCCCGGGCGCCGCCGGTGATGAAAACGACTTGGTCCCGCAGCGATTTCATGTTCCCAACGTACCGCTGGGGACGCCATCGGCTAGACGTCTACTCCCAGCAGCGCATCGATGGCGGTCCTCACCAGCCGCGGCGCCTCGGCGTCGTGGCCACCGTATTCCAGTGCGTCGGTGGTCCAACCATCAAGTGCGGCAAGAGCTTTGGGCGTATCCAGGTCATCGGCCAGGTATTGGCGCACCCGCGCGATCACGTCGGCGGCATCCGGACCCGCAGGCAGCGCGGTCGCGTCGCGCCAGCGCCGCAGCCGGACGATGGCTTCGTCGAGTACCTGATCGCTCCAGTACCGGTCCCCGCGGTAGTGGCCGGCCAGCAGCCCCAACCGGATGGTCGCCGGCTCGACACCCCGGGCGCGCAGGTGCGACACCAACACCAGGTTGCCCCGGCTCTTGGACATCTTGTGCCCGTCCCAGCCGATCATCCCGGCGTGCACGTAATGGCGCGCGAATCTCCGCTCGCCGCGGACACATTCGGCGTGGGCGGCGGTGAATTCGTGATGCGGGAAGATCAGGTCGCTGCCCCCACCCTGGATGTCCAAACCGCTTCCGATGCGGCTTAGCGCGATCGCCGCGCATTCGACATGCCAGCCCGGGCGGCCAGGACCGAACGGTGACGGCCAGCTGGGCTCCCCGGGCCGCGCAGCCCGCCACAGTAGGGCGTCGAGCTCATCGGTCTTGCCGGGCCGCTGTGGGTCGCCGCCTCGCTCGGCGAACAGCCGCAGCATGGTGTCCCGGTCATAACCGGATTCGTAGCCGAACTGCGGCGTGGCGTCGGCGCGGTAGTAGACGTCCGGGTATTCGCCGTCGACGACGTAGGCCGCGCCCGACGCCAACATCTTCTCGACGAGTTCGACCACCTCGGCTATCGCCTCGGTCGCCCCGACATATTCGCGGGGTGCCAGGATGCGCAGCGCCGCCATGTCTTCCCGGTACAGGGATACCTCTCGCTCGGCCAGGACGCGCCAGTCGATGCCGTCGCGCTCGGCGCGCTCCAACAGCGGGTCGTCGACGTCGGTGACGTTCTGGACGTAGTGGACATCGTGGCCGAGATCCAGCCACTGCCGGTAGATGAGATCGAATGCCAGATAGGTAGCCGCGTGGCCCAAGTGGGTCGCGTCGTACGGCGTGATGCCGCAGACATACATCGTGGCGGTCGAGCCGGCGGCCACGGGACGCACCTGCCGGTCAGACGTGTCATACAGGCGAAGCTCCGGACCGCGCCCCGACAACACGGGTACCGGTGGGGAAGACCACGACTGCATGGCAATCAGCCTAGGCGCGCCGACGACGCGGCCTGCGTGGCGGGCTGAGGAGGAGGCGCGCAGCGACGCGCGGCCGCGCGCCGCACGTCCGACCACCTGCCACCCCATCCCCCGCGAATCGCATCGCCACCACGCTATTTGTGCTTTGCTGAATCCGGTATCGGGCAAATTCGTCCACCGTCGACGGCGAGGTGGTTGTGATGTCGACTCATACAACTGACCGACCAGACACCGCGGCAGCGGCCGCACCGCAAGAAGTCGTGGTCAGATGCCCGGCGACGGCACAGGTCATCGGCAGCGTCGCGGTGTCGACCGCCGCCGAAGTCCAGGCCGTCGCCACCCGGCTGCGCAAGGCTCAGCCGTTCTGGCAGCAAATGACAATCGACGGTCGCGCGCGCTGGCTGGGCAAGTGGCGCGACTGGATGCTGGACCACCGCGACGAGCTGCTGACGCCGCTGCAACTCGAAACGGGCAAGTCCTGGGGCGACACCGGCGTGGAGATCGCGGCGCTGCAGATCATCAACTATTGGATCGACAACGCCGCCGAATTCCTCGCCGACCAATCGGTGCGCCCCTACGGCGCCGCCAACGCCGGCAAGAAGCTGACCCTCGTCTACCAGCCGTATCCACTAGTCGGGGTCATCACCCCGTGGAACGGACCACTGTCGGTGCCGCTGCTCGACATTCCCGCTGCCTTGATGGCCGGCTGCGCCGTGCTGTCCAAGCCCTCGGAGTTCACCCCGCTGGCGTGGCGGGTGGCGGTCGAGGGGTGGAAGCAGATCGGTGCCCCGGATGTGCTGGACGTGGTGTTCGGTTACGGCGAAACCGGTGCGGCACTGGTCGATACGGTCGACTACGTGATGTTCACCGGCTCGGTCAACACCGGGCGACGCATCGCCGTGGCGGCGGCCGAGCGGCTGATCCCCTGCAGCCTGGAGCTGGGCGGCAAGGACGCGATGATCGTGTGCGCCGACGCCGACATCGACCGCGCCGTCGATGGCGCGGTATGGGGCGGGTTCGTGTACACCGGGCAGGTATGCATCTCGGTGGAGCGGGTCTATGTCGAGGAGCCCGTCTACGACGAGTTCGTAAACAAGTTGGTAGCCAAGACATCTGCGTTGCGCAACGGCATGGACTCCGCACACGACTATTCCTGCGAAGTAGGGTCGATGACCACCGCGCAACAACTCGCGATCGTGTCGCGCCATGTCGACGACGCCGTGACCAAGGGCGCCAAAGTGCTTGTCGGTGGGAAGGCGGGCGACGCCGACGGCGGCCTGTTCTACGAGCCGACGGTGCTGGTCGACGTGAACCACGACATGGATTGCATGCGCGAAGAGACGTTCGGCCCGACGCTGCCGGTCATGAAGGTGCGCGACGTCGGCGAGGCCGTCGAGCGGGCAAATGACTCCAACCTGGGGCTGTCGGGCAGCGTGTGGACGCGGGATAAGGACAAGGCGATGTCCGTTGCGCGGCAGATGAATACGGGCAGTGTCAACGTCAACAACGTCATCACCAGCCTGCTGCAGTTCGGGCTTCCGATGGTGGGCTGGAAGGAATCGGGAATCGGTTCCCGCTCCGGCGGCGCCGACGGCATTCGCAAATACTGCCGTCAGAAGGCCATCGTCGCCGATCGGGTCACGATGAAAAAGGAGTTGCTCTGGTATCCGTACAGCCGCAAGAAGGGCAGCCTCGTCGAAAACATGGTCCGGGTGCTTTCGGCGAAGGATTGGCGGCGTCGACTGGGCCGGTGACGGCCCATCGGCGTTACCGGCCGCGGATGGCGTCCAACAGGATCGGTGCCAGCTCGGCGCGACACATCACGAAGTCGGGCAGATACGGGTCGAGTTGGTTGTAGCGCATCGGCGATCCGTCGAGCCGCGATGCGTGCATGCCGGCGGCCATCACCACTCCGGCCGGGGCCGCCGAATCCCACTCCCACTGGCCGCCGGCGTGCACATAGGCGTCGACATCCCCGTCGATGATGGCCATCGCCTTCGCGCCGGCCGAGCCGATCGCGACGGGCTGGATGGGCAGCGCCTGCCGCATCCGGTGCAGCACCGCGGGGGGACGGGTGGCGCTGACGGCGATGCGGATGGTGTCGGAGACGCCGACGCGCGCGGCGTCGGCGGTCACGGTGTCGCTGCGGTAGACGATGTTGCCGCGGGCAGGCAACGACACCGCCGCGTCGGTGATTTCGCGCTCGCCGTTGCTGGGGCGTTGCCAGAGCGCGATGTGCACCGCCCAGTCGTCGCGGCCCGGTGTGGAGAACTCACGGGTGCCGTCCAGCGGGTCGATGATCCACACGCGGTCGTGCTTGAGTCGGGACAGGTCGTCGTACGCCTCCTCGCTGAGCACCGCGTCGCCGGGCCGTTCCTCGTGCAGGCGCCGCAGGATCAGCGCGTTGGCCAGGCTGTCGCCGGCATCGCCCAGTGCCCAGGGATACCCGAAGCCGACTTCATCGCGAACCTTCAGCAGCAACTCCCCCGCGTCCGCGGCTAGATCGGCGGCCAGGGCTGCATCGGACACCTCTGGCAGATCGTCCGCGCGGTTGCTCACCGCTTCAGTATCGCCGACGGCGAACCACCGCCTGCACCGATGGCGCCGCGGCGCTTGCGATCACCGCTAGAAAGCCGGCCATGGAATGGGGCGGTGCCGGTTGGGTCCGGGCATGACCGGATTGTCCAGCAGCGTGAGCGCGCGCAGGCGCAGCGCGGCGATCTCGGCCCTAGTGATCTGCTCGGCCAGTTCGTCGCCGAAGTGATCTTCGATCGCATCGACGAGGCCGGCGACGGCTTCCAGAGTGTGGTCGTCGATCGGCTTGCCGGCCCAACCCCACAACACCGTGCGCAGCTTGTCCTCGACGTGCAGACACACGCCATGGTCGACCCCGAAGATGTGGCCCTCGAGGTCGCGCAGCACATGGCCGCCCTTGCGGTCGGCGTTGTTGATCAGCACGTCGAACACCGCCATCCGCCACAGGCGAATGTCGTCGGCGTGCATCAGGACGACCTCGTCGCCGGCGTAGTCCAGGGCGCGCAACACCGGCAGGTAGCCCGGTTGCCTGGTGCCGGCGGGAAAGAGGTCGACCAGATCCGGCCCCGGCCGCGGCTCGGTGTCCACCGCATCGCCGGGTTGCTGGACCCACCGCTGCAACATGCCCGGACCCGCGGGCCCGTGCCGAATGATCGTGTAGGGCACGATGTTCCAGCCCAACTTCGCCGAGATCAGATACGCGGCCCGTTCGCGACCGGCCAACGTCCCATCTGGGAAATCCCACAGCGGCGCCTCGCCGGCGACAGGCTTGTAAACGCAGTGCACGCTGGCCTCGCCAAGCGTCGATTCGCACAAGAAGGTGCCGTTGCTGGCCGAGCGGATCCGTCCGATGACCGTCAGCTCGCCGTCGCGCAACACCTCACGGTCATCAGACCTCGGGGTCATCGTCAGGCCCGAGCAGCGCGCTGCGCCGATATCCGTTGGCGCGTGCGCAGATATGGCCCTCTGGATCCAACGGCTCGTCGCATAACGGACACGGCGGACGTCCCGCGGAGATGACGCGGTTGGACCGGGTGGCGAATTGACGCGCCGACTCCGGAGTCAAGAACACCCGCACCGCGTCGGGACCCTCTTCCGTGTCGTCGAGCACCACCGATGCGTCGAATTCGGCGTCGGTGACCGCCAGCAACTCGACCACCACCGTCTGGGCCTCCGAATCCCAGCCCAGGCCCATTGTTCCGACCCGAAATTCGGCGTCGACGGGGGTGACCAATGGATTGAGGTCTTCGATCTCGGCGGGCTCGGGCGGAACGGGCGTGCCGAACCTGCGGTTCACCTCGAGCAGCAGCGCACCGATGCGTTCGGCCAGCACCGCGACCTGCTGCTTCTCCAATATCACCGACACCACTCGGGCGTCGTGCACAGCCTGGATGTAGAACGTGCGGTTTCCGGGCTGGCCGACGGTCCCGGCCACGAAGCGGTCGGGTGTGCGGAAGACATGAATTGCGCGGGCCATGGCACTTCCCAAAATACCGGCTGTTGCCACCGTCGTGCGATCCGATGGATGCAGCCGCTGAATTAATCCGGGGAACCGCCGACCACCGCGTCGCTGGACGGTACCGCGGGCGCCGATTCCTGCGGCTCTCCGTTTGAGCTGGGGCCGGTATCGGACTTTGCCTCGTCCTTCGCGGGAGGGCCGGCCCGCAGGGCGGCGGACAGCCGCGCACCGGTGTGGTTGACGTGCAACACAAACGGGCGCAGCTCGGTGTAACGGATCACACTCACCGACGCCGGGTCGGCGGTGACGCGCTGGAAGCCGTCCAAGTGGATGCCGTAAGCGTCGGCGATGATTGCCTTGATCACGTCACCGTGAGTGCAAGCGACCCACAACACGTCGCCGCCGTGCTCGGCGGCCAGCCGGCGATCGTGTTCGCGCACCGCTGACACCGCGCGCCCCTGCACCTGAGCCAGACCCTCGCCGCCGGGAAACACCGCCGCGCTGGGATGGGCCTGAACGACCTTCCACAACGGCTCGCTGACCAAGTCGCCGAGTTTGCGGCCGGTCCAATCGCCGTAGTCCACCTCTGCGAGCCGATCGTCGCTGAGCGGCGCCAGGCACAGCGCGTCGGCCAACGGCTCCAGGGTGCGGCGGCAGCGCAGCAGCGGCGAGCTGACCAGCTCCCGGATCGGCAGATCACCGATCCGATCGATCAGGCCGTCGGCTTGTTCACGGCCCTTGTCATCGAGGTCGACGCCCTCGGAGCGACCGGCGAGGACGCCCGCTGTATTCGAACTCGAGCGCGCGTGCCGTAACAGGATGACGGTCATATCGACCACGACGGTACCCGCTGCACGGGTCCGTGAATGACTAGCGCAAAACCGGCACCGCGTGCGTCACCGAATCGCGCACCGCAGCACTCAGGCTGCGCTCGTCGGTGAGGTCGATGTCGACCAGGCTGCGGACCGCCCTGGCGACCACCTCGTCGGCCTGCGGAACGGGTCCGGCCAGGCGCGCGCGGTAAACCTCCACGACAAGGGATCGGTTCTCGATGTGGAACGAAAAACTGCGTCCATCACCGACTTGTCCGTATCCGCTAGCGGCAATGCCTGTCGACATGTCCTCGACAGCAAACTCTTTCAGCGCCAGATGACGGTCAGCGGTGACGGCCATGGGCTGACGATACCTCGCCGGTAGGGTCGGATGAAGGTGGCATGGCCCGATTGGAGGCGAAAGCGTTCCTTAGAATTTGTGTGCCACCGCCAAGCCGTAAGGAAAAGAATTGCCGTCACGACAACCACGTCACAAGATGGCAGCTCAAGGCGGTGGCTTGGTCCTGGCGGCTTTGCTGCCGGCGATCGTCGGATGCTCGTCGAATTCACTCGATACCGCGCCGCGCACCATCGAACCGGCGCATGCGGCGGTGTCGCCGCCGGCGGCGCGGCAGCCGGCCGGGGCGGTGCGGCCGCTGGCCGGTCACGCCGCGGCGGCGGCCTTCGACGGTGGCACTCATCAGCTGGCCGTCCTGACGCCGGGCAACGACCCGGCCGCGCCCGCCAGCGTCACCGTATTCGGCAACCCGCAGGTCAGGCCACGCGTCATCGAGCTCCCGGGACCGGCGACCGCGTTGACCGATGACGGCCGCGGGACCGCCTACCTGGCCGCCCGCGGCGGCTACTTCGCGGTCGACCTGTCCACCGGGCGCACCACGCCGGTGGCCGTGGCCGGCGCTACCCAGACCGAATTCACCGCGGTGGCCCAGCGCGCCGACGGCAGGCTGGTGCTGGGCAGCGCCGACGGCGCCGTCTACACCCTTGCGCCCCAGACGCCCGGCACCGTGACCGACGCGGCCGTAACCAAGGAAAACCGAATCTTCGCGCGCGTTGATTCTCTTGCTACACAAGGGAATACGACGGTCGTACTGGACCGTGGGCAGACCTCGGTGACGACGATCGACGCGTACGGCCATGCCCAGCAGGCGCTGCGGGCGGGCCGGGGTGCCACCACCATGGCCGCCGACCCGGCGGGCCGGGTGCTGGTCGCCGATACCCGCGGCGGCCAACTGCTGGTGTACGGCGTCAATCCGCTGATCCTGCGTCAGGCCTACCCGGTTCCGCAGGCGCCGTACGGCCTTGCCGGCTCCCGCGCGTTAGCCTGGGTTTCGCAGACCGTTTCCAATATCGTCATTGGTTACGATCTATCCACCGGAATTCCCGTCGAAAAGGTGCGTTACCCGACCGTGCAGCAACCGAACTCGCTGGCCTTCGACGAGGCGACTGACACCCTGTACGTGGTGTCGGGTTCCGGTGCGGGAGTTCAGGTCATCGAGCACGCGGCGGGAACGCGTTGACCGCGGCGCGGCGCAGCCGCTTGCCCGCGGAATGGGACACCGATATGTCCGATGAATACGAATGGGCGCCGCTGCGCCTGCCGCCGGAGGTGACCCGGGTCAGCGCGTCCACCCGACTGTCCATCGAGGCCGAATACCGCGGCTGGGAATTGACCAGGGTACGGCTTTACACCGACGGCAGCAGGCGGGTGCTGTTGCGCCGCAAGAAGTCCCGTCTGGACGGCGTCGGTTCCGAGGAGCGACGACCCGACCAGCCGGAACTGTGACGGCGGCCCAGCCACGCGAGGGCGGACACCGGCTGTACGGGCTGCTGCGACGGCTGTTTTTCCTGATCCCGCCCGAGCGCATCCACACGTTGGTGTTCGCCGTACTGCGTGGTGCCACCGCGCTCGGCTGGACGCGGCGGGTACTGCATCGGCTACTGGCCCCGACGGATCCCGCGCTGGCCAGCACCGTGTTCGGGGTGCGCTTTCCCGGGCCGCTGGGACTGGCTGCCGGTTTCGACAAGGACGGTCTGGGGCTGCTCACCTGGGGTGCGCTGGGTTTCGGGCATGCCGAGGTCGGAACGGTCACCGCGAACCCGCAGCCCGGTAATCCCGCCCCGCGCATGTTCCGGCTGCCGGCCGATCGGGCGCTGTTGAACCGGATGGGCTTCAACAATCTCGGTGCGGGCGCGCTGGCGATGCGGCTTTCGCGACAGCGGCCCGAGGTGCCGATCGGGGTCAACATCGGCAAGACGAAGGTGACGCCGGCCGAGGAGGCCGTCGACGATTACCGGGCGAGCGCGCGGCTGGTCGGCCCGCTGGCCTCCTACCTGGTGGTCAATGTCAGTTCGCCGAACACGCCCGGGCTACGCGACCTGCAGGCGGTCGAGTCGCTGCGACCTATCCTGTCGGCCGTGCTCGCCGAGACCGCCACACCGGTGCTGGTGAAGATCGCGCCGGATCTCTCCGATTCCGACGTCGACGACATCGCCGACCTGGCGGTCGAACTGGGCCTGGCCGGCATCGTCGCCACCAACACCACGGTGTCGCGGCAGGGGTTGAACACACCGGGGGTCGACGAGCTGGGCCCGGGTGGCATCTCCGGGCCGCCGGTGGCACGCCGCGCCGTCGAGGTGCTGCGCCGGCTCTACAACCGGGTCGGCGATCGCCTGGTGCTGATCAGCGTCGGAGGCATCGAGACCGCGGACGATGCCTGGGAGCGGATCACCGCGGGCGCGTCGCTGCTGCAGGCTTATACGGGCTTCATCTACGGAGGAGGCCTGTGGCCCAAGCAGATTCATGAGGGCATCGCGCTGCGGCTGCACGACGGCGGCTTCGCCTCGCTCGCCGATGCGATCGGCTCGGCGGCGCACACGCCGGATTGAGTCAAGCCGCGCCGTCTTCATCCCCGCACAGCAGATCCTCGGGGTGGTGAAACGCATTGGTTCGCGGTTGCCCGCGGTCCAGGTGCGGCGGAGGTATCCATTCGGTATCGCCGTTGGCGCGTTTTCGGGTCGTCCAGCCCTTCTCGAGAAGCCGGTGGTGTGGACCACAGGCCAGGGTGAGTTGGTCGATGTCGGTGCGGAAAGACTTGGCCCAATCTTCGACGTGATGAACCTCGCAGTAATAGCCGGACACATCGCACCCGGGATGCGAACACCCGCGGTCCTTGGCATACAACACGATTCGCTGACCGGGCGACGCCAAGCGCTTCGTGTGATACAGCGCCAGCGCCTTGCCGTTGTCGAAGATCGCCAGGTAATGGTGGGCGTGGCGGGCCAGGCGGATTACGTCCGACATCGGCAGCATGGTGCCACCGCCCGTCAAACCCCTTCCGGCGGCGGCTTCGAGTTCGCCGAGCGTGGTGGTCACGATGATGCTGGCAGGTAATCCGTTGTGCTGACCCAGCTTTCGGGTGGTCAACATCGCTCGCAGCGCCGCGTTGAGTCCGTCGTGGTTGCGCTGACCGGGGGTGCGGGTGTCGTGCTGCACCGCATCTTCTGACGGGGCACCGTCCACTGTCGGCGTGTCATCCTCGGGGTTGCACATGCCGGGCGCGGCCAGCTTGGCCAGCACCGCCTCCCAGCTGGCACGGGCCTCCGGCGTCAACCAACCACTCAGGCGCGACATGCCGTCGGCCTGCTGATTTCCCAGCACCAACCCGCGCATCCGGGTCCGGTCCTCGTCGGTGTACCTGCCGTCTGGGTTAAGGCAGTCCATCAAGCGGCGGGCGAGCTTGGCGAGCTGATCGGGGCGGAATTCGGTCGCCTTGACCGCGAGCTGTTTCTCGGCGTGCGAGCGGGTGTCGACGTCGACGGACTCGGGCAATTGTTGGAAAAGCCGCCGGATCACCGCCACATGGCCGGCACCGATCGCCCCGTCGCGCTGGGCCGCCGCCGTCGCGGGCAGCACCGGCTCCAGCGGCGCACCGGAAAGCGCTCGGCGCGGGCCCAGGTCGGCGGCCTCGGCGATCCGGTGGCCGGCCTCGGCCCGGGTGATGTGCAGCCGGTCTGCCAATACCCAGGACAGCTTGCCGCCGAGCTCCGTTGAATCCCCTTGCTCCCCAAGCTGATTGATCAGCTGATGGCTAGGCGCCTGAAGCCTGCGAGTTACACATTCGAATTTCTCCAAGAGCCCTAGGCGTTCCGGGTTGGTCAGCGCCTCGTAGGAGTGCTCCTGGAAACGAGAAGCCAGAGCGCACAACGCGTCAACGTCCTGCTGAATCTGCTCACGGTCCATCAAGGTCATGTCCACCGCCCACGCGGCCGCGCGAACGGGCTGCGGAGCTCATACATGAGGGCATCCAGCTGGCCGACTAAAAACGCTCCCTCTTCCAGCACGTCGACCAACTCCGAAGGCGTCAAGGCCTGATAAAAATGCCTCTCATAGCTGGATACAGCAGCGGTCAACACATCAATGTCGGCCTGAATCTGTTGCCGAGTACTCGAACGCATGTTCGAATGCTACTTCCGGCCACCGACAAAAATCTCCGCGATGAAGCACCGAGACTAAAGTGGCGCAAGTGATTCGGGCGGACACCCCTCACGCGAATGCCCCCTAGCCCGGACCCCTGGGGCGGGACATCCCCTCGCGCGGGCGCCCCGTCGAGGCCGAGCCGTCTGCCCTACTTCTGCTCGTAGGTGCCGTGGATGACGGCCCGCGCGATGGCGTGCTGGAACAGGTTGAAGCCGAGGAAGGCCGGGCTGGCGTCCTCCGGCAGGTCCAGCTTTTCGGTGTCCACGGCGTGCACGGCGATGTAGTACCGGTGCGGGCCGTGGCCAGGCGGCGGCGCGGCCCCGATGTAGCGGCGCTGCCCGGCGTCGTTCACCAGTGTCAGCGCATCCCCGGGCAGATTGCTGCCGTCGCCGGCTCCCGCGGGTAGCTCGGTCACGTCGGCCGGCAGGTTGGCCACGGCCCAGTGCCAGAACCCGGAGGCCGTCGGGGCGTCGGGGTCATAGACGGTGACCGCGAAGCTGCGGGTCTCGTCCGGGAATCCAGACCAGCTCAGCTGGGGGCTGACGTCTTCACCGCCCGCGCCCATGATTCCGCTGACCTGCGGATTGGCCAGCGGCTGACCGTCGGTAACCGATTCCGAGGTCAGTGTGAAGGTCGGCAGCTTCGGCAACGATGCGTACGGGTCAGGAGCAGTGCTCATGGCGGTCCTCTCGTGTGATCGGCGTGCGTTTGGGATCTAGCAGTGGGTGATCTAGCAGTGGGTGATCTAGCAGTGGGTCAGGAAGTGGGCCAGCACGTCGGTGCCGAACCGCAGCGCATCGATGGGTACCCGCTCATCGACGCCGTGGAACAGGGCGGTGAAATCGAGATCCGGCGGCAACCGCAGCGGGCTGAACCCGAAACAGCGAATACCCAAGCGCGCGAACGATTTCGCGTCGGTACCACCGGAAAGCATATACGGCACGGTACGTGCGTCGGGGTCGTGAGCCAGCACGGCCTCGTTCATCGCATCGACCAGGTCGCCGTCGAAGCTGGTCTCATACGACGAGAAATCCTTGATCCACTCGCGCGTCACGTCCGGCCCGAGCAGCTCGTCGATCTCGGCCTCGAACGCCGCCTTGCGCCCCGGAAGGATGCGGCAGTCAACCACCGCCTCGGCGATGGCCGGTACGACGTTGGCCTTGTATCCGGCCTTGAGCATGGTGGGGTTCGCGGTGTCGTGCAGCACCGCCTTGAGCATGCGGGCCATCGGGCCCAGCTTTTCGATCACGCCGCGCAGGTCGCCCGACTCGGTGTCGAAGGTCAGCCCGGTCTCCTCGCTGACGGCGGCGAGAAATTGTGCGACCGTGTCGGTGACCACGAGCGGAAACTGGTGGCGGCCCAGCCGGACGACGGCCTCGGCGACGGCGGTGACGGCGTTCTGGTCGTGCACCATCGAGCCGTGTCCGGCCGGACCCCGGGCGGTGAGCTTCATCCACGACAGCCCCTTTTCGGCCGTCTCGATGAGGTAAAGCCGGCGTTCTCCCCCGTCGCGGCGGGGCACCGTCAGTGAGAAGCCACCCACCTCGCCGATCGCCTCGGTGACGCCGGTGAAGAGCTCCGGTCGGTTGTCCACCAGCCATTGGGCTCCGTAGGTCCCGCCGTGTTCCTCGTCGGCGATGAACGCGAAGACCAGGTCGCGCGGCGGCACGATGCCCGAGCGCTTCAACTGGCGGGCCACCACGATCATCATGCCCACCATGTCCTTCATGTCGATCGCGCCGCGCCCCCAGACGAAGCCGTCTTTTATCGCACCGGAGAACGGATGAACGCTCCATTCGGTCGGCTCGGCCGGGACCACGTCGAGATGCCCGTGGATCAGCAATGCGCCGCGCGATCGGTCGGCACCCGGCAGGCGGACGAACACGTTGCCTCGTCCCGGCGCGCCGGATTCGGCATACTGCGGCGCGTAACCGACCTCGGCGAGCTGCTCGGCGATCCACTGCGCGCAGTCGGCTTCGCCTTTGGTCGTCTCCGGTTCGCCGGTGTTCGTAGTGTCGAACCGGATCAGCTTGCTGACCACCTCGACCACGTCGTCGCTCGGGTTGGTTGGCACCTCGGTCGCCCCGCTCTGAATGGTCACAACCACCTTTCCTACCATCGCCGCGGCTGGACGGCTCGATCCCGATCATCGAGACGTCTCGAGGAGCTGGATTGGGTTCGCGGCGCGCGATCCGATAGCCTTAGCTGCCAGCCCATGCTGGTTTGGCCTTGTCCGAGTGGCGGAATGGCAGACGCGCTAGCTTGAGGTGCTAGTGCCCTACAAATGGGCGTGGGGGTTCAAGTCCCCCCTCGGACACACGACTGAGGTGAGCGAAATGGACGCTTGCGTTCATTTCCGAGCCGATGGAGTGTGTTGAGCGGCGAAGCCGCGATCACACCCTGTACTTCATTGCCGGATATGCCGCTTCGGCGGCGGGTAGACGCCCCTCGCGATCGTCGCCGACAGCCACCCGATCGCCCACCCGCCACACACCAGCAAAAACGTATGCCGGCTGGCAGCATCGGCCGTCGTCGAAACCACCACCAAGATGACCGCCCAGACGAGCGCGCAACCGATGCTGTACGCCGTATAGGTGCCGTAATGCCGTCTCATCTCGCGGATCCCCTCGGTCGTGCCTAGATCCTGCAGCCAACCAACCCGAACTCTGCCACCGCGGCCGCGGTGACGCACGTAGCCTGGACTGAGGCCCAGTAGCCGGGAGCGTGAACGAATGAACCGATCGAGTGGCTTTGTCCGGCGGACATCACCGAAAACGTTCGTCGACCGACGCGAGGCTGGACGCGCGCTGGCCCGGGGGCTGGCCGCGTATCGCGGCCGCGGCGACGTGCTGGTATTCGGGCTGGCCCGCGGCGGGGTACCGGTTGCCTGGGAGGTGGCAGCGGCTCTCGGGGCGCCGCTCGACGTTTTCCTGGTCCGCAAGCTCGGGGTGCCGCAGTGGTCGGAATTGGCGATGGGCGCTTTGGCCAGCGGTGGTGGCGTGGTGATGAATGCGGACGTGTTGGCCAGCCTGCACGTCACCGACGAGCAGGTGCGTGAAGTGATCGACAGCGAGACAGCCGAGCTGGTCCGGCGCGAACACGCCTACCGGGGCGGTCGCCCGACCGCCGACCTGCGCGACCGGATCGTCATCCTGGTCGACGACGGAATCGCAACGGGCGCAAGCATGCTCGCCGCAGTGCGCGCCGTCCGAGCCGCCGGCCCGAAATCAATCGTGGTCGCCGTTCCGGTGGGACCGGAGTCGACTTGCCGCGAGCTCGCGCAGGAGGCCGACGACGTGGTGTGCACGATCACCCCGCCCGGATTCGAAGCGGTGGGGCAGGTCTACGACGACTTCCATCAAATCAGTGACGGCGAGGTCCGCGAACTGCTGGCCACGCCGACTTGCTGACCGGCTGAGCGCCGCGCCGCCCCGGCGGGCGGTCACAAGAACTACTTGGCGGGCTCGTCGCCGCCACCCTCGGCCGCGACCTTGGACTCCTCGGTCTGCGCGGTCTCCCCGGTCGTCGCCGGTTCGCCTTCTGCCGGGACTTCTTCGGGGTAGTCGACGTAGTCGTCCTCGTCGGCCTGGGCCTCGTCGCCGGCCGTTGCCTCGTCGGCAGCCTGGGCTTCATCGCCCCCCGCGTCACGCCGCTGGCGCTCGCGCAGGGCGTCGAGGATCAGCAGCACCACGCCCAACACGCTCGCGGCGATGCAGACCCAGGCCACCAGCTCGTTGCTCGTGACGACCGCGAAGACCAACGCGACGAGCCCGATAAGCGCCAATACCAGCGCGATGATGAGCATCAGTCACCCTCCAAGCAACGATTGGGACCGCGGTTTCATGACCTAGTGTGCCAACCCGAAGCTCGGCAAGTGACCGGCACGTCCGAAAAGGGTTAGTTGCTGCCCCGGTTGAACTGGTCGAAGCTGCCCGCGTCCGCGCTGGAGTCCACGGGTGCCGCGGATCCACGCTGCCCGAGCTCTTCGAGCTGAGACTCCAGGTATGTCTTGAGCCGGGTGCGGTATTCGCGCTCGAACGTCCGGAGCTGCTCGAGGCGGCCCTCCAGAACGGTGCGCTGCTGGTTGATGGTGCCCATGATTTCGGAGTGCTTGCGCTCGGCGTCGGCCTGCAGGGCGTCGGCCTTCTCCTGGGCCTGACGCAGCTGGGCCTCGGAGCGGGTCTGCGCATCCGCGAGCATGGCGTCGGCGCGCTGGCGGGCCTCGGTCACCGTCGCCTCGGCGGTGCTGCGGGCCTCGCTGAGAATCTGATCGGCATTGGCGCGGGCGTCGGCCAGCATCTTTTCCGACTCGGTCCTGGCCGTGTTGGTCAGGCGGTCGGCGGTGTCCTGTGCCAGCGTCAGCACCCGAGCGGCCTTCATGGCCTGTTCCTCGTTGTTGGCCGCGGCGGCCGGGGCGGCGGCCGGCGTCGGCTTGACCGGTTCCGGTTCGGGGACGGGAATCGCCTGGGTGGGTGCGGCGGCGGCGGTCGTAGTAGCCGAGCCACCCCCGGAGGCCAGCTCGTTGTCCAGCTCTTCGATCCGCTGGCGCAGATCGCTGTTCTCCTCTATGAGCCGCGTCAGCTCGGCTTCCACCAGATCGAGGAAGGCATCCACCTCGTCTTCGTTGTAGCCCCGCTTGCCGATCGGTGGCTTACTGAACGCCACATTGTGGACGTCGGCTGGTGTAAGCGGCATTGTTTCGTCCCCTCAAGTTCCTGTCAAACGTTCTGGAAAGTGTAGAACGCAGTGGTAGCCGTAGTGCAACTGCCGTCCATCCTGTCACAGCAGACGCGACCGTTGCTGATTAGCCCAATAAATAAGGGCCAATTTCAAACTTTGAGGCCAATAAAATCCGAAACCTTAGAAATTTTAAATCGCGGGTACCAAACCGACGTCAAAACGTGGCCGAATCGTCGCCGCGGGCGATGGGCTCATGCCGCGGGCCGGAAATCAGCTCGGCGAAGCGGCGCTGAACGCGAGCTGCATGCCGATGAACGCCACGAGCAACAGCACCATGATCGACAGGTCGAAGCGGACCGCACCGATGGTGAGCTGGGGAATCAGCCTGCGGAGCAGTTTCACCGGCGGATCCGTGATCGACAGGATGATCTCTAGCACCACGACGGTGATCCCCGTCGGATGCCAGTCCCGGCTGAACGAGCGGATGAACTCAACGACGACCCGAGCGATGAGCAGCAGCCAGAAGATGAATAGCGCAAACCCAAGGATCTGAAAGAACAACACCAACTGAAGTGCCCCGACCTTACCTGTGAGATGCCCAGCACTGCCAAGCGCCGCGGACCAGCGCGGCGCCTGCCAGCGTACCGACTCCGGGTAAGAGGCCTTATCTCACGTGGCTCTTCGAGCTGGCCGACCAACCCGCGAGCGCTGTGAAGGGGGCGACGAAAGTGGCTATTGGTAAGCGTAGAAGCCGGTTTCAGCGATCCGGCGGCGCTCCTCCGGGGACACGTCCACGTCCGCGGGCGACAACAGGAACACCTTGGTCGCGACCTTGTCGAAGGAACCGCGCAGCGCGAAGGCCAGTCCGGCAGCGAAGTCCACGAGTCGCTTGGCATCGGCGTTGTCCATCGACACCAGGTCCATGATGACCGGGGTGCCGTCGCGGAAACGCTCACCGATGGTGCGGGCCTCGCTGTAGTCCTTGGGCCGCAGGGTGGTGATCTTCGACAGCGGGTGGCCCTCTTCGAACATCATCGCCATCCGGCGCGGGTCCATCGCCAGCGCGCCGCGGGTGGAATTGCGCAACCAAGACCCGAAGCGCGGGCCGCCCCGCTCGCCCCGGTCGAACTCGCGGGGATGGACGGCGCCATAACGAGGTTCGTCCCCGTAGCCGCCGCGGTAACCGGCGGGCGGCGGATAGTCGGCGGGCTCACGGCGCGGATCGTCGTAGTCGTCTTGCTCGTAGCGACCGTATCCGTCGTCAAATCGGGGGCGCGGGAAACCGCGGGACGGGGCGTGGTCGTCGTAATACTCGTCCTCGTAGTCGTCCATCGGGGCCATACCGAAATAGGCCTTGACTTTGTGCAGTGTGCTCATTGCGTTGACCCTTCTAACCCCTGGGAGTACTGGTGTCAGTGATAAAGCTGTTACTACAGTGACTACTTACGGTGACGGTAACCGCCGCGGGCCCAATAGCGCGGTACCGACACGCACACATGTCGAACCGTGTTTTACGGCAATTTCGAAGTCATTCGACATGCCCGCGGACAACCCGACCGCGTCGCGATGCGACTCGAGGACCCGGTGATGCTCGGATTGGAGCCGCTCAAATGCCTCGGCGGGATCCGAGTCCAGCGGCGGAATCCCCATCAACCCGACGAGGTCGAGGTTCTTTGAGTCCGCGACCTGGTCGCACACCCGGTCGACGGCGTCCGGTCGCGATATGTCGACGCCGCCGCGAGACTCGTCGCCGTCGAGGCTGACCTGAACGTAGATCCGCATCGGGGCGGTGCGGCTGCCCTCCGACAGTGCGGCCGCGACACCGTTGTCGAGCGCACTCACCAGTTGCACGCTGTCGACCGAGTGAGCGGTGTGCGCCCAGCGCGCCACAGATTTGGCCTTATTCCGCTGGATATGACCCACCATGTGCCAGCGTAGATTTCCCGCACACCCGTGTGGCGACGCAGCCAACAATCGGGTGACTTCGGCCACTTTTGCCCTCGCTTCCTGGTCCCGCGATTCGCCGACGGCACGGCAACCCAAACGGGACAAAGTCACAACATCGGTTGCTGGAAAGTATTTGGCAATCGGTAAAACTTCGATTTCACCGACATTGCGGCCCGCCGCCTCCGCTGCCGCCGCAAGGCGCGAGCGCACCGATGCCAATGCGCGGGTCAATTCCGAGTCGCGGTCGCTTCGACTCGCAGGGGCCGGTGTGCCTACCGCCATTGCGGTCACTCCATCCAGACCAGTGAGGCCAGTCGGCCGGTCGGCGCATCCCGCCTATGACTGAACAACGCCGGGTCCTCCACCGTGCACCGTGGATCGATGTCGATTGCCGTGACACCCAGATCTCTTAGCTGGCAAGCGATTCCGGACCGCAGGTCGAGTCCGGGAGTTCCCGCGGCGGTGGTGGTACGGCTGCCCGGCAATGCCTCCTCGACCTCGTCGGCCATTGCCGCGGGCACTTCGTAATTGCGGCCGCTGACCGCCGGGCCCAGCAGCACCGAGATGTCTCGAGGCTGCGCGCCGAGCTCCTGCATCGCCTCCACCGTCCGGACCACCACCCCGAGCTGCGCACCGACCCGGCCAGCGTGCACGGCCGCGGCCACGCCGGCACGCGCATCGGCCATCAACAGCGGAACGCAGTCAGCGGTGACCACCGCCAGCGCTAGCCGCGCCGTGCGGGTCACCAGCGCGTCGGTGTCCTCGACCGCAGTGTCGCGCGCGCCGTCGACCACCGCTACCCGATCGCCGTGGACCTGGTTCATCCACACCATTCGGCCGGGGCGCAGGCCGACGGTGGCGGCCAGCCGGGCCCGGTTCTCGGCCACCGCCGCCGGGTCGTCCCCGACGTGGTCGCCAAGGTTGAAGGTGTCGAAGGGTGGCTTCGAGACACCACCGGCGCGGGTCGTCGTGACCAGCCTGATGCGAACGCTCACGTGACCAGTATCCGGAGCGGTGTGCCTGCCAGGGGGCAGCGCCATCCGGCCGCGGCCGGTTCGTCGCGCGCTGGCAAGCAAATTGAGACCCTCAGCGGCGCATGAACGGCGGCACGTCGACGTCATCGTCATCGCCGCCAATATTCAACGTCGATCCGTTGGTGTGGACCGGCACGCTTACCGCGTCGACCGGTTCGAACAGGGTCGAGGTGAGCTTGCCCGCCCTCGCCGACTCGATCCGGTGGGCACCGCCGGTCTTTTCCTCCTTATCGCTGCCGCCGATCACGGGCTTACGCCCGGCGCCGGTGGCATCGAAGCCCGCGGCGATGACCGTGACGCGCACCTCATCGCCCAGCGAATCGTCGATCACGGTGCCGAAGATGATGTTGGCGTCCTGATGGGCGGCGTCCTGCACCAGCGAGGCCGCCTCGTTGATCTCGAACAAGCCCAGGTCGCTGCCGCCGGCGATCGACATCAGCACGCCATGGGCGCCTTCCATCGAGGCTTCCAGCAGTGGCGAATTGATGGCGATCTCGGCGGCCTTGAGCGAACGGCCCTCGCCGCGGGCGGAACCAATACCCATCAGGGCCGTACCCGCGCCCGACATGATGCCCTTGACGTCGGCGAAGTCCACGTTGATCAGGCCCGGAGTGGTGATCAAGTCGGTGATGCCCTGAACGCCGTTGAGCAGCACCTCGTCGGCGCTGCGGAAGGCGTCCATCAGCGACACCGCGGCGTCGCCCATCTGCAGCAGCCGGTCGTTGGGAATCACGATCAGGGTGTCGCAACTCTCGCGCAGCGCCGCTATGCCGCTCTCGGCCTGGTTTCCGCGCCGCTTGCCTTCGAAGGAGAACGGCCGGGTGACCACACCCACCGTCAACGCGCCCAGCTTGCGCGCGATGCTGGCGACGACGGGCGCCCCGCCGGTCCCGGTCCCACCGCCCTCACCGGCGGTGACGAAGACCATGTCAGCGCCCCGGAGCAGCTCTTCGATCTCATCCTTGGCGTCCTCGGCGGCCTTGCGGCCGACTTCCGGGTCCGCCCCGGCCCCCAGGCCACGCGTGGATTCGCGCCCGACGTCGAGTTTGACGTCGGCATCGCTCATCAACAGCGCCTGCGCGTCGGTGTTGATCGCGATGAACTCCACGCCTTTGAGGCCTTGTTCGATCATCCGGTTGACGGCGTTGACGCCGCCGCCACCGATACCCACGACCTTGATGACGGCCAGGTAGTTATGCGGGGGGGTCATCATTCGTCTTCCTCCCTGATGGGCTTGGCTCAGCTCTCCCGGCGGTGGGCTCCTCCGGACGTTCGCGGTCCTCCCTGGCAAACCCTCAACCTCAACCATAGAGTTAGAGTTATGTCAAGTAGTTCCGCGCAACCAGAACGGTATGGGCACGGCGCGCCCTAACCCCGCAGGCGCGCCGACACGCGTCCCGCAAATTTTGGGCAATTTTGGCGTGGCGGGCGGCGTGGGCGCTGGTCCGCGAACACCGAGCGCGCCGACGTGATGAAGATCGCTACTTGACCGTCGGCAGGTCCGGGCTGGACACGTCGTAGACCTTGCCGGGCTGGGTCAGCAGCGCGGCCAGCTTTTCGGCCTTCTCGTCGGTGCGGTCGGTGGTACCCCAGATCACCACCCGGCCATCGCCCAGCGTCAGCGTGATCGAGGCGACCGACGGCGCGGCGACGTGGCCGACCTGGCCCTCGACCTCGGGACGCAACGCGGTGAGCACCTGCAGGGCCGCCTTGGTGGCCGGATCGTCCGGGCCCGGATCGGCGACATCTAAATACGGCAGCGCCGGTGGCGGCGGCGCCGTAGCGAAGTCGACTCCGTCCCGGTCGAAAAGATGCGGACCGTCGGGAAAGTCCTTGACGGCCACCGGGACTCGCTCGACGATGGTGATCCGCAGCGCCGACGGATACTGGCGCTGCACCCGCGCGCTGGCCACCCGCCGGATCGCGGCCACCCGGTCTGCCACCTGGCTGGTGTTGATCTGCAGCAACGGCGTTCCGGGCCGCACCCGCGCCGCATCCAGGACCTCTTCGCGGGTCACCACCCCGGTGCCGACGACCACGATGTTGCGGGCCGCCATCGCGGGCGTGAAATAGAGGATCAACGCCAGCCCGACGCCGACGATCACCAGCAGGACGGTTGCCAGCAGCATCTTGAGGCCCCGAACGACGCCCCGTGCAACGGGTTTGGGTTCAGTGGCCAGCCGTCCGCTGGCCCGGCGCTTCGCCTCGCGGCGCGCGTCTTCGATGGCCCTGGCGCGGGCCTGGGCGGCGCGGCGTTCGGCCCGCTCCCGGCGGGCGCGTCGGCGTGGCCCCTCTACCTCGGCCTGTGCCGCCTCGTGATCGTCAGCCGCGCGGTCCGGCTGGCCCTCGCTGGTTCCGGTGACGAGCGGCTCGGTGACCGGGTTGTCGCCAGCAGGCTGGGCTCCGGCTTGTTCGCCAACCAGGTTGGCCGGGACGGGGTCGTCCGGTTGCGTCATCGCAACGCCCCGGGGGCGCTGCGATTGGCCCGCACGCGCAAAGCCGTGACGATCTCGGGCCCCAACAGCGTCACATCGCCGGCTCCCATGGTGACGATCACGTCACCGGGCCCGGCGACGGCGGCGACCTGCTCGGCGGCCGCGGAGAAGTGCGGGAGATAGCGCACCGGCGCACTGACGTGCTCTGCGACGCTGGCCCCGCTGACGCCTGCCAGCGGTTGTTCGCGGGCTCCGTAGACGTCGAGAACGAAAACCTCGTCCGCCGCATTCAGCGCGCGCCCGAACTCCTCGGCAAAAGCCTTTGTCCGCGAATACAAATGGGGCTGAAACACCGCGATGCTGCGGCCGTCACCGCTCTGCTCGAGCAGGGTGCGGACCGCCGCCAGCGTGGCGGTGATCTCCGTGGGGTGGTGGGCGTAGTCGTCGAACACCCGCACCGAGGCCGCACCACCGACCAATTCGAATCGGCGGCGCACGCCCTCGAAGCCGGCCAGGCCGTCCAGCACCGCGTCGACCGGGGCGCCGATCTCGATCGCCGCCACTAGCGCGCCCATCGCGTTGAGCGCCATGTGACGGCCGGGCACGGACAACCGCATCACCCGCGGATGCTGCTCCGGGTCCAGCTCGGGGGCCAGCCGAATCTGCGCGACGGCTTCGGTGCCCTGCTGTTGCCACGATGCCAATGTCGCGACCAGTTCGTCGCCGGAACCCGCGGATCCATATCGCAGGACCCGGATGCCCAGCTCGGCCGTGCGCCGTGCCAACTCGGCCGCCCCCGGGTCGTCGACGCACACCACCAGCGCCCCGCCCGGGGCCAGTCGCTCCACGAAGGCGTCGAACACGGCGACGTAGGCGTCGGCGCTGCCGTAGAAGTCCAAGTGGTCGGTCTCGATGTTGGTGACCACCGCGACGTTGGGCGTGTATTCCAGCAGCGAGCCGTCACTTTCGTCGGCCTCCGCCACGAAGCAGTCGCCGCTGCCGTGGTGGGCGTTGGTGCCTGCCTCCCCCATCTCGCCACCGACCGCGAAGGACGGGTCACGCCCACAGTGCTGCAGCGCCACGATCAACATCGACGTCGTCGTCGTCTTGCCATGGGTGCCGGTGACCATCAGGGTGGTGCGCCCGTTCATCAGCTTGGCCAGTACCGCGGGCCGCAGGATCACCGGGATGCCGCGCCGGCGGGCCTCGACGAGCTCGGGGTTGGTTTTCGGGATCGCGGCGTGCGTCGTGATGACCGCGGTGGCGCCGCCGGGCAAGAGATCAAGCGAGGCCGCGTCGTGCCCGATGTTGATCTGCGCGCCCCGGGCGCGCAGCGCGTGAATGCCGCGGGACTCCTTGGCATCCGAGCCGGATACCAGGCCGCCGCGGTCGAGCAGGATGCGGGCGATGCCCGACATGCCGGCTCCCCCGATGCCGACCATGTGCACCCGCTGTAGCTCGGGCGGCAGCTGGTCGGTGCTCACGGCTTCCCTCCGGCCGCCGAGCGGCCGAGCCGCGCGTGCCTGGCGATGTCCAGTGCCGCCTGGGCGACCTGGCGCGCCGCATCGGGATGTCCCACTCGCGCGGCGGCGGTGGTCATGGCCGCCAGCCGCGCCGGGTCGCCCGTCAACCGCGCTACTTCGCGGGCGACCAGCTCGGGCGTCAGGTCGGCGTCGGCAACGATCATGCCGCCGCCGGCGTTGACCACCGGCAGGGCGTTGAGCCGCTGCTCGCCGTTGCCGATCGGTAGGGGCACGTAGATGGCCGGCAATCCCACCGCGGAGACCTCTGCGACCGTCATCGCACCGGACCGGCAGATCACCAGGTCGGCGGCCGAATAGGCGAGGTCCATCCGGTCGAGGTAGGGAACCGCCACGTACGGCGGGTCTCCCGGCTGGGGTGCGCGCAGGTCGAGCGTGTTCTTGGGGCCGTGCGCATGCAGGACGGCCACGCGGGCGGCGGCCAGCTCGGCGGCCGCCCCGGAGACCGCCCGGTTCAGCGAGACCGCGCCCTGCGAGCCGCCGAACACCAGCAACACCCGGGCGTCGTCGGCGAAACCGAAGTAGCGGCGCGCCTCGTCGCGCAGCGCCGCGCGGTCCAATGAGGTGATGGCCTCGCGCACCGGCACCCCGACCACCTCGGCGCCCGGCAACCCGCAATCGGCCACCGCGGAGAGCACCCGCTCGGCGGTGCGGGCGCCGACCCGGTTGGCCAGCCCGGCGCTGGCATTGGCTTCGTGAATCACCACCGGGACCCGGCGCTTGCGCGACGAGACACCGCGCGCGGCGAGATAGGCCGGCAGCGCCACGTACCCACCGAAACCGATCACCACGTCGGCGTCGACCGCGCTGAGCACGGCACGGGTTTCCCGGACCGCCCGCCACACCCGCGACGGCAGCCGGGCCAGGTCGCCACTGGGTTTGCGCGGCAGCGGCACCGGAGTGATCAGCTCGAGGTCGTAGCCGCGTTCGGGGACCAACCGGGTCTCCAGCCCCCGGGCGGTGCCCAGCGCGGTGATCCTGACCTGGGGATCGAGAGCGCTCAGCGCGTCGGCGACGGCCATTGCCGGCTCGACATGGCCGGCGGTTCCACCACCGGCGAGCACCACCGACAGTGGCTTGAGAGGCTTAAAAGGCGACAACGCGGCACCGGCGGGCAAAGGGTTTCCCCCCCGCCCGCCGGTCTGCTTGTCGACCGTGTTGTTCACCCGTAACGCTGACCTTCCAGTGCGCGAGCGCGTCGTGGTTGACGCTGGCCGGCCGCCTGACTGACGCGGCGTTGGCCAGATCCATGATGCCTCGCCCGTGATCGGGCGCTGCCGCCAGTCTGGCGAGCCGGCCGACCGGCCGTTCGCGCTGGCGCCGGCCGCGGCGGCGGTTCGGTCTTGCGGGGAGTCTTGCGCCCGGGCGTGCCAGCCGCCTTACGCGACGTTTCCGGTGACTTCGGACGAGCGCGCTTGCGATCGCGGGAGGATTCCAGGCGCGTGGGCGAGTACGGCTCGGGCAGCGGCAGCCGCAGGATCCGGTTCATCTTGTCGTCGCGGCCGGCGCGCAGCGCGGCCACCGCCTCGGGTTCGTGACGAGCCGCGTTGGCCATGATGCCGATCATGAAAAGTGTTGCCGCGGTGGAGGTTCCACCGGCAGAAATGAGCGGCAGCTGAATACCGGTGACCGGGAGGATGCCGATCACGTAGCCGATGTTGATGAACGCCTGGCCCAGCACCCACATGGTCGTGGTGGCGGTCAGCAGCCGCAGGAATGGGTCGGCCGAGCGGCGGGCTATCCGCATCCCCGTGTAGGCGAACAGGCCGAACAGCACCAGCAGCGCGAACGCACCGACGAAACCGAGCTCTTCGCCGATGATCGCGAAGATGAAGTCGTTGTGGGCGTTGGGCAGGTAATTCCATTTGGCCACGCCCTGGCCCAGGCCATCGCCGAAGACACCGCCGTGCGCCAGCGCGAATTTGGCCTGTCGGGCCTGGTAGCCGGTGTCCTGCGGGTCGTTTTCGGGATTGATCCAGGACCGCACCCGCTCCGATCGGTACCCGGCCGACATGGCCAGGACGGCGCCGGCCACGAAGACCGCCAGCAATGAGGTGACGAAGACGCGCAGCGGCAGTCCCGCGTACCACAGCAAAGCCAGCAGGATGATGCCCAGCGATACGGTCTGCCCCAGGTCGGGCTGTGCCACGATCAGGGCCAGCGCGATCACCGCCGCCGGCACCAGCGGGATCAGCAGTTCGCGCAGACTGCCCCGCTCGAGACGACGGGCGGCCAGCATGTGGGCGCCCCATATCGCGAAAGCGATTTTGGCCAGCTCGGACGGCTGCATCGAGAATCCCGCGACCACGAACCACTTACGAGATCCGTTGGCCAGGTTGCCGATTCCGGGAACGAGCACCAGCACCAGCAGGATGACGGTGACGACGTAGCCGGTGAACGCGACGCGACGGATGAACCGCACGGACATCCGCAGCGAGGCGTAGCAGGCGACGAGGCCGATCACGGTCCACAGCACCTGCTTGCCGAAGATCACCCAGGCCGACCCGTCGGCGTCGTAGGACCGCACGCCCGACGCCGACAGCACCATGATCAGGCCCAGCGTGGTCAGCAACCCGGCCACAGCGATGATCAGGTGAAACGACGTCATGGGCCGGCCCAGCCAGGCGCCGAACCGGCCGTGCGAACCGCCATCTTTGGCGGGGGTCTTGTCTTTCTTGGCCTTTTGCGGCTTGGCGGCCTTTTTGCCATCGGCTTCCGCGGTGTCGTCCGTGGCGTCGTCGACCGGTCCGGGCTCGGCCGCGGCGATCTCGGTGGTGTCTTTGCCCCGGCCAAGCAACCGGGTCAGTGCGTTACCCACGCCCCGCCCTACCGCAGCGCCGCGCGCACGGCGGACGCGAATGCGTCGCCACGATCGGCGTAACCCGCGAATTGGTCGAACGATGCGCCGGCGGGCGCCAGCAGGACGGTGTCACCGGGCTTGGCCAGGGTACGTGCCGCGGCCACCGCCGCGTTCATCACCGCCGTAGCCAAGTCGTGGCCCGACTGTTGCACTTCTGTCACATCTGCCTCAAAAACCACAGCAGTCGCATCCATATCAGCATCCTCGCCTGTCACAACCTGCAGGACGGGGACATCCGGCGCGTGTCGCGATAACGC
The DNA here is from genome assembly GCF_059812425.1 of Mycobacterium sp. NGS56. NCBI lineage: Bacteria > Bacillati > Actinomycetota > Actinomycetes > Mycobacteriales > Mycobacteriaceae > Mycobacterium > Mycobacterium sp. NGS56. The sequence continues at coordinate 466,760 of NZ_JCALCQ010000003.1, forward strand.
GTGTGCAACCTGTTGCCGATCTCGGCCGATAAGCACCGCCCCGACCAGGTGCGACGACATCCTGGCGACCTCGGCGTCGACCGACGCACCCTTGAGCAGACCGCCGGCGATCCAGACGACGCGTGGATAGGCCAGCACGGACGCCTCGGCGGCATGGGGGTTGGTGGCCTTGGAGTCGTCGACGTAGGCGATGCCGTCGGCGACGGCGACGACTTCGGCCCGGTGCGGGCCCACCCGGAAGGAGGCGATCGCGGCCGCGATCGCGTCGGCCGGCACGTCGACGCAGCGGGCCAGCGCCGCGGCGGCCAGCGTGTCGAGCACTCCGACCGGCCCGGGCACCGGGATGGAGTCAACCGGCAGCAAGGCCAGGTCGTCGGCGAAGGCGCGGTCGACCAGACGGCCGTCGCGCACGCCCAGCTCCCCCGCCGCCGGTTCGCCCAATCGGAAGCCGACCCGCACCGGTGCCCGGGCGGTGTCCAGCAGCGCCGCCGCCCGGCCGTCGTCCAGGCCCACCACCGCCACCCGGCCGTCGAGCACCCGCGCCTTCGCTGCGGCGTAGGCCGCGAGGCTGCCATGCCAGTCCAGGTGGTCTTCGGCGATGTTGAGCACCACACCGGCCTCGGGTTTGAGCGAAGGGGCCCAATGCAATTGGAAACTGGACAGCTCGACCGCCAGCAGCTCGGCCGGTTCTTCCAAGACGTCGAGCACCGGGTCGCCGATGTTGCCGCACAGCAGGCTGCGGCGGCCGCCGGCGGTCAGCATGGCGTGCAGCATCGCCGTGGTGGTCGTCTTGCCGTTCGTCCCGGTCACCACCAGCCAGCGGCGTGGCGCCCCGTAGTGGCCCGCCGCGTCGAGCCGCCAGGCCAACTCCACGTCACCCCAGATCGGCACCCCGGCCGCCGCCGCGGCGACCAGCAGCGGTGCGGTGGGCGCGAAGCCGGGGCTGGCGACCACCAGGGCATAGCGCGAGATCTGCTCGATGGCCGTAGACGTGGACGCGGTCGCCGCTCCCGCGTCGGCGTAGCCGCGCAGCCTGTCCGGGTCGTCGTCGCACAGCGTCGGTGCGGCCCCGAATCTCCTCAGCGCCGCCAGCACGGCCTTGCCCGTCACCCCGCCGCCGGCCACCAGCACCGGCGCGCCGGGCGTCAAGGGGTCTAGGGGGGCCTCAAGAGGGCTCATCAGGCACCGATCGCGCCCAGCCACTCACCGTAGAAGAGGGCAACGCCCAGGCCGCAGGCGATCGCGGTGAGCAGCCAGAAGCGGATGATGACCGTGGTCTCGGCCCAGCCGGCCAGCTCGAAATGGTGGTGAAAGGGTGCCATCCGGAACACGCGTCGTCCGGTGGTGCGAAAAGTCAAGATCTGCAACACAACCGAGCTGACCTCGGCGACGAACAGCGAACCCAGCACGACGGCGAGGATCTCCGTGCGGCTGGTCACCGAGATGCCGGCGATGATGCCGCCCAGGGCCAGCGACCCGGTGTCGCCCATGAAGATCTTGGCCGGCGCGGCGTTCCACCACAAAAAGCCGATGCAGGCGCCCGCGGTGGCGGCCGCGACCAGCGCCAGGTCCAGCGGATCGCGCACGTTGTAGCAGCCCAGCCCGGGGGCGGTGACGCAGGCGTTGCGGTACTGCCAGAAGGTGATCAACACGTAGGCGGCGGTGACCATCGCCATGCTCCCGGCGGCCAGCCCGTCCAGGCCGTCGGTGAAGTTGACCGCGTTGGACCAGGCGCTCACGACGACCACACAGAACAACACGAACAGGCCAGGTGCCAGGGTGACGGTGGCAATCTCGCGCACATAGGACAGGTCCGCGCTGGCCGGTGTCAGGCCGCTGTTACTGCGGAACTGCAGCGCCAGCACCCCGAAGAGCACCGCGGCGGCAACCTGTCCGACGGTCTTGGCCGTCTTGTTCAACCCGAGATTGCGCGACCTGCGGATCTTGATCAGGTCGTCGAGGAATCCGACGCCGCCGAGCACGGTGGCCAGGCCGAGCACCAACAGGCCCGACACGGTGACGCCTTCCCCGTCGAAGGCCATCCCGGCCAGGTGCGTGCCCAGGTAGCCCGCCCAGATGCCGGCCAGAATCGCCACGCCGCCCATCGACGGGGTGCCCCGTTTGGCGTGGTGGGTCGGCGGCCCGTCCTCGCGGGTGTGGTGGCCGAATCCCTGCCGGGTGAACAACCGGATCAGTGCCGGGGTCAGCAGGATTGACACGGTCAGCGCGATGGCGACGGCGATGAGGATCTGCCTCATGCGCGCGCCCCGCCCTCTTCTGATGGTGACGACCCGCTTCGCCCGGCTTCGCCGCCCTCGCGATCATCACGTGCCAAGGCGTCGGCCAGCGCACCGAGCCCCGCCGAGTTGGACGCCTTGACCAGGACGACGTCGCCGGGTTGCACCTCGGCCCGCAGTAACGCCAGGGCGGCGTCGCTGTCGGGGACGTTGACGGCCCCTTTGTCGGCTGCGCCCCAGGAACCCTCCATGACCGCTCCGTGGTGCATGGCGCTCATCGACCTCCCACTTCCCACGACAACGAGTCGAGACACATCTAAGCGCACGGCGAGCCGGCCGATGCGATCGTGCTCGACTATCGCGTCCTCACCGAGCTCGGCCATCTCGCCGAGCACGGCCCAGCTCCTGCGCTTTTCGGCGGGGCTATGCTCACCGCCTTCGCCCCCGCCGTGGGCGATCCAGGCCAGCGCCTGCAACCCGGCCCGCATGGAATCGGGGTTGGCGTTGTAAGCGTCGTCGATCACGGTAACCCCGTCGGCGCGAGTGGTGACCTGCATGCGGTGCCGCGACACGGGGCCCGCGCCGGCGAGTGCGGCCGCCACCTGTTCGAGGTCGGCGCCGCATTCCAGCGCCACCGCGGCGGCGCACAGCGCGTTGTCCACCTGGTGATCGCCGTAGACGCCGAGTTGCACGGACACCTGCGCCACCCCGGACGTGTCGCGCCGGTGCAGCGTGAACCGCGGCCTGGCCAGCTCGTCGAGTGACACCGGCCCGGCCCACAGGTCGCTGGGGCCGGCGTCGGTGTGCTCGGCACGGCTGACCCGGACCACGCGGGCGGCGGTCACGTTCGCCATGGCCGCCACGGCCGGATCATCGGCGTTCAGGATCACCACGCCGGAAGCCGGAACAGACTGCGGCAGTTCGGATTTCGTCTGGGCGATGGCTTCGCGTGAGCCGAACTCACCAAGGTGCGCGGTGCCGACGTTGAGGACCACCCCGATGCAGGGCGTGGCGATTTCTGCGAGCGCGGCGATGTTTCCGGGATGGCGGGCCGACATCTCGAGAACCAGGTAGTCGGTGTCCGCCGTCGCGCGCAGCACCGTCCACGGGTGCCCCAGTTCGTTGTTGAACGACCCGGGCGGGGCCACCACCTCACCGAGCGGTGCCAGCACGGCGGCCACCAGGTCCTTGGTCGAGGTCTTTCCCGAAGATCCGGTGATGCCGACGATCATCAGCCCGCCGGCCACCAACTCGGCGGCGACCGCTTGAGCCAGCTTGGCCAGCGCGCCGAGCACCGCCGCGCCGGAACCGTCGGAGTCGTGCTCGAGAATTCCGGCCAGCCCACGCTGCGGGCGCGCCGCCGGCGGTTGCGGGGGCACCACGATGGCCGGTACGCCGACCGGTCGCGCCGCCAGGACGGCGACCGCGCCGGCGGCGACCGCCGAGTCCGCGAAGTCATGCCCGTCGGCTCGCGCTCCCGGCAGCGCCAGGAACAGCCCGCCCGGCTTGACGGCGCGTGAGTCGAATTCCACCGTTGCGGTGACGTGACGCCGCGCCGCATCGTCCGGGGAGATGTCGGACAGGGTCCCCCCGACGATGTCGGCGATCTGGGCGACGGTCAGGTCGATCAACGCTGTGCCCCGTATAGGTCCCGCAACGCCTCGGCCAGTTCGACCCGGTCGTCGAAGGGACGGGTGTGTCCGCCGGCGCGCTGCCCGGTTTCGTGGCCCTTGCCCGCGATCAGCACCACGTCACCGGGGCCCGCCCAGGCGACCGCGTGCCTGATCGCGTCGCGCCGGTCGGCGACCTCGACAACCTCTGCCGCGCAATCACTTTCGATAGCACCGGCCAAGATTTGCCGGCGGATCGAGGCCGGGTCCTCACCGCGCGGATTGTCGTCGGTGACGACGACCAGGTCGGCCAGCTCGGCGGCCGTGGCCCCCATCGGCGCCCGTTTGCCCGGATCGCGCTCGCCACCGGCGCCGAACACCACCGCCACTCGGCGGCCCGGGCGCACCAGCGTGGTCAGCACCGCACGCAAGGCGCCCGGTTTGTGCGCGTAGTCGACCAGCGCCAGGAAATCCTGGCCGGCGTCGATCTGTTCCATGCGTCCCGGCACGCGGGTCTGCCGCAATCCGGGTGCCGCCTGCTCCGGCGACACCCCCACGGCATCCAGAAGGGCCAGTGCCATAAGGCAATTGGCGACGTTGTAGTGGCCGGGTAGCGGGACTGCGACCTGATGCCGTGCGCCGGCGGGATCGACGACGGTGAATTGTTGTGCGCCGGCGCCCATCGGGACCACATCGACGGCGCACCAGTCCGCGGGCTGACCCTCGGCGCTGACGGTGATCGCGTCGCCGGCCCGACCCGCCATGGCACGGCCGGCCTCGTCGTCGACACACACCACGACGCGGCGCGCCCGCAGCGACGAATCCGGTTCGAACAGCAAGGCTTTGGTGTTGAAGTAGTCTTCCATGGTCGGGTGAAAGTCGAGGTGATCGCGCGACAGGTTGGTGAAACCGCCCACCGCGAAGCCGGTTCCGTCCACCCGGCCCAACGCCAGCGCATGGCTGGATACCTCCATGACGACGGTGTCCACGCCCTGTTCGGCCATGGCCGCCAGCATCGCCTGCAATGCGGGGGCCTCCGGAGTGGTCAGCGCGCTGGGAACGTCGGCACCGTCGATGCGAATGCCGATGGTGCCGATCAGCCCTGCCGTGCGGCCGGCGGCGCGCAGACCGGATTCGACCAGATAAGTGGTGGTGGTCTTGCCGGACGTGCCGGTGATGCCGATGACGGCCACCCGTTCGGACGGATTGCCGTACACCGTGGCGGCCAGGCGGCCGAGCACGCTGCGGGGGTCCGGGTGCACCAGCGTCGGGACGGTGGGGGCGCCGGCCGCGGCCATCTCGGCGATTCCGCTGGAATCGGTCAGCACGGCGACCGCGCCGCGTTCGACCGCGTCGGCGGCGTAGCGGGCCCCGTGGGTGGTCAGACCGGGCAGCGCGGCGAACAGGTCACCGGGCAGCACGTCCTGGGCGCGCAGCGTCACGCCGGTGATGGTCACGTCGGGCACGGCGGCGTCCTGGCCTGGACCGCCGGCCAAGGCCGCGCCGACCTGTTCGGCGAGCGTCTGCAGCCGCACGCCCGCGGCGGCGCTGGGGCGTAACCCAGTGGGCACCGGCACCACTTCTCCGCACACCTCCCTCCGACGCTGCGTCATCCTCATGATCGGCCATGACACCCTACCTAGCCGCAACCGGACATGAGGCGATCCGCGTACCCATGGGGCCGCCACGCGCCCTCGGCTCCGCCGCCCTGGCGATCGCCCGGAAATATGGGCGGCGAGCCGCTAGGTGGCCTGCAGTGTCAGCGGCGGGCCGGGGTCGGGCGACAGCGGCACGTTCTCGCGCTGCATGAGCCAGCCGGCGATGTTGTGGAACAGCGGGGCCGCGGAGTGACCCGGCGTGCCGTCGGCGTTTCGCTCCGGGTTGTCCATCATGATGCCGATCACATACCGCGGGTTGTCGACGGTGGCCATTCCGGCGAACGTGATCCAGTAGACGTTGTCGAAATAGCAGCCGCAGGCCGGGTTGATCTGCTGTGCGGTGCCCGTCTTGCCGGCCATCTGATAACCCGTCACGGCGCCGGCAGGCCCGGTGCCCTGCTGGTAACCCATCGGGTCCTTTTGCACGACGGCACGCAGCATGTTGCGCACGGTCTGCGCCGTCTGCGGCGACACCACCCGCACGCCTTCCGGACGCGGCTCCTCGGTGCGCGTGCCGTCGGGCGCGATGGTTGCCTTGACGATTCGCGGTGGCATTCGCAGCCCGTCGTTGGCGATCGTCTGGTACATCCCGGTCATCTGCAACAGCGTCATCGAAAGGCCCTGCCCGATGGGCAGGTTCGAGAAGGTACTGCCCGACCACTGGTCAATCGGCGGCACCAGTCCGGCGCTCTCACCCGGCAGACCCACGTTGGTGCGTTGCCCCAGACCGAATTTACGGACCATGTCGTAGAAACGCTCTGGGCCGACGCGCTGCGCGAGCATCAAAGTGCCGACGTTGGAGGACTTTCCGAACACCCCGGTGGTGGTGTAGGGCATCACGCCGTGTTCCCAGGCGTCGTGGATGGACACCCCGCCCATCTGGATGGTGCCGGGGACCTGCAACACCTCATCGGGATTGGACAGGCCGTACTCGATCACCGACGATGCGGTGATCACCTTGTTCACCGAGCCGGGCTCGAACGGCGAGGACACCGCCAGGTTGCCCAGCTGCTTGTCGGCCTGGCGCCCGATGTCCTGCGAGGGGTCAAAGGTGTTGTCGTTGGCCATGGCCAGCACTTCGCCGGTCTTGGCGTCGAGCACGACGGCCGAGACATTTTGCGCGCCGGACACATTCTTGGCCTGCTGAACCTGCTGCTGCACGTAGAACTGGATGTCGTCGTCGAGCGTCAGCTGGACCATCGAGCCGTTGACCGCCCGATGCCGGTTGCGGTAACTGCCGGGGATGACGACACCGTCGGATCCGCGGTCGTAGGTGACCGAACCGTCGGTGCCCGACAGCACCGAGTCCATCGCCTCTTCCAGTCCCAGCAGGCCGTGCCCGTCCCAGTCGATGCCACCGACGATATTGGCCGCCAGCGATCCGCCCGGATACTGGCGCAGATCCTGGCGTTCTGAACCGACCTCGGGATACTTGTCCGAGATCGCGCTGGCGACAGCGGGATCGACGGCGCGCGCCAGATAGACGAAGTTGTCGTCGGTTTGCAGCTTCTTCAAGACGGTCGCCGCGTCCGGCTTGTTGCCCAGGCGGCTGGACACTTCTTTGGCGATATCGCGCAGGCGCTGCTGTGGGTCGGGGGCGGTCGAGTTCTTGGCCTTGGCTTCCTCTAGCTGCTTGCGGATCCGTTTGGGCTGAAACGTCAGCGCACGCGACTCGATGGTGAAGGCAAGCTGGTCTTTGCGACGGTCGATGATGCTGCCGCGAACGGCTTTTTCCACGTCGGTGACCTTGAGCTGACCGGCGGCCTGGGCGCGCAGCGACGGGGCGTTGGTCACCTGCAGGACGAACAGCTGGGCCGCGGCCATCAGCATCAACACCAGAATGACCACGTTGCCGGCCCGATGCCGGAACACGAATGACCCACCGCGGCTGGTCAACTCCACGATCTGGCGGGTGCGGCGTTCCCGCGCCGAGTGCCCGGCCGCCACCGCCTCGGACCGCCGGGCCGCCCCGCCGTTCTTGGCTTGCTTGGCTTTGCGGAATCGCTTCGACTCACCAATCTCTCGGCCGGCGTCGGCCTGCTGAGTCTTCAGGCGTCGCTTGGATTGCCGTACGCCCTTGGCCTGCAAGTCCTTACGGGGACCACGTGTCGGCCGTGCGGACTGCGACCGTCGTGCCCGCGGGGATTCACCGCGGCTCACCTGGGCACACCTGGCGGCGCGACGACCGCAGGTCCGGGCAGGCCGTTAGCCGGCGCGGCGGGGGCTACCGGTTGAGGCGGCGCCGCCGGACGGCCCAACTGCAACGGGACCGGGATCTCGGCGGGCAACGGCGCGGGCACCTGGCCGGGAGCCGGAATCGGCAGCCCGGCCAAGGGAATCGGCACCTCGGCGGCCGGCGCCGCAGGGGTCGCGGGCGCGGCCGGCATGGGCAATCCCGGCGTCGGCAACCCGGGCAGCGCACCGGTGGCCGGTGCAGCGGGCGTGCCGGGCACCACACCCGTCGCCGGTCCGCCTGGCATGCCGGGCAGCGTACCGGTCACCGGCAGCCCGGGGGCGGCAGGCGCGCCGCGCACCGGAGCCGCCGGCGCCAGATGTTGACCGCCCACCGTCGACGCGCCGTCGGGAGCGCGCAGCAGTGCTTCGGGCCCGGACCTGGCCGGGGCGGGGCCGCCGGGGGCCGGCTCCACCGGGGTAGCGACCTCCGGCGCAGCGGCCGGCGGCTTGGGGGGTTGCGGCGCCTCGTCGGGAAGTTTGGTGTTCAACGGCGGCGGTGGAACGCCGTCGGCCGGCTTGGGTGTGCCGACCACCACCCAGTTCCCGGACGGGTCCTGGACCAGGTGCGCGGTGTCGCGGCTCGGGATCATGCCCTGCTTGCGGGCCGCCTCCGCGAGCGCCGGGGCGGCCTCCGCCTCGCGCACGTCACGCTCCAGCGCTTCCTTCTGCTGCTGCAGCAAGCGGTTCCGCTCGCGGGCGTGGCTCAACTTGTAGGAGCGTTCGGCGGAGTCGGTGGACAGCCACAGCGTGAGCCCGAGGCCGATGCCCAGCGCACCGATGATCAGGACGACGAACGGTACCTTGCTGGCCAACGTCCGCGGCCGCAGGTCGACCGAGGCCAGCCGGGCGGCCAGCCGCTCGGTCAGGCGAGGGCGAACCACCTTGGGCGCTTTGGCTTTCCGCGCTTTGGCTCGCGCCTTGGCCTGGCTGGCGTTCTTGGGCCGTGCCTGCCGCTCAACCGGCCGGGCGATGGGGCTGGTCTGCGGCCCGGACTTGGGCGCGCGGGCTTCGCGGGCGGGCGCCGAGGACCGGCCGCCTCGGGCGCGCCGCGCCGATCCGGACTCCGCCGCCGGACGCGTGCTGCGCCGGGCAGCACCCTCGCGTCCGGCCCGACGGTCGCTGCCACCACGCCGTTTCGACGTCTCGCGTTCTGCTCTCATGCGTCGCCTCTCCCCCTAGCCTGCCCTGATGCCATTCGTTGCAGCGCCCGCAACCGAACGGCTGAGCTGCGGGGATTGCGTTCGATCTCGGTGGCGCCGGCGCGTTCGGCACCGTGTGTCAGGGACCGGAATCGCGGCTCATGGCCGGGAAGCTCGACCGGCAGGTCCACCGGCGTGCGCGACGCGGCCGCCTGGGCGAAGAGCCGCTTGACGATCCGGTCCTCCAGCGATTGGTAGGCCATCACCGCGATGCGCCCCCCGACGTCCAGGGCATCCAGGGCGGCGGGGAGCGCGCGGCGCAGCGTGTCCAGTTCGTCGTTGACCGCGACCCGCAGCGCCTGGAAAGTCCGCTTGGCCGGATGTCCGCCGGTGCGCCGCGCCGCGGCCGGAATCGCTTCGTACAGCAGGGCTACCAGGTCCGAGGTCGTCGTGAACGGCGCACGGGCACGTCGGCGCACAATGTGCGCGGCGATGCGACGTGCGAACCGCTCCTCGCCGTAGCGATGCAAGATGTTGGCCAGCTGCGCCTCGTCGTAGGTGTTGACGATGTCGGCCGCGGTCAGCGGCGACGTGGGATCCATTCGCATGTCCAGTGGTGCGTCCTGCGCGTAGGCGAAGCCTCGGTCCGCGCGATCCAGCTGCATGGACGACACCCCGAGGTCGAACAGCATCGCGTCCACCGATTCGTTTGCCGCATAACCTGATTCGACCAGAGCGGCAGCAATGCCGTCATAGCGCGTGTGCACCAGCGTTACCCGATCGGCGAAGTCCGCCAGCCGCGCCCGGGCGATGTCCAGCGCGCTGGGATCGCGGTCGAGTCCGATCAGCCGCAGCCCCGGCAGATCGATGAGGAACCGTTCCGCGTGTCCGCCCGCGCCGAGGGTGGCATCGAGCAGCGTCGCCCCCGCGCCGTCGGGGTGGTGACGGGTGAGCGCGGGACTGAGCAGTTCGACGCAACGTTCCAGCAGGACGGGAACGTGCCCGTAATCGCCGGAACTCGAATTCTCAGCCACCGCAACGCCTCCACGGATCTGCCGGCACCCGTCGGCCACCCGGGTCCCCACGAGAAGGGTCCTCGCGCCGAGTCGAGCCTGTGCCGCCCGGACGGGCCTCACCGAGCGCTCGGGAAGATGGGCAGCCCCTGCATCGAGGTCTCTGACCGAAGTCGCGAACCTGGCGTTGGGGAAGTACGCCAGGGTCGGTTCGGGCAGAGGCCACGTTGCACGGGCATGCGCCTCAGATGATGTCGCCGAGTGCTTCATCGCTGGCCGCGGAGAAGTTCTCTTCGTGGGTCTGCTGGTAGTCCTGCCAGGCCTGCGCATCCCAGATCTCCAGGTTGTCGATCGCGCCGATGACCACGCAGTCCTTCGAGAGGTTCGCGTAGCGCCGGTGATCGGCCGACAACGTGATCCGGCCCTGCGCGTCGGGATGCTGCTCGTCGGTGCCGGCCGCGAGGTTACGGAGAAACGCCCTGGCCTCGGGGTTGCTCCGCGAGGCCTTGCTCGCACGGCGGGCCAACTGCTCGAATTCCGCCCGCGGATAAACGGCGAGGCTGTGGTCCTGGCTCTTGGTGACCATCAACCCCCCTGCCAGCGCGTCGCGAAACTTGGCGGGCAGCGTCAGCCGCCCTTTGTCGTCGAGTTTGGGCGTGTAGGTGCCGAGAAACACCAGCTCACCTCCCCTGTGGGGTCACCCAAACACTGCAGCCACCATACCCCACAATCCCCCACTACGCCCCATCTTTGGGTGTTGGGGTGGCGTTTTCCGGCGTTATCCGTCGTCAGGACGCCGTCAAAGCGCCGCAGAGGGTGTGTCGAGCGGATGGTCGGGGGTGTTCAGGAGCGCCAGTCGAACCCCGTCTACCAGGGAGAACGCGCAATGTGGGGCGTTATGGAGGACTCTAGTGGGGCGCGGTGGGGGGTAAATGCAGAGACGCGCCTCGGTTAGGGCTCGATTGAGCCGCAAAACGGCATCGGCTGGTTGATCGTGAGGGACCGGATGGCCGGCCGCCACCGAGCCTTGAAAAACGCCCTGAAAAACGAATCGGGGCAGCCGCTGGCTACCCCGAATGTGCGGATACGCCTAGCCGTCGAAGCGGCGGCGGAACCGATCCTCCATGCGGCTGGTGAACGAACCCCCGCCCTTGTTACGGCGCTGACGCAGCGAGGTGGGAGCCGCCCCGGAATGATCGGCCCTGCCGGACAAGCGCGGACCGGTGATCGCGAAGATCACGCCGCCGAACATCACGATGAACCCAAAGACGCTGAGAATAGGGAAGGTTCCGATCATCGTCGCCCTGAAGGCCACCCCGGAGACCAGCATCGCCAGGCCGACGACGAACAGCGCCACGCCCTGCAGCCGCCGACGGGCGGTAGGTGCACGAAACCCGCCGCCGCGAACGCTTGACGCGAACTTGGGGTCCTCGGCGTAGAGAGCGCTCTCGATCTGATCGAGCATCCGCTGCTCATGATCGGAGAGTGGCATTCGTCCCTCCTTGCCGACGGTGTGGCACGTGACCTGGTAACACGCAGATGCCCTTTGCCGGGGCAACTAATTGAATGATACGAGGTCGATCTGCCCCATACCACTGGTTCGCCGCCGATTCTATCCCGGCCTCCCGCCGGCGCTCCGCCGGACCGGAACGGCCGTGCGCTACAGGGGCTTCCCCAACCGGGGTGGTCCGCGGTCCGATGCCACGACCGCCCGCCCAGCCGTGGCGTATGGGTCCGATAATGGGCAATGGGGTCCACGGCGACCACACCGAGGCGCCGCATGAGCCTGGACGAGCGACGAGGAGGAGACCGCACGTTGGCGATATTCCTCATCGATTTGCTTCCCCACGAAATGGAGCGTCGTCTGGATGACGCCCTGGCGGTGTACGTCGATGCGATGCGCTACCCACGGGGAACCGAGAACCAGCGCGCCGCGATGTGGCTCGAACACATCCGGCGACGGGGATGGCAGGGCGCCGGCGTCGTCGAAATCCAGGAAGCCGAAGACGCAGCCGCACAGCCGCCGTCGGCGCAAGACTTGGCCGGCGCGCCGCTGCTCGGTGTGGCCTACGGCTATCCCGGCGCACCCGGGCAATGGTGGCAGCAGCAGGTAGTGCTGGGCATGCGGCGCGGCGGCGCGCCGCCCCAAGAGATCTCCCGGCTGATGGAGAGCTATTTCGAGTTGACCGAGTTGCACATCCATCCCCGCGCCCAGGGCCGCGGTCTCGGCGAGGCGTTGGCGCGACGCCTGCTCGCCGGTCGCGCCGAGCAGAATGTGCTCCTGTCCACGCCGGAAACCAACGGTGAGCCCAACCGCGCCTGGCGGCTGTACCGGCGCCTGGGTTTCACCGACGTCATCCGGGGCTACCACTTCGCCGGCGACCCGCGGGCGTTCGCCATCCTGGGCCGCAAGCTCCCTCTCTAACACCCGAAGTCGGCACAGATCCGAAGACTCCACTAAGTGGCACATCGGATCTGGCACGATGACCTGGTGCGAGCCAGCTCCCTCCCGCCCCGCAGCCGAGGATCCCGGGTGTTCCAAGCTCGGCGGCGCCGCCTGACGGCCATCGCCATGTTGCTGCTGCTGGTGCCGCTGGCCACCGGATGCCTGAGGGTCAGGGCCTCGCTCACCATCTCCGCCGATGACCTGGTGTCCGGCGAGATCGTCGCCGCCGCCAAACCCAAGACGTCCAAAGACACCGGTCCACAACTGGACAGCAACAACCTGCCGTTCAGCCAGAAGGTCGCGGTGTCGAACTACGACAGCGACGGCTACGTCGGCTCGCAGGCGGTGTTCTCCGATCTGACGTTCGCGGAGTTGCCGCAGCTGGCCAACATGAACTCCGACGCCTCCGGGGTGAACCTGACGCTGCGGCGCAATGGCAACCTGGTGATCCTGGAGGGACGGGCGGACCTGACGTCGCTGACCGACCCCGAGGCCGACGTCGAGCTGACGGTGGCCTTCCCAGGCGTGGTGACCTCCACCAACGGCGACCGGGTCGAACCCGACGTGGTGGCGTGGAAGCTCAAACCGGGCGTGGTGACCACCATGACCGCCCAGGCCCGCTACACCGACCCCAACACCCGGTCCTTCACCGGAGCGGTGGTGTGGCTGTGCATCGCGTCGTTCGCGGCCGCGGGCGTGGTGGGGGTGCTGGCCTGGGTCAGCCGGGATCGGTCACCGCGGCTGACGGCGCCGCGCGACCAACCGCCGCCTGGCTGACTAGTCGGGCCGGACCGGTGACCAGTAGGCGAGCATCTCCGCGAACGTCTGGAAGGCCGGTCCGGAATTCCCGTAGGTCGCCTCTAGATGAATGCTCAGCGGGAATCCGAGCTCGGCGACCCCGTCGATAACGCGTTTGTAGAGGTCGACCATCTGCTGGCGCTTCTGCGCGGGTTCGCCGGCGGCCAGCTTCTTGACGAATTCCTGCTCGCCTGCCACCGCCGGGTTGCCCGGGTCCTGAATGAGCCAGTTGATCAGTCCGACCCGGCTCTCCATCTTCGGTACGAAGCCGAACGACAGCAGGATCTCCGGCCGGTGGTCGGTCTCTTTGGCGAACTCGCTCAAGAAGCCCACGATGGCGTCGGAGTACAACAACTGGGTCATGCCGTAGGTGGCACCCTGGTCGCACTTGAAGTTGAACCGGCCGTGTTCGCCGTCCCGGGTGGGGATCAAGATGACGCCGCGGTTTTTCACCAGCTCGCGGTAGATCGACAGGGCGTCGGTGGGCGCCACGCCGGAGCCTTCGCCGTCGTTCATGGTGCGCGGCACGCCGACGAACACAACGCCTTCCATGCCGGCCGACGTCAGCTCCGTCAGCCGGGCGCGCAGCGACGGCTCGTCCATGAACGCGGTGACCTGCGTGCACAGGCCCTTGATGCCGGGCAGTTCCGGCTTGACGACCGACCAGAAGTCGAGCACGTCCAACTTGGGTTTCATCTGAATGGGACGGTCGTCGTCCTCAGCGATGATCCCGGGAATCATCACGTGCCGGATCCGGCCGTCGAGCCCGGATTCGGCGGAATTCCGCACCACTTTCTGCGCCTCTTCAAGTGCCCGCTGCCGACCTTCGTCGGCGTTCGGCGGCACCAGCTCGAGCGCAATGGTGTTGAGGGTCACGCGGCTTCTCTCCATCTGACGACTCCCGGGGCGCCCTGGGGCCGCCCGGTTTCCGCGGGCCCAGCGCACCCGCCAGCATAGGGGCGGGTTAATGAGACAGGCGAAGCAACTGGGTCGGGCGGTCCGCGTCATGTGCGAAGCGGCTCGGCCGGCGCGGCGAATACACTGATCGGGCCTGGAATACCAGCCAGCCGAGAGCAGAAAGGGGTGCCGCGCTGAGCCTAGGAGCTTCAGAAGCAGCGGCAACCGTCGAGTTGACCGGCGCCATCACCGACCAGTTGCGGCGGTACCTGCAGGACCGTCGCACCGAGACGGCGTATATCGGTGAGGAGTACAGCGGTCTGATCGCCGCGCTGGAAGATTTCGTGCTCAACGGGGGTAAGCGGCTACGGCCCTTGTTCGCCTATTGGGGCTGGCGCGCCGTGACCACCGAAGCCCCCGATGAGCAAGTGCTGCTGCTGTTTTCCGCGCTCGAGCTATTGCACGCGTGCGCGCTGGTGCACGACGACCTGATCGACGGCTCCTCAACCCGCAGGGGCCGGCCGACCACCCACGTGCAGTTCGCGAAACTGCATCACGACCGGCGATATCACGGCTCGCCGGAGCAGTTCGGCATGTCGGCCGCCATCCTGCTCGGTGACCTCGCACTGGCCTGGGCCGACGACATCGTCCTCGGCGCCGACTTGACGCCTCAGGCCCAGCGGCGCGTGCGCCGGGTGTGGGCGAACATCCGCACCGAGGTGCTCGGCGGGCAGTACCTCGACATCGTCGCCGAGGCCAGCGCGGCCGCATCGATCGCGTCGGCGATGAACGTCGATACCTTCAAAACCGCCTGCTACACGGTGTCTCGGCCGCTGCAGCTCGGGGCGGCCGCAGCGGCGGACCGGCCTGATGTCCACGACGTCTTCAGCCAATTCGGGACCGACCTGGGGGTGGCGTTTCAGCTGCGCGACGACGTCCTCGGGGTTTTCGGCGACCCAGCGGTCACCGGTAAGCCGTCCGGAGACGACCTGCGATCGGGCAAGCGCACCGTGCTGCTGGCCGAGGCGGTGGAACTGGCGGAGAAGTCAGATCCGTTGGCGGCCAAACTCTTACGGACCTCGGTCGGGGCCGGGCTGACCGACGCGCAGGTGGATCGGCTGCGGGACGCCATCGAGTCGGTGGGGGCTCTGGCCGCCGCCGAACAACGGATCGCCGCGCTGACCCAGCGGGCACTGGCCACACTGGCGGCCGCGCCCATCAACACCGCGGCCAAAGCGGGACTGTCTGAATTGGCCAAGCTGGCCACGAACCGGTCCGCCTGAGCCGATGACGACGCCCACGGACACCTCGGCGGCGGATTCGCCAGCGGCCGAACCCTCTCGAGGCGAATGGTTTTCGCAGCTGAAGGCCTTCGTGGCCGCGGGCGACTCCCGTCCAGCGAAGCTGGGCATGCTGGGATCGGCGCTGATCACCCTGGGCGGGCTGGGCGCGGGCAGCACCCGCCAGCACGATCCGCTGCTCGAGTCAATGCACATGTCCTGGTTGCGGTTTGGCCACGGCCTGGTGCTGTCGTCGATCGTGTTGTGGACCGGCGTTGGCCTGATGCTGATCGCGTGGCTGGGCCTGGGCCGTCGGGTGCTGGCCGGCGAGGCGAGCGAGTTCGTCATGAAAGCCACCACCGGCTTCTGGCTGGCCCCGCTGCTGGTGTCGGTGCCCGTCTTCAGCCGGGACACCTACTCATACCTGGCGCAGGGCGCGCTGCTGCGCGACGGGCTGGATCCGTACGCGGTCGGTCCCGTCGCCAACCCGAACGGCCTGCTGGACAACGTCAGTCCCATCTGGTCGATCACGACCGCACCCTATGGCCCGGTGTTCATTCTGGTGGCGAAGATCGTCACCATCATCGTGGGCAACAACGTGGTGGCCGGCACAGCGTTGCTGCGGCTGTGCATGCTGCCCGGCCTGGTGCTGTTGATCTGGGCGACGCCCCGCCTGTCGCGCCATCTGGGCGCCGACGGTTCGACGGCGCTGTGGATCTGTGTGCTCAACCCTCTGGTGCTCATTCATCTGATGGGCGGCGTGCACAACGAGATGCTCATGGTGGGCTTGATGGCCGCCGGTATCGCGCTGATGTTCGGTGACCGCCACGTTGCGGGCATCACGGTGCTCACGATCGCCATCGCGGTCAAAGCCACCGCGGGCATCGCGTTTCCGTTTTTAGTGTGGGTGTGGATGCGGCGGCTGCGCGATCGGCGGGGATATCGGCCGGTGCCAGCGTTTTTCATCGCGACGGCGTTATCGATGTCGATCTTCACCGTGGTCTTCGCTGTCGTGTCCGCGGTGGCCGGCGTCGGCCTTGGCTGGCTGACCGCGCTGGCCGGATCGGTGAAGATCATCAACTGGCTGACGGTGCCGACCGCGGCTGCCAACCTGATCCACGCGATCGGCGGTGCGTTCTTCCCGGTGAGCTTCTATCCGATCCTTCGCGTCACCAGGCTGATCGGCGTCGCGATCATCGCGGTTGCACTACCGCTGTTGTGGTGGCGGTTCCGCCGCGACGACCGGGCCGCGCTGACCGGTATCGCGTGGTCGATGCTGATCGTGGTGCTGTTCGTGCCCGCCGCGCTGCCCTGGTACTACTCGTGGCCGCTGGCGATCGTGGCCCCGCTGGCGCAGTCCCGACGGGCGGTCGCGATCATCGGCGGCTTGTCGACCTGGGTGATGGTGATCTTCAAACCCGATGGCTCGCATGGCATGTACTCGTGGCTGCACTTCTCGCTGGCCACTGCCTGCGCGGTGATCGCCTGGTACAGCCTGTATCGAGCTCCCGCGCGCCAAGCCGAGCAAGCCGACGTCGCCGCCGGATAGTGAACGAACTCAGCAAGCCATCGCTTGCGCCCGGCGCACGACTTCCCGCGCCTGGTGGGCGTGCAGGGCGTCGACGGGGCGGGCGTTGTTGAGGGCATCCCGGCTGCCGTCCCGGGTGACCGTCAACGAGGGATCTCGGGTGAACAACCAGCGCACGATCTCCGTGTCGTGATAGCCGCCGTCGTGCAGGATCGTCAACAAACCCGGCAGGCTTTTGACCACCTCACCGGATTTGGTGAAGAACAGCTGCGGCACCACCAGGCCCTCCTCGCGCCGCACCGCAACCAGGTGCCCATCCCGGAGTTGCTGATGCACCTTGGTGACCGGCACCCCCATCAATTCGGCGACCCGCTTCAAGTCATAAATCGGCTCGTCGGGCTCCAGCACATCGTCGCCGGCAGGAATACTGCTCATCCGGGCAAGTGTATTCCTAGATTCCGACCTTGAACCCGGTTCTGCCGGGCAATCCTGCCAGCGCACATACGATGGCCCCGTGGCCAAAGCTGAATCGCCCGGCCCTTCCCCGCGAGCGGGCGCGACCCCGGCCTCGGGCCGGCCCGGACCGCCCCGTCGCCAACCCGTCGATCCGTTGGACAACGCTTTGCTGGACGGCCGCTACCTGGTTCAGTCCAGGATCGCCAGCGGCGGCACGTCAACGGTGTATCGCGGCCTGGACACCCGGCTCGACCGCCCCGTGGCGGTGAAGGTGATGGATTCGCGCTACGCCGGCGACCCACAGTTCCTGACCCGGTTCCAGCGTGAGGCCCAAACAGTGGCCCGGCTCAAGGATCCCGGGCTGGTCGCGGTCTACGACCAGGGCCTGGACGCCCGGCACCCGTTCCTGGTGATGGAGCTCATCGAGGGTGGCACGCTGCGCGAGTTGCTGGGTGAGCGCGGACCCATGCCGCCGTACGCGGTAGCAGCCGTGCTTCGTCCGGTGCTCGGCGGGCTCGCTGCGGCGCACCGGGCCGGCCTGGTGCATCGCGACGTCAAGCCCGAGAACGTCCTCATCTCCGACGACGGCGAGGTGAAGATCGCCGACTTCGGCTTGGTCCGCGCAGTCGCGGCGGCCGGAATCACCTCTGCCAGCGTGATTTTGGGCACCGCGGCATACCTGTCGCCAGAGCAGGTGCGAGACGGCGACGCCAGTCCGCGCAGCGACGTCTACTCCGCGGGGATCATGACCTACGAGTTGCTGACCGGACGGACGCCGTTCACCGGCGACTCGGCGTTGTCGCTTGCTTATCAGCGGCTGGACACCGACGTGCCGCCGCCCAGCGCGGTCATCGACGGTGTGCCCGCGCGGATCGACGAATTCGTGCGGCGTGCGACGGCCCGCGAGCCGGCCGAGCGGTATGCCGACGCCATCGAGATGCGCGCCGACCTTGATGCGATCGCCGAAGAGCTTGCGCTACCGGACTTTCGGGTGCCGGCGCCACGAAACTCCGCGCAGCACCGGTCGGCGGAGCTGCAGCGCAGCCGCGACGCCCAGCGACCGGCCGCTGCGCAACGGCCGGATCCGGCCGGCCCGACGCCGGTGCGTCACCCCACTCGCCGGATGACGCGGGGCCCCGAGGATTGGTCGGAGCCGAAACCCCCCGCGCAGGCCGACGACCAGCCCGAGGGCGACTACGAATACGGGCCTGTCACAGTTGAATTCGCGGGCATCCCGATCAGCGAGTTCGTGTGGGCGCGCCAGCACGGACGGCGCATGGTGCTGGTCTGGGTGGCGCTGGTGTTGGCGATCACCGGGCTGATCGCCACCGCGGCGTGGACCGTCGGGAGCAACCTCAACGGACTGCTTTAGATAGATCAGTCGCGCAGCATCTCGGCGACGAGAAAGGCCAACTCCAGCGACTGCTGGGTATTCAGCCGTGGATCACACGCGGTTTCGTAACGACCGACCAAGTCCATGTCCGAAATGTCTTGCGCCCCACCCAGACACTCGGTGACGTTCTCGCCGGTGATCTCGACGTGGATGCCGCCCGGATGGGTGCCCAGCGCGCGGTGCACTTCGAAGAAGCCCTGGACCTCGTCGACGATGCGGTCGAAGTGGCGGGTCTTGTAGCCGTTCGACGACTCGTGGGTGTTGCCGTGCATCGGGTCGCACTGCCAGATCACCTGGTGACCGGTGGCTTGGACCTTCTCCACAATCGGGGGCAGCAGATCGCGAACCTTGTTGTTGCCCATCCTGCTCACCAAGGTGAGCCGGCCGGGCTTGTTGTGCGGGTCGAGCCGCTCGACGTATTCGACGGCCAGTTCGGGGGTGATCGTAGGGCCGATCTTGACGCCGATCGGATTGGCGATCACCTCGGCGAAGGCGACGTGGGCTCCGTCGAGCTGGCGGGTGCGCTCGCCGACCCACACGGTGTGCGCCGACAGGTCGTACAGCAGCGGTTCGCCGCTGTCGCTTTCCGACAGGCGCAGCATGGCCCGCTCGTAGTCGAGCACCAAAGCCTCGTGGCTCGCATAGATGTCGGCGGTCTGCAGGTTGCGGTCGGCCACGCCGCAGGCGCTCATGAAGCGCAGGCCGCGATCGATCTCGGTGGCCAGCGCCTCGTAGCGGGCGCCGGCCGGCGAGGTCCGGACGAATTCCCGGTTCCAGTCGTGCACCAGATGCAGCGAGGCCAATCCGGAGGACGTCAGCGCGCGAACCAAGTTCATCGCCGCGCTGGCGTTGGCGTAGGCGCGCACCAACCGCGACGGGTCGTGCTCGCGCACGGCGGCGTCCGGGGCGAAGCCGTTGATCATGTCGCCGCGGTAAGACTTCAACCCCAGCGCGTCGATGTCGGCCGATCGTGGCTTGGCGTACTGCCCCGCGATGCGGGCCACCTTGACCACCGGCAGGCTTGAGCCGTAGGTCAGCACGACCGCCATCTGCAGCAGGGTGCGCACGTTGCCGCGAATGTGGGGTTCGGTGTTCTCGGTGAACGTCTCCGCGCAGTCGCCGCCCTGCAGCAAAAACGCCTCCCCGCGCGCCACCTGGGCGAGCTGCTCCTGCAACCGGGCGACCTCCGAGGGCACCGTCACCGGCGGCACACTCTCCAGGACCGTACGCATCGCCGACGCCTGGTCGGCAGGCCAGCTTGGCTGCTGGGCGGCCGGTTTGGCCAGCGCGGCATCCAACCGCGCCCGCAGATCGGTCGGCAGCGGCGGCAGCGGCGGCAGCTGATCGATCGGTATGTCGACGGTCCAGTTCATCGGTTCATCTTAGCTGGGGCGCCGCCGCCCCGGGTCAAGGCTGATCTGCGCGAACGTGACTCGGCCCGCGGCATTTCGCCCGCTGTCTTCAACCTGCGGATGTGATGAGCCGGTATCTGCGGAGCTGATCGCGCGCATCGACGAGCGCATCATGCGCATCCGACGACCGCGGCGGCAGCCGCGGGCTGCCCCGGTCTTCCCATAGTTGCCGCAGTTCGCGGGTGAATCGGGGGATGGATCGCGGCAACTCCGGCATGGCCCCCCACAACTGGCACAACGCCACGTGGTCGTAGGCCGCGACCCACGCCCACAGCTCGATCGGTTCGGCGGCCGCCTGCTCAGAATTTATGCCGAAGAAGTCCTCCAGGTCGTCCCGGATCTGCCGGCGGGAGCGCCACTGCCGCGACGCGGGCGACGGCAACTTGGGCAGCACGTTGGCGCGCACCCAGGGGCCGGCGCGCTCGGGATCGAATTCGGTGGATACCGCGTAGTACTCACGGCCGTCCTCGGCGGCCACCCCGATCGAGATCAGGTCGATGGTGCGGCCGTCCTCGATGAATTCGGTGTCGTAGAAATACCGCACCCGGGAAGCCTAGACCGGCGCGAGCGAGGTGCCGGCCGGCGGTGTAAGCAGCAGACTATCGGCTGATCAGGATGGGCCCGGTGGGCGCAGGCGCCGGGTGGATTTCCTGGTCGAGCGTGGCATCGATGATGCGTTCGTCGGGCAACCGCGGTGTGCCGGCGATCGCGCATTGCAAGTACAGCTTGGCCCGCACCACCGGGCGGCGCAGTGTCCGCTCGCGTTGCAGCGCGCGACGCATCTTGTCAGGCCGCGTGGAGTACCGCCAGCGCGCCCACGGGGCGTGCGGGCGCGACAACCGGATCGCACCGATGACCAGCAGGATGACCAGGAACATGCCCAGCAGGCCGGTCCACACCTTGCCCTTGAGCACCACCACGACCGCCATCGGCAACGTCAACGCCATCGCGCTGCCCACCACCGCCCGCAGCACCGTCGAGTCGGCGCCGTGCCAGATCGGCAGGAAGAACATCAGCGGGTGCAGTCCCATGATCAACAGCCCGCCCACCGCCACGGCGGCGAACACCGCGTCCACCGAGGTGCGGCCGTCCTCGGACCAGTAAACGTCGGACAGGTGCAGGATCAGCGCGTACTCGTCGAGGACCAAGGCGGCACCGATGCCGAAAAGTGTTGCGGCAATGATGAACTCGGGCTCATGACCGTCGATGGACAGCGTGACCAGCATCAGCCCGGAGAGCAGGGTCAGCACCACCCCGAAGGTCACGTGGTGAATGTGCACTCCCCCAATGTGCACATTGCGCGGGTGCCACCATCGGGTGGGGCGGCCGGTTTCGGCGCGGTGGCGGATGAAACGCACGAACGTGCGCGTGACGAAGAACGTCAGGATGAAGGCGACCAGGCAGCACAGCAGTGGCAGGTGGCCACTCTCGTGAATGTCATGTGCAAACCATCGGGTCACCTCGGCCACGAACGAATGGAGCACTATTGAAACCTACGCCTGTCTGCGCTCGGGTCGTGGGACCCGCGCCGCACCAGGCGGGTCCGGGCACGGGTACCCACTACGCTGATGTGCGACATGAGTACACGGCAGGCGCCCGGCGTGGGCAACCGACCCGGGTGGGTGCTGTGGTGGTCGCTGGCTTGGCTGGTGGCCGCCGCGGGGCTGAGTTATGCGGCCTGGCAGCTGTTCGGGCACACGCCCTATCGCATCGATATCGACGTCTACCAGATGGGCGCCAAGGCCTGGATGGACGGCCATCCGCTGTACCGCGGGGAGGTGCTGTTCCATACGCCGATCGTGGATCTGCCGTTCACCTATCCGCCGCTGGCGGCGATCCTGTTCTGCCCGTTCGCATGGATGCACATGCCCACCGCCAGCGTCGCCATCACCGCCTTGACGCTGGTGCTGCTGGTCGTGTCGACCGTGATGGTGCTGACCCGGCTGGACGTCTGGAGCACGTCGTCGGCCCTGCGGGGCCCGGCCTGGCTGCGCCGGTGGTGGCTGGCGATCGTCGCCACGGCGGCCGCGTCGATCTGGCTGGAGCCGATCAGCTCGAACTTCGCCTTCGGACAGATCAATGTCGTGCTGATGACGCTGGTGATCGCCGACTGCGCGCCGCGCCGCACGGCGTGGCCGCGCGGGCTGCTGCTGGGCCTGGGCATGGCATTGAAGCTGACCCCCGCGGTGTTCCTGCTGTATTTCCTGTTGCGGCGTGACTATCGCGCGGCGCTGACCGCCGTGGCATCTTTCGTGGGGGCGACGCTGCTCGGTTTCGTGCTGGCCTGGAACGACTCGTGGGAGTACTGGACGCACACCGTGCATCACACGGACCGGATCGGTTCTGCGTCGTTGAACACCGACCAGAACATCGCCGGCGCCCTGGCCCGGCTGGGGCTGGGAGAGCAGGGCCGGTCGCTGCTCTGGGTGGCCGCATCACTGCTGGTGCTCGCACTGACGGTGTGGGCGATGCGACGCGCGCTGCGCGCCGACGAGCCCATGCTTGCGTTGGTGTGCGTCGCGTTGTTCGGGCTGGACGTGTCGCCGGTGTCCTGGTCGCACCACTGGGTCTGGGTGCTGCCAACCGTGCTGGTGACGGGGATCTTGGGCTGGCGTCGCCGCAACGCGGGGCTGATGGTGGTCAGCGCTGTCGGAGTAGCGCTGATGCGCTGGTCGCCGATCGACCTGCTGCCCAAGCATCACGAGGCCAGCGCGGCCTGGTGGCGCCAGTTGGCCGGAATGTCCTACGTGTGGTGGGCGCTGGCGGTCATTGTCACCGTGGGAGTCGCCGTCACCGCTCGCGGGGTCGCACGGGATACCGCTCCACAGCAGTTGACGCCGGTTACCGCGGCCGGCTAACCCGCGGCGGTTGCCGGGATCCGCACGGCCTCGCCGTTGGCCGCGTTGCCGCTACCACCGTTTTTCAGGCTCGCCGCGTAGATGTCGACGTATTCCTGGCCGGACAACCCCATCAACTCGTAGATCACCTCGTCGGTGACGGCCCGCTCGATGAAGCGGTTGCCGGCCAGCCCGTCGAACCGGGAGAAGTCCATCGGCTTGCCGAAGCGGACGGTGACTCGGCCGAACCGCAGCATGTTGGTCCCGGGCGGGTTGACGACGTTGGTGCCGATCATTGCAACCGGGATCACCGGAACACCGGTCTCGAGGGCCAGCCGCGCCAACCCCGTCTTGCCCTTATAGAGCCGTCCGTCCGGCGACCGCGTGCCTTCGGGATACATGCCCAACAACTTGCCCTGGCTCAGCACCTGCTGGGCGGTGTTCAGCGCGGCCTGGGCGCTGTCGGCGTCGGTGCGATCGATCGGCACCTGGCCGACCGCGGTGAAGAACCACCGCTGGAACCAGCCCTTCAGTCCGGTACCGGTGAAATATTCCGACTTGGCCAAGAACGTGATCCGGCGCTTCACCACCAGCGGCAGGTAGAAACTGTCCATCACCGCCAAGTGGTTGCTGGCCAGTATCGCCGGCCCAGAACTCGGAACATGTTCTAAGCCTTCAACTTTCGGCCGTCCCAGCAGTGACAGCAGCGGGCCGAGCAGTACGTACTTGAATAGCCAGTACCACATGGCCCTCCCTCTCGGCTGCAGGCGCTGATGTTCTGCGCCAACTGTACCCATCCCCATCGGCGGGGACCACCTGCGACGCAGCCCGCTCACTCCTCGAGCGTGACGGGGATGGGCTGATAACGGATTCGCGACGCGAAGTCGTTGGCGTCGCCCGGCGGGGCGGGCCCGCCGCCGGGCGGTCCGTTCGGCGGTTCCGGTGTCGGCTTGGTGGACCGGTCGATGTCGTTGACGATGTCGCGGATCACCTCGAGCAGGGCGACGCTGTGGTCGGCGATTGCGGTGAGCAGCGGGTGCTGGTCGCCGGTTGCCAACGCGGCCAGCGCGCACACCGGGCACCAGATCTGCTGACACTTGCCGGTGCCGACGCCCGCGCCGGCCGTCAGCGCCGCCGCCGCGCGCACCGCGGGGTCGATGCCGTCCAGGATCGTCTGGGCGAGCCTGCGCAGTTCCGGACCGATGTCGGAATGAGCCCCACTCACTTAGGCCACACCTCCGGATCTGGTCGAAATCGCACCGTCAGCTCGCTCCCCCGCAGATGTGCGTCCAGCACCGTGCACCGCCGAAGTACTGATGCCAACTTAACCCTGCGCCGCGATCCGCCGGCACTGATGATCAGATCGTCATCGACGCGGCCCAACGTCAAGGCCGAGGGGTCGAGTTGCGGCAACGCGAGCCGCATTCGATAGATGGACGCCAGTCCCGTCCCGGACTCGAGGTCCACGGTGGGCCGCAACGGGCCGGGTGGCGCCGCGCCGCCCCGCCGCCGGGCCGCGTCGAGCAACCCGCTCAGCGCCTTGGCGCCGATCGGTTCGCCGGATAGGTGCGGGGTCATCACCAGCGCCACCTCACCGATGGCGGCGTCGAGCTCGTCGAGCACACCCCGCTGCTCGGCGATGCGCTCGGTGTACCAGTAGAAGGCCGGGTGGTCGGGCAGGTTGCGGTACTCGTATGAGTCGTCTTGCAGCAGAACCTGGTTCACGATCAGCTCTTCGACGCGCACCCCCATCAGGGCCAGTGAGCCCAGCGTTCGCGTCGCCTCGGCCGCCACCACCCGCTCGGGGGTCAGCACCAGGTGCGCGCTGACCAGATCACCGTCGGTGAGCAGCCTGCTGAGCGATTCCACATGAGAGCTGATCCGCTCCAGCAACTCGACCAGCGCCGCCGACCGGCCATCGTCGGCGGTGACGGACAGCCGCCGATGCCGCGGCCACGCCCGCTCGACATACAGCCCGAAGGTGGCGGGCAACGTCAACATCCGCAAAGCATCGGCGGTCGACGCGCAGTCGACCACCACGCGGTCCCATTCGCCGGAGCGGGCCAGCTCACCGACGGCATGCAGACCGAGCACTTCCTGAACACCCGGTAGGGCGGAAAGTTCTTCGGGCGCAATGGTACTCAGCTCCGAATCCGGAAAGCGCCGGTCGAGTGTGGCGACCACGTCATGCCACCGGACCTCGAGCAGGGCCAGGGTGTCCAACGCCAGTGCGTCGAGAAACCCACCACCGGCCTCTGCCTGCCCGGTTTCCAGGTCGGCAAGCACCCGCACCGGCTGGCCCTGGCTGGGCGGGACAGCGATGCCCAGGACGTCACCCAGCGAGTGCGCCTGGTCGGTGGAGACGACAAGCACTCGCTGCCCGGCGCTCGCGGCGCCCACGGCGGTGGCGCAAGCCAGGGTGGATTTCCCTACCCCGCCTTTGCCGACGAAAAGGCTGATCCGGGCCGGGGCGGGCGCTCGGAATTCAGTGGACTCACTCAGCCTCGACTCGTTTCTTGAGATCCTTCAGTGCGGTGTCGGTCAACCGGCGCTCGGCCTTGCGCTTGAGCAGGCCTATCATCGGCATGGCCAGGTCGACGGACAGTTCGTAGGTGACTTCGGTGCCAGATCCTTTTGGCGCCAATCTATATGAGCCTTCAAGCGAACGCAGCAGAGAGCTCGACACGAGCGTCCAACTCACCGATTGGCGATCCTTGGGCCACTCGTAGGACATCACCATCGTGTCCTTGATCACCGTGGCGTCCATGACGATCCGCGCCACTTTGGGGTAGCCGTCGGCGTCCTTCTCCTGAACCTCGGCTTCCTTGTACTCCGAGATCCACTGGGGGTAGGAATCGATGTCCGCGATCACCTGCATGACGGTGCCCGGGTCGGCTTCGATATAGATGGTTTGCCTCGTCTTCTCCGCCACCTGGTTGTTGCCCTCTCTCCCGCGAACGGATCGACCCCTCCGATGCAGGGGACCCCGCGGGTCTCGGTCCGACACGGTACTCCCTGCGCGAACCCGACCCGGCTAAACTACCGGAGAAACTCCGACCGGACGTGACCGTTCCAGCGTCGCCTTGACCTCGAAGGCCATTTTTTTGCCCGCCACCCGACGGCGGTGTGTCATCTTGGCCAGGTTCAGCTTGGCCAGCTGCCAGGCCGCCACACCGGTCGGCTCGGCGTGCAGAAAGTAATGCAGCACGATGCCGTCCAGCGAGGGCTCCAGCCAGATCTCCATGGTCCCGGTCAGGGCACCGGTGACGGCCCACCGGATGCCCTTTTCCCCGCGCTCCTCGACGACTTCCAGCCGCAGGTCCGGCCACCAGCGGCGCCAGCTCGCCTGATCGGCTACCGCGGCCCCCACCCGTGCGCCGTCGGCGGCGATAAACGTCTCATCCGCGATCTGGATGCTGTTCATGGCCACAGCTTCACACACCGGCCGACGCGGGCGCTTCGGGCCTGGCGGCGGGAAACGCGGTGTCGGCCTGACCGCCTCTCGCCGTGCTGGGTCAACGCGCGGATTAGGCTGGTCACCAGCAACCCCCTACCGGGATCTTCACGAGGTCAATCGAGGTCATAAGAGTGCGTGAGTACAGCGTCCCCGCCCGCTTTTCCGTAGGCGAACAGGACAACATCGCGGCGATGGTGTTTGAACACGAGCGCGATGACCCCAACTTCGTCATCTACCAGCGTCAGATCGAGGGTGAGTGGACCGACGTCACCTGCCATGAGGCGGCCGGTCAGATCCGCTCGGCCGCACTCGGTTTGATCTCCTTGGGCGTGCAGGCCGGTGATCGGGTATCGATCTTCTGTGCCACCTGCTACGAATGGGCGATCCTCGACCTGGCGATCCTGTCGGTGGGCGCGGTCACCGTGCCCATCTATGAGACGTCGTCGGCCGAGCAGGTGCGCTGGGTCCTGCAGGACTCCGAGGCGGTGCTGGCATTCGCCGAGACCGACGAGCACGCCGCGATGGTGACGGAGCTGAGCGCCGAACTGCCCGCACTGCGCCGCGTGCTGCACATCGACGGTTCGGGCCCCAAGGCGCTCGCCCAGCTGGTGGAGGCCGGGGCATCGGTGGAACCGGCCGAGCTGACCGCGCGCCTCGATGCGCTGCGAGCGGCGGATCCGGCGACTCTCATCTACACCTCGGGTACCACCGGGCGACCCAAGGGCTGCCAACTGACGCACTCGAACCTGCTGTACGAGACCCGCGGCGCCAAGGAGAGCCTGCCGACGCTGCTCGACGAGGGACAGCGGCTGCTGGTCTTCCTGCCGCTGGCGCACGTGCTGGCCCGCTCACTCACGTTGTCCGCATACGCCAACAAGGTCACCGTCGGCTTCACCAGCGACATCAAGAACCTGGTGCCGCTGTTCGCGGTGTTCAAGCCGACCGTGGTGGTCTCGGTGCCGAGAGTGTTCGAGAAGGTTTACAACACCGCCGAGCAGAACGCCTCCAACGACGGCAAGGGCCGCATCTTCGCGACGGCCGTGCAGACCGCCGTCGACTGGAGCCAGGCGCAGGACGGCGGCCGCCGCGGGCTCGTGCTCCGCGCCAAGCACGCCTTGTTCGACCGGCTGGTCTACCACAAATTGCGCGCCGCGCTGGGCGGCGACTGCCACGCGGCCGTGTCCGGCGGTGCGCCGCTGGGCTCGCGGCTGGGGCACTTCTACCGGGGCGTGGGTTTGACCATCCACGAGGGTTACGGCCTGACCGAGACCAGCTCGGCGATCACCGTCAACCAGGTCGGCAACGTCAAGATCGGCACCGTCGGAACCTTGGTGCCCGGCAACAGCATGCGCATCGCCGATGACGGCGAGCTATTGGTCCGCGGCGGCGTCGTGTTCAGCGGCTACTGGCACAACGAGCAGGCCACCAAAGATGCCTTCACCGACGGTTGGTTCAAAACCGGCGATCTGGGCGTGCTCGACGAAGACGGCTTCTTGAAGATCACCGGGCGCAAGAAGGAGATCATCGTGACCGCCGGCGGCAAGAATGTCGCGCCGGCCGTCCTCGAGGACCGGCTGCGGGCGCATCCGTTGATCAGCCAGGCCATGGTTGTCGGCGACAACAAGCCGTTCATCGGCGCGTTGATCACCATCGACCCGGAAGCGTTCGATGGCTGGAAGCAGCGCAACCAGAAGGGGGCCGGTGCGTCGGTGAGCGAACTGACCACCGATCCCGACCTGGTCGCCGAGGTCGACGCGGCGATCAAGGACGCCAATCAGGCGGTGTCGCACGCCGAGTCGATTCGCAAGTTCCGCATCCTGCCGGTCGACTTCACCGAGGACACCGGCGAACTGACGCCGACGATGAAGGTCAAGCGCAAGGTGGTGGCCGAGAAGTTCGCCTCCGAGATCGAGGCCATCTACCAGAAGGACTAGCCGGGCCGGCGCCGAAACGCTCGCGCGGGCTCACTCCGTTCAGCCGAGCAGGGTGCCCAACCGCGCCGCCAAGGTTTCCCAGCGCCACTGGGCCGTCACCCAGTCGCGCCCGGCCGCGCCCATCGCGGCGGCCCGGTCGCGATCGGTTAGCAACTCGCTGACGCCCTCGGCGATCTCGTCCGTGTCGCGACCGTCCACGACCAGTCCGGTCTTGTTGTGCTGCACCGTTTCCGGCGCTCCGCCGGATTTCCCCGCGATCACCGGCACGCCGGTCGCCGACGCCTCGAGGAATACGATGCCCAGCCCTTCGACGTCCAGCCCGGCGCCTCGGGTGCGGCACGGCATCGCGAACACGTCCGCAAGAGCGTGGTGCGTCGGCAACTCGGCGGCCGGTACACCGCCGGTGAAGGTCACGTCGTCGGCCACCCCGCACTCGCGGGCCAGTGCGCGCAGCGAGTCCGCATACGGGCCGCCGCCGACGATGACCAGGGCGGCGCCGTCGACACGTCGCCGGATCGACGGCAGGGCCTTGATGAGCATGTCCTGGCCCTTACGCGGCACCAGCCGGGACACGCACACCACGGTCGGCCGCTCCCCCAGCCCGTAGCGGTCACGCAGCCGCGCGCGGCCCGCCGGATCGGGCCGGAACCGGTCGGTGTCCACTCCGGACGGCAGGTATTCCAACGAGGCCCTGGGCCCGAAGGCCGGCGCGAACCGGGAACGGGTGTAGCGGCTGACGAAGGTGACGACGTCGGTGTCGTCGCCGATGCGGCGCAGCACCGAGCGCGCGACAGGGAGCATCGACCAGCCGACCTCGTGGCCGTGCGTGCTGGCCAGTACCCGGCTCGCGCCGGCTCCACGGGCGCGCTGGGCCAGTAGTGCCAGCGGTGCGGCGGCGCCGAACCAGACGGTGTCGATGTCGTGGTCGGCGATCAGCCGCCGCATTCGGCCCTCGACCGCCGGGCCCGGCAGCATCAGCGTGCCCGGGTGGCGCACCACCCGGTAGCCGGCGGCCTCGTCGTAGGCCTCGGCGCCCTTCCATTGCGGCGCATACACCATCACCGAGTGCGACCCGCCGTCGGCCAGCCGGCCGACCAACTCACCGAGGTACGACTGGATGCCGCCGGGGCGGGGCGGAAAGTCGTTGGTTACCAGCAGGACCCGACTCACCTGCGTCAGGTTAGCTTGGCGACGACGCGGACCGTGGTCTGGGCTGGGCCGCGGCGGTGAACCGGGAGTTCCCTAGTGGGTCAGCCACTGCTGCCAGCGCACGAGCAGGCCCGCCGGGCTGGTGCCCAGCAACTCTTGGGCGGCGGCCGCCATGTCGGTGTGCCGGATGCCGCAGGTGGCGAGGTAGAGGTCGCGCAACTTCGGCGGCCCGTAGGCGTCGGCAACGAATCGGGCGAACCACCAGGCGCGGTCATAGGCCAGCGAGCGCGCCGTCCCCGGCTCGTCCAGGTCGCCGTCGGTGGGCAGCGTCATGGGTAGCAAGCTGTCGGCCGGCACCGGCGCGGGTGGGCGGCCGACGAAGTCGGCCACGCCCTCGGCGAGCCAGCGGGGTGCATCCGTGACGGTGTCGGCGCGGGCGGCGTAGTGAAACAGCTCATGGGCCAACACGATTCGCAACGATGTGGCGCTCATTGCGGCCGCGCCCGGCGCGAACACGATCCGCTCGCCGGCTGCAACCCGGCGAACGGGATCGAGGCGGTCGACGACCGTCACCGCCGCGATATCGGCCCACTGGGACGCCGGTCCCCCGCCTGCGGCGGCGCGGAATTCCTCGTCCGTACCGGCGGCGACCACGGCGATCTCGTGGGGCCAGTCGACGCCCCAGAACGACTCCACCGCGCTGATCGCCGCACCCATGTTCGCGGCCACCCGGGCCAGCAATCGGTCACTGGCGGGCCCGCCGAGGCCCAACAGCCGCACGGTGCGATCGCCGAGCGTGATCGACTTCGCTGAGGCACCGATTTGGCTGGGGGCGGGCATGACCAGCTGCGCGGGTCGGATCCGGCTCTCGCGCACGGCATCGAACGGCACGGCCGCGACCACGAGCAGTTCGACGACGAGTAACCAGGCCAGCAGCAACGGGAGCCGCGGGCGCCGTCGGAGGTGTCTAGTAACGGCGAGCGTCGTAAATCGGGCCAGAGGAGTTCATCGGCACCACCCGCACCGGCACGCCGTAGGTGGACGAGTGGATCATCATGCCGTCACCGATGTAGAGCCCCGCGTGCGATGCGTCGGAATAGAAGGTCAGGACGTCACCGGGCTGCAGATCCGACAGCGCAACCGGCTGGCCTCCGTGGGCCATCGCCTGGCTGGAGTGCGGCAGCGAGATACCGGCCTGCTGGAATGCCCACATCACCAGGCCCGAGCAGTCGAATCCGCCGGGCGCGGCACCACCCCACACATAGGGCGAACCGACCTGGGTCAGCGCGGCCTGCACGACGGTGGCGCGGTCGCCGCCGCCGACACCGCCGGGAGCCATGCCGGGCAGGCCGGGCATCCCACCGGCGGGCGGAGCCTCGCCCGGCGCCTGGCCGGGAGGTGTGCCCGGGGGCGCCGCTTCCGGCGCCGGAGCGCCGGGGGCGGGCGCGGCCGCCGGTGCGGGCGTTCCGGGATTGGCCAGCGCGGTGCGCTGATCGGCAGTCAAGGAAAGGTACTGCGACTTCACCACCGCGATCTGCACCTGCAGCTGGCTCTGCTTGGACTGCAGGCTCGCCCGGACCGCGGCGGCCTGCTCGGCCGCACTCTTGGCGTCCGCTGCCGACTTGGCGGACTCGCGCTCGGCCTTCGCGGCCTGCTCCCCGGCGATCCGGTAGCTCTTCATCTGGCTGGCCATCTGCGCGGCCATCACCCGCTGCACCGCCAGCTTGTCGATCAGGCCCTGGGGCGAGCCGGCGGTCAGAATGGCCTGCATGCCGTCGACGTGGCCACCCATGTAGGTCGCAGCGGCCAGCTTGTTGACCGAATCCTGATACGACGACAGATGCGCCTTGGCCGCATCGACCGCGGCCTGGTCGTCGGCGTGCTTCTTGTCCGCGGCGCGCTGCGCGGCGACCTTGTCGTTCAGGTCGAGCTGGGCGCTGTGCATGGCCTCGGTGGTCTGCTCGGCCTGACGGGACAGCTCGTTGAGTTTTGCCGTGGCGTCTTCGGCCGGGTCGCCCCACGCCGGGGCGGTCATGATGCCGGAGAAGATCGCGAAGCCAGCTAGTGCCCCTATGGCCGAACGTGTGAGCGCACGCGCAACCGGGTACCTAGAGTCAAGCCTCAAGATTTGCTTCCTTAAACGGCCATCGACGAATTAGGTCGTCGAGCGGGTTTAGGTCTCAAACAGGTTACGAAACGATATCGGCGTTTGTCCAAAGCCAGCGGTTAAGAAATTAGATAGAATTCTGTCATTTCTATGTGAGTCGTTTCGGGTGGCCCGAGGACCTTTGTGGGACAAGGCAATTAGGCTACACCAGATCCCCGACCCCGACGAATTGGGACCAGACGAAGCCGGGGCGCCAAGCCGACCTCGGCCAGAACTTCTAAAGCCGCTCGTTCATCCTGCAATAAAGTATCCGGGACCCCGAGTATCACGCTGACGACGCAGTCGGGGCAGCCGGGGCCGCGCACCGCGCACTCGTCGCAGTCGATCACCACCGGCGTCCCGGGCTGCGGCGGCGTCGCGCCGATGTCGGTCGGTCCAGTTCTCGGTGCCATCGGATCGGTCCTCTCGGTCTGGCTTCGGCGAACATCACGCCGCACTGCCCGAACGGTAACCGCCGCCACCGACAGGTACCGTCCCCGCATTCCGGTAGCCGCCCGGCGTGGCAGCCGCGGGCGTGTCGGTCGTCACCCTTAACGTCACCGCCGTGGCTGTTAGGGGTGCGACTCAGCTGAGCTTCGCCGACGCGGGGTCGCCGTTCACGCCCGACGAACTCTCGCTGCGCGAAACGACCTTCGTCGTGGTCGACCTGGAGACCACCGGTGGGCGCACCAAGACCACCGGGGGAACCCTTCCCGACGCCATCACCGAAATCGGAGCGGTCAAGGTACGCGGCGGAGCGGTGCTCGGCGAGCTCGCCACCCTGGTGGACCCGCAGCGCAGCATCCCGCCCCAGATCGTCCAGCTGACCGGCATCACCACCGCGATGGTCACCGACGCGCCGACCATCGACGCGGTATTGCCGATGTTTTTGGAGTTCGCCGGCTTCGACCGGGGAGCCGTGCTCGTCGCCCACAACGCCGGGTTCGACGTCGGCTTCCTGCGTGCCGCCGCGCAGCACTGCGATATCGCCTGGCCGCGGCCGCAGGTGTTGTGCACCGTCCGGCTGGCGCGGCGGGTGCTGAGCCGCGAGGAAGCCCCCAGCGTGCGGCTGGCCTCCCTGGCGCGGCTGTTCGCCGTGGCCACCCAACCCACGCACCGCGCCCTCGACGACGCGCGTGCCACCGTCGACGTGTTGCACGCCCTCATCGAGCGAGTGGGCAACCAGGGCGTGCACACCTATGCCGACCTGCGCGCCTATCTGCCGGGCGTCACACCCATGCAGCGCCGTAAGCGGGTGCTCGCCGAGGGCCTGCCACGCCGGCCCGGCGTGTATTTGTTCCGCGGGCCGGCGGGCGAGGTGCTCTACATCGGCACGGCCGTCGACCTGCGACGACGGGTCAATCAGTACTTCACCGGCGCCGACCCGCGCGGCCGCATGAAGGAGATGGTCGCGCTGGCCACCGCGGTCGATCACGTCGAATGCGCCCACCCCGTGGAGGCCGGCGTGCGCGAACTGCGGCTGCTGGCCGCCCACGGCCCGCCGTACAACCGACGGTCGAAGTTCCCGCAGCGATGGTGGTGGGTGGCGCTGACCGAGGAGGCATTCCCCCGCCTGGCGGTGGTGCGGGCGCCGCGGCACGACCGCGCCGTCGGCCCGTTCCGGGCCCGCGCCGACGCCGCCGACACGGCCGCCCTGCTAGCCCGGTTCACCGGCCTACGAACCTGCACCAACCGGTTAGGGCGCTCGGCGTTGCACGGGCCGCTGTGCGCCGAGGCGGAGGTGTCGCCCTGCCCGGCAGCGCGTGACGTCACCGCCATCCAGTACGCCGCCGCCGTGGCGCGGGCCGCGGCGCTGATCGACGGCACGGACAACACCGCGCTGACCGCGGCCGTGGGCCAGGTCAGCGCGCTCGCCGACCGACATCACTTCGAGAGCGCCGCGCGACTGCGCGATCGCACCGTCACCGCGGTCGAGACGCTGTGGCGCGGTCAGCGGTTGCGTGCCCTGGCCGCGTTGCCCGAGCTGATCGCCGCCGCACCCGACGGGCAGGGCGGCTATCACCTGGCCGTCATCCGCCACGGCCAACTCGCCGCGGCGGGCTGCGCCAGGCGCGGGGTGCCGCCGATGCCGGTCGTCGACGCGATCGTGGCTGGGGCACAAGCGATTTTGCGTACACCCGCGCCCCTGGGCGGCGCACTGGTCGAGGAGACCGCACTCATCATGCGCTGGCTGACGACGGCCGGGGTGCGCCTCGTTCGGGTGGCCGAGGACGGCTGGGCTTCCCCGCTGCGGTCGGCCGGGGCGTGGTCGGCGTGGGCCGCCTCGGCCCGCTCGGCCCGGCTGGCCGCCGAGCAGGCCCTCCGGCAATCAGACCTGCTGGCCGAACCGCACCCATCGCGCGAGCAGTTGTTCGGCCGCACCGGAATCGATGGCCCTACCGGCGCGGGCCAACCCGTCCTCCCACGCCGGCAACCATTCAGCGCGGCTGGATAACCCGGCGTGGGCGACGATCGCGCCGGCGGCATTGAGGACGACGGCGTCGCGCACCGGGCCCTTGCCGCCGGCCAGCACCGCGCGCACCTCCGCCGCGTTGGCCTGCGCGTCACCACCCAGCAGGTCGTCGAGATCGGCTCGGGGAAAACCGAATCCGGCGGGGTCGAACGTCAGCTTGTCCACCGTGCCGGCCTGCACCCGCCAGATCGTGCTGGTGGTGGTCGTCGTCAGTTCGTCGAGCCCGTCGTCGCCGTGCACCACCAGCACACTGGATCGGCGAGCGGCGAACACGCCGGCCATCACCTCGGAGAGGTCGGCGAAGGCGCAGCCGATCAACCCGGCCCGCGGCCTGGCCGGATTGGTAAGCGGCCCAAGGAGATTGAAGACCGTCGGTACCCCGATCTCGCGGCGCACCGCCGAGGCATGCCGGTAGGACGGGTGGAACAGCGGCGCGAAGCAGAAGCCAATGCCGACCTCGGCGAGGCTGCGTGCGACCTCCTCGGGCCCGAGGTCGATCCGAATGCCGAGCGCCTCGAGCGTGTCGGCGCCGCCGGACAGCGACGAGGCGGCCCGGTTGCCGTGTTTGACCACCGGCACCCCGGCAGCGGCGGCCACGACGGCCGCCATGGTGGACAGGTTCACGGTGTTGACGCCGTCGCCACCGGTACCGACGATGTCGACCGTGTCGTCGCGGATGGCGCCGGCGGGCATCGGCAGCGCGTGGTTGAGCATCACCTCCGCCAGCTCGATGACTTCGGCCGAGGTGGGAATCTTCACCTGCATCGCGACCGCGAAGGCCGCGATCTGGGCGGGGCTCGCCTGGCCGGACATGATCTGGTCCATGGCCCAGGCCGCCTGCCCGCGCGTCAGGTCCTGACCGCCGGTCAGACGCGACAGGACCCGCGGCCACGATGGTGCGGACGCGCCGGACGGCGAAGCCTCGGGTGACAAAGCCACGCGCCGATGGTCCCACGCGGACCACAAGTAGCCCCAACCCCCAACAAACTCGGCTGCGAGGCGCCCACTTGGCGCTCCAGTCCGACGCGCCGGACATCAAATGCCGCCCCGGGTGGAGTTCAACAACTACAAAGCGTCATACTTGCGGATGTGACCAGCGCTGCCGGGACTTCGGGTACTGCAATTACGTCGCGGGTGCATTCGCTGAACCGACCCAACATGGTCAGCGTCGGCACCATCGTTTGGCTTTCCAGCGAGCTGATGTTCTTTGCTGGCCTCTTCGCGATGTACTTCACCGCTCGCGCCCAATCGGGCGGGAAGTGGCCGCCGCCGCCCACCGAGTTGAACCTGTATCAGGCCGTCCCGGTCACATTGGTGCTGATCGCGTCGTCGTTCACCTGTCAGATGGGCGTGTTTGCGGCCGAGCGTGGCGACGTGTTCGGGCTGCGCCGCTGGTACGTGTTGACCTTCCTGATGGGATTGTTCTTCATTTGCGGCCAGGGGTACGAGTATTACCACCTCACCTCGCACGGAACCACGATCCCCGGAAGCGCCTATGGCAGCGTGTTCTACCTGGCGACCGGGTTCCACGGCCTGCACGTCACCGGCGGGCTGATCGCCTTCATCTTCTTGCTGGCCCGCACAGCGATGAGCAAGTTCACACCGGCGCAGGCTACGGCCAGCATCGTCGTCTCGTACTACTGGCATTTCGTGGACATTGTGTGGATCGCGCTGTTCGCCGTGATCTATTTCATCCGATGAGCAGGCGCTGGACGAACAGGAGTGCTCGGTTGAAGAAACTGGGATCTACCCGATCCGGTGCGGCCAAGTCGTCACAGGGGCAGCGTGATCGTTCGCGACGGCGGCTGCGTCGCCGGCTGTCCGGCGGTCTGCTGCTGCTGATCGCGCTGACCATCGCCGGCGGATTGGCCGCCGTCCTTACCCCGCGCCCGCAGGTGGCCGTCGCCGACGAGTCGAACTCGGCGCTGCTGCGCACCGGCAAGCAGCTCTTCGACACGTCGTGCGTGTCCTGCCACGGCGCCAACCTGCAGGGTGTTCCCGACCGCGGGCCGAGCCTGATCGGCGTCGGCGAGGAAGCCGTGTACTTCCAGGTGTCGACCGGCCGGATGCCGGCGATGACCGGGGAGGCCCAGGCACCGCGCAAAGAACCGATCTTCGACGAAGGCCAGGTCGACGCGCTGGGCGCCTACGTTCAGGCCAACGGCGGCGGGCCCACCACGGTGCGCAACCCGGACGGCAGCCTGGCGATGCGCTCGCTGCGCGGCCAGGACCTGGGCCGAGGCGGCGACCTGTTCCGGCTGAACTGCTCCTCGTGCCACAACTTCACCGGTAAGGGCGGGGCGCTGTCGTCGGGTAAGTACGCGCCGGACCTGGAACCCGCCAACGAGCAGCAAATCCTGGCGGCCATGCGGACCGGCCCGCAGAACATGCCGAAGTTCTCCGACCGTCAGCTGTCCTTCGAGGCCAAGAAGGACATCATCGGCTACATCAAGGCGGTGACCGAGGAGCGCCAGCCGGGTGGCTACGGCCTCGGCGGATTCGGGCCCGCACCGGAGGGTATGGCCGCCTGGATCATCGGAATGGTCGCCGCCATCGGGCTGGCGCTGTGGATTGGGGCACGAGCATGAGTGAGGCGGACGTTCGCGGCTCTGACACCGGCGGGAACCCGCACGGTGCCGGTGAGAGGGAGCCCGACGACGCGGCGCTGGCCGCCATGTCGCAGCGAGAACTGGTGGCGCTGGGCGGCAAGCTCGACGGCGTCGAGACGGTGTTCAAGGAACCCCGTTGGCCGATTGAGGGCACCAAAGCCGAGAAGCGCGCCGAGCGTGGCGTCGCCCGCTGGCTGTTGCTGGGCGGCTTTTTCGGGCTGGCCCTGCTGCTGGTCTTCTTGTTCTGGCCGTGGGAGTACAAGCCGAAGGAGGAGGCCGGAAGCTTCCTCTACGATCTGGCCACCCCGCTGTACGGCCTGACGTTCGGCATGGCGATTCTGTCGATCGGGATCGGCGTCGTTCTCTACCAGAAACGCTTTATCCCCGAAGAGATTTCGATCCAGGAGCGCCACGACGGTGCCTCGCGTGACGTTGACCGCAAGACGGTGGTGGCGAACCTGGCCGACGCCTATGAGGGTTCGACGGTCGGGCGGCGCAAGCTGATCGGCCTGTCGCTGGGGATGGGATTGGGCGCGTTCGGCCTCTCCACCCTGGTCGCGTTTGCTGGTGGGTTGATCAAGAACCCGTGGAAGCCCGTGGTGCAGACCGCCGAGGGCAAGAAGGCCGTGCTGTTCACTTCCGGGTGGACGCCGCGCTACCACGGCGAGACCATCTATCTGGCGCGCGCCACCGGCTCCGCCTCCACGTCGCCGTTCGTCAAGATGCGCCCCGAAGACCTGGACGCAGGCGGCATGGAGACCGTCTTCCCGTGGCGGGAGTCCGACGGGGACGGCACCACCCCAGAATCGCAGGAAAAGCTCCGGGCCATCAACCAGGGTGTGCGAAACCCGGTGATGCTCATCCGAATTCGGCCCACCGACATAGACCGCGTGGTAAAGCGGCAGGGCCAGGAGAGCTTCAACTTCGGCGAATTCTTCGCCTACACCAAGGTCTGCTCGCACCTGGGTTGCCCCGCATCCCTGTACGAGGAGCAGTCCTACCGGATCTTGTGCCCATGCCACCAGTCGCAGTTCGACGCGCTGCACTTCGCCAAGCCGATTTTCGGGCCGGCCGCGCGTGCGTTGGCGCAACTGCCGATCACCATCGACACCAACGGGTATCTGGTCGCCAACGGTGACTTCGTCGAGCCCGTCGGACCGGCATTCTGGGAGAGGACGACAACATGAGTCCGAAATTCAGTCCCCCGAAGATCGGCGATGTCCTGGCCCGCCAAGGCGAGGACATCGACACGCGCTACCACCCGTCGGCGGCGGTTCGCAGACAGCTCAACAAGGTCTTTCCCACCCACTGGTCGTTCCTCTTGGGCGAGATCGCGATGTACAGCTTCATCGTGCTGCTGCTCACCGGTGTGTACCTGACGCTGTTCTTCGATCCGTCCATGGGTGAGATCACCTATAACGGCGCCTACCAGCCGCTGCGCGGCGTGGACATGTCGAAGGCCTTCGCATCGACCCTCGACATCTCCTTCGAGGTACGCGGCGGCCTGTTCGTCCGGCAGGTCCACCACTGGGCCGCGCTGATTTTCGCCGCGTCGATCATGGTGCACCTGGCCCGCATCTTCTTCACCGGTGCCTTCCGGCGGCCCCGCGAGGCCAACTGGGTCATCGGTTCGCTGCTGCTCATCCTGGCCATGTTCGAGGGTTACTTCGGTTACTCGCTGCCCGACGACCTGTTGTCGGGCATCGGGTTACGCGCCGCCCTGTCCTCGATCACGCTGGGTATGCCGGTGATAGGCACCTGGTTGCACTGGGCGCTGTTCGGCGGTGACTTCCCGTGCGGTGGCGTCGGAAACGAATGCGCCACAGCGGGTTACATCATCCCGCGGATGTACGCCTTGCACATCCTGCTGCTGCCCGGAATCATCCTGGCGCTGATCGGGCTGCACCTGGCCATGGTGTGGTTCCAGAAGCACACCCAGTTCCCCGGACCCGGTCGCACCGAGCACAACGTGGTCGGCGTGCGAGTGATGCCGGTGTTCGCCGTGAAATCCGGCGCGTTCTTCGCCACCATCGTCGGCGTGCTGGGCCTGCTGGGTGGCCTGCTGCAAATCAACCCGATCTGGAACCTGGGTCCCTACAAGCCTTCTCACGTCTCGGCCGGTTCGCAGCCGGACTTCTACATGATGTGGACCGAAGGCCTGGCCCGTATCTGGCCGCCATGGGAGTTCTACTTCTGGCACCACACCGTCCCCGCTGCCGTCTGGGTGGCGTTGATCATGGGCCTGATCTTCGTCCTGCTGATCGTCTACCCGTTCCTGGAGAAGCGGTTCAGCGGCGACAACGCGCACCACAATCTGCTGCAGCGGCCGCGCGATGTGCCGGTGCGCACGTCGATCGGCGCCATGGCGATCGCGTTCTACATGTTGCTGACGCTGGCCGCGATGAACGACATCATCGCGTACAAGTTCGACATCTCGCTGAACGCGACGACGTGGATCGGGCGCATCGGCATGGTGATCGTTCCGCCGGTCGTCTACTTCATCACCTACCGGTGGTGCATCGGACTGCAGCGCAGCGACCGCGCGGTGCTCGAGCACGGCATCGAGACCGGCATCATCAAGCGGCTGCCGCACGGCGCCTACATCGAGCTGCACCAGCCGCTCGGCCCGGTCGACGACCACGGGCACCCGCTGCCGCTGGAGTACCAGGGCGCGCCGCTGCCCAAGAAGATGAACAAGCTGGGCTCGGCCGGATCCCCGGGCAGCGGCAGCTTCCTGTTCGCCGACCCGGTGTCCGAGGACGCGGCGTTGCGAGAGGCGGCGCACGGCGCTGAGCAGCGCGCCCTGACCGCACTGCGCGAGCACCAGGACGGCCTCAACGGTTCGTCAAACGGTTCGACAAACGGCGAAGGCGAACACTAACTCGGGCGGCCCGGGGGCGCATTGAAAGCGCCCCGGCCGGGGGACCCAACCGCGAGACATAAACCACGACGACGTTGCCCGGCGGCGGGTCGTCTGCGTGGTTTATGTGTCGGTGGCGGTCCCGCGGAACGTCAACGACGCCGCTCGGCGACAACCTCGCGCAGCTGGCGAATGTGCAGCCACTCCACCGCCGGCATGGCCGCGGTGATGACGCCGGCGAACCCATAACCGACCCACGACGCGCCATCGTGGCCAATCGCCATCAGGTAGGTCGCCGCCGCGCACGCGATCAGGGCCGCGCCCATGGTGCCGGTCAGTATCACGGTGCCGCGCAACCAGACTCGGTCCACCGCATCGCCCGACCAATCGCCCCCCGCGGACGGTGTCGCCGTTTGCACCGTGGCGGTTCCGGTGCGCAGGGCGCCGGTCCCCAGCCGCATCGAAGGCCTCGACGG
Organism: Mycobacterium sp. NGS56; assembly: GCF_059812425.1. NCBI lineage: Bacteria > Bacillati > Actinomycetota > Actinomycetes > Mycobacteriales > Mycobacteriaceae > Mycobacterium > Mycobacterium sp. NGS56. Next base: position 506,803 of record NZ_JCALCQ010000003.1, read on the forward strand.
TGCGCGCGCCGGCGCCGTCATCGCTTGAGCGGCCGGCTCGGACTGCGACATCCGGCGGGCGCGCAACAAGACGGGGATCGCGGCCGCGATGATCAGCGCCGAAACGATGATGACGGCGTACAGCACCCAGGTGGTATGCGGGCTGTGGGCCGCCTTGTGAAAGCCCCTACCCAGGTCCACCAGCGCGACGACGGCCGCCACGCTGACGCCCAGCAACACCAGATAAATGGCGGCACACGCGCCGATCAGGATGCGGTCGACGACCTCGGGCGCGACGGTGTCGTCGTCAACGCCGCCTCGGTAAGCCGAATATCGGTTGACCATCAGCAGCTCGTCTGCGGCGAGTCGTTGCTGTTCGACGAGAGCACTGTTCCATCGCTGGTCGTGATCGAGCAATTGAGCCTACTGACCCGGAACAGGCTGGACGCCTCTACCGAGCCCACGTCGGATTGCGAGATCGGGGTGACCGTCATCGACCACGGGATGTACACGTTGTGCTGCGTGCGCCGCCGGCCGGACGCGTCGACGTAGGTCACCGAAATGATGTCGCCCGGGGCTTTGGTGCCGGTGACCGAGTAGGTGACCTGACGCGGGCCCGCCGGCGTGGTGGGCGGTGGCGCGGCCGCTGTGGACGTCGCCGGCGGTGGCGCCGGAGCGGGTGCGGGTGGGGGCGGCGGTGCCGGAGAAGGCGTCACCGTCACAGTCTGGGTCTCCGTTGCTGGCGGGGGCGGCGGTTCGGTCGTGGGCGGCGGTGGCGGTGGTGGCGGCGGGGGCGGGGGCTTGGTGGTCGTGATCTCGTCCTGCAACGGCGGCGTGGACGGCGCGGTGGTGGTTCCGGGGTTGGCGAGCTTGGTGGTATCCGTGCGCGCGAACAGCAGCGATACCGACACGACGAGCGCGATCGCGGCCACGATGGCGGCGATCCCCACCACCCATGGCCAGCGCGCGGTGCTGCGCGCGGCGTCCGGGTCGGGGGATTCGTCGAAGTCGTCGTAGTCGTACAGGCGCAGATCGGCCGGCACGTAGGGGCCGGTAGTGAAGTGCTCGGACTCCGGTGCCGAGTAGGCCCGCGAGTACACGTCCGTCTCGTCGGTTTGATTCGCAGCGGCGTGTTCGGCGCTGTCCGCAAAGGGTTCCGGCTCGCCCTGGACATCGCGGCCGGCGCCGGGCTGCAGATCGTCGTCGGGCGCGCTGCCGGAATCCGGTTCGTGGCTGATCGGGTCGGCAGCGTCGGGTTTGTCAGGATCCCATGCCGGGGGTCTCGACCCGCTCATCTCTGCCTTTGCCTACCCTGTTCGACTGCCTCACCCGCGCGCAAGACTCCGCGATCACATCTGTTGCGGGCGCGCTGGGAAGCTCCTCGTTTGCCTGGGCAGAACACTACCGAACCCCCAAGGGGCAAAGCCGTCGTGGCGAACTGCCCACCAATCACGTGATCTGATTGTGACCTTTATGCCGCGAATCAGTGCTTCTCGGGACCGAGGTAGTACTCGAAGACCAGCCCGGCCACCGACGTCAGCACGAACATCACGCCGGCGACGATCAGCCACGGCAACCACAGCGCAATGCCCACCGCGACCACCGAAGCCGACAGCGCTACCAGAATCGGCCACCAGCTGTGCGGGCTGAAGAAGCCCAATTCGCCTGCTCCATCGCTGATCTCAGCGCCCTCGTAGTCCTCTGGCCGGGTGTCCAGTCGACGCGCCACGAAGCGGAAGAAGGTCGCCGTGATCAAGGCCAGGCCGCCGGTCAGCACCAGCGCGGTGGTGCCCGCCCACTCCACACCCCCGGTGGCGAAGACTGCGGTCAGCGCCCCGTAGAGCACCGCAACCACAATGAAGAACCCGGCGATGAATTCGAATAGCCTGGCTTCGATATGCATTTGGTGTCCTAACCTACTGGCTTCCCGCCAATTGACCGCGCTTGGTGTCGAACGGATGTGTGGTCACCGCGAGCGGGGGCTGCCCGATCGCCTGCAATGCCTCGGCGTTGCTCTTTCCACCCATCCGCTGCTGCAGGTAGGCCTTGAAGTCGTTGGGCGCGACGACCCGAACCTCAAAGTTCATCATCGAGTGATACGTCCCGCAGAACTCGGCGCAGTGGCCCACGAACGCACCCGGCGTCTGGATCTCCTCGGTCTGGAAGACGTGCACCGAGTTGTTCGCGTCGGCGTTGGGGATCACGTCGCGCTTGAACAAGAACTCGGGCACCCAGAACGTGTGAACCACGTCCGCGGACGCGAGATCGAATTCGATGCGCTTGCCGGTGGGCAGCACCAGCACGGGGATCTCCTGGCTGGATCCCAGCGTCTCGACCTTGTCGAAATTCAGGTACTGGCGGTCCGAGGTGTTGAACCCGCGGACGGCACCGACGCGCTCCTCACCGTGTGCGTCCTTGCCCTCCGGCTTGGACAGCATGGCCTTCTTGCGGGCCGGGTCCGTGCCGTCGTAGGTCAGCGTGCCGTCTTTGAAGGCCACGCGCTGGTAGCCGAACTTCCAGTTCCACTGGAAGGCCGTGACGTCGATCACTACCTCGGGATCCTTGGCCAGGTGCAGCATCTTCTCCTGCACCACCACGGTGAAGTAGAACAGCACCGAGATGATGAGGAACGGCGTCACCGTCAGCGCCAGCTCGAGCGGCATGTTGTAGCCGAACTGGCGGGGCAGCTCGGTGTCGGTGGCCTTCTTGCGGTGGAAGGCCGACGCCCAGAAGATCAGCCCGAACACGATGCCGCCGACGACGAGCGAGGCGATCACCGCGCCGATCCACAGTTCGCGGTTGAGGTGCGCCTCCGGCGTGATGCCCCGCGGCCAGCCCAGGGCCAGCGCGTCCGCCCAGCTACTGCATCCGCTCAGGAACAACGCCAGCACGCCCAGCATGCACGTCAGCGCGAAGGGCCGAAGACGACGGGATACACCCTGCGCCGCGCCCCCGGAATGGCGCCGAAAGCTGCCCTGCGACAAACGTTGCGAACGGTCCTGCTCGCGAGGGGTCACGTTAGCGCCTCCTGCTCGGATATCGAATACTACGCAGCGTAGACCACGCACCTGAGACGGGCGACGAAACCCCGTTCGCCGGTCTGCTACACCTTTCACGACGTGCCGGGTGCGACGTCCACGGACGTGGGTCGAGTGCGGCATACTGGGGCGCCGTGTGTGGTCTGCTGGCGTTCGTTGCCGCCCCGGACGGCCCGGATGATGAAGCGGCCGCCGCCCGAGCCGATGAGGCCGTCGCGCGCGCTTCGCATTCGATGCGCCACCGCGGGCCCGACGAGCCCGGCACGTGGGTGGACCCGGACACCGACGGCTCCGCCGTCTTCGGCTTCAACCGGCTGTCCATCATCGACATCGCGCATTCGCATCAGCCACTGCGCTGGGGACCGCCCGAGGCACCCGGCCGCTACGTGCTGGTTTTCAACGGCGAAATCTACAACTACCTCGAGCTGCGCGACGAACTGGCCACCCGGCACGGCGCCGTCTTCGCCACCGACGGCGACGGCGAGACCATCGTCGCCGGCTACCACTGCTGGGGCACCGACGTCTTGACGCGACTGCGCGGGATGTTCGCGTTCGCGCTGTGGGATACAGAGACGCGTGAATTGTTCTGCGCCCGAGACCCTTTCGGCATCAAGCCACTTTTCATGGCGACCGGCACCGGCGGCACGGCGGTGGCCAGCGAAAAAAAGTGCCTGCTGGACCTGGCGCAACTGGTCGGCTTCGACACCGGGATCGACGAGCGGGCGGTGCAGCACTACACGGTGCTGCAGTACGTGCCCGAGCCGGAGACTCTGCACCGAGGGGTGCGCCGGCTCGAATCGGGCTGCTACGCCCGGATCCGTCCGGACCGCCTGCAACCGGAGATCACCCGGTATTTCGCGCCGGGCTTTGCCGCGGTGCCGATGACCCGCGATACCGAACAGGCCCGGTACGACGAGATCACCGCGGTGCTCGAGGACTCGGTGGCCAAACACATGCGCGCCGACGTCACCGTCGGGGCGTTCCTGTCCGGGGGAATCGATTCCACCGCCATCGCAGCGCTGGCCATCCGGCACAATCCCCGGCTGATCACGTTCACCACCGGTTTCGAGCGGGAGGGCTTCTCGGAGATCGACGTCGCGGTGGCCTCGGCCGAGGCGATCGGCGCCCGCCACATCGCCAAGGTGGTCACGCCCGACGAGTTCGTCGCCGCGCTGCCCGAGATCGTCTGGTACCTCGACGAGCCGGTCGCCGACCCCGCGCTGGTGCCGCTGTTCTTCGTCGCCCGGGAGGCCCGCAAGCACGTCAAGGTGGTGCTGTCCGGCGAAGGCGCCGACGAATTGTTCGGCGGCTACACGATTTACCGCGAGCCGCTGTCGCTGAAGCCCTTCAAATACCTGCCGCGGCCGCTGCGGCGGTCGATGGGCAAGGTGTCCAAACCCCTGCCCGAGGGAATGCGCGGCAAGAGCCTGCTGCATCGCGGCTCACTGACGCTCGAGGAGCGCTACTACGGCAACGCCCGCAGCTTCTCCGACGCGCAGCTGCGCGACGTGCTGCCGGGCTTCCGCGAGGAGTGGACCCACACCGACGTCACCGCGCCGGTGTACGCCGAATCGACGGGCTGGGATCCGGTGGCACGCATGCAGCACATCGACCTGTTCACCTGGCTGCGCGGCGACATCTTGGTCAAGGCCGACAAAATGACCATGGCCAACTCGCTGGAGCTTCGGGTGCCGTTCCTGGATCCCGAGGTGTTCGCCGTCGCGTCGAGGTTGCCGGTCGAGGCCAAGATCACCCGCTCGACGACGAAGTATGCGCTGCGGCGCGCATTAGAGCCGATCGTTCCGGCGCACGTGCTGCACCGGCCCAAGCTGGGGTTCCCGGTTCCGATCCGGCACTGGCTGCGCGCGGGCGAGCTGCTGGAGTGGGCCTACGCGATGGTCGACTCGTCGCAGGCCGATCGCCTGGTCGACCTCGCCGCCGTTCGCAGGATGCTCGACGAGCACCGCAACGGCGTCAGCGATCACAGCCGCCGGCTGTGGACCCTGTTGATATTCATGCTCTGGCACGCGATCTTCGTCGAGCACAGCGTGGTGCCGCAGATCAGCGAGCCGCATTATCCCGTGCAGCTGTGAGTGTGAGCCTTGGGCTTTGAGTGTGAACCCAGGGCTTTCAGTGTGAGCCTTGGGCGCAGGCCTTCGGCGTGTCGCCGCCGCCAGCTCACAGGCAAAGCCGTGGCTTCACGGGCAAAGCCCAGGGCTCACAGGCAAAGCCGTGGCTTCACAGCCAGGCTTCAGGCGAGGACCGCGGCGATATCGGCGGCCGCCTCGTCGCCGTAGGCGTCGGCCAGCCGGGTCTTGGCGACGGCGAGGTCCCACGTCCACTCCTGGGTTCCGGTGGACTCCAGCACCAGGACGGCGACCAGCGAGCCGAGCTGGGCGGACCGCTCGAGGCTGAGCCCGGCGATGCGACCGGTGAGGAAACCGGCCCGGAACGCGTCGCCGACGCCGGTGGGGTCGGTCTGGCTGGTTTCGGGCACCACGCCGACGTGGGTTGTGGTTCCGTCCCGCTCGACGATGTCGACGCCCTTGGCGCCCAGGGTGGTCACCCGCAGGTCGACCTTCTCCTGCACGTCGGCCTCGGACCAACCGGTCTTGGAAAGCAGCAGTTCCCACTCGTAGTCGTTGGTGAACAGATAGGCCGCCCCATCGACGAGCTTGTCGATCTCCGCGCCGGACAGGCGCGGCAGCTGCTGGGACGGGTCGGCGGCGAACGGTAGGCCGAGCGTCCGGCACTCCTCGGTGTGCACCACCATCGCGTCCGGGTCGTTGGCCCCCACGATCACCAGGTCGGGCTTGCCCCCGGAAGCGACGTCGGCGAGCTTGATGTTGCGGGCCTCCGACATGGCACCGGGATAGAAGGATGCGATCTGGGCCATGTCCAGGTCGGTGGTGCAGACGAAACGCGCGGTTTTCGCGGTCTGCGAGATCAGCACGTGGTCGCAGTTGACGCCGTGCGACTGTAGCCATTCGCGGTAGTCGCCGAAGTCGTCGCCGGCCGCACCCACCAGCGTTACGTCGCCGCCCAGCACGCCGATGGCGAAGGCGATGTTGCCCGCCACGCCGCCGCGGTGAATCACCAGGTCGTCAACCAGAAAACTCAGGGACACCTTCTGCAGGTGGTCGGCCAGCAGGTGCTCGGAAAACCGGCCGGGGAACCGCATCAGGTTGTCGGTCGCAATCGAACCTGTCACCGCGATCGTCACGAATACTCCATCCTTCGTTAGTAAGGTTATCTAGCTTACTCACGGGTCTCGACCGTCGCTGTGTGCACTCCTCGGCTTGAGGCCGTGCGCTAGCCTCCCTAGGGAACTCAACTCAAGTCGCCGGGATCACATTGCTCGGGCCGCAACCCCGCTCGCAGTCCCGTCTACCACCGAGGAGAACCACGATGGCAGGTCCGCACTCGCCGAACCACACCGTCGGCGGCGAAGGACCAACTCCCCCAAGCGAATCCCAGCCACTCGAATATCCCGATGACCCGAGTGCCGGTGGCCCGGGCTTCACCTCAGTTCCGCAGGCAGGACCTGCTTCCGCCAATTATGCCGGGCAGCCTCCCGCGGGCGTCCCCTACCCGCCGCAGCGGTCCAAGCGGCGGCTCATCGTCGGCATCGTGCTGGCCATCGCGCTCGTCGCGGTGCTGACGGTGGCCATCGTGTACGGGGTCCGCACCAACGGGGCCAACACCGGCACCACATTTTCCGAGGGCGCGGCGAAGACGGCCATCCAGGGCTATCTGGACGCGCTCGAGCACCGCGACATCGACGAGATCGCCCGCAACGCGCTGTGTGGCCTGTACGACGGCGTCCAGGACAAACGATCCGACCAGGCGCTGGCAAAGCTCAGCAGCGACGCCTTCCGCAAGCAGTTCTCCGAGGTCGAGCTGACCTCGATCGACAAGATCGTCTACCTGTCGCAGTACCAGGCCCAGGCGCTGTTCACCATGCGGGTGTCGCCGGTGAGCGGCGGCCCGATGCACGGCCAGGTGCAGGGCATCGCGCAGCTGCTCTTCCAGCGCGGACAGATCATGGTCTGCTCGTACGTGCTGCGCACCGGCGGCTCGTACTAGACATAGGCCGCCAGCCGGACTGCGCGCCCCAGTGGCGGATCTGCGGGTTTAACCGATCAGTTGAACGAGTCGCCGCAGGCGCACGACCCGGTGGCGTTGGGGTTGTCGATGGTGAAGCCCTGCTTCTCGATGGTGTCGACGAAATCGATGGACGCACCCTCGACGTAGGGCGCACTCATCCGGTCCACCGTCAGCTTCACACCGCCGAACTCCGCGGTCAGGTCGCCGTCCAGCGTCCGGTCGTCGAAGAAGAGGTTGTAGCGCAGGCCGGCGCATCCACCGGGCTGCACCGCGATGCGCAGCGCCAGGTCATCGCGGCCCTCCTGGTCCAGCAGGGACTTTGCCTTGGTGGCGGCGGCCTCGGTCAGGATCACGCCGTGAGTCGTCGTGGCGTTCGACTCGTTTTGCACCGTCATTGCTTCTCCTACATCCCTCATCGTTGGGTGGGGTCGTTCACGCCCGAAATCGCCGGCTTACGCCGGGCGATCCGGACCGCCCGAAAGTCCACTCCATCAACGGTACCTTGCAGGACCGGTATTCCCGAGTCGCGCCGCAACTACGGATGCCAACCCCATCAGTTGGTTCGCCGCGTCGGCCTGCGCCAATCGCACCGATCCGGCGTGCTCGGCGATGGATAACGCCGCCATGATTCCCGCCGAGCGCACTGTCGCGTTGTCGAGATCGACCTGACCGGCCAGCACGACCACCGGAATCCCCCGCGGCCGGGCCGCCTTGGCGAGAAATCCGACCACCTTCCCGTGCAGGGACTGCTCGTCGAACCGGCCCTCACCAGTGACGATCATCTCGGCGGTGTCCAGGTCGTCGGACAACCGGGTGTGCTCGGCGATGATGGCCGCACCGGACTCACAGCGTCCGCTGAGCGCCAGCAGCCCGGCGCCGATGCCGCCGGCGGCCGCGGCGCCCGGCTCGGCGCTCACGTCCCGTCCGGCCACCGCCTCCAGGATCAGCGCCCAGGCCTGCAGGCGAACTTCCAGCGCGGCGACGGTGGCCGTGTCGGCGCCCTTCTGCGGTCCGAACACCCGGGCCGCCCCCCACGGTCCCAGCAGCGGGTATTCGGTGTCGGAGGCGGCGATCAGCTCCACGTTGCCCAGTTTCCGGCGGGCGGTGTCCAGGCCACCGAGTTCGGCGATCATGCCCTGCCCGCCGTCGGTGCAGGCACTGCCGCCCAACCCGACCACGATGCGGGTCGCACCCACCCGTAGCGCCTCGGCGATCAGCTGCCCCACTCCTTTGCTGTGCGCCGCCATTGCGGTCTCCGGAGTGGGTGCTCCACCGATCAGCGCCAAACCGCACGCTTGCGCGCACTCCAGGTAGGCGGTGGTCGAGCCGCGATCGAACACCCACTCGGCTTCGACCGTGGTTTTCAGCGGTCCGGACACCCGCAGGCGCCGCGTCTCCCCCAGCCGGCTGGCCAGCACCTCGACGAAGCCGGGACCGCCGTCGGACTGCGGGGCGACGATGAACCGGTCGCCGGGACGCGAGCGCGTCCAGCCGGTAGCGATGGCGGCGGAGGCTTCGAGGGCCGACATGCTGTCGGCGTAGCAGTCCGGGGCCACCAGAACCTGCATGGCGGGCAATTGAAGACGGCCGGGGGCCAGGCCGGGACCATCATCCTCAGAGTCCACTGCCCCGTCGTCCATCAATTGCAGCCGTTCATCTCGTGTAAGAGTAGGGCCAAGTGAGGCACTAAGCAGGCCTAATAGGAAGGCATTCCAGGCGAATTCCGGCGCGAGCCATCCGCGAAGTAACCTGACCACTGTGAAGCTGTTGGGCCGCAAGAAAGGCCAGGACACCGACCTCGACGAGACCGCCTCGGCCGCCTCGGAAGTTGCCGGCGCCGCGGGCGCCACCACCCGCGAGGCGCAGCGGACCGGCCCCAAGGGACGGCCCACCCCCAAGCGCAACGAGGCCCGCCGCAGCGCCAGGAAGGGACCGACCGCGCCCGCGCCCATGACGGCCGCCGAGGCGCGGGCCCGGCGCAAATCACTGGCCGGTCCCAAGCTGAGCCGCGAGGAGCGCCGGGCGGACAAGGCCGCCAGCCGCGCCCGCATGTCTGATCGACGGCAGCGGATGATGGCCGGCGAAGAGGGCTATCTGTTGCCGCGGGACCAGGGACCCGTCCGCCGCTACGTTCGCGACGTGGTGGACTCCCGGCGCAATCTGCTGGGCCTGTTCATGCCGTCGACCCTGTTCCTGATGTTCATCATGTTCGGCGTGCCGCAGCTGCAGCTGTGGATGTCGCCGGCCATGCTGGCGCTGATGGCCGTGATGAGCGTCGACGGCCTGATCCTGGGCCGCAAGGTCAGCAGGCTGGTCGACGTGAAATTCCCGAACAACACCGAAAGTCGTTGGAAGCTAGGCCTATACGCCGCAGGCCGGGCGTCTCAGATGCGCCGGATGCGAACGCCGCGGCCCCAGGTCAAGCACGGCAGCAGTGTCGATTAGAGCTCGCCGGAAGGCGGGCTGACACCGGTGCGCACTCTGGTGCTCGGCGGGATCAGGTCAGGCAAATCGCAGTGGGCGGAGAAAGCCATCGCCGACGGGTTGCCCGCCGGGCAGGCGGTTCACTACCTGGCGCCCGGGTCCGTCGGCCACGACGATGCGGCCTGGGCGCATCGGATCGCCCAGCATCGCAGCCGCCGGCCCGCGCACTGGTCGACGATCGAAACCGACGACATCGCAACGCAATTGCGTCGATCGCCGCAGACCCCCACACTGGTCGACGATCTGGGCATCTGGCTGACCGGCGTGCTGGACCGCACCGAGGCATGGGATGGTGGCTCGGTGGCCGTCCCCGTCGATGACGTGCTGGCCGCGGTCGGCGACTTCGCCTCCCCGCTGGTGCTGGTCAGCCCGGAGGTGGGGCTGACCATCGTGCCCGCCACCGCCTCCGGACGCCGGTTCGCCGACGAACTGGGCAGCCTCAACCAGCGCCTCGCACGGCTGTGCGACCGGGTGGTGCTGGTGGTCGCCGGGCAGCCGGTACCGATCAAACCGCCGGGTGCCTGATGGAATTCGCCGCCGTCTCGCCGCCCGATGCGGGGGCCGCCGCCGCCGCCCGTGCCCGCCAGGACACCCTGACCAAGCCCAAGGGCGCCCTGGGCCGCCTCGAGGATTTGTCGGCATGGGTCGCGTCTTGTCAAGGACAGTGCCCGCCAAGACAATTCGAGCGCGCCCGGGTGGTGGTGTTCGCCGGTGACCACGGCGTCGCCCGCGCAGGGGTGTCGGCGTACCCCCCGCAGGTGACCGCGCAGATGGTCGCCAACTTCGATGCCGGGGGGGCAGCAATCAACGCCCTGGCCGGCATCGCGGGCGCGACGGTGCGGGTCGCGGATCTCGCGGTCGATGCGGACGCGTTGACCGACCGGATCGGCTCCCACAAGGTGCGCCGCGCCAGTGGCGACATCCGAGTTGAGGACGCGTTGAGCGACGACGAGACCACGCGGGCTCTCGAGGCCGGCGCCGCCATCGCCGACGAGGAGGTCGATGCCGGGGCCGACCTGCTGATCGTCGGTGACATGGGGATCGGAAACACCACGGCCGCAGCGGTATTGGTGGCGGCGTTGACGAACGCCGAGCCGGTCGTCGTGGTGGGATTCGGCACCGGGATCGATGACGCCGGGTGGGCTCGCAAGACGGCCGCGGTGCGCGATGCCCTGTTCCGGGCGCGGCAGGTGCTACCGGATCCGGTCGCGCTGCTGCGCCGCGCCGGGGGCGCCGACCTGGCGGCGATGGCCGGCTTTTGCGCTCAGGCCGCGGTCCGGCGCACACCACTGCTGCTCGACGGCATGGCGGTGACGGCGGCAGCACTGGTCGCCGAGCACCTGGTGCCGGGCGCCCGACTGTGGTGGCAAGCCGGTCACCGGTCCACCGAGCCCGCCCACACGCTGGCGCTGACGGCGCTGGATTTGGAGCCGATTCTCGACCTGCGGATGCGACTGGGTGAGGGCACCGGCGCTGCCCTCGCGCTGCCGGTGTTGCGCGCCGCGGTGGCCGCCCTGTCGTCGATGGCGACCTTCACCCAAGCCGGTGTGTCCAACCGCGGCGACGGCCCAGCTCAGCCCGCTCCCCCGTCGTGATCCGTTCTCTGGCAACCGCTTTCGCGTTCGGGACGGTGCTGCCCGTCCCGCACGGCGACGCGCCGATGGGCCGCGGCGCCATGACCGCGCTGCCGGCGGTTGGCGCCGCCTTGGGGGCGTTGGCCGCGGCCGTGACCTGGGGTGGGATTCAGGTGTTCGGGGCGTCCGGCCCGCTGCCCGGTCTGCTCGCGGTCACGGTGCTGCTGCTGGTGACCCGCGGCTTGCATCTCGACGGTGTCGCCGATACCGCCGACGGCCTGGGCTGCTATGGGCCGCCGCAGCGCGCCCTGGCGGTGATGCGCGCAGGATCGACCGGGCCGTTCGGCGTCGCCGCCGTAGTCGTGGTGATCATGTTCCAGGCATTGGCGTTTTCGGCGCTGGGGGCCCCTGGCCGGGTCGTCCCCGGCGTGGCCGCGGTGGGCGTGGCGGTTTTCGCAGGCCGAGTGGCCGCGGTGCTGGCCGGCCATCGGGCGGTGCCGGCGGCCGACGGCAGCGCCCTGGGCGCGCGGGTCGCCGGAAGCCAGCCGACCCCGGTGGTGGCGGCCTGGGTCGCGGTGCTGCTGGCGGTTTCGCTGGTGGCCGGGCCGCGGCCGTGGCAGGGACCGGTGGCGGTGCTGGTGGCCCTGGGCTGTGGCGCGATCCTGGTGCGGCACTGCGTTCGCCGGTTCGGCGGCATCACCGGTGACGTACTGGGCGCCGCGATCGAACTGACCGCGACGGTGGCCGCGGTGCTGCTCGCCGGGCTGGTGCGGTTTTAGCTCACCGCGTCAGCCCAGCCTCGCCATCCAACCGTGGGTGTCGGCGAAGGTGCCGCGCTGAATCCCGGTCAGGGTGTCGCGCAGCGCCATCGTCACCTCACCGGGCTGGCCGTCGGCGACGGTGAACTCGGCGTCGCCGTACTTCACGTGCGACACGGGGGTGATGACGGCGGCGGTACCGCAGGCGAACACCTCGGTGATCTCGCCGGCCGCGGCCTTCTTCTGCCATTCGTGGATATCGATCCGGCGTTCCTCGATGGCGAATCCGGCGTCAATGGCCAGCTGCAGCAACGAGTTTCGGGTGATGCCGGGCAGCAGTGAGCCGGACAGCTCCGGGGTGACCAGTCGCGCCGACCCGCCGCTGCCGAACACGAAGAAGATGTTCATCCCGCCCATCTCTTCGACGAAACGCCGCTCGACGGCGTCGAGCCACACCACCTGATCGCAGCCATTGGCCGCGGCTTCGGCCTGAGCCGACAAGGAGGCCGCGTAGTTGCCGCCGAACTTGGCCGCGCCGGTCCCGCCGGGGCTGGCCCGCACGTACTCCGTCGACACCCATACGGTCACCGGGCTGATGCCACCCTTGAAATAGGCGCCGGCCGGCGAGGCGATCAGCAGATAGCGGTATTGCTTGGACGGCCGCACCCCCAGACCGGGCTCGGTGGCGATGACGAACGGGCGCAGGTACAGCGCCTCCTCGCCGCCGGCGGCCGGAACCCATGCGTTGTCGACGGCGATGAGCTGGCGCAGCGATTCCATGAACAGCTCTTCGGGCAGCTCCGGGATCGCCAGCCGCTGCGCCGAGGACCGCAGCCGGGCGGCATTGGCCTCGGCGCGAAACGACACGATCGAGCCGTCGGCCCAGCGGTACGCCTTGAGTCCCTCGAAGATCTCCTGCGCGTAGTGCAGCACTATCGCCGACGGGTCCAGCTCGATCGGGCCGTAGGGGATGACGCGCGCGTTGTGCCAACCCCCGCCGGTCTCGTCGTAGTCGATCGACACCATGTGATCGGTGAAGTACTTGCCGAAACCGGGCTCGGCCAGGATGGTTTCGCGTTCAGCATCGGTTGCCGGATTTGCCGAGCGCGAAACCGTGAACTCGAGGGAGCCACTGGTCATTGGCTGATTGTATATCCGTCTACCGAATCGGATTTCGCCCGCGCAAGCGGCGCGGCTAGCGGGTTTTCACCGCGACGAAGGGCGGACGCACGACTTCACATGCGGCGCGACGGCCGCGAACGTCGACGGTGATCTCCTGACCGTCCTCGATCCCGGCATCGGTGTCGATGAGCGCCAGTGCGATCCCGGCCTGCAGCGTCGGGGAGAACGTGCCCGAGGTGGTGACACCCACCGGGGTGTCACCGGCGAGCACCGTCAGCCCGGGGCGCAGCACGCCGCGGCCCACCATCCGCAGCCCGCGCAGCAGCCGCGCGGGACCCGCCTGCTTCTCGGCCAACAGGGCGTCCCGGCCGAAGAACGCTTCCTTCTTCCAGCCGATCGCCCAGCCGCAGCGCGCCTGCAGCGGGGAAATGTCGAGGGCAAGTTCATGGCCGTGCAGCGGATAACCCATCTCGGTGCGCAGGGTATCCCGCGCACCCAGGCCGGCCGGTTCGCCGCCGGCCGCGCTGACCGCCGCGGCCAGGGCGTCGAACACCACACCGGCGGAGTCCCACGGCGGCAGCAGCTCGTAGCCATGCTCGCCGGTGTAGCCGGTGCGGCAGACCCGCACCGGCACGCCGGAGAACGACGTGTCGGCATACGCCATGTAATCCATGTCGTTGGGCAGGCCCAGTTCGCCGAGCACGTCGGCCGATCGCGGTCCCTGCACGGCCAGCACGGCATACGCGCGGTGCCGGTTGGTAACGGTCAGCCCGCTCGGGGCGGCGGCCTGCAGCGCGGCGACCACGGCGGCGGTGTTGGCGGCGTTGGGCACCAGGAAGATCTCGTCGTCGTCGACGTAGTAGGCGATCAGGTCGTCGACGACGCCGCCGGATTCGTTGCAGCACAACGTGTATTGCGCCTTACCCGGCCCGATGCGATTCAGGTCGTTGGTGAGCGCGGAGTTGACGAACCGCGCCGCCCCAGGGCCGCGGACCAATGCCTTGCCCAGGTGGCTGACGTCAAAGAGGCCGACCGCGTTGCGCGTCGCGTTGTGCTCACTGACGGTGCCGGCGTACGACACCGGCATCAGCCAGCCGCCGAACTCGGCGAAGCTCGCGCCCATATCGCGATGACGGTCTTCCAGCGGTCCGTGCTCCAGCTCGCTCACGGCGTCCCACCCTAATCCGCTCCGGTGCTGGCACACTTGGGCAGGTGTCCGAGTCGTATGACTTCGATGAGCTCGAGGCCGCCGGGATCGCCAACCCGCGGGAACGGGCCGACCTGATCAAGTACTTGGACGATCTTGGCTTCACGATCGACGAGATGGTCGAAGCCGAACGGCGCGGCCGCCTGTTCGGGCTGGCCGGTGACGTCCTGGCCTGGTCGGGTCGCCCGATCTATACCGTGCAAGCCGCGGCCGAGCAACTCGGCATATCGGCCGAAGAGGTGGCGCACGCGTGGGCTTTGCTCGGCTTGACCGTCGCCGGGCCCGACGTTGCGGTGCTGAGCCAGGCCGACGTCGACGCGTTGTCGACCTGGGTCGCGCTCAAGGTGGTGGTGGGTGAGGACGGCGCACACGGCATGCTGCGGGTCCTCGGCGCCGCGATGGCCCGGCTCGCGGAGGCCGAGTCGACGGCCATCCGCGCCGGGACGCCGGACATCCAGATGACCCATACTCACGACGAGCTCGCCACGGCGCAGGCGTACCGAGCGGTCGCGGAGTTCGTCCCCCGGATCGGTCCACTGATCGACGTCGTGCACCGCCACCACCTGACCGGCGCGCGCACCCACTTCGAGGGCGTCCTTCGCGACACCTCGGCAAGCGTGGTGTGCGGGATCGGTTTTGCCGATCTGTCCGGTTTCACCGTGCTCACCAACGCGCTTACCCCCGCGCAGTTGTCGGACCTGCTCAACGAGTTCGCCGGAACGGTCTCTGACGTGGTCCTCCGCGATGGCGGCCGGGTGGTGAAGTTCATCGGCGACGAGGTGATGTGGGTGAGCGCGTCGGCCGAGCAACTCGTCAGGGCGGCGGTCGATCTCGTCGACCACCCGCGGGCGCGCGAGGAGGGTCTGCAGGTACGTGCCGGCCTCGCCTACGGCAGCGTCTTGGCGATCAACGGCGACTACTTCGGCGGTCCGGTCAACCTGGCGGCGCGACTCGTGGCGGCGGCGGCTCCGAGACAGATACTTGCCGACTCGGCGGTGCACGACGAGTTGCCGGACCGGCCGGCGGTCGCCCATGGCCCGTTGATGCTCAAGGGATTTGACGACCCGGTACCGGCGTTCGACCTGAGCGCCAGGACACCACCGAGCTAGACCGATCCGCGATGACTAGGGTGATTACGCGTGAGTACCGAACCGGGATACCAGGCCCCTGCCGTCACCGTCGCCTCGTCGCTGCCACGGCGCGCCGCGACATCCACCGTGTTGATCGTGCCCGTCATCTCAACCGGCGAGGACGACAAGCCGGGCGCGGCCGTTGTGGCGGCCGAGCCGTTCCTGTCGTCCGGGGCGGTCGCAGAGATCGATTCGGGCCTGCGGGCGCTGGAGGCCACCGGGAGCGCCGAACAGGTGCACCGGCTGGTGGCACCGTCGCTGCCGGTGTCCAGCGTGCTGACCATCGGCCTGGGCAAAGGCCGGTCCGAGTGGCCGGCCGACACCGTCCGGCGCGCCGCCGGCGTGGCCGCGCGGTCGCTCGGCAAGACCGAATCGGTGATCACCACGCTGGCCGGACTGCCCGGTGCAGGCGTCGCCTCGGCCGCTGTCGAGGGCCTGATCCTGGGCAGCTACCGGTTCACCGAATTTCGCAGCGACAAGACGGCCCCCAAAGACCCGGGGCTGCGCAAAATCACGGTGCTGGCCACCGCGAGGGACGCCAAGAACGACGCCGCGCACGCCGCCGCCGTATCGGCGGCCGTCGCCACGGCGCGCGACTTCGTCAACACCCCGCCCAGTCATCTGTTCCCTGCCGAATTCGCCAGGCGCGCAAAAGCTTTGGGTGAGTCCGTCGGCCTCGAGGTGGAGGTGTTGGACGACAAGGCGCTGCAGAAGGGCGGTTACGGCGGAATCATCGGCGTCGGGCAGGGCTCGTCGCGTCCGCCCAGGCTGGTGCGCCTGACCCACCGCGGCTCGAAGCTGGCCAAGAAACCGAAGCAAGCGAAGAAGGTGGCGCTGGTCGGCAAGGGCGTCACGTTCGACACGGGCGGCATTTCGATCAAGCCGGCGGCGGGGATGCACCACATGACTTCGGACATGGGTGGTGCCGCTGCCGTGATCGCGACCGTCGCACTGGCTGCGCAGCGCAAACTTCCGATCGACGTGATCGCCACCGTGCCGATGGCCGAGAACATGCCGTCGGCCACGGCGCAGCGCCCCGGCGACGTGCTCACACAGTACGGCGGGATCACGGTGGAGGTGCAGAACACCGACGCGGAGGGCAGGCTCATCCTGGCCGATGCCATCGTGCGGGCGTGCGAGGACAACCCCGACTACCTGATCGAGACGTCCACGCTGACCGGCGCGCAGACGGTGGCGCTGGGCGCCCGGATCCCCGGGGTGATGGGCAGCGACGAGTTTCGCGACCGCGTCGCGTCGATCTCGCAGCGGGTCGGCGAAAACGGCTGGCCGATGCCGCTGCCCGACGAACTCAAGGAAGACCTCAAGTCCACGGTGGCCGACCTGTCGAACATCAGTGGCCAGCGCTTCGCCGGCATGCTGGTGGCGGGGGTGTTTTTGCGTGAATTCGTCGCCGAGGGCGTGAGTTGGGCGCACATCGACGTGGCCGGACCGGCCTACAACACCGGCAGCCCGTGGGGCTACTCGCCCAAGGGCTCCACCGGCGTGCCGACACGGACCATGTTCGCGGTGCTCGAGGACATCGCCGACAAGGGCTAGTAAAGGGCTAGCCGGTCAGCCGTTTGATCACGGCCGGGCCCAATTTGCGGCGTGGCCAGCCGGTCGCGCCATCGCCGGCCAGTGCCGCATTCGCCGCGTTACGCCCGCACGCTCCGTGTACCGAGCCACCTGGTGTGGCCGACGCGCTGCCCAAATACAGCCGCTCGACCGGTGTTTCGGCCCGACCCATGCCGGGTGCGGGGCGAAAGACCAGCATCTGTTGCAACTGCGCGGTACCGCCATTGAGCGCCCCGAGATGCAAGTTGGCGTCGCTGGCCTCGAGATCCGACGGCCGCTGCACGAACCGGTCGATCACCGCCGAACCGAATCCCGGTGCGTGCTCTTCGATGACCCGGTCCACCGCGGCGGCCAGCCGGTCCGCGGAAGCGTCGTCAAAAACATTTCGCGGCAAATGCGTGTAGGCCCAGACGCTTTCGGTGCCGGTCGGTGATCTGCTGGGATCCGCAATGGTGGTCTGGCCCAATAACATGAACGGATGCTCGGGTATGACGCGGGTGTTCAAGTCGGCCATCCAGCGAATAAGCCCATCCCCGTCTGCGCCCAGGTGGACGGTGCCCACCGACCGCAGGTTTTGGGCCCGCCACGGAATCGGTGTTGCCAGCGCATAGTTGACTTTCACCACCGGCGGATCCCATTCGTAGTGTTGGAGGTCGCGAAGGAGCGCTGGCGGGACCGCGTCCCGGGGTAGCATGTCGCAGAACAATCGCGGGGCCGTCACGTCGGCCACCACCGCGCGGCGGGCAGTCACCGACCGTCCCTGCGCGGTGGTCACGCCGACTGCCCGGCCGCCCCGTACCTGGATGCGAGAAACGTTCTGATCGCATTCGATTCGCGCCCCGGCCGAGCAGGCGCGCTTCACCAGCGCCGCGGTGAGTTGGCCCGACCCGCCGACCGGCACCGGCCAGCCGCGATCCTGTGCCAGCATCGTCATCAGGAAGCCCATGGCGCCGCTGATGGGTGCGTCCGGCGGGACATCGGCGTGCATCGCATTGCCTAACAGCAACACTCGCGGTGCCTCACCGTCAAACAATTGACCAGCCATGGCATTGGCCGGCTGCACCAGCAGACGCGCGACCCGAACCGCTTCCGGCGTGCCGAGTTTGCGCAGCAGCCCGAGCAGCGGACGCACCGGCGGAAAGGGCGCCAGCATGGCGTCGAGCAGTGGGGTCTTGATCTTGTTCCACAGCTCCACCAGCCGCCACCAGTTCTCGCCGTCAGCGGGTACTCGCCGCGCGAATTCCGCTGCCGTCTGGGCGGGATCGTGATACACCAGCGGTGGGTCATCGTCGGAGGCGTTGCGCGGGTGACCGACCACGGTCGGCGCATGCGACCATCGCAACCCGTGATCCTCCAACCGCAGCGCCGTCATCGCCGGAGACGCCACGGTCATCGGATAGTAGGAACTGAACAGGTCGGTGATGTAGCCCGGCGTCAGCTCCGCGCTGCGTACGGCTCCACCCGGTTCGGGCTGGGCTTCCAGTACCAGAACGTCCCAGCCGGCGTCGGCGAGCATCGACGCCGCCACCAGTCCGTGATGTCCCGCCCCGATCACGACGGCATCGGCGGTGTCGGCCACGGTCACTTTACCTGGCTCGGCTCCAAGCGTTCCGACAAAGCCGCCAGCCGCCACAGGCACTCCATGTTGCGCGGATAGGCCGCCGCCAGCGCAACCGAATCAGGAACGACCCCCATTGGCCCTTCGGCGGGCACTTCGATCATCTCGATCCGGCAGCCCTCGGGAATCTCGTGTAGCAGCATGGTGATTCGCGCGGCACCCAGCGGACCCAGCCGGGCAAGCAGCACCAGCTTGTGCGGCGGTTCGCTTTCTTCCACGATGGTCGCGTCGTTGATGACCAGCGGCCAAATCCCGATCGAGTGCTTGATCGAGGAGCCCGGCTCGGGCCAGTTCGGATCGACGGCCCGCATGCGGCTATTGCCCACCACCCACTGGGTGTAGGTCCAGCCCTGTGCTAGCACCTCCCACACCCGCTCACACGACCGGGGCACCTCGCGCGTTGCAGTGATCACGTCAAAACCCTCCATCTCTTTCGGCTAGGCGGCGGATACCCGACAATCGAGGTGTTATTCGGCCTCGACCTCGGGTTTACCGGCGCTGGACTGCGGTTAATCTCCCTAGCGGTCGAATCCTGGACGACGAAAGGCGAAACCATGACGATGCGACGGTTGGTCATCGGTGTGGGAGCCGTGCTGCTATTGGCCGGAGTCATCGGACTGTTGGTGCCGGTGTCGGTTTCCGACAGCAACGGCCATTCGGTCGGATGCGGAAACGCCGTGGCGACGGACCTTTCTGCGGCCAGAAGCGCCAACAACAGCAGTGGGGCAAATATCCCCATCCTGAATCAGATCGTCCCGCACACCGACTATGTAGCGCAGTGTCAGTCGTCGGTGAGCGGCCGGCGCGCGTGGGCGATACCGCTGGCCGTGCTCGGGGTCATCGCGATCGGCGCGACGTTGCTGACTGGACGTCGCGGTGCGTCGCCCGGCGTTTAGCCCGCCTCAGATAACCCGCAACCGTGCGGCGTTACGCAGCCCCTGCGGCGCCAGGCGCGAAAGACCGTACAGCGCATAGGCTTCCGGTGCCACCGGGCGAATCGGCTTCTTCTTCTTGACCGAAGACAGGATCGCGTTGGCAACCTTGTCCGGGCCGTAGTGGCGCAGCGCGAACATCTTGCCCAGTTGCCCGCGGCGGTCGTCGACGACGTTGGATTGCTTTCCCACGGGCGCATCGAATCGGGTGGTGTTGATGATGTTGGTGTCGATCACGCCGGGGCAGATCGTGGTCAGGCCCACGCCGGCGGCGTCGAGTTCGGCGCGTAGGCAGTCCGAGAACATGTAGGTCGCCGCCTTGGACGTGCAGTAGGCGTTCAACGACTGCAGCGGGGCGTAGGCCGCCATCGACGACACGTTGACGATATATCCGCCGGTGCCGCGTTCCACCATCCGTTGGGCGAACGACCGGCAGCCGTTGACCACGCCACCGAGGTTGACGTCGAGCACCCGGTCGAACTGCTCGGCCGGGGTATCCAGGAATCCGCCCGCGTGACCGATGCCGGCGTTGTTGACGACGATGTCCGGCACGCCGTGTTCGCTGCTGACCCGCTCGGCAAACGACTCCACCGCCGCCGCATCAGACACATCGAGAACGTAGGCGTGCGCGACGCCACCGCGGGTGGCGATCTCGGCAGCCGTGGCCTTGACGGCGGCTTCGTCGATATCGCTGATCACCAGCTCGGCGCCTTCACGGGCGAACGCAAACGCGGTCGCGCGGCCGATTCCGCTGCCGGCTCCGGTGACCGATACCAGGGTGTCGCCGAACGACCCGCGGGGGCGCCCCACTTGCGCGCGCAGCAATGCACGGCTGGGTTGCTTGCCCTCGGCCTGATCGGCGAACTCGCGCACCGCGGCCGCCATCACCTGCGGATGCGACATCGGCGAGAAGTGACCGGCTTGGATGTCGCGGCGCCACAGCCGCGGCACGAAGCGCGGTGTGTGGTCGTAGCCGTAGGGCCGCACGTACTTGTCTTTGGTGTTGACGATGAGCTGCACCGGTACATCGATGACCGCGACGCCCTGCTTGCGACCGGAGAACGATCGAAAGTAGTTGGCGGGATAGGTCTTCACCGACTGCGCGGCATCCCTGGCCAGCTTCTCGGAGTGGTGGATCTGCTCGACGGGGATGTTGTCGACCGCGTTGCGGCGCAGCGCCGGAACCGCCAGGGTGAGCCGGAGGAACAACGGCGCGAGCACTGGGATCGAGAAGAAGATCATGTAGGTCAGCCGCAGCGCCTGGCTGATCGCCCGGGCAAAGGTGCGCGGCTTCCAGGGTGTCCGCAGGCCGCTGAAGATGTAGTCGACCAGCTGGTCTTGAGCGGGGCCGGACACCGAGGTGAACGTGGCAACCCGGTCATCGGCGCCGGGACGCTTCAGGTAGTGCCACACCCCCACCGAGCCCCAGTCGTGGGCCAGCACGTGCACGGGCCGGCCCGGGCTCAGCTCGCCGGTCACCGCCGCGAAGTCGTCGGCGAAGCGGTCCATGGTGTAGGCCGACACCGGCTTGGGCACCGACGACATGCCGACGCCGCGGTTGTCGTAGCGGATGATCCGGAACCGCTCGGCCAGCAGCGGGACGACCCCGTCCCACAGCACATGCGAGTCGGGGAAGCCGTGCACGAGCACGACCGTGGGGCCCTCGGGGTTGCCCTCTTCGTAGACCGCGATGCGGGCGCCGTCGGCGCTGTCGACGAAATGTTGAGGTACGTGTTGTGATGGCGGCATTGGGCCCTCCCCGCTCTGGCTGTGGTGGCCACACCGTAGCAAGCGTGATCGGGGTCACCCGCCCAGCGCGGGTATCCGCCCTGGATGTGTGCCGACAAGGGCGCAGTGACAGGATAGTTTTGGATTGCTACTTCGCCTTCCCACGCGAGCTGATCGACCCACCCCGACCCACGAGCGATCGAGGAGTCAGAAAAGATGGCCTTCTCCGTCCAGATGCCGGCACTCGGTGAAAGCGTCACCGAGGGGACGGTCACCCGCTGGCTCAAGCAGGAAGGCGATACGGTCGAGCTCGACGAGCCCCTCGTCGAGGTGTCCACCGACAAAGTCGACACCGAAATCCCGTCGCCGGCTGCCGGTGTCCTGACCAAGATCGTCGCCCAGGAGGACGACACCGTCGAGGTGGGCGGCGAGCTGGCCGTGATCGGCGACGCCTCCGAGGGTGGCGCGGCGGGTGGCGACTCGCAGCCGGCCGCGCCGGCGCCGAGCCAGCCGGAGCCGCAGGCGCAGGCCGAGCCGCCGTCCCAGCCCGAGCCGCAGGCCGCACGCGCCCAGCAAGGCTCCGATGGCGGCGCCGCGACCCCGGTGTTGATGCCCGAGCTTGGCGAGTCGGTGACCGAGGGCACCGTGACCCGATGGCTCAAGAAGGTCGGTGATTTGGTCCAGGTCGACGACGCACTGGTGGAAGTGTCCACCGACAAGGTCGACACCGAAATCCCGTCACCGGTGGCCGGTGTGCTGATCAGCATCACCGCCGAGGAAGACGCAACCGTGCCGGTAGGTGGCGAGCTGGCGCGCATCGGCGCAGGTTCCGACGCCGCGGCGCCCGCGGCACCCGCCGCTCCCCAGCCCCCGCCCCCGTCCGCGCCCAAGCCGCAACCGGCACCCCAGCCGCAGGCGCAGGCGCAGCCCAAGCCCGAACCCACGCCGACCCCCGCCCCGCAGCCCAAGCCGACGCCGGAGCCGAAAGCTCAACCGGCGCAACCGCAACCGGTAAGCTCGGGGACCGACGGCACTCCGTACGTGACGCCGCTGGTGCGAAAACTGGCCGCAGAAAACAACATCGACCTGAACTCGGTGACGGGCACCGGGGTGGGCGGTCGCATCCGCAAGCAAGACGTGCTGGCCGCCGCCGAACAGAAGCAACAGGCCGCCCAGGCGCCCGCGGCCGCGCCGGCCCCCGCTGCCGCGGCCCCCAGGGCGGCGGCGGCGCCAACCCCGGCTCCGGCGCTGGCGCACCTGCGGGGCACCACCCAGAAGGCCAGCCGGATCCGTCAGATCACCGCGAACAAAACCCGCGAATCACTACAGGCGACAGCCCAACTCACCCAAACCCACGAGGTCGACATGACCAGGCTGGTCGGGTTGCGGGCCAGGGCCAAGGCGGCTTTTGCCGAGCGCGAGGGGGTGAACCTGACCTTCCTGCCGTTCATCGCCCGGGCGGTGATCGACGCGCTGAAGATCCACCCCAACGTCAACGCGAGCTACAACGAGGACACCAAGGAGATCACTTACTACGACGCCGAGCACCTCGGCTTCGCGGTCGACACCGAACAGGGGCTGCTGTCGCCCGTCGTACACAACGCGGGTGACCTGTCTCTGGCCGGGCTGGCCAGGGCGATCGCCGACATCGCCGCGCGCGCCCGGTCGGGCGACCTCAAGCCCGACGAGCTGTCCGGGGGCACCTTCACCATCACCAACATCGGTAGCCAGGGGGCGCTGTTCGACACCCCGATCCTGGTTCCGCCGCAGGCCGCCATGCTGGGCACCGGCGCCATCGTGAAGCGGCCGCGCGTCGTGGTCGACGAGGCCGGCAACGAATCGATCGGCGTCCGCTCGATCTGCTACCTGCCGTTGACCTATGACCACCGGCTGATCGACGGCGCAGACGCGGGTCGCTTCCTGACCACCATCAAGCATCGACTGGAAGAGGGAGCCTTCGAGGCCGACCTCGGTCTGTAGAAGGACAAGCGAACGTGGCTCGCGCTGGTCAGAACGCCGTCATCGCGATTGCGGGTTCGTCCGGCCTCATCGGTTCCGCGCTCACCGCGGCCCTGCGCGCCGCCGATCACCGGGTACTGCGCATCGTGCGCCGCACCCCGGCGAATGCCGATGAGCTGCACTGGAATCCCGAGACGGGCGACCTCGACCCCGACACGCTTTCAGACGTCGACGCCGTGGTCAACCTGTGTGGGGTCAACATCGGCAGGCGGCGTTGGTCGGGCGCATTCAAGCAGAGTCTGCGAGACAGCCGAATCACCCCCACCGAAGTCTTGGCGCATGCCGTCGCCGACGCCGGTGTGGCGACCATGGTCAACGCCAGCGCAGTGGGCTTCTACGGCGATACCAAGGACCGCGTGGTGGATGAAAACGACCGTGCGGGAACCGGTTTCCTCGCGCAGCTGTGCGAAGACTGGGAAGCCGCCACCCTGCCCGCCCAGTACGGCGGCGCCCGGGTGGTGCTGGCCCGCACCGGGCTGGTGTTCTCCCCCGCCGGTGGCGCCCTGGCCCGGTTGCGGCCGCTGTTCCGCACCGGCCTCGGTGCAAGACTGGGCAGCGGGCGCCAGTACATGTCGTGGATCACGCTCGAAGACGAAGTGCGTGCGCTGTTGTACGCAATTTTCGAGCCCGAGCTGACCGGCCCGGTCAACATGACCGGGCCCGCTCCGGTCACCAATGCCGAGTTCACCACCGCATTCGGGCGCGCGGTCAACCGTCCAACCCCGTTGATGGTGCCCGGATTTGTGATCCGGGCGGCGCTGGGCGAGTTCGCCGAGGAGGGCCTGCTGATGGGGCAACGCGCCATCCCGTCGGCACTGGAGCGTGCCGGATTCACTTTCCACCACAACACCATTGGCGAGGCGCTCACCTACGCCACCGCCCGCCGCGACCACGACTAGTGGCGCTCGCCACGCGACGGCACAGGCCGCCCCGCCGCCCGCGGCGCGCCTCGCCGGCCCGGGCCGAGTACCGTCGCGAAGGTGATCGAATCCATCCGATCCAGCCAGGCCTTGATCGACGTCCGCCGGCTGGGCACCGTCGACTACCGCGTGGCCTGGCAGCAGCAACGCGATCTGGCCGACGCGCGGGTGGCCGGCGGTAGCGACACGCTGCTACTGCTGGAGCACCCCGCGGTCTATACGGCGGGGCGGCGCACCGAGCCGCACGAACGGCCCGTGGACGGCACGCCAGTCGTCGACACCGATCGTGGCGGCAAGATCACCTGGCACGGTCCCGGCCAGCTGGTCGGTTATCCGATCATCGGGCTGGCCGAACCGCTCGACGTGGTCAACTACGTGCGCCGCCTGGAAGAGGCGCTCATCAAGGTCTGCGCCGACTTAGGCGTGGGTGCGGTCCGGGTGCGGGGCCGGTCCGGGGTGTGGGTCCCGGGCGACGGGGGGCGGCCCGACCGCAAGGTGGCCGCCATCGGCGTCCGGGTGTCGCGGGCGACCACCCTGCACGGATTCGCCCTCAACTGCGACTGCGACCTAACCGCTTTCAGCGCCATCGTGCCGTGCGGCATCAGCGGCGCCGGAGTGACGTCACTGTCGGCCGAGCTGCGCCGACCGGTGTCGGTCGAGGATGTGCAGACGGCGGTTGGCGACGCCGTCTGCGACGCCTTGGACGGAGTGCTGCCGGTCCGTGACCACCCCGCAGCGCGCGTAGCATCAGCGATGTGACTGTCGCACCGGAAGGACGCAAGCTCTTGCGCCTGGAAGTGCGCAACGCCCAGACTCCGATCGAGCGCAAACCGCCGTGGATCAGGGTGCGGGCCCGGATGGGTCCGCAGTACACCCAGCTCAAGAGCCTGGTCCGGCGCGAAGGTCTGCATACGGTGTGCGAGGAGGCCGGCTGCCCCAACATCTTCGAATGCTGGGAGGACCGCGAGGCCACCTTCCTGATCGGCGGTGATCAGTGCACCCGCCGCTGCGACTTCTGCCAGATCGACACCGGGAAGCCCGCCGAACTGGATCGCGACGAGCCCCGGCGGGTCGCCGACAGCGTGCGCACGATGGGCCTGCGCTACGCCACCGTCACCGGGGTGGCCCGTGACGACCTGCCCGACGGCGGAGCCTGGCTGTACGCCGAGACCGTGCGTGCCATCAAGGAATTGAATCCGTCGACCGGCGTCGAGCTGTTGATCCCCGACTTCAACGGCGATCCCACCCGGCTCGCCGAGGTGTTCGACTCACGCCCGGAGGTGTTGGCGCACAACGTCGAAACCGTGCCGCGCATCTTCAAACGGATCCGGCCCGCCTTCACCTACCAGCGCAGCCTCGACGTGCTGACCGCGGCGCGCGACTTCGGTTTGGTCACCAAGAGCAACCTCATCCTCGGCATGGGCGAGACGCCGCACGAGGTGCGCACCGCGCTCGCCGACCTGAACGATGCCGGCTGCGACATCGTCACCATCACCCAGTACTTGCGCCCGTCGGTGCGTCACCACCCCGTCGAACGCTGGGTGAGGCCGGAAGAATTCGTCGAGTTCGCGCGGCACGCCGAGGAGTTGGGCTTCGCCGGGGTGCTGGCCGGACCGCTGGTGCGCTCGTCGTATCGGGCGGGACGGCTTTATGAGCAGGCCGCCCGCAGCCGATCCTGACCTCGCCCGCGAAACGGTAGTGGCTTCGTCCGGTCGCGGCCCTACGTATTCTTTGACTATGGCTAAATCCCGCAGTGCCGCTGAGAACAAGGCCGCGCGAGCGCAGGCGCAGGCCGCCCGCAAGGCCGCCGCGCGGGAGCGCCGCACCCAGTTGTGGCAGGCGTTCAAAATTCAGCGCCAAGAGGACAAGCGGCTCCTGCCGTACATGATCGGCGCCTTCGTGCTGATCGTCGGCATCGCGGTAGGGGTCGGTATCTGGGCCGGCGGGCTGACGATGATCACCCTGATCCCGCTCGGCGTGGTGCTCGGCGGCCTGGTCGCCTTCATCGTGTTCGGCCGCCGCGCCCAGAAGTCGGTCTACCGCAAAGCCGAAGGCCAAACCGGGGCCGCCGCCTGGGTGTTGGACAACCTGCGCGGCAAGTGGCGGGTGACCCCAGGGGTGGCCGCGACTGGCCACTTCGACGCCGTTCACCGGGTGATAGGCCGGCCCGGCGTCATCCTGGTCGGCGAGGGAGCGGCGACCCGGGTGCGACCGCTGCTGGCGCAGGAGAAGAAGCGCACCGCCCGGCTCATCGGTGACGTGCCGATCTACGACATCATCGTCGGCAACGGCAAGGACGAGGTATCGCTGGCCAAGCTGGAGCGCCACCTCACCCGGTTGCCGGCCAATATCACCGTCAAGCAGATGGACACGCTGGAGTCGCGGTTGACCGCGCTGGGGTCGCGGGCCGGCGCCGCCGTCATGCCCAAGGGGCCACTGCCCAATGCGGGCAAGATGCGCGGCGTGCAGCGCACGGTGCGCCGCAAGTAGGTGGCGCCTTAAGTCACCGCCGATCGCAAGCGCGGCGAAGCCGGGCGCAGCGGGTCGGCGGCATGATCACCGCCGATCGCAAGCGCGGCGAAGCCGGGCGCAGCGGGTCGGCGGCATGATCACCGCCGCACGACGGCCGTCGCGGTCAGCCGGTCCTGCATTCCGCGGCCGTCCCAGTCGGTGAACAACGCCGGGACGACCGTGCCGACGAGCACGCCACGCACCACCGCACGGCCCAGGCCAACCGGCCCGCGGCCGTCCACAGTCACAACCTGCAGGCGTAACACCAGCTGGCCGGGCGTGAACCCGAACAATCGCAGGAAGACCACGCCCAGCACGAACCAGATCACCAAGACCGCTGTGGCCAGCGCCGGTTGGGAGAACAGGCCGAAGCGCATCGCCAGCGCGGCCAGACCGTACGAAATCAGCCAGTCGATCATCAACGCGCCCAACCGGCGTCCCATCGGCGCCAAGGAGCCCGGGCCGCTCTGCGGGAATCCCAGCTTTTCACCGGGAAAAGCGGATCGCGATTCCGCCATCATCGGCGCGGACCGGAGTCCGAATAACCGGCGGGAACGGCCGGGTACGGAGGGCGGGCGGTGCGCCTGGCCACCGGAAAAGATACGATCTTGCGATCCATGGCCCCACAATAGAACCCGCCGCCGACGCGGCCACTTTTAGCGTGTGGCATGGTCACGTAACGTGCGCGCAACATCGGGTTGACTGACGGGCAACATCTGCTCCATAGCGTCAGGCCGCGGATCTCACCAAGTAAAGGAGCATTCTGTGACGGAAACGACGCCCGACGACGTCTTCAAACTCGCAAAGGACGAAAACGTCGAATTTGTCGACGTCCGGTTCTGTGACCTGCCCGGCATCATGCAGCACTTCACGATCCCGATTTCGTTCTTTGACGAGAGCGTTTTTGAGGATGGCCTAGCCTTCGACGGCTCGTCGATTCGCGGATTCCAGTCCATTCACGAATCCGACATGCTGCTCCTGCCCGACCCCGCGACCGCGCAGATCGACTTGTTCCGCGAAGCCAAGACGCTGAACCTGAACTTCTTCGTGCATGACCCATTCACCCTCGAGCCGTACTCGCGCGACCCGCGCAACATCGCCCGTAAGGCCGAGAACTACCTGATCAGCACCGGCGTGGCCGACACCGCCTACTTCGGCGCCGAGGCCGAGTTCTACATTTTCGACTCGGTGACCTTCGACTCGCGCACCAACGGCTCGTTCTACGAGATCGACGCGATCGCGGGCTGGTGGAACACCGGCTCGCCGAACGAGCTCGACGGCAGCCCCAACCGCGGCTACAAGGTGCGCCCTAAGGGTGGCTACTTCCCCGTCGCCCCCGTCGACCACTACGTCGACCTGCGCGACAAGATGCTGTCCAACCTGATCACGGCCGGCTTCAGCCTGGAGAAGGGCCACCACGAGGTGGGCACCGGCGGCCAGGCCGAGATCAACTACAAGTTCAACACGCTGCTGCACGCGGCCGACGACATGATGCTCTACAAGTACATCGTCAAGAACACGGCCTGGCAGCACGGCAAGACCGTCACGTTCATGCCCAAGCCGCTGTTCGGCGACAACGGTTCCGGCATGCACACCCACCAGTCGCTGTGGAAGGACGGCAGCCCGCTGATGTATGACGAGACCGGGTATGCCGGCCTGTCGGACACCGCCCGTCACTACATCGGCGGCCTGCTGCACCACGCGCCGTCGCTGTTGGCCTTCACCAACCCGACGGTGAACTCCTACAAGCGCCTGGTGCCCGGTTACGAGGCGCCGATCAACCTGGTCTACAGCCAGCGCAACCGGTCGGCGTGTGTGCGCATCCCGATCACCGGCAACAACCCGAAGGCCAAGCGGCTCGAGTTCCGCTGCCCCGACTCGTCGGGCAACCCGTACCTGGCGTTCTCGGCCATGCTGATGGCCGGCCTGGACGGCATCAAGAACAAGATCGAGCCGCAGGCGCCGGTGGACAAGGACCTCTACGAGCTCCCGCCCGAGGAGGCCGCCAACATCCCGCAGGCTCCCACGCAGCTGTCCGCGGTGATCGACCGGCTGGAAGAAGACCACGAATACCTCACCGAGGGCGGCGTGTTCACGCCGGACCTCATCGAGACGTGGATCAGCTTCAAGCGCGAGAACGAGATCCTGCCGGTCCAAATCCGGCCGCACCCTTACGAGTTCGCGCTGTACTACGACGTGTAAGCAGATGCCATCCGCTTGGCGATCACCGCACCGATCGCCGAGCGGGTGGATTCATGTCCTTGCTCGCGTGCTCGACAATGAAAGTCCTACGCCTTGGCGACTTCTCGAAGAGCCGTGAGGCGCGTCGCCGCGTAGCGTTCATCCAGTAGCGCATCGGCCACTTCTATCGACGGTAGCGGCCCGCCACACTCCCGAGCCGCACGACGCAGCGCCGCAACGGCTCGCAGTTCGGCGTCGATAATCCTGATATCACGCGCCATTTTCGGGGTTTACCCGCCAACGGCAGTGTTAATCGCATTTGTTGGGTCCGGCCAACGGCAATGGCCGTTCAAATAGTGGTGTCGTCTCCGGAAACCAGCCGAAGTGGTGCAACCGGTTCGGGCCGCAAGGCATCCACCGAGTTGTTGTCGTGGATTAATTGCTCGGCGACCACGCACATCTGCGTCCTCGTTTCCCGCGATATATTGCGAAGCACGTTCAAGGCTTGCGCGCCGTCGAGATCGAAGCGGTTCATGATGATGTCCACGGCCCGCTCGATGAGTTCACCAGGCGAGAGCTGACTCGCATTGGAATCGTCGGTAATCATGCTTTCCCAATCTGTCCGAAGCCGCCCGGTCATTTGAAAAGCCAGCTTCGGCCCTTGGACCAATTATGCTCCGATTTTTCGCAGCGCGAGCGGGTCGACTCCGGCCGCCGCCCAAGTGTTACCCGCGGCCGCGTCCTCGGGGATCCGACAGCCATGCGCAGCCGTCGAATGTTCACTTCGCTCGGGGCGATCGATCCTCGAAACATAAACCATGCCGAGCCTCGGCGCCGGTGTGTCGGTCGCCGCCGTTTATGTGTCGCGGCGCCTAGCCGTCGAGCGCGAGGTCCTTGCGGAAGCGTTGCATGCCGTCGATCTTGTCGTCCAGGCTGGCGTCGGGCCCGGCGTAGAACATCCATGGCATGGTGATGATGCCGGTGATGCCCGCATCCTCGACCCGCTGATAGTCGGCGATGGTGAACGCGTCGGTCAGAGGTGTCAGAACGGTGAAATCGTCCATGGTCAAACCATTTTCGCCGCGTATCTCTCGCAGCCTGCCTACCGCATCGATGGCCCGCTCGGACTTGATCAAATCGCCGATCCAGCCGTCGTTGCGGGCGGCGCGGCGCAGCGCGATGTCGCTGAGCCCGCCGACATACACCGGTATCGGCGGCGGAGTGGGCTGCATTTCCAGCCGCGGCGCTCGATAAAACTGGCCCTCGAACTCCGTCCAGCCCGGGGACCACAGCGCGCGCATCAGATCGATGATTTCATCGGTGCGCTTGCCCCGGGCCTCGAATCGCTCACCCATCAAAGCGAATTCCTCACGGCACCACCCCACGCCGATACCCAGCTCCACCCTTCCGGACGCCAAAACCGCTGCGGTGCCAATGGCTTTCGCCGCGGAGTACGGGTTACGCATCGCGGGGATATAGACAGTGTTGACGAATCGCAACCGCGTGGTGACCTGGGCCAGCGCACCCACGAGAACCCACGGATCGGGCCAGTCAGTGAAGGGCTGCCAGCGTCTTTCCCCGTCTTTGGTGTACGGGTACGGGGTGTCCAGAGTCTCCAGATTGACGACATGATCGGGGATGCCGATCCCGTCATAGCCCAGCTCGTCGGCCGCCTTGGCGAGCTCGATGATCTCGCGGGTGTTCAGGAACGCGCTGCTGATGTAGAACTTCACTGCGCCTCCTGCGCCCAGGCCGGCTCGATGAATACGCCGTCGGCCTCGACGGTGACGCCGGTGCCATCCGAAATAGCGCCGCGCGCAAAGACTTTCCGGCCTTCTTTGCCGTCGACCCACGCCTCACAGCGAAGCGGGCCCAGCGGGGTGCCGCGCAGATATTTCACCGTGATGGTCCCCGTGAAGCGCGGTTTCGACAGCCCCTCGCTGGCCGCCTCCCCGAGCATGTGGTCGAGCACCAGGGCGCTGACGCCGCCGTGCACCAGTTTGGGTGGACCCTCGTAGGCCGAGCCGAGGGTGAATTCGCTCCAGCAGCGGCCCTCGCCCTCGTGGCGCACGACGATCGGCGGGGCGATGGGGTTGCACACGCCGATAGCGGCGTTGCCCAACGGCAGCGGGCGGCCGTTGACGCGATAGCTCACCCCGAGGGGGCGGGTGCGTTGCCGCAACGATGCGGTGGCGGTTTCGATCGCCCTGCGGGCCTCGGCGACAACCTCGTCGTCCGCCTCGGTCCGGATGGTGGCGTCGACGAGCTCGCGGACCGCATCGGCCAACGGAGCGTAGAGGGCGGTCACGCGATCGGCCTCCGCCGCGCTGAGCACCTCGAATATGGCGTCCAACGCGCCGGCCTCCTGACTCAACTCCCGAACACCCTGCGCACCACAGCTTTTGCGCGTCGCGTTACCCGAAGATAATTGTCTAAGAACTCCCCGCCCTCATCGGTCGGCCAGCCCGCGGCCACGGCGACCGCGTTGAGCTGACGGCCGGGCCCGGGCAACTGATCGGTGGGCTTACCGCGGACCAGCACCAGCGCGTTGCGGGCCCGGGTCGCCGTCAGCCAGGCCTGCCTCAACAGCTCCACCTCATCGGCGGGCACCAGGCCGGCCGCGGCGATCGCGTCGAGGCACTGCAGCGTCGACGTGTTGTGCAGCGCGGGAACCTCGTGTGCGTGCCGCAGTTGCAGCAGCTGCACGGTCCACTCGACGTCGGCCAGCCCCCCGCGCCCCAGCTTGGTGTGCGTGTTCGGGTCGGCACCGCGGGGCAACCGCTCGGCATCGACGCGGGCCTTGATGCGCCGGATCTCCTGCATCGCCTCCGGCGACACCCCGTCTGACGGATACCGCGTCTTGTCGGCCATCAGCAGGAACCGCTGCCCCAGCTCCGCGTCGCCGGCAACCGAGTGCGCCCGCAGCAGCGCCTGGATCTCCCACGGCTGCGCCCACTGCTCGTAGTAGGCGGAGTAGGACGCCAGGGTGCGCACCAGCGGACCCTGGCGTCCCTCGGGCCGCAGGTTGGCGTCGACCTCCAGCGGAGGGTCGACGCTGGGCGTCCCCAGCAGCGCCCGCACCTGCTCGGCGACACCCGTCGCCCAGCGCACGGCCGCGGAGTCCTCGACACCGGCCGCCGGTTCGCAAACGAACATCACGTCAGCGTCGGATCCATAACCCAACTCGGCGCCGCCCAGCCGGCCCATGCCGATGACGGCGATCGCGGCCGGCGCCCGGCCAGCCTCGGGCAGGTTGGCCCGGATCATCGCTTCCAGTGCGGCCTGCAGCACCGCCACCCAGATCGAGGTCAGCGCCGCGCACACGTCGGTGACCTCGAGCATGCCGAGCAGATCGGCGGACCCGATGCGGGCCAATTCGCGACGGCGCAGCGTGCGCGCCGCGGCGATCGCCCGCACCGGGTCGGAGTAACGGCTGGCCGACGCGACCAGCGCACGGGCCACAGCGGCGGGTTCGCTTTCAAGCAGTCGCGGACCGGACGGCCCGTCTCCGTAATCCTGAATGACCCGCGGCGCGCGCATCAGCAGGTCCGGCACGTACGCCGAAGTGCCCAGCACGTGCATGAGCCGACGTGCCACCGCGGGCTTGTCGCGCAGCGTCGCCAGATACCAGTTCTCCCCGGACAGCGCCTCGGACAGCCGCCGGTAGGCCAGCAGCCCGCCATCGGGATCGGGCGAGTACGACATCCAGTTGAGCAGCCTGGGCAGCAGCACCGACTGAACCCGACCACGCCGCCCGCTCTGGTTGACCAGGGCCGCCATGTGCTTCAGCGCGGTCTGCGGACCCTCGTAGCCCAGCGCCGCCAGCTGGCGTTCGGCGGCTTCGGAGGTCATGCCGCGAGCGATGTCCAGCCCGGCCGGGCCGATCGATTCCAGCAGGGGCTGATAGAAGAGCTTGGCGTGCAGCTGGGAGACCCGCAGGTTCTGGTGTCGCAATTCCTCGCGCAGCACCCCGGCCGCGTCGTGGCGGCCGTCCGGCCGGATGTGCGCGGCCCTGGCCAGCCAGCGCACCGCCTCCTCGTCGTCGGCCTCGGGCAGCAAGTGGGTGCGCTTGAGCCGCTGCAGCTGCAATCGATGCTCGAGGAGCCGGAGGAACTCGTAGGACGCGGTGAGGTTGGCCGCGTCCTCGCGCCCGATGTAGCCGCCCTGGCCCAGCGCGGCCAGCGCATCCACCGTCGACGCCACGTGCAGCGAGTCGTCGTCGCGACCGTGCACCAACTGCAGCAGCTGCACAGCGAATTCCACGTCGCGCAGCCCGCCGCTGCCGAGCTTGATCTCGCGGCCGCGGACCTCGGCGGGCACCAGTTGTTCGACCCGGCGGCGCATGGCCTGCACCTCGGTCACGAAGTCCTCCCGTTCGCAGGCGACCCAGACCATCGGCATCAGCGCGTCCAAGTAGCGCTGTCCGAGCTCCGTGTCGCCCACCGCCGCACGGGCTTTCAGCAGCGCTTGGAACTCCCAGGTCTTCGCCCAGCGCTGGTAGTAGGCGACGTGTGACTCGACGGTGCGGACCAGTTCACCGCTTCGCCCCTCGGGTCGCAGACCGGCATCGACCTGGAAGAACGCCTCAGAGGCCAGCCGCATCATCTCGCTGGCCACGCGGGTGGTGACCGTGTCGGCCTGCTCGCCGACGAAGATGACGTCCACGTCGCTGACGTAGTTCAGTTCCCGGGCACCGCATTTGCCCATCGCGATGACCGCCAGCCGTGGCGGCGTCCGGTCGCCGCACACGCTGTTCTCGGCAACCCGCAGCGCGGCGGCCAGCGCGGCATCGGCCAGGTCCGAGAGGTGGGCCGCCACCACGGTGAATGGCACCACCGGTTCGTCCTCGACCGTCGCGGCCAGATCCAGTCCGGCCAGCACCAGCAACTGGTCGCGGTACAGGGTGCGCAACCGCACCATCGCCGAGCCCGGCTCCGCCAGCGATTCGTCGACGCATTCGGTGAACATGTCGCACAGCTCGTCGTGGGTGGGGAGTTTGACGTTGCCGCGCAAGAGTTTCCAGGACCCGGACTGGGCGATCAGGTGATCGCCGAGCGCCAGCGACGAGCCGAGCACACCGAACAGCCGACCGCGTAGCGGGCGTTCGGTGAGCAGGGCGGCGTTGAGCTCGTCCCAGCCGGCATCGGGGTTCTCCGACAACCGGACCAGGGCGAGCAGTGCGGCATCGGGGTCCGGCGCGCGCGACAGCGACCACAGCAGGTCGACGTGGGCTTGGTCGTCGTGCTCGTACCAACCCAGCTGGTCCATGCGTTCGGCCGCTTGCGGATCGACCAACCCGAGCCGGCCGACGCTGGGCAGCCTGGGGCGCTGCGTCGCGGGTTTGGTCACGACCACGACCGTAGCGCAACCTGCGGGTCTTCAGCCTCAGCGGCGCCCGATCCGGGCTACAGCGACAGGTAGGTGCTCAATTCGTAAGGGGTGACGTGGCTGCGGTAGTTCGCCCACTCCGTGCGCTTATTGCGCAGGAAGAAGTCAAATACGTGCTCTCCCAAGGTTTCCGCGACCAGTTCGGAGGACTCCATGGCACGAAGTGCGCTGTCCAGGCTCGTCGGCAGCTCGCGATATCCCATCGCGATGCGTTCGTCGGCGGTCAGGTCCCACACGTTGTCCTCGGCCTGCGGCCCCAGCACGTAACCCTTCTCCACCCCGCGCAGGCCGGCGGCCAGCAGCACGGCGAAGGTCAGGTATGGGTTGCACGCCGAGTCGGGGCTACGGACCTCGACGCGTCGCGACGACGTCTTGTGCGGCGTGTACATCGGCACCCGCACCAGCGCGGACCGGTTGGCCGCACCCCACGACGCCGCAGTGGGCGCCTCGCCGCCTCCCACCAATCGCTTGTAGGAGTTGACCCATTGGTTGGTGACCGCGCTGATCTCCGATGCGTGCTCGAGGATCCCGGCGATGAAGGACTTGCCCACATCGGAGAGCTGCAACGGGTCGTCGGGGCTGTGGAACGCGTTGACGTCACCCTCGAACAGGCTCATGTGGGTGTGCATCGCCGAGCCGGGATGCTGCCCGAACGGCTTGGGCATGAAGGTCGCGCGGGCGCCGTTCTCGATCGCGACCTCCTTGATGACGTAACGGAACGTCATCACGTTGTCCGCCATCGACAGCGCGTCGGCGAACCGCAGGTCGATCTCCTGCTGGCCGGGCGCGCCCTCGTGGTGGCTGAATTCCACCGAGATACCCATGAATTCGAGCGCTTCGATCGCGTGGCGGCGGAAGTTCGAGGCGGAGTCGTGGACGGCCTGGTCGAAGTAGCCGGCGGTATCGACGGGAACCGGCGGCGTCCCGTCGTCGGGGCCGGGCTTGAGCAAGAAGAATTCGATCTCTGGGTGCACATAGCAGGAGAAGCCGAGGTCGTTGGCCTTCTGCAGCTGGCGGCGCAGCACGTGCCGCGGATCGGCCCACGACGGCGATCCGTCCGGCATGGTGATGTCGCAGAACATCCGTGCCGAGTGGTGGTGGCCGTTGGGCGTGGCCCAGGGCAGCACCTGGAAGGTGGACGGGTCGGGGTTGGCTACGGTGTCGGATTCCGAGACCCGCGAGAAGCCCTCGATGGAGGAGCCGTCGAAGCCGATGCCCTCCTCGAAGGCGCCTTCGAGTTCGGCCGGGGCGATGGCGACCGACTTCAGGAAGCCGAGCACGTCGGTAAACCATAAGCGAACGAAACGGATGTCTCGTTCTTCGAGGGTGCGGAGGACGAATTCCTTCTGTCGATCCATAACTCGAACAGTATGCAACTGCTGTTAATTCTGTGTTACCGGATCGGTACCGCTGCGCTGTGACCTGGCCTCAAGATACGAAGGCTGCCGGTACTTGTCCGGCGCGCCGGCGGCCGGCCGCAAAGCTCGTGACCTGACCGGAGCCGGGCGCACAAGTGAGCCGTCTACGGCGAACATCGCGGGCGGTATTCGCCGACGCGAGTTCGCCTCTCCCCTTTGATCAACGGACCCTACGGCTTCGCCCGCAGTCCCTTACGGGCGCTCCTCGACCACACATTGAACAATCGCATTGGCAAGCTGTGGGTTGAATCCCATGTGGGAAACCTTCTGAGCTTCGGCAGCAGGGGGAACACCAGAGTTCAGATCTTGCTCGATCTCGCCGACAAGCTGCAAGTTCTGCGGGTCGGCCTCTCCGATTGGTTCCGTTATCTTTCCCACGCAGCGGCGGTAACCGCTGTAATCGGCGTGAGCAGACGCGCCCATCAGCACAGCCGGGGCGATCAACAGGACGGCGACGGCTAGCCCGGCCGTGACAGCGAGATAGATGAAACGCATGGTCAGGCGAATACCCAGCCGCAACCGTGAATAATCAGCAAACGATTCGGTGCCGGTCAGGATTGGCAGCGGTAGGAGGCCGGTGGCGGAGTGCCGGCGACGAGATACCGGACGACGGCGGTGTCGACGCATTGGTGGCCGTTGAATACCGCGGTGTGCTGCGTCCCGTCGTAGGTGATCAGCGAGCCACCGAGCTGGTGGGCCAGGTTCACGCCCGCCTGATACGGCGTGGCCGGATCGTGGGTGGTGGAGACGACGACGACCTTGCCGGCCGACATGGGCGGCGCGGCGTGTGGTGCCGACGTCGCGGGCACCGGCCACAGCGCGCACAAATCGCGCGGAGCATTCCCGGTGAACTGGCCGTAGCTGAGGAACGGCGCGGCCTGGCGGATGCGCTGATCGGCACTCACCCAGCTGGCCTGGTCGGTCGGATTCGGCGCGTCGACGCAGCGGATCGCGTTGAACGCATCCTGGTCGTTGGAGTAGTGCCCATCCTTGTCGCGCCCGTCGTAGTCATCGGCGAGCAGCAGCAGGTCACCCGCGTCGGTGCCCTGCGCCAGGCCGAGCAGGCCGCTGGTCAGGTATTTCCAGTGCGCAGGCGTGTAAAGGGCGTTGATGGTGCCGGTGGTCGCGTCGGCATAGCTCAGCCCGCGCGGGTCAGCGGTGTGACCCGGCTTGGTCACCAGGGGGTTGACCAGCGCGTGGTATCGGTTGACGAATTGGGTGGGGTCGGTGCCCAGCGGGCAGCCCGCCGAGCGGGCACAGTCGGTGGCGTAGTCGTTGAAAGCCGTTTGAAATCCCGCCATTTGGTTGACGTTCTCGTCGATCGGCCCGACGGTCGGATCGATGGCGCCGTCGAGCACCATCGTGCGCACGTGGTTGCTGAACTTCTCCAGGTAGGCGGTGCCCAGCTCGGTGCCATAGCTGTAGCCCAAATAGTTGATCTGGTCGTCGCCGAGTGTTTGGCGGACGGCATCCATGTCGCGTGCGACCGATGCGGTGCCCGTGTTGGCCAAAAACGCCGCGCCCATCCGGTTGACGCACTGCTGGGCCAGTTGCCGGTAGAGCTGCTCGATATGGGCCACCCCGCCGGGGCTGTAGTCGACCATCGGCTCTCGCCGGTACGCGTCGAACTCAGCGTCGGTGCGACAGCGCAGCGCGGGCGTCGAGTGGCCGACTCCCCTCGGATCGAAGCCGACGAGGTCGAAATTGCGCCGGATCGGAGAGTCCTCCAGGTCCGAGGCCATCGCTGCCACCATGTCGACCGCCGAGCCACCGGGACCGCCGGGGTTGACCAGAAGGGATCCGATCCGTTGTCCGGTTGCGGGTATCCGGATCATCGCCAGCTTGGCCTGCGCACCAGCGGGGTTGTTGTAGTCAATCGGTACCGACACAGTGGTGCACTGGGAGGTGGGGATATCGCTTGTGTCACTGACGAATTGGCTGCAGCTGCCCCACCCCTGCGGCACCGCGGCCGACGGCGGATTCGGGCCCGGAGTCTGCCCGGCACCGGGTTCCGGCGTGGCGCCGGCCGTGGGCGGCGCCACGACGCAGCTACCACCGAGCATCAGCAAGGAAAACAGCGCCGAGCTCAAGGACCTCAGGCGCGACATGGCTGTCATCGTTGCAGCCCCCGGTACCCACGACAGCGCGAAACGGTCACGCCTTGGTCTCGGCTGCAGCCCGCGCCGAGCGTGCACTCACGGCGACGAAACGACGAAAAACTCGCCGTGAGTGCACGTTCGGCGTCTACGCGATAGCCGGGCTGCCTAGCACTTGGCGCCGTTGGGCGGGATGGAGCCGCCGACCAGGTACGCCGTCACATAGTTGTCGATGCAGCCGTCGCCCTGGAAGACGACGGTGTGCTGGGTGCCGTCGTAGGTGAGCAGCGAGCTGCGCAGCTCGTTCGCCAAGTCGACGCCCGCCTTGTACGGGGTGGCCGGATCGTGCGTGGTCGACACCACCACCGTGGGAGCCAGACCGGGCGCGGAGATGGTGTGCGGCTTGCTGGTGGGCGGCACCGGCCAAAACGCGCAGGTGCCCAGCGGGGCATTGCCGGTGAACTGCCCGTAGCTCATGAACGGTGCGAGCTCGCGGGAGCGACGGTCTTCGTCGACGACCTTGGCGCGGTCGGTAATCGGCGGCTGGTCCACGCAGTTGACCGCGACACGCGCGTCGGTGGCGTTGGTGTAGTGGCCGTGCGAGTCGCGGCGCATGTACATGTCGGCCAGGGCGAGCAGTGTGTCGCCGTGGTGATCGACGAGTTCGGACAGACCGTCGGTCAGGTGGTGCCACAGGTTTGGCGAGTACAGCGCCATGATGGTGCCGATGATCGCGTCGCTGTAGCTCAGGCCACGTGGGTCGTTCGTCGGTGCGGGCCGGCCGACCATGGGGTTGTTCGGGTCGACCAGCGGGTCGACCAGGCTGTGGTAAACGTCCACCGCTTTGGCGGGATCGGTGCCCAGCGGGCAGTTCGGCTGCTTCGCGCACTCGGCGGCGTAGTTGTCGAACGCGTCCTGAAATCCCTTGGCCTGACGAAGGTCGGCTTCGATCTGATCGGCGTTGGGGTCGACGGCTCCGTCCAGGATCATCGCCCGCACGTTGTGCGGGAAGGCCTCGGCGTAGGCCGAGCCGATCCGGGTGCCATAGGAGTAGCCGAGGTAGGTGAGCTTCTCGTCGCCGAGCGCCGCGCGGATGGCGTCGAGATCTCGTGCGACGTTGACGGTCCCGACGTTGGCCAAAAAATCCTTGCCCATCTTGTCGACGCAGCGGGCGACGAACTGCTTGGTTTCGTCCTCCATGTGGGCGACGCCCGCCGGGCTGTAGTCCACGTTGGGCTCCGTGCGCAGCCGATCGTTGTCGGCGTCGGAGTTGCACCAGACCGCAGGCCGCGACGCCCCCACCCCACGGGGGTCGAAACCGACGAGGTCGAACCGTTCGCGGACCTTCTTGGGCAACGACTGGACGACACCCAGCGCCGCCTCGATGCCGGACTCCCCCGGCCCGCCGGGGTTGATCACCAGCGAGCCGATCTTGTCGCCGGTGGCGGGGAAACGAATCATCGCTAGCGTTGCGACGTCCCCGTCGAGGTGGTCGTAGTCGACCGGCACGGCCAGTTTGCCGCACAGCGCGCCGGCCGGAAGTTTGACCTTGGGGTTCGCGGCCCGGCACGGCGTCCACTCCACCGCCTGGCCCAGCTTCGGCCCGGACATGACGGCGCGGCCCACCACCACGCGGACGCAGCCCGCCAGAAGCAGCGCGACGGCAGCCATCGACGTCCAGACCAGCAGCGTGCGCGCGGTCTTGCCGCGGCGAGACAGCCCCATGCCAACCTATGCTGCCAGAGGGAACCTGAGATCCTGATTAGCGGCACCACGGCCCGGTTACCGTGCGAGCGCGACCAGCTTGCCTCCCCATCGCGGACTCGTCGGCCATCTCCCATAACTCGGGCGGCAGATCCGGACCAGCAACCGGGCCGATGCCGAGTTTGCCCCGCGGCGACGAGGGAGTCGCGCAGCCCGTCTCCGCTCGGCGGGTTGGTGCGCGCATGGTGTGTCTCACACCGCCTCGGCGGTGCAACTGAGCAAAAGAAATGGCAGAATCAAGTGGTCAAACGAACCCGGGGACCCTCAGCGGCCACGAGGATCGAACCGACCACCATTAGGGACAATGATGTCTGAGCACAACGTTTACGGTGCCAACCCGCCTGCGCAGCCCGAAAAGGCGAGGCCCAAGATCCGCACCCATCACCTGCAGAAGATGAAGGCCGAGGGGCACAAGTGGGCCATGCTCACGGCCTACGACTACTCGACGGCCCGCATTTTCGACGAGGCCCGCATCCCGGTCCTGCTGGTCGGCGACTCCGCAGCCAATGTGGTGTACGGCTACGACACGACGGTGCCGGTCTCGATCGATGAGCTGATTCCGCTGGTGCGCGGCGTAGTACGGGGTGCCCCGCACGCGCTCGTCGTCGCCGACCTGCCGTTCGGCAGTTACGAGGCCGGCCCCGCCGCCGCGCTGGCCGCCGCCACCCGGTTCATGAAGGAAGGCGGCGCACACGCGGTCAAGCTCGAGGGCGGCGAGCGGGTGGCCGAACAGATCGCCTGCCTGACCGCGGCCGGCATCCCCGTGATGGCCCACATCGGGTTCACCCCGCAAAGCGTCAACGGCCTGGGCGGGTTCCGGGTGCAGGGCCGCGGTGACGCGGCGGAGCAGACGGTGCACGACGCGATCGCCGTTGCCGAGGCCGGCGCATTCGCCGTCGTCATGGAGATGGTGCCGGCCGAGTTGGCCACCCAGATCACCGGCAAGCTGACCATCCCGACCATCGGGATCGGCGCCGGACCGAACTGCGACGCCCAGGTGCTCGTCTGGCAGGACATGGCCGGTATGAGCAGCGGCAAGGCCGCCCGCTTCGTCAAGCGGTTCGCGGACATCGGCGCGGAATTGCGCCGGGCTGCAACGCAATATGCGCAAGAGGTGGCCGGCGGGGTGTTCCCCGCCGACGAGCACTGCTTCTGATGGATTCGTAGCGCTGGTTTGCACGCCCACATCGCCGGTCTGAGGTTCGCGCCTGGTTGACGGCGGTATCTCGTCGGAACGAAACCGCTGAAAAGTGTTGCGGTACAAAAATGTACGATGGCTCGCGGAGACGATCCGAACTCTGACGAGCAGGGGTGGACCACATCGACCGGGGGACTCGCGGTGACTTCGTGCACCGGCGAATGGTGCTGACGCTGCCGCTGCTGGTGGCAGGAGGCATGGCCATATCACAGACGCCACGCGCGTCCGCCAAACCCCCCCGTACCTCGCCGCAAGCCAGCAGGTGGTCACCTGAACGCGCGAACCGCTGGTATCAGGCACAAGGATGGCCGATCGGCGCGAACTACATCACCTCCAACGCCATCAACCAGCTGGAGATGTTCCAGCGCGAAACCTTCGACCCCCCGCGCATCGATACCGAACTGCGCTGGGCGCGGGCCAACGGATTCAATGCGATACGGGTCTTCCTGCACGACCAGCTCTGGGCGCATGACCCTCGCGGGTTTCAGCGTCGTCTCGCCCAGTTCGTCGACATCGCCGCCCGCCACGGCATCAAACCGCTGTTCGTCCTGTTCGATTCGTGCTGGGATCCGTTTCCCCAGGCGGGCCCGCAGCGCGCGCCTCGGCCGGGCATCCACAACTCGGGCTGGGTCCAGAGTCCGGGGGCCGCGCGCCTGGACGATCGCGGCTACCTGCGCACCATGCGCGGCTATGTCACCGGAGTCCTGACGCAATTCCGCAACGACGACCGCGTCCTGGGCTGGGACCTATGGAACGAGCCGGATAACCCCGCGGACGCCTACGCTTCGGTCGAGCGCAACGACAAGGTGGACCTGGTCGCCCGCTTGCTGCCGCAGGTGTTCGAGTGGGCGCGGCTGGTTGATCCCTGTCAGCCGTTGACCAGTGGCGTCTGGCACGGCGAGTGGGCCGCCCCGGGCCGCCGCAGCGTCATCAGTGGCATCCAGCTCGACAACTCCGACGTCATCACGTTCCACTCCTATTGCGAGCCGGCGGAGTTCGAGAGGCGCATCGCCGAGCTTGTCCCGCTGGGCCGCCCGATCCTGTGCACCGAGTACATGGCGCGCCCGCTGGGCAGCACGGTGCAAAGCATCCTGCCGATCGCAAAGGGTGCCAACGTCGGCGCATTCAACTGGGGTCTGGTCACCGGGAAGACGCAGACCTTCTTTCCCTGGGACTCCTGGGACCACCCGAACCCGGACCCTGCGATGCCGCGGGAGTGGTTTCACGACCTGCTGGGTCCCGACGGACGGCCCTTCCGCGACACCGAGATCCAGACGATCCTCGAGTTGAGTGACCTGGCGATGCACTTGCAGCAGCCACCGCCACCACCGGCCGGCTGACGCCGATCGCTCAGCGGCACCGGTTCTGGAAATCGGTCAACGGCTGTCGAAGGCCCTCGAGGTCGGCGTGGGTTTGCGGATTGGCGTCCATGTACTGCTTCAATTGCGCACGCGCGTCGTCGCGGGGCTGCCCCTTCAAACCGGTGATGTACGCGTTGACGTCCGGGTGTGCGAACAAATATTCCGACGTCGCGGCGGCGACGCCCGACGACA
Source organism: Mycobacterium sp. NGS56 (assembly GCF_059812425.1). Lineage (NCBI taxonomy): Bacteria > Bacillati > Actinomycetota > Actinomycetes > Mycobacteriales > Mycobacteriaceae > Mycobacterium > Mycobacterium sp. NGS56. The sequence continues at coordinate 549,103 of NZ_JCALCQ010000003.1, forward strand.
CCTGGGCCAGGTCGGCCGCCGTGCAATTCGGTTGCGACGAGGGCGTCGGCTCCGGATCGTCCATCGGCGGGTCCGCGGCGGCCGACCCCGCCGTCGCGAACAGCATTGCCACACTCAGCGCGCCGGCCGCCATTGCGCCGGCAACTGCTCGGCCCGCCGGGCGAATATAAGACACCATGGGAAACGCTCCTTCATCTCCGCCTGCGCAACTGCGGCCGGTATTGGTACCGCAAACCATAAGGGGTTTTTTCACCGTGCATGCGCTATTCGGCTGGCAAAGAAATGTGCAGCCATTTCTCGATCTGAGCCCATCGGTCGCGCGGCGACGGCAGAATGATCCACGGGTGGCAGGAAAGGAGACCGCAGAGATGAAACCGCGCCGCTGGTTTGCCGCAGTGCTGGTGCTGGCGGGCCTTGCCGTAACTCCCGGCATTCTCGCCGCGCACTCCGCCGATCGGGCGGATGCGACTGTGTGCGTGAACGCGGGCCGGCGCGTCTCTGTCAGCGGGTGCACCAACATCGCCGACAACATCCAACGCTATGTCCCGCCACCGGCCGTTTATGCGCCGTTGCCGGAGGACGACACGACGGCTCCTCCCCCGCCGTAACGGCGGCCGCGACGGGCGCTGCACTCACCAGCCGATCCGCGGCGGTCCCGTCGCCTCGGTATGGCACGCTATGGGTGCTCATTTCCCACCGTCCACCATGTTCACGGCCGCGGTGACGCGCCCGCAACGGAGCCGAAGATGCCTGCAAAAGCGATGCAGCCCGCGCGTCATCTCGAGGTCGAGCGCAAGTTCGACGTCGTCGAATCCACCGTGTCACCGTCGTTCGACGGGATCGCCGCGGTTGCGCACGTCGAGAAGTCGCCGACGCAAACCCTGGATGCGACGTACTTCGACACGCCCATACACGATTTGGCGCGCAACAAAATCACCCTGCGCCGCCGTACCGGTGGCTCCGACGCGGGATGGCACCTGAAGCTGCCGGCCGGTCCGGACTCCCGAACCGAGGTCCGTCTCCCGCTCGACGCATCGGGCGGCGACGATTCCGTGCCCGATGAGTTGACGGATGTGGTGCTGGCGATTGTCCGCGACCGTCCGCTGCAGCCGGTCGCGCGGATCACCACCCAGCGTGAGAGCCAGGTGCTCTGCGACGCGGCTGGCAACGCGCTCGCCGAGTTCAGCAACGATTACGTCACCGCGTGGTCGACGCGGGGAGCCCAGGACACCGACTCGGCGCCGACCGAACTGCAATGGCGCGAATGGGAATTGGAACTCGTCGAAGCGAGCGGGCTCGCTGGCGGAACAGCCGGCGTGGAGCTGCTCAACCGGTTGAGCAACCGACTGCTGGACGCGGGCGCCGTACCGGCGGGTCACGGCTCCAAGCTGGCGCGGGTGCTCGGTACCGCGCCGCCACCCAATGGCGCTCAGCCGCCCGAGGATCCGCTGCAGCGCGCGATCGCCGAGCAGATTCGCGAGCTGCTGGTGTGGGATCGCGCGGTGCGGGCCGACGCCTACGACTCCATTCACCAGATGCGGGTGACCACCCGCAAGCTGCGCAGCCTGCTGCGGGACTACCAGGAGTCGTTCGGATTGCCCGAGAACGGGTGGGTCCTGGACGAGTTGCGTGAGCTCGCCGGAATTTTGGGTGTGGCCCGCGACGCCGAGGTGCTCGCCGAGCGATACGAGCGCGAGTTGGACGGGCTCGCACCGGAATTGGTGCGCGGACCGGTGCGCGAACGCCTGGTCGGGGGTGCCCAGCGACGCTACCAGATCGGGCTGCGCCGGTCCTTGATCGCCATGCGATCGCAGCGATACTTCCGCCTGCTTGACTCCCTCGACCTGATAGCGGCCGAAACCCCCGGCGCCGCCAGCGCCGAGGAACAGGCCCCGGTGACCATCGAGGCCGCCTACAAAAAGGTCCGCAAGGCCAAGAAGGCCGCCGCCCAGGTCAACCGCGAACACCCCGACGACCCACACCAACGCGACGAGGCGATCCATCGAATCCGTAAGCGCGCCAAGCGACTTCGCTACACCGCCGCCGCGACCGGGGCGCCCGGCGTGTCCGACCGGGCCAAGGCGGTCCAGTCGCTGCTCGGTGACCACCAAGACAGCGTCGTCAGCCGCGAGCACCTGAGACAGGAAGCTGATGCCGCGCACGCCGCCGGCGAGGACACCTTCAGCTACGGGCTGCTCTATCAGCGGGAGGCCGACCTGGCCGACCGGTGCCGCGACGAACTCGATGCCGCCTTGCGCAAACTAGCCAAAGCGGTCCGCAAAGCCGGTCATTAGCAAGCTGAAGGCGGACGAGTTGGCCTGTAAGCCGGATTCTGTTCCCCGCCGCCGCGCATAAGCAACGGCGGCGCGGCGGCGACCATCCATCTGGACACGCCGTCACCGGGTGCCTCAAGCGGCCTACCCGCAGGCTCGGGCGAGCAACCCTCGAGCGCCTGCGCGGCCGCACCTTGCGGTGCGGCCTTCTTGGCCTTGCTTCGGGTGGGGTTTGCCAAGCCACCCCGGTCACCCGGGATGCTGGTGCGCTCTTACCGCACCGTTTCACCCTTACCACCGCGAGGGTGGCGGTCTGTTTTCTGTGGCACTTTCCCGCGAGTCACCTCGGATTGCCGTTAGCAATCACCCTGCTCTGTGAAGTCCGGACTTTCCTCGAACCGCTTGCGACGGTCCGCGGCCGCCCGGCCAACTCGTCCGCGACGAACAACGGTACTACCTGCGACATGCTGGTGCCAGCAACGCACGGCCGAGGCCCGACCACACCGCGCAGGCGCTATTTATGGTGGACAGGCAGACCAACACACGGGAGGCAGCATGTCCCAGTGGAAAAAGCGCGTCGACACAGGCGATTGGGACGCAATCGCCGCCGCGGTCGACGAGTACGGCGGTGCGCTGCTGCCGCGCCTGCTCACACCGGGCGAAGCGGCCCGGCTGCGCAAGCTTTACGTGTACGACGAGCTGTTTCGGTCGACCGTCGACATGGCCCCCAAACGCTATGGCGCCGGGCAATACCGGTATTTTCACGCGCCCTACCCCGAACCGATCGAGCAGCTCAAGCAGGCCCTATACCCACGGCTGTTGCCGATTGCGCGCGATTGGTGGGGCAAGCTGGGCCGCGACGCACCCTGGCCGGACGGTCTCGACGAATGGCTGGCGACCTGTCACGCCGCCGGCCAGACCAGATCGACCGCCCTGATGCTGAAATACGGTGCGGGCGACTGGAATGCCTTGCATCGAGATCTGTACGGGGAGTTGATTTTCCCGCTCCAGGTGGTCATCAACCTGAGTAATCCCGACGCCGACTACACCGGCGGCGAATTCCTGCTCGTCGAGCAACGGCTGCGAGCCCAATCCCGCGGCATGGCAACACAACTGCCGCAGGGACACGGGTATGTCTTCACCACCCGGGAACGCCCGGTGCGGTCGGCGCGGGGTTGGTCCGCGGCGCCGGTGCGCCACGGGGTCTCGGTCGTTCGCTCCGGCGAGCGTTATGCGATGGGGTTGATCTTTCACGACGCGGCGTAAGCGGCCTAACCGGTTCGCCGCAGGACGATCAGGTTGTCGGCCATAGTGCCGACTTCCCCATTCGGTCCGACCATTTCGCGCTCGAGGGCCTCGGTCCGCAGCCGCTTCCAGTACGGCGCGTCGGCGTGCAATGACGCGAGGACCTCGTCGATACCGGCGAAGTGGTGATCGTGATGCTCCGCCCATGGCGGGGGGGCTCCATGGTCGACGATCAACAGCACACCGCCGCGATTCACCCGCTCGGCCGCCCGTTGCAGTACCCCGTCGCGTTCCAGTCGCGCCGGCGAGTGCAGGTACTGCGCGGACACCAGGTCGAAGGTCCCTTCGGGAAAAGTTTCGTTGAGGTCATGGCGCTGAAAGTCGATGCGTGGGAACATGTTTCGTGCCGACGCGGCCTCGGTGGCGCGTTGCAGCGCAATGGTCGAGATGTCAACGGCCACCACCTCCCAGCCGCGCTCGGCCAGCCACAAAGCGTCGGCGCCTTCCCCGCAACCCAGGTCGAGCGCCCGGCCGACCGGGAGGTCGGCGGCCACCTCGGCCAGGCGGGGATTGACGTGTCCGCTCCAGACCCGCTCCGCCGACCGGTAACGCTCCTCCCAGAACCGCTGGGCATCATCGGGTTTGCAAGAGTTCTCCACACCGCGAGATTGCCTATCCGTTGCGGTCTTGCCAAGCTCAATTGCCATGCAGGCAAAAACTACACCCGACATCGACCTCTTGGTCCGGCGGCGACTGCGGGAACTGCGGGTGCAGCGCGGCCTGACGCTACACGAGGTAGGGGCGCGCGCCGGCATCGACGTCTCGACGCTCAGCCGCCTCGAATCCGGGAAACGCCGGCTGGCCCTTGATCACCTGCCGCGGCTGGCCCGGGCCCTGTCCGTCAGCACCGACGATCTGTTGCAAGCGCCCCCAACGCCGGACCCGAGGGTGCGCGGCACCGCGCACACCCGTCACGGCGTCACCTATTGGCCACTGACCCGCCAGGGCCCGGCCGGAGGCCTGCACGCGTTCAAACTCCGGGTCAGCGCGCGGCGCCGCACCCCGCCCGCCGAGCTGCCGGTGCACGAAGGCCAGGACTGGATGTATGTCCTTTCCGGCCGGATGCGGCTCATCCTGGGCGAACGCGACTTCTCCATCGATCCCGGCCAAGCCGTCGAGTTCTCGACGTGGACGCCGCACTGGTTCGGCGTGGTAGACGGGCCAGTGGAGGCCATTGTGATCTTCGGACCGCACGGCGAGCGGCTCCACCTGCACAGTTGATCGGCATTAGGCCATTGCCCAACAAGCGGGTCGGTGCCAGGCTGACCGCATGACAGAAGCCGAAAGTTTCGTCGACCAGACGCGCACGGGGCTCGCGGAGCCACAACCGATGTATAAGGCGCTGCGCGAAACCACCCCGGTGTTCCGGTCACCTCAGGCGGTCGTGCTCAGCCGTTTGGCCGACATCGAAATGGCGCTCAAACACACCGAGCTGTTCTCGTCGAACATGGACGCCGTCGACCTGGGGAACGTGCGGCCGCTGATCCCGCTCCAAATCGACCCGCCCGAGCATGCGAAGTACCGGCGCATCCTCGACCCGCTGTTCACTCCGCGGGAGATGGCCCGACGCGAACCAGGCGTCACCGAGCTGGTCAACGAAATGATCGATCGCTTCGCCGACCGGGGCGAGTGCGACTTTCACACCGAGTTCGCGGTGCCGCTGCCCTGCACGGTCTTTCTGCAGCTGCTCGGCCTGCCGCTGGACGATCTCGACCAATTCTTGGTGTGGAAGGACGGGGTGATCCGCCCCGAGGGCGACTCGGGTTTCGACCGCCGCCACGAGACCTCCGCGGGCGTGGCCCAACAGATCTACGAGTACTTCGACCACGCCATCGACGACCACATCGCCAGCCCCCGCGACGACGTGCTGTCCGCAATGATCGCCGCGAACTTCAAAGACGAGGCCGGCCAGCCGCTGTCGCGTGACGAGCTGCTCGACATCTGCTTCCTGTTCCTCATCGCCGGACTGGACACGGTCACCGACTCCCTCGACTGCTTCTTCGTGTACCTGGCGCGTCACCCCGATCACCGTCGTCAACTCGTCGAGCAGCCCGAGGTGCTGCCCGGCGCGGTCGAGGAACTGTTGCGGTGGGAAACGCCGGTGCCCGGCGTCGCCCGCGTGGCCATCCAGGACGTCGAGGTCAGCGGATGCCCGATCAGCAAGGGCGAACGGGTCAGCCCGCTACTGGGGGCGGCCAACACCGACCCGGCCGAGTTCCCCGACCCGGAGCTGGTCGACTTCACCCGCAACCCCAACCGGCACCGGGCTTTCGGCGGCGGTCCGCACCGTTGCCTCGGCTCACACCTGGCCCGCATGGAGCTACGGGTGGCGTTGCGCGAATTCCACCGGCGCATCCCGGATTACGAGATCAAGCCCGGCGCCGAGCTGTGCTACACCGCCGCGTTGCGCTCGGTGGAGTCGCTGCCGCTGGTCTTTCCGGTGCCATGAGCCGCGCCGGCGACGATGCACGACACAGCGATGGGGTGGGGGCACCCTCCGGGGAGGAGCGGGGCAAATGACCCGGGTAGCCGTCGACCGCGACCTATGCACCGGGCATGGACGCTGCTACACCTTGGCCCCCGATGTCTTTGACGCCGACGAGGTCGGCCACTGCGTGGTGCTCGTCGACGAGGTGTCCGGCGAGCTCGAGTCTCAAGCCAGCACGGCCGAACAGAACTGCCCGGAAAGCGCCATCACGCTGGCTCGTTGACGCGGCGGGCCCGCGCCAAACGTCGGCTATCGAATCGCGCTAGAAGACGCCGTACCGGGGTAACCCCACGGGTATGGCTATGAACGTCGCTCACAAGCTGATCAGCTCACATCTGGAGTCCGGGGAGATGTCTCCGGGAGAAGAGATCGCGATCCACATCGATCAGACGCTGACGCAGGATGCAACCGGCACGCTGGTGATGCAGGAACTCGAGGCGCTCGGGCTCGATCGTGCCCGCACCGAGGTGAGCGTCCAGTACGTCGACCACAACCTGCTGCAGGGCGACGAGAAGAACGCCGAGGATCACGAGTACCTGCGCACCGCGGCGCAACGCTTCGGCCTGTGGTTCTCCAAACCGGGCAACGGAGTGTCGCACCCGACCCACATGCAGCGCTTCGGCATCCCGGGCAAGACGATGGTGGGCTCCGACTCCCATACTCCGGCCGCCGGATCGCTGGGCATGCTCGCGATCGGCGTCGGGGGTCTCGAGGTGGCGCTCGCGATCACCGGGCGGCCACTGCACATCCGCATGCCCGAAATATGGGGCGTGCGGCTCGACGGTGAGTTGCCCCAGTGGTGTTCGGCCAAGGACGTGATCCTGGAGATGTTGCGCCGCCACGACGTCAAGGGCGGGGTGAACCGGATCATCGAGTATCACGGTCCCGGCGTGGCGACGCTGACGGCAATGGACCGTCACGTCATCGCCAACATGGGAGCCGAACTCGGCGCCACGACGACGGTGTTTCCCAGTGACGACGCCGTGCGCGATTTCCTGCGCGCCGAGGGACGCGAGGACGGCTGGACCGAGTTGCTGGCCGACGAAGACGCGGACTATGACGTCGAGGACACCATCGACTTGTCGCAGATCGAGCCGCTGATCGCCAAACCGTCGTCGCCGGGCAACGTGGTGCCCGTTCGTGAGGTCGCCGGCGAGGAGATCGCCCAGGCGGTGATCGGATCCAGCGCCAACCCCGGGCTGCGGGATTTCGCGATCGCGGCCGCGATGGTGGCGGGACGCCAGACGGTCCCCCAGGTCAGCTTCGACATCAACCCGACGTCGCGCGAGATCCTGGCCGATCTGACCAAGATGGGCGCAACGCTGGATCTGGTGATGGCCGGCGCGCGCATCCACCAGGCCGGCTGCATGGGGTGCATCGGCATGGGCCAGGCTCCCGCGGTCGGCCGCAACTCGTTGCGCACGATGCCCCGCAACTTTCCCGGCCGGTCCGGCACCAAGGAGGACGCGGTCTGGCTGTGCTCACCGGAGACCGCGGCGGCCTCGGCGCTGAACGGAGTGATCACGGATCCGCGGGACTGGGCCAAAGAAGAGCAGATGGAGTATCCGAAACTCGACCTGCCCGAGCGCAGCTCGATCAACACCGCAATGCTGGTGCCTCCGCTCGACGCCGAGGAGGCACAGCGTGTCGAACCCGTGAAGGGGCCGAACATCTCCAGCCTGCCCGAGTTATCCCCGCTGCCCAACGAACTCGAGGCGCCGGTGCTGCTCAAGGTCGGTGACAACATCTCCACCGACGAAATCTCGCCCGCCGGCGTGCAGGCCCTTCCGCTACGGTCGAACATCCCGAAGCTCGCGATGTTCAGCTTCACCCGCGTCGACGACTCCTACCCCGAGCGGGCTCAACAGGCCGGCGAGGGCGGGCACGTCATTGTGGCCGGGGAGAACTACGGCCAGGGCTCCTCGCGTGAGCACGCCGCGATCGCCCCGCGCTATCTCGGGTTGCGCGTCGTCATCGCCAAGTCCTTCGCACGCATCCACTGGCAAAACCTGGCCAACTATGGAATTTTGGCGCTCGAATTCGAGAATCCCGACGACTACGACTCGATCGACCAAGACGACACCCTCCGCTTTCAGAATCTGAACTCGCTCGACGAAGAGGATGTCCTGCAGGTCGACAACGTCAGCAAGGAATCGTCATTCGCGGTGCGGCATCGACTCTCGCCGCGACAGGTCAAGGATGTGTTGGCCGGCGGCTTGATCCCACGCCTCAACCAAGAGCAGAAGTGATCTACAGATACGCCGTCTGGTTGACCAGTCGCACCGAAGACGCTCCGTCGGAATAGAACTCGGCGATGCTCAACGAGGCCAGATCGAGGTGCAGGCGGTAGAGAATGCCGGGCCCGGCGTCCAGCGCCTCGCGCAGCAGCATCTTGATGGGTGTCACGTGCGACACCAACAGCACCGTGGTGCCCCGCTGCGCGGCGACGACGCGGTCCCGAACCGTCGACACCCGAGCGGCCACCGCGTCGAAGCTCTCCCCGCCTGGCGGTTCGGTGCTGGTGTCGCGCAGCCAGCGACCGTGCAGCTCGGGATCGCGCTCGGCGGCCTCGGCAAAAGTCAGCCCCTCCCACGAGCCGAAATCCGTCTCGATCAAGTCGTCATCGACGGTCACGTCCAGGCCAAGCGCCTTGGCCGCCACCGCCGCGGTGTCATAAGCCCGTTGCAGCGGTGAGGCGAACACCGCCGAAATACCGCCGCGCTGCGCCAGATAACGCGCCGCCGCGTCGGCCTGCCGCCGCCCCAGCTCGGTGAGCGCCGGGTTGCCGCGGCCCGAGTAGCGGCGCTGCACCGACAATTCGGTCTGGCCGTGTCGCAGCAACAGCAGGCGGGTCGGGGCACCGCGCGCGCCGGTCCAGCCGGGTGCCGAGGGGGACGGGACATTCGCGGACCCGGACGGTTCGGGTTTGTCGCGCGGGCCGGATTGTTCGGCCGGCTCGGGCTTTTCCGTCACACCAGCGACCTCGGCGGCGGCGTCCATCGCCTCGTTGGCCAGCCGATCGGCGTGCGCGTTGCGCTCCCGCGGAATCCACGAGTAGCTGATCTTCGCGAACCGCCCGGCCCGGTTTCGGGCCTCGGCGTGCAGCTCGATCAGGTCGGGATGCTTGACTTTCCACCGGCCGGACATCTGTTCCACCAACAGCTTGGAATCCAGGTACACCGCGGCCTCGGTGGCACCCAGGTTCAGGGCGTCGTCCAAACCGGCTATCAGGCCCCGGTATTCGGCGACGTTGTTGGTCGCCCGGCCGATCGCCTGCTTGGCCTCCGCCAGCACGGTCGTGCGGTCCTGGTTCCACACCACCGCGCCGTACCCGGCCGGCCCGGGATTACCGCGTGATCCGCCGTCGGCCTCGATGACGACCTTCACTGATCGAAGCCCTTGACCCGCAGCAGGATTGCGCCGCATTCGGGGCAGCGCACCACATCGTCTTCGGCCGCCGCCGAGATGCGGGACAGCTCGCCACGGTCGATCTCGAGCCGGCAGGCACCGCACCGACGCCCCATCAGCTGCCCGGCGCCCGCGCCTCCCCCGGCGCGCTGGCGTTCGTACAGGGCGGACAGCGCCGGGTCCAAGGCGGCGCTCAGCGAGTCACGCCGTGAGGACTGAAGTTCGCGGGCCGCGCTGATCTCGGCGACCGCCGCGTCGAGAGCCTCGCGTGCGCCGGCCATCTCGGCCTCCAGCGATGTGAGCTTCTGCTGCTCGCTGTCCAGCTCAGATTGCAGCTCCTCGCGACGTTCCATCACCTCCAGCAGAGAATCCTCCAGGCTGGTTTGACGACGCTGCAGAGTTTCCAGCTCGTGCTGAAGATCCGACAACTGCTTGGCGTCGGTCGCTCCCGACTGCAGCAGCGAGCGGTCGCGGTCTTCGCGCTGGCGCACCGCCTCGACCTCGGCCTCGAGCCGCGACACGTGGGCGTCGATGTCTTCCAAGGCGATGCGCAACGTGGCCAGCCGGTCGCCGGCCGCCTCGATCTCCCCCCGCAACCGCTCGCAGGCCTCTTGTTCCGGCAGATGCTTGGCCCGGTGCGCGATCCGGGACAGCTCGGCATCCAACTTCGACAATTCAAGCAGCGAACGCTGCTGTGCCAGCTCGGCTTTCATGACCCATCACCCCCGGACTGGTGGCCAACCTGCTCGACATTCCACGGGTCGGTCCGAATCGCGCTCACCCGCACCGGCAACTCCGCACCGAAACGCGACCGCAACAAGCCGGCGACCTGTTCACACCAAGGGAATTCACTGGCCCAATGTGCCACATCGATCAGGGCCACATCGGAGGCGCGGCGATGTTCGTCGGCCGGATGGTGGCGCAGGTCGGCCGTGACATAGGCCTGCACGCCGGCACCGGCCACGGCGGCCAGCAACGAATCGCCGGCTCCGCCGCAGACCGCCACCCGCGAGACCGGTGTGTCGGGATCGCCCGCCGCCCGCACTCCCCAGGATGTCCGCGGCAACGCCGCATCGACGCGGGAGACGAAGACGCGCAACGGTTCCGGGCGCGCCAGCGCCGCGATGCGACCCAGCCCGGCGTCACTGGGCGGTGCCACCAGCGCGAAGATGTCGAAGGCGGGCTCCTCGTACGGGTGGGCGGCACGCATCGCCGCCAGCACCGCGGCGCGGGATCGCGCGGACGCGACGACCTCGAACCGGTCTTCGGCCACCCGCTCGACGTTCCCGACGCTGCCCACCGCCGGTGAGGCACCTTCGTGCGGCAAAAACTGCCCGATACCGCTGACCGACCAGCTGCAGTGTGAATAGTCGCCGATATGGCCGGCGCCGGCGGCAAACATGGCCGCCCGCACCGCTTCCGCGTTCTCACCGGGCACGTAGACGACCCACTTGTCGAGATCGGGTGCGCTCGATGCCGGTTCGAGCACGGCCTCGACGTCGAGGCCCAGGGCCGCGGCCAGCGCATCGGAGACGCCCGGGCGGGCCGAGTCGGCATTGGTGTGCGCGGTGAATAGCGAACGCCCGGTCTGGATCAACCGGTGCACCAGCGCACCCTTGGGGGTGTTGGCCGCCACGGTGTCCACCCCGCGCAACAGCAGTGGATGATGGGCCAGCAACAGGCTCGCCCGGGGAACCTCGTCGACGACCGCCGGCGTCGCGTCGACCGCGACGGTCACCGAGTCCAGCTCGTCGTCGGGGTCACCGCACACCAGGCCCACCGAATCCCAGGATTCGGCAAGCCGCGGCGGGTAGGCCTCGTCGAGCGCCGCGATGACTTCGGCCAGCTTCACGCTCACCCCCGCCCCCCGATGCTTTCCGGCGTGCCCGCCTCCGAAATCGCCTGCACCAGCCGCGGCCACTCACGGCGCACCGCGGCCCGCAGGTAGCGCTCGTCCAAGCCGACGAACGTATCACAGCGCCGAATGGCAATTCCCCTGTCATGCAAACTTTTTCGTAGCTGGACCGTGTCCGGTGTGCGAAATAGCACGAACGGAGCCCGCCCGTCGACAACCTCGGCGCCCACCGACGCCAGACCGGCCACCATCTCGGCGCGCAGCCGGCTCAATCGCGTCGCCCCCGCCGCCGCCTCGGCGACCGCGTGCCGGCCGCAACACAGCGCGATCGCCGCCAGCTGCAGGGTCCCCACCGGCCAATGCGCCCGTCGAGCGGTCAGCCGCGCGAGCACCTCTGGGGAAGCCAGCGCGTAGCCCACCCGCAACCCGGCCAGCGCCCACGTCTTGGTCAAGCTGCGCAGCACCAGCACGTCGGGCAGCCCGTCGCAGGCCAGCGATTGCGGCTCACCGGGAATCGAGTCGGCGAAGGCCTCGTCGACCACCAGGATCCGCCCGGGCCGGCGCAACGCCAGCAGCTGTTCACGGGTGTGCAGCACCGAGGTGGGGTTGGTCGGATTGCCCACCACGACCAGGTCGGCGTCGCCGGGTACGGCCGCACCGGTCAGGCCGAACGGCGGCTCCAGCACGACGTGGTGCACCGGCACTCCGGCCGCGGTCAGCGCGTCAGCCGGCTCGGTGAACGCCGGCGCGATGATCGCCGCCCGCCGCGGACGCAAATTCGCCAGCAGCGCGAACGCCTCGGCCGCCCCGGCCAGCGGCAGCACCTCGTCGCGGGTCCGGCCGTGCCGCCCGGCGGCCGCGTCCTGCGCCCGGTGGATGTCGTCGAGGCTCGGGTAGCGCGCCAGATCGGGCAGGCGCTCGGCCAGCCGTCGCAGCAACCACTCCGGCGGCCGGCCGTGCCGGACGTTGACGGCGAAATCCAGCATCCCGGGTGCGACGGCCTGATCACCGTGGTAGCGCGCCGCAGGCGGGCTCAGGTTCAGACTCGCCATCCGTGAAACACTAGTGCGCCGGCCGGGCCGCCCGGAGCGGCATCGGCAACGCCGTCACACCCTGCCACACCTATCGAGGACAATGGTGAGGTGACAGGCACAACGTCAGCCGATTGCCAGACCCCCGGCAACGCCGCCTCCCCCCGTGGGGTGCAGCTGGTGATCTTCGACCTCGACGGCACGCTGACCGACTCCGCGGAAGGGATCGTCGCCAGCTTCCTGCATGCGCTCGACCACATCGGCGCCCCGGTGCCCCCCGGCGACCTCGTCGCGCAGATCGTCGGCCCGCCGATGGACGACACGTTCCGGTCGATGGAGCTCGGCGACGATGCCGAGGAGGCGATCGCCGCCTTTCGCGCCGAGTACGGCTCCCGGGGGTGGGCGATGAACGCGCTCTTCGACGGGATCGAGGCACTGCTGACCGATCTACGCACCGCCGGTGTCCGGCTTGCCGTCGCCACCTCCAAGCTCGAACCGACCGCGCGGCGCATCCTCGCCCATTTCGGACTTGACCAGCACTTCGAGGTCATCGCGGGCGCGAGCCCCGACGGTTCGCGCAAGACCAAGGTCGAGGTGCTGGGCCACGCCCTCTCGCAGCTGGTGCCCCTGCCCGAGCGGGTGCTGATGGTCGGTGACCGCAGCCACGACGTGCACGGAGCGGCCGCTCACGGCATCGACACCGTGGTGGTCGGCTGGGGCTACGGCAAGGCCGACTTTCCCCACCGCGAGGCCGATGCCAACGAAGACGCTCCCGGCGTGACCCACGCCTCGACCATCAACGACTTGCGGAGGGCGCTGGGTGTCTAGTCGAGACGCGCTGCACGTCACGTTCGTGTGCACCGGCAACATCTGCCGATCGGTGATGGCCGAGAAGATGTTCGCCGACCAACTACGTCGGCGGGGCCTGGCCGACGCGGTGCGGGTCAGCAGCGCCGGCACCGGCAACTGGCACGTGGGTGAGTGTGCCGACGAGCGGGCCGCCGGCGTGTTGCGCGCCCACGGCTACGCATCCGAGCACCGCGCAACGCAGGTCGACGCCGAGCACCTCGAGGCCGATCTGATGGTGGCCCTGGACCGCAACCACGCCCGGATGCTGCGGCATTTGGGCGCGGACGACGATCGCATCCGGATGCTGCGCTCCTTCGATCCGCGCAGCGGCGCCCACACCCCGGACGTGGACGACCCCTACTATGGCGACACCGCAGACTTCGAACGCGTCTACGCCGTCATCGAGGCAGCGCTGCCGGGCCTGCACGAGTGGGTCGATGACCAGCTCGCGCAGAACGGATCCACTTGATGCGCCGGTTGCCGTTTCTGCTGCGTCCGGGCTGGATCGTGCTGGCTCTGGTGGTCGTCGCCTTCGCATATCTGTGCTTCACGGTGCTCGCGCCCTGGCAGCTCGGCAAGCACAGCAGGACATCGCGGGAGAACCATCAGATCGAATCTTCGCTGAATACCCCGCCGGTTCCGTTGAAAACGCTGCTGCCGCAGCAGAATTCGGCGGCCTTTGGCGCACAGTGGCGCCAGGTCACCGCAACCGGGCACTATCTGCCGGACGTGCAGGTGCTGGCCCGGCTGCGGGTGATCGATTCGAAGCCGGCGTTCGAGGTGCTGGCGCCCTTCGTCGTCGACGAAGGACCGACCGTCCTGGTCGACCGGGGCTACGTGCGGCCGCTGGAGGGGTCTCATGTCCCGCCGATCCCCCGCCCGCCCGAACAGATGGTGACCATCACGGCGCGGCTGCGCAACTCCGAGACCGCCGCGGCGAATAAGGATCCGTTCGTGGGAGACGTTGTGCAGCAGGTGTATTCGATCGACACCGATCAGATCGCGGTGTTGACCAAGACCCCGCTGGCCGGGTCTTACCTGCAGTTGATCGACGGTCAGCCCGGTGTGCTGGGCGTGGTCGGGGTGCCGCAGCTGGACGCCGGGCCGTTCCTGTCCTACGGCATCCAGTGGATCGCGTTCGGCATCCTCGCGCCCATCGGGTTGGGCTATTTCGCCTACTCGGAGATCCGCGCCCGCCGCCAGGAAAAGCAGCACCGGCCGCCGCCCGCCACCGAGACCGCGCCCACACCCGAAGTTCCGCAGTCCGTTGAGGCCAAACTCGCCGACCGCTACGGCCGCCGGCGGTAACCCGACAGGTATGCCAACAGCGCAGCCGATACCGAGGCGCCCGCCTGCACCAGCGACGACAGTCGCACCGCGCGCCGCAGGTCGGCCACCGTCGGCTCGCGACCATCGCCGAGTGTGGGCCGGATCTGCAACTCGTGGTGGTATTGCGTGGGGCCGCCCAGGCGCACGCCCAGCGCCCCGGCGCAGGCCGCCTCGACGACGCCGGCGTTAGGGCTGGGATGACGGGCGGCATCGCGGCGCCAGGCCCGCGCCGCGCCCGACGGTGATCCGCCGACCAGCGGCGCCAGCACCATCACCAGCGAAGCGGTCACCCGCGCGGCAGCGAAGTTCGCGATATCATCCAATTTTGCTGCGGTCCAACCGAATCGGCGATAGCGTTGCGAGCGATACCCGACCATCGAGTCCAGGGTGTTGATGCCGCGATACATCAGGACCGCGGGCACGCCGCCGGCCGCCGCCCACAGCAGCGGGGCCACTTCGGCGTCGGAGGTGTTCTCGGCCATCGACTCCAGCGACGCGCGGATCAGGCCCGCGCGGTCCAGCGATGCCGGGTCACGCCCACACAGCGACGGCAGCAATTCGCGCGCGGCGGCGACGTCGCCGCGTTCCAGCCGCTCCGACATGTCCAGACCGGTGCGGACCAACGAGGTTCCACCCAGCGAGACCCAGGTGGCCGCGGCGGTCACCACGATCGCACCCGCCCGGCCACGGTGTGTGGCCGGGCGCTGCACCGCCAGGCCGAGCAGGCCCAGCGCCCCGATCAGCGCGCCGACATGGACCGCCCCGGCGATCCTGCTGTCACGGTAGGTCACGTTCTCCAGCACGGCGGCGGTACGGCCGAACAGCGCGACCGGATGACCCCGGCGTGGGTCGCCCAGCGCGCGGTCGGCCAGGTAGCCGATCGCCACACCCGCGATCCGGGTCTGCCTCGCAACCATTTCGGCAGCGTCTCATACCGGGCGTCGCGGCCCTGCCGCCTAGGCGACCGCCACGATCACGACGGCGATGATCAGCACGATCAGGACGCCCAGCGTCCACCACAACCCGTAGCCGCCGACGGCGCGGGTCATCTGGGGCTCCTCGACGGTGCGGCGCCCGATTCCCGCCGGGTGACGGCTTCGGCGGGTCGGGAGGCGGAGGACTCGAGTCGCCAGGTTCAGTGCTCGTCCGGGCACGTCTGCCCATTCCCGGGCGGATCCACCGTCGGCAGATCATTGCTCGCGCCGATCCGGCGATGGTCTACTCGAAGGCATGATTCCCAGCAGGCCAGGCCCGCGGTGAAGCGGCCCGCTACCCGGGTCGCCGACCTGCTCAATCCGGCGGCGTTGTTGTTGCCCGCCGCGAACGTGATCATGCAGTTGTCCCTGCCCGGGGTCGGCTATGGCGTGCTGGAGAGTCCCGTGGACAGCGGCAACGTCTACAAGCATCCGTTCAAGCGGGCCCGCACCACCGGCACGTATCTGGCTGCCGCCACCATCGGGACCGAGTACGACCGAGCGTTGATCTGCGCGGCAGTCGACACTGCCCACCGGCAGGTCCGGTCGACGTCGTCAAGTCCGGTGTCCTACAACGCTTTCGACCCAAAGTTGCAGCTGTGGGTGGCAGCGTGCCTGTACCGGTACTTCGTCGACCAACACGAGTTCCTGCACGGTCCCCTGGACGACGCGACGGCCGATGCCGTCTACGCCGACGCGAAGCGGCTGGGCACCACGCTGCAAGTGCCCGAGCGGATGTGGCCGCTGGACCGGGCCGCCTTTGATGCGTACTGGAAACGCTCCCTCGACGAGCTGCGCATCGACCCGCCGGTACGCGAACATCTGCACGGCGTGGCGTCGTTGGCGTTCCTGCCGTGGCCGCTGCAGGTGCTGGCGGGCCCGTTCAACTTGTTCGCGACGACGGGTTTCCTGGCTCCCGAATTCCGGGCGTTGATGCAGCTGGACTGGTCGCCGCGCCAGCAGCGCCGGTTCGGCTGGCTGCTGACCGCCCTGCGGCTCGGCGATCGGCTGATCCCACATTCGGCCTGGATCTTCGGTTATCGGCTCTACTTGTGGGACATGCGGTCTCGCGCGCGCCAGGGCCGGCGGGTCGTCTAGCCGACATCGGGGTACTCGGCCAGCGGCCCAATGATCGGCAAACCGCGCAAAGCGGACTAGCGTGGCAAGGCATGACCTTTCCAGCGCTCAACCACGTCGCGGTCACGGTGCGCGACCTCGACATCAGCGGCCCGTGGTATCGCAATCTGCTGGGCGCCGACCCGATCCTCGATGAGCACACCGGCGCCGGATTTCACCATCAGGTGTGGATGCTCGACGGGGGCACGATATTCGGCATCCATCAGCACGACCACCCGGCACCCGACGAAGAGTTCAGCGAGCATCGCGTCGGGCTCGATCATGTCGGCTTCGGTTGCGCCAGCCGCGCCGAGCTCGAGAACTGGGTCACCCGGTTGGGCGAACTGGACATCGAGCACGGCGGCATTGTGGATGCGCCGTACGGCTCGGGCTTGAGTTTTCGCGACCCCGACGGTATCGCCTTGGAGTTCTTCGCCCCGCCCGGCTGATCGGCTCAGCGCACCGTCGCGAAGAACGCACGGAGGTCCTGGACGAACAGCTCCGGTTGTTCGAATGCGGCGAAATGCCCGCCGTGCGGCATGTCCGTCCAGTGGGTGATGTTGTAGACCGGCTCGCACCAGCTACGTGGCGCCTTGAGCAGCTCCCCAGGGAAAGCCGCTACGCCCGTTGGCAATTCGACACGGTCGCCGCCACCCCACACGGCGAAGCTCTCCCAGTACAGTCGCGCCGACGACGCGGCGGTGTTGGTCACCCAGTACACCATCACGTTGTCGAGCAGCTCGTCGCGGCTGACGGCGTTTTCGGGGTGCCCGTCGCAATCGGCCCAGTCCCAGAACTTTTCGACGATCCAGGCCAGCTGTCCCACAGGCGAATCGGCCAGGCCGTAGCCCAGCGTTTGCGGGCGGGTCGACTGCTGCTTGGAATAGCCGGTGCCCCACTTGCGGTGGTTGGCCAATCCGGCCAGCGCTCGTTGCTCCTCGTCTGTCGGGTTCGTCAGCGAGTCCTTGGTGGGCCGCCCGACCGGCATGTTCAGGTGGATGGCCACGCAGTGGCCGACGTTACGGCCGATCTGTGTCGTGACGGCGGCGCCCCAGTCGCCGCCCTGGGCGCCGTAGCGGTCGTACCCCAAACGCAGCATGAGCGTTTCCCATGTCTCGGCGATCTTTTCCACACCCCAGCCGGTGTTCGTGGGTTTTCCGGAGAACCCGTATCCCGGAAGCGACGGACATACGACGTGAAAGGCGTCCTCGGCGCGTCCCGAGGCGGGGTTGGTCAACGGCTCGATCACCTTGTGGAACTCCACGATCGAACCGGGCCAGCCGTGCGTGATCACGAGCGGGAAGGCGTCGTCATGCGGCGACCGCTGATGGATGAAATGGATGTCCAGACCGTCGATTTCGGTGGTGAACTGATCGAAACGGTTGAGCGCGGCCTCCCGCGCTCGCCAGTCGTAGTCGGTGGCCCAGTAGTCGGCCAGCTTGCGCGTGTAGGCCAACGGCACGCCCTGGCTCCAGTCGTCCACGCACTCGGCCTCCGGCCAACGCGTACGGGCCAGCCGCGATCGTAGATCGTCGAGAACGTCGTCAGGAACGTCGATGCGGAACGGTTTCACGCGTTCATACTGCTCCCGGCCGCGCGACCAACGGCACGCACCCCGGCGCGTCGGCCCTAGGCTTTCGTCGAGGCGGCGTCCGGCCCGTCAGAGTGCTCGTAGGCCACTGAGGGTTCTGCCTATCAGTTCACGTCGTTCGTCGATCGTCATCGAGTCACCGAGGGGTGTGTGCACCCGCAGATAACCCTGTGTCACCAGTTCGCCGACCAGAAACCGCGTCGCACCGAGCGGCAGGGACAGACGGGCGGCGATCTCTGCGACCGATGGGCTCTGCACGCAATACGTCAGGATCTGGCCCCGCACATCGTTTCTCGGCCAGCGCGGTGGCTTCGATGTGGTGTTAAGCGCTTCGACCGGAGCCTCGAGTGCCAATTCGACGCCAGCGTCGGTACGGCCTCCCGTCAGCGCGTACGGCCGGACCAGGCTCGGCTCGTTCGCGGTTTCCCGTTCTGTGCCATCGTCCTCAGGCGCGTCGGAATGTTTCCCCCCGGCATGTGGCGAACTATGCGGTCCCATGTGGTGCTGCAGGAACCACAAGGCCTGGTCGGCGTGCACCGATGCGCGCAGCTCGCTGGAGACCACCTTGAGTACGGTGCGATCGGTGTCGATGACGAATGTGGTCCGTCTGACCGGTAGCAGCCGGGCCAGCAGGCCACGGCGCCGGGCGTGCCGGCCACGCCGGGCCTCGTCACGGGAGACGACGGATCGACGCAGCTTGGCGAACCTGCCTCGGCGCACCCCGAACAGCTCGGACACGACGCCGTCCGCGTCGGAGAGCAACGGATAGTCGAACGAGCGTTGTTGGGCGAAGTGGGCCTGCCTGTCGACGGTGTCGGTGCTGATGCCCACGCGCTGGGCGCCCACCGTGACGAATTCATTGCTGAGGTCCCGGAAATGACAGGCCTGGGCAGTGCAGATCGGTGAGGACGCTAATGGGAAGAAAAACAGCACAACCGGCCCGTCGGCAAGGAGCTCGGACAGCGCCCGGGGCCGACCGGTGTGATCAAACAGAGTGAAGTCAGGCGCCTTCTCGCCCGCGATCATCGGCAAAGAGTAACGCCGGGAAAGCTCGGCGCGAAGCACACTCGGATAATTCGGTATGTCAACGGGAGGTTGACGATTGTTACAAATTGTTTCGTCAGACGCGAATGGCCCACGCGTCTGGGACGATTTCGAATTTATGAAGCTCGTTCTGACTATTTCCAGTGTGGCCGTCGTGATTGGTTTGGGGGCGCCCGCGCACGCCGATGACACCGACGACGCGTTCCTCGCATCGCTGAACTCCGCCGGCTTCACCTATAACGACCCGGCGCAGGTTATTCAGTCGGCCCATTACGTGTGCTCGGCGGCGAGCGGCGGCACGGCGATGGCGGATATCGCGAAGGCGATGACATCCAAAGCAGCCGCACTGACCGAGGAGAAGGCGGAGAAATTCACCGCCATCGCGGCCAGCGCCTATTGTCCGGACGCGATCTCGTCGACCACCACGACGACGGCCGCCAGTTCCTAAGCGAGCGATTCTGCTCGGTCTTGCCGCCGCGCGCGATCGCCATGCTCCAGCGCGGCGTAGTCCGGATCCGCAAACGCGAAATCGATATTTAACTTGCGTTTTCGTTGGTGGGCGCGGACGGTATCGAACCGCCGACCGCTGGTGTGTAAAACCAGAGCTCTACCACTGAGCTACGCGCCCGTTGCCCCGGGCAGGCTACCCGTCCGAAGGCCAAGTTCCCAAAATCATCCAGCCCCTCTCAGCCCCGCAATGCCGCCAGGGCATCGGTCCAGAGCCGCTGGTCGCGGGACTCGCCGGGCTGTTTCATCTCGGCGAAGCGGATGACCCCGGATCGATCGACGACGAACGTCCCGCGGTTGGAGTAGCCGGCGTCCTCGTTGAACACCCCGTAGCTCTTGCTGACCGCGCCATGAGGCCAGAAGTCCGACAGAAGCGGAAACGTGAAGCCGCTGTCCAGCGACCACACCCGGTGCGTGGGCGGCGGTCCCACCGAGATCGCCAGCGCCGCGCTGTCGTCGTTTTCGAACTCGGGCAGGTGGTCGCGCAACTGGTCCAGCTCGCCCTGGCAGATCCCAGTGAATGCCAGCGGGAAGAACACCAGCAGCACGTTCTTGGCGTCCCTATAGGAGCTCAGCGTGACGCGCTGTTGGTTCTGGTCGCGCAAAGTGAAATCCGGGGCGGCTGTGCCGACGGAAAGCATCAACGCTTCCCGGCGCGGGATTTGGGCTGCACCAACCGGCTGGCGCTCCAGTCCCCCAGGTTGACCGACGAGGTGGGCATCAAACCTGCGGTGGGGGCAGACTCCGCGATTTCGGCCGGCAATACGTGTCCGGGCTTGCCGGTTTTGGGCGTCAGCACCCAGATCACGCCGTCCTCGGCCAGTGGGCCGATCGCATCCATCAACGTGTCCACCAGGTCGCCGTCACCGTCTCGCCACCACAGCAGCACGACGTCGACTACCTCGTCGGTGTCTTCGTCGAGCAAGTCGCTGCCGCAGGCTTCCTCTACCGCGGCGCGGATCTCGTCATCGGTGTCTTCGTCCCAGCCCCACTCCTGGACAACCTGGTCCCGTTGGATGCCCAATTTGCGGGCGTAGCTCGGGGCGTGATCCGCCGCGACCACCGTGGAGCCTCCTTAACGTCCGCGCGCTATGCGATTGGGCATTATCGTCGCACAGCCAGAACCTGGTCCATACTCCCGCATCATCACGTTGCCAGGCACAGTTTCACCGCGTTCTTTTTCGTGTCATTGAGTTGGTCGACCCGCTTGTTGAATTCGCCGGTGCCGGCGTGGGTGCCGATGGCGTTCGCCACCGCCCGGGCGGCGTCGATGTAGGCGTTGAAGGCGTCTTTGATCTGCTGCGACATCGCATCGCTGAAGCTGTTGGCCACCGTGGTGGCGCTGTCGTTGAGGGCGTCGATGGCCGGCCCTTCGGTCGGGCCGGTGCCGCCGCCGGCGTTGAACGCCTTCACGAACTCGTTGGTCTTGTCGATCGCGTTCTTGCTGGTGGTGATCAGCGTGGCGCAGGCGGTGCGCACCGCCTTGGTGGTCAGCGATTGTTGCCGCTGGGATTCCCGGACGCTCGAGGTTACCGACGACGCGGACACCGACGCGGACACCGACTGCCGGTAGGCCGGCGCCACCTTGGTGTCGGGCGTCGCCGTGCCGTTGGTGACAGAGGTGCACCCGACGATGCCCATCAGCGCCACCGCGACACAACCCAGCGCCAACGCCCCGCGCCGGGGCAAAGCCTTCACCTGCGCCTCAGGGACGGCACCCCACCGGATGAGCACACGGCTGACGTTACCGGGTGGGTTGCGCGCCCGCCCCATACACGCCGAGTTGGGGTTCGCAGGCGAAGCTGCGTCGGGCTAGCCGACGGCGACTATCCGCGCGCCACACCAGTGCGGCACGATGGTGGGCAGGGTGCGAACCACCCATTACGGCACACATTCCGCCAACAACAGGAGTAGTGCGTTGACAACTGAGTTCGTGCGCCACGATCTGGCCACAAACCCCCACAGCGCAACCGAACCCGACCGCGTCCGGGTGATCCGCGAGGGGGTGGCTTCCTACCTACCCGACATCGATCCAGAAGAGACGTCGGAATGGCTGGAGTCCTTCGATGAACTGCTGGAGCGCTCCGGCCCGTCGCGGGCGCGTTACCTGATGCTGCGATTGCTGGAACGGGCCGGCGAGCAGCGCGTCGCCATCCCGTCGCTGACGTCCACCGATTACGTCAACACCATTCCGACCGAACTCGAGCCGTGGTTTCCCGGCGACGAGGATGTAGAACGGCGCTATCGCGCCTGGATCCGGTGGAACGCGGCGATCATGGTGCACCGCGCCCAGCGCCCGGGAGTCGGTGTGGGCGGCCACATTTCGACCTACGCCTCGTCGGCGGCGCTGTACGAGGTCGGGTTCAACCACTTCTTCCGCGGCAACTCGCACCCCGGCGGCGGTGACCAAATATTCATCCAGGGCCACGCGTCCCCGGGTATTTATGCCCGCGCCTTCCTGGAAGGCCGGTTGACCGCCGACCGCCTGGACGGCTTCCGGCAGGAACACAGCCACGCCGCCGGCGGACTGCCCTCCTACCCGCACCCGCGGCTGATGCCCGACTTCTGGGAATTTCCCACGGTCTCGATGGGCCTGGGTCCGCTCAATGCCATCTATCAGGCGCGGTTCAACCACTACCTGCACGACCGCGGCATCAAAGACACCTCCGATCAGCACGTGTGGTGCTTCCTGGGCGACGGCGAGATGGACGAGCCGGAAAGCCGCGGACTGCTGCACGTCGGCGCGCTCGAGGGATTGGACAACCTGACCTTCGTCGTCAACTGCAACCTGCAGCGCCTCGACGGCCCGGTGCGTGGCAACGGCAAGATCATCCAAGAACTCGAGTCGTTCTTCCGCGGCGCCGGCTGGAACGTCATCAAGGTGGTGTGGGGCCGTGAGTGGGACGCCCTGCTGCACGCCGACCGCGACGGCGCGCTGGTGAATCTGATGAACAGCACACCCGACGGCGACTACCAGACCTATAAGGCCAACGACGGTGCGTACGTGCGGGACCACTTCTTCGGCCGCGATCCGCGCACCAAGGCGCTCGTGGAGCACATGACGGATTCCGAGATCTGGAACCTCAAGCGCGGTGGCCACGACTACCGCAAGGTCTATGCCGCTTACCGGGCAGCCGTCGACCACAAAGGACAGCCGACGGTGATCCTGGCCAAGACCATCAAGGGCTACTCGCTTGGCGCGCACTTCCAGGGCCGCAATGCGACGCACCAGATGAAAAAGCTTGCGCTACAGGATCTCAAGGACTTCCGCGACGCTATCCGGATTCCGATCAGCGATGCCCAGCTGGAAGAGGATCCCTATTTGCCGCCTTACTACCACCCCGGCCCGGATGCCGAGGAGATCCGCTACATGGTCGATCGCCGACGCACCCTCGGGGGTTTCCTGCCCGAGCGGCGGACCAAGACGAAGGCGCTGCGACTGCCGGGCCGCGAAATCTACGCCGCGCTGAAGAAGGGGTCGGGAAATCAGGAGGTCGCCACCACCATGGCGACGGTGCGGACATTCAAGGAAGTGTTGCGGGACAAGGAAGTTGGACCGCGCATCGTGCCGATCATTCCCGACGAGGCGCGCACCTTCGGGATGGACTCGTGGTTCCCGTCGCTGAAGATCTATAACCGCAACGGGCAGCTGTACACCGCAGTGGATGCCGAGCTGATGCTGGCCTACAAGGAAAGCGAAGGCGGGCACATCCTGCACGAGGGCATCAACGAGGCCGGGTCGGTCGGATCGTTCATCGCCGCGGGCACGTCATATGCGACGCACAACGAGCCGATGATCCCGATCTACATCTTCTATTCGATGTTCGGCTTCCAGCGCACCGGCGACGGCCTGTGGGCCGCCGCCGACCAGATGACGCGCGGTTTCTTGCTCGGAGCCACCGCGGGGCGCACCACGCTGACCGGCGAGGGCCTGCAGCACGCCGACGGCCACTCGCTGCTGCTGGCCAGCACCAACCCGGCGGTGGTCGCCTACGACCCGGCTTTCGCCTACGAGATCGCCTACATCGTGGAGAGCGGCCTGGCCCGGATGTTCGGCGAGAACCCCGAGAACGTGTACTTCTACATCACCGTCTACAACGAGCCCTACGTCCAGCCGCCCGAGCCGGAGAATTTCGACCCCGAGGGCGTGTTGCGCGGCATCTACCGCTACCGCGCCGCGACCGAACAGCGGACCAATAAGGCGCAGATCCTGGTGTCCGGGGTGGCGATGCCTTCGGCGCTGAACGCCGCGGAGATGCTGGCCGAGGAGTGGGACGTCGCCGCCGACGTCTGGTCGGTGACCAGCTGGGGCGAGTTGAACCGCGACGGCGTTGCCGTCGACAGGGCGAGACTGCGCCATCCGGACCGGCCGGCCGACGTCCCGTACGTCACCCAGGTCCTGTCGACCACGAGCGGGCCGGTGGTCGCGGTCTCGGACTGGATGCGCGCGGTTCCCGAGCAGATCCGGCCCTGGGTTCCGGGCACCTACGTCACGCTGGGCACCGACGGGTTCGGCTTCTCCGACACCCGGCCGGCGGCGCGGCGGTACTTCAACACCGATGCCGAATCACAGGTGGTCGCTGTGCTGGAGGCGTTGGCACGGGACGGCGAGATCGACCCGTCGGTGCCGATCGCGGCGGCTCGCCAGTACAAGATCGACGACGTGTTGGCCGCGCCGGAGCAGACGTCCGACCCGGGCGTGGCCTGACGCCCGCCGCTTTCCCGCGAGTGTGCGGCCAGCCGCACAGCCGCCGCCGAGCGTGCGGCTGGCCGCACACTCGACCACGCCCAAGCCACGGCTTGGCGGGTTCTTAAGAGCGCCACGCGCCGCCTTTGGCGGAAACTTCTAGAAAAGACGCGTACGTTTTAGGGGTGAACGACAATCCCTTCGCCGGCCCGTTCGCCAAGCAGCCGCGATCGCCCCTGGAGCTGCTGGACACCGTGCCGGACTCCGTCCTGCGTCGCCTGAAGCAGTACTCCGGCCGGCTGGCCACCGAAGCGGTCTCGGTGATGGGCGATCGATTGCCGTTCTTCGGCGAGCTGGAAGCATCGCAGCGGGCCAGCATGGCGCTGGTGGTGCAGACTGCCATCAACAACTTCGCCGAGTGGATGCAGGACCCGCACAGCAACGTCAGCCACACCGCCCAGGCCTTCGAGCTGGTGCCCCAGGACCTCGCCCGCCGCATCGCCCTGCGCCACAGCGTGGACATGGCGCGAGTGACCATGGACTTCTTCGAGGAAGTGGTCCCGCTGCTGGCTCGCTCCGAAGAACAGCTGACCGCCCTGACCGTGGGCATCCTCAAGTACAGCCGCGACCTGGCGTTCACCGCGGCCACCGCCTACGCGAACGCGGCCGAGGCACGCGGGACCTGGGACAGCCGAATGGAAGCCAGCGTCGTCGACGCGGTGGTCCGCGGCGACACCGGCCCCGAGCTGCTG
The DNA here is from genome assembly GCF_059812425.1 of Mycobacterium sp. NGS56. NCBI lineage: Bacteria > Bacillati > Actinomycetota > Actinomycetes > Mycobacteriales > Mycobacteriaceae > Mycobacterium > Mycobacterium sp. NGS56. The sequence continues at coordinate 574,312 of NZ_JCALCQ010000003.1, forward strand.
TCCCGCGCCGCGGCGCTGAACTGGGACACCACGGCCCCGGCGACCGTCGTGGTCGGCACCCCGGCCCCCGGCCGCGACGGGTCGACCGGCCCCGACGACAGCGAACGCGCAAGCCAGCACGTCCGCGATATCGCCGCGCAGCACGGGCGCGCGGCCCTCACCGACGTGCACGGCACCTGGTTGGTGGCGATCGTGTCCGGCCACTTGTCACCAACCGACAAATTCCTTAACGATCTGCTGGTGGCGTTCGCCGACGGCCCCGTGGTCGTCGGACCCACCGCACCCATGCTGACGGCGGCATTCCACAGCGCCAGCGAGGCGATATCCGGTATGAACGCCGTGGGTGGCTGGCGTGGGGCGCCGCGTCCGGTACTCGCGCGGGAACTGCTGCCCGAACGGGCCCTGATGGGCGACGCATCGGCGATCGTGGCGCTGCACACCGACGTGATGGGCCCGCTGGCCGACGCGGGTCCCACGCTGATCGAGACTCTTGACGCTTACTTAGATTGTGGCGGCGCGATTGAGGCGTGTGCCAGAAAGTTGTTCGTTCATCCAAACACCGTGCGCTACCGACTCAAGCGGATCACCGACTTCACGGGCCGCGATCCCATGCAGCCGCGCGATGCATATGTGCTGCGAGTAGCGGCGACGGTCGGCCAGCTCAACTACCCCACCAATCCGCCAAACGCCGTCAACAACCCCATGCCGGCGGTTCCGCTGCCGGTCAGAGGGGTTGCCGCGGGCCATGCGGGTGACAGTGACTCAGGCAACAGATCGCGGCACGATATCAAACCCATAGCTTAAAGAGCCGTTTTGTGGGGAGTTCACAAAAACCTAAGATGAGGTTCATAATCTGATACACCCGCCAAAACCGTTTCCACAGTGTTCTCTTAAACACGTGATTGCTTTGCTTGCGCCCGGACAGGGTTCGCAGACCGAGGGGATGCTCTCGCCATGGCTGGAGCTCGCCGGCGCCGCTGACCAGTTGGCGCTGTGGTCCAAGGCCAGTGGGCTCGACCTCGTGCGCCTGGGCACCACCGCGTCGACCGAAGAGATCACGGACACCGCGGTCACGCAGCCGCTGGTTGTCGCCGCCACGCTGCTGGCCCACCAGGAGCTGACCAGGCGCGGCCTGCTGTCGGACGCGGATCTGGTCGTCGCCGGCCACTCGGTCGGAGAGATCGCCGCCTACGCCATCGCGGGCGTGATCGCCGCCGACGACGCCGTCGCGCTGGCCGCCACTCGTGGCGCCGAGATGGCCAAGGCATGCGCCATCGAGCCCACCGGCATGTCGGCGGTGCTCGGTGGGGACGAGGGCGAAGTTCTGGCCCGGCTCGAGCAGCTTGACCTGTTCCCCGCCAACCGCAACGCCGCCGGGCAGATCGTCGCCGCCGGCTCGCTGACCGCGCTGGAGAAGCTGGCCGAGGACCCGCCGGAGAAGGCTCGGGTCCGTGCCCTGGGCGTGGCCGGAGCGTTCCACACCAAGTACATGGCGTCGGCGCTCGACGGCTACGCCGCCGCGGCGGCCGCCGTTGCGACGTCCGAGCCCACCGCCAAGCTGTTGTCGAACCGCGACGGCAAGCCGGTCGCGTCGGCGACCGCGGCGATGGAGGCGCTGGTCGCTCAGCTGACCCAGCCGGTGCGCTGGGATCTGTGCACCGCGACGCTGCGTGACCTGGAAGTCACTGCGGCCGTCGAATTTCCGCCTGCGGGAGCCCTCACAGGCATCGCCAAACGAGAACTTCGGGGGATCACGGCTCGCGCCGTCAAGTCGCCCGCAGACCTGGACGCTTTGGCCGAGCTCTAAAGCCAGCTCGACCAGTTGCACAACCAGTACAACCGCATAGCACGTCAATTCGCCTAACACACAACACATTACGAAGGGAAGCACGCTGTGGCTGTCAGCCAGGAAGAAATCATCGCCGGTATCGCCGAGATCATCGAAGAGGTAACCGGTATCGAGCCCTCCGAGGTCACCCCGGAGAAGTCCTTCGTCGACGACCTGGACATCGACTCGCTGTCGATGGTCGAGATCGCCGTGCAGACCGAGGACAAGTACGGCGTCAAGATCCCCGACGAGGACCTCGCCGGTCTGCGTACCGTCGGTGACGTCGTCTCCTACATCCAGAAGCTCGAGGAAGAGAACCCCGAGGCCGCCGAGGCGCTGCGCGCCAAGCTGGAGACCGAGAACCCCGACGCCGTTGCCAACGTCAAGGCGAGGCTGGAAGCGGACAGCAAGTGAGTAAGCCTTCCACTGCTAATGGCGGTTACCCCAACGTTGTGGTAACCGCCGTCTCGGCGACGACATCGATCGCGCCGGACATCGAGAGCACGTGGAAGGGTTTGTTGGCCGGCGAGAGCGGCATCCACGTCCTCGAAGACGAGTTCATCACCAAGTGGGACCTGCCCGTCAAGATCGGTGGACACCTCAAGGAGCCCATCGACGAACAGATGAGCAGGCTCGACTTGCGCCGCATGTCCTACGTGCAGCGGTTGGCCAAGCTGCTCAGCGGTCAGTTGTGGGAGGCCGCCGGCAGCCCGGAGGTCGATCCCGACCGGTTCTCGGTCGTGGTCGGCACCGGGCTCGGCGGCGCCGAAAGGATCGTGGAGAGCTACGACCTGATGAACGAGGGCGGGCCCCGCAAGGTGTCGCCGCTCGCGGTTCAGATGATCATGCCCAACGGCGCCGCGGCGGTGGTGGGTCTGCAGCTCGGCGCCCGCGCCGGGGTCATCACCCCGGTCTCGGCCTGCTCGTCGGGCTCGGAGGCAATCGCCCACGCCTGGCGTCAGATCGTCATGGGCGATGCCGACTTCGCCGTCTGCGGGGGTGTCGAGGGTCCCATCGAGGCGCTGCCCATCGCGGCGTTCTCGATGATGCGGGCCATGTCGACGCGCAACGATGAGCCCGAGCGCGCATCGCGGCCGTTCGACAAGGACCGCGACGGCTTCGTTTTCGGTGAAGCCGGTGCGCTGATGATCATCGAGACCGAAGAGCACGCCAAGGCCCGGGGTGCCAAGCCTCTGGCCCGGTTGATGGGTGCCGGCATCACCTCGGACGCGTTCCACATGGTGGCGCCGGCGGCGGACGGCGTCCGTGCAGGCCGGGCGATGACGAGGTCGCTCGAGCTGGCGGGGTTGTCCCCCAAGGACATTGACCACGTGAACGCGCACGGTACCGCGACGCCGATCGGCGACACCGCCGAGGCCAACGCCATTCGGGTCGCAGGCTGTCAGGAAGCGGCGGTGTACGCACCGAAGTCGGCTCTGGGCCACTCCATCGGAGCGGTCGGAGCTTTGGAATCTGTTCTCACGGTATTGAGCCTTCGGGATGGCGTGATACCGCCAACACTCAACTACGAAACACCCGATCCCGAGATCGACCTTGATGTTGTCGCGGGCGAACCTCGCTACGGCGAATTGCGCTATGCGATCAACAACTCGTTCGGGTTCGGTGGCCACAACGTGGCACTCGCCTTCGGGCGTTACTGAGGTACGGAGTCCGGCGACGACGCGGGCCGCAATCGGCCCGACGAGGAGTCGGACAGTTTGGAAGGAACGTTCGCAAGACCCATGACAGAGCTGGTTACCGGGAAAACGCTCCCGAACGTGGTCGTCACTGGCATCGCCATGACGACCGCGTTGGCTACCGATGCCGAGAACACTTGGAAGCTGTTGCTGGACAGCCAAAGTGGTATCCGCAAACTCGAGGATCCGTTCGTCGAGGAGTTCGACCTGCCGGTGCGCATCGGCGGGCATTTGCTGGAGGAATTCGACAGCCAAATGACCCGTATCGAGTTGCGCAGGACGGGCTACCTGCAGCGGATGTCCACCATTTTGGGCCGCCGCGTCTGGGAGAACGCCGGCTCCCCCGAGGTCGACAGCAACCGGCTGATGGTGTCCATCGGCACCGGCTTGGGTTCGTCGGAAGAGATGGTCTTCAGCTACGACGACATGCGCGCTCGTGGCATGAAGGCCGTTTCTCCGCTGGGCGTCCAGAAGTACATGCCCAACGGCGCATCGGCGGCGGTGGGATTGGAGCGGCATGCCAAAGCCGGCGTGATCACCCCGGTGTCGGCGTGCGCGTCGGGTTCCGAGGGCATCGCGCAGGCGTGGCGCAACATCGTGTTCGGCGAGGCCGACATCGCCATCTGCGGTGGCGTGGAGACCCGTATCGAGGCGGTGCCGATCGCGGCGTTCGCCCAGATGCGCATCGTGATGTCGACCAAGAACGACGACCCGGCCGGGGCGTGTCGCCCGTTCGACCGCGACCGGACCGGCTTCGTGTTCGGCGAGGCCGGCGCGCTCATGGTCATCGAGACCGAGGAACACGCCAAAGCACGCGGCGCCAACATCTTGGCCCGCATCATGGGCGCCAGCATCACTTCCGACGGCTATCACATGGTGGCCCCGGACCCCAACGGCGAACGCGCCGGCCACGCGATGAGCCGCGCCATCCAACTCGCCGGGCTCACGCCGTCCGACATCGGCCACGTCAACGCCCACGCCACCGGCAC
>NZ_JCALCQ010000004.1:0-365523 GCF_059812425.1 Mycobacterium sp. NGS56
ATACCCGCGGATCTTGACCTGCTCGTCTGCGCGACCCACATACCGCAACTGCCCGTCGGCACCCCAACTCACCAGGTCCCCGGTCCGGTACATGCGTTTCCCAAGCGTTTCCGGCCCGCCGAACGGACACGCCACAAAGCGCGAAGCACTCAAGCCCGCCCGGCCCAGATACCCGTAGGCCACCCCGTCGCCGGCCACATACAACTCACCCACCGCACCTGCAGGCACGGGATGCAACCAACCGTCCAGCACGAATAAGGCCGCTCCGGGTACAGGTACACCGATCGGCACCGGCCCTGCCCCCACATCGAGGGGCGAGCTGATCGCCACGACCATCGTGGTCTCGGTCGGGCCGTAGGCGTTGCGCATCACGCGTCCCGGCGCCCATCGATCCACCAGCTCAGCCGGGCAGGGCTCGCCCGCGACCGTCACCGCCATCGATCCCAGGCCCTGTGGAGACAACACGCCCAGCGCAGAAGGGGTCCGGGCGAGCGCACTGACTTGCTCGGTCACCAGCAATGCGTGGAGGTCCTCCGGGGAACTGGCCACATCTTCGGGCACCACCACCAGCCGGCCACCAGTCAGCAGCGAACCGAAGATCTCCCACACCGACGAGTCGAACCCGTACGAATGACACTGCGTCCACACCCCCGGCGTGGCCAGATAGGTATCCAGCACCTGGAGCAATTGGGTGACGTTTCGGTGGCTGACGGCCACCCCTTTGGGAACGCCGGTAGTTCCCGAGGTGTAGATCAGGTAGGCGATGTCGTCGGGCGCGGGCGCCGGCAAGCTCGCGTCCGGGTAGGAAGCGATGCGACGGTCGTCGATGTCGATGACGTGAAGGTCGTACCCGTCTAGCCGCGGGCGCAGGTCTGCCGTGGCGACGGCGGCGACCGGCTCGGCATCAGCGACCATGAATTTGATGCGTGCGTCGGGGTGCGCCGGGTCGATAGGCACATAGGCCGCACCGGTTTTCAGAACTGCCAACATTGCGACGACCGTCTTGGCCGAACGCGCCAACAGTAACGCCACACACTGCCCGGGACGCACGCCGTCAGCGGCCAACAGATGCGCCAACCGGTTGGACGCCTCATCGAGCTCTCGATATGACATCGAGCTGCCCTCATAGGTCAGCGCTATCGCTTCCGGAGTCAGGTCGGCCTGCGCGGCAAACAACGTGGGCAGCGACACCGACGTGCCTGGCGGCCGAGTCAGAATCCCCCGGTTGCCCCAATTACTCAACCAGTCATGCTCATTGGCATCCAGGAGGTCGATCGTGGATAGCCGCCGGGTCGGGTCAGCGGTCATGGCAGCTAAGAGCCGCTCCAACCGTTTCGCCAGATCGCGGACCTCGAAATTCCAGGAGGACCGTCCATCGGACGCTGTGCTCAGGAAAAGGTCGTCACCGGAGCTGGAAAACATCAGGCCGAAGCCATCTACGACGCCGCTGTTGGTCAAGGAGGCCGAAGCCGTGACGCCGCCAAAAGGCAAAGTGAATCGAGACGGGAGAAAATTGACGGTCACCCTGTCGAATGACCGTCCATGCCCTCGCGTTTTGCGCTCGAGGGCTTCCACCGGAAACCTCTGGTGCTGCACCGCTTCTCGTATTCGGGTGTCCACGTATCCGCAAAAATCGGCAACGGTGGACACAGGCGACAGCCTCAACACCAGGGGCACGACTCCTGCAACCATCCCTGGAAGCGTTTTCGACTCCGGACGCACGCGTCTGCTGACGGGAAAATCGAGTACTACCTCTGACCCATCCGCGTGGTACCCGCGGACCAGAAGCGCGCATGCCGCCGTGATCACCGATGAGCGAGGCACGCTCCACACCCGGCATAACTCATCGATGCGCCGAATTGTCAAAGGGTTCAACCGAACCGGATCAGAAGGCGGCTCAGGTTCCCGTTCGCCGCCGTGCTGGGGCAAGCGGTGCTGCTCTCCGCTCTCCCCGGGAAGGTTCTGCGACCAATAACTCTGATCTTCCAGGTATTCCCTGGACGCCTCATATTCCTGCTCGCACTCAACCAGGTCATCCAAGGACCCCAAGACGGCAGCAGGAATAGGCGCCCCGGAGACAACGGCAGAGTAGACCGCCGCCAGCCGCTGGCCGATCAGCGCTATGCCGGACCCGTCCAGGACTATGTGATGGACGCACCAGAACAGGTAGAACTCATCGTGGCGCACCTGGAACAGTGCAAACTTGAACAGCGGTCCGGTAAACGGCATGGGCGTGTTCTGTATTGACGACGCGATCCGATGGGCTTCCTGCAGCGGATCGCTCGAGCAGCTCAGGTCATAAAAATCGACCTTGACGTCCGCGTACTCGATCACCCTTTGCAGGACCTGGCCGTCCTCCTCGAAGAAGGCGGCCCTGATTGGCTCGGCCTCGCTTACGGATCGGCGGATCGCCCACTCCAGGGCTTCAAGTTCTACCGGGCCCTCGAACTTCACGAACAGGCCCAACTGCCACCCCGTGCCGAGCTGACCCGTCTCCTGCGCAAGCCAAATTTCTAGTTGACCCCGCGTCAGTGGAAGTGCCCGGTCCCCAAGCACCATCGACTCCTTTAAGTAACAGAGCTGCCGATCAGAAGCCCAGCCCGCCGATAAGATTCGTGCCTAGACCTGGTGGCTGCAGATGACAACGGTTTAGCTCGCCGGAGTCCAGACAGGGAGTACCCGTCGCTACGGGGCATGCCGTCCGCGAGCCAGCTGCAACATCGGCGATGGCCGCCCACACGCTGTGGTGCTTTGCTTCGTTGCCCAAGGCAGAACGCTTCCCCGCACCGCCGTCGTCGAACGGATCAATCGTCAATGTGCCCCCAGCCGGCCCGAAGGCAAGGAATGCGAAACCGCTCCAAACCATAGTGGAGGTCAACGCGCCGTGATGGAATTTCGGCGAACTTTCTGGCGAAGCTCTAAGGACCGCGGCGCAAGGATTGCGGTCACACGCTGTTCGAGGTCGTGAACTGCAGTGACGGGTAGACCTCGCAGTTGCGAACCCGGACACAAGCTAACCCGAAAGTTGCGGCCCGTCTGAGAGGCCAAGAAGCAACGGGCCGCTACCACTCAGGCTGGCTTCGCCGCCGCGGCGTCGCCCACGAAACCGTCGCTCTATGCCTTGCGGCAACACTCCGGTCGTTTCGACCCGGTGGGCTCCGCTCCGCCGCCGGGGACCTGCGGGTCGCGATTGCGGGCACATGCAAAACGTCAGTAACATGCCGTACGCAGGCCAAATGCATCACAATCCAATATCGCGCCAATATCGCGTCGGCAAACCGCGGATACAGGGGCCTCCGGCATGCTTTACTCGTCAATCAGGTGACGGTCCCTGAGGCGCTGCTCTTTTGAAGTGACCGCCGCGCGGCTAGGCTGCGGCGTGGATCTTCCAAGATGCTGCTGTCCGATGGGCCGCGGATGGTCTGTAGGTTGCATGTTCGAACAACTGACGTACGCCGGGTGGAAGCGGGTGGAAGGTTGGATGCGATGGTCGAGCGGGGGGTCCGAGACATTGCAGGAGCCGACTCCGATGTCGCTGACACGGCTCCTGTTGCCATCTCCCAAGAGGCCGGTCACCGGCGCGGTCTCTTGAGGGGTGCTGGCAGGCCGCCCGCCGCGCCCGCGACGGTGGCCGGGTCTCGTGACGTCCGCCGAAACCGGGGGTTTTCCATTTTCAAGGTTGTGGGCAGGCTATGGGTGCCGTTGGTCATACTCGCCGTCGTTGTCGCGGGAGGTTTCACCGTGTCCCGCTTGCACGGGGTCTTCGGCTCTGAGAAGCAACTTTCTTACACCGACACACGGAGCCAAGACACCAAGCCCTACAACCCCAAGCATTTGAGGTACGAGGTTTATGGGCCGCCGGGGACGGTGGCGGAGATCGCCTATTTCGACGTCAATGGTGACCCGCAGCGTCTCAAGGGGGCACCGTTGCCGTGGTCGCTGGAATTCCCGCTCGGCGCTGCGTCGGCAGTCGGAAATGTCATCGCTCAAGGCGATAGCAATACCATTGGCTGCCGCATCCTCATCGACGATGTGGTCAAAGCCGAAAAGGTTTCACACGAAACGAATGCATTCACCTTCTGCCTGCTGAAGTCCGCATGAGCGAACAACATATGGACACCGTGCCCACCAAGCCGCCGCTGGCGGCTCGGATAATTCACCGATTTTCGGTCCCGATCATCTTGGCGTGGGTGGCGCTCGTCGTAATACTTGGCATCGCCGTCCCCTCCTTGGAGCAGGTCGAGCGAACACATTCGATACCGCAGATTCTCAGCGATGCGCCGTCGTTCAAGGCGACGGTGCGCATGGCTGAGGACTTCAAGGAAACTGGTTCCGAAAGTTCCGTGATGAGCTCTTCGGGCAGTACCGTGATGGTCGTCTTGGTGGGTCAGCAGCTCCTGGGCGAGGACGCTCACAAGTACTACGATCGCATGATTCGTCAGTTGCGCGATGATCCCAAACACGTTGAGCACATTCAGGATTTCTGGAGCGATCCACTCTTGGAGGGCGCTGCGCAAAGCGCCGACGGTAAGGCCGCGTATGCGCAACTGAGCCTCCACGGTGCCCCCGGCTCGGCCCTGGCGAGCGAATCGATCGACGCCGTCCGGCACGTCGTGTCGCGGACCCCGGCACCCCCAGGCGTCAAAGCGTATGTCACCGGCCCAGCGGCGATCGTTTCCGACATGGGCAGCAGTGGCGACCGTACCGTCATCGTCATCACGCTGGTCAGCCTCGCCGTCATCTGCACAATGTTGCTTCTCGTCTACCGTTCTTTCCTCACCGTAATTCTCTTGTTGCTGATGGTCGGGATCGAATTGCAGGTGGCCCGCGGGCTTGTCGCGTTCCTCGGCAATTACGGAATCATCGGTCTTAGTACTTTCGCCGTCAATCTGCTGGTATCCCTCGTTATTGCGGCCGGAACCGACTACGGGATCTTCTTCGTCGGGCGGTATCAAGAGGCACGGCAGGCCGGCGAGAGCCGGGAAATGGCCTATTACACCACATACCATGGTGTGGCCAAGATTGTCTTAGCTTCCGGTGTGACTATCGCCGGAGCGCTTTTCTGCCTCAAATTCACCCGGCTTCCCCAGTTCCAATCGCTGGCTGTTCCTTCCGCGGTAGGCGTACTCGTCGCGGTCGCGGTCGCCCTCACGCTGGTTCCGGCAGTCCTCCACGTAGGTAGTCGGTTCGGTCTCTTCGATCCGAGGCGGACGATCGCATTACACGGATGGCGACGCATAGGCACGGCAATCGTCCGTTGGCCTGCGCCGATTCTCATCGTGACTTTGGCAGTCACACTGATTGGGCTGTTGACGCTGCCGGGCTACAAACCCAGTTACAACGACATGAATTACATCCCCAAAAACATTCCCGCAGCCGTCGGTCTTGCGGCCGCGGAACAGCACTTCGGCGTCTCACGAATGTTGTCGCCCGAGATCCTGCTCGTCGAGGCAGATCACGACCTGCGCAATCCGGCAGATGCGTTAGTTTTGAACAAACTAGAAAAAGGCATACTCGCGGTTCCGGGTATTTCGAGAGTGCAGGGCTTGACGCATCCTCAGGGAACGCCTCTCGGCCATACGAGCATCCCGTTCATGCTCAGCATGCAGCAAGCCGCACAGCTGCAAATCATGCCTTTCCAGCAAGAGCGCATGAATGACCTGCTCAAGCAGGCCGACGAGATGCAGCAAATGATCGGGATCATGCAGCACATGTATGGTCTGATGCAGCAGCTCGTCGGTGTGACCCACCACATGGTCGGCACGACGCATGACGTGCAGCAAGTCACCGACGAACTACGAGATCACATTTCGGATTTCGAGGACATGTGGCGGCCGATCCGGAGTTACTTCTACTGGGAAAAGCACTGCTACGATATTCCCATCTGCTTTTCTCTGCGATCCGTATTCGACACACTTGATGGTGTCGACGAAATCACCGATAAATTGAAGGATTTGGTGGCAGACCTCGATCACATTGACGTGATTATGCCGCAGATTCTCGTCTCGTTTCCGCCGATGATCGAGATCATGCAGAGCATGCACACCATGCTCTTGACCATGCACAGCACCATGGCCGGAACCATGCACGCGATGGACGAGAACAGTGGAAATTCCACGGCGATGGGTAAGGCTTTCGATGACTCCAAGAACGACGATTCCTTCTATATCGGCCCCGAGACATTTAAAAACGCCGACTTCAAGCGAGTAGAGAAGCTCTTCCTGTCTCCCGACGGAAAGACCGCTCGTTTGCTGATCACGCAAAGGGCCGATCCCGCCTCTCCCGAGGGCGTCGGACGGGTCGATGCGATAAAGAACGCGGCCATCGAATCGCTCAAGGGAACTCCTTTGGAAGGTGCCAAGATCTACCTCGCGGGCACGGCCGCAATAACGAAAGACGTGGTGGACGGCTCCAAGTTCGATCTCTTGATCGCGGGAGTTGCCGCGCTGTGCCTCATCTTCATCATCATGTTGATCATGACGCGAAGCTTCGTTGCCGCCCTGGTCATCGTGGGTACGGTATTGGTGTCGCTGGGCGCCTCCTTCGGTCTGTCCGTACTGCTCTGGCAGGACCTACTCGGCATACAAATACATTGGCTTGTGCTGGTAATGGCTGTGCTAGTCCTTCTAGCGGTGGGGTCTGACTACAACCTGCTATTGGTCGCCCGGATGAAAGAAGAAGTCGGCGCCGGCATAAAAACGGGCATCATTCGCGCCATGGGTGGTACGGGCAAGGTCGTGACCAACGCAGGTCTGGTGTTCGCGTTCACCATGGCATCCATGATCGTCAGTGACCTCGTGATCATCGGTCAGATAGGCACGACGATCGGTCTGGGTCTGCTGTTCGACACCTTGGTTGTGCGTGCATTCATGACACCATCCATCGCCGCCCTGCTGGGGCGCTGGTTCTGGTGGCCGCAGAACGTACGCCCTCGCCCTGCCAGCGCATTACTTCGACCCTTAGGACCCCGTCCATTGGTACGCGCGCTGCTGAAACAGCCGCAGTAATGGCGCTGTATCCGGTTGAGCGCCGAATGAGCTCAGAAGACTACCCGCGCGCCCCGTTCATGGCGCGTTCGATCCGCAAGCTTGCGATACTGATCATCTTGGCATGGGTGGCGCTGACTCTGGTTGTGACCTTTGGGGTCCCGTCGCTCGAGCACGTCGGTCAGGAGCACTCCGTACCACTGGCTCCCCAGGACGCACCGGCGGTGCAGGCCATGAAGCGCATGGGCAAGGACTTCAAGGAGTCCGATTCGGATAGCTTCGCGATGATCGTGCTCGAGGGACAGCAGCCCCTCGGCGAGGATGCGCATACTTACTACGCCGAACTGGTTCGCAAGCTTAAAGCCGATCCGCAGCATATCGAGCATGTGCAGGATTTATGGGGAGATCGACTTACACAGGCGGGTGCCCAGAGTCCCGATGCCAAGGCCGCATATGTCCAAGTGAACCTGGCCGGCAACCAGGGTACGACCTTGGGGCAGGATTCCGTGGCGGCGGTACGGAACATCATTGATCGGACACCGCCGCCCCCAGGCGTTCGGACCTATGTCACCGGTCCGTCGGCGCTCATCTCCGATATGCAGAACGCCGGTAACAGATCAATTCTGAAGATGACCATTATCGGCGCCGTGATTATTTTCACGGTATTGCTTTTTGTCTACCGTTCGGTCGTTACCGTGATCGTGTTGCTGGTCACGGTCGGCATCGAGGTATTTGCCGCGCGCGGAATTATCGCATTTCTCGGCGACAACAACTTAGTCGCTCTCTCCACATTCGCCATCAACTTGCTGGTGGCCCTCGCCATGGCGGCGGGAACAGACTACGGAATCTTCTTTTTCGGCCGTTATCAAGAGGCGCGCCAGGCCGGCGAGGATCGTGAAAGGGCCTATTACAGCACCTACCGCGGAGTTGCCCCCGTTGTTTTGGGTTCGGGCTTGACGATCGCGGGGGCGATGTTGTGCTTGAGCTTCACTCGAATGCCCATATTCCAAACCATCGGTGTCCCATGCGCGGTGGGCATGTTCCTATCCGTTGCGATCGCACTGACCTTGGTGCCCGCGGTTCTCGTCGTGGGAGGTAGGTTCGGACTCCTAGACCCGAAGCGGATGCTTGGATACGGTCGATGGCGCCGCATCGGTACCGCGATTGTCCGATGGCCCGCGCCCATTCTCGTGGCGACCGTCACCATCGCGCTTGTCGGTCTCGTGACTCTGCCGGGTTACAAAACAAGCTACAACGACCGGCTCTACATACCCAAAGATATTCCGGCCAATGTAGGGTACGCGGCCGCGGACCGTCACTTCTCCCAGTCCCGGATGATGCCCGAGATCCTGATGATTGAATCGAATCACGATCTTCGCAATCCGGCCGACTTTCTCTTGTTGCACAAGCTTGCCAAAGCAGTTTTCCGTGTTCCGGGTATCTCTCGGGTGCAGGGAGTGACCCGACCCGAGGGAACGCCGATTGAGCACACGTCAATACCGTTTCTGATAAGCCTGCAGAACGCGACAATGCTACAAAACATGAAGTACATGAAATTACGTACCGATGACATGCTCAAGCAGGCTGAAATGATGAACCAGCAGATCGCGATCATGAAGCGGCTGTACGAGCTGCAGAAAGACATCACGGCGACTACGCATCACTCGATCGGGACGACGCGAGAAATGCAGCTCGTTGTTCATGACCTAAGAGATCACGTGTCGGACTTCGAGGACATGTGGCGGCCGCTCCGTAGTTATTTCTACTGGGAAAAGCACTGCTACGACATCCCAATATGTTTTTCGCTCAGATCAATTTTCGATACGCTCGACGGCGTAGACGAGCTGACCGACAAGATGGACAATCTTGTCAATGTAGACCTTTCCCAGATGGACGTGCTGTTGCCGCAGCTGCTCGAGCAATTCCCGCCAATGATTGAAATGGCGGAGAGCGCGCACACGATGATTTTGACAATGCACAGCACCATGGCCGGGACCTTCAGCATGATGGACGATTCGACCGACAAGGTCACCGCCATGGGAGAAGCGTTCGACGCGGCCAAGAACGATGATTCGTTTTTCTTGCCGCCTGAAGTCTTCCAGAACGAAGACTTCAAGAAGGCGATGAACTCGTTCTTGTCTCCGGACGGCAAAGCGGCTCGATTCATCATTTCGCATGTGGGAGATCCGGCGACACCTGAGGGCATAGCGCGAATCGATAAAATAAAGAATGCGGCCCAGGAGGCGCTCAAAAACACACCCCTTGAAGACGCCAAGATCTATCTTGCCGGCACGGCATCGACCTTCAAAGATTTTCACGACGGGGCAAAATACGATCTGTATATCGCTGGGATTGGTGCGCTCTGCCTTATTTTCATCATCATGCTCGTCCTCACCCGGAGTTTCGTGGCCGCCTTGGTGATCGTGGGCACGGTGGCGCTATCCCTCGGGGCATCGTTCGGACTCTCGGTACTGATATGGCAGGACATCCTCGGTATCAAGCTGCACTGGATGGTGCTTCCGATGTCTGTGATCGTCCTTCTGGCGGTCGGGTCTGACTACAACCTGCTGCTGGTGTCCCGGATGAGAGACGAGATAGCCGCCGGAATCAATACCGGCATCATCCGCGCGATGGGCGGCACCGGCAAGGTCGTGACGAACGCGGGCCTGGTGTTCGCATTCACCATGGCCTCCATGGTCTTCAGCGACCTGCAGATCATCGGTCAGGTCGGAAGCACGATCGGCCTGGGCCTGCTGTTCGACACTCTGATCGTGCGTTCATTCATGACGCCATCAATCGCCGCGCTGCTCGGACGCTGGTTCTGGTGGCCGCAGCTAGTTCGTCCACGCCCGGCCAGCCGAATGCTTCGTTCGCTGCCACCGCGGCCGGTCGTGCGCGAACTGCTCGGGGAGAAGTTCGGTGGCGACGACGCGGTGACCGCCCCGATCCCGAGGCCTTCGAGGCTTCCGTCCTACTAGGCCGGGCTGCCGCGGAGCGCTCACTCCAACGCCGGGTGGCCGACCATCCGTGTCAGCCGGCGACCGCTCCGGGCTCGAAGTAGGGTGCACCGTATTCGGTAATCGGTTCGAAACCGCGCTTGCGCGCTTTCTCGGCGGCCTTGCGGATCAGCGCATAGATTCCGACGAACGCTGCGTGATCGGTCATCACGAACGGTGTCAGCAGGCGGTTGTGCACCAGTGAGAAAGCCACACCACTCGCCGGATCGGTCCAGCCGAGCGAACCACCCAGGCCGACGTGGCCGAAGCCGGGCATCACACCCCCGATCGGCAGGCTGTGGTAGCCCAGGTGGAAAGCCAAGGGCACGTAGAGGTTTCGGTCCGGGCGCAGGCTGCGCTCCCCCGTCAGTCCCGCAACCAGCTGGCGGGAGAGGAATCGGGTGCCGTCAACCTCGCCGCCATTGGCGATCGCGCCGTACATCCGGGCCAGCCCGCGCGCCGTCACAACGCCATTGGCAGCCGGGATCTCCGCGTCCAGCAGCGGGACATCGCCTTGAACGGCGGCCATCAGGCCCTTGAAATACATCGACCGGTACGCGCCCGAAAGCTCGTTGGCGACCTTGCGCGTCACGTAGCCCAGAACGGGGTTTCCGATCATGTTTTGCGGGCAGATGATCTCGGCGACCCGGGTCGGCGCCTCAGCCGGCGGCCGGCCGAGGTGCAGGCCGTCGGTGTCCAACGGCTGGGCGAGCTCCTCGCGGATCAGCGTGCCCATGCCCTTGCCTGTCACCGCTCGGCCCAGGCCGGACATCAGCCACCCGAAGGTCAGCGCATGATATGCCGATTTGCCCAGCAGCCGGCCGGGAGCCGCCGCGGCCAGCTTTTCCTCCATCACGACGTGATCGAGCAGTTCATCCATGGTGGCGCCGCGCAGGCCCGACAGGCCGGCCTGGTGTCGCATCACCTGCCGCACGGTCATGTCTGCCTTGCCGTTGGCAGCGAACTCGGGCCAGTACTCGGCAACGGGAGCTTCGTAGTCGATCAGCCCTCGATCCGCGAGCCGGTGAATGACCGTGGCGGCCATCCCCTTGGTCGCCGAGAAAACCATCGGCGCGGTGTCCGCCGTCCATGGCCGTTGTCCGCCCCGGTCGGCCCAGCCCGTCCAGACGTCCACGACCGGTTGGCCGTCGAGATACACGGCCAGCGCGCCGCCGCCGAAACGACGGGCGGGGAACATGCTGGAAAAACTGCGAACGACGCATCCGAAGTGTGAGTCCGCCGCGCCGGACACACGGTGACCTGCGTCAAGGTCATCGTGGACAGGGACCGCGCGGCGATCGACTCGGGTTTCCACCGTCACATTTTCGAATTTACTTGGATTACACACCTGGCAGGAGCGTAATCAGATTGTTTATCTATCCGTTATTCTGACGCTACCGATAATATTTGCTGGGCCGCCAGTGCGGGGGTCAACTCCCCTGCCTTGACCCGCGCTTCGATGTCGGCACGCATCTTGCGCACCTTCGGGTTGGACAACACTCGGTCCAGCACCGTGTCCCGTACCATCTGCCAGGTCCAGTCGACCAGCTGGGCCCGGCGGCGCGCCTCGAATTCCCCGGCCTCGTTCAAGACCTGCCGATGACGTTCGATGGTGTCCCACAATTCCTCGAGGCCGGTTCCCTCGATCGCGCTCATCGTGAGAACGGGCGGCCGCCAAAGTGCTTCACGCGGATGTATCAACCGGATCGCCCCGGACAGCTCGCGCGCCGCCGACCGAGCTTCGGCGAGATGGTCCCCGTCGGCCTTGTTCACCACGACGAGATCGGCCAGCTCCAGCACACCTTTTTTGATGCCCTGGAGCTGGTCGCCGCCGCGCGCCAGCGTCAGCAACACGAACGTGTCCACCATGTTCGCCACGGTCACCTCGGACTGACCGACCCCGACGGTCTCGATCAGGATCACGTCAAACCCTGCGGCCGCCAGCAGGACCGCGGTTTCGCGGGTGGCCTTCGCCACCCCGCCCAGGGTGCCCGACGTGGGCGAGGGCCGAATGTATGCATTCGGATGCATGGCCAGGCGCGCCATCCGGGTCTTGTCACCCAGGATCGAGCCGCCGGTGCGAGTCGACGACGGGTCGACGGCCAACACCGCCACCCGATGGCCCAGTTCGATCAGATGCATGCCGAGGGCCTCGATGCAGGTGGACTTGCCCACCCCGGGAATCCCGGTGATGCCGACCCGATACGCGTCACCGGCGTCCGGCGTCAGCTCCAGCAGCAGCTGCTGAGCCTTCTCGCGATGGTCGGCCCGCGTGGACTCCAGCAGCGTGATGGCCCGCGGCAACACCGAGCGGTCGCCGTTGCGAACCGCCTCGGCCAACTGCTCGACGGAGTCCTTTCGTTTGGAAGCCATTTAGTCGAGCGTGTAACCCAGCCGGTCGGCGAGCTTGTGCAGCAAGCCGATTGCGGCGTCGGCGATTACGGTGCCGGGCGGGAAGATGGCGGCGGCCCCGGCCTGGTACAGCTCGTCGAAGTCGCCCGGCGGAATGACGCCGCCGACCACGATCATGATGTCGGGCCGCCCCACTTCGGCCATCGCCTCGCGCAGCGCGGGCACCAACGTCAGATGACCTGCCGCCAGCGAGGACACCCCGACTACGTGCACGTCGTTGTCGGCGGCCTGGCGGGCCACCTCCTCGGGCGTGGAGAACAACGACCCTACGTCGACGTCGAATCCGATGTCCGCGAACGCCGTCGCGATCACCTTCTGGCCGCGGTCGTGGCCATCCTGGCCCATCTTCGCGACGAGGATCCGGGGCCGGCGACCGTCGGCTTCCGCGAACTTTTCGACGAGTTCGGTCGCGGCAGAGAAGGAAGTCATGTTTCCGCCTCCTCTTGCTTCTTCGCGGTAGACCCCGGCGATGGTACGGATCTCCGCCTGGTGACGGCCATACACCTTCTCCAGCGCGTCGGAGATCTCGCCGACGGTGGCCTTATGGCGGGCCGCGTCGATGGCCAGGGCCAGCAAGTTGTTGCCCAGCCCATCCACACCGGCGCGACCGTGGGCCGCCGCGGCACGCGACAGTTCCGCCAGCGCGGCGTCCACCGCCGACTGGTCACGACTTTCCCGCAGTTCCTTCAGCTTGGCCAGCTGCTCGGCGCGCACTCGGCTGTTCTCGACCTTGAGGACCTCGACCTCTTGGTCCTCTTCGACCTGGTACTTGTTGATCCCGATCACCGGCTGAATCCCGGAGTCGATCCGCGCCTGGGTCCGTGCGGCCGCCTCCTCGATGCGCAGCTTGGGGATGCCGTCGCTGATGGCCTGCGCCATGCCGCCGTGCTCGGCCACCTCGGCGATGTGGGCGCGGGCACGCTGGGCGAGCTGATGGGTCAGCCATTCGACGTAATACGAACCGCCCCACGGGTCGATCGGTCGCGTGGTGCCCGACTCCTGCTGTAACACCAGCTGCGTGTTGCGGGCGATGCGAGCCGAGAAGTCGGTGGGCAATGCGAGCGCCTCGTCGAGCGCGTTGGTGTGCAGCGACTGCGTGTGCCCCTGGGTCGCCGCCATCGCCTCGATGCAGGTGCGGGCGACGTTGTTGAAGGCGTCCTGCGCGGTCAGTGACCAGCCGGAGGTCTGCGAATGTGTGCGCAGCGACAGCGATTTGGCGTTCTTCGGGCCGAACTGGGAGACCAGCTCGCTCCACAACAGCCGGCCCGCCCGTAGCTTGGCGACCTCCATGAAAAAGTTCATCCCGATGCCCCAGAAGAAGGACAGCCGCGGCGCGAACTTGTCGATGTCCAGCTCGGCATCCAACCCGGCCTTGATGTAGTCGACCCCGTCGGCCAGCGTGTAGGCCAACTCCAAATCGGCTGTGGCACCGGCTTCCTGGATGTGGTAGCCGGAGATCGAGATGGAGTTGAACTTCGGCATTTTCGCGCTGGTGTAGGCGAAGATGTCGGAGATGATTCGCATCGATGGCTTGGGCGGATAGATGTAGGTGTTGCGCACCATGAACTCTTTGAGGATGTCGTTCTGGATGGTGCCGGCCAGCTTCTCCGGCGGTACGCCCTGCTCCTCCGCGGCTACCACGTACAGCGCCAGGATCGGCAGCACCGCGCCGTTCATGGTCATCGACACCGACACCGTCGACAGATCGATGCCGTCGAACAGTTGGCGCATGTCAAGGATGGAATCGATTGCCACACCGGCCATTCCGACATCACCCTGCACCCGGGGGTGATCGGAGTCGTAACCGCGGTGGGTGGCCAGGTCGAAGGCCACCGACAAACCCTTCTGGCCCGCGGCCAGGTTGCGCCGGTAGAAGGCGTTGGACTCCGCGGCGGTGGAGAAACCGGCGTACTGCCTAATCGTCCACGGCTGGTTGACATACATCGTCGGGTAAGGCCCGCGCACGAAGGGTGGTTCGCCGGGGAAGCTGTGCAGCGGATACCCTTCGGCCTGCACGGCCGCACGGTCTGCGCCGATGTAAACGGGTTTGACGTCGATGTCTTCCGGTGTCTGCCACTTCAGTTGGTCGGACGTGTACGAATAGGCGGCCGCGGCCGCGGCTACGTGTTCCTCGACGGCGGCCTCGGTCGCAGGCGTGACAGTTCGCTCGCTATGCAGCGGCACATCGGCGAAGCTGCCAACCGCAGGTGCAGTGGTCGTCATCGTAACTACGCCCCCAGCCTCGTGAGCAGATCCGACAGAGCTTCGACCGCATTGATTTTCGCGGTCAGGAACTGGTCCGGTTGGTGTTCGGCGTCGGCCACGGCTTTTTCGGGCCCGGCCAGACAGACCCACGAGACACCCGCGCCGCGGGCCGCCTGTACGACGCCCGAGGCCTCCTTTTGGTAGCGCTTGTCGGTGCCGCAGACGACGGCCGACGTCGGCGACCCCGCGTGCAACACCGCTGATGCGACACGGTCGGCATCGACCGTTCCCGGGTTGATGGCCTCGATGCCGCCGGAAGCCAACAGATTCGAAGCGAATGTCGCGCGGATGTTGTTCTCGGCCAAGGGGCCCAACGGCAGCAGCAAAACCTGGGGCCGGGATCCGGTGCGGGCCAGGTACGCGTCCGAGCGGTCCCGCAGCTTCTCGAACTCCGCGGCGTACCGCACCAGGTTTCCGGAAGCGAGCGGCGAGTACGTCGAGTCGCTGTGCGGCAGAGGAGCTTCGGCGAGGTTCGGGAATTCGTTGACACCGGTGATCGCGGTCCTGCGATGCGCGATGTCGTCGTTGCGGCGGGCGGTTACCTCGGCGATCTGGCCGACGATGAGGTCGCGGGCCTTCGTGAATCCGCCGTGCGACTCGATAGCCTGGAAATGCTCCCAGGCCCGCTCGGCCAGGCGCCGGGTGAGGTCCTCCACGAACCAGGAGCCACCGGCCGGGTCCAACACACGACCCACATGTGACTCCTCGAGAAGCAACAGCTGGGTGTTGCGTGCGATGCGACGGGCGAAACTCGTTGCTACGCCCGGGAATCCACCGTCGATCGCGACGTCGAACGGGAATACCAGCAACGAGTCGGCGCCGCCGACGCCGGCGCCGAAGGCGGCCAGGGTGCAACGCAGCATGTTCACCCACGGGTCGCGCTGGGTCATCATCGGCAGCGACGTCTCGGCGTGGACCACGGCCGCGCCGGCGTCCGGCTCGCCGACGACTTCGGCCACCCGCGCCCAAAGATTGCGCGCGGCGCGGAACTTGGCGATCGTCATGAACTGGTCGTCATCGGCGGCGAACCGGAAGCTGATCTGCCGCAACGCCTCGCCGATGGACAACCCCGATTCGGTGAGCACCCGCAGGTAACTCACCCCGGCCCCGACACCGGCGGCGAGCTCCCACGTCGCGTTGGCACCGAGGTTGTGGAACGCGGGCCCGTCGACGGTGATCGCACGCACGCCGGTGTGACCGGCGGCGCGCTTGGCCACCGCGATCACATCTTCGATCGTCGGCGCGGGCCGTCCACTGTGCGCCGCGCTCAGCGGATCGCCGCCCAGGTCGATTGACAACGTGGCGCGCTGATCGGGTTCCACCCCCTCCGCCAGCGCAAGCACCACGTCGCTGGCGGCCGGATAGTCGGCGCCGGCTTCCAGGATCAGTGGGGCCATGCTCAGATAGACATCCTCGAGCGTCTCCCCCAGCTGATCGGGCGCCACGCCCGATTCCCCGATCCGCAGGATCACGGCGCTGGCCCCGTTGCCGAGCGCGTCCAGCACCGCGGAGTTCACGTCCTTTGCCGCGACGCCGGGCACCGGGGTGGCCGGGAAGGCCTCGGCGACCTTCCAGCCGGACTTGACGTCCCGCAACGGGTCGCCGCCGCGCACATAGGGCCACTCGCCCGGCAGCGGCGGTTCTGGCAGTTCGTCGAGCGCGGTGTAGAGCGCGCGGATCGCGATTCCGTCATACGTCTGGGTTTCCAGGAGCCGCTCGGGCGCGTCCCCCAACTGCCCGGGGTCTTTCCTGGTGCTTTTGGCCAGCACACCGGCGACCGCACTGCGCCAACGCCCGCGAACCTGTTCTAGGTCGGCGAGCTCGGGTACATCAATGGACACCGATTGCTCCCTTTTCCCAGCATTTGGGCTACAACTCCGGGGATACCACTTAGCTACTGAGGCTAATTGATGACCGCTCGTCGCTAAAACCGCCAGGTGCAGAAAGCGTTCCCGATTTCCGGTGAAACACCACCCGGGGGAAACCGCTTATTCATCTGTGCCCCGTACCCTAGGAAGGCGTGACGGGTTCCGCCACCAGCAAAATCACCGAAACGCTCCGCGATGTCGGCTGCGCCATCGGCTCCGCCGCGCGAGGCGTGTCCCGGTCGCGGATCGCCTGGACAGTGGTGGGCATCACAGCGCTGGTGGTGCTGGCATCGTGGCTGCCGCTGCCTTCGCCCGTGCAGATGCGTGACTGGGCGCAGTCCGTCGGACCGTGGTTTCCACTGGCGTTCCTGGTCGCCCACATCGTTGTGACGGTGGTGCCCATCCCGCGTACGGCGTTCACGCTGGCGGCCGGACTGCTGTTCGGCCCTCTGCTGGGTGTCACCATCGCGGTGGCCGCCAGCACCGCGAGCGCGATGATCGCGATGCTGCTGGTGCGCGCACTCGGGTGGCGGCTTAACCGGTTGGTGCGCCACCGATCGATCGACACCGTGGAACAGCGCCTGCGACAACGCGGCTGGCTGGCCATCTTGTCGCTGCGGCTGATTCCCGCGGTGCCGTTCTCGGCGCTCAACTACACCGCGGGGGCATCGAGCGTGCGGGTGCTGCCTTACGCGGTAGCCACTCTGGTCGGGTTGCTGCCCGGCACCACAGCCGTGGTGGTTCTCGGCGATGCGCTCGCCGGTCACATCAGCGCGCTGCTGTATCTGGTGTCGGCGGTCACCAGCGCTCTGGGCCTGACGGGGCTGATCATCGAGATCCGGCACTTCCGCAGGCACCACCGCCGGGCGCACCGTCCCCTCGACGAGAAGCCTTCCCCGGAGCCGGCCACCGTCGGTTGATCACGCCTTCGCCCGAGCGGCGGTGAATCGTGACGGCGGCGGCACCGCGCTCAGCTGCCGCACATCCCGCGTGCAGGATAAGAAGGTGTCACGAGATCGATCGTCGTTTCCCACCAAGGTCGCCGGACGACTGCTGCGCTCGCGCCGCCTCGTGCGCGCACCGATCTGGATCTACAAAGCCCGCGCGGGCGCGCTGTTCGGTTCGCGCATCCTGCTGCTCGAGCACACCGGCCGCAAGTCGGGATTGTCGCGCTATGCGGCGCTGGAGGTCATCGACCACTCCCGGCCCGATATCTACGTCGTCGCCTCGGGCTTCGGCCGAAAAGCCCAGTGGTTCCGCAACATCGAAGCCAATCCCCGGGTGCGCGTCTACGCCGGCAGCAAGGCGCCCGAAACCGCGACCGCGCGAGTGCTGACCACCTCGGAGGCGGATCGCATTCTGGCCGCCTACCGAACCCGTCACCCGAAAGCGTGGGAGCGGATGCGCCCGGTGCTGGAAGGCACACTCGGCGCCCCGATCACCGACAGCGATGTTCCGCTGCCGCTGGTTGAATTGCGCCTGGACTAGTTCTGGTCCGGTCCCTTGATCGTCATCGCCGCGACCAGCGCCAAAAACAGCGCGGCCGGAAGGCCGTTGACGACTTTGTCGCGAACCCGGACATGCGCGCCTACCGCCAGCACGAAGTACAACGTCAGCATCGCGGTCGTCAGCCGCGCCAGAGCGGGAAAACGGTTGACCGACAGCAATCCGACCGCGGCGGCCGCCTTGACCACCGGCAACACCGGTCGGATGTTCTCCGGGACGCCCACATCGTCCAGGACCTTCTTGATGGGCGCCACCTGGACGCCGCAGGCTACCGCGTCGGCGGCGTGGAAAACGCCGAGCGCCGTGTAGGTCTTCGGGGACGTCAACACACTCATTCCGCACTCCTAGGGAGTCAGCTCCCCCGCCGGGCCTTCCGCGGGCTGGCGGGCGATCGCCTCCGCCTTGGCCACCGCCTGGGCGATCGCGGGGTCGGTTTCGGTCGAGAACCAGTCGGCGACCTCGGCGTCATCGTCGGCGCTGTGCTTGGGCGCGTCATCGACGGGCGATGGCTGGAAGCGGAACACGCCGTCCTGGCCCGGGGCTCCCAACAGCTTGGTGAATCCCTGCAACGCCGCGCTGAAGTCACTGGGCACCACCCACACCTTGTTGGCGTCGCC
The DNA here is from genome assembly GCF_059812425.1 of Mycobacterium sp. NGS56. Lineage (NCBI taxonomy): Bacteria > Bacillati > Actinomycetota > Actinomycetes > Mycobacteriales > Mycobacteriaceae > Mycobacterium > Mycobacterium sp. NGS56. The sequence goes on from NZ_JCALCQ010000004.1 coordinate 18,651, forward strand.
GCGGGCCATCTCCGGCAAGGTCTGCAGATATTGGTAGGCCAGCATTTCGGGTGTCGGCCGGCCGGCCTTGATCGCCGCGAACGTCTTCTCGATCGCCTTGGCCTGGCCTTGCGCCTGCAGGTACGCCGCGGCGCGTTCACCCTGTGCGCGCAGCATCCGCGACTGCCGGTCGGCCTCGGCGCCCAGGATCGCGGCCTGCTTGGCACCCTCGGCGGCCAGGATCTGCGCCTGCTTCTGGCCTTCGGCCTCCTTGATCGCGGCCTCGCGCATACCCTCGGCGGTCAGGATCATCGCCCGCTTCTCGCGGTCGGCCTTCATCTGCTTTTCCATCGACGCCTGAATCGATGGAGGCGGATCGATGCTGCGCAATTCCACGCGGGCAACCCGCAACCCCCAGCGACCGGTCGCTTCGTCGAGTACGCCGCGCAATTGCCCGTTGATCTGGTCGCGCGACGTCAGCGTCTGCTCGAGCGTCATGCCACCGACGACGTTGCGCAGCGTGGTGGTGGTGAGTTGCTCGACGCCGACGATGTAGTTGCTGATCTCGTAGACGGCCGCCTGGGGAACGGTGACCTGGAAGTACACCACGGTGTCGATGTTGAGCGTCAAGTTGTCCTCGGTGATCACCGGCTGCGGCGGAAAGGACACCACCCGCTCACGCAGATCCACCCGCGCCCGAACCCGATCGATGAACGGCACCAACAACGTCAGTTGTCCGCTGACGGTACGGCTGTATCGTCCCAACCGTTCGATCACCGCCGCTTCTGCCTGAGGTATCAGCGCCACGGACTTGGCGACCACGACTATCGCGAAGATCACCAAGACGGCCAGCAGCACCAAACCAGCAACCGCACCTTGCATCGGATTTCCTTTCCTTACCAGTCCCTGGCAGCTTCGTCTCGCCGCTACGGGCTGCTCTTGAAGACGACTGCGGTAGCGCCGTCGATCTGCAGCACGGTGACCGGCTCGCCGGGTTCGTAGACGTCGCCCTCGTTGAGCGGGCGCGCCGACCACACCTGGCCGTCGAGCTTGACCTGGCCCGCATCGCGCGCGACCCGTTTGAGTACGAGCGCGGTTTTGCCCTGCAGCGCCTCGATTCCCAGGCGCGGCGCCGCGGCCGGCGTCAGCCGCCGCTTCAGCGGCGGGCGAACGAGCACTAGCAGCAGCACCGAAACGATAAAGAACACCGCCCCGTCGGCCCACACCGGAAAGTCGGTCACCCAACTGGTTAGCGCAGCGGCCAGTGCGCCCCCTCCGAGCATCACCAGAAACAAATGGCCGGTGAGCGCCTCCGCACCGATCAGCATCAGCGCGAATATTAGCCAAAGCACCGCCGCGGGCATGCGGCAAGAATACGCGTGATCCGCCTTCGCCGGGCAAAACAACTACACTGCGTGATCGTGTGGTGTCCCAGTGTCTCGCTGTCCCTGTGGGCCAATGCCTGGCTCGCCGGAAAGGCCGCGCCCGACGACGTCCTGGACGCGTTATCCGTTTGGGCGCCAAAGCAATCGGTGACCGCGTATGATGCCGTTGCCGCGGGCCACACCGGGCTGCCCTGGCCCGACGTGCACGACGCCGGAACGGTCACGCTGCTGCAGACATTGCGCGCCGCGGTCGGGCGGCCGACCACACCGTCCGGCGGCTCCGGCCCGATGCGCCCGACGATCAACGTAGTTTTGCCGGTACCCGGCGACGTGCGCGGACTGGCCGCCGGAACGCAGTTCGAGCAAGACGCCCTGGCCGCCGGCGAGGCGGTCATCATCGCCAATCCCCGCAACCCCGGTACCGCAGTGGGCCTGGTGCCCGAGTTCTCCTACGAAGACGACGAGGACGCGCACGAGGACTACGAGACGCGGCTGGCGGAACTGTGCGCGCTGACGTGGACGGTGTACTCGCTGCCCGGCGCACCGGTGCAGCACCACTATGAACTCGGCGACGCCGAGTACACGTTGCGGTCGGCCGTGCGCTCGGCGGCCGACGCCCTGGGTGCCATCGGGCTCGGAGCCGCGGCCGCCGACGTCGACGACCCACGCGGACTGGTCGAGCAACTTCTGGAATCCTCACGCCAACACCGCATTCCCGACCACGCGCCGACGCGCGCGCTGCGGGTGCTGGAGAACGCCGCGCACGTCGACGCCATCATCGCGGTTAGCGCGGGGCTGAGTCGATCCGACTCTCCGGACCGTTTCACCGCGCCCGTGGCCGCCGGTCTGGAACCGACGGGAACGCAATCATCCTCGGCGGCCCGCATCGCCAGTAATGCGCTGCGGCCGCTGAACGCCGTGGTGCGTTCGGCGCGGATGGCGGCGGTGACCGCGATCCTGCATTCGGCCTGGGGCGACTGATTCGCCGGGGCTATTCGATCGAAGGGCTAGTGGCGGCCGCGCAGTGCGGCGGGCGGCACGGAGCGCCGTTAACGCTGGCCAGGCAACCCGGCACCGGCTCCGGCCCGGCCACCCTTTCGGGGGTCCGGCCGTACCGCACTTCGTCGATCAGGTCCGCCGCCAGTTGCGCGAAACGCGGATGGGCGTTGGGTGTCGAAGCCCGCACCATCGCGACGCCCGCCGCCTCCGCCTGCGCCGATAACTCGTTGTCGAGGTCCCACACCACCTCGATGTGATCGGCCACGAATCCGATGGGACAGACAATGACGGCCTTGGTGCCGGCCTGCGCCAGATCGGCCAGGTGGTCGGCGACGTCGGGCTCCAGCCACGGAACCTGCGGCGGACCGGACCGCGACTGCCACGCCAGGTCGTACTCGGCGTAGCCGGCAGCGGTCGCGACAAGGCTTGCGGCGTAGGCGACTTGGCGACTGTAAAGCCGGGGGCCCAGGCGGTCGTCGGCGGCCACCGGGATGGAATGCGCGGTGAACACCAAGCGCGCGCCGGCCTGTTGCTCGGCTCTCAACGCGCCCGAGGCCGCACCGATGGCGTCGGCGAAGATCTGCACGAACCGCGGGTGGTCGAAATACGGCCGCAGCTTGACCAATTCGGGTGCATCCGGCCCGGCAGCCGCACGTGCCCGAGCGATGTCCTCGACGTATTGCGTGCAGCTGGAATAGCCACTCCACGCCGATGTGGTGAATACCGCAGCCCGACGAATGCCGTTGTCCCGCATCGTAACAACGGTGTCTTCGACGTAAGGCTCCCAGTTGCGGTTGCCGAAATAGACCGGCAGTTTCAGGCCTCGGTCTGCGAGCTCGGCGCGCAACTGGTCGATCAGCGCCAAGTTGATTCGGTTGATCGGCGACACGCCGCCGAAATGCAAATAGTGCTCGGCGACGCGGTCGAGACGTTCCGGCGGCACGTTGCGGCCCCGGGTAACGTTCTCCAGAAACGGCCGGACCTGCTCAGGGCCCTGCGGCCCACCGAAGGACAGCAGCAGGACGGCATCGAATTCCATTGCCGTTTACAATAATTGGGTGCTTGCGCCACCGTCGGCGTAGATGATCGTCCCAGTTGTCGCCGGCAGCCAGTCCGAGAGCAACGCGCACACCGTCTTCGCCACCGGCGTCGGGTCCTTCATGTTCCAGCCGATCGGGGCGCGCTGGTCCCAGCCCTCCTCGAGCAGCTGCATCTGCGCGCCGGCCTCTTCGCCCAGCGCACCGCCGACGATCGCGCTCATGGCCAGCGTCCGGATGGGGCCCGCGGCAACGAGATTGGAGCGCACACCGAATTTGCCCGCCTCGCGTGCCACGAATCGGTTGACCGATTCCAGCGCGCTCTTGGCCACCGTCATCCAGTTGTAGGCCGGCATCGCCCGACTGGGGTCGAAGTCCATGCCCACGATGGAGCCCCCGGCGTTCATGATCGGCAGCGTGGCCTTGGCTAGCGAGGCGTACGAATACGCCGAGATGTGAATGCCTTTGGAGACATCCTCGTACGGGGCATCGAAGAACGGGTTGATGCCCATTCCCGTCTGCGGCATGAATCCGATCGAGTGCACCACACCGTCGAGCTTGTTGCCCTCGCCGATCTCGGACGTCACCCGCTCGGCGAGCGAGTTCAGGTGCTCTTCGTTCTGCACGTCGAGTTCGATCAACGGCGCGTGCTCCGGCAGCCGGTCGGCGATGCGCTGAATCAGGCGCAACCGGTCGAACCCGGTCAGCACCAACTGCGCTCCCGCCTCCTGGGCCGCCTTGGCGATGTGAAACGCGATCGACGAATCGGTGATGATCCCGGAGACCAGAATCCGTTTGCCGTCGAGCAGTCCTGCCATGTCCGTCCTTACTGGTTGAAGATCGTGTCGTTACTCAGTGGCCCATGCCCATGCCGCCATCGACCGGGATGACGGCGCCGGCGATGTAACTGGCGTCCTCCGATGCCAGGAAGCTGACCACCCCGGCGACCTCCGCGGCGGTGCCTACCCGCTTCGCGGGAATGAATTCCAGCGCGCCGGCCTGAATCCGCTCATCCAGCGCGCGGGTCATCTCCGTGTCGATGTAGCCGGGGGCCACCACGTTCGCGGTCACGTTCGCCTTGGACAGCTCGCGAGAGATCGAGCGGGCCATACCGATCAGCCCGGCCTTGGAAGCCGCGTAGTTGGACTGGTTACCGATGCCCCAGCTGCCGGAGACCGAGCCCACGAAGATCATCCGGCCGAACCGCTTTTTCTGCATGCTGCGCGAGGCGCGCTGGGCGACGCGGAACGCTCCGGTGAGGTTGGCGTTGATGACCTTCTCGAACCTCTCCTCGGTCATCCGGATCAGGAACGCGTCCGCGGAGACCCCGGCGTTGGACACCAGCACTTCCACCGAACCCTGGTGCTCCTCGACTTCTTTGAAGGCGCGGTCGACGGCGTCGTTGTCGGTGACGTCACATTCGACGCCGAACAGTCCCTCGGGCGCTCCGGACCCGCGGTGCGTGATCGCCACCTTGTGGCCGTCGGCGGCCAGCCGCTGTGCGATCGCCAGCCCGATGCCCCGGTTTCCGCCGGTGACCAGGACCGAACGGGATACGAATGGCGGTTTGCCGCCGTTGGCGGCGGGTTCGGTGGCTTGTTCGGTGGCCATGTCAGTCACCCGGCCAACTTATCGCCTCGGCCGGCCAGGGCTGCAATCGGCTCAGCGCGAGTGCAACGTCAATCCACCCAGCAGCGCCGCCACCGCGCAAAGCCTCGCTTGGCTCACCTAGGATTTGAGCCTCATGGCCGCTGCCCTGACCCGCCTCGTACGGCTCAACTCCCGCACCTTGGCGCTCTTCGCGCTCTGCTGGGGCGGATTGCTCGTCCTGCTGCTGGTGCGCAACCGCGGGCTGTTCGCCCATGCTGTCTACGAGGCCGGAGATCCCGCGGCCAACTCAATCCTCACTTTGCAGGCCAAGCATTTCACCCTGCTGACCGGGCATTACTCCAGGGTCGGCTTCCACCATCCCGGCCCGGCTTTCTTCTACGTGCAGGCCGGCGGCGAATGGTTGCTGCACGATCTGACTCACGTCGTTCCGGCGGCCTATAACGGGCAGGCGATCGCGATCATGGCACTGAACGCGGCGCTGACCGCACTGGCGCTGACCATCGTGTACACGTGGGTGCGTTCGGTGGCGGCGCTACTGGCGGCGGCCGGCATCACCCTGATCTTCCTCGCCGCACATCCGCAGCTGGTTTGCTCCACCTGGATGCCCCACGTCTGCTTCGCCCCCTTTTTGCTCTACGTTTTCGCGGTCGCGTCGGTGGCTGCCGGACGGCTGCGCCACCTGTGGATCATGGTGCTCGCGGGCGGCTTGCTGGTCCACGGCCACGCGGAATTCCTGCTTCTGGTGCCCTTGATCGCGCTGGCGGCACTCCTGCCCCAGCGGCGCCGGCTGCTCACGCACCGCCGCGAATTGCTGATCGCTTCAGGGGTTTTCACGTTGTTTCTGCTCCCGATGGTGCTCAACGTGGCCCTGCACTGGCCGGGCGAGATTCCGCAGTACCTGGCCTACGGCCATCGCGCGCCGAACCCACCGGTCGCGGCCGCACGGTTTCTCGCGCAGTTCTGGGGTCCCGGGCCCACCCTCGGCGCGGTGTTCCTGGTGGTGTTGTTCGCCGCGGATCTGGCGCTGGTCCGCCGGCTGGCACCCGCCGGTGTTGACGGCGCGGTGCACGAATTTTCCCGCCATCTGCTCCGGGTCACCGCCTTGGCCACCGCGCTCTTCGCTTTCTACTGCTGGTACGGCGTGGACCATCTGTGGCAGTCGTATATAGGCGTCTTCTCCTACGCGTTGCCCCTGGCTTTGCTCATCTTGGGCTCGTCGGCCCTGATCGTGCTGGCGGTGTCGCGGCCGGAGCCGGTAGGCCCCCGCCTGGCGGCCGGCACCGCCGCGGGAAGCCTGGCGGTCGGGGTGGTGTTCGCGCTCACCACGGACGCCTTGCGCCGAGACCAGGACGAGCTGACGGGGGTGCCCATCGCGCTGGACTACCTGGCCGCGCATGCCCGCGGCAAGCCGATCGTGCTGGAAACACGCACCGACGAATCCTGGGCCGACGCGCTCGCGCTCCTCGACGCCGTCACCCGCGAGGGACAGCGCGCCTGCCTGGCACAGGACCGCTGGCGGCTTCAGGCGACCCCACAGTTCATCTGCACCCCGCAAGAGATTGCGGCCGGGGCACGCTTCACACTCAGCCGCGTCGACCCGGTGTCACCGGGCACCCCGGTGGTGTCGAATCTCAACCCAATCCCGGCGTCCTACCCGGCCTCGGCGATCATCGCGGCCGGCTGACGGTTCCCTGCGAGCTGTCGAACGTCAGGTCGGAAGGCGCCGGTTGATCAGCAGCGCCGCCAGCGCCGCCAGCGCCAACACCAGCGCACCCAGCCGTACCCAGCCCACGCTGGCATCGCCCTTGATGGTCTCGTAGCCGATCTGCTGCTGCAGCGTCGCATACACGGCCTTCAGTTCCTGCAATGACGCTGCGCTGTAGGCGTTCCCACCCGACAGCTGGGCGACCTTCTTCAGCGTCTCGTCGTCGACGGGCACCGGCTGGCGCTGGTCGTTGATCTCGACGAAGCCGTACGGAGTGCCGAACGAGATGGTCGAGATCGGCACGCCCTGGTCCTTGGCAGTGCGCGCCGCGGTGAAGGCGCCCTTCGGGTTGTCCGGGTTGGTTGGCATCGTCTCTTTGCCGTCGGAGAACAACACGATGCGCGCCGGGGGCGGTTTTTCGCCGCCGCCGATCACGGCGCCGACCGTCGCGATGGCCTGCAGAGCGGTGAAGATGCCCTCCCCGGTGGCGGTGCGGTCGGCGAACTGAAGCTTGTCCAGCGCGGTCTTCGTCGATTCCCGGTTGGTCGTCGGTGACACCAACACCGTCGCGGTTCCCGCGTAGGCGATCAGCCCGAGGTTGATGCCCGGGGTCAGTTCGTCGGCGAACTGTTTCGCGGCCTCCTGCGCGGCCGCCATGCGATTGGGCTGGACGTCCGTGGCTCGCATGGACTGGGAGACGTCGATGACCAGCATCACCACCGCACGGTTGCGGGGAATCCGGACGTCGTTCGTCGGACCCGCCATCGCGATGGTGAACAGCACCAGCGAGGCGATGAGCAGAATCGCCGGCAGGTGCCGCCACTTGGGTGGCCTCTTGGGGGCGACGCTTTCCAGCAGCTCCATGTTGGCGAACCGCAGCATGCGCCGCTGCCTCGCCAACTGCATCAGGATGTAGAACGCGGCCAGCCCGAAGACGACAAGCAGGAACAGGAAGAACCACGAATGTTCAAAGCCCGACAACGACATTGGGCCGAGTAGCGGCAGCGTCACTGCCGCCCTGCCAATGCGCCGCGACGCCGGGATTCGACAAACCGCACGATGTCGGCAATCCAGTCGCGGTCGGTGCGCAGCGAAAGTATCGGGGCCCCGCAGCTGCGGATCGTGCGCGCGACGTCGGCGCGGTGGGCCGCGGCGGCCTTGGCGAAATCGTCGCGCAACTGGGCGTCGATGGTGAATTCGCGGGTGACGCCGGACTCGGCGTCCTGCAGCACGACGTCGCCGATGTCGGGCAGCTCGACGTCGCGGGGGTCGAGCACCTCGATGGCCAGCACCTCATGCCGGGCTGCGATGGCCCGCAGCGGCCGCATCCAGTTGATCGGCCCGAGGAAATCGCTGATGATCACCGCCATGCCGCGGCGGCGTTCCGGACGGCGCAACGCGTCGATCGCCGTCGCCAAATCGCCGCGTACCCCGACCGGTGCGCGCGGAGTGGTGGCGATGGTGCGCAGCAGCGTCTGCTCGTGCTGGCGCCCGGAGCGCGCGGGCACCCGGGTGATGTTGGCGCCGGTGGACACTATCGCGCCGAGCCGATTGCCGCCGCCGCTGTTGAGAAAGGTGATGGCGGCCGCGGCCGCGACGGCCAGGTCCCGCTTTTCGCACACGGTGGTACCGAAGTCCAGGCTGGCCGACATGTCGACCACCAGCCACGTTTCCAGCTCCCGGTCGGCGATCATCTGCCGCACGTGCGGGTGCGTGGTGCGCGCGGTGACAGCCCAGTCCATGCGGCGGACGTCGTCGCCGGGCTGGTACTCGCGCGACTCGCCCGGCTCCGAGCCCGGGCCCGGGATCAGGCCGAGGTGGTCGCCGTGCAAGACGCCGTCGAGCTTGCGTTTGACCGTGAGTTCGAGGGTGCGCAGCGCCGCCGACAGCTTCGGGTCGTCGATGTTGCCGCGATGCATCGATGGCGGATGAACAGGCGCCGCGGGCCCGCCCGCGGCGGATCTGGCGTCGGTCACCGAGCGCTGGCCGCGCCGGCGGGCTGCATCACCGGGGGCACCGAATGGCCTTGCTGCGGAACGGCATTCACCTGAGGCAGGGCCACCGTCTGCAGCACCCGGTTGATGACGATCTCCGGTGAGATCTCGTCGGCAAGCGCGTCGTAGGTGAGCACCAACCGGTGGCGCAGCACGTCGGGAATGACATCCACGACGTCTTGCGGGATCACATAGTCGCGCCCGCGAACCAGCGCCAGCGACCGGGACGCGGCGATGATGCCCAGTGAGGCGCGTGGCGACGCACCGAACGAGATCCAGGTCTTGACGTCGTTCATGCCGAGCTGTTCGGGATGGCGGGTGGCGGTCACCACGCGCACGACGTAGTCCACCAGTGCGTGATGGACGAAGACGTTCGCGGCGATCTCCTGCAGCCGCAACAGGTCGCCGGTGTTCAGGATCTGCTTGGGCTCCGGTGGGCGCACGCCCATCCGGTAGATGATCTCCCGCTCCTCCTCCGGCGAGGGGTAGCCGACGTTGATCTTGAACAGGAAGCGGTCCCGTTGGGCCTCGGGCAGCGGGTAGACGCCCTCGTGCTCGATCGGGTTCTGGGTCGCCATCACCAGGAACGGGTTGGGCAACGGGAAGGTCTTGCCGCCGATCGACACGTGGCGTTCCTGCATGACCTCCAGCAGCGCCGACTGCACCTTGGCGGGCGCGCGGTTGATCTCGTCGGCGAGCAGGAAGTTGACCACCACCGGGCCGAGTTCGGTGTCGAACTCTTCCTTGCCCTGCCGGTAGATCCGGGTACCGATGATGTCGGTGGGCACCAGGTCGGGCGTGAACTGGATCCGCGCGAATGTCCCCCCGACGACCTTGGCGAAGGTCTCGACGGCCAGCGTCTTGGCAACGCCGGGGACACCCTCGAGCAACACGTGCCCCTTGGACAGCAGGCCGACCAGCATGCGCTCCACGAGCTGGTCCTGGCCGACGATGATGCGTTTGACCTCGAAGATGGCCCGCTCCAGGGTCTGCACCTCGGCGGCCAGTCCATTGCCGCCGCCCGGCGGCCCTTCATGAGCCGGGCCGGATTGCCCGACCGGGCCCGAGTAACCGCTGGCGCCTGGCGGCGGCCCACCTGCTGCTGTCATGAACTGCTACCTTCCACCGCTCAACCGACAAAGCTCATCGGACACGACTGCTGGCACGACGGATGTCGTAGGGCAGCGACGCGCCCGCGTCCAACTATTCCAGGCCCACCGAATTCCGTCGACGCTGGTACACCCGGCCCGGGGACCCGCCCGCCGAATCGTACTCGCGGTCAGTACTCGATGATCCTGGTCAGGAAGGGGGTCATGCCGGGTTTACGCACCGGGCTGACCGTAACCTTCCCGGCGCTGCCGGACGCCTCCAGCATCTGACCGTTGCCGAGGTACATGGTGACGTGCTGGCTGCCGTTCGGGCCGTAGAAGATCAGGTCGCCGCGCCTGGCCTGATCGGGCGGGATGTGGCGCCCGGCGTTGTATTGGTCACCGGAGAACCGTGGGATCAACACGCCGACGCCGGCGAACCCGTACCGCATCAGGCCCGAGCAGTCGAAGCCGGTGATGTTGGCGCCGTCGCCGACGCCCTTGCTCGGTCCTTCCAGCGAACCACCGCCCCAGGAATACGGCACTCCCATCTGGGAGCCCATCCGGCGGATCACGTACTCGATGGCCTGCCGGCCGTTCGCCCGCGGAATCTTGCCGCCCGGATTGCTGGGAGAGCTCGCCGCAGCGGGCGGATCGCCACCGAGGTTGATCCCGAGACCGCTCAGGAATTGTTTTCCCAGGTTCATCGTGGTCTGGGTGGCCTGGGCGGTGGCCTGCAGCGAGGCGTTGGCGACGGCGAGCGGGTCGCCGGGCGCGCCGGCACTGATCTGAGCGGGCAGGGTGGGGTCCCATTCGCCGGGGTCGGCCCCGGCAAGCGGAGCCGGCGGGACGGGAGAACACATCAGCCCGGTCACCACCGCGGTGATCCAGGCCAAGTTGATGAGGCGAAACCGATTGCGGCGCATGGCTTCTCGTACAGCACTCACTCGATCACCACTCGATGTATCGGACCACGTAGGGCGTCATGCCGCTGGTGCGCACCGGGGCGACACGGACCTTCAACCCGATATCGGGGGCCTCGAGCATCTGGCCGTCGCCGAGGTAGATCGTCACGTGCTGGCTGCCGCCGGGGCCGTAGAAGATCACGTCGCCGCGACGCATCTGGGAGGATGGGATCTTGCGGCCCAGGTTGTACTGCGAGCCCGAGTAGTGCGGCAGCTTGATGCCCACGCCGGCGAACGAATACAGCACCAGACCCGAACAGTCGAAGCCGGTGATGCCCGCGCCGGAGTCGATGCCATTACTCGGGCCGGCCGCGTTGCCGCCGCCCCATGAGTAGGGCACGCCGATCTGTGACATGCCGCGCCGAATTACGTATTCGGTGGCCTGCCGCCCGTAGACCCGGGGAATGCGCCCCCCCACCCCGCCGGGCGCCGCGTTGGTGATGCCGGTGTCATCGGGCTTGAGGATGCCCAACTGCTGCAGGAAGTTGCGGCCCAGACCGGCGGTGACCTGAGTCGAGGTGGCCGAGATGCCGAGGACCTGGTTGATCACCGCGATCGGGTCGCCGGGAACGTTGGCGCTCGGAATCATCGGCAGCGTGGGATCCCAGGCGCCGTCCCACTGACGCCCCCCGCCCGACGGCGCCGGGGCGCCCGGCGATCCGGTCTCCCACCGGTCACCCGACGCGGGCGCGCCGGGCCCGCCGGCACCTGCGGACCAAAGACGTGCGGCCTCGCGCTTGGCCGCCTCGAGCTTGACCTGAGCCCGATCTCGTTCGGCGGCAAGGCGAATGATGTCTTCGCGTTGCTGGTCGAACTTCTGCTTGGAGTTGGTCAGCGCCGCCACGGCGGCGTCCTGGCTGGCCTTGGCGTCGGCGGCGGCCTTGTCGGCGTTCTGCTTGGCCAGCCGCGCCGCCGACTCCTTGTTCAGCTTTTCGGCGCGGGCCTGCTGCAGCTTGGCCATCACGGTCTGCGAGCTCGTGGTCAGGTTCTTGACGGCGGCTTCGGTGGCGATGATGTCGTCGGGGCTGCTCGCGGTCAGGTAGCTGTTCGACGGACCATTCATATAGGTGGCCGCCGCGAACGTGTCGAAGCGGTGCTGCGCCCCGGCGATGGCGACGTTGGCGTCTTTGACCGACTGCTGGCTGGTCTCCAAGTCGTGTTGGGCGGTGGCGGCGTTATCCCGCGCGGTCTCGACGTCGACTAAAGCCTTGTTGACGCTTTCTTGTTCGGTCTGAATCTCGGCGCTCAGGGTCTGCAGCCGCTGGTTGGCTTTGGCGACGTCGGCGATGAGTGCGGCCAGGTTGTCGGCGGTGGGATCGGCTTCCGCGAGGCCGGGCGTCGCCATCAGCAGGGCCAGGCTCAACACCGAGGGGACGACGGGCCGCAGCAGCCTCGCGGCCGGTCGCGCAGGAGACCCGCAGCGTGTGCGTCTCATTCGACTCAGGTCTCCTACGGCTCAACACGACGGGTGGCGCCAGCCACAGATTCCCCGAAAGGCGCCAAAGACAACACCAGCATCATTTGCACCGTACGTCACACTAGTGGGCCTGCAAACGCTCCGCCGAAATCGCACTCTCTACGTGCGTTTAATGTGACCGAACGGTGACCTACCTGGTTTGCCGAGGGAGGTCGCGACGGTTCGTTGACGGAACCCGAAGAAGCGAATGTCTGTGGCTAGACGGGGGTATTGGGGTCGGCGACGGTGGCTGCCGTGGTGTCGTCCGATGTTGCTGAGCGCTTGCTACGCAACTGCAACAACCGGGTGCCGACGGCTGCAGCGAAGACAGCGATCAACAGGAAAATCGTCAGGCCGGTCCAGGGAAATTCGGGCGTGTCGAGCTCGTGCAGGAAATGCTGCGCGGAGACGACCGGGTTACCGGTCTTGGCGTTGTCCTCACCGGCCTCGAGGGTGACGCGGGGGAACTGCGTGCTGTAGCTGCCGACGTAGCTCGGGCTGAGCGTCAGCACCGTCGCGTCGTGATAGTCCGCACCGACGACCGTCGAGATGTCGCGCAGCGGGGTGTCGTTCGGGGGGTTGTGGTCGAGCAGCACGATCTTGAGGTTGATGCCCTCGGCATGCGCGTGGTTCACCACCTCGAGCAGGCCCGGCATTGCCGCCGGCGGCGCGCTGACCCCGGTCGCGGCGACCTGAGCCTTCACCATGGCCATGTCGACGTCCACCGGAATGTAAAGCGGCAGCACCGGGTGGGAGAACCCGGTGTCCTGCGGTGCAACGAACGAAGCGTGCCCGGTCATCTGCGCCTCCTGCGGTAGTGCTAGAGGCACCGTACGCGACTTCACCATCGAGGGTTTAAACCGGCGGCGGCGGCGACGAGACTGTCATCGGGAGTGCCGGCGTTATGCAGGACAAGCGTACTGTTAAAGTCGGCCTCATCGTTTGGACGACCCCGCCGACGCCGGCCCGTCGCGGTGGGAGAACTAAAGACTCTGGGAGTTGAAGTGACTGATTCCGTGAACTCGTTCGAAGCCCGCGACACCCTCGAGGTTGGCGACCGGAGTTACCAGATCTATCGTCTCGACGCCGTCCCGAATACCGAGAAACTGCCCTACAGCCTCAAGGTGCTGGCCGAGAACCTGTTGCGCAATGAGGACGGCAGCAACATCACCAAAGACCACATCGAGGCCATCGCGAACTGGGATCCCAAGGCGGAGCCCAGCGTTGAGATCCAGTACACGCCCGCCCGCGTGGTGATGCAGGACTTCACCGGTGTGCCGTGCATCGTGGACCTGGCTACCATGCGCGAGGCCATCGCCGACCTCGGCGGCAAGCCCGAGAAGGTCAACCCGCTGGCGCCCGCGGACTTGGTGATCGACCACTCGGTGATCGCCGACCTGTTCGGCACCGCCGACGCGTTCGAGCGCAACGTCGAGATCGAATACCAGCGCAACGGCGAGCGCTATCAGTTCCTGCGCTGGGGCCAGGGCGCTTTCCAGGACTTCAAGGTGGTGCCCCCGGGCACCGGCATCGTCCACCAGGTCAACATCGAGTACCTGGCCAGTGTGGTGATGGAACGCGACGGGGTTGCCTACCCCGACACCTGTGTGGGAACCGACTCGCACACCACGATGGTCAACGGCCTGGGCGTGCTGGGCTGGGGCGTCGGCGGTATCGAGGCCGAGGCCGCGATGCTGGGCCAGCCGGTGTCGATGCTGATCCCGCGGGTCGTCGGCTTCAAGCTGACCGGTGAGATCCAGGCAGGCGTCACGGCCACCGACGTCGTGCTGACCGTCACCGAGATGCTGCGCAAGCACGGCGTCGTCGGCAAGTTCGTCGAGTTCTACGGCAAGGGCGTGTCGGAAGTGCCGCTGGCCAACCGGGCCACGCTGGGTAACATGAGCCCCGAATTCGGTTCCACTGCAGCCATTTTCCCGATCGACGAAGAGACCATCTCCTACCTGAAGTTCACCGGCCGCACCGAGCGGCAACTGGCACTCGTGGAGGCCTACGCCAAAGAGCAGGGGCTGTGGCACGACCCCGACCACGAGCCCGCGTTCTCGGAGTACCTCGAACTCGACCTCTCCACGGTGGTGCCGTCGATCGCCGGACCCAAGCGTCCCCAGGACCGAATCGCCCTGTCGGCCGCCAAGTCCACCTTCCGCGAGCAGATCCTCGGCTACGTCGATGGTGACAAGCACGGCCAGCAGGGCTACTCGAAGCTCGACGAGTCGGTCGAGGAGACCTTCCCGGCCAGCGACCCCGGCGCGGTGTCGAACGGACATGCCGACGACGTTCCCGAAGTGCACTCGGCGGCCGCGCATGCCAAGGGTCGCCCGAGTAACCCCGTCACGGTGAAATCCGACGAGCGAGGCGAATTCGTCCTCGACCACGGGGCGGTGGTGATCGCCGCGGTCACGTCGTGCACCAACACCTCCAACCCCGAAGTGATGCTGGGCGCCGCGCTGTTGGCGCGCAACGCCGTCGAGAAGGGACTGACGTCAAAGCCCTGGGTGAAGACCACCATGGCGCCCGGCTCGCAGGTGGTCAACGACTACTACGACAAGGCCGGCCTGTGGCCGTATTTGCAGAAGCTCGGCTTCTACCTGGTCGGCTACGGGTGCACCACCTGCATCGGCAACTCCGGTCCGCTGCCCGACGAAATATCGAAGGCCATCAACGACAACGACCTGTCGGTGACGGCCGTGCTCTCGGGCAACCGGAACTTCGAGGGCCGCATCAACCCCGATGTCAAGATGAACTACCTGGCATCGCCGCCGCTGGTGGTCGCCTATGCGCTGGCCGGCACCATGGACTTCGACTTCGAGTCGCAGCCGCTGGGCAAAGATAAAGAAGGCAATGACGTCTTCCTGAAAGACATCTGGCCCTCGCAGAAGGACGTCTCCGACACCATCGCCTCGGCAATCAACTCCGAGATGTTCACCAAAAACTACGGCGACGTGTTCAAGGGCGATGAGCGGTGGCGCAACCTGCCCACCCCGAGCGGCAACACCTTTGAGTGGGACGCCGACTCGACGTACGTGCGTAAGCCGCCGTATTTCGAAGGCATGCCGGCCGAGCCCGAGCCGGTCGCCGACATCACCGGCGCCAGGGTGCTGGCGCTGCTGGGCGATTCGGTGACCACCGACCACATCTCCCCCGCCAGCAGCATCAAGCCGGGCACCCCGGCGGCGCAGTACCTCGACGAGCACGGCGTGGAGCGCAAGGACTACAACTCTTTTGGCTCCCGGCGCGGTAATCACGAGGTGATGATCCGCGGCACGTTCGCCAACATCAGGTTGCGCAACCTGCTGCTCGACGACGTATCCGGCGGCTACACCCGCGACTTCACCCAGGATGGCGCACCCCAGGCGTTCATCTATGACGCAGCGCAAAACTATGCGGCACAAGACATTCCGCTGGTAGTGCTGGGCGGCAAGGAGTACGGGTCGGGCTCGTCACGGGACTGGGCCGCCAAGGGAACGCGGCTGCTGGGCGTTCGCGCCGTGATCGCCGAGTCGTTCGAGCGGATTCACCGCTCCAACCTGATCGGCATGGGCGTGATCCCGTTGCAGTTCCCCGACGGGAAGTCGGCCAAGGATCTGGGGCTGGACGGCACCGAGGTGTTCGACATCACCGGGATCGAAGAGCTCAACAACGGCAAGACGCCGAAGACCGTGCACGTCAAGGCGAGCAAGGATTCCGGCGGGGACGCAGTCGAGTTCGATGCGGTGGTGCGCATCGACACCCCCGGTGAGGCCGACTACTACCGTAACGGCGGCATCCTGCAATACGTGCTGCGCAACATGCTCAAGTCCGGCTAGCCGCTACCCGAGTCCAGTCACCCGTGCCCAAGGTCAGCGAGGACCATCTGGCGGCTCGCCGCCGCCAGATCCTCGACGGCGCCCGCCGTTGCTTCGCCGAATACGGCTACGACAAAGCCACCGTGCGCCGATTGGAGAAGGCGATCGGGATGTCGCGCGGCGCCATCTTCCACCACTTCCGGGACAAGGATGCGCTGTTCTTCGCCCTCGCCCATGAGGACGCCGAGCGGATGGCCGACGTAGCTTCCCGCGCGGGACTCATCCAGGTGATGCGCGACATGCTGGCCGCGCCGGACCAGTTCGATTGGCTGGCCACCAGATTGGAGATCGCCCGCAAGCTGCGCAACGATCCCGCATTCAGCCAGGGCTGGGCGGAGCGCTCCGCCGAGCTGGCGGCGGCAACCACCGATCGGCTGCGCCGGCAGACCCAGGCACACCGGGTGCGCGACGACGTGCCCAGCGACGTGCTGCAATGCTATCTGGAATTGGTGCTCGACGGCCTGGTGGCCCGGTCGGCGTCGGGCGAGGACCCGCAGCGGTTATCCGCGGTTCTCGACCTGGTGGAGAATTCGGTGCGCCGCAACGATTCTGAGAAGCAAGCGTAACGCCACTGCGAACCAGGGGATGTGGTTCCGCAGTGTCGCTACGCCCGCGTGGTTTTGGCGGTCCGGTTGGGGCCGCCGCGGCTGCGCATCGTGGTGCCCGATTCCCGCAACAAACTATGAATGGACCCATACGACCTGCCGGTCTTGGCGACCAGGCTGCGAATACTGGCTCCGCCTTCGTAAGCGTGGCGCAGCTCGTTCAACAACTGGTCGCGTGTCTTGACCGACCTTTGCAGCGTTCTCTTCATGGCTCCTCCGACGCGGGACACGATCGCAAGCACCCAGAGTAAAAAGCCGCCGTCGACGGCGGGCCGATTTCGCCAAATCGCACGCGAAGTCGTGGCGATCGCGAGCGCGGCGCAGCCGGGCGAAGCGGGTCGCCGCCATCAATTCAGGCCAGCTCGATGAGATCCCGATACTCCTCGGACCAGAAGTCTTCGGTGCCGTCGGGCAAGAGAACGACGCGCTGTGGGTCGAGGGCCTCGGCGGCACCGGGGTCGTGCGTCACCAAGACCACCGCGCCCTGGTAGCTGCGCAGCGCGTCGAGCACCTGCTCGCGCGAGGCCGGGTCGAGGTTGTTCGTCGGCTCGTCGAGCAACAGCACGTTGGCGGCCGACGCCACCAAACCGGCCAGCGCCAGGCGGGTCTTCTCACCGCCGGACAGGGTGCCCGCCGGCTGGTCGAGTTGGGGCCCGCTGAACATGAATGCGCCCAGCAGACCGCGCAGATCCTGCTCACCCGAATCCGGCGCGGCGTGGCGGATGTTCTCCCACACGGTCGCATCGTTGTCGAGCGTGTCGTGTTCCTGAGCGAAGTAGCCGATCCGCAGGCCGTGCCCGGGCTCGAGTGCTCCGGTGTCGGGGGCCTCGGTGCCGGCCAGGATTCTCAGCAGGGTGGTCTTGCCGGCGCCGTTGAGGCCCAGCACCACCACCCGCGAGCCCCGGTCGATTGCCAGGTCGACACCGGTGAACACCTCCAGCGAGCCGTAGGACTTGCTCAGCCCGGTGGCCACCAGCGGCGTGCGCCCGCATGCGGCCGGGTTGGGGAACTTGATGCGGGCCACCTTGTCGGCCACCCGCTCGTCGTCGAGCACGGCCATCATCCGGTCGGCGCGGCGCAACATGTTTTGCGCGGCAACGGCTTTGGTGGCTTTCGCGCCGAGCTTGGCGGCCTGTGAGCGCAGCGCGGCGGCCTTGCGTTCGGCGTTCGCGCGCTCCCGGCGCCGGCGCTGCTCATCGGTGGCCCGCGCGTCGAGATACTTCTGCCACGTCATGTTGTAGACGTCGACCTCGCCGCGCACCGCATCCAGGAACCACACCCGGTTGACGACGTCGGCGAGCAGTTCGACGTTGTGACTGATGATCACCAGCCCACCGGTGTGCGCGCGCAGGAAATCCCGCAGCCAGCCGATGGAATCCGCGTCCAGGTGGTTGGTCGGCTCGTCGAGCAGCAGCGTGGTCGACGAACCCGACATCCCAGCGCCGCCTTCCGACGCCGCGAACAGGATGCGCGCCAGTTCCACCCGGCGGCGCTGCCCGCCGGACAGGGTGCGTAGCTGCTGCGTCAGCACCCGTTCCGGCAGGCCGAGACTCGCGCAGATGCGGCTCGCTTCGCTTTCCGCACCGTAACCGCCAAGGGCGACGAAACGCTCCTCCAGCTGTCCGTACCGGCGGATCGCGCGGTCGCGGGCGTCGTCGTCGGCGACCTCGGCCATCAACGCCTGCTGCTTTTCCAGATCGGTCAGCAAAACGTCGAGCCCGCGGGCCGACAAGACTCGGTCACGCGCCAGCACATCGAGATCGCCCTCTTTGGGATCCTGTGGGAGATAACCGATTTCGCCGCCACGGTTGATCGCCCCGGCATACGGTTCGGTCTCCCCCGCCAGGATGCGCAGGGTGGTCGTCTTACCGGCGCCGTTGCGGCCCACCAGCCCGATGCGATCGCCCGGCTGCACGCGCAGATCGGGGCCGTCCGGCGAGAGCAGGATGCGCGCGCCAGCGCGGACCTCGAGGTCCGTGGCCGTGATCACGATCGCTCTCCTTGGTTGAACAAAGGCTTATTGGTCGTCGGTGAACACCGGTGGTCGACGTTCTGCGCGCGCGGCAACCGCTTCTTCGAAGTTGGCGGTGAGCAGGCGGACGAAAAGCTGTCCCAAGCCTTCGGCTTGCATGTGCCCTTCCAGGCTACCGGCGTCCAGTCCACTCCACAGCGTGCGCTTGGTCAACTCGATGCCCGGCCGCGAGAAGGCCGCTATCCGCGCGGCGATGGCGTAGCAGGTGTCCAGCAGCTGCTCTTCGGGCACTTGGCAGGACACCAGCCCGATGCGCTCGGCCTCCTCCACGGTGACATCGCGACCGGTCAGCATGATCTCGAACGCACGCGACGAGCCGATGGCTCGCGGCAACAGGTAGGACAGGCCCAGCTCGCTGGCGGTCAGCCCGTTGTTGATGCCGGCGGCGCGAAAGTACGCGCTGGTCGAAGCCACCCGAATGTCGGCGGCCAGGGCCAGGCACAAGCCGCCGCCAATGGCGGGGCCGTTGACCGCGGCGATCACCGGTTGGTGCAACCGGCGCAGCGCCAGGATGACCTCGTCGAGGATCTCCATGGAGCGCAGCGCATAGGTGGGACGGGTCAGCCCCTCAACGTGGGGCACCGAGCCCGCGGACTTGTGATCGGCGCCGGAGGAAAAACCGCGACCCGCCCCGGTCAGCACCACCACCCGCACCGAATTGTCGTAGGTGACCTTTTCCAGGGCCTGTTTGAGCGGAACCATGACGTCGAACGCCATCGAGTTCATCCGCTCGGGCCGATTCAGTGTTATCAGAGCAACGCCGGGCCGCGGATGCTCTACCAGTACCAAACTCACCCATGCAACCTAGCGCGTAGCTAACCGTGCTTCCGCGCACAGCGCGCCCTTGAACGCCATTCGGCGTGCCGGGCCGCGGCGGCCCTAGACTTCTGACACGTCGAACGCCCGGACTTGCTGGACCAGATCCTCCAGCGCGGCCGGCGGCAGCGCTCCGGGCTGGTTGAACAGCAGTTTGCCCTTCTTGAAGGCCATCAGCGTGGGGATGGACCGGATCTGGGCGGCCGCGGCCAACTGTTGCTCGGCCTCCGTGTCCACTTTGGCGTGCACGATGTCGGGGTGCTTCTCCGCCGACGCCGCAAAAGTTGGGCCGAACTGGCGGCACGGACCGCACCAGGACGCCCAGAAGTCGACGAGCACGATGTCGTTGCCCTCGATGGTTTCGTTGAACTTCTCAGCCGTGAGATCAAGTGTTGTCACATTTGCTGTAACGCCCGGTGCCGACCCGGTGTTCCCCGATGCGCCTGGAGTTGGGCATACGGGCCACCGGCGCGCGGACAGCTACCGGCGCGCGGCGCCCTACCGGCCGTCGCTGGTTACGGTTGCGTACGTTTTCCCGCGTCGGACAGACTGAGCTGACGATCCGCCGCCTCGAGGACCAGTGAGGGAATCGCCTTGAGCCACTACATCGCTAACGTCCGTGATATCGAGTTCAACCTCTTCGAGGTGCTCGGTGTCGGCGCCGTCCTGGGCACCGGCGGCTACAGCGACCTCGACGAGGACACGGTCCGTACCATTTTGGCCGAAGCCGCGCGCCTTGCCGAAGGCCCGGTAGCCGAATCCTTCGCCTTCGCCGACCGCAATCCGCCGGTATTCGACCCGGCCGAGCACAAAATCACCGTGCCCGACGAGCTGGTCAAGACGGTGGCAGCGCTCAAGGAGGCCGGCTGGTGGCGGCTGGGCCTGGCCGAAGAGATCGGCGGCATGGCCGTCCCGCCCCCGCTAGCGTGGGCGGTCAACGAAATGCTGATCTGCGCCAACCCTTCAGCGAATTTCTTCAATCTGGGCCCGGTCATGTCTAACGCGTTGTACGTCGAGGGCAGCGAGCAGCAGCGGCAATGGGCCGCTCATGGCGTGGAGCGGGGCTGGGCGGCCACCATGGTGCTCACCGAACCCGACGCGGGCTCCGATGTCGGCGCCGGCCGCGCCAAGGCCATCGAACAACCCGACGGCACATGGCACATCGAGGGCGTCAAGCGCTTCATCTCGGGGGGCGACGTGGGTGATACCGCCGAGAACATCTTCCACCTGGTGCTCGCCCGTCCCGAGGGCGCCGGACCGGGCACCAAAGGCCTGAGCCTGTTCTACGTGCCCAACTTCCTGTTCGATCCGGACACCTTCGAACTCGGCCCCCGCAACGGGGTTTACGTGACGGGCGTGGAACACAAGATGGGCATCAAGTCCTCCCCCACCTGCGAATTGACTTTCGGCGCAACGGATGTGCCCGCCGTCGGTTACCTCGTCGGCGACGTGCACCGCGGCATCTCGCAGATGTTCACCATAATCGAGCACGCGCGCATGACGATCGGTGTCAAAGCTACCGGCACCCTGTCCACGGGTTACCTGAACGCACTGGCCTTCGCTAAGGAGCGCGTACAGGGCGCGGACATGACGCAGATGTCCGACAAGACCGCGCCGCGGGTGACCATCATCCATCACCCCGACGTGCGCCGCAGCCTGATGACCCAGAAGGCGTACGCCGAGGGCCTGCGGGCGCTCTACATGTACGCCGCGGCTCATCAGGATGACGTGGTTGCGCAACGGGTTTCGGGTGCCGATCACGACATGGCGCACCGGGTCGACGATCTGCTGCTGCCGATCGTCAAGGGGGTGAGCTCGGAGCGGGCCTACGAGGTGCTGACCGAGTCGCTGCAAACACTGGGCGGTTCGGGTTTCCTGACCGACTATCCGCTCGAGCAGTACATCCGCGATTCCAAGATCGATTCGCTCTACGAGGGCACCACCGCCATCCAGGCGCTCGACTTCTTCTTCCGCAAGATCGTGCGCGACCGGGGTGAGGCCCTGCAGTTCTTGACGACTCAGATCACGGCGACCATCGACAAATGCGACGAGGCGCTCAAGCCGATCGCCCAGCTGGTGCAGACCGCGTACGACGACGTGACGGCGATGACGGGTGCGTTGACCGGCTACCTGATGTCCGCGGCGCAGCAACCAGGCGAGATTTACAAGGTGGGCCTGGCATCGGTCCGCTTTCTGCTCGCGGTCGGCGATCTGCTGATCGGTTGGCGACTTTTGGCGCAGGCCGACGTCGCCACCCGCGCGCTGGCTGACGGCGCCGGGCGTGACGAAGCGTTCTACCGGGGCAAGATCGCGACCGCCGGGTTCTTCGCCAAGAACATGCTGCCGCAGCTGACCTCGTTGCGCGGCGTCATCGAGGCCATCGACGACGAAATCATGAACCTGGCCGAAGAGGCGTTCTGAGGGCCACAGGTTAGGCACAGGTTAAACGGGTAAACCATTGCGTTGGCTTTAAACCGACGAATGGAGAAACGTTGATGTCTGCCAGCTGCCAAGTTCCCCGGCTCGCGCGGCTAGCGGTGTGCGCCGTCGCGGGAGCCACCGCATTGTCCCTGACCGCATGCGGCTCTTCGAACAATTCCACCTCAACCTCCACATCCACCTCAACCTCGACGTCCACGGTTACGCCGACCACCACGTCGGCCACCCCTAACGCCGAAGCACGCGTCAGCGGTCTGATCGCCTCGGTGGCGGGCAACTCCATTCAGGTCACCAAGGAAGACAACGCAACCGCGTCGGTCAACTTCACCTCGACCACCAAGATCACCGAGGCCGTACCGGCCGGGCTGCCGGACGTCACCCCGGGCAGCTGCGTCAGCGTGAAGCCGACCGAGGGATCGGCACCCGGGCAGGTGGTCACTGCCGCGTCGGTGAAGATCAGCGAGTCCGTCAACGGTGCGTGCCCCAAACCGCCGCAGTCGGCACCCGGCGGTTCGACCACTACGCCGCCGTCCCTCCCGCCGTCGCAGGCGCCCGCGAAGCCGGCCTGGGTCCGGGGCTCGGTGGCGTCGGTGTCCGGTAACACCATCAATCTGACCAACACCGATCCCAGCGGCAACACCAAGCAAACGACCGTGACGGTCGATGACAAGACCAAATACAGCAAGCAGTCGTCGGCCAACACCGACGCGATCACGCCGGGCAAATGCCTGCTCGCGCGCGGAACTCAGGACAACAGCGGCGCGCTGCAGGCCACGAGCATCAAGCTACGACAGGCCGTTGACGGCAAATGCGGTAAGCCCAAGCAGCCCGGCCAGGGCGGCTGACCCGGCTCGGGCCGACTGAGATTGCCGCCCCGCCGGGGAGCGGCGTGAAACCGCACCGGCGGGGATGATTGCCGATGGCGGCGAACGTGTGATCGGAGATGAGATCTGTGCCTGCCTTATCGTTGAAAACCCGGCGGACGCAGATCGCGCTCGGCGCCGTCATCGCCTTCGTCGCGGTGTGGGTGGCCATGTGTGCCTCCTCGCACGACACATCCAACAACAGCGCGCCACCGGCAGTCACGGCTGCCCCGCCGAGCGCGGCGCCCAGCGCTGCCCCACCACCACCGCCCCCGCCACCCCCTCCGATCGGGAAGGACTACGTCGAGGGCATGGTGCAGTCGAATTCGAATGGCACGGTCGCGCTCCGCACGCGAACCGGGTCGGCGACGGTTGACTACACACCCCAGACCAGGGTCGTCGACGTCACCCCGGCGAAGCTGACCGATGTGACGCCCGGCAGTTGCGTCAACATCAAAGCCACCCCGCAGAGCGCGCCGCCTCCGGGTGCGATCACCGCCCAGGCGGTAACGGTCACCCAGTCCGCGGACGGCAAGTGCCCACCTCCGGCCGGGTTCTACGGCACGGTCGCCTCGGTCTCGGGCAACACCATCGCCGTCAACGGTTTGGGCCCCGGCGGCCCGGGCGCCTCCACCAACGTGACCGTCGCCGACTCGACCTCATACCAGCGGCAGACGCCGTCGGATACCCAGGCGATCACGAACGGTAAATGCATTGGGGCCCAAGGAACTCAGGATGGCGGCGTCCTGCACGCGGCGATGATCAGCGTGGAGACGTGCCCCCCGATGGGGCACCCACACCACCACCTGCATCTGCCCCATCTCCCGCACATCCACCTCTAGGCCACGCCGAAAGCCGCGGCCGCGCCACAGGCGTGGGAACCGAGCGGACTCAGACGGTGAAGCCGAGGGCGCGCAATTGCTCGCGGCCCTCCTCGGTGATCTTGTCCGGACCCCACGGCGGGTTCCACACCCAGTTGATCCGCAGGTCGTCGACCAAGCCTGCCCCCACCAACGCACTGCGCGACTGGTCTTCAATGACGTCGGTCAGCGGGCAGGCCGCCGACGTCAGCGTCATGTCGATGAGAGCAACGGTTCCGTCGTCGCCCGCCTCGACGTTCAGCCCGTAGACAAGCCCGAGATCGACGACGTTGATGCCGAGTTCGGGGTCTACGACGTCACGCATCGCTTCCTCGAGGTCGGCAAGGAATTCGTCATCCCGCGCGGTGGTGTCGCTCATCTGTATCCTCCTGAAGGTCCGCGTCCTGGCCCGAATAAGCTTTGGCCAAAGCATCTTTGAACGCCATCCACCCCAACAGGGCGCATTTCACCCGTGCTGGGTATTTGGCCACCCCGGCGAACGCAATCCCGTCGCCCAGCACGTCCTCGTCGCCCTCGATGGCGCCGCGGGAGGACACCATCTCGGTGAACGCTGCGATGGTCTTGAGCGCCTCGCCGACGCTTTGACCGATCACCTGCTGGGTGAGCACCGAGGTCGCCGCCTGGCTGATCGAGCAACCCTGCCCGTCATAGGACACGTCGGCAACCGTTTCACCGTCCTCGGACAGCGTGACCCGCAGCGTGACCTCGTCACCGCAGACCGGGTTGACATGGAACACCTCGGCGCCGAACGGCTCCCGCAGCCCGCGATGCTGCGGGTGCTTGTAGTGGTCCAGGATCACGTCCTGATACATCTGCTCGAGACGCAATGTCAGCCTCTCCCAAAGAAATCCAGAGCGCGGCGCACACCGGCAACCAGACGCTCCACCTCCTCGGAGGTGTTGTACACCGCGAATGAGGCCCGAGCGGTGGCCGCCACGCCGAACCGGCGGTGCAGCGGCATGGCGCAGTGGTGACCCACGCGCACCGCGACGCCCTCGTCGTCGAGCACCTGCCCGACGTCGTGCGCGTGCACGCCGTCGACCACGAAAGACACCGGCGAGGCGCGGTTCTCCATGGACGTCGGGCCGAGGATGCGCACGGCATCGATGCCGGATAGCCCGTCGATGGCCGCGGCGACCAGCTGGTGCTCGTG
This sequence comes from Mycobacterium sp. NGS56, assembly GCF_059812425.1. NCBI lineage: Bacteria > Bacillati > Actinomycetota > Actinomycetes > Mycobacteriales > Mycobacteriaceae > Mycobacterium > Mycobacterium sp. NGS56. The sequence goes on from NZ_JCALCQ010000004.1 coordinate 43,522, forward strand.
GGCCTGCACGGCCACCATGCCGATGGCGCTGAGGTAACGGGTGGCCGCGCCCAATCCGACTACCTGCGACGTCATCGGAGTGCCGGCCTCGAACCGCTGCGGCACCACCGCGTAGGTCGATGCCTCCATGGTCACGGCTTCGATCATCGAGCCGCCGGTCAAGAACGGCGGCAGGGCCGACAGCAGCTGACGGCGGCCATAAAGAACGCCGATGCCGTTGGGGGCCAGCATCTTATGTCCTGAGAAGGCCGCGAAGTCCACATCGAGCGCGTGGAAGTCGACCGGCTGATGCGGCACCGACTGGCAGGCGTCCAGCACGGTCAGCGCGCCCACCGCCCGCGCCCGACTGACCAGCTCGGCGACCGGCGCCACCGTGCCGGTCACGTTCGAATGATGGGTGAAGGCGACGACTTTGACGCGTTCGTCGAGCTCCAGTGAGTCGAGGTCGATGCGCCCGTCGTCCGTGACGCCGTACCAGCGCAGGGTCGCCCCGGTGCGCCGGGCGAGTTCCTGCCACGGAACCAGGTTGGCGTGGTGCTCGAGTTCGGTGGTGACGATGATGTCGCCCGGTCCGACAGCACGCTCGAAACGCTTGTCCCCCAGCACATACGACACCAGGTTGAGCGCTTCGGTGGCGTTCTTGGTGAACACCAGCTCGTCGCACTCGGCGCCCACGAACGCCGCGATGTCCGCCCGCCCCTGCTCGTAGGCGTCGGTGGCCTCCTCCATCAGCTGGTGCGCACCGCGGTGCACCGCGCCGTTGGAGGTGAGCAGGAATTCGCGCTCGGCGTCGAGTACCTGCAGCGGCCGCTGCGATGTCGCGCCGGAATCCAAATATGCCAGCGGATTTCCGCCGCGCATGACGCGCTTGAGGATCGGGAAATCGGCGCGGATGGCCGCGACATCCAGGGGTGAGACCGCCGCGGAGGATGTCGCCATGTCAGGCTCCGGTTGCCGCCGCTTGGGAAAAGCGGACGTAGCCGTTCTGCTCGAGCTCGTCGGCCAGCTCCGAACCGCCGGATTCGGCGATGCGCCCGCCGACGAACACGTGCACGTATTCGGGGTGGATGTAGCGCAGAATGCGGGTGTAGTGCGTGATCAGCAAAATGCCGCCACGCACCGGCTGGCCGGTGCCATCGTCCCAGCCGGTCTCCGCATAACGGTTCACACCCTCGCTGACCACCCGCAGCGCGTCGACGTCGAGTCCCGAGTCGGTCTCGTCGAGGATGGCGATCTTGGGCTTGAGCAGTTCCAGCTGCAGGATCTCGTGGCGCTTCTTCTCGCCGCCGGAGAAACCCTCGTTGACGCTGCGCTCGGCGAAGGCGGGATCGATCTCGAGCGAGCTCATCGCCGCCTTGACCTCTTTGACCCAGTGCCGCAGCTTCGGGGCCTCCCCGCGCACGGCGGTCGCCGCCGAGCGCAAGAAATTGGACACCGAGACGCCGGGCACCTCGACGGGATACTGCATGGCCAGAAAGATTCCGGCCCGGGCGCGCTCGTCGATGCTCATCGCCAGCACGTCCTGACCGTCCAGCGTGATGGAGCCAGAGGTCACCGTGTACTTGGGGTGGCCGGCGATGGCGTAGGACAGCGTCGACTTGCCCGAACCGTTGGGGCCCATCAATGCGTGTGTCTCACCGGATTTCACCGTCAGGTCGACGCCGTTGAGGATGGGGATCTCGCGCTCGGACTCGGCGGCGTTCGGGTTGACGACGCTGACGTGCAGATCTTTGATTTCCAAAGTGGTCATGAGGTTGCTGTTTCCGTCTTTTCCGTTATGGCCAGTTCGTGTTCGATGGCTGCGGTCAGGCGTTCCCGGATCTCGGGCACCGCGATCTTGGAGATGATCTCGGCGAAGAAGCCGCGGATCACCAGGCGGCGCGCCTGCTCCTCGGGGATGCCGCGGGAACGTAGGTAAAACAGTTGCTCGTCGTCGAAACGGCCGGTGGCGCTGGCATGTCCGGCCCCGATGATCTCACCCGTCTCGATCTCCAGGTTGGGCACCGAGTCGGCGCGTGCCCCGTCGGTCAGCACCAGGTTGCGGTTCACCTCGAAGGTGTCGGTGCCGGTGGCTTCGGCGCGGATCAACACGTCGCCGATCCAGACGGTGCGCGCGTCGGGCAGCGCGGAGTGCGGATCACCTTGCAGCGCACCCTTGTACAACACGTTCGACTTGCAGTCGGGCTGGGCGTGGTCCACCAGCAGCCGCGACTCCAGGTGCTGCCCGTCGTCGGCGAAGTACAGGCCGAGCAGCTCGACGTCGCCGCCGGTGCCCAGATACCGCACGTTGGCGGTCATCCGCACCACCTCGCCGCCGAGCGTGACGGCGACGTGGCGCAGCACCGCGTCCTTGCCTAGCTTGGCGTGATGCATGCTGACGTGCACGGCGTCATCGGCCCAGTCGGCGAGCCACACCACGGTGAGCCGGGCGGCGTCGTCGACGACGAATTCGACGTTGTCGGCCAGGGTTCCGCTGCCCCGCTGGTCGATGACGACGACCGCCTCGGCGAGCTCGGCCACCCGGATCTGCAGGTGCCCGTAGGCCACCGCGCCCTCGCCGGGCCCGTTGACGGTGACACCGATCGGCTCGGCGACTCGGGTGTCGCGCTCGACGGTGATCAGGGTTGCTGAGTTGAACGACGAAAACGCTTGGGCGGCAACCCGGTCGGTCGGTACGCCGCCCTGGCCGAGCCGCTCGTCGCCGCGGCGTACGGTCTCGACCCGCACGCCGGGCTGTTCGCTGACGCTGATCTCGGCTTTGCCGGTGGCGCGCGCCGAGCCGTCGTGCAGCCCCCGCAGCCGGCGCAACGGGGTGAACCGCCAGATTTCGTCGCGACCGTGCGGGACCTCGAACGCGTCCACATCGAACGAGGAGAACAGCTCCCCCTTATTCAATCCGGTAAGCGAACTCCCCTTCGACGGCTTCTCCAAAGCTGAAGTCACGTTGTCGGCGGTCATCCGACAGCGCCCTCCATCTGCAGCTCGATCAGGCGGTTGAGCTCCAGCGCATACTCCATCGGCAGCTCTTTGGCGATCGGCTCGACGAAGCCGCGGACCACCATGGCCATCGCCTCGTCCTCGGTCAGGCCGCGGCTCATCAGGTAGAACAGCTGGTTCTCGCTGACCTTGGACACGGTGGCCTCGTGGCCCATGGTGACGTCGTCCTCGCGGATGTCGACGTAGGGGTAGGTGTCGCTGCGGCTGATCGTGTCGACCAGCAACGCATCACATTTCACGCTGGAGCGCGATCCGTGCGCGCCCTTGTTCACCTGCACCAGCCCGCGGTAGGAGGTACGGCCGCCGCCGCGCGCCACGGACTTGGACACGATGTTGCTCGACGTGTTGGGCGCCAGGTGCAGCATCTTTGCACCCGTGTCCTGGTGCTGGTCCTCGCCGGCGAATGCCACCGACAACACCTCGCCCTTGGCGTGCTCGCCGGTCATCCAGACCGCCGGGTACTTCATGGTGACCTTCGACCCGATGTTGCCGTCGATCCACTCCATGGTGGCGCCGGCCTCGGCGCGGGCCCGCTTGGTGACCAGGTTGTAGACGTTGCCCGACCAGTTCTGGATCGTCGTGTAGCGAACGCGCGCATTGGGTTTCACGATGATCTCGACCACCGCCGAGTGCAGCGAGTCCGACTTGTAGATGGGCGCGGTGCAGCCTTCGACGTAGTGCACGTAGGAGCCCTCGTCGGCGATGATCAGCGTCCGCTCGAACTGGCCCATGTTCTCGGTGTTGATCCGGAAGTAGGCCTGCAAGGGGATGTCGACGTGCACCCCCTTCGGCACGTAGATGAACGACCCGCCGCTCCACACCGCGGTGTTCAACGCCGAGAACTTGTTGTCCCCGGCCGGGATCACCGTGCCGAAGTACTCCTGGAAGATCTCGGGGTGCTCGCGCAGACCGGTGTCGGTGTCGAGGAAGATGACGCCCTGGGCCTCCAGATCCTCGCGGATCTGGTGGTAGACCACCTCGGATTCGTATTGGGCCGCAACGCCGGCGACCAGACGCTGCTTCTCGGCCTCCGGGATACCCAGGCGGTCATAGGTGTTGCGGATGTCCTCGGGCAGGTCCTCCCACGAGGCTGCCTGCTTTTCCGTCGAACGCACGAAGTACTTGATGTTGTCGAAGTCGATGCCCTCCAGGTTCGAGCCCCACCCCGGCATCGGCTTGCGATCGAAGATGCGCAGCGCCTTCAACCGCGTCTGCAGCATCCACTCGGGCTCGTTCTTCTTCGCCGAGATGTCGCGAACGACGGCCGGCGACAGGCCGCGCTGGGCGCTGGCCCCGGCGACGTCGGAGTCCGACCAGCCGTAGCCGTACCGCCCCAGCGAGGCGATCGCCTCTTCCTGAGTCAGCGGCGCCGTAGCCGTCTTGCTGGCCTCGGGGGTGAGTGTCATCGAGACGCTCCTTTGATGCTCGTGGTGTCGGTCATATGGCGCGGGCTGGGCGCCTGAGTCAGGGGTACGTGCGTGGTGCAGGCGCAGTCGCCGTTGACGATGGTCGCCAACCGCTGGACGTGCGTCCCCAGCACCTCGGCCATGGCGTGCTGTTCCGCCTCGCACAGCTCGGGGAATTCCTCGGCGACGTGCGACACCGGGCAGTGGTGCTGGCAGATCTGCACGCCATGGATCGGCCCGCCGACCTGCGCGGTGGTGGTGACGTAGCCGGCCTTGGTCAGCGCGGTGGCGATCCGGTCGGCCGTCGCCTCGACGTCGGTGTCGGCCGCGCTGTCGGCCGCGGGAACGTCGGCCAAAATGGTGTCGATGCGCCGCCGGGCGAAGGCCTGCACCGCCTCTTCACCACCGATCTCGCGGAGCTGCCGCATGGCCGCGGCCGCCAGGTCGTCGTAGGCGTGGTCGAGCTTGGCCCGCCCGGCCGCGGTGAGCCGATAGCGCTTGGCGGGACGCCCGCGTCCCACCTGCTGCCACGCCGCGGGCGCGGTCGACTCGGCGTCGCCGGCCTCGATGAGGGCGTCGAGGTGGCGGCGCACGCCGGCGGCCGCCAGACCCAGCCGGCCACCGATCTCACCGGCGGTGATCGATCCGGACTCCAGCAGCAGGCGCACGATCGCGCGGCGGGTGTGACCATCCGGCACCGGTGCGCCGACGTCGGCCATGCCGGGAGCGACGCCGCCGCCCCCAGTGGCCCCATCGGGGCTGGTTCGGATTTTCACAACACCAGTGTGACGCAATTCCGGGGATCGGTCTAGCAAGGGTCCCCTCTGTACGCGTTGCACTGGTCACACCGCCGAGTCGGCTCACCGCGGGGGCTACGCTGCTCTGATGGCAGCCCGCCACCACACGCTGAGCTCATCGATCGCGAGTCTGCACGGCGATGAGCAAGCAGTGGGCTCGCCGCTGAACGATACCGAGCTCACCGCGCTGCGCCGCACCCGCCTGTTCGGCGCGACCGGCACCGTGGTGATGGCGATCGGCGCGCTCGGCGCCGGGGCCCGGCCCGTCGTCCAGGACCCCACGTTCGGGGTCCGGTTGCTCAACCTCCCATCGCGGATCCAGACCGTGTCGCTGACCATGACGACCACCGGCGCGGTGATGATGGCGCTGGCTTGGTTGATGCTCGGCCGGTTCGCCCTGGGGAGTCGGCGGATGTCGCGCGGCGAACTGGACCGAACCCTGCTGCTGTGGGTGCTGCCGCTGCTGATCGCCCCGCCGATGTACAGCAAGGACGTCTACTCGTATCTGGCGCAGAGCCAGATCTCGTTGGAAGGTCTGGACCCGTACCGGGTGGGGCCGGCTTCGGGACTCGGCCTGTCCCATATCTTCACGCTGTCGGTACCGACGCTGTGGCGCGAGACGCCCGCACCTTATGGCCCGCTGTTCTTGTGGATCGGGCGCGGCATCTCGGCGATCACCGGCGAGAACATCGTCGCCGCCGTGCTGTGTCACCGGCTGGTCGAGTTGCTGGGCGTGGGACTGATTGTCTGGGCGACGCCGCGGCTGGCCCGGCGCTGCGGCGTCGCCGAGGTCAGCGCGCTGTGGTTGGGAGCAGCCAATCCGCTGCTGATCATGCACCTGGTGGCCGGCGTGCACAACGAGGCGCTGATGCTGGGCCTGATGCTGGCCGGCGCCGAATTCGCGTTGCGCGGCGTCGATGCACCTCGGTTGCTGCCCGCGTCGTGGAAGCGGTTGGGCCCGGACTGGGAGCCGCTGGGGATGCTGGTCGCCGGCGCCGTCCTGATCGTGTTGTCGTCGCAGGTGAAGCTGCCCTCCCTGCTGGCGCTGGGCTTCGTCACAATGGCGCTGGCCCACCGCTGCGGTGGGACCCTGCGCGCGCTGCTGCTGACGGGCGGCGGCATGGCGGCGTTGTCGCTGGCGGTGATGGCACTGGTGGGCTGGGCCAGCGGCCTCGGGTTCGGCTGGATCTACACGCTGGGCACCGCCAACGTGGTGCGGAGCTGGATGTCGCCGCCCACGCTGCTGGCACTCGGCACGGGGCAGGTGGGAATCCTGCTGGGCCTAGGGGACCACACCACGGCGGTACTGGGGCTGACCCGCGCGATCGGGGTGCTGATCATCACGGTGATGGTGGCCTGGTTGCTGCTCGCCGTTTTCCGCGGCCGGCTGCACCCGATCGGCGGACTGGGTGTCGCGCTGGGCATCACGGTGCTGCTGTTCCCCGTCGTGCAGCCCTGGTATCTGCTGTGGGCGATCATTCCGCTGGCCGCCTGGGCGACCCGCACGGGCTTCCGGGTGGCGGCCATAATCATCAGCTTGGTCGTCGGGATCTTCGGCCCGACCGCCAACGGCGACCGGTTCGCGCTCTTCCAGATCATCGACGCCACCCTGGCCAGCACCGTCATCGTCCTCGCGCTCATCGGGCTGACGTATACCCGAATGCCGTGGCGCCGCTCCCCGGTCCAGGGCGCCGAGACCGACGGCCGACCCGTCAGCGGCACGAAGGTGACGCCGGCCACACCGTCGCCCCCCCAGCCCACGCCGGCGCGCGACGCCTACGCTGATTCCACGTGAGCTCGGCCTTTCCAGAATCGCGCGTATCTCCTGAAGCAGTGGTGCGGCTGCGCGGGGTCACCAAGAAATACGGATCCGGGGCGACGGCCGTGGACGCCGTCTGCAACCTCGACCTCGACGTGCACGCCGCCGAGGTGGTGGCCCTGCTCGGCCCCAACGGCGCCGGGAAGACGACGACGGTCGAGATGTGCGAGGGCTTCGTGCGTCCGGACGCCGGCACCATCGAGGTGCTCGGCCTGGACCCGATAGCCGACAACGCGCGGCTGCGCACCCGCATCGGGGTGATGCTGCAGGGCGGCGGCGCCTACCCCGCGGCCCGCGCCGGAGAGATGCTGAACTTGGTGGCGGCCTACTCCGCCGACCCGCTGGACCCGGCGTGGCTGCTGGACACGCTCGGCCTCACCGACGCCGCCCGCACCACCTACCGACGACTCTCCGGCGGCCAGCAGCAGCGTCTGGCGCTGGCGTGCGCGCTGGTCGGCCGCCCCGAACTGGTGTTCCTCGACGAGCCCACCGCCGGCATGGACGCGCACGCCCGACTGCTGGTTTGGGAGCTGATCGACGCCCTGCGCCGCGACGGCGTGACGGTGGTGCTGACCACCCACCAGCTCAAGGAGGCCGAGGAGCTCGCCGATCGGCTGGTGATCATCGACCACGGAGCCATTGTGGCCTCCGGTACGCCCACGGAGCTGATGCGCAGCGGGGCGAAGGACCAGTTGCGATTCAGCGCGCCGCCGCGCCTCGATCTGTCGTTGCTGTCTTCCGCGCTGCCGGAGGACTACAAAGCCACCGAGGTGACGCCGGGTGAGTACCTGGTCGAGGGGCACGTCGACCCCCAGGTGCTGGCAACCGTCACGGCGTGGTGCGCCCGGATCGACGTCCTGGCCACCGACCTGCGCGTCGAGCAACGCAGCCTCGAGGATGTGTTCCTCGACCTCACCGGCAGGAAGTTAAGGCCTTGACGCACAACGAGACTGGATCGAACGCCTTCCCCGCGGGCATCTTCGCTCCCGACCCACGGCCCAGCGCGGTGCCGAAAATGCTCGCCGCGCAGTTCGGTTTGGAACTCAAGCTGCTGCTGCGCAACGGCGAACAGCTGCTGCTGACCATGTTCATTCCGATCACGCTGCTGGTCGGGCTCACGCTGCTGCCGCTCGGCGCGTTCGGCCAGCACCGCGCGGCGACCTTCACGCCGGTCATCATGGCGCTGGCGGTGATCTCGACGGCGTTCACCGGTCAGGCGATCGCGGTCGCCTTCGATCGGCGCTACGGCGCGCTCAAGCGGCTCGGCGCCACCCCGCTTCCGGTCTGGGGCATCATCGCCGGCAAGTCACTCGCGGTGGTCACCGTCGTGTTCCTGCAGGCAATCCTGTTGGGCGCCATCGGTTTTGCGCTGGGCTGGCGACCCACGCCGGCGGCCCTGGTGCTGGGCGCGGGCGTCATCGCACTGGGTACCGTGGTCTTCGCGGCGCTGGGCCTGCTGCTCGGCGGGACGCTGCGCGCGGAGATCGTGCTGGCGGTCGCCAACCTGATGTGGTTCGTCTTCGCGGGCCTTGGCGCGCTGACGCTGGAGACCGGGATCACCCCGACGGCGGTCAAGCTGGCCGCGCGGCTGACCCCCTCCGGCGCGCTCACCGAGGCGCTCTCGCAGGCGATGACGATGTCGGTGGACTGGTTCGGTGTGATCGTGCTCGTGGCATGGGGCGCGGTGGGCGCGCTGAGCGCGCTGCGCTGGTTCCGCTTCACCTGACGTCGGCCTCCGTACTCCTTCGGGCGGGCCGCCGGCCGGCTCGACACATAAACCACGCACACGACGCGCCGACGCGGACATGCATGGTTTATGTCTCGGCGCGACCGGCCGTACTACAGGCCGTAGTTTTCGGTGCCTTAGGATCGGGCCGTGGTTGGACGGACGCTGTTGCGCTTGGTGGATCTGCTGCCCAACCCCAGCCCGGGCGTGCAGCGCCTGATCGCCGGGGCCGTCATCCTCACCCAGGGCGGCATCGCCATCACCGGCGCGATCGTCCGCGTCACGGCCTCGGGTCTGGGCTGCCCCACCTGGCCGCAGTGCTTTCCGGGCAGCTTCGTTCCGGTGGCCCACGCCGAGGTGCCGCGCATCCATCAGGCCGTCGAATTCGGCAATCGCATGGTCACCTTCGCCGTGGTGATCACCGCTGCCCTGGCCGTGCTGGCCGTCACCCGGGCGCGGCGGCGGCGCGAGGTGCTGGTCTATGCCTGGCTGATGCCGGTGTCGACCGTCGTGCAGGCGGTGATCGGCGGCATCACCGTCCGCACCGGGCTGCTGTGGTGGACGGTGGCCGTTCACCTGCTGACGTCGATGACGATGGTGTGGCTGGCGGTGCTGCTGTACGTGAAAGTCGGTGAAGCCGACGCCGGAGCGGTTCGTCAGCGAGTGGCCAGGCCGCTGCGCGCGCTGACCGCACTGTCCGGCCTGAACCTGGCCGCGGTGCTGGTCACCGGCACGCTCGTGACGGCCGCCGGGCCGCACGCGGGTGATCGAAGCCCCACCCGGACCGTGCCCCGGCTGAAAGTCGAGGTCGACACCCTGGTGCACCTGCACTCGTCGCTGCTGATCGCCTACCTGTCGCTACTGGTGGGGCTTGGCTTCGGGCTGCTGGCGGTGCGTGCCGCCCGACCGGTGCTGCTGCGGCTCGCGGTGCTGCTGGCACTGGTGCTCGCTCAAGCCGCGGTCGGCACCGCGCAGTACTACACCGGAGTGCCCGCCGTGCTGGTCGCCCTGCATGTGGCCGGGGCCGCGGCGTGCACGGCGGCCACCGCGGCGCTATGGGCTTCGATGCGAGAGCGGGCCGAGACCGAGCCGCTCGCAAGCTGACTCCAACGCCAGGGCAAACCGGAGCTGGGCGAGTTCGCGGGCCGCGGTGTCCAGCCGGCGCCAGCCCAACGACGGCGCGACCACGTCGAGCCCGACGAGGCGGTCACCGGCCACGTCGGCGCGCGCGTAGAGCAGCTCCCCCGCTGCGATGCCGGCGCGCCCGGCGGCCGCGGCGAGCGCGGCGTGGCCGAGATCCCACGATTCGAACTCCGGCTCGACCGGCCAGGCGTGCGACTGCTCGCCCCCCAGGAAGATCAGTGCCGTTTCGGGCGTTGCGTCGGGCCCGGTCGTCGGCACCCCGTCCGCCTCGAGGTCGTGCAAATACCGCTCATCGAGGTTCCACGCCACCACGCTGGGCGGGTTGAGCAGGTGGGGTACGCGGCGTGTCCAGGCAAGGAATTCGGCGCGCCGATCCCGGGTGCCCACAGCTCGCAATATCACCAGATCTGCGCTGGCGGTTTCCGGGTCGTCCCAGGGCAGCCAGCGCGCGTGCAGACCACGCCGGCGTAGCTCGCCCACCAGGCCGGCGTCATCGCCCGTCCTGTCCGCATCGCCGCCCGGCCCCGCCAGCACGATGCGGGGATGGAAGACGTCCGGGCGGGCGAGTTTCATGCCCGGGCATGATAAGCACATGCACGCAATCGAAGTGAGCGAGACCGGCGGCCCCGAGGTGCTGCGCTACGTCGATGCGCCCACACCGACGCCCGGACCGGGTGAGGTCCTGATCAAGGCCGAGGCCATCGGCGTCAACTACATCGACACCTATTTCCGCTCCGGGCAGTACCCGCGGGAGGTGCCGTTCATCCTCGGCTCGGAATTGGCCGGCACCGTCGAAACACTGGGCGACGGCGTCGACGGGCTCGACGTCGGCGATCGCGTGGTCAGCGCCGCGGCGTCCGGCGGGTATGCGGAATACGCTACCGCCCCAGCGCATTTGACCGCTGGGGTGCCCGACGGCGTGACCGCCGACGTGGCGGCCTCGGCGCTGCTGAAGGGGTTGACCGCCCATTATCTGTTGAAGTCGGTGTACCCGGTGCAGGCGGGCGACACGGTGCTGGTGCACGCCGGCGCGGGCGGCGTGGGCCTGATCTTGACGCAGTGGGCTCACCTGCTCGGTGTGCGGGTGATCACCACGGTCTCGACTCCGGACAAGGAGCGCCTGTCCCGCCAGGCCGGCGCCGACGAGGTGCTCCCCTACCCTGACGATCCCGCGGCGTTCGGCGAGCGGATCCGCTCGTTGACCGACGGCGCCGGGGTGGCCGCGGTATACGACGGCGTGGGCGCGACCACCTTTGACGCCAGCCTGGCCAGCCTGGCCATCCGGGGCACCATGGCACTCTTCGGTGCGGCCAGCGGACCCGTTCCGCCGTTCGACCCGCAGCGTCTCAACGCGGCCGGGTCCGTGTATCTGACCCGGCCGTCGCTGGCGCACTTCGTCCGCACCGCACAAGAATTCAGCTGGCGCGCAGAGGAACTGTTCACCGCGATCGCCGGCGGCGACATCACCGTCGAGGTGGGCGGGCGCTACCCGCTTGCCGAGGCCGCCCGAGCCCACCGGGACCTGCAGGGCCGCAAGACGGCGGGCTCGATCGTTCTGCTGCCCTGAACCGGCCTAGTCACAGGAGTCCCACCCGCCGCCGCCGCGGATGCCGTCATTTGTGCCCGCCTCTGCGCGACAACGTCCCCACGGGAACCGTTGTCGCTGAAAGGCAGGGGTGTCACCCGGCGGAGTGGGTGGGCCGAAGTGGTCGAAAGTCAGAACAAGTGCGGCAGGCCGATGGCGGAATCCACGGCCAGCGCGCAGAACACCACGGCCAGGTAGTTGTTCGACTGCAGGAACAATCGCAACGGCTTGACCGGCTCGCCGGCGCGGACGCCGGCGTACAGCTGGTGGGCCATCGCCAAGAACCACACCCCGGCCACCACGGCGACCGCCGCGTACAGCCATCCCGTCGCCAGCGCCAGCGCCAGCGTGGCCAGCACCGTCAGCCAGGTGTAGATCAGGATTTGCTTGGTCACCTGACGCTCGGTCGCCACGGCCGGCAGCATCGGCACACCCGCCGCTTTGTAGTCGTCCTTGTAACGCATCGCCAGCGCCCAGGTGTGCGGCGGCGTCCAGAAGAAAATGATGGCGAACATCACCAGCGCGGGCCAACCGATGGTGCCGGTAACGGCGGACCAGCCGATCATCACCGGCATGCAGCCGGCCGCGCCGCCCCACACCACGTTCTGCGAGGTGCGCCGCTTGAGCAGCAGGGTGTAGACGAACACATAGAACGCGATCGTCGCCATGGCCAGCAGTCCGGACAGCAGATTCGTCGTCCACCACAACCAGAAGAACGACGCCACCGTCAGCACCAGGCCGAGCACCAGGGCGTTACGCGTTGGCACCGCGGCGCGGGCCAGCGGCCGACGGGCCGTACGCTTCATCACCTTGTCGATGTCCGCATCGGCCACACAGTTCAGCGTGTTGGCGCCCCCGGCTGCCAGCATCCCACCGATCAGCGTGTTGACGATCAGCAGCGGGTTCACCGTTCCACGCTGGGCCAGCAACATCGCCGGGATCGCGGTGACGAGCAGCAATTCGATGACCCGCGGCTTGGTCAGCGCCAGGTAAGCCAGCACCGTGCCTTGCATTCGGCTTGGCAATCGGCTCGGCGCGACGCGCCCGCGAACGCTCACGCAATAACTCCTTGGGGTCGCAGCGGCGCGCAGCATCTACTACACACGATGGTAGACCGCGTTATGGCAATGGCCCGCCCGCGGGTCCAACACGGCTGATTTCTCTGGATTTCCGAACTGAATGTTAGACCGTTGCGACGGGCGCGTAATTTTCACATCTGCCGGCCGTGGGTACCCGAAATCCTGCGCTGCAAGAGCCGGCCCTCCCGCACTAGGGTGGAATTGATCAGCTCGATGACCCAAGGACAGAGTCTGTGACGACACTCGAAGAGATCTCCACGCTGACCCAACCGCACCTTCCCGACGACTGGTCCGAGCTCGACGCGGCCGCCGTCGACACGATTCGGGTGCTGGCCGCCGATGCGGTGCAAAAGGTCGGCAATGGCCATCCTGGTACGGCGATGAGCCTGGCGCCCCTGGCGTACACCTTGTTTCAGCGGACGATGCGCCACGACCCCAGCGACACCTACTGGCTGGGCCGCGACCGGTTCGTCCTGTCCTGCGGGCACAGCAGCCTGACGCTGTACCTGCAGCTGTACCTGGGTGGTTTCGGCCTGGAGCTGTCCGACATCGAGTCGTTGCGCACCTGGGGATCAAAGACCCCCGGGCACCCGGAGTTCCGGCACACCAAGGGCGTTGAGATCACCACCGGCCCGCTCGGGCAGGGACTGGCCTCGGCGGTGGGCATGGCGATGGCGGCCCGCTTCGAACGAGGGCTGTTCGATCCCGACGCCGCCCCGGGCACCAGCCCGTTCGACCATTTCATCTACGTCATCGCCTCCGATGGCGACATCGAAGAGGGCGTCGCCTCGGAGGCCTCGTCGCTGGCGGCCGTCCAGCAGCTGGGCAACCTCATCGTCTTCTACGACCACAACCAGATTTCGATCGAGGACGACACGAACATCGCGCTGTGTGAGGACACCGCCGCGCGGTACCGGGCCTATGGCTGGCACGTGCAGGAGATCGAGGGCGGCGAGAACGTCGTCGCGATCGAGGAGGCCATCGCCAACGCCAAGGCGGCCACCGACCGGCCGTCGTTCATCTCGCTGCGCACCATCATCGGCTATCCCGCGCCCAAGCTGATGAACACCGGTAAGGCGCACGGCGCGGCCCTGGGCGACGAGGAAGTGGCCGCCGTCAAGAAGATCCTCGGCTTCGACCCGGACAAGACGTTCGAAGTACGCGACGAGGTGATCGCCCACACCCGCAAGCTGGTGGACCGGGGCAAGGAAGCGCACGAGAAATGGCAGGCGGACTTCGACGCCTGGGCGCAGGCGCAACCCGAACGCAAGGCACTGCTGGACCGGTTGACGGCCGAGGAGCTGCCCGACGGCTGGGACGCCGACCTGCCGCATTGGGAGCCCGGTTCCGACCCGCTCGCCACCCGCAAGGCCTCCAACGAGGTGCTCAACGCGATCGGACCGAAACTGCCGGAGCTGTGGGGCGGTTCGGCGGACCTCGCGGGCAGCAACAACACCACCATCAAGGGCGCCGATTCCTTTGGGCCGCCGTCCATTTCGACCAAGGATTACACGGCACACTGGTACGGTCGCACGCTGCACTTCGGTGTTCGCGAACACGCGATGGGTGCCATCCTGTCCGGCATCGTGCTGCACGGCCCGACCCGGGCGTACGGTGGCACGTTCCTGCAGTTCTCCGACTACATGCGGCCCGCGGTGCGGCTGGCATCGTTGATGGACATCGACACGATCTACGTGTGGACCCACGACTCCATCGGCCTGGGTGAGGACGGTCCGACCCATCAGCCGATCGAGCACCTTGCGGCGCTGCGGGCCATCCCGAATCTGTCGGTGGTGCGGCCCGCCGACGCGAACGAGACGGCCTACGCCTGGCGCACCGTACTGGCCCGCGGCAATGGCAGCGGACCGGTCGGACTGATCCTGACCCGCCAGAATGTGCCGACCCTGGAGGGCACCAGCGCCGACGGTGTCGCCCGGGGCGGCTACATCCTGGGAGCGGACGGCGAAGAAGCCGGCCAAGACCCCGACGTGGTGCTGATCGCCACCGGCTCGGAGGTCCAGCTGGCGGTCGAGGCGCAGAAGTTGTTGGCGGACAAGGACATCGTGGCGCGAGTGGTTTCCATGCCGTGCGTCGAATGGTTCGAGTCACAGCCCGACGACTACCGCGACAGCGTGCTGCCGCCGACCGTGTCGGCTCGGGTGGCCGTCGAGGCCGGCGTCGCGCAGAGCTGGCACAAGCTCGTCGGCGACACCGGCAAGATCGTCTCGATCGAGCACTACGGCGAATCCGCCGACTACAAAACCTTATTCCGTGAATTCGGCTTCACCGCCGAAGCCGTTGCGGCCGCCGCGGAAGAAGTAGTGGATAACTGAGGAAAGGGTAATTCACATGACCGCTCAGAACCCGAATCTGGCGGCGCTGTCCGCCGCCGGTGTATCCGTCTGGCTTGACGACCTGTCGCGGCAACGGCTGGAATCAGGCAACCTGCAAGAGCTGATCGACACCAAGAGCGTCGTTGGCGTGACCACCAACCCGTCGATCTTCCAGAAAGCGTTCGCGGAGGGCGATTCCTACAACGACCAGATCGCGGAGCTCGCCGAGCGTGGCGCCGACGTCGACGCCACGATCCGCACGGTCACCACCGACGACGTCCGCAACGCCTGCGATGTTTTGAAGCGTGAGTGGGAGGCATCCGACGGTGTGGACGGCCGGGTGTCCATCGAGGTGGATCCACGCTTGGCGGCCGACACCGAGAAGACCGTCGCGCAGGCCGTCGAGCTGTGGAAGATCGTCGACCGCCCGAACCTGTTCATCAAGATCCCCGCCACCAAGGCGGGCATCCCGGCCATCACCACCGTTCTGGCCGAAGGGATTTCGGTCAACGTCACGCTCATCTTCTCCGTCGAACGGCACCGTCAGGTGATGGACGCCTACCTGGCCGGCCTGGAGAAGGCTCGCGAGGCCGGCCACGACCTGTCCAAGATCCATTCCGTCGCTTCGTTCTTCGTGTCGAGGGTGGACACCGAGGTGGACAAGCGGTTGGAGAAGATCGGCTCGGACGATGCAAAGGCGCTGGCGGGCAAAGCCGGTGTGGCCAACGCCCGGCTGGCTTACGCTGCCTACCAGGAGGTCTTCGAGGGCGGAGATCGCTTCGAGGCGCTCAAGGCCGACGGAGCCCGGGTTCAGCGTCCGCTGTGGGCGTCGACAGGCGTCAAGAATCCCGACTACTCCGACACCCTCTACGTCACCGAGCTGGTGGCGCCGAATACGGTGAATACCATGCCGGAGAAGACGATTGACGCGGTCGCCGACCACGGCGAGATCAAAGGTGACACGGTCACCGGCACCGCCGGCGCCGCGCAGGAAGTGTTCGACAAGCTTTCGGGGGTCGGCATCGATCTCACCGACGTTTTCAAGGTGCTGGAGAACGAAGGCGTGGAGAAGTTCGTGGATTCCTGGAACGAGCTGCTGGAGGAAACGCAGAAGCAGCTGGGTTCCACCTCCAAATGAGCCCAGCCCGCACCGCGCAACAATGGCATAACCCCTTACGGGACAAGCGCGATAAGCGGCTACCGCGAATCGCGGGACCATGCGGGATGGTGATCTTCGGTGTCACCGGCGACTTGGCCCGCAAAAAAGTCATGCCGGCGATCTACGACCTGGCCAATCGCGGTCTGCTCCCGCCCAGCTTCTCGCTAGTGGGCTTCGCCCGCCGGGATTGGAGCACCCAGGATTTCGGCAAGGTCGTGCACGAGGCGGTCAAGGAACACTGCCGCACGCCTTTCCGGCAGGAGAACTGGGATCGGTTGGCCGAAGGATTCCGCTTCGTACCGGGCGCTTTCGACGATGATGAGGCGTTCGGGCGGCTGGCCGAGACTCTGGACAAGCTGGACGCCGAGCGCGGCACCGGCGGCAACCACGCCTTCTATCTGGCCATCCCGCCCAAGTCCTTCCCGGTGGTGTGCGACCAGCTGCACAAGTCGGGATTGGCGCGCCCGCAGGGCAAGCGGTGGAGCCGGGTGGTCATCGAGAAGCCGTTCGGTCACGACCTGGAAAGCGCGCAGGCGCTGAACAAGGCTGTCAACGCGGTCTTTCCCGAGGAGTCGGTGTTCCGGATCGACCACTACCTGGGCAAGGAGACCGTCCGCAACATCCTCGCTCTGCGGTTCGCCAATCAGCTGTTCGACCCGATCTGGAACTCGCACTACGTCGACCACGTGCAGATCACCATGGCCGAGGACATCGGCCTGGGCGGCCGGGCCGGCTACTACGACGGCATCGGCGCCGCGCGCGACGTGATCCAGAACCATTTGATGCAGCTGCTGGCGCTCACCGCGATGGAGGAGCCGGTCAGCTTCAGCCCGGCGGCGCTGCAAGCCGAGAAGATCAAGGTGCTCTCGGCCACCCACCTCGCCGAGCCCCTCGACGAGACCACCAGCCGCGGCCAGTACGCCGCCGGTTGGCAGGGCGGCGAGAAGGTCGTCGGGCTGCTGGAGGAGGAGGGGTTCGCCAAGGACTCGACCACCGAAACGTTCGCCGCCATCACGCTCGAGGTGGACACCCGCCGCTGGGCCGGCGTTCCGTTTTACTTGCGCACCGGAAAACGCCTGGGCCGCAGGGTGACCGAAATCGCGCTGATTTTCAAGCGGGCGCCGCATCTGCCGTTCGATGCGACCATGACCGACGAACTCGGCACCAACGCCATGGTGATCCGGGTGCAGCCCGACGAAGGCGTCACGCTGCGATTCGGGTCCAAGGTGCCGGGCACCGCGATGGAAGTCCGCGACGTCAACATGGACTTCTCCTACGGCTCGGCGTTCGCCGAGGAGTCACCGGAAGCTTACGAACAGCTGATCCTTGACGTGCTGCTGGGCGAGCCGTCCCTGTTTCCGGTCAACGAAGAGGTCGAATTGGCTTGGGAAATACTCGATCCCGTCCTCAACAATTGGGCCGCCGACGGTAAACCGGAACCGTACGAGTCGGGCACGTGGGGTCCGGACTCCGCCTTCGAGATGCTGCGCCGCACCGACCGGGAATGGCGGCGACCCTGATGATCATCGATATGCCGGACACCACCACCACGGCGGTCAACAAGAAACTCGACGAACTGCGTGAAAGGGTCGGTGCCGTCGCGATGGGCCGGGTGCTGACCCTGATCATCGCGCCGGACAGCGAAGAGATCGTGGAAGAGTCGCTGGAAGCCGCGAACGACGCCAGCCATGAGCACCCCAGCCGGATCATCGTGACGATGAGGGGCAATCCGTATGCGGACAAACCGCGCCTGGATGCGCAGCTGCGCGGCGGCGGTGACACCGGTGCCAGCGAAGTCGTGGTGCTGCGGCTGTCCGGGCCGCTGTCCAGCCACGCCGCCAGCGTGGTCACCCCCTTCCTGCTGCCTGACATCCCGGTGGTGGTCTGGTGGCCCGATGTCGCGCCCGCGGTCCCAGCACAAGATCCGTTGGGCCGGTTGGCTATTCGACGTATCACCGACGCGACCAACGGGGTTGACCCGTTGGCGGCGATCAAGAGCAGGCTGCCCGGATACACCGCGGGTGACACCGACCTCGCCTGGGCGCGCATCACCTATTGGCGCGCGCTGCTCACCTCGGCCGTGGACCTGGCGCCGCACGAGCCGATCGAGTCGGCGGTGGTGTCGGGTCTGGGAACGGAGCCGGCCCTGGACGTCCTCGCGGGGTGGCTGGCCAGCCGCATCGACGGCCCGGTGCGCCGGGAGGTCGGCGAGCTGAAGATCGAACTGGTGCGCAAGAGCGAGACCATCGTCTTGAGCCGGCCGCAGGAGGGAAGAACGGCCACGTTGAGTCGAACGGCCCGACCGGACGCGCTACTCCCCTTGGCGCGCAGGGAAACCGGAGAGTGCCTCGCCGAAGACCTGCGTCGACTGGATCCCGACGAGATATACCAAACAGCGCTCGAAGGCATTGAGAAAGTGCAGTACGTATGAGTACCAGCATTGAGATTTTCCCGGATAGCCAGACCATGGTCGACGCCGCCGCCGCGCGACTGACCGATACCATCGCGAACGCCGTGGTGGCGCGGGGCCGAGCGCTCATAGTGCTGACCGGCGGCGGCAACGGCATCGGGTTACTGAAGTCGTTGGTGGGGCGAGAGATTGACTGGGCATCGGTGCATCTGTTCTGGGGCGACGAACGCTACGTCCCCGAGGACGACGACGAGCGCAACGACAAACAGGCACGGGCGGCGTTGCTGTCCCACGTCGACATCCCGTCCAGCCAGGTGCATCCGATGCCGGCCAGCGATGGGGAATTCGGCAATGATCTCGCCGCGGCGGCGCTGGCCTACGAGCAGCTGCTGGCCGCCAATGCCGCGCCCGGCGAACCGGTTCCGAATTTCGACGTGCACCTGCTGGGGATGGGCCCCGAGGGTCACATCAACTCGCTGTTCCCCGACACCCCGGCCGTGCTCGAGACAAGCCGCATGGTGGTGTCGGTCGACGACTCCCCCAAGCCGCCGCCGCAGCGAATCACCTTGACACTGCCCGCCATTGCCCGTTCCCGCGAAGTGTGGCTGATGGTCTCCGGCGGTGGCAAGGCCGACGCGGTGGCCGCCGCCGTCGGCGGCGCCGCACCCGTCTCGGTGCCGGCGGCCGGGGCGGTCGGGCAGGAGACCACGCTGTGGTTGCTCGACGAGGACGCCGCGACCAAGCTGCCGTCGCGGTCTTCGCGGCGCAGCTGACCGCACCCTCCGGCCGCCGAAGCGGTCCCGCGATTGGCCGCGCTTTCCACGTGGTGCACGCCTTCGGGCTCCCGCGCGCCCCGGCCGGGTCATAATGACGGACATGGCAGACAGAACCGTGCGCGGGGGGCAAGAGCGAAGCCGGATCAAAACGCTCACCCAGGCCGCGTTGAACGCCGACAAGACGGTGGAGCAGGTCGAAGACGTCCTCGACGGTTTGAGCACCACGATGAAGGAGCTCAGCAGTTCCCTTTCAGCACTGAACGCCACAGTCGAGCGCCTGGAGGCCGGACTGGATCACCTGGATGGCACCATGACCAGCCTTGATGACCTGGCCAAGCGGCTGATCGTGCTGGTGGAACCGGTGGAAGCCATCGTTGCGCGGGTCGACGACATGGTGCGGGTGGGCGAGACCATGATTTCCCCCCTCGCGGTCACCGAGCACGCGGTGCGCGGCTTCGTGGACAGACTGCGCAACCGGACCGTGCAGTAGGCGGTTGGCGGGACTTTCGATGGCCACGCTGCTGGTGCACCATTCCGCCTTCGCCGCGCATCGGACCGCTCCCGGCCATCCGGAGCGGCCGGACCGCTATCGCGCGGTGGAGGCGGCGCTGAGCCGGCCGCGTTTCGACGCCCTGGTGCGCGAGGAGGCCGAGCCAGCCGGCCTTGCGGCGACGCGCTATGTGCACTCCAACCGCTATGTGGACGCATTGGAAGCGGCTCGACCCGAGCACGGGTACGTCTATCTCGACGGCGGCGACACCATGATGGAGCCCTCGACCTGGGAGACGGCGCTGCGTGGTGTGGGCGCCACGCTGCAGGCGGTGGACAGGGTGCTGGCCGGTGAAACGCAGAACGCGTTCGTCGCGTGTCGCCCGCCGGGCCATCACGCCGAGACCGAGCGCGCCATGGGCTTCTGCCTGTTCAACAACATCAGCATCGGCGCGCGTCATGCACAGCGCAAGCACGGGCTGGCACGGGTCGCGATCGTCGATTTCGACGTCCACCACGGCAACGGCACCCAGCAGATCTTCTACTCCGACCCCAGTGTGCTCTACGCGTCGACTCATCAGATGCCGCTGTTCCCGGGGACCGGTGCGGTGCGGGAAACCGGTGTCGGCAACATCTTCAATTCGCCGCTGGCGCCCGGTGATGACGGCGCCGCATTGCGCGCGGCGTTTCAGGATCGGATCGTGCCCGCGCTGCATGCGTTTTCGCCCGAGCTGATCATCGTGTCCGCCGGTTTCGACGCCCACGAGCGTGACCCGCTCGGTTCACTGCGGATGACGGACACCGACTTCGGCTGGGTGACAAGGGAATTGATGAAATCGGCCGAAAAGCTGTGCGGGGGCAGATTGGTGACGGTGCTCGAGGGTGGTTATGACCTGCAGGGCCTCACCGATTCGGTCACCGCGCACGTCGGCGAGCTGGTGAAGGGCTGAGCTGAACCGCCACGTCAATAGCGATTCGCGGATAGTCAGCCGCTGTTGCGCAGCGCGCTGGCCAGCCCGTTCATCGTCAGCAGAATGCCGCGCTGCACCAACTCGTCGTCATCGCCGGAACGGTAGCGGCGAAGCAGTTCCACCTGCAGGTGATTGAGCGGCTCGAGGTATGGGAAGCGGTTGAACACCGAACGCGCCAGCGCCGGGTTGTCGGCAAGCAGGTTGTCCTGGCCGGTGATGAGCTTGTGCATGGCGATGGTTCGCCGGTGCTCGTCCACGATCTTGTCGAAGACGCGGTGCCGCAATTCCTCGTCGGCGACCAATTCGGCGTAGCGCGCCGCCAGGCCGAGGTCGCTCTTGGCCAGCACCTGTGCCAGATTCGACAGCACGCTACGGAAAAACGGCCAGCGCTGGTACAAGTCGTGCAGTGTGTCCACCCGCTCGCTTTCGCTTTCCGGGCCGGCCGCGATCCACTGCTCGAACGCCGACCCAGTGCCGTACCAGCCGGGCAGCATGACCCGCGACTGGCTCCACGCCAGCACCCACGGGATGGCGCGCAGGTCCGAGATGGATTCGGTGGGCTTGCGCGAGGTGGGCCGGCTGCCGATGTTCAGCGACCCGATCTCGCTGACCGGCGTGGAGGCCATGAAGTAGTCAACGAAACCCGGTGTCTCGTGTACTAATTCGGCGTAGGAGCGCTGCGCCAGCTCGGCAACGTCGTCGAGCACCGCGTACGCCGGTTCCGCGGCATCGCCCAATCCTTCCACGTCCAGCAGCGTGGACTCCAGCGTGGCGGCCAGCAGGCTTTCCAGATTGCGTTGCGCCGCTTGCGGTTCAGCGTATTTCGCGGCAATCACCTCGCCCTGTTCGGTGAGCCGCAGCGAACCGTTCACCGCCCCGGGCGGTTGCGCCAGGATGGCTTCGTAGCTCGGCCCGCCACCTCGTCCCACGGTGCCGCCGCGACCGTGGAAGAGCCGCAGTCGGATTCCGGTCTTGCGCGCCACCTCAACCAGGGCCAGCTCGGCTCGGTACACCGCCCAGCTCGAGGCCAGGTATCCGCCGTCCTTATTGGAGTCGGAATAGCCCAGCATCACTTCCTGGCTGTCGTCGCGCGCGGCCACCAGCGCGCGATAGATCGGAAGCTCGAGCATCGCGTGCAGGATCGTCGCGCCGTTGCGCAGATCGTCGATCGTCTCGAACAGCGGCGAGATACCCACCGGACAGTACGGCGCGTCCCCCGACGCGTCGATCAGGCCCGCCTCCTTGAGCAGGATCGCGGCCTCTAAAACGTCGGAGACCGATCGGCACATGGAGATCACGTAGTTAGGCACGGCGGACGGCCCGTAGCGCTTGATCGCGTGGGCGGCCGCGCGGACCACGTCCAGCTCGTTGCGGGCCAGCTCGGACAGGTCCGCGCGGTCGCCGACCAACGGACGGCGGGTGCCCAGCTCGGCGGACAACAGCTCGACCCGCTCGTCTTCGGTCAGCGAACCGTAATCGGGGTGCACCCCTGCCCAGGCCAGCAGCTCGGCGACCACTTCCTCGTGCACGTCGGAGTTTTGCCGCATGTCCAGGCCGCACAGATGAAACCCGAAGACCCGCACGCCTTCTCGCAGCAGCGCCAGGCGATCGTCGGCCAGCAGTGCGCTACCGTGCCCGCGCAGCGACGCGTCGATGGTGTCCAGGTCGGCCTGCAATTCGGTCGGCGCGACATACGGCGTCAACCCCAGGTCCAGCTCGTGCTGAGGTCGCCGGTCCAGGATCTGCGCACCCGTCGCGGAGAGCCGGGCTCGGATCACGCGCACCGCGCGCCGGTACGGCTCGTCGGCGCGGGCCTTCTCCCCACATCCCTCGGCCAGCTCGGTCAGTTCGGGGGTGACCGCGACCAGGCGCGCCGACATCGACAGTTCCTGTTCCAGGGCGGTCAGTTCGGCCAGGTAGTGCGCGAGCGCGGTGAACGCGGCGTTGCCGGTGGCCTGGCGCACCACGTCGGGTGTCACGTTCGGATTGCCGTCGCGGTCACCGCCGATCCAGGACCCGGGCTGCAGGATCGGCTGGTTGAGCAGGTCGGCGTCGGGCCAGCGCGTCCGCAGCGCGTCGCGCACCCCGGCGTTGACCTGTGGAATCACCCTGAAGAACGCGGCGGCGTAATAGCGCAGCCCAACCTCGATCTCGTCGGTGATCTGCAGCCGGGACAAGCGGATCAGTGCGGTCTGCCACAGCGTCAGGACCTGGCGGCGCAGCTCGAGTTCGATGTTGCGGCCCTCGTCGGTCTCCTGGTGCCCCTCCGCCCGCAACCGCATCAGTTCGGTGATCCGGTGCTGGGTGACGAAGACGGTGCGCCGGCGGGTCTCGGTGGGGTGCGCGGTGATCACCGGGGCCACCACCGCGCCCTTCAGCGCGTTGGCGACGGTGGCCGAATCCAGCTGCGCCCGATCGAGTTTGGCGTAGGTCGCAGCCAGGCTGCTGTCCTGCGGCGCTTCGCCGGCGGCGACATGGATCGCCCGGCGGCGCTCCCGGTGAATGTCTTCGGCGACGTTGGCGAGCAAGGCGAAGTGACTGAACGCCCGGATGATCGGGATGGCCTGGTGGATGTCGATGCCGTCAAACATCCGCGCCAGTTCGGCCCGATCGATCTCGGAACGCCGCACCCGAAACGACTCCACTCGGGCACGCTCAACGAGCGCGAAGACCTCGTGCCCGTTCTGCTCACGCACCGTGTCACCCAAGATGGCGCCCAACAGCCGGATGTCGGCCCGCATCGGCTCCGTCGCCTCGCGACCCACCGAGGTGCGCTGTACGGCGCCGATCGGTTCCAGCGTGCTATCGGAAGCCTCAACCATGGGACCCAGTATCGATGCGGATGCCGGCGTCCGCCCGTCGACAGATCAGCCGTCAGCGGTATTTGATCAGCAGCTCCATGCCGACGATGCACACCAGCCAGATGGCGGTGATGAAATACGTCAGCCGGTCCAGGTTCTTTTCCACCACCGTGGAACCGGACAGGCTGGACTGCACGCCGCCACCGAACAGCGTGGACAGGCCGCCACCCTTGGCGCGGTGCAGCAGCACCAACAGCACCACCAGGATGCTGGTGACGACCAGGGTGATCTGCAAAGCCAACTGCATGCCGGCCAGCCTACCGGGACGGAATCGTTTTCACGGCAGCGGCCCACCGGCGGCGATCGCCGCCAGCGTGGCGAACTGCTCGCCATCCAGGGACGCGCCCCCGACCAGACCGCCGTCGATGTCGTCGCGGGCGATCAGCTCGCCGATGTTCTTCGCGTTCACCGATCCGCCGTAGAGCACCCGCACGCCCTCCGCGATCTGCGGTGACGCCAGTGCGCAAAGTTCCGTGCGGATCGCCGCGCACACCTCCTGGGCGTCTGCCGCGCTGGCCACCCGCCCGGTGCCGATGGCCCACACCGGTTCATAGGCGATGACGACCTTGCCGATCTGTTCGGCGGACAGCCCGGCCAGCGAGCCGCGCAGCTGCTCCTCGCAGTGTCCGACGTGATTTCCCGCCTCGCGGACATCAAGGTGCTCGCCGATGCAGACGATCGGGGTCAATTCGTGTCTGAGCGCGGCGGCGGTCTTGGCGGCCACCACCGCGTCGTCCTCCTGATGGTAGGTCCGCCGCTCGGAGTGCCCGACGACGACGAAGGTACAACCCAGCTTGGCCAGGAAGGCGCCGCTGACGTCGCCGGTGTAGGCGCCCGAGTCGTGCTGCGACAGGTCCTGCCCGCCGTAGGTCAACCGCAGCTTGTCACCGTCGACCAGGGTCTGCACGCTGCGTAGATCCGTGAACGGCGGCAGGACGGTGACGTCCACCTTGTCGTAGTACTTGTCCGGCAACGCGAATGCGATCTTTTGCACCAGCGCGATGGCCTCGAAGTGGTTCAGGTTCATCTTCCAGTTGCCGGCGATCAGCGGTTTGCGGCTCACGACTTCGGGCCTCCCTAGTTGTGGTCTGGCTGGGGTCGACTCAACACCTCGATACCCGGAAGCGTCTTGCCCTCAAGGTATTCCAGCGACGCTCCGCCACCGGTGGAGATGTGCGAGAAGTCCCCCTCGGGGATGCCCAGCGCGCGCACCGCGGCCGCGGAGTCCCCGCCGCCCACCACGCTGAAAGCGCCCTTGCCGGTCGCCTCCGCGATGGCCTCGGCGACGCCCTTCGTACCCGCGGCGAAGGCGGGGAACTCGAACACACCCATCGGGCCGTTCCAGAACAAGGTCCTGGCGTTGCACAACAGCGCCGTGAACCGTTTGACCGAGTCCGGCCCGATGTCCAGGCCGATCATGTCGTCCGGGATGGCGTCGGCCGACACGGTTTGCGGCGGTGAGTCAGCGGCGAACTTCTCGGCCACCACAATGTCCCTCGGCAGGCGCAGCACATCGACGTAGGTGTCGAGAAGGTTCCGGCAGGTCTCCACCATCTCTTCTTCCAGCAGCGACTTGCCCACCGAGAAGCCCTGGGCGGCAAGGAAGGTGAAGCACATGCCGCCGCCGATGACGATGCTGTCGGCCTTTGTCGCCAGCGACTCGATGACCCCGAGCTTGTCGGAGACCTTCGACCCGCCGAGCACCACCGCGTAGGGCCGCTCCGTCGAGCTGGTCAACTGCTCGAGCACCTGAATCTCCTGGGCCACCAGCGTGCCCGCGTAGTGCGGCAGCAAGGTGGCGATGTCGTACACCGAGGCCTGCTTGCGGTGCACCACGCCGAACCCGTCGGAAACGAAAGCGCCCGTCGGCCCGACCAATTCGGCCAGCTGCCTGGCCAGCGCCAGCCGCTCGCCATCGTCCTTGCTGGTTTCCCTGCCGTCGAAGCGGACGTTCTCCAGCAGCAGGACGTCCCCGTCGGTCAACCCCTCGGCGCGCGCCAGGGCGTCGGTGCCCACGACGTCGCCTGCCAGTTGCACGTGCCTGCCGAGCTGCTCACCGAGCGCCGCGGCGACCGGCGCCAGTGACAGCTTCGGGTCGGCTCCGCCCTTGGGCCGCCCGAGGTGTGCGGTGACCACCACCTTGGCACCCGCGTCGACCAACGCCCGCAACGTCGGCACCGAGGCGGTGATGCGGCCCGCATCCGTGATCTTGCCGTCTTCGAGCGGAACGTTCAGATCGGAGCGCACCAGCACGCCGCGGCCACAAACCCCTTCGGCGAGCAGGTCTTTCAGGTTATGGACAGCCACGGCTTACAGCGACTTGCCGACCAGGGCGACCAGGTCGACGAGGCGGTTGGAGTAACCCCATTCGTTGTCGTACCAGGACACCACCTTGGCCTGGTCGTCGATCACCTTGGTCAGGCCGGCGTCGAAGATCGAGCTGTGCGGGTCGGTGACGATGTCGCTGGAAACGATGGGCGCGTCGTAGTACTTCAGGATGCCCTTCATCGGCCCTTCGGCTGCGGCCTTCATCGCGGCGTTGATCTCGTCGGCGGTGGCGGTCTTCTTCAGCTCGGCGGTCAGGTCGGTGACCGAGCCGGTGGGGATCGGCACCCGCAGCGCGTACCCGTCCAGCTTGCCCTTCAGTTCGGGCAGCACCAGGCCGATGGCCTTGGCGGCACCGGTCGAGGTCGGCACGATGTTCAGCGCGGCGGCACGCGCCCGGCGCAGGTCCTTGTGCGGCCCGTCCTGCAGGTTCTGGTCCTGGGTGTAGGCGTGGATGGTGGTCATCAGGCCCTTGACGATGCCGAACTCGTCGTTGAGCACCTTGGCCAGCGGCCCCAGGCAGTTCGTGGTGCACGAGGCGTTGGAAATGATGTTCTGGCTGCCGTCGTACTTGCCGTCGTTGACGCCCAGCACAATGGTGATGTCCTCGTCGGTGGCGGGCGCGGAGATGATCACCTTCTTGGCGCCGGCGTCCAGGTGGCCCTTGGCCTTCGCGGCGTTGGTGAAGATGCCGGTGGACTCGACGACGACGTCGACGCCCAGGTCGCCCCAGGGCAGCGCCGCCGGGCCTTCCTTGACCTCGAGCGCCTTGATCTTCTTATCGCCGACGACGATCGTGTCGTCACCCTCGAGGCTGACGTCGTGGGGCAGGCGGCCCAGAATGGAGTCGAATTTCAACAGGTGCGCCAGGCTGGCGTTGTCGGTGAGGTCGTTGACCGCGACCACCTCGATGTCGGCGGTGCCCTGCTCCTGTTGAGCCAATAAGGCCCGGTAGAAGTTCCGCCCGATTCGACCGAAGCCGTTGATACCTACTCGGACCGTCACTTGATTTCTCCCTGTCTTTCCTGGTCGTCTTCGCCGTGCCTGCTGCATGTGAGCCGCACAGTGCCTGTGGTCAGCCTAGATCAGCGACAGGCGCGATCGCCGAGCCGGTAATGGTGTGGATCACCGCCTGTGCAGGATGGCCATCGGTACAGGTCAAATCGTGTGCTGAACATCACCCGGGAGAGCGCTTGCAGACCCAGCCCAACGCCGCCTCGGCGGCGTAGTAACCGCACAGGCCGTGGATGCCCGCTCCCGGCGGCGTGGACTGCGAACAGAGGTACACACCCGGCACACCCGTCGCATACGGGTTGACCGAGACGCGCGGGCGCAGGATGACCTGCAGCCCGTCGTTGGCGCCGCCGATGATGTCGCCGCCGATGAAGTTCGGGTTGTAGGCCGCCAAATCCGCGGTGCCCTTGCTGACGCTGGCAACGATGCGGTCGCGAAATCCAGGGGCGAACCGCTCGATCTGGTCGACTACGGCGTCGGTGGCGTCGCCGGTGTAGCCGAACGGCACGTGCGCGTAGGCCCAGATCGGGTTGATGTTGCCCGCCGACCGGGAGGGATCGGCCAGGTATTGCTGCCCGACGAGGACGAACGGCCGCGGCACCATCTTGCCTTGCGCGCGTTCGCGTTCCGTGTCGGCGATCTCGGCGAAAGTGCCGCCCAGGTGAACCGTGCCGGCGCGACCGCAGTCGAGGTTGGTCCACGGGATGTGACCCTCGATGGCGAAGTCGACCTTGAAGGCCGAGGATCCCTGGCGGTAGCGCGCATAGGAGCGTTTGATGCGCCCGGGCATGAGGTCGCCGTAGAGGTGCAGCGCCGCGGCCGGGCTCAGGTCGAGCATGATGATGTCGGCGTCCGGGATGTCGCGGCGGCCGCCCACGGTCACTCCGGTGGCGACGGTACCGCCGTGCGATTGCAGGGCCGCGGCGAGCGCCTTGGTGATCGAACCCGATCCCCCTTCGGCGACCGGCCATCCATACCGGTGGCCGCTGGCCAGGATCATCAGCCCGAGGGACGCGGTGAGCGGGCGGTCCAGCCGGGTGTAGACGTGCGCGGCCGATCCGCCGAACAGCGCTCGGGCCTGCTCGGTACGAAACCACCTGGCCAATGTAGTGGCCGGCAGCACCGCACGCGGCCCGAATGCGGCGAGGCGAACCGGGTGACGCGGAATGTTGAGCACCGGGCGCAGCAAGTCTTCGGCCAGGGCGTCGAATCCGGCCGCGAGGTCCCCGATCGCGCGGCGCCACCGCGAGGCGTCGGGACCCATCCCGGCCGTCGTCCGATCGATCGACCGGTACAGCACCCCGGCGGTCCCGTCGTCGAGCGGGTGTGCGCAATCGACCTCCGGCCACTTCCACGCCAGGCCGTAGCGTTGCAGGTCCACCTGCTGCCAGAACGGTGAACCGATTCCCAGCGGATGAAACGCCGAGCAGTGGTCGTGGATGATTCCGGGCACCGTCAGCTCACCCGAGCGTGCTCCGCCGCCGACGCTGTCGCGCGCCTCTAGCACCTGGACGTCGATGTCGTGGCGGGCGAGGTGGATTGCCGCGGCCAGGCCGTTGGGCCCGGCGCCGACGACGACCGCCTTCGTCACGACTCTCCGTGAAGGACGGGCTGCGTGGTGAGGTGGACCGGAAATTCGTCACCCGGCTCGGGCCATGGCTGACGCGACGCCATGTCCTCGATGGTGACGTAGCCCGCCTCGATCAATCCGGTCTTGGCGTCGAGGATGCGGTACCACTGCTTTTGGATATGGATGGGTTGACCCTCGAGGACGATCACGCGAAGGTCGCCGTCCTCGAGGTTGCAGCGCCGCTGTACCGCCTCGAGCAGCTGCTCGTTGTGCAAATGGCCTTCACCGAAGTTCCACCCGACCAGGGGCCCGGCCACGACCTCGCCCTCGCGCACCTTGTAGTCGGCCTCGTTGCCGATCGCCCGCGGCAAGAGGCCATTGAGCGCCCGCCCGTGAATATGCATCGCGCGGAACGCCGCCACCTTGTCCGCCATGATTTCGGCGGTCTCCGGGCCGTAGAGCCGGGCCAGCTGATTGACCACGAGCGCGGAGCTCTTGACGACCTCGGCGTCGACCCTCTCCTCGGCGCCCGCCCGGAAGCACCACAGACTGGTGGCCCAGTTGCCGGCGTAGTAGCGCATGGCCGGCAGGAACGAAATCTTCTCGGGGAACATGTTTCCCGCGATCACGATGGCCACCACGACCACCACGAGCGCCAGCAGCAGCGGCGAGGAAAGATCGGTGGCACGAATTTCGCCGTAGTGCCCGAAGAGATAGAACAGCGAGAAGATGAAGAACACGTTCCACTCCAACGGCACTCCCATCGGGAGGTTGGAAATGATGTTGAGGTGGAAGACCACCATGAACCCGATCAGGAACCACCGCCACGGTTGATCGCCGGCGACGAACACCAGGATCGTGGGAACGATGAATTCCGCTGTCGTGCCACCGACATGAGCCATCAGCTTCGGCAACCAGGTGGGCCGTAGGTCGTTTACGTGGTCGCGGTAGAGCAGGTGCTTGATCGGGGTGAACAGCTTGGGCCGCAGCAGCGCGTTGTTGCTCGTCATCACCGCCACGACGTACGGGAAATGGTGGTTGAGCTTGGAGGTCGCCGCCCCCCACCAAAGGCACAGCATGATGAGCTTGAACGCCGCGATCTGATCGGCGAACGGGAAGAAGAACACAAGCAGCTTCAGCCAATAGTGTTCGCCGCGGGCGGCCAGGAAGATGGTCTTGTCGCGCAGTCCCAACAGCGCCAGGGCGACGATCGTCGGGATGACCCGGACGGGGTCGATCAGGCCGACGTCGCCGGTGGCGGTGACCGGCCCGCCGTGGCCGGGTGACAGCAACGCGCACAGCCCGCCGATCAGAACGATGGCATACAGCGCAACGTCGATGACGGTACGGCGGTCACCACCGGTGAACGGAACCTTGCCGGGCCAGGCCGGCAGGCGAATCGTGTTGGGCCGCAACCAGTAAAGGATGCCTCCGATCGGTGGCATGAACCGCCCCGTCAGCGGCCCGGATCCGCAGCCGAGGCCCATGACCTCGAATAACAGCGTGAAGATGACGACCTTCTGGTAGACGATGGGTTGCGTCCACCAGTCACCGATGTGGCCCAGGCCACCGAGCCCGGGGGTGAGCGAGATGACCGCGGCCGGTACGACGACGTACAGGGCTATCTTGAGCAGGTACAGCAAATACACCGCGTACGGTGTCCCGAATCCGTATTCCGCCCAGTGCCGGGTCACGACTTGCAGTCGGGTGGCCCGCGGCAGCGTGTGCCAGGTACTGCGATCGACGTCCGGAAGTTCCGGTGACATGAATCCCATGGACGGCCTCGTTCCTGTCTAGAAACCAGCTGGCCCATCGAATGTATCGGCACGACCGTGCGGGCGGGCCGATTTGCGCACGCCGGTGATCTGCGCCTGGCTACCTCGCCAGGGAATCGATGACGAAAACAGCTGCGGTAAAAGGTGATTCAGCGCACGCCAGAGATGCTCCGGCGGACCGCAGGGCGTGCCTCCGCCGGTACCGGGCGGACAAATCGCCGGCGCAGCTCTGTCGATCAGGACGTTGAGGGTTTCCCGATACGCACCGGACGGCGGGCGTCGAGCGCCGCCCGCGCCGGTTGCCCGGTGCCGGCCGGGCTGCGCCCGGGGCCCGACCCATCACACCCTCGGGTCTTCGAATACGAAACACCATGACAGCCGCTGGGCCTTTGTCGCTACCATCGATTCGGCGAAGCGGCCCCGCGCGGGCGTCAAGGGAGGAACGTGACCGACAACGGCAAACCCGACGGCGGGGACATCGGCAAGTTCGACCCCGGCCTGACCCAGCGGCTGATGGCGGTCATGCGCCCGGTCCTGAAGGCATACTTCCGGTCCGAGGTGCACGGCCTGGACACGTTCCCACCCGGCGGAGCGCTGGTCGTCGGCAACCACTCCGGCGGCATGTTCCCCATGGACGTTCCAATCTTCAGCATCCACTTCTACGACAAACTCGGGTACGACCGCCCGGTCTACACGCTGAGCCACGACATCCTGATGACCGGGCCCACCGCAGACTTCTTCCGCCGCACCGGATACATCCGCGCCAACCGCGAGAACGCGGCGCAGGCATTGCGGTCCGGCGGGGTGGTGATCGTGTTCCCCGGCGGAGACTACGACGCCTATCGGCCCACCCGCTCGGAGAACGTCATCGACTTCGACGGCCGCAAGGGATACGTCCGCACCGCGATCGAGGCCGGCGTCCCGATCGTGCCGGCGGTGTCCATCGGCGGTCAGGAAACCCAGCTCTATCTGACCCGCGGCACCTGGCTGGCCGAGCGGCTGGGCATTAAACGCTTGCTGCGCAGCGCGATTCTGCCGCTGTCCTTCGGCTTCCCCTTCGGCTTGAGCGCGGTGATCCCGCCGAACCTGCCGCTGCCCACCAAGATCGTGACCCAGGTGCTCCCACCCATCGACATCGCCAAGCAGTTCGGCGACGACCCCGATGTCGACGAGGTCGACGAGTACGTGCGGTCGGTGATGCAGGAGGCCCTCACCGAGCTGGCCGCCAAGCGTCGCTTCCCGATCCTGGGCTAAGCGATGCGAATTCCGTTGAGCGAGACGCTCGGATTGATCACCACGCTGAGCCGCGCCGGCATGATCGCGCCGATGCGGCCCGACCGCTACCTCAAGATGGCCGCGGCCATGCGCCGCGAGGGCATGGGCATGACCGTGGGCTTCGCCGGTGCGGCGCAGCGCTGCCCCGACCGCCCCGGGCTGATCGACGAACTCGGCACGCTGACCTGGCGGGAACTCGATCAACGGATCAACGCGTTCGGCGCCGCGCTGCAACACCTGCCCGGGGGCCAGCCGAAGGTTGTGGGCATCATGTGCCGCAATCACCGCGGCTTCGTCGAAGCGGTGGTGGCCGTGAACCGGATCGGCTCGGACGTCGTGCTGCTCAACACCTCGTTCGCCGGGCCGGCGCTGGCCGAGGTCGTCAACCGCGAGGGCGTTGACGCCGTGGTCTACGACGAAGAGTTCACCCCGACGGTGGACCGCGCCCTGGCGGACAAGCCGGACGCCAGCCGCGTCGTGGCCTGGACGGACGGGAGACACGATGTCACCGTCGAGAAGCTGATCGCCGATCACGCCGGGCAACAACCCCGCCGCTCCGGCCGCAAGGGCAGGATGATCCTGCTCACCTCCGGCACCACCGGAACACCCAAGGGCGCCAACCAAACCGGCGGCAACGCCGGAATAGGCACGCTCAAGGCGATTTTGGACCGCACGCCGTGGCGGGCCGAGGAAAACATTGTGATCGTCGCGCCCATGTTCCACGCCTGGGGCTTCTCCCAGTTGATCTTCGCCGCGTCCATGGCCTGCACGGTGATCACCCGGCGCAAATTCGACCCCGAGGCCACGCTGGATCTCATCGACCGCCACCAGGCCACCGGGCTTGCCGTGGTGCCGGTGATGTTCGACCGCATCATGGAGTTGCCCGCCGAGGTGCGACGTCGCTACAGCGGCCGATCCCTGAGATTCGCCGCGGCATCGGGATCGCGGATGCGGCCCGACGTGGTCATCGCGTTCATGGACGCATTCGGTGACGTGATCTACAACAACTACAACGCCACCGAGGCCGGCATGATCGCCACCGCCACTCCGCAGGACCTGCGGGCCGCACCCGACACCGCCGGCCGGCCCGCGGGGGGAACCGAAATCCGCATCCTGGACCCGGAATTCAACGAGGTGCCCACCGGCGAGGTCGGCAGCATCTACGTGCGCAACAACACTCAGTTCGACGGTTACACGGAGGGCTCAACCGGCAAAGGGAAGGATTTCCACGCCGGCTTCATGTCGTCGGGCGACCTGGGCTATCTGGACGAGGCGGGGCGCCTGTTCGTCGTCGGCCGCGACGACGAGATGATCGTCTCCGGCGGCGAGAACGTGTACCCGATCGAGGTGGAGAAGATCCTGGTGGCACACGCCGACGTGGCGGAGGCATCGGTGATCGGCGTGGACGACGAACAATACGGGCAGCGGCTGGCAGCCTTCGTGGTGCTGCAGCCCGGCGCCTCGCTCGACGCGGCCGCCGCTCCTGAGGCGCTCAAGCAGCACGTGCGGGAGAACCTGGCCAACTACAAAATCCCCCGCGAAATCACGGTCCTGGACGAACTTCCGCGCAGCAGCACCGGCAAGGTCCTGCGCGCCGACTTGCAAGCGCGGGTGAAGGGGTGAAGCGGCTGCCTCGAACGATCACAAAGCCCCGGCCGCTCGCACGGGCCGGGCTCGAGTTGATCAACGCCGCCAACGGATTACGCCCGCTGGCCCGCAAGGGCTACAGCACCGTACTGGTCTTCTGGTATGGCTGGCCGGCCTCGGAGGTGCCCGGCATCTACTTCTCCGCCTCGCTGCTCGACGCGCTGCGGCGGGGTCGGCGCGGGGACTTCGCGGGGCGGCGCGGGAAAGCCGCCCTGGCGCTGACCGTGGCGTCCTGGGCCATCCTGGGCGTCATCAAGTATCGCGGCGTCACCACCCCCGGGCCGGTGCTTGAGGCGGGGCTGCGCGACCAACTGGGCGATGACTACGAAGAGGCGCTGAGCAAGCTGCCCCAGACGACGCCGACGCGCAGCGGCAGACGCACCCTGCCGCTGGGCAACACCATCGCGCGCCGGCGCTACGTCGAGAAGACGAACGTGGTGTCCTACGGCCCGCACGGGCGCGCCAACCTCGCCGACATCTGGCGCCGCCGCGACCTGCCGCGCGACGGCAAGGCGCCGGTGCTGCTGCAGGTGCCTGGCGGCGCCTGGGTGATCGGAATGCGCCGCCCCCAGGCCTATCCGCTGATGAGCCACCTGGCCGCGCGCGGCTGGGTGTGCGTGTCGATCGGCTACCGGGTATCGCCGCGGCATACGTGGCCCGACCACATCATCGACGTCAAACGCGCGCTCGCCTGGGTCAAGGAGAACATCTCCCGCTACGGCGGGGACCCGAACTTCGTGGCGATCACCGGCGGATCCGCCGGCGGCCACCTCTGTTCGTTGGCGGCGCTGACGCCCAACGACCCCAAATTCCAGCCCGGTTTCGAGGACGCCGACACCTCGGTGGTGGCCGCGGTGCCGGTGTACGGGCGCTATGACTGGTTCTCCACCGAGGGCGAAGGCCGGCGCGAATTCGTGGACATGCTCCAAAAGCTGGTTGTCAAAAAGAAATTCGCTGCGCATCGCGACATCTTCGTCGACGCCTCGCCGATCCGGCGGCTGCGCGCCGACGCACCGCCCTTCTTCGTCCTGCACGGCCACGACGATTCGCTCATCCCGGTCGGCGAGGCCGCCGAGTTCGTCGAGGAACTGCGTGGGGTATCCAAAAACCCGGTCGCCTACGCCCAATTACCGCACGCCCAGCACGCTTTCGACATCTTCAGCTCCCCACGGGCGCATCGGTCCGCGGAGGCCGTGGCTCGATTCCTGTCCTGGGTGTACGCGACGAATCCGCCCGAGCGCGACTAGGCCTGACGGCGGCGGCCCCTAACCGTTCTCCCGCGCGGCGGCCTTCTCCAGGTCGGTCAGCGCCGGCTCGATCCGGTCGGCCATGTCGTCGATGTCGTTGGCCACCTCGGGCGTCGTCACGAAACCGAAGTCCAGGTAGTCGGTGTAGGAGAAGCAGGTGATGTTCAGCGCGACGTCCATCACCGGCGGCCCCAGCGGCACCAGCGAATCCAGTTTGGCGCCCGCCATGTACAACGGGAACGGCGGGCCGGGGACGTTGGAGACGACCAGGTTGATGGGCGCCAGGTTCCGCGACAGCCCGCTGGCGGTGTAGGCCCGCGCGGCCAGACCCAACAACCCGGGCGGCGTGGTCTCGGTCAGCCCCATGATCTGATGCGCGGACAACGCCTTGGCCATCAGCTTGGCGCTTTGGGTGCTTTCGTGGATGGCCCGCAGCCGCTCACCGGGGTCGTCGACATCGGTGGCCAACGAGACGGTCATCGAGCTGACCTTGTTACCGACGTCGTCCTTGTCGTCGTCGGTCCGCGTCGAGACGGGGATCTGGGCGATCAGCGGTTTGGCCGGCAGCTCACCGCGCTTCTGTAAGTAGTCACGCGCGGCCCCGGCCACCAGGGCCAGTACGACGTCGTTGAGCTTGACGCCGTACGCGTCCTTGATCAGCTTGGCGCGGGCCAGTTCGACGCGGGCGCCGGTGATGCGCCGGTGCGGCGAGACCGGTGCATTGAAGCGGGTTTTGGGCGCTTCGAAATAGCGGGGCGGCCTACTGCGCACACCCAGGGTGGCGATCTGCTGGCGCACGGTCTGCTCCATCAGCCGCGCGATGCGAAACGGCGTCTTGACACCGACGTTGATGAGCGCTCCCACGGCCCGCCGCTCCAACCCCGGCAGTTGGAAACCCACCAGCGACCCGACCGTTTCCTGTTGCGGCGCACGCGGTTCCGGTGTGACGTCCAACAGGATTTCACCCAGGCCGGCACCCGAGACCCCATCGACGATGGCGTGGTGCATCTTGGTCAGCGTGGCGACCCGGCCGCCCTCGACGCCCTCGATCACCCACATCTCCCACAGCGGCCGGGAGCGGTCCAGCTTGTAGGACATCAACCGGCCCACCAGTTCCTCGAGCTCGCGGCGACCGCCGGGCGCGGGAACACCGATGCGGCGGACGTGGAAGTCCACGTCCAGCTCTTCGTCTTCGACGAACCAGGGCCGGTCCAAGCCCAGCGGCGCGCCGGTGACCCGCCACCGCAACTGC
Organism: Mycobacterium sp. NGS56; assembly: GCF_059812425.1. NCBI lineage: Bacteria > Bacillati > Actinomycetota > Actinomycetes > Mycobacteriales > Mycobacteriaceae > Mycobacterium > Mycobacterium sp. NGS56. Next base: position 79,178 of record NZ_JCALCQ010000004.1, read on the forward strand.
GGTACCTCCGGCAAACGTTCGATCAGCAATTGACGGAGGCGTTGAAAGCTGTACTCGGGGGACTCCTTCGGGTCGCAGATCGCCAACGCCCCGACGTGCATGTGCCAGCCCGCGGTTTCCGCTGACCAAAACGCCGCATCAACACTCGAAAGCCGTTTCATCACCCGACCGTAGCCCCCCTGCCCCCGTCGCGAACAGCAATGGCGAACAAACTACCGGTCGGTTTGGCCGAGGCGACATGGTGTCACCGAATGGAAAGTGGCGAGCTCATTGGCTGCGATCCACGGGAGTTGCTTGCGGACTCGGCGACTTCGGGCTGGGCATTGATCGAGTCCACGCCCGCGGAACCGACAAGATCCCGATTGCCGCCCCGCTACCGACGCTCACACGTGGCGCCGCGTGATTCGTGCGGCCCGCTCCGGGCCGCAGCGACCACATGACGGCGGCCCTGTTCAACGAGGCGGCCTTGTTGACCGAACTCAGGTGGCTGAGCGCGAAGTCCAGTGGCGCCGACAAAGCACTCAGCCTGGACAAGGGTGCCGTTATCGGCAGCAGGGACTCGTCGAAGGTGGCCAGCGGGGAGGAGGACAACTCATCGAGCGCTTCTGAGATAGTCGAGATCACTTGGCAGCCGGTGGCGATTACTTCCGGCGCCACCGTCAGACGCCAGTTTCGGGACGGCTCGCTGAACCCCGGGCCATGGTGCGCGGCCTCGCAGAGGCCGGCGGGAGGCGGGGGCGAACTGAACGGCGTCAGCTTCCAGATGCGGGCCGAGGCACGGGCGTAGGCATACATGGCGGCGGCGTCCTGGGCCCACATCCTTTCGTAGTCGGCGTCGGTGTCCGCGATGGCCGCACTGCTTTGGCCCAGGCAGTTCGAGGCGGCCAGCGCGATCCGCTGCAACCGATTGGCATCGATCAGATGAGGCGCCACTACCGCCGCACGCGTCAAACCGTAGGCGCTCGCGGCTTCCTTGGCCTGGGCTGCCGTCTGACGGGCCCGCGCGGCGGTAGCGTCGAGCCAAGCGAGATGGTCTGCGACGGCACGGAATATCGCCGTCGCCGGAGCACCTCGTTGTTCGGAATCCAGCGTTGAGATAGCCGCCCGATAGCTCAGTGCCATGTCACTGAGCTGGGCGCTCAGCGCACCCCAAGCCTTGGCGGCGTCCATCATTGACCCGGCACCGGGACCCGAATGCATCCTCCCGGAATTGCTTTCCGGCGGAAGCGTACCGAAATCCGTCACTGACCCCAGCTCAACGGCGGGCGAGTTATGCTGCAACATCAGGCTTTTCTCTAAGGAGTGAAGGGGATCGGTTTCGGCCATTGCGGTGTCGTGCTGTGATGCGGTCGCGGATTATCTTGCGGCTGTTGACCCTCAGTCGTTCATCCGCTTTTGGCGCCGGGTCCCGCCGAGGCGTCCAGTTGCCGTGGGCAATACGCCTTCGCCGATATCGTCGCGAACTGGGCGGCGCCGTTGGTGGTCAGTGCGGGGTTGTTGTCCCGCAGGTCGTTGAGGAGTTGAAGACCCGATACACCCCGAGCGAGCAAGCCGCAGACCGCTTTCCCGGCGCTCACGGCTTGGTTCGGGTCCTGGAAGCTGATGCCCACCGTATGTAGGTCAGCGATGAAGACTTCATTGTTTTCGTCGGCGGCCGCCTCATCCTCGCCTGGTATGGCGTGCGCGGGGACCGCGGTAACGATCCCCAGCGATACACCGAGAAGCGCTAACAGCAGTTTCATGCATCCCCCTTCGATGCGTACGTTGATGGTGGTTTTTCGCGGGTGTTCCGGTCTTGCGCTACCCCAGCTTCGAGCCGGACGATCCGACGGCGATCTCCTCGCCCTCGGTCACGTGCACGGCGTGTACGCCGGGCGTTGTTCTGAGTTTGGCGACCAGGTCATCGAGGCCGGCCTCGTCGACGTTCCAGTGCTGTACCTGGTCGGGCATCTCCTGAAGTTGGGCGATGATGCGGTCCAGCTTGACCGGCTTCGTGCGGCGTTCGCCGGTGATTCCGGGCGCCTCGATGCCGGTCGAGCTGACGACACGCGCCGCCGGGCTGCCCAGGGCGCCGCCGGCCAGGCCGCCCAGCGTCGCCTCGTTGACCAGGGCGCCGGGGATACCTGCCGGGGCGGCCGCAGCGAGGCTGGTGGCCGGTAGCGCGCTGGAGGCCAGCCTGATCGCCGGCGCCGCGGTGGCCCAGTTCGGCGGCACCGATAATTTGCCCACAGTCGGCGCGTTGCCCAATACCGCCGATACGGGCTTGACTGGGACGGCCGCGGCCACATGCCCCGGAGACGCCAGACCGGCGCCCAACGACGTTTTCGACATCGCGGCGCTCCACGGCGCATAGATGAAGAAGTTCTTCCACTGCGAGATGCCCATGCTGGTACTGGAATTGACAACGTTGGTCCACGTCGCCTGTGTGCCGAATTGCGAAATGGTCGAATACAGCGTCTCCCAGAAGGGCGCGATCTCAGTACTCCCCGTGGCCCCGCCGATCAAGTCCTGCCAAAACTTGGTGTATTGGCCGGTGAGCGAAGTGATGTAGTCCTCGATCTGTTTGAGCCACGACGACAACGACTGCGACTCCGACGCGGCGACGGCGACAGCCTGGGTCGCCGAACCGGTGTCATTGGTGGTCGCCGGTGCTTTCTCGAACGGCGTCAACTCGCCGGCGGACTCCGACGCGCTGGCGTACCCGAACATCGCCGCGACATCTTGGGCCCACATCTGGCTGTACTCGGCCTCGGTCGCCGCGATCGCCGCGCCGTTTTGCCCCAAGACGTTCGTCTGCAACAGCGTGGCCAGCAGGCTGCGGTTCGCCGCGATAACCGCCGGCGGCACGACGGCCGCCAACGCGGCCTCGTAGGCGCCGGCCGCGGCCCGGGCCTGGACGGCAGTCGCTTCGGCCTGGCCCGCTGTGGTCGATAGCCACGCCACATAGGGGGCCGCCGCGGCGGTCATCGCCTCTGAGGCCGGGCCCTGCCACGACTCGCCGGCCAGTTCCGCAATCACCGATCCGTACGATGCCGCCGCGGAGTGCAACTCGGCAGCCAGCCCGTCCCAAGCCGCGGCAGCCCCCAGCAACGGCGCCGCGCCCGGGCCCGTATAGATCTGGGTGGAGATCACTTCCGGTGACAGCGCTGCGAAATCCCCGAAAACCATTGCCGCAACCTCTCTTATCTTGTGTTCGGCGGTATCACGATGACGGTCGATGTGGTCGCGATGTCGTCGGCAGCCACAGCACCGGGAACCCGCACGGTCGACCCGGCGACCGTGCGGGTGGCGGTCGCGCCGACAGCACGCCCGGCCAGACTCGATAAAGCGGTCGGGCCGAACATGCCCTGTTGACCGTTCACCGCCATTGCGGGAGCGGCGTCCAGCATGGTCTCTGGCAGCTCGGCGGCAACCGTCCTGATTGCCGGGACCGCCGAGGCCCAGCTCGACGGCACCGACAACGACCCCACCAAGCCGGCACGGCCCGCCGCCGCCGAAACCGAGCCCGCACTCGACAGCGCGGCCGAACCGCTCAGCAGGTCGCTGTGCAGCAGCGGGGCCAATACGCCGAGCAGCGGCTTCGGATGCAGCAGGGGGCCGATACCCTGGATGCCCACACCGAGGCTCGGGATGCTGATGGAGATCTGGTACCAGTTCTTCATCAAATTCCCCAGGCCCAGCGGCGTGTACGGTCCGGAGACAACTCCCATGACACTGTTGAACGTCTTCAGGATTCCGGTGACGTCCGTCAGGCTCAGCGGCAGCCCGGCTGCCGCCGTTGCCGCATCGGCGTTCAAGGCAAGGCTTTGCGCCGCCAACGGAGCCTGCGAGACCGACTGTGTCAGCAAAGATTCCGCGCCCGATACGGTCGGCGACCGTAGCGCGGACGTCACCGCGGCCGACTGGTCAACGGTCCCGTCGGCGATCGTCGGGGCTGCGCTGAACGGGGGCAGCCGGGTTGCGGCGGCCGCAGAACCGGCATAGGCATACATAGCTGCGGCGTCTTGGGCCCACATCTCGGCGTACTGGGCCTCAGTGGCGGCGATCGCCGGAGTGTTTTGGCCCAGGAAGTTGGTCGCAATCAGCGACGCCAACAACGCCCGGTTGGCCACGATCACCGGCGGCGGGACCGTGGCCGCGAAAACTGCTTCATAGGCCGCAGCCGCCGCATTGGCTTGGGCTGCCGTCTGTTCGGCCTGCACGGCGGTGCCGTCAAGCCACTCGATGTATGGGGCCGCCGCGGCGGCCATCGCTGCAGACGAGGGCCCACGCCAGGTGGTTCTCAGCTCCGAGATGGCCGAACCGTAAGACGCTGCGGTCGAACGCAATTCGGCTGCCAACCCTTGCCAGGCGGCCGCAGCTGCCAGCAACGGCGCCGATCCCGGCCCTGAGTAGACCCTGCCGGAGTTGATCTCCGGCGGTAACAACCCGAAATCCAATGCCTTCCCCCGCCTCTTGCGTCGCCGACAAGGCGAACGTCAACGTCGTTGAGCACTTCATCGCCGCCAGAAGAGTTTGCTGGGCGACGACCATGTCCTTTCGTAGACAGGACAGTAGCCAGCGATCACCCCAAGGCCGTCCGCCGAGAATCGACCACGGTCGGCGCCGTCGCAGGGTTCCGACGCCGGGGCGCGCATGCGAGATTCGATAACCGAACCGGCGATAAACGTCTCTACCTCGCACAAATCCGAGAAGACGAGATGGTGAATGGGTGCTGAAGAGCCGGGAAAGGCGCCCCTCGGCCGTTAACCACGAATAAAAATCTCGCCATCACAAATTGAGTTCGCGGCGAATGGGGTCGTACCGCGACGCCCGCACGGGGACTGGGCCCTGCCGACCAGAGCGTGGACCCAGCACAGAAGAGGGCCGGAACACCGGCCGCGCGATCGCGATGGACGAAGGTGTGGCTGAGCTGAGTTCGGCGTGGCCACGGTGCCAGCGCGCGTTCTCCACGCCTGCCTATAGGCAGCTCCCGTTGGCTCACGCGGCGAGTACGTCTGCACTCATATCATTTTCAAAGATTTTATGTAAGCCCTCTGAATTTGCGCGTCGAATAGGTGTCTAAAGATCCCAACCTCGCCTATTTATGCCCCGCCGTTCGTCCATAAAAGGATATCGATAGCCGCATTCATACCCAACGTAAAGAAATCGCATTCATGGGATCCGCTCGGGCCCGGAACATGAACGGATGCCACGGAAGAACCACACCGGACCGCGCGCATCGAAATTCTTCACCGCAACGATTGCGAGCGTCTGCCCGTCCGACTGTTCAGCGCTCAAACACGGTTTGCCACCGGCGAGTCGCGCGGGCCCGGTGGAGCAACCGCCGCACACCGCGCGTCGGGGTTAAGCGTCCTCTAGCAAATCCGGCGTGACCGCCGACTCGGTGTCGGGAATGCCCTCGACCTTCGCCTTGCGGTCGGCCATCGACAACAGCCGCCGAATACGGCCCGCCACAGCATCTTTCGTCATCGGGGGGTCGGCGAGCCGGCCGAGTTCCTCGAGCGACGCCTGCCGGTGCTCGACGCGCAGCTTGCCAGCCGAGGCCAGGTGGTCCGGGACGGTGTCGCCCAGTATCTCCAGGGCCCGCTCCACCCGGGCCGCGGCGGCGACCGCCGCCCGGGCCGACCGGCGCAGGTTGGCGTCGTCGAAGTTGGCCAGTCGGTTGGCGGTGGCCCGAACCTCGCGCCGCATCCGGCGCTCCTCCCACACCAGCCGGGTGTCCTGGGCGCCCATCCGCGTCAGCAGAGCGCCGATCGCCTCGCCGTCGCGCACGACGACCCGATCGGCGCCACGCACCTCGCGGGCCTTCGCGCTGACACCGAGCCGCCGCGCGGCACCCACCAGCGCCAGCGCCGCCTCCGGGCCGGGGCAGCTGACTTCCAGCGCCGACGAGCGTCCCGGCTCGGTCAGCGACCCGTGCGCCAGGAAGGCTCCTCGCCACGCGGCTTCGGCATCGCCGACGCTGCCGCCCACCACCTGCGCCGGCAGCCCGCGCACCGGCCGGCCGCGGTTGTCGAGCAGGCCGGTCTGGCGGGCCAGCGCCTCGCCGTCATTGGCCACCCGCAACACGTATCGGGTGCTCTTGCGAATCCCGCTGGCCGACAACACATGCACGACGGCGTTGTACCCGTAGAGTTCGAAAATGTCCTTGCGCAACCGCCGCGCGACGTTGCCCAGGTCCACCTCCGCCTCGACCACGACGCGGCCGCCGACGATGTGCAGCCCGCCGGCAAACCTCAGCAGGGACGTGACCTCCGCGCGGCGGGCACTGACCGATTTCACAATGAGGCGGCTCAGTTCGTCCTTGACTTCGGTCGTCATCGCCACGCGTCGTCACCCCTTGGTCCGCTGCCGGCCGGTCCACTCCCACCGGCTTGTGGTCCTGCACCGTCGACCCGAATATCCGCGGTGGCAGTGATCGGAGACGCTCCCGGAGCCTTACCGGCCGCCCGGACCCCGTCCAGGGCCGCCGCGAGTTTGCCTGGATCATGTAAAGGTGTACCAGGTCTGGCCACGTCGGCGAAGTGGACCTCGGCCGAAAGCAGTGTGGCGGTGCGGCGCAGTTGATCGCGTTCGCGCTCACTGGGCACCCGTTCGGCATCGATGATGATGTCGTGCACGCTGAATGCCGGTGCGTGCTGCGCCAGCACGTGCAGATGACGCTCGACCGAGAAGCCCGCCGTCTCCCCCGGCTCGGCCACCAGATTGAGCACCAGGGCGCGCCTAGCGGTGGTCGCCCGAAGCGCCGCCGCGAGTCCGGGCACCAGCACATGCGGGATCACGCTGGTGAACCACGAGCCGGGGCCCAGCACCACCAAGTCGGCGGCCATGATGGCGTCGACGGCCTGCCGTGTCGCCGGGGGGTTGTCGGGCAGCAGCCGCACGCGGCGCACCTTGCCCGGTGTGGTCGCGATGGCCACCTGGCCGCGGATCAGCCGGAAGATCCGGGGGTCGCTTTCCAGGCCGGAGACGTCGGCCTCGATCTGTAGCGCGATCGGGCACATCGGCAGCACCCGCCCCTTGACGCCGAGGATGCGCCCGAGCTCATCGAGGGCGGCCACCGGATCGGCCAGCACCTCGGACAGGCCGGCCAGTAACAGGTTGCCGATCGGATGCCCGGCCAAGGCGCCGCTGCCGCCGAACCGGTGCTGCATGATGGTCGCCCACAGCCGACCGTGCGGACTGTCGGATGCCAAGGCGGCCAACGCCATTCGCAGGTCGCCGGGGGGCACGACATCCAGTTCGTTGCGCAGCCGGCCCGAAGAACCGCCGTCGTCGGCGACGGTGACCACCGCGGTGACATGGGGAGTCAGCCGACGAGCCGCCGACAGCGTCGCGTACAGGCCGTGTCCGCCGCCCAGCGCGACGATGCCCCGGTTTATCGGCTCGGTCATTCGCGGCCCAGATCCCGGTGCAGCACCCGCACCGACAGTTGCGCTTCCCCCTTCTGGGCGTTCAGCAACTGCATCAACGCCTCGGCGATCGCGACGCTGCGATGTTTGCCGCCGGTGCAGCCGATGGCGACCGTCATATAGCGCTTGCCCTCCCGGCGGTAGCCGTCGACGACCAGAGTCAGCAATCGATGGTAGGCGTCGAGGAACTCCGCCGCGCCGGGCTGGCTCAACACATAATCGCGCACCGCCGGATCCTGCCCGGTGCGTGGACGCAATTCGTCGACCCAGTGCGGGTTCGGCAGGAACCGCACGTCCATCACCATGTCGGCGTCCATCGGCAGGCCGTACTTGAAGCCGAACGACTCGACCGTGACGCTGGTGGTCGCGCTGGCGGCGCCGCCGAATGCCCGCTCGATGGTCTCGCGCAAGCCGCGCACGGACAACGTCGATGTGTCGATGATCAGGTCGGCGGTGGCGCGAACCGATGCCAGCATGCGCCGCTCAGCGGCAATGCCCTCGGCCAGGGTCTGATCACCCTGCAGCGGGTGGCTGCGACGATTCTGTTCGTAGCGGCGAACCAACATGTCGTCGGATGCTTCCATGAACACCACGCGCGGGGCGATGTTTCGGGTGGCCAGCTCGGTGCGCACCGAATCCAGATCGCCGGTGAAGCCGCGCGACCGCACGTCCATCACCACCGCCAGCTGGGTGATCCGCGAGCCGGCGGCCAGACCGAAATCGACCATCCGGGTGATCAGCTGCGGGGGTAAGTTGTCCGCCACGTACCAGCCGAGGTCTTCGAGCACCTTGGCCGCGGTACCCCGCCCAGCGCCCGACAATCCGGTCACCAGCACCACGTCGATGCCGGCCGGGGCGTCCACCGAGCGACCGCCCGCGAACTCACCTGGGCCCGTCATGGGGCGGCCTCGGTTTGTTCGGGTCGCAGCGCCTCCACAACGGCCGTGGCTGTTGCCACCCCGATCCCGGGAACCGCAGTGATCTGGTCGACGGTGGCCTCCTTGAGGCGGGCTATCGATCCGAAATGGCTTACCAACGCCTTGCGGCGATATTCTCCCAAGCCTGGCACCGAATCCAGCACCGATGCCGTCATTCGCTTGGATCGCTTGCTGCGATGGTAGGTGATCGCGAACCGATGCGCTTCGTCACGGACGCGTTGCAACAGATATAGCCCTTCGCTGTTGCGCGGCATGATGACGGGGTCGGGCTCCGAGGGTACCCACACCTCTTCCAGTCGCTTGGCCAGGCCGATCACGGCGACATCGGTGATGCCGAGTTCCTCGAGCACCGCGCTGGCCGCGTTGACTTGTGGCGCACCGCCGTCGACGACGTAGAGATTGGGCGGATAGGCGAAGCGGCGAGACTTTCCTTCCGGTGAAAGCATATTCGGGTCGTTTTGTTCGGCCAGGTGCCGCGCGAAGCGGCGACGGGTCACCTCGGCGATGGAGGCGACGTCGTCGGAGCGCCCCTGCCCGGCGGCTTCCCGGATGGCGAAGTGCCGGTAGTCCGATTTGCGCGGCAGTCCGTCCTCGAACACCACCAGCGAGCCCACCACGTCGGTGCCCTGCACATGGCTGATGTCCACACATTCGATGCGCAGCGGCGCGTCGGACAAGCCGAGGGCCTCCTGGATGTTCTGCAGCGCAGCGGATCTGGCGTTGAAATCGCCGGCGCGCCTCAGCTTGTGTTGCTGCAGTGCCTCTTTGGCGTTGCGCTGTACCGTTTCGGCCAGCGCCCGTTTGTCACCGCGCTGCGGCACCCGCAGCGCCACCCGCGATCCGCGCAGCCCGGACAGCCAACTGGTCAGCTCGCCGGCGTTGGACGGCAGACACGGCACCAGCACCTCGCGCGGCACCGGGTTGGTGGATTCGTCTGCGGCGCCGCCCAATTCGGCCTGCTCGCCGTAGAACTGCGTCAGAAACTGCTCGACCAGCTGTTCCTCGCCAGAATCACCGGCTTCCGCGGACTTTTCGACGATCCAGCCGCGCTGACCGCGCACCCGGCCGCCACGCACGTGGAACACCTGCACCGCGGCCTCGAGTTCGTCGTCGGCGAACGCCACCACATCGGCGTCGGTGCCGTCGCCGAGGACGACGGCCTGTTTCTCCATCGCCCTCTTCACCGCGCCCAGGTCGTCGCGCAGTCGAGCGGCCCGCTCGAAATCGAGTTGCTCGGCCGCGGCGTTCATTTGCTGCTCCAGCTCGCGGGCGAACCGGTCGGTCTTGCCGGACAGGAAGTCGCAGAAATCGTCCACGATCTGGCGGTGCTGTTCCGCACTGACCCTACCGATACACGGCGCCGAGCATTTGTCGATGTAGCCGAGCAGGCAGGGACGGTCAATCTGCTTGTGCCGCTTGAACACTCCCGCCGAGCACGTACGGGCCGGAAACACTCGGGTGAGCAGGTCCAGCGTCTCGCGGATGGCCCACGCGTGCGAGTACGGCCCGAAATATCGCACCCCGTTGCGGCGGGGACCGCGATAGACCATCAGCCGCGGGAACTCCTCGTTGAGGGTCACCGCCAGCACCGGATAGGTTTTGTCGTCGCGATAGCGGACGTTGAACCGCGGGTCGAACTCCTTGATCCAGTTGTATTCGAGCTGCAGCGCCTCGACTTCGGTGTTGACCACCGTCCACTCCACCTTGGCCGCGGTAGTCACCATCTGCCTGGTGCGCGGGTGCAGGCTGGAGATGTCGGCGAAGTATGACGTCAGCCGGCTGCGTAGGCTCTTGGCCTTGCCGACGTAGATGACTCGCCCGTGCGGATCCCGGAATCGGTAGACGCCAGGCTCCACCGGAATGGACCCGGGGGCGGGGCGATAGGTGGCGGGATCGGGCACAGACCCAGGCTAGTAGCCGCCGGCCCAGCGCCGAGAAAGGCGGGGCGCGCGCGAGTGCCGGTCTACTGTGGTGCATACCGGTCGCCACGATGTTTTGGGGGGATCACCGTCGAGTCCTCGCTAGCCTGGTTGCTGCAGCCTGTCCCGGTCGACTCGTTCCTCGCGGAGATCTGGGCAAGCAGGCACCACCACATCAAGCGATGCCAGCCGGGTTACTTCGCCGGGCTGCTGCCCGGCCCCTCGGCCGTGGACGGGCTCCTGGAACAGGTGCAGCCGGAACCGTCGGCCGTGCGGCTCGTCAAAAGCGGCGAGGACAAGGATCCGGGGACCTACCGACGCGCCGATGGCGGCCTGGACCCGGTCCGGATACGACTCTGCCTGGCCGACGGCTACACCATGGTCTTGAACGGACTCGAGCGATACTCACGCACGATCGCGTCGTTGTCGCACTCCATCGAAGTCGAACTGAACTTCCCGACACGGGTCAACGCCTACGTCACCCCACCGGAATCGACCGGCTTCGTCCCGCACTACGACCCCCACGACGTGCTGGTCCTGCAGATCCAGGGATCCAAGACGTGGCATGTGTCCGGTGCTGCCGCCGTGCCGCCGCATGAGATCCAGCGGCGCAAAGGGGTGGGGACGGCCGAGCCCACCGCGTCGACCGATGTGCGCATGCAGCCCGGCGATGTGCTGTATCTGCCCCGCGGCCAAGTGCATTCGGCCGAAACGCACTCCGAGCCGTCGGTCCATTTGACGATCGGGCTGCATGCGCCCACCGTGCTCACGCTCCTCACCCACGCGCTGTATGCGCTCAGTTTGCGCGACCCGCGCGTGCACGACCGCCTGCCGCCGCGACACCTGGATGACGTAGCCGCCCGCGCCGGCCTGGACGACTCCGTCCGGGACACCCTGCGAGCCGTCGAGGATCCGCAGATCCTCACCGAAAGCCTCGACGCGCTGGCCGAGGTCTTGGTCCGGCGCGGCCGATGCCCTCCGGTCGGGCGGGTCAAAGACACGGTGGGCATCGACGGGCAGACGCTGGTCGCCAAGTATGAACCGCTCTACGCGCGAGTTGCGCGCGTAGAGGACCGCGTCGTCCTGCAGTTCGCTCAGCTGTCGGTGGGCGCCGGCGCCGACCATGAAGCGGCGATGCTGTTTTTGGCCCGCAGCACCGGGGCGTTTCGGGTGGGCGATCTGCCCGGGCTCAGCGCAGGGCAACAGACGGGGCTGGCCCAGACGCTGATCCTGAACGGATTCCTCGTCCGGCTGTCCGATGGCTGACAGTTAGCTTCGCATTTCCAGTGAAAATGCGGATTTATATCCGTCTTTGCGGTTATTTTCTGCGTAAAATACTGTATGTGCGGGCTAACGTTCCTGCCGTCGCTGTCCCTATCGCACAGCTGGCCCGTCTCAGCACATGGACGGGTCAGTTGACTGACGACGCGATGGCGGCGGCTGCGTCTTCGCCGGCCCGCAGTTGTCGCATCGCTGAAACGCCGAAAAGCCACTGAGAGGCCGGATAACGCGCTCCCGCGAGGCTGATCGGTGCGCCGCCGGCCACCGCGGGACCGCTGACCGGTTGGGTCGGGAGGAGGGCAACATGGCAGCACGGGCGCACGCGGACGGCCGGCGATGACCATGCCGATCTGGGCCGCCTTCCCCCCGGAGGTGCATTCGGCGGCGCTGTCCAGTGGCCCCGGGCCCGGATCCTTACTGTCGGCGGAGCAGGCGTGGCAAGCGCTCAGTGCCGAATATGACACCGCCGCCCAGGAACTCGGCGACTTGCTGGCGGCGGTGCAGGCCGGCACGTGGCAAGGACCCAGCGCGGAGGCATTCGTGGCCGCCCATGTGCCATATCTGGCATGGCTCTTGCAGAACAGCGCCAACAGCACCGCGGCGGCCCTCGAGTCCGAGACCGTGACCGCGGCCTACACCGCCGCACTGTCTGCCATGCCGACGCTGGAGGAGCTGGCCACCAACCACGCCGTCTTCGCGCAGCTGGTGGCGACGAATTTCTTTGGTGTCAATACGATTCCGATCGCCCAGAACGAGATCGAGTATCTGCAGATGTGGCTGCAGGCGGCCACCACAATGGCGATCTACGAAGCCGTCTCCGAGACCGCGATGACGTGGAAGCCACCCACCGCCCCGCCGCCGGCGATTCAGAAGACCGACGTCCCCAACCAGGACGCCGGCGGAAACCCAACTCAGTTGAGCTGGTGGGTAACTCGCGTGCAGGAAGTGGCGAGGGCCATCAGCGGGGACCTGAGCCAGTCGCCCTCGAACCCGTCCGCGACACTCTCGGACCTGATGACCGACCCGTTGCTGGTCACCGAGGTTCCACACTGGGCCGGAGAGTCGCTTTTGTACTTCGCCCCGCAGGTGCCGGAATTGACCCAGCTCTCCTTCGGCCTGATCGCCCCCTTCATCCCGGTTGCCAGTGCGCCCGGTTTGGCGGGGCTGGCCGGGTTGGCGAGCGCGGCTCAACCCGCGCCCACGCTGCCCGGTGCGACGGCAGTGCCTGCTCCGTCCCACACTGAAGCGCCCGTTGCGATGGCCCCCGGCCTCGGAGCGCCCGCTGCCACGCCGGCCACCGCCCCAATGCATGCGCCCGCCCCCGCCGTCGCCTCGACGTCCGCCGCTACGCCGGTTCCGCCCGCGCCCGGGGTCCCGGCGTTCGGCTACCCCTATGTGGTCGGCCCTCCCGGCCTCGGGGCCGGCACGGGCATGAGCGTCGGCTCCCGCGCGGAGCAGAAGTCGCCCAAGGTCGACGCCGTCGCGGCGGCAGCGGTCGCGGCCCCACGAGAACCGTCCCGGCGGCGCCGGCGCCACCGGACGAGTCTGACCGACCCCGGTCACCGCTACGAATACCTCGACCAAGATCGCCGGGTGGAATCCGATGAGCCCCCGACGACGGCTTCGGATCTGGGTGCCGGGCGCATGGGGTTCGCCGGCACCGCTCGCGCCGCCGGCGCCGCTCCAGGAGGCTTGACCACAGTTGCCGGCGCTTCGTTGGAGGACAGCCCGAGTCTGCCGCTGCTGCCGAACAGCTGGAATCCCGAGACCGAGGAAGGAACAAACCCGCAGGCGGACGATCCATCGCGGGGTTAGTAATGGGTGTCCGTCAATGATGAAGCGCCGCTTGGTCAACGTGGCCGTCACCATCGGCGGGGTGGCACTGTCGTCGACCGCTGGAGCCGGGGTCGCATCGGCCGACCCCGCTTACGGTCCGATGTTTAATACCACTTGACTACGACCAGGCGATACGGGCTGTGCACGCCGAAAATGCGGCGGCGGGCCGATGGTAGCGCTCAGTGCGTCTGCAAGTCCGGTCGATAGCGCCTCAGCAGACACCGCACCGTGTCCATGGCGTTTACGGCGCGTCCCTTGTCGACGGCCTGGATGGCCATCACCGGTATGTACTCGTCGTCGGGTAAGTCGATTCGCGCCCATCGGTGGCCCACCGGGAACGACACTCCGACAACATCTGGCCATTCGATCAGCTTGTCGCCCAACAGATTTCTCACTGAAACGCCGGCCTGCCCCACTCGCAGCCGCGGCCGCGCGAACAACAGCACCACGCCTGCGATGACCAAACCCAGCGCCGCGATCGCCACCTGATCGGAGGTCTGAAAGACAACCCCGGTGGAGCCCACCTTGAGCAGCGCCCCCACCGCGATGTGCGCCGCGGCGATGAGGAATGCCGCCCCATAAGCGAATAACGGCGTGCGATGCGGACGCAACACCGCATCCCAGCTCTCGCGGTCCGACGGCGACGTCACGACCGAGCGCGCAACTCGCGCAGCGTGAGCGCGGCGGACAGGGCCGCCCCGGCGGCTTGGGCCCCTTTGTCCTCAGCCGATGCCGGAAGCCCGGCCCGATCCAGGGCCTGCTGCTCGTTGTCAGTGGTCAGCACGCCATTGGCGACGGGCGTGGAGGCGTCCAGTGAGACCCGCGTCAGGCCCTGGGTTACCGCATCGCAGACATATTCGAAATGCGGTGTCTGACCGCGGATCACGACGCCGAGCGCGACGACGGCATCATGGTCGCGGGCGAGCTCCTGTGCCACCACTGGGATTTCGATCGCACCGAGCACGCGGACCACCGTCGGGTCATCGATACCCGAGTCGGCGGCGACTTTGCGTGCGCCGTCGAGCAGCGCATCGCAGATCTCACTGTGCCAGGTGCTTGCCACGATGCCGAGCCGCACACCAGAGGCGTCAAGCGCCGGTATTTCCGGCACGCCGGCGCCACCGCTCACAACGCACCGCCGAATTCACCTGGCAGATGAGCGGATTCGTGAAAGTCGTCCAAGCCGACCAGGTCGTGGCCCATCTTGTCACGTTTGGTCATCAGGTATCGGATGTTCTCCGCGTTGGCACGCACCGGCAGCGGCACGCGCTCGATGATGTGCAGGCCGTACCCGTCCAGCCCGACCCGTTTGGCCGGGTTGTTGGTCAGCAGCCGCATCGAACGAACCCCGAGATCCACCAATATCTGCGCGCCGATACCGTAATCCCTTGCATCAGCCGGTAATCCGAGCTTGAGATTGGCGTCGACCGTGTCTTCACCAGCGTCCTGCAATTGATAGGCCTGCAGCTTGTGCATCAACCCGATGCCGCGGCCCTCGTGCCCGCGCATGTACAGCACGACGCCGCGTCCCTCGCGGGCGACCATCGCCATCGCCGCGTCCAGCTGGGGTCCGCAGTCGCAGCGGCGCGACCCGAATACGTCGCCGGTCAGGCATTCGGAGTGCACGCGCACCAGCACGTCGTCGCCATCGAAGTCGGGCCCGGCGATGTCGCCGCGCACCAGCGCGACGTGTTCGACGTCCTCGTAGATGCTGGCGTAGCCGATGGCACGAAACTCGCCGTGCCGCGTCGGGATCCGCGCCTCGGCGATCCGGGCGATGTGCTTCTCGTGCTTGCGCCGCCATTCGATCAGGTCGGCGATGGTGATCATCGCCAGGTCGTGTTCGTCGGCGAACACCCGCAATTCGTCGGTCTGGGCCATCGCGCCCTCGTCTTTTTGGCTGACGATCTCGCAGATGGCGCCCGCGGGCTGCAGCCCAGCCAGCCGGGCGAGGTCGACGGCGGCCTCGGTGTGACCGGGACGGCGCAACACGCCGCCGTCCTTGGCGCGCAACGGAACCACGTGTCCCGGCCGGGTGAAGTCGTCGGCGGCGCTGGTGGGATCGGCCAGCAGGCGCATGGTGGTCGCCCGGTCCGAGGCGGAAATCCCGGTGCCCACACCCCGTCGCGCGTCGACTGTGACGGTGTATGCGGTGCCGTGCTTGTCCTGGTTCACCGCATACATCGGCAGCAGCCCGAGCCGGTCGCAGATCTCACCATCCAACGGCACACAGAGATATCCCGAGGTGTAGCGCACCATGAAGGCCACCATCTCCGGCGTCGCCTTCTCCGCGGCGAAGATCAGATCGCCCTCGTTCTCGCGGTCCTCGTCGTCGATGACGATGACGGCCTTACCGGCGGCGATGTCGGCAACCGCCCTCTCGACGGAGTCCAACCTCGTCATCTTGCTACCTCGCCGTTCCCGCAGGCCGGCGGGAACACTGTCGGATCGGCTCACATGAGAAGCCCACGTGTTGCATTCAGTATGAACCACTGGGGCGTCCCCGTTATTGCCGCGGTTTGATCAGTGGGACGGCCTCGGGTGCCGTTGCGCCGCCGAGCGCATCGGCCGCGCCGATGCCCTGACCACCTCCGATGCCCCCGCGCTTATCCCCGTCGCCACGGAATCCACCGCCGTCCCGGTGCCGGACCGATGCCGCTCACCGTCCGACGGCGTCGCGTAATCGTTGCCGGGATCACATTTCGTTGCCCCGTCGTTGGCCGGTGGCCCGTTTCGGCTGTCCAGAGAATTATCGGGCCAGCAACCGCTCGACATACTTGGCTATGACATCGACCTCCAGGTTCACCCGCGTCCCGACCGGAGCGCGGCCCAAGGTGGTCAATTCGCGGGTGGTGGGAATCAGGGAGACCTCGAACCAGTTCCCCGGCTCGTCGCCCAGCCCCGACACCGTCAGCGAAATCCCGTCGACGGTGATCGATCCCTTTTCCACGACATAGCGGGACACCTCGCCGGGCATCTCGATTCGTACTACTTCCCAGTGCTCGGACGGCGTGCGGGCCGCGATGCGCCCAGTCCCGTCGACGTGCCCCTGCACGATGTGGCCGCCGAGCCGGCTGTTGACCGCCGCGGCGCGCTCCAGGTTCACCCGGCTGCCGACCTGCAGTTCGCCCAGATTGGAACGGTTGAGCGATTCGGCCATGACGTCGGCGGTGAACTGACCGCCGGGCAACAGCTCGGCAACGGTCAGGCACACGCCGTTGACGGCGATTGAATCGCCATGGCCCGCGTCGGCCGTCACGACGGCGCCGCGAATGGTCAGCCGCGCGGCGTCGGAAAGGACGTCGCGAGCAGTCACCTCGCCGAGTTCCTCGACAATCCCGGTAAACATCCTCCTAGGCTAATTGGCCCTCTCGCAGGCAGATGAGCACCACAAAGGCCGGCATCCGGGCGACACCGGCACCCCGCGTTCACCAGAGCAGTCACCGGCACCCTCTACGATGCACAGTATGCAGACCCGCCGCCGTCTATCGGCCGTCATCGCATCCCTGACCCTCGCCACCGCCTTGATCGCCGGCTGCTCGTCGGGCTCAAAGCAGAGTGGCGCACCGCTCCCCGACGCCGCGACCTTGGTCAAGCAGTCCGCCGACGCCACCAAGAATGTGAAGAGCGCGCACCTCGTGCTGAGCGTTCAGGGCAAGATTCAGGGGCTACCGCTCAAGACGCTCACCGGTGACCTCGCCACGGCGCCTGCCACCGCCGCTAAGGGCAACGCGACGATCACCCTGGGCGGGTCCGATATCGACGCCAACTTCGTGGTGGTCGACGGGACCCTGTACGCCGCCCTCACCCCGAACAAGTGGAGTGACTTCGGCAAGGCCTCCGACATCTACGACGTTTCGGTGCTGCTGAACCCCGACACCGGGCTGGGCAACGTGCTGGCGCACTTCAGCGACGCCAAAGCCGAGGGCCGCGACAACATCAACGGGCAGAACACGATTCGGATCAGTGGAAACGTCTCCGCGGACGCGGTGAACAAGATCGTCCCGCAGTTCAACGCGACGCAGCCGGTGCCGAGCACGGTATGGATCCAAGAGAGCGGTGACCACCAGCTGGTCCAGGCCAACCTGCAGAAGAGCTCGGGCAACACCGCCCAGATCACCCTGTCCAACTGGGGCCAGCAGGTTCAGGTCACCAAGCCCCCGGTGAGCCAGTGACCACGGCAACCGAAGTCCCAGCGGGGCACCAAACCGGACGCCGCGTAGCGATCAGCGCGGGCAGCCTCGCGGTCCTGCTGGGCGCCCTGGACGCCTATGTCGTCGTGACGATCATGCGCGACATCATGACCGACGTTCACATACCGATTAACCAGTTGCAGCGCATCACCTGGATCATCACGATGTACCTGCTGGGGTACATCGCCGCCATGCCCCTGCTGGGCCGAGCCTCCGACCGGTTCGGCCGCAAGCTGGTGCTGCAGGTCAGCCTGGCGCTGTTCATCGTCGGCTCGGTGGTCACCGCGCTGGCCGGTCACTGGGGCGATTTCCACCTGCTGGTCGGCGGCCGCACCATCCAGGGCGTGGCCAGTGGCGCGCTGTTGCCGGTGACCCTCGCGCTGGGCGCCGATCTATGGTCGCAGCGCAACCGCGCCGGTGTGCTGGGCGGCATCGGCGCCGCGCAGGAGCTCGGCAGCGTGCTGGGCCCGCTGTACGGGATTTTCATCGTCTTCTTGACACACGACTGGCGCTATGTGTTCTGGATCAACGTCCCGCTGACCCTCATCGCGATGGTGATGATCCAGTTCAGCCTGCCGTCGCACCAACGGGTCGAGGAGCCCGAAAAGGTCGACCTGGTCGGTGGTGTGCTGCTGGCGGTCGCCCTGGGCCTCGCCGTGATCGGTCTCTACAACCCGCAACCCGACGGCAAGCAGATCCTGCCGAGCTATGGGTTGCCGCTGGTCATCGGGGCGGTCGTGGTGGCGGTGCTGTTCCTGCTCTGGGAACGCTTCGCCCGCACCCGGCTGATCGAACCGGCGGGGGTGCACTTCCGCCCGTTCCTGGCCGCGCTGGGCGCCTCGCTGTTCGCCGGTGCCGCGCTGATGGTGACGCTGGTGGACGTGGAACTGTTCGGCCAGGGCGTGCTGGGACAGGATCAGACGCAGGCCGCCGGCCTGTTGCTGTGGTTTTTGATCGCTTTGCCGATTGGGGCGGTGCTGGGCGGGTGGATCGCCACCCGGGTCGGTGACCGCATCATGACCTTCGTCGGGCTGCTGATCGCGGCGTACGGCTACTGGCTGATCCACTTCTGGCGCCAGGACGTGCTGAACCAGAAGCACAACATCTTCGGGCTGTTCAGCGTGCCCGTGCTGCACGCCGACCTGCTGGTGCCCGGCATTGGCCTCGGCCTGGTGATCGGGCCGCTGACCTCCGCCGCGCTGCGCGTGGTGCCGTCCGCCCAACATGGCATCGCCTCGGCGGCGGTGGTGGTGGCCCGGATGACCGGCATGCTCATCGGTGTGGCCGCGCTCAGCGCGTGGGGCCTGTACCGGTTCAACCAGATCGTCGCGAACCTGACCGCCTCGATCCCGCCCGACGCCACCCTGCTGGAGCGCATCGCCGCGCAGGGCACGCTGTACCTGAAGGCCTTCGCGCAGATGTACGGCGACATCTTCTTGGCCACCGTCGTGATCTGTATCGCGGGCGCCCTGCTGGGCCTGTTGCTCGGCGGGCGTAAAGAGCACGCCGAAGAGCCGGAAATCCCTGAGCCGCAAGCGGTCTCGCTGGGCGAGCGCTAACCGCTGCGCGGCACCAGGCTGAGCACCAGGTCGGGTCCGATCCGGTCGATGCCGTCGAACTGCCAGCGCAGCGCCCGCCCGATCGTGGTCACCCCCACGTCGTCGACCGCCGTGACGGGGCCGCCCAGCAGGGTCGGCGCGATGTAGGCCAGAATCCGGTTGACCACCCCGGCCCGCAGGAAGGCGCCCGCTAGGGTCGGGCCGCCCTCCAGCAGCACATCGGTGCGGTCCGACACGGCCTTGAGCACCTCTAGTGGATCGTGCGTGCGGATCAGCATGGTCCGCGAGTCCTCATTGAGAACCTTTGCCTCCGAGGGTATTTCACGCTTCCCGACGACGACTCGCAGCGGTTGCCGGTCGGCCAGCGAGCCGTCGGGCAGCCGGGCGGTCAACGCCGGGTCGTCGGCCAGCACGGTGCCGGTCCCCACCACGATCGCGTCGGCGGCCGCGCGGCGGCGGTGCAGATCCAGCCGCGACGCCTCGCTGGAAATCCACTGGCTGGAGCCGTCCGCCGCCGCGCTGCGGCCATCGACGCTGCTGGCGTATTTCCAAGTCAGATGTGGGAGCCCGGTCCGTTGCTTGTGCAGCCACTCCCGCAGCGGGCCGGCGGTCACCTCGTCGGCCAGCACGCCGGACCGCACCGTTACGCCGGCTTCCTCGAGCCGGGCCGCTCCACCGGAGGCTTCCGGGTTCGGATCGGCAACGGCGTACACCACGCTGCCGACCTTCGCTTCCAGCAGGGCGTTCACGCACGGTGGGGTTCTGCCGTAGTGGTTGCACGGCTCGAGGGTGACCACGACAGTGCCCCGTGCCGCGAGATCACCGGCGCGCCGCAGCGCCAGGATCTCGGCGTGACGGCCACCGGCCGGTTCGGTCGCGCCGACACCGACCACCTCGCCACCGGCGTTCAAGACGACCGCCCCCACCGGTGGGTTGGGATACGTGGTCCCCTTGACGTGATTGGACTGGTCGATCGCCAGGCGCATCGCGGCGTCAAGGCTGTCGCCCGGCGGAACCGTCATCGACGCAGGTGCGGGGATGCGTTGGCGGCCTGGCGCCGCAACGCGTCGATCGCGGCCTGCGGGTCATCGGCGCCGTAGACGGCCGACCCGGCGACGAAGCAATCGACGCCGGCCTCGGCGGCCTGTTCGATGGTGTCCTCGTTGATGCCGCCGTCGATTTCGACCAGGATCGTCAACTCCCCCGCCTCGATGAGCTTGCGCGCGGTGCGCACCTTGCTCAGCACGTCGGGGATGAAGCTCTGGCCGCCGAACCCGGGCTCGACCGACATGATGAGCAGGGTGTCGAACTGCGGCAGGATTTCCAGGTAGGGCTCCAGCGGGGTTCCCGGCTTGACGCTGATGCCCGCCTTGGCGCCGGCGGCGCGGATATCGCGGGCCACCGCGATCGGATTCTGGGTGGCCTCGGCGTGGAAGGTGACGTTGTACGCCCCCGCCTCGGCGTACGGGGGCGCCCAGCGGTCGGGGTTCTCGATCATCAGATGACAGTCCATCGGGATGGTGGTGGCCGCCAGCAGGCTCTCGACCACGGGCAGCCCGAAGGTCAGATTCGGCACGAAGTGGTTGTCCATGACGTCGACGTGCAACCAGTCGGCGCCGGTCACGGCGGCGGCTTCGTCGGCGAGCCGGGAGAAGTCAGCGGAAAGGATCGACGGCGCGATCAGAGGCCCCTTCAACGGTTCCGTATTGCGAGGCATGAGCGCCAGACTACTGAGCCGCACGGCCCGTTTCACATCCGGCGCGCCCCTACCCCGCCTCGCGGCGTAGCGCGGCCGCGAACATCGCGTCGGTGCCGTGCCGATGCGGCCAGAGCTGCACGTGCGGCCCGTCGCCCAGGTCGGAGACGGGCGCGAACATCGGCCGGGTGTCCAGTTCGCTGACCGGGTGGCGGCGCAGCGCGTCGGCGACCACGCCGACGGTTTCGGCCAGGTGCGGCGAGCAGGTCGCGTAGAGCACCACGCCGCCGGGACGGGTCAGCGCGATCGCGGCGCCCAGCAGCTCGCGCTGCAGCTTGGTCAGCGTCGGCACGTCGGCGGGCTGACGGCGCCACCGGGCCTCCGGCCTGCGGCGCAGCGCCCCCAGCCCGGTGCAGGGCGCGTCGACGAGCACCCGGTCGAAGGTCGGTTCCAGACCTGTCTCTCGCCCGTCGATTCGCAGCACGTCTACCGGCAACCCACTGGTGTTTTCGGCCACCAGATCGGCGCGGCGCGGCGCGGGTTCCACCGCGGTGAGCCGGAACCCGGACTCCGGGTGCTGCTGCATGCCCAACGAGGCCAGCAGCGCGGTCTTGCCACCCGGCCCGGCGCACAGGTCCAGCCACCGGCCACCGTCGCCGGCAACCGGCGCCAGGGTCAGCGCCCGGGCCACTAGCTGGCTGCCCTCATCCTGGACCAGCGCGACGCCGTCGCGCACCGGCGCCAGCCGTCCGGGATCACCGCCTGCCAGGTACACCGCGTGTGGCGAATAACGGCCGACGGTCCCGCCGACCGCGTCGGCCAACTCGGCGGCCGTCAGTGCGCCGGCGCGGGCGGCCAGATGTACCTGAGGCCGTTCGTCGTCGCTGGCCAGTACCGCGTCCAGTTCGGTCGCGGCGGCGCCCAGCGCATCGGCGAAGGCCTGGGCGATCCACCGGGGATGGGCATGCACGAACGCCGCATGGCCGATCGGATCCTGCGTCGGGTTGGGGGCCAGCTCGGCGACCCAGGAGTGCTCGTCGCGCCCGGAGATGGCGCGAAGGACTCCATTGACGAAACCCGCCCGCGCCGAATCGAATGCGATTCCGGCTTGCTCGACGGTGGTGGACACCGCGGCGTGCGCGTCGACGCGGGTGCGCAGCAACTGATACGCCCCGAGGCGCAGCAGGTCGAGCAGCACCGGATCGATCGCTTGCGGCGATCGCCCCGCGGCCGCGGCGATCACGGCGTCGAGCAGGCCGCGGGTGCGGCAGGTGCCGTAGGTGAGCTCGGTGGCGAATGCCGCGTCGCGGCCGGTGATCTCGCGTTCGCGCAGCAGCGCGGGCAGGGCCAGGTTCGCGTATGCATCGCGCTCACTGACCGCCCGAAGCACGTCGAACGCGGCGGCGCGGGCCGGGTCAAGCGGCCGGCGCCGCGGTCGGCGGTCCCGTTGCTGGGGCCGGCGCTCGCGCTGTTTCGGGTTGCGTTCCGAACGGCCGCGCCGCGATCCGTCGCGCCCGGTGCTCATGTCGCCCGCACCGCGGGGCCAAGGCGGGCGCCGCGGGCCCAGTCGACCGCGTTCATGAATTTCTTTCCGGGCGGCTGGATTTGGCCCAGCCGCACCGGACCGGAACCCGTGCCGATCCAGACGCTCTTGCGGTCGACGTGAATAGCGCCGGGCGGCAACGGTTCCGGGGGCTTGGGTTGCATAGAATCCTGAAAAAGCTGCACCGGCCCCAGTTTGACGCGCAGGTCGCCGATCAAGGTCCAGGCACCGGGATTGGGGGTGACGGCGCGAATGCGGCGGTCGACGACCAGTGCCGGCAGATCCCAGCGCACCCGGGCCTGCTCGACGGTGACCTTGGGCGCGATGCTGACCCCGTCGGCGGGTTGCGGCACCGGCGTCAGCGTCCCGTCGGCGATGCCGTCCAGTGTGGTCGACAGCAGGGCTGCGCCCGAAACAGCCAGTCGCTCAAGCAGTTCCCCGGCGGTGTCGGTCGGCCGGATCGTCTCGGTCACGACCCCGTAGATCGGACCCGAGTCCAGGCTCGGCTCGATCTGGAATGTCGAGGCGCCGGTGATGCTGTCGCCCGCCGCGATGGCGGCCTGCACCGGCGCCGCGCCGCGCCAGGCGGGCAGCAGCGAGAAGTGCAGGTTGATCCAGCCCCGCGGCGGCACCGCCAGCAAGCCGTCGCGCAGCAGCGCGCCGTAGGCCACGACGGCGCAGCAGTCGGGTGCCAACCGCGAGAGCTCCGCGACGAATTCTTCCGAGTTCGGCCGCGACGGCCGCAGCACCGGAATACCGCGGTCGAGTGCTTCGCGGGCCACCGGTGACGGCTCCGGCTTGCCGCGCCGTCCGGCGGCGGCGTCGGGCCGGGTCAGCACCGCGATGACCTCGTGACGTGGTGAGTCGATGAGGCGGCGCAGCGCGGGGAGCGCGGGTTCGGGGGTTCCGGCGAAGACAAGACGCACCGACCCAGTCTAGGAAGCGGCGTGCGCAGCCGGATCCGCCCGAGCGGGAACGTGTGTGCGTACACTATTGCCTATGGCTACTATTGCTAGAAGCCATTATCTGCCGGTGTGAGCCGCACCGCTGATCGGGTCGACAACGAGGTCGAAAGACAATCCTTCCCCTCTCTTCAAGGAGCTCCAGATGACCGTCGACACTTCGATCAGTGACGCCTCCGTGGCCGCAACGCATCGCACGGTATGGGCGCTGGGCGACTACGCCCTGATGGCCGAGGAAGTGATGGCCCCGCTCGGGCCCGCGCTGGTCGAAGCCACCGGCATCCGTCCCGGCCTACGAGTCCTCGACGTCGCCGCCGGCTCGGGCAACATCTCGCTGCCGGCGGCCGCGGCGGGCGCCACCGTGGTCTCCACCGACCTCACCCCGGAGTTGTTGCGGCGGTCGCAGGCCAGGGCCGAGGCACGCGGCCTGACCATCGACTACCGGGAAGCCAACGCCCATGCACTGCCCTTCGGCGACGGCGAGTTCGACGTCGTCATGTCCGCGATCGGCGTGCAGTTCGCCCCCGACCAGCAGCGCGCCGCCGCCGAGCTGGCCCGGGTCTGTCGCCCCGGCGGCACGATCGGCGTGATCAGCTGGACTCCCGAGGGGTTCTTCGGCCGGATGCTCGCCACCATTCGGCCCTACCGGCCGAGCCTGTCGCACCCCGTGCCGCCGGCGGCACTTTGGGGGCGCCCCGGCTACGTCGCCGCGCTGCTCGGCGACCAGATCACCGAGATAACCACGGCACGAGACATGTTGGCGGTCAACCGCTTTGACAGCGCCGAGGCCGTGCACACCTACTTCAAGCGACACTACGGGCCGACAATCGAGGCATACGCGAACATCGGCCACAACCGGGTGCTGGCCGCCGAACTCGACGCGCAGCTCGTCGAACTCGCGCAGCACCACCTGGTCAACGGGACCATGGGGTGGGAGTACCTGCTGCTGACCGCCCGAAAGCGGAGCGACTAGACCCAACGGTGGCGACCCGCTTCACCCGGCTCCGCCGCGCTCGCGATCGCCACTAGACCCGCCGGTGGCGACCCGCTTCACCCGGCTCCACCGCGCTCGCGATCGCCACTAGACCCGCCGGTGGCGACCCGCTTCACCCGGCTCCGCCGCGCTCGCGATCGCCACTAGACCCGCCGGTGGCGACCCGCTTCACCCGGCTCCGCCGCGCTCGCGATCGCCACAGCCGCTACAGGTCGATCTCGGCGTCCAGGTGTACGTCGGGCTCGCCGCCGGCAGCGGTGAAGGCGGTCAGGGCCCGCACCAGGCCGTGCCGCTCGGGCGGCGGCATCTTCGCCACGATGGCCGCGATCTCGGCGCGCCGGTGCGCGGTGACCTGGTGGACGACGTCGCGGCCGCGCGCGGTGAGCGCGGCGAGCAGTTCGCGCCGCGAGGTCGGGTGCGGCAACCGGTCGATCAGCCCGGCGGCAACCAGCCGGTCCACCATCCGGCCAGTGGCCGACGGCTGCACACCCAGCAGACCCGCCAGGGTGGCCAAATTGACCGGGCCGCGATTGGACAGGATCACCAACGTCCGGAACTGCGCGATGGTGATCGTCTCGTCCACCTGTCCGACGGAACGCGCCGAGATGGCCATCAGCAAACGGGAGGCCGTCAGTAGGGCATCGGTGATGACGTCCAACGACTCGTCCACCGCGGCGTGATCCGCTGCCATAACGCCCCTTCCCGGATGGTTTCCGGCCTTTCGGCGGCTAAGGATTAGAAAGTGTAGCAACACTCTAATGTCGTAAAAAGAGATTATTGCATGCACATATTGTCGCCTAGGGTAATGGTTGGTGAAGGTCAACCGATGTGCAGCGGGTCGATCTGCACCCGGGCCGGCTCACGGGTTTGCCGGGCGCTGAGCACGCCGATGCCGCGCCGCAGCGCCGCCGCCAGCGCCAGGCCCTGGTGGCGGGGCACGCGCACCAGCATTCGCGTCACCGCGGCGCCGGCGGGAGTTCCGGCCGGGCGGCGCACGCCGGCCGGAAGGTCCACCGGCCCAAGCAAATCCGCGTGCAGAGACTCCTGATCGGTCAGGCGGGCCTCGTCGAGCAGCGCCGTCACCGCGCCCGCCGTCCCGTCGACGGCCGCCATGTGCACGCTAGGCGGCAGCCCGACCTCGGTCCGCGCGGCCACTTCGGCCTCCGCATGACCCACCGGATCCCACCGGATCAGCGATTGCACCGTGGGAAGCGATGATTCGGCGACAATCATCACCACGCCGCCGTCGCCGCGGGCACGCACCAGCGCGGCGGCGGTCATCCAGCGCCACAGCGCATCCTCGGCCGCGCGCAGGTCTTGGCGGCCCAGCAGCGCCCAGGTGTCCAACAACAGCGCCGCACCATAACCGCCGGACGCCGCCGGCTCGGCGCCCGGGGTGGCCACCACCAGGGCCGGACCGGCCGCGACCTCGGGTACCACAGCCTCGCCCGACGACGTGATCACCGCCGTGCCCGGAAACGCGCGGCCAAATTCCTCGGCGGTACGGCGCGCGCCGACGACGACGGCGCGCACCGCGTCGGACCCGCAACGCGCGCACCGTCGCGTCGGGTCGACGCGGCCGCACCAGCGGCACAGCAGTGCGGCGCCACCCTCCTGCAACGACAGCGGGCCCGTGCAGTGCCGGCAACGGGCGATCGTGCGACACCGCGCGCAAGCCAGCGCCGGGATGTACCCCCGCCGCGGCACCTGCACCAGCACCGGCGCCCCGGCCTGCAGCGCCGAGCGGGCGGCGCGCAGCGCGATGGACGGAACGCGTGCCGTGCGCGCCGCCGGGTCGCGCTCGTCGGCGTAGCCGGTGTCATCCAAGGCGATCACTCGCGGCGTGCGGGCCCGCACCACCGGCCGCGCGGCGACGATGTCGTGGGCCCAGCCGCTGCGCACCAGCGCGTGGGCTTCGGCGGTGCGCGCGTAGCCGCCGATCAGCGCCGCGCACCGGCCCTGATGGGCGCGCAGCATCGCCACCTCGCGGGCATGCGGATACGGCGCGCGCGGCTCGGCCAGGCTGTCGTCGGCGTCGGCCCACACCATGACCAGCCCCAGATCGCTCAGCGGTGCGAACACCGCGCTGCGCGTGCCGATCACCATTCGTGCGGAGCCGCGCAGCGCCGCCAGCCACCGCCGGTACCGGGCCGCCGGCCCCAGGCCGGCCGACAAGGCCACCACGCTGGCCTCGTCGATCCGCGTCGTCGCGGCCCGCCACAGCGCGTCCAGGTCGCGCTGGTCGGGAACGATCGCCAGCACCGAGCGGCCGGTCCGCACCGTTTCCGCGGCGGCCTCGGCGAACCGGTCGGTCCACGACTCGCCGGGAAGCGCCTGCCAGACGGCCCGGGCGGCCCGTGATTCGGCGAGCGCGGCCAGGAACTGAG
Organism: Mycobacterium sp. NGS56; assembly: GCF_059812425.1. Taxonomy (NCBI): domain Bacteria; kingdom Bacillati; phylum Actinomycetota; class Actinomycetes; order Mycobacteriales; family Mycobacteriaceae; genus Mycobacterium; species Mycobacterium sp. NGS56. Next base: position 105,901 of record NZ_JCALCQ010000004.1, read on the forward strand.
CGCCCCGGCCATAACCGCCCCAGGCGTTCGGATCGACGGGCTTCGGGACCGCGGCGTCGCGGCTGACCGCGGGTTCCCGCTCCACCCTGGCGTGCCGGGCCGGCACCGCCAGCCGCAACACGTCGGGGCGGGTGCCGGCGTAGTGCGCGGCCACTGCATCGACCAGCCGGCGGATTTCCGGGGTGAGCACCGGTTCGGCCGACACGACGCGATCCAGCCAGCCCAGCTTGCCGGTGTGATCGGTGTCGTTGCGGCGCTCCAGCACAAACCCGTCGACCAGCCGGCCGTGGAAACGCACCCGCACCCGCACCCCAGGCTGGGCGTCGTCGGATTGCTCGGCCGACACCAGATAGTCGAATTCCCGGTCCAGGTGCGGCACCGACAGCATCGGCAGCACCCGGGCTATGGGCTCCACCTCGACGGGCCTGCGCGCATTCGGACTCACGGCGTCTCCGGACCGCGAATCATGTTGTCATCCAATGTTTACCGTCCGGTCCGCAGCGTACCGGGCACCGGTGACAGTCAGCTCTCGGCGGGCGCCGGGGCCTCCCCGGCGGGTTCAGCCGGAAGCTCGCGGCCGAAGAAGAAGCCGGCCGTGATCAGGATCTGGGCGGCCGCGTACGACCACCAGACCGGCACCGCCAGAGCCTCGTTGCCGAGGATGAAGCGCCCGATCGCGATCATCGAATCCGAGGCCGCAAAACACAACGCCCCCATCGCCGTCCAGATCGTCGGCAGTTTCGCCAACAGGGCCGTGCACACCATCGCGGTCAGCACCACGATGTAGACCGTGACCGGAAGCGTCAGCTTGTCGGTGCCCAGGTGCGGCCAGAACCAGACCAGCAACGCGACCGAGGCCGCACACATCAGGACCACCGCCACGATGCGCACGGTCGTCGGGCGGTCATCCTCCGAGTCCCCGGAGAGCGCCGGAACCAGCGGCAGCAGCGCGGCGATAAAACACAAGTGCGCCAACAGGAATGCCGCCAGGCCCACCTCGAAGGACAGCGACCACCACGGAATCGCCAGCACCCAGTCGCCGATGGCCGAGAGCAGCAGCGCCAGCATCAGCCACCGCCGCTCGCCGACCTTGGCGTGCCCGGCCGCGGCCAGGGCCAGCAGGAACGCCATCGAGGCCTTGAACGCGGGCTGCAACACCCAGTGACCGGTCAACTCGATTCCCGGTGGCGAGCGCAGCGCCAGCACGGTCAGGTAGATGCCATAGCCGAGGGCCACCCAGCCGGCCACCACCCAGGCGCCGGCCACCAGGCGAGGTGCGTACGGTACGTCCATGCCCAGCTTGGATAACACAGCCGACGAGAAACCCGCTATCGACCCCATCCTGCAGAAGGTACTGGATGCGGTTCCCTTCCGGCTATCCACTGAGGACGGTATCGGCGCAGCGCGCCAGCGGTTCCGCGACCTGCCGCGCCGGCCGCCGCATCCCGAGCTGCGGGTCGAGGACCGCACGATTCCAGGCCCCGTGGGGTCTATAGCTCTCCGGATCTATTGGCCACCAAGCTATTCCGACGATCATCAGCAGGGCGCCACCGCTCCCGTGTTGCTCTATTTTCACGGTGGCGGCTTCGTCATAGGCGACCTGGAAACCCACGACGGCACGGCGCGTCAGCACGCGGTGGGCGCCGACGCGATCGTGGTGGCCGTCGACTACCGGCTCGCCCCCGAGCACCCCTACCCCGCCGCCGTCGAAGACGCTTGGGCCGCAACGCTTTGGGTCGCAGAGAACGCGACCGAACTGCGCGGCGATCCGAACCGGATCGCCGTCGCCGGAGATTCGGCGGGCGGCACCATCTCCGCCGCGGTGGCGCAGCGAGCGCGCGACAGCGGCGCTTTGCCGATCGTGTTCCAGCTGCTGTGGTATCCCTCGACCATGTGGGACGCGTCGCTGCCGTCGTTCACCGAAAACGCCGCCGCGCCGATCCTGGATGCCAGGTCCGTCGCGGCGTTCTCCCGTTGGTACGCGGGCGAAGTCAATATGTCCGACCCCCCGCCGGACATGGCGCCGGGGCGCGCGAAGGACCTCAGCAACCTGGCACCGGCCTACGTCGCCGTCGCCGGGTACGACCCACTGCGCGACGACGGCATCCGCTACGCCGGGTTGCTTTCCGCCGCCGGCGTCGCCGCCCACGTGCACAACGCCGAGACGCTGGTGCACGGCTACCTGGGCTATGCCGGGGTAGTGCCCGCCGCCACCGCTGCGCTCGAGGCCGGACTGACCGCGCTGCACACGGCCCTGCACCGATCACCCCGCGGCGTACGGTGAACGCATGAGCGAGCCGACCACCGCCCGCCCCGGCATCGATCCGACCTTCAAGACGTTGCTCGACGCCTATCCGATGACCTTTCGCGAGGCCGACGGCGTCGAGGTCGCCCGAAAGCGGCTCCGGCTGCTCAAGGTTCCCACGAGTATGCTGCCGGACCTGCGGATTGCGAACCGCACCATCTCCCACGGCGAGCTCGCCGACATCCCGGTGCGTATCTACTGGCCCGACAGCGACCTCACGTCATTGCCTGTGGTCGTCTTCTACCACGGCGGCGGGTTTTGCCTGGGCGACCTGGACACTCACGACCCGGTCGCCCGCGCGCACGCCGTCGGCGCCGAGGCCATCGTGGTGTCCGTCGGCTACCAACTGGCGCCCGAGCACCCGTTCCCAGCGGGCGTGAACGACTGCTGGGCGGCCCTGCAATGGGTAGCCGACAACGCGGCCGGGCTCGGCGGCGACCCGAACAACATCGCCGTGGCCGGCGACTCGGCGGGCGGCAACCTCGCCGCGGTGACGGCACTGCTGGCCCGCGAGCACGGCGGGCCCGAACTGCGGTTCCAGTTGCTGTGGTACCCGACCGTCACCGCGGATCTGTCCCTGCCGTCGTTCGCCGACAACGCCGAGGCGCCGATCCTGAACCGGGAAGTCATCGATGCGTTGCTGTCCTGGTACGTGCAGGGCCTCGATATCAGCGACCCGAAGTCGCTGCCCACCACCATCGCTCCGGCGAACGCCGCGGACCTGTCCGGGCTGGCGCCCGCGTACATCGCCACCGCCGGACACGATCCGCTGCGCGATGACGGCGCCCGCTACGCCGAGCTGCTGGACGCCGCGGGCGTGCCGGTCGAGTTGAGTAACGAGCCCACCCTGGTGCACGGTTTCGTCAGTTTCGCGCTGGCGATACCCGCCGCCGCCGAGGCCGCCGAGCGTGGGCTGGCTGCGCTCTGCAAGGCTCTGCACCCCTAGGCAGGCAACGATGGTCGACCACGAAGCAGAAACGCCCGACTTTCATACGCTGATCATCGGCGCCGGATTCTCCGGCATCGGTGCGGCCATCACCCTCGATAGGGTCGGGCTGTCCGATTACCTGGTGATCGAAGCCGGCGACGGGGTCGGCGGTACCTGGCACTGGAACACGTATCCGGGTATCGCCGTGGACATTCCGTCGTTCTCCTACCAGTTCTCGTTCGAGCAGAGCCGGCATTGGTCGCGCACCTACGCGCCGGGCCGAGAGCTCAAGGCCTACGCCGAACACTGCACCGACAAGTACAGTCTGAGATCGCGGATTCGGTTCAACACCAAGGTGCAAACCGCCGAGTTCGACGACGAACAAAACCTGTGGCGCGTGCAGACCGACCCGGCGGGCGAAATCACGGCTCGGTTCGTGATCAGCGCCTGCGGCGTTCTGACGGTGCCCAACCTGCCTGACATCGACGGCGTGGACTCGTTCGGCGGCATCACCATGCACACCGCGCGGTGGGATCACGGCCAGGACTTGCGTGGCAAGCGCGTCGCGGTGATCGGGACCGGCGCCTCGGCCGTGCAGGTGATTCCCGAAATCGCGCCAATCGTGTCGTCGCTCACCGTATTTCAGCGCACGCCGATCTGGTGTTTCCCGAAGTTCGACGTCCCCCTGCCCGCACCCGCGCGCTGGGCGATGCGAATCCCCGGCGGCAGACTCCTGCAGCGGCTGCTCAGCCAGGCCTACGTGGAGCTCACCTTCCCAATCTCGGCGCACTACTTCACGGTCATCCCGCTGGCCAAGCGGATGGCTTCGCTGGGAAAGTCCTATCTGCGGCAACAGGTTCGGGATCCGAGCGTGCGCGAACAGCTCACCCCGAAGTACGCCGTCGGCTGCAAACGCCCCGGTTTCCACAACGGTTACCTGGCCACGTTCAATCGCGACAACGTGCGGCTGGTGACCAAGCCGATCGACAAGATCACGCCCGACGCGGTGGCCACCACCGACGGCGAGAATCACGAGATCGACGTGCTGATCCTGGCGACCGGCTTCAAGGTGATGGACCCCGACAACGTGCCCACGTTCGCGGTGACCGGAAGCGGCGGAAAGTCGTTGAGCCGGTTCTGGGACGAGCACCGACTGCAGGCCTACGAGGGCGTCACCGTGCCCGGCTTCCCCAACCTCTTCACCGTGTTCGGCCCGTACGGTTACGTCGGCTCTTCGTATTTCGCGCTCATCGAGGCGCAGACGCATCACATCGTGCGCTGCCTCAAGCGGGCCAAGCGCATCGGGGCGACCCGCGTCGAGGTCAGCGAGGAGGCCAACGACCGCTACTTCGCCGAGATGATGCGTCGGCGGCATCGGCAGATCTTCTGGCAAGACAGCTGCAAGCTGGCGAACAGCTACTACTTCGACAAGAACGGCGACGTGCCACTGCGCCCGGGCACCACTCCCGAGGTGTACTGGCGCAGCCGACGGTTCAACTTGGACGACTACCGGTTCACCGGCCAGCGGTCCACCGGCGCCTAGATCGCGCGCTTGAGTTCGTCGACCTTGTTCAGCTGCTCCCAGGGCAGTTCGACATCGGTGCGGCCGAAGTGCCCGTACGCGGCGGTCTGTGCGTAGATCGGGCGCAGCAGGTCCAGGTCGCGGATGATCGCGCCGGGCCTCAGATCGAACACCTCTGGAACGATCTTCTCGATCTTCACCGGGTCGACCGTCGCGGTGCCGAACGTCTCGATGAACAGACCCACCGGGGCCGCCTTGCCGATGGCGTAGGCCACCTGCACCTCGACACGCTCCGCCAGCCCCGCGGCGACGATGTTCTTGGCCACCCAGCGCATCGCGTAGGCCGCCGACCGGTCCACCTTGGAGGGATCCTTGCCGGAGAAGGCGCCGCCGCCGTGGCGGGCCCATCCGCCGTAGGTATCGACGATGATCTTGCGGCCGGTCAGGCCCGCGTCGCCCATCGGGCCGCCGAGGACGAACTTGCCGGTCGGGTTGACCAGCACCCGCGTCGCCGACGAGTCCAGGGTGTCGTGGGCCAGTTCGTTGAGCACGGCCTTGAGCACGTGCTGCCGGATGTCGGGATCCAGCGTCTGCTCCAGGTCGATGCCGTCGGCGTGCTGGGTGGATACGACCACGGTGTCCAGCCGGACCGGAACGTCGTCCTCGTACTCGATGGTGACCTGCGTCTTGCCGTCGGGCCGCAGGTAGGGCAGCGTGCCGTTCTTGCGGACCTCGGTGAGCTTGCGTGACAGCCGGTGGGCCAGCGCGATCGGCAGTGGCATCCGCTCGGGGGTGTCGTTGATCGCATAGCCGAACATCAGGCCCTGGTCACCGGCGCCCTGGGCGTCCAGCGGGTCCGCGGCGCCCTCGACGCGCGCCTCGTGGGCGGTGTCGACGCCCTGGGCAATGTCGGGCGACTGCGCGCCGATACCGATGTTCACGCCGCAGGACGCGCCGTCAAAGCCCTTGTCCGACGAGTCGTAGCCGATGGCGAGGATGCGCTCTCGAACCGTGTTGGTGATGTCTGCGAACGCCTCCTTGGCGGTGGTCGTCACCTCGCCCACCACGTGCACCTGTCCGGTGGTGACCAGCGTCTCGACCGCGACACGTGAGTTGGGATCCTGCGCCAGCAGGGCGTCGAGGACCGAGTCGCTGATCGCGTCACAGATCTTGTCGGGATGTCCCTCAGTCACCGACTCACTGGTAAACAGGCGACCCTTTTCGCTCACAATGCCGATCCTTCCAATTAGTTAGTTAGCCGAATTATATCGACTGGCGTCGGCCCGCCAGCACCTGGTCCGGTGCCGAGAAACTCGACCGTTCTACCCGCTGCCCCCGTGCAGGAACGCGGCGATCGCATCCACGATACGACTGGCCATCAATGTCTTGGAGCCGTGTTGCAGCGCCGACTCGGTACCGTCGGCCGCCAGCAGCCAGCCGTCGTTGTTGTCCACCTCGAAGGCCCTGCCGTCGCCCACCGCGTTGACGACCAACAAATCACAACCCTTGTTGCGCAGCTTCGTTCGGGCGTGAAACAGCACGTCCCCGTTGGCGTCGCCGGTTTCGGCAGCGAATCCCACGATGGCGCGCATGTTGGGCAGCTCGCCATTGGCTCGTGCCCGCACGGCGCCGGCCAGCACGTCGTCATTGCGGACCAACTCGATCGTGGGCGGCTGGTCTTGGTCCTTCGGACCCTTTTTGATCTTGGCGGCCGCAACCCGGGCCGGCCGGAAGTCGGCTACCGCGGCGGCCATCACCAACACGTCCGCCTCAAACGCGTGCTTGGCCACGGCGTCGCCCAGCTGCTCGGCCGAGCTGACGTGGACCACCTCGACGCCGGCGGGATCGATCAGCCCGGCGGTGTGCCCGGCGATCAGCGTGACGTCCGCGCCGCGCTGGGCAGCCACCCGCGCCACGGCATAACCCTGCTTGCCTGAGCTGCGGTTGCCGATGAAGCGCACCGGGTCGACGGCCTCGCGGGTCCCCCCGGCCGTCACCAGCATCTTGCAGCCGGAGAGGTCGTAGGGCAGCGCGTCCTGGCGTTCGAGCAGCAGGTGAGACAGGGTGGTGATCTCCTCGGCTTCGGGTAGCCGACCCGACCCGCTGTCCGTCCCGGTGAGCCGGCCGGCGGCGGGTTCGAGCACTACCGCTCCCCTGCGACGCAACGTGGCCACGTTGTCCACGGTGGCCGGGTGCAACCACATCTCGGTGTGCATCGCCGGCGCGAACAGCACCGGACATCGCGCGGTCAGCAGGGTGGCGGTCAGCAGATCGTCGGCCCGGCCGTGGACCGCCCGGGCCAGCAGGTCCGCCGTGGCCGGCGCCACCACCACCAGGTCGGCCTGCTTGCCGAGCTGCACGTGCGGGACCTCGGGCACGTCGTCGAAGACGCCGGTGTGCACCGGCTGGCCGGAGAGCGCCTCGAATGTGGCGGCCCCGACGAAACGCAACGCGGACTCGGTCGGGATGACGCGAACCGAATGACCGGCCTCGGCGAGCTGACGAACGACGGTGCACGCCTTATAGGCGGCGATACCGCCGGAGACGCCGACGATTACTTTTTTCGCGACCCGATCGCGGTTGTCCACGGCGCGCGCCCGGCCCGGCCCGGTTACTCGCCCTCGGTGTGCTCGAGCAGGTCGCCGTGAATCTCGCGCATCGCGATCGACAACGGCTTCTCCTGTAGCCCCGGCTCGACCAGCGGGCCGACGTATTCGAGAATGCCCTCACCGAGCTGGTTGTAGTAATCGTTGATCTGACGGGCTCGCTTGGCGGCGTAGATCACCAGGGCGTACTTGCTCGAAACGCGGTCCAGCAGCTCATCGATGGGCGGGTTGGTGATGCCCAGCGGGGTGTCGTATGCGCCCGGCCCCCCGGCGGACGGATCGAACCGGTCGGGGACGGCGGTCAGTGCCGCGTCGGACTGCGGAATACTCACTTAGGTTGATCTCCTGGCGGATCGGAGCGGCTCGTCGCCGCTGAAAGATACTGAAAAATTCGGTAGTCAATCGTGCTGGGATGTGGTCCGGCTGTTGGACTGACCCGACGGGTCGGGTAGGCCCGGCGCAGTTCCCACCAGCAAGGATACCAATTCCGAGCAGGCCGATTCCAATTCGCTGTTCACGACCACCCGATCGAAGTCGTTTTGGGCCGCCATTTCGACCCGGGCGGTCTCCAGCCGCCGCTGCATGGCCTCGGGTGTCTCGGTGCCGCGGCCGACGAGCCTGGCCTCGAGGTCTTCCCAGCTGGGCGGCGCCAAGAAGACCGCCAGCGCCTCGGGCATCGCCTTCTTCACGGCCCTGGCCCCGGCCAGGTCAACCTCGATCAGAACCGGAAATCCGCGGGCGGTGGCGGCCCGAACCGGCTCGGCCAGGGTGCCGGATCGGTGCAGTCCCCCGTGGATCTCCGCCCACTCCAGCAGGGCGCCCTCGTCGATGAGCTGCTGGAAGCGGGCCGGGGTGACGAAGTGGTAGTCCACACCGTCGACCTCGCCGGGCCGCGGCGCGCGCGTCGTAGCCGAGACGCTGAAGTGCAGGTCCGGGACCCGCTCACGCAGGCACCGGACCACGCTCGACTTGCCGACCGCTGAGGGACCGGACAGCACGACCACACGTCCGTTACCTGATGGTTCGGGACGTGTCCCGTGCTGGACGTCCGGTCCCCCGCCGGTTCTCACAGGCGCTCCTGGGTCGATGCGCCCACGGCCCGGATCGGATTGCCCGCCTTCTCCTCAGGCCATTCGGCCTGCATCGTCGGCGGCCGGGTTAGGAGCCGAACTTTTCCAGCAGGGCCTTGCGCTGACGATCGCCGAGACCGCGCAGACGGCGGGTGGGGGCGATCTCCAACTCGGTCATGATTTCCTGCGCCTTGACCTTGCCCACCTTGGGCAACGCCTCGAGAAGCGCGGAAACCTTCATCTTGCCCAGGACTTCGTCGGTCTCGGCGTCCTTGAGCACCTGGGTGAGGTTGGTGCCACCACGCTTCAGGCGGTCCTTAAGCTCTGCTCGCGCTCGACGTGCGGCAGCCGCCTTCTCCAACGCGGCCGCGCGCTGCTCGTCGGTCAACTGGGGAAGGGCCACGATTCCTCCGTATCTGATCAATCACATTCAATCGATCTCATTTTGTCCCGCCGGCACTTCTGCCAGCGGAGACGACCGTACTCAGGCCTCCTGACGAAATCTAACCCGACCCCCTGCTTAAGGGGGCAAAGTCCCAGCATGGGCCGGCGTGCGGCGAGCCAAAGCGGCGCTTTACCGGGCACGAACGACGGTCGCCTGTGGCGCCGTCGTGGCGTCGGCGCCCAACCCGTTTTGGCACTCTTCTAGGCCTCCTAGCTGCGGTTTTGTCTGCAGAGCGGGATAGCGGGCGGGCCGGCCGTGCCGTCCGGATAAGGGCCCGGCGGGCAGTGCTCCGGCCCGGTGCGGGGGATCACGGATTTGTTGCGGCGTGTCGCGCGTGTCGCGACGTGGTCAAACGGCAGGCCAACGCGGCGTTTGGCGCGGCGCATCGGTTTCAGCGGGACGCAAAGGGGCCTCGAGGGCGCTGCGGCCGCGAATCCGTGCGTCGGGCACCGCAGGCACCCTCGGCGCTCTGCCGCACTCCTGGCCGCCGGCCGTACGCTGCTTTGCCCGCTCATTTCAGCTAATCGGCAATACGGAATCCGATACGATCGACGAGTGTCCAACCTGCGAATTCGCCAGGCGGCTGAGCTACTCGGAGTCAGCGACGACACCGTGCGGCGCTGGATCAACCAGGGCACATTGACGGTCGGTCACGACGCCGCCGGCCGCAAGGTGATCGCCAGCGAGGACTTGGCGCACTTCTCCCGCACCAACGCGCCCGCCCCGCCGGCGGACCCGCTCAGCATCGGCAGCTCGGCCCGGAACCGCTTCGTCGGGCTGGTCACGTCGGTGGTCAGCGACAAGGTGATGACCCAGGTGGAGATGCAGTGCGGTCCGTTCACCGTCGTGTCACTGATGAGCACCGAAGCCGCCGAGGAATTGCAGCTGCGTCCCGGCAGCGTCGCGGTGGCCGTCGTCAAGGCCACCACCGTCATCGTCGAAACCGCCAGTCCCAGCACCGCACTCACGTCGGACTAGACGTCAACCGGGATCACACCGCCAGGTAGGCGACCGCGTCCAGCATGCGGTCGGCCGCCTCCCGCAATTCCGCCACGCCCGGCCCGGCCCGCAACACCTCGCGGGCGACAGCTGGCAGCAGCTGCCCGGGTTCCGCGCCGCCCAACCCGGCGAGCGCCTCGGGCCGCCCGCCCTGCACGCCAAGGCCGGGCACCAGGACCGGACCGCCCAGCTTGCTGAGATCGGGCGCCTGCAACACCGTCGCACCGACGACCACGCCGACGTATCCCGGCCCGTACGGGGTCGCGGACCGGTTCACCACCGCCGCCTGGTCAACGACCAGCTGGGCCACCGTGCGCCCGTCGAAGGCGGCACGCTGCACCGTGGCGCCCTCGGGGTTGGACGTGGCCGCCAGCACGAACACCCCGCGGTCGTGCGCCGCGGCGGTCTCCAGCAGCGGCCGCAGCGAGCCGAACCCCAAGTACGGAGTGGCCGTCACGGCGTCGGCGGCCAGCGGCGAATCACCCGCCCACGCGGCGGCATAGGACGCCATCGTCGTGCCGATGTCGCCGCGTTTGGCATCGGCGAGCACCAGCACCCCGGCCGATCGCAAGGCCACGATGGTGCGTTCCAGCACCGCGAATCCCGCGGCGCCGTAGGCCTCGAAGAACGCGACCTGGGGTTTGACCACCGCGTATCCGGAAAACGCCTCGACGCAGATGTCGCAGAAGGCGGCCAGCCCGTCGGCGGTCGTGGGCAGGTCCCAGGCGCGGAGCAGCTCGGGATGGGGGTCGATGCCCACGCACAGCGGCCCGCGTTGGGCTTTCGCCTCCGCGAGCCGGACGCCGAACCCGGTCACCGGTCCCCGTTACCGGGCCGGCCGCCCTGACCGATCTGGCTGTGCAGTTCTTGCAGGCTGCGCACGCCGATGTCGCCGCGGATGCCCGCCTCGATGCCCTGGACGGCGGCCGAGGCGCCCTGCACCGTGGTGACGCAGGGGATGTTGACCGACACCGCGGCCGAACGAATTTCATATCCGTCGATGCGTGGCCCGGAGTTCCCGTAGGGCGTGTTGATCACCATGTCGACCTCACCCGCCCTGATGGCGTCGACCGCCGACATCTCCGGACGCCCCGGTTGCGGGTCCTCGAAGTGCTTGCGCACCTCGTCGCAAGGAATCCCGTTGCGGCGCAACATCTCCGCCGTTCCGTCGGTAGCAAGAACGCGGAATCCCAAGTCGGCCAACCGTTTCACGGGGAAAACCAGGGAGCGCTTGTCCCGGTTGGCCACCGACACGAAGATGGTGCCCCGCGCGGGCAGCGACCCGTAGGCGGCGGTCTGACTCTTGGCGAAGGCGCTGCCGAAGTCGCGGTCGATTCCCATCACCTCACCGGTGGATTTCATCTCCGGGCCCAGCAGCGAGTCGATGGCGGCCCCGTCGGCGCGACGGAAGCGATGGAAGGGCAGCACGGCCTCCTTGACCGCGATCGGGGCGTTCTGCGCCGCATGTGCGCCGTCGCCGGACGCCGCTAACATCCCCTCCTCACGTAGCTGGGAGATACTGGCGCCCAACATGATTCGGGAACACGCCTTGGCGAGCGGGATCGCGGTGGCCTTCGACACGAACGGTACCGTGCGGCTGGCCCGTGGGTTGGCCTCCAGGACATACAGCACGTCGTCCTTGAGCGCGTACTGCACGTTGAGCAGGCCCACCACACCGATGCCGTGCGCGATGGCCTCGGTCGCACGGCGCACCTTCTCGATGTCGCTGCGGCCCAGCGTCACCGGCGGCAACGCGCACGCGGAGTCACCGGAGTGGATTCCGGCCTCCTCGATGTGCTCCATGATGCCGCCGATGTACACCTCGGTGCCGTCACACAGCGCGTCGACGTCGATCTCCACCGCGTCCTCGAGGAAGCGGTCGACGAGCACCGGATGCTCGGGTGAGAGTTCGGTGGCGCGGGTGATGTAGTCCCGCAACGTCTCCTCGTCGTAAACGATCTCCATGCCTCGACCGCCCAGCACGTACGAGGGGCGCACCAGCACCGGGTAGCCGATGTCTTCGGCGATTCGCCGGGCCTGCGCGAAAGTCGTTGCGGTCCCGTACTTCGGCGCCGGCAGGCCGGCCCCGGCGAGCACGTCGCCGAAGGCGCCGCGGTCCTCGGCCAGATCGATGGCCTCCGGCGGGGTGCCGACGATGGGCACGCCCGCGTCGGCGAGGCGCTGGGCCAGCCCGAGCGGAGTCTGGCCGCCCAATTGCACGATCACCCCGGCCACCCCCGGGCCATCACCCGCGGACTGCTGCTCGGCGCGGAACACCTCGAGGACGTCCTCGAAGGTCAACGGCTCGAAGTACAGGCGGTCGGCGGTGTCGTAGTCGGTGGACACCGTCTCCGGGTTGCAGTTGATCATCACGGTCTCGAACCCGGCCTGCGACAACGTCGTTGCCGCGTGAACACAGCTGTAATCGAATTCGATGCCCTGGCCGATGCGGTTGGGCCCGGAACCCAGGATCAACACCTTGGGTTTCTGGGTCTGCGGCGCCACCTCGGTCTCGGCCGCGGGATCCAGCTCGTAGCTGCTGTAGTGATACGGCGTCTTGGCCTCGAACTCGGCCGCGCAGGTGTCGACCGTCTTGTACACCGGGTGCACGCCCAGCCGCTCGCGCAGCGACCGCACGCCGTTCTCGCCGGCCAATTCGGGCCGCAGCGCAGCGATCTGGCGGTCCGACAGCCCGCTGTGCTTACCGCGCCGCAACAGGTCGGCGTCGAGCACCGGGGCGGCGATCAGCTCGGCACGCAGTTCGGTCAGCTCGTTGATCTGCGCGACGAACCACGGGTCCACACCGCTGGCCTCGGCGACCTGTTCCACCGAGGCGCCCAGCCGCAGCGCCAGTTCGATGTCGTAGAGCCGACCCTCGGTCGGCGTCCGCAGCCGGGTCAGCACCTCGGCCGCCCCCTTTTGCGCCCCCGGGTCATCCGGTTTGGTCCAGAAACCGGCACGGGTGGTCTCCAGTGACCGCATCACCTTGCCGAGCGCCTCAACAAAGTTGCGGCCCAACGACATTGCCTCCCCGACCGACTTCATGGTGGTGGTCAGGGTGGGATCGGCGCCCGGGAACTTCTCGAACGCGAACCGCGGCGCCTTGACCACGACGTAGTCCAGGGTGGGCTCGAAGCAGGCCGGCGTTTCCTTGGTGATGTCGTTGACGATCTCGTCCAGGGTGTACCCGATGGCCAGCTTGGCGGCGATCTTGGCGATCGGGAAGCCGGTGGCCTTGGACGCCAGCGCACTCGACCGCGACACCCGGGGGTTCATCTCGATGACGATCAGCCGGCCGTCGGACGGGTTGATCGCGAACTGGATGTTGCAGCCCCCGGTGTCCACCCCGACCTCGCGCAGGATCGCGATCCCCAAATCCCGCATCCGCTGGTATTCCCGGTCGGTCAGGGTCATCGCCGGGGCGACGGTCACCGAGTCACCCGTGTGCACGCCCATCGGGTCGAAATTCTCGATCGAGCACACCACGACCACGTTGTCGTTGCCGTCGCGCATCAGCTCGAGCTCGAATTCCTTCCAGCCGTAAATCGATTCCTCGATCAGGACGTTGGCGCTCGGGCTTTCGGCCAGCCCTGCGCCGGCCATCCGGTCGACCTCCTCCACGGACCTCGCCATCCCCGAGCCCAGGCCACCCATGGTGAAGCTGGGTCGCACCACGACCGGCAGGCCGAGTTCCTCGACCGTCTCGCGCACCTCTTCCATGGTGAAACACACTCGGCTACGGGCCGATTCACCACCAACCTTGGCGACGATGTCCTTGAACATCTGCCGGTCCTCGCCGCGCTGAATGGCGTCGAAGTCGGCCCCGATGAGTTCCACGCCGTGACGTTCCAGCGCGCCGTTCTCGTACAGCGCGACCGCGGTGTTCAGCGCTGTCTGCCCACCCAAGGTGGCCAGCAGCGCGTCGATCTTATTGCCGCGCCGGGCCTGCTGGGCGATCACCTTCTCGACGAAAGCGGCGGTTATGGGCTCGACGTAGGTGTGGTCGGCGTACTCCGGGTCGGTCATGATGGTGGCCGGGTTGGAGTTGACCAGGCTGACCTGCAGCCCCTCCGCGCGTAACACCCGGCAGGCCTGGGTGCCCGAGTAGTCGAACTCGCAGGCCTGCCCGATCACGATCGGCCCCGAGCCGATCACCAGCACGTGGTTGAGGTCGGTGCGACGTGGCACTAGCGGCCCTCCCCTGCCATGAGCTCGATGAATTGGTCGAACAGGTACTCCGCATCGTGCGGGCCGGCCGCGGCCTCCGGGTGGTACTGAACCGAAAAGGCTTGTCCGTCCGCGAGTTTGACTCCTTCGACCACACCATCGTTGGCGCAGGTGTGGCTGACGATGGCTTGTCCGAACGGCGTGTCGAAGGACTGGCCGGCCTCGCCCTCGAGCGCGAAGCCGTGGTTTTGTGCGGTGACCGCCACCCGGCCGGTGGCGTGGTCGATCACCGGGATGTTGATGCCGCGGTGACCGAACACCAGCTTGTAGGTGGACAGACCCAGCGCCCGGCCCAGGATCTGATTGCCGAAACAGATGCCGAACAACGGGATTCCCGTGCTCAGCACCTCGCGGGTGACACCGACGATGTGATCGGCGGTGGCAGGGTCCCCGGGGCCATTGGACAGGAATACGCCGTCCGGCTTGATGTCGGCGATCTGCTCGTAGGTCGCCGATGATGTCAGCACGTGGGTCCGGACGCCGCGACGCGCGAAGTTGCGTGGCGTATTGGTTTTGATCCCCAGGTCCAGCGCGGCCACCGTAAACCGCGGTGCACCTTCGGGATCCACGATGTAGGTGTCCGGGGTGCTGACCTCGCCGGCCAGGTCGGCCCCGAGCATCGACTGCTGACCGCGCACCCGCTGCAGCAGTTCGTCCGTATCGGCGAGCGCGTCACCCGAGAACACCCCCGCCTTCATCGAGCCGCGGGTGCGCAGATGCCGGACCACGGCGCGGGTGTCGATGCCGGCGATCCCCACGATGTGCTGACGGACCAGTTCGTCCTCCAGGGTTCCGGTGGCCCGCCAGTTGGACGCCCGCGGCGACGGATCGCGCACCGCATAGCCGGCGACCCAGATCCTGTCACCCCGACTCTCGGCGTCCTCGCCGTTCCAACCGGTGTTGCCGATCTGGGGCGCGGTGGCCACCACGATCTGCCGGTGGTAGCTGGGATCGGTCAGCGTCTCCTGGTAGCCGGACATGCCGGTGGAAAAGACGGCCTCGCCCAGCGTCTGACCGACCTTGCCGAACGGCGTGCCGGTGAAGACGCGGCCGTCCTCGAGTACCAGTTGTGCTTTGCTCACGAACGCCGCTCCTCCTCATGGTCCGATTCGAGCCAGGCGTCGTATTCGTTACGGTGGTTCGCCCGGAAGCCGGTGTCGATCTCGACGCCCGAGGGCAGCCGCCAGCGGATCGCCAGGATTCCAATCCGGCCGGTCATCCTGCGCTCTATGCGGATGTGCGTGATCGAGTCCTGTGGGATCCAAATGGGTTGGGCCCGTACGCGATCCACCATGATTCCGCCGGCATAGCGGGTCAGCACCGCTTTGCTACGGAAACCCAGATCGCCGGCGGCGATCCGCTCACTCCAGCCCGGCGCCATCATGGAACCGCAATAGTGGCCGCGGGTGGTGATGGTCGCCGCCCCGACTCGGTCCGGAATCTCGGGCAACGCCCCGATCAGCTCCGCCTGCTGCTGTGAGCGACGCTGCCAGCTCCGCATCATCAGCTGGATCGCCACGGCGATCACGACCACCACGACGGCAGCGAAGATCAGCGATCCCACCAGTGTGCCCGAGTTCATGCCGGCGACTTCCCATCTCGGGCGGTCACCTTGCCCCGTAGCAACGTGGCGGTCACGGTGCCGGGCAGGGTCATCGCCTCGTAGGGCGTGTTGGCCGACCGGCTGGCCAGGTCGGACCCGGCGACGGTCCACGAGGACGTGGGATCCACCACCGTGAGGTTGGCGGGCTCCCCCACCTCCAGCGGTCGGCCGTGATCCGGCAGGCGCGCGATGCGTGCGGGGTTTTCACTCATCACCCGGGCGAGGTCTCGCCAACTCAGCAGCCCCGGGGTGACCATCGTGTGCACCACGATCGACAGCGCCGTCTGCAGTCCCAGCATGCCGGGACGCGCCGCGGAGAACTCCACACATTTCTCGTGCTCGGCGTGCGGGGCGTGGTCGGTGGCCACACAGTCGATGACACCGTCGGCAAGCGCTTGGCGCAACGCCACCGCGTCGGCGGCTTCGCGCAGCGGCGGGTTGACCCGGTTTTGCCCGTCGTAACTTGCCAGCCGGCTGTCGTCGAGCATCAGATGGTGCGGCGTGACCTCGGCGGTGATCGAGATCCCCTGTTCCTTGGCCCATTTCACGATCTCGACGGTGCCCGCGGTAGAGGCGTGGCAGATGTGCACCCGGGCGCCGGCGTCGCGGGCCAGCAGGGCGTCGCGGGCGACGATCGATTCCTCGGCAGCCCGGGGCCATCCCGCCAGGCCCAGCCGGGCGGCGGTCGGCCCTTCGTGGGCGACGGCGCCGACGGTCAGCCGCGGCTCTTCGGCGTGCTGGGCGACGAGCACGCCCAGGCCGGTGGCGTATTCGAGGGCGCGGCGCATCACCAGCGGGTCGTGCACGCAGATGCCGTCGTCGGAGAACATCCGCACCTGCGCGGCTCCCGCCGCCATCATGCCCATCTCGGTGAGCTCTTTGCCGGCCAGTCCGACGGTGACGGCGCCCACCGGGTGCACGTCGACCAGGCCGACCTGTTGGCCCCGATGCCAGACGTGATCGGTGACCACCGGGCTGTCGGCGACCGGGTTGGTGTTGGCCATCGCGAACACCGCCGTGTATCCACCCAAAGCCGCTGCGGCCGAGCCGGTTTCGATGTCCTCGGCGTATTCCCGCCCGGGCTCGCGCAGATGGGTGTGCAAGTCCACCAGGCCGGGCAGCAGCACGTGGTCGGTGGCATCGATCACGTCCAGGTCTTCTTGGAGGCCGCCGGTCCTGTCGAGACCGGTACCGATGTCGGCGATCTGGCCGTCATCGACCAGCACGTCGACGCGGTCGCCCTCGCCGTACAACCGAACCCCGCGCAGCAGCACGCTCACGCCGCACCCTCTTCTCCGGCTGATTCGGTGCCGACCAGCACATGGAACAGCACCGCCATTCGCACGTGGACACCGTTGGA
This sequence comes from Mycobacterium sp. NGS56, assembly GCF_059812425.1. Lineage (NCBI taxonomy): Bacteria > Bacillati > Actinomycetota > Actinomycetes > Mycobacteriales > Mycobacteriaceae > Mycobacterium > Mycobacterium sp. NGS56. The sequence goes on from NZ_JCALCQ010000004.1 coordinate 122,966, forward strand.
AACCTGTTGCAGCACCGCCGATTGGGATGAGTCGGCCACCGACGAGGCGATCTCCATGCCGCGCAGCATCGGGCCCGGGTGCAGCACCACGGCATGGCCGGGCAGCATCGCCTGGCGGCGATCGGAAAGCCCGTACAGCGAGGAGTATTCGCGCACCGACGGGAAGAACCCACCGTTCATCCGCTCGGCCTGCACCCGGAGCATCAGCACCGCGTCGGCGGCGGGCAGCTCGGCGTCGAAGTCGTTCGATACGGTGACCGGCCAGCCGTCGACGCCGACGGGTAACAGCGTCGGGGGCGCGACCAGCACTACCTCGGCGCCCAGGGTGTGCAGCAGCATCACGTTGGAGCGGGCGACCCGGCTGTGCAGGATGTCGCCGACGATCACGATGCGACGGCCTTCGATGCCGCCCAGGCGCTGACGAATGGTGAGCGCGTCCAGCAGCGCCTGGGTGGGGTGCTCGTGGGTGCCGTCGCCGGCGTTGATCACCGACGGTCCCCCGTCGTCCTTCGCGCCGGTCCAGTCCGCCAGCAGATGCGCGGCGCCGGACGCCGGGTGCCGGATGATCAGCGCGTCGGCGCCGGCGGCACGCAGTGTGAATGCGGTGTCGCGCAGCGACTCCCCTTTGCCCACCGACGATCCGGACGCGCTGACGTTGATCACGTCGGCGCTCATCCATTTCCCGGCAACCTCGAAGGACACCCGGGTGCGCGTCGAGTTCTCATAGAACATCGTGACGATGGTGCGGCCGCGCAGCGTCGGCAGCTTCTTGATCTCCCGGCCCACCAGCGCCTGCGCGAACCGGTCGGCGTCGTTAAGGATGGCGGTGGCGTCGTCGCGGCTCAAATCGCCCGCGGCCAGCAGATGGCGCGTCATCGTGAGATCACCACCCCGTCGTGGCCGTCGGTCTCGCTCAGCAGAACGCGCACACTCTCGGCGCGTGAGGTGGGGACGTTCTTGCCCACATAGTCGGCCCGCAGCGGCAGTTCGCGATGGCCGCGGTCGACCAGGACCGCCAGCTGCACCACCCGCGGCCGGCCCACGTCGCGCAGCGCGTCCAGCGCGGAACGCACCGAGCGACCCGAGTACAAGACGTCGTCGACCAGGATCACCAACGCGTCGTCGATGCCGCCGGCCGGAATGGCGGTGGCTTCCAGCGGCCGCGGCGGTTTTTGCATCAAATCGTCGCGGTAGAGCGTGATGTCCAGAGCGCCGTGGCCGACCTCCACGCCGCTGTATTCGGCGATGTTGGCCGCCAGCCGGTCGGCGAGGATGACACCGCGGGTCGGGATGCCCAGCAGCACCACCCGCGGCGCGTCGGGACCGTCCAGCGCGGTCTTTTCGATGATCTGATGTGCAATGCGGGAAATGGTGCGGCTCACATCGGCCGCCGACATCAACTCCCGGGAATCGCTGCCTTTACCAGCGTGACAGCCGGTGTCACCCGCAGCACCCATACGAAACTTGACCTCCTTCTCCGCCTCGCCGGACGGATCGTTAAAGGATGTCGACTGCGTGGCAGCGTAGCACTTATTTCGAGCACGGCTGCGCCTGGCACATGGGACGCCCGTCGCCCCCTCACCCGCGTCAGTCACATGGGCCCCATCAGTCCCGGAAAAGGGACACACTGCGTGTGCCCGCCTCACAGCGACAAGGCGCGTTGGGGGGTCAAGTCGAGTGCGGTGCGTGTCGCGGGTGGACCGTATGCGTGTTTTGTCGCTGAAAGGCGGGCACAAATCGTGTCCACTCGGCGAGAGTCGGGTGGGACGTGAGTGAAGAACGCGGGGCGGCTAAGTCGGCGGAGGCGGCTGGGGCCAGGTGCGGCGCGGCCTGATGGGCCCACAGTCAGGCCGATTTTGCAGTGCCAGACGCTCGCCTGGGTTTGGGTCTTTCGCAGCAAACGTCGTCCGGCGATGACGTGACGGGTCCACCGTGGGCGTCGGGTCCACCGCGCGTCGGGTCGACCGTCGGCGGCGGGTCCGCCAAGTTGGTGGGCAGCACGTCAGCGCCGCCGATTCCGATGAACGCCAGGGCAAACACGGCAGCACCACCGCACGTCGCGGCAATTGTCCTGACCTTTTGAATGGCCATGGCAGGTAATTCCATTTTTTCGCGCCGAATGTATATGGCTGTGACGCGGCATCGCCGTCGGGAGGCCTTTGATCAGGTGCAAGGGTATTGCCCATTGAGCAGACAATTCGACGGCGGCGAATACGAACCGGTCAGCACGCCTCGCATACCGCCTGTGGCAGAACCACCGGGTGCAATGACGCGATTCCAATTCGCGGGGGTGAGAACATAGTGGGTGCCAGATTGGGTAACGGTGCTATTCCACGTGTGGATTACGGATTCTCCCGCCGGCAAGTCGAATTCGAGCTTCCAATCGGTTAGCGGCGCGATGCTCGAGTTGATGATGGTGAAGCGGGCGATGAAACCGGTCTGCCATGTGTGTTCCACCGACAACGTCGCCGTGGCGGCAGCCGCATGAGCCACGGGGGTGGCAACAAGTCCGAGGGCGGCGACTACCAACGCCGATACGGCCACGTGAAGCGCTGCGAGCCGGCGCTTCACGTAATTGTTCAGTCCGGACATAGCAGCCAACATTAAAGTCAAGCAGGGAATATCGGCCTTCGCATCGCGGGTAAGCTGCAGTACCTTTGCTCAACCGAAACCGTCATGAAATCTTGGCCTCGATACACCTGGCAGGCGGTATCCGAGCAGCCGCTGCGCGACGCTCTCGGCGACGCCGCCACCGGCCCCGCTAACCTGACCGGGTGAATCGCTCGACCCTTAATGGCAATGCCGCCTCCATTCGTGAAGTGTGTGACGCCGGCCTGCTCGCCGGTGCGGTGACGGTGGTCTGGCAGCGCGGAGAACTGCTACAGGTCAACGAAATTGGCTACCGTGACGTGGATGCGGGTCTGCCGATGCAGCGCGACACGCTGTTTCGCATCGCCTCGATGACCAAGCCGGTGACGGTCGCGGCGGTGATGAGTCTGGTCGACGAGGGAAAGCTGACGCTCAAAGACCCGGTCACCCGGTGGGCACCGGAGCTGGCCGACGTGCGGGTGCTCGACGATCCGCACGGCCCGCTGGACCGCACCCGCCCGATCAACCGCACGATCCTGATCGAGGATCTGCTCACCCACATCAGCGGGCTGGCCTACGGCTTCTCGGTGTCGGGGCCGATCTCCAAGGCCTACCTGCGGCTGCCGTTCAATCAGGGTCCGGACGCCTGGCTGGCCGAGCTGGCCAAGCTGCCGCTGGTCCATCAACCCGGTGACCGCGTCACCTACAGCCACTCCATCGACCTGCTGGGCGTCATCGCCTCCCGCATCGAGGACAAGCCGTTCCACGAGGTGCTCGACGAACGGATCCTGGGCCCGGCGGGCATGACCGACACCGGGTTCTTCGTCTCCCCCGAGGCACGGCGCCGCGCGGCCACCATGTACTCACTCGACGAACAGAGCCGACTGCACCACGGGGTGATGGGCCCGCCGCACATCACCCCGCCCTCGTTCTGCAATGCCGGCGGCGGATTGTGGTCGAGCGCCGACGATTACCTGCGGTTCGTGCGGATGCTGCTGGGCGGCGGAGCGGTCGACGGCGTGCGGGTGCTGTCGGAAGAGTCCGTCCGGCTGATGCGGACCGACCGGCTGACCGCGGAACAGAAGCGGCACAACTTCCTGGGCGCACCATATTGGGTCGGCCGCGGCTTCGGGCTGAACCTGTCGCTGGTGACCGATCCGGCCAAGAGCACACCGCTTTTCGGGCCGGGCGGTCTCGGCACGTTCAGCTGGCCCGGCGCTTACGGAACGTGGTGGCAGGCCGACCCCACCGCGGATCTGATCCTGCTCTACCTGATTCAGAATCTTCCGGACCTGACCGTCGATGCCGCCACGGCCGTCGCCGGTAACACGTCGCTGGCGAAACTCCGCACGGCGCAACCGAGATTCGTCCGCAACACCTATCGCGCCCTCGACCTTTAAAGTCACATCCCGATGCCCGAATACCCGCCCGACCGCATCAGCGGTCCGAGGCTGCTGCTACGCCTGCCCACGCTCGACGACGCCGGGCCGCTGTTCCAGCGGGTGGCCCGCGATCCGCAGGTCACCAAATATCTGTTGTGGGCGCCGCACCCGGACGTGGCCGCGACGCGGCGCGTGATCACCGAGAAACTCAACGCCAGTCCGGACGAGAAGACCTGGGTCATCGAGTCACGGCACCGCGGCGAGGTGATCGGGCTGGCCAGTTGCCGCCGCACCGCACCGCACTCGGTCGAGGTCGGCTACTGTTTGGGCCGACGCTGGTGGGGCAAGGGATTGATGTCCGAGGTGCTCAGCATGCTGCTCACCGCGCTCGACGCCGATCGCGAGGTCTATCGCGTGTGGGCCACCTGCAGCGTGGACAACGAGCGCTCGGCGCGACTGCTCGAGCACGCCGGCTTCTTCTTGGAGGGACGGCTGGCCCGGCACGCGGTCTATCCCACCATGGGGCCCGAGCCGCAGGACAGCCTGCTCTACGCCAAGATCCTGCGCTGACTAGGAGTTGTGCCCCAAGCCGTCCGTCTCGAGCGCCCGGCGGGCATAGGCCCGCACGTCGGCGTCGCCGTCCTTGAGCGCGAGCCTCAACGCGTCTGTAGCGGCGGGCTCACCGGCCCACCGGGTCAAGGACAGTACCGCCGCCTTGCGGACGTCCAGATGGGCGTCGCCCAGCGCCTCGGACAGATGCGGAACCGCGAAGTCGGCAGGCGCGCCGGCCAGGGCGCGCGCCGCGCCTTCCCGCACCTGCCAGGCCGGCGCCCGCAGCGCCTGTTTGATGGCGGCGTAATCGTCTTGGCCGCAACCGAGATGGCCCAACGCGGCCAGCGCGGCCGCGCGAACCAGCGGATCGGTGTCGGCGATCAGCCGCCGCACGGCCGAGCTGGCCGGGGCTGTCGTCGCTCCCAGCGTCGCCAGCCCGGCGGCCGCCGCGATGCGCACCTCACGGTTCTCGTCGCCGGCGGCGGCCACGACACCGGCCACGTCGTCGACGGACACCAGCGCCCGCACCGCTTCGATGCGAACCCGGTGATCGACGTCGTCCAAGGCGTGACGGTACTGCTCGGCGTCACCGGCGCGGCGCGCGGCCAGCACGTACAGCGAGGCCGCGCGCACCACCCGATCGACTGAATCGAGGTGATCCCGAACGCTTTCCGGCTCCGGCAGCACCTCGACCAGCTCGCGGATGCCGTCGGCGCTGGTGTGGCGGACCGCGGCGTCGCCGTCGTTCAGCCCGGCGACCAGCGCCGGCGCATAGCCGTCCGGAGTGTGCTCGGTCAGCGTCGACACCGCGGTGCGGCGCACCCCGGGATCCGGGTCGGCAAGATAGGGCCCCAGGTCGGCCATCGTGGGCTCCGCGAGCGCCAGCACCTCGGCGATGCGCGGTGACGGCGGCTCGACTGTCGTTGTGGCCGAATCGATTCGGGACACCGCGGTGGCGGGCGCTTGGCCGCCGACCAGCGGTGGCTGCTCCACCGGGTACACCGTCTGGTCGGTGGGCGGCAGGCCGTCGAGCTCCGGGACGGACACGAAATACGGTGCCACCGGCCGCTTGAGGAACACCATTCCTTTTTCGGCGTCGCCTTGGGTCGCTTTGCGCAGATTGAGGTGATAGCCCCACTGGTTGTCGTCGCGGCCGGGCAAATCGGCGCGATCGTGATAGAGGCCCCACCGGGATTCGGTGCGGGTGTGCGACGAGCGGGCGGCCATCTCGGCACAGTCGCGGATGAACGACACCTCCACCGCGCGCATCAGCTCGTGCGGATTACGGGCGCCCATCTGTCCGATCTCGGCGCTCATGCGCTCGAAGGTGCGGATGGCCAGGGACAGCTTCGCCCCGGTCTTGGGGGGCGCGACGTAGTCGTTGACGAATCGGCGCAGCTTGTACTCGACCTGATGTTGTGGCGGGCCGTCCGGATGCCGCAGCGGCCGGTAGATCAGCTCATGCGCCGCACGCACCTGTTCGTCCGGAAGCTGCTGTGGTGCAGCGACATCGGCTAGGGTCGAGGCGGCGTGCGTGCCGGCCAGATCGCCGAACACGAACGCCCCGATCATGTAGTTGTGCGGAACGCAGGCCATGTCGCCGGCGGCGTAGAGGCCGGGAACCGTGGTGCGGGCGTGCTCGTCGACCCACACCCCCGATGCGGAATGCCCGCTACACAGGCCGATCTCGGAGATGTGCATCTCGATGTCGTGGGTTCGGTAGTCATGGCCGCGGTTGGCGTGGAAGGTGCCCCGGGTCGGCCGCTCCGTAGTGTGCAAGATGTTCTCCAGGGCGGTCAGCGTCTCGTCGGGCAGGTGCGACACCTTGAGATAGATGGGGCCGCGGGCGGAGTCGATCTCGGTTTTGACCTCGGCCATCATCTGCCCCGACCAGTAGTCGGAATCGACGAACCGCTCGCCGTGCGCGTTGACCTGATACCCACCAAAGGGATTGGCCACGTACGCGCACGCGGGGCCGTTGTAGTCCTTGATCAACGGGTTGACCTGGAAGCACTCGATGCCGGACAGTTCCGCGCCCGCGTGGTAAGCCATCGAGTAGCCGTCGCCGGCGTTGGTGGGGTTCTCGTAGGTGCCGTACAGGTAGCCCGACGCGGGCAGGCCGAGCCGCCCGCAGGCGCCGGTCGCCAGGATAACCGCCTTGGCGCCGACCGTGACGAATTCACCGGTGCGCGTGTGCAGGGCCGCCGCGCCGACCGCGCGCCCGCCGTCCACCAGCACCCGCACCGGCATCAGCCGGTTCTCGATCTGAATCTTTTCGCGCATCGATCGTTGCCGCAGCACGCGATACAGCGCCTTCTTGACATCCTTGCCTTCGGGCATGGGCAGCACGTAGGAGCCCGAGCGGTGCACCCGGCGCACCGCGTATTCGCCGTGCTCGTTCTTCTCGAACTTCACGCCGTAGCGTTCCAGCCGCTGCACCATCGCAAAGCCGCGGGTCGCGGTCTGATACACGGTGCGCTGATTGACGATTCCGTCGTTGGCGCGGGTGATCTCGGCGACGTAGTCCTCGGGTTCGGCCTTGCCGGGGATCACCGCGTTATTCACCCCGTCCATGCCCATCGCCAGCGCACCGGAATGTCGCACGTGGGCCTTTTCCAGCAACAGCACCTGCGCACCGTTCTCGGCGGCCGACAGCGCCGCCATGGTGCCCGCGGTGCCGCCGCCGATGACCAGGACGTCACAGTCGAGCCGGATCGGGGTCGCCGGGTCGGGAATCTGCATCATGCCGCCTCCGCTCGGTGGTTCAGTGCCGCAACAACTTCGGCGCGCAGCGCGGCGCGCTGCCGATCGACGCGTGGCTCCGGCACGTCGATCAGGGCGCGCAACGGTTGACCGGCCCTGCCCAGTACGGCGATGCGATCGCCGAGCAGCAGCGCCTCATCGACATCATGCGTGACGAATACGATCGTCGTCGGATGGGCGCGCCAGGTGTCGATCAGCAGCCGCTGCATGGCCGTTCGGGTCTGGGTATCCAGCGCGCCGAACGGTTCGTCCATCATCACCGCGCGCGGCGCCCCGGCCAGGCCGCGGGCCAGCTGAACGCGCTGCCGCATGCCACCGGACAGGCTCTTCGGCAGATAGTCGCCGAACCCGGTGAGACCGAGTTCGGCGATCCAGCGGTCCGCCTCGGCGCGCCGGCCGGACCGGGGGGCACCCCGCAACCGAAGGGCCAGCTCGATGTTGGAGCGCACGGTCCGCCATGGCAACAATGCGTTGTCCTGAAACACCATCCCCCTGTCGCCCGAGGTGGTCTTCACCTCGGCGCCGTCAGCGACGATCCGGCCTTGGTCGGGCTGCAGCAGTCCCGCCAGTGCCCGCAGCACCGTCGACTTGCCGCAGCCCGAGGGGCCGGTGAGCACCAGGATCTCCCCGGGACGCACGGTCAGGGTCAGGCGATCGATCACCGGTTCTCCGGTGTAGGACAAGCGGACTCGGTCCAATTCCAGACTCACCGGGGCCTGCTTCACAGTCATTGCCGGCCTTCCTCCTCCGCACGCGGCAGCCAGCCGGTCACCCGGCGGCCCACGACCTCGACGGCGGCCGCCGTCGCGAAACCCAGCACGCCGATGGTGATGATGCCCACGAACACCTGCGGGTAGGCCAGCACGGTGTAGTCCTGCCAGGTGCGATAGCCGATCCCGAGTCGGCCCGAGATCATCTCCGCGGAGATCACGCAGATCCACGCCACGCCCATACCGACCGAAAGGCCGCCGAACACACCCGGCAGGATGCCCGGCAACACCACCTGCTTCAGCACATCGGACCGCCCGCCGCCGAGGGTGCGCACCGAGTCCTCCCACAGCGTCGGCAGCGCCCGCACCGCGTGCCGGGTGCTGACCAGAATCGGGAAATATGCCGCCAGGAAGGTGATGAACACGATGCCGGCCTCGTCGGTCGGGAACAGCAGGATCGCCACTGGCACCATCGCGATGGCGGGAACGGGCCTGAGCAACTCCGTCAGCGGGCCGAAGATGTTGGTGAACAAGCGCGAACGGCCCAGCAGCACGCCCGTCGCGACGCCGACCACCGCGGCCAATCCGAAGCCGGTGAGAATACGGATCAGCGACTGCGCCAAATCAAGCCAGTAGTCTGAGGTTTCGAGCCGACGGCCCAGCGCGTGCACGATCTCGGTGACGGTGGGCAGCGTGTCGAAGCGCAGCAGCAGCCGGGCCTTGTCGGCGGTGAGCACCTGCCACAACCCGATCGCGGCGGCAACCGATGCTAGCCGCAGCAGCCGCCATCGCCAAGGCGAGCCGGTACGCCGCGGATGGACCGCCGCGGGGACCGTGTCGGCGACCTGTGGGGCTACCGGGGCCGCCGGGTCGCCGGTGAGATAAGCGGTCATACCGAACCTCCAAGAGCCTGTTCGTAATTCACGATGGCACCGCCGGGGTGCGCGGCGAGATAGCGATGCGCGCCTGCGGGCGTTCCGAACGGCAGGTAGTTCTGGCCGTCCTGGACCCAGACCGCCTTGTCGGCGAACCATCGGGTGCCCAGCTCCGCGTCGGGTACGTAGGCGGCACGGACTTTGGCGCCACGGGCGGTCGCGTCCCGCGCCGCCCGGAGCAGACTGGTCGGGTTGGCGACCGTTTGGGTGGAATCCGAACCGTCCAGCCACAGTTCGCTTGCCAGGGCGGGATCACCGTGGAGCGCGGACGGGTTGGCGGTGACGGACCGGGCGGCGTCGTAGTTCAGGCCGCGAGCGCCGTACACGGTGCGCAACGGCTCGTCCTGGACGAATCCGGATACATCGAGGTCGGCAAAGTCGCCGATCGACTTCAGGTATGGGACATCGTTTTTCAACGCCTCGACCAGTGACGGCTTGAGGGTGGTATCGAACGACGTACCACCGGGACCGTTGTAGAGGTAGACCACTTCCTGCGGCAGACCGCTCCCCTGGGCGACGATGCGGGCGGCCTCCAGCGGCTTGTGGTTGAGGAAATCGGTCGCGTCGAGTTGCGCCTGCAGGAAGGCGCCCAGCACCTCCGGGTGCGCCGAGGCATACGCGCGTCGCACCACCACCCCGTGCAGGGTGGGCAGGTTCAACTCGGCGCCGTCGTACAGCAGTTTGGCTTTGTCCTGGAATACCAGCAGCCCCGGCCAGGCGACAAACTGCGAAAGCCCCTGCACCTGACCTGATTCCAGGGCAGAGGCGCCCACCTGGGGTTGCTGGTTGAGCACTTCCACGCCGTTGATTCCGGCCCTGTCCAGCGCCCGCACCAAGGTACCGTGACCGGCCGACCCCACACTGGCCGAGACCTTGGCGCCGGCCAGGTCACCCAGCGTGGTCGCCGACGAACCGGGCGTCACCACCACCATGTTGAGGGCGCCCTTGGGGTTGTAGCCGGTGATGGACACGATCTCGGTTTTCGCCAGCGGGTTGGCCTGCGTCTTGGAGCCATTGATCAGCATGGGGTAGTCGCCCATCGAGCCGATGTCGATCTTCTCGGCGAGCATCTGCGCGGTGATCGGGGCGCCGGTGTCGTAATCCTGCCACCGCACCGCGTATTTGGTGCCGGTCCGGGTGGTGATGTCGGCGAGCCGGTGCTCCAGGTAGCCCTGGGCGCGAAGCAGGATACCCGCAGTGACGGTGTTGATGGTCTTGGACTGATAGCCCACCACTACGTTGACCACACCCGATGACTGCGACAGAGATTCCAGTGAGCAGGCCGAGGTGAGCGCGGCGATCGCGAACACCACCGGCGCCAGCCGGATGGCGGGTCGTTTCATGAAATGTCCTGGAGTTGCTTGCTTTTCAGCGGAGGAGGTAGGGCATGTTGACGGTGACGGCGCCGGTGGGACAGCGGGCCGCGCAGGGGCCGCAATACCAGCACTCGTCGACGTGCATGAAAGCCTTGCCGGTGTCGGGGTTGATGGCCAGCGCATCGAGCGGGCAGACCTCCACGCACAGCGTGCAACCGTCGATACACAGCGACTCGTCGATCGTGACCGGCACGTCGACGCGGTTGTTGTTGATCAGCGTCATCTGTTGCTCCTCATCGGCTCGGCTCTAACGAGATTGCCCCGCATGGTGATTCGATCGCCCCGCATCCGGATGTATTCGAGGTCGACGGGGGTGCCGTCGGCCAGGCTGGTGAGCCGCTCCAGCATCAGCAGCGCCGCGCCGTCGGGCACCTGCAGCGTGGCCGCCGAGTGCGCGTCGGCCGGAATGGCCTCGAGCGCCAGCGCCGCCGAGCCCAGCCGTTGCCCGCTCACCTTTTCGATGAGCGCGAACAGGTCGTTGGTCTCCAGCGGATGGTTGAGCACCTCGCGGCCGATGTCCGGGGCCAGGTAGGTGAGGTCCAGGCTGAGCGGCAGATCACCCAGGTAACGCAACCGCTCGACGAACACCGCCTGCTCGCCCGGTTGCAGCCGCAACCGGCGGGCCACCGACGGCGGCGCGGTGACACACATCGCGGCGCGCACCTCGTTGCGGACCTCTCCGAGATCCTTGAACGTCTCCTTCAGACCCAGCAGCGCGTCGAGCCCGTGGTCGTACTTGCGCTGCGCGACGTGTGTGCCGACCTTGGGTCCGCGGTCGATCAGTCCCTCATGTTTAAGGACGGCCAGTGCCTCCCGAATGGTGTTGCGCGATACCGAGAATTCGGCGGCCAGCGCCAGTTCGGCGGGCAGGCCGTCGGGGTAGGCCTCGGCGTGGATCTGCTGGCGCAACACGTCGGCGACCCGGCGGGCCCGATCGGCCCTGGGTCCCCCGATGGGTACTGGTTGCGCCACGGGAGTCACGCTAACCCAGCTCAGAGGCGGTTTTCGGGTCGATCAGGACGGTCGGCGACGACGCCCGAGCGTATTGCGCCGGGCCGCCGTCGGACCCGACCAGCTAAAACCCCCACCCGCAACGCCATTGCGCCACCTGCGAGAACCCGTCGGCTTTGTGATCCCGGTGAGCAGAACCTGCCACGCCGTGCCCCCCGCGATTCCGGGTGCGGACTCCCGACGGCGCAAGATGGCTTGCATGACGGACGTTTCGAAACACGCATTGACCAAGGTGCCGGCGGTCACGCTGGGCTTCTGGGTCATCAAGGTTTTGGCGACGACATTGGGCGAAACGGGCGGCGACACCGTCACCATGACCCTGAATTGGGGTTATGCCGCCGGGGTCGCGATCTTCGGCGTCGCGCTGGTGGTGCTGGTCGCGGCTCAGATCCTCGCCAAGCGATTCCACGCGGTCCTCTACTGGTTGACGATCGTGGCCTCGACGACCTTCGGCACCGTGCTGGCCGATTTCGCGGACCGGTCGCTGGGCATCGGCTACACCGGCGGATCGCTGCTGCTGCTGGCGTGTCTAGTGGTGACCCTGGTCGTGTGGCGATGGTCGCAGGGCACCGTATCGGTCAGCACCGTCTCGACACCCAAGGTGGAGGCCTTCTATTGGGCAACCATCACGTTCTCGCAGACGCTGGGCACCGCGCTCGGCGACTGGCTGGCCGACACGCGGGATTTCGGCTACGAACGCGGCGCGCTGGTTTTTGCGGCAGGCCTGGCAGTGGTCGCGGCCCTGTACTTCTGGACCTCAATCTCCCGCGTCACCCTGTTCTGGGTGGCGTTCATCCTCACCCGACCGCTGGGGGCGACCCTGGGTGACTTCATCGACAAGCCGGTCGCCGACGGCGGCCTGGCGTGGAGTCGCCCGCTCGCCTCGGCGGTGCTGGCGGCCCTGATCGCGGTGCTGCTCGTCGTGATACCGCAACGTCCCGGTCGCCACCCCGGCCAGACCAAAGACGATGCGACGGAAGCCGGGCCGCCCCTTGACATCGAGCAACCAGACCAGGACCCGAACTGACCGGACGATTTTCGGGCCGCGCTCACCGAGAGGTTGATTCACCAACCGCGTTTCACCCGCGGCAACGGCGGGGCGGGCAATCCCGCTTTCAACGGTGTCACAGTGAAGTGGACGTACCGTAGTGACGTCGGTGATGGGTAGACGACGAGGAGCGGGGATGCCATCCGGCGCGCAGCAGCGTCAGGCACTCATGATGCTTCCCCAATGGGCTTGCGAGAGCGTCGCATCGAAGAATGCCCGACGATGTGGTTCAACCGTGACTTCTTCCAAGCACCGTGGCCTGACTGGACGGTCGACGTCGACCTCGACAGCCTGACAACGTTCTTCAGCCATACCAATCCGGGTGAGACCATCGTCAGCCACCCGGTGCGCATCAAGCTGGAAAGTGCCGGCGCCGTCTGGGGGGCGACCAACCGGTTCTGCGATGGGCGGCCCGTGTGCCGAGGTATTGATCGAGGCCCGCTGGCCCGACTGAGGGTGCGTCTCGCGCCCGACGTAGCGTTGACCCATGCGAGTCCTGCTCGTTGAGGATGAACCGCGGCTGTGTGCCACCGTGGCACGGGGGCTCAAGGCGGAGGGGTTCGTGGTCGTGGCCGTCGGCAACGGTGTCGACGGCCTGCGGGAAGCCACCGAAAACGCTTTTGACGTAGTCGTTCTCGACATCATGCTGCCCGGCCTGAGCGGTTACGAGGTGCTGCGCCGGATGCGGTCGCACAGCGTGTGGACGCCGGTACTCATGCTCACCGCCAAGGACGGTGAGTACGACCAAACCGACGCCTTTGATCTGGGAGCCGATGACTATCTGACCAAGCCCTTCTCATTCCGCGTGCTGGTGGCGCGGCTGCGGGCCCTGATTCGTCGCGGCGCGCCGGCACGGCCGGTGGTGATGAAAGCAGGGACACTCGCCCTGGATCCCGCCCGGCACGCGGTCAAACGGGGATCGACCCCGATCGCGCTGACGCCGCGCGAATACGGGGTGCTCGAGTTCCTGATGCGCAACAAGGATGTGGTGGTGACCAAGGCCGAGATATTGCAGAACGTCTGGGACGCGCATCATCACGGCCCCGACAACGTGGTCGAGGTGTACGTCGGTTATCTACGTCGAAAGATCGATGTTCCGTTCGGTACCAACACCATCGAGACCATCCGGGGCGTCGGTTACCGATTGCTGTGCTGACACACCGGCAACGTCACGATCACCTTGGTTCCGCCGCAGGGCGGGTCGTCGATGCTGACCGTGCCGCCGTGTGCGGCGACGATCTCGGCGACGATCGCCAGGCCCAGGCCGGCCCCTCCCCCGCTGCGCGCCCGGTCGGAATCCAAGCGCACGAAACGTTCGAATACCCGGTTCCGGTCGGCCGGGGCGATCCCGGGGCCGTCATCGCTGACGACAAGGACCGCAACTTCGTCCCGGCCGCCGACCTCGATGGCGACACACGAAACCGCATGGCGGACAGCATTTTCGACCAGGTTGCGGATCATCCGCGACATGGCCACCGGGTCACCGTCCAGCCGCGCCGGGCGGATATCGGTGTGGATCACGACTGGCGCTTCACGGCGGGCACGGTCGGCCTCGGTCCGCGCGAGGTCGTCGAGGGCCACCCGCTCTTTGCGCCGGAGCAGCGTCTGCTCGTCGGCGCGGGCCAGCAGCAGCAGGTCCTCGACCAGGGTGTGCATGCGCCGCGCCTCGGGCAGCAAGGTGTTGACCGCCAGGTCGGCGTCGAGCAGATCGGGATGCGCTTCGGCCACTTCCAGCCCGGAGATGATGGTGGCCAACGGGCTACGCAATTCGTGTGACGCATCGCCGACAAAGCGTTGCTGCGCGCGGTGACCCGCCTCCAGGCGCGAGAGCATCTCGTTCATTGTGAGGGCCAGGGCCGCGATCTCGTCGTGCCCGTCGGGCACGGGTACCCGCTCGGCCAGATCGGACGTCGAGATCTCGGCCACCCTGGTCCGGATGGCGTCCACCGACTGCAGCGACCGTCGCACCAGCCAGTAGGTTGCCCCCGCCACCACCCCGACGATCACCGGCGCGCTGCAGGCCAACAGGATCGCCAGAGTGCGCGCGGTCGCCTCGACGGCCTCGCTGCCGCCCCCCACCAGCACCGTGTACACACCGGATCGGGTCGCGACTTTTTGACCACTGACACGCATGTCCTCACCGGCCACCACGTCGTCGGGCAGGCCGCGGCGCAGGTTGAAGTCGAACTCGCTCGCGGCGACCAGCGGTGTTCTCGGTGCGGAGCCGGATCGCTTGACCACGTTGCCATCCGGACCGATCAGCTGGGTTGCGACCACCCGCTGATCGGTGATCAGCAACGCGTTGTCGAGGTCGTCGAGCGATTCGGACTGCAGCGCCTTGGTGATGTCACGGACCCTTTCGGCGGCGGCGTAGTCGACGCCCGCGATCAGTTTGCGGTACAAGACCGCGTCCAAGCCCGCGCCGGCCACACTGAGCGCGCACAGCACAACGACCGCCGACACTGCGGCGGAGCGGGCCGAAATGCCCAGAGGCGCGAGGTGCCACGACCGCACTCGCCCGCGTCGACGAGATGGCCAGACGCCGGGTATCCGCACGCCTCCGATTCTGCAGGCCCGTCGGCCTGGGGGAAAACATCGAGCTCAGCGCGTTTCTCAGCGGCCTCTCAGCGGCCGCGTCCTAGGCTTGCGGCGTCATGCTTGGTACTGCAGGCCCCGCGCACCGTATCGATCGTGCGACCACCCGAATGCTGGCCGCAGCGGCGGTGGTGTTCGGCTGCGTCGGCCTGGGAGTGGCGCAGGCGGGCGCCGACCCGAGCCCGTTCAACACCCTCAGTTCGAGCTGCAACCAGACGGCTCCTGTCGATCGGGATGCACTCCTTGCGGGGATCCGGCGCGGTATCGCCGACTGGTCGCCGGGCGCACCCCACGCCTCCGCGAGCGCCACGTGCGGCGCGAACCCGGCTTCGACGACCGGTTGATCGCTCAGCTGTCGGCGACCGACGGCACGGCCGGAGTGTCGTTGGCACCGTTGTTGCGTGCCCCGTTGGTCCCGGACGCGTCCGCGGGCAGCTCGAAAGCCGCGGTCACCGAACCCACCGCCGCCATCGCGGCATTGCGTTGCGCCTCCATTCGGGCCAGCGCCGTCTCCGTGAAGACCGACAGCCCGAGATCGTGGTTGTAGCCGTGGATTTCTTTGACGTCGAGCTGGGCCAGGAAATAAACGATTTCCTTGGAGACCACCTGGCCCGGCACCAGTACCGGGAATCCCGGAGGGTAGGGCACCACGAACGTGGTCGACACCAGGGTCTTACCTTCGGCCAGCCGCCGGCCGGCGGTGCCGATCAGCACATGCTCTCGATCGGATTCTTCGTATCCCGCGTAGAAGGCCGAGCGCATGTCGCCGAACTTGCATTCGTCGACGGGCTTGAAGGCGACGTCGAACTCACTGAAGTCGGGCAGATGCGGCAGATCCTCGGTGATCTCCTCAACATGACGCTCCTGCAACGCCCGATCGGCGACGCTGGCCGCCTTCTCGATGCGGTCGAAATCGATTGCCACCCTGCGCAACACGTCGAGCAGGTAGTGCACGCTCGACCATGTGACACCAATCGTGAAGATCAGAAGCACGCTGTTGATCGACGTCTTGTTGATCTGGATGCCGAACCGCTCCATCAGGATCTTCTCGCGGAAGTCGTAGCCGTTCATTCCGGTCGCCCCGACGAACAGCGTGACCCGAGTCGGATCCAGCACAAACTGGTCGGATCGCCACGCCTGGTTCCACTCGGCCAAAGCGCCCTGCCTGATCGAAGCGGTCGAGCTGACCGCCGACTCCCGGAATTCCTCAGGCACCAGGTCCGATTCGTCGAGAATGCGGAACCACTTGCTGATCAGCCGGTCCTTACGCACCCGATGCCGGAAGACCAGCGCCATGTCGTAGACCTGCCGGACCAGTTGGAAGCCTTCGATGTCGACCTGGCGCCGGGCCAGGTCCAGCGACGCCAGCAACTGCTGGTTCGGTGATGTCGAGGTGTGGGTCAAAAACGCCTCGCCGAAGGAATCGCGGGCGAGCGCGTTGAAATCCTGGTCGCGCACGTGGATCATCGACGCCTGCCGCAGCGCCGACAGCGATTTGTGCGTGGAGTGCGTGGCATAGACGCGCACCCGCGCGGTGGCCGGGTCGGGCATCAGCTTGCGCTCGATCCATTCCGACCGATCAACCCCGGCCATGGCTGCGGCCCATTCCCGGTATTGCTCAACGTATTCCGGCGATGCCAGCATCTGCTCGAGGCGCTCGGCAGACACCATCGCGGTCCGTTGCCGGGCCCACGGCACGGCCGTGGCGAACGCGTACCATGCCTCGTCCCACAAGAAGCAGATGTCGGGCTTGATCGCCAACACCTCCTGCATGACCTGCAGCGGGTTGTAGACGACACCGTCGAAGGTGCAGTTGGTCAGCAGCAGCATGCGGACCCGGTGCAACTGTCCGGCCGCCTCCAGATCCAGCAGCGTCTGCTTGATCGTGCGCAGGGACACCGCGCCATAGATCGCGAACTGCGGCAGTGGATACGCGTCCAAATACAGCGGGTAGGCACCGGCGAGCACCAGCCCGTAGTGGTGCGACTTGTGGCAGTTGCGGTCGATCAGCACGATGTCGCCCGGCCGGGTCAGCGACTGCACCACGATCTTGTTGGCGGTCGACGTCCCGTTGGTGACGAAGTAGGTGTGATCGGCGTTCCACGTCTTCGCGGCCTTGTCCATCGCCTTTTTGATGTTGCCGTGCGGGTCCAGCAGCGAGTCGAGTCCACCGGAGGTGGTGGAGGTTTCGGCCATGAAGATGTTGCGGCCGTAGAACTCCCCCATGTCCTGCAGCGACCTGGAGTTGAAGATGCTGGCGCCGCGCGCTACGGGCAGGGCGTGGAATTGACCGACCGGCGCGGCGGCGTACGCCCGCAATGCGTCGAAAAACGGTGTCGCATAACGGTTTCGCAGTCCGGCGAGCACCGTGCTATGCAGGTCGGTGACATCGTTGAGTCGATAGAACGTCCGGTCGTAGACGTCGGGCTCGGCGTCATCGCCGGCGGCGATCGACTCGTCGGTCAGCAGATACAGGTCGATGTGCGGCCGCAGCTCCCTGATCCACTCGCCGCACTCCACCCAATCGTTGACGCGGTCCGGGATGACGTCTCCCGCATCCTCATTGGGCCCGAGCAGCGTGTTCATCAAGGGCAACCGGTCGCGGGACCGAAGCGGCAGGTCGTCGCGGATGATCGCGGCCTGAATCTCCCCGTTCAGCGCGACCGCGGTGATGGCGTCCTCGACGCTGGGAACCACCAGGATTTCGAACTGCACGTCGTCGGACGGACAGCGCAGCGCGCGCAGGCACTCGGCCAGGCTGTCCGGGGCGGTACTCGGCGCGTCGTCGGCGAGCAGCACCGTGTAGAAGTGCTGCTGCTTGGCCTGGGCGACCAGCTCTTGGTCGTCCAGCGGCGCCGACGTATCGAAAAGCCCTGCGCGGTCGCCGTATTCACTCAGTAACCGCACGGCCAGGGAAACCTCTTCGGTGAGCCGCACGGTGGACAGGCTCTCCAGGTGGGCGCGGAAGTTCGCCAGATTCCCCGCACCGGGGTACAGCCAGTAGCGTTCGTAGGCGGCGATGCGGTCCATCAGGCGTTTCACCCGGGCCACGTCATGGGCCTTGTCCAGCCCGGCGAGGTCCACCTCGGCGAGGTGACGGCAGGCGTCGTCGAGCAGGTTCCAGGTGTCGACCCGGGCGTATGACGGGTTGGCCACGGCCGCCAGCGCAGACACCCGAAGTCTTCGCGGCTGGGTGGTGTATCGAATCATGACCTCACCTGTTCTTCTCGGATCGCCGCCGCGGACGTGCCGTTCGTATTGTGAACCCGCTACGCCACGCCCGTGGTCATTTCACCCCAGCTTGATCAGCGTTCCGCGTCGTCGTCACTGTCCACGTCGCCGTCGATAACCCGCCCGCGACCGCGGGCGCCGTCCGCCCGCCGCAGCATGGGCAGCTCCCAGCGCCGGACCGGTAACTCGGTGACATCGCTGAGCGACCTCACCACGCCCTGCGTCAGCGCCATGATCGCGGCCATCACCGGCAGCAGCGGCTGCAGCGGCTTGGCCGCGGAGCGCACCGTGCTGATGCGCCGGGCGACAACCACCCGCTCGACGCAGTGATACAGCCAGGCGCCCACGCCGAGCGCATAGATCGAGAGCACCGAGGCGACGACGGTCAGCCGGTACGCGGCGCAGAGCACCGCACCCACCACCACCGTCGCGGCTAGGACGGCCGCCACGAGCAGGCGCAGTTCCAAGCGGGTCATGACTGCGGTCCGTGGTCCTCCGGTGTGTCGGCGGCATCGGAACCCACCGCACCGCGAACCGCCTGGGCGGCGGCCCTGATCTGCGGCGTCACCAGCATGACGTGACCGAGGACCCCGTTGACGAAGCCCGGCGATTCGTCGGTGGACAGCTCCTTGGCCAGCTGCACGGCCTCGTCGACCGCGACCGGCTCCGGCACGTCGTCGGCATACAGCAGCTCCCAGACCGCCACGCGCAGGATGGCGCGGTCCACGGCGGGCAGCCGGTCCAGCGTCCAGCCCTGCAGATGCGAGCTGATCAGGTCGTCGATGTGCGCGGCGTGCTCGCCGACGCCCCGGGCCGCCGCGGCCGTATAGGGCTGCAGGGGCGCGATTTCGGGGTTGGTTTCGGCAAGCCCGGCGCGGACGTCGACAATCTCCGCCGGGCTCAGCCCACGGGCCTCGGCTTCGAACAACAGGTCGACGGCACGTTTGCGGGCCTGATGGCGTCCCCTGACGGGTCTGCTCACGCGTTGACGCGCCCCAGGTAGCTGCCGTCGCGCGTGTCGACCTTCAGCTTGTCTCCCGTGTTGATGAACAGCGGCACCTGGATCTCGGCCCCGGTTTCGACGGTGGCGGGCTTGGTGCCGGCACTGGACCGGTCGCCCTGCAAGCCCGGCTCCGTGTGCGTGACTTCCATCTCGACCGACACGGGCAGCTCGATGTACAACGGAGCCCCATCGTGGAACGCCACCTGCACCGGCAGCCCCTCCAACAGGAACCGGGCGGCGTCGCCGACCAACGACTCGGGCAGCGGGTGCTGCTCGTAGTCCTGGCTGTCCATGAAGACGAAGTCCGAGCCGTCGCGGTACAGGTAGGTGGTGTCGCGCCGGTCGACGGTGGCGGTCTCCACCTTCACGCCGGCGTTGTACGTCTTGTCGACGACCTTCCCGGAGAGCACATTCTTCAGCTTGGTCCGCACGAAAGCGGGACCCTTGCCCGGTTTGACGTGCTGGAATTCGACGATCTGCCACAGCTGGCCGTCGATCACCAGTACCAGTCCGTTCTTGAAATCGGCAGTGCTTGCCACGGTTCGGTATATCTCCTCGGACGTTGGACAGTTTCCTGCGGAACTGTCTGTGACTTGTCGGTCAGTTTAGAGCGCTCCGCGGCCGCGCACCCCTGGCCGGGGTCGGGCGGTGAGGCGCGAAACCCCGTTAGCGGTGGACGTGTTCGGAGCCGAGCGCGGCTTGCCCGTCCGGCGACGGCAGCGGCGTGAACGCACCCGACTGTACTCGCGCGGCTGGCCCCGGGCGAAGCCGCGCGCACGTGGCCGACTCCCTCGGGGCTACGACAAGACGGTCAGCTCCTTGGGAAACTTGGTCAGCAATTCCGGGGGCGCCCCGCGAGCCTCCTCCGGCACCACCAGCGTGTCCTCGATGCGCACCCCGCCGCGGCCGGGCAGGTACACGCCGGGTTCGACGGTCACCACGGATTCGGCCAGCAACGTGCCGGTGGACGTGGCGCCGATGCCCGGCGCCTCGTGGATTTCCAAGCCCACACCGTGACCCAGACTGTGGCTGAAGTGCTCGCCATAGCCGGCATCGGCGATCACCCGGCGCGCCGCGGCGTCCACCTCGCGCAGGTCGGCGCCGGCGTGCAGCGCCTCCCGGCCCGCCCGCTGCGAGTCGGCGACCAGCTGATAGATATCCAGCTGCCAGTCGGCGGCCTTGCCGAGCACGAAGGTGCGGGTCATGTCGGAGTGATAGCCGCCGACCAGCGCCCCGAAGTCGATCTTGACGAAGTCGCCGCTGGCCAGCACCGCGTCGGTGGGGCGGTGGTGCGGGATCGCCGAGTTCGGCCCCGCGGCCACGATGGTCTCGAACGAGATCGCGTCGGCGCCGTGGTCCAGCATCAGGCCCTCGAGCTCGCGGCTGACCTCGCGCTCGGTCCGGCCGGGCCGCAGGCCGCCACGCGCCACCAGATCGCTCAGTGCCGCGTCGGCCGCCTCGCAGGCGAGCCGCAGCAGGGCGACCTCGCCGGCGTCTTTGACCTCGCGCAGCGCCTCGACGGTCCCGGCCGCCTTGACCAGTTCGGTGGCCGAGTTCCGTTCGGCCAGCTCGCGGGTCAGGGCGTCGAATCCGTCGACGGTCACCACGTTGCTTTCGAAGCCCAGCTTGTGCGCGCCCGCCTCGGCGG
This sequence comes from Mycobacterium sp. NGS56, assembly GCF_059812425.1. Taxonomy (NCBI): domain Bacteria; kingdom Bacillati; phylum Actinomycetota; class Actinomycetes; order Mycobacteriales; family Mycobacteriaceae; genus Mycobacterium; species Mycobacterium sp. NGS56. Next base: position 143,809 of record NZ_JCALCQ010000004.1, read on the forward strand.
CCTGAGCGGCCAGGTAGCGTCCGAGCGCCCGTTCGATGGCGACTTCGAGGTCCGGCGCCTGCTCGGCGGCCTGGGTCCGGTACCGCCCATCGGTGGCCAGCACCGGGTCTCGATCGTCGGCGAACACCAGCAACGCGCCGTTGGACCCGGTGAAACCGGAAAGGTAACGGACGTTCACCAGGTCCGTGACCAGCAGCGCATCCAATCCGCTGGCCTCGAGTCGTGCCCTGAGCCTGTCTCGACGCTGTGAATGTGTCACGGGTCTTGACGGTACTCGCTACGCTTTTGGGCCATGAGTAACTGGATGCTGCGCGGATTGGTCTACGCCGCGGCGATGGTCGTAGTCCGATTGTTCCAGGGTGCGCTGATCAACGCTTGGCAGACCCAGGCGACGTTGTTCAGCGTGGCGCTGCTGCTCTTGTTCATCATCGGCGTGATCATCTGGGGAATTCGCGACGGCCGGGCCGACGCCATCGCCAACCCCGATCCGGACCGCCGCGGCGACCTGGCGATGACCTGGCTGCTGGCCGGTCTGGTGGCCGGTGTGCTCAGTGGAGCCGTCTCCTGGCTGATCGCGACCTTTTACAGCGGCCTGTACACCGGGGGGCTGCTCAACGAGGTGACGACGTTCGCGGCCTTCACCGCCCTGTGTGTCTTCGTGCCCGGCATCCTCGGCGTGACCATCGGGCGCTGGCGGGTGGATCGCAATCCCCCGCCGCGCCGGCCCGGCACTGACGAGGAGCGGGCCGACACCGACGTGTTCTCCGCGGTGCGCGCCGACGACGCGCCCACCGGCGAGATTCCCACGCAGTCGTCCGCTGCCCACACCGAGGCGCGGACCGGGTCGGTCGCCACAGCCGAGCGCGAGGCGCCCACCGACAAGGTGTCCACCACCGAATCACCGACCGAAACGATCGCCAAGCCCAGGGACGACCCGAAGACCGAGGTGATCCGCACCGGCGACGAGGACACCAGGCGCGGCAAGGAACCCGGCAAGGGCTAGCTGTGGGCGCCGGGATCTCCGGCCAGATAACGCAGGGCGAGCAGGTAGCCCTGCACTCCCAGCCCGACGATCACGCCGGTCGCGACGGGGCTGAGGTAGGAGTGTCGCCGAAACTCTTCGCGTGCATGGACATTGGAGATGTGCACTTCGATCAGGGGCGCACGCAACTCCGCGCACGCGTCACGCAACGCCACCGAGGTGTGAGTGAGGCCGCCGGCATTGAGGATCACCGGTTCGCCCGCGTCGGCCGCCGAATGGATCCAGTCCAGCAGGTCTGATTCATTATCGCTTTGCCGCACAACGGCTTTGAGGCCGAGCGTGTCGGCCTCCCGTTCGATCAGCGCGGCCAGTTCATCGTGCGTCGTGTCGCCGTACACGTCCGGCTCGCGCCGGCCCAGCCGGCCCAGGTTGGGGCCGTTGATGACGTTCACGACGGTGGTCATCGGCACCGCTCCCCCTCATCGCTTCGCTGTGCATCATCGCCGGCGCAGGTCATGACGCCTCCGCGAGTCCGGCATAGGCCGCCGCCAGCAGCGACGGGTCGGGGCCGGCCATCCGGCCCGGCTTGCCCAGGCCGTCGAGGACCACGAAGCGCAGCACGCCGGCGCGCGACTTCTTGTCTCCCGCCATGTATTCCAGCAACTGCGGCAGCGCGTCGGCGTCGTAGCTGACCGGCAGGCCGAGCGCGGACAGGATGGTGCGGTGCCGCTGCGCGGTGGCGTCGTCGAGGCGCCCGGCCAGCCGGGCCAGCTCGGCGGCGAAGACCAATCCCACCGACACCGCGGCTCCGTGCCGCCACTGGTAGCGCTCGCGACGCTCGATCGCGTGCCCCAATGTGTGCCCGTAGTTGAGGATTTCGCGCAGCTCCGACTCTTTCTCGTCGGCGGCGACAACCTCTGCCTTGACGGCGATCGAGCGCCGGATCAGCTCCGCCAGCACGTCACCCGCCGGGTCGGCCGCGGCCTGCGGATCGGCCTCGATGAGGTCGAGAATCACCGGATCGGCGATGAATCCCGCCTTGACGATTTCGGCCATCCCCGCGACAAGTTCGTTGGCCGGCAACGTCTGCAGTGTCGACAGGTCGACCAGAACGGCGTGTGGCTGATAGAACGACCCGACCAGGTTCTTGCCCGCGTCGGTGTTGATCCCGGTCTTGCCCCCGATGGCAGCGTCGACCATGCCGAGCAACGTGGTGGGCACGTGCACGATGTCGACACCGCGCAGCCAGGTGGCCGCCGCAAACCCCGCGACGTCGGTGGCCGCCCCGCCGCCGAGGCTGACCAATGCGTCTTTGCGGCCAATCCCGATGCGGCCCAAGACTTCCCACAAGAAACCGACCACAGGAAGGTTTTTGCCCTCCTCGGCGTCCGGGATTTCGATGCGGTGCGCGTCAACGCCCTTGTCCGCCAACCGGCTTCGAATCACCTCGGCGGTCTCCGCCAGCACCGGTTGATGCACGATGGCCACCCTGTGCCGGTCACAGAGGAGTTCGTCGAGCTCGCCGAGCAAGCCGGTACCGACGATCACCGGGTACGGCGGGTCTACGGCCACCTCGATCGTGACCGGATCACCGGTCATGTGGCGGCCCCGGCCGGAGCCTGCTGCAGCCGCGAGACGATGTAGCGGACCACCGCGCCCGGGTTGCGCCGGTTGGTGTCGACGCGGATGGTCGCCGCCCGCCGGTACAGCGGGCTGCGTTCGGCCAGCAGCGCACGGTACTTGTCGGCGCGATCGGGTCCGGCCAGCAGCGGGCGCACGGTGTTGCCGCCGGTGCGCCGCACGCCTTCGGTCGCGCTGATCTCCAGGTAGATGACGGTATGGCCGGCGAGCGCCTCGCGCACCCCCGGCGTGGTGACCGCGCCGCCCCCCAACGACACCACGCCGTCGTGGTCGGCCAGCGCGGCGCGCACCACGCCTTCCTCGATGCGGCGGAATTCCGCCTCGCCGTCGGCGGCGAAGATGTCGGCGATGCGGCGCCCCGTCTGCTGCTCGATGGCCACGTCGGTGTCCAGGAAATCGACACCGAGCGCCTTGGCCAGCCGCCGGCCGATGGTCGACTTGCCGCACCCCGGCAGGCCCACCAGGACCGCCTTGGGCGCCATTACGCCGTACCCCGGGCGGCCGGTGACTCCCGCTCGGCGACCGCCTGTCGATAGCCCTCGACGTTGCGGCGGGTTTCGGCCAGCGAATCGCCGCCGAACTTCTGCAGCGCCGCCCGGGCCAGCACGAGCGCCACCATGGCCTCCACCACCACGCCCGCGGCCGGCACCGCGCACACGTCCGAGCGCTGGTGGATCGCGACGGCCTCGTCGCCGGTCGCCATGTCGACGGTGGCCAGCGCCCGCGGCACCGTGGAGATGGGCTTCATCGCGGCGCGCACCCGCAGCGGCTGGCCGTTCGTCATGCCGCCTTCCAGGCCGCCCGCGCGATTGGTCGAGCGCACCACGCCGTCGGGGCCTGGATACATCTCGTCGTGGGCGCGGCTGCCGCGGCGGCGTGCGGTCTCGAAACCGTCGCCGATCTCGACGCCCTTGATCGCCTGGATGCCCATAACGGCGGCGGCGAGCTGGCTGTCCAGCCGGTTGTCGCCACTGGTGAACGAGCCCAGCCCGACGGGCAGACCCAGGACCACCACCTCGACCACACCGCCGAGCGTGTCGCCGTCCTTCTTGGCGGCCTCGATCTCGGCGATCATCGCCTCCTCGGCCGCCTTGTCGAAGGCGCGCACGGGGCTGGCGTCGATCGCAGGCAGGTCGTCCGGGCCCGGCGGCGGGCCCACGTAGGGCGCCGACGGACCGATCGCGATCACGTGCGAGAGCACCTCGACGCCGAGCGCCTGGCGCAGGAACGAGCGGGCGATCGTGGCCGCCGCCACGCGGGCCGCGGTTTCGCGGGCGCTCGCCCGCTCCAGCACCGGCCGGGCGTCATCGAAGCCGTACTTGAGCATGCCCGCGTAGTCGGCGTGGCCGGGCCGCGGCCTGGTGAGCGGCGCATTGCGGGCGCTGTCCGCCAGCTCCCCCGGGTCGACCGGGTCGGCGGCCATCACCGTCTCCCACTTCGGCCATTCGGTATTGCCGATCTCGACCGCGATGGGCCCGCCCAAGGTGACGCCGTGACGCACCCCGGACAGCACGCTCACCGCGTCGCGCTCGAACGCCATCCGCGCGCCGCGACCGTATCCGAGACGGCGCCGGGCCAGCTGTTCGGCGATGTCGAGGGAGGTGATCTCCACACCGGCGACCATGCCTTCGAGCACGGCCACCAGCGCGCGGCCGTGCGACTCCCCAGCAGTGATCCAACGCAACACGGGTCCCATCTTCCCATGTCGAGTTCCGAATGCCGATTCGCGCAGTCCGCGGCGATAGCGGTCCGCCGAGGCACGGGTCAGAAGGCGATGTCGACCTGGCGCTGCGCGGCGACCCTACGGGGTCGGAGGGCGTCAGAGCAGCGCCAGCCCGACGCCCGCCGCGCTGGCCAGACACATCGACGGCCCGTGCGGCACGGTGGCCGCGTCATGGGCGCGGTCGAGAAGCCGGGCGACCGCGCCGACCACCGCGGTCAGCAGCGGCGCGCCCAACGCCGCCAGAAACCATGCGCCGGCCCCGAAGCAACCGGTCAGCGCGCCCAGACCGAGAGCCAGCTTGACGTCGCCGGCCCCCATTCCGCCCGGCGCCGCGCAATGCACCACCAGATAGATCGCCGTCAAGGCCACGGTTCCGGCCAGCGCGGGCGACCCGCGCCCGGCCATCGTCGCGACGGCCAGGACCGCCGCGGCCCCGGTCAGCGTCAGCGGGTTCGGCAAGCGTCGTTCGCGGATGTCATACCAACTCAACGCCGCCAGCCAGGCCAGCACCAGACAGGCCGTCGCAATCCGCATGCGCGGCAGGCTAATCCGGTGCGGCCACCGCGCAAGCCATCGCCTCGCGCGGTGCGGACAGCCCGGTGAACTGTTCCACCTGCGCGAAGGCCTGGTGCAGCAGCATCTGCAGGCCGCTGATCACCCGGCCGCCCGCGGCGCTCACCGCGGCGGCCAGCGGCGTGGGCCACGGATCGTAGACGGCATCCAGCAGCACACCGACGCGTTCGAAGGTGCCGACGTAGCGTTCGGCGACGTCCGCCGGGATGGTGCTGACCAGCACCTCGGCGCCGGCCACCTCGTCGGCCAGCCCGTCGCCGTCCAGATCGCAGAACCGGGTGGGCACGCCCAGTTGCTTGCCCAGGTCCATCAACCGGGCCGCCTTGTCGGGATTGCGGGCCACGACGGTGATGCCGGCGACGCCCAGTTGGGCCAGGCCGGCGACGGCGGCCGGCGCGGTGCCGCCCGATCCACAGACGAGCGCCCATCCAGAGAACCGCCCAATTGACGCGAGCGCCCCGGTGACCCCGTCGATGTCGGTGTTATCGGCCCGCCAGCCGGTCGGCGTGCGGACCAGGGTGTTGGCCGATCCCACCCGCTCCGCACGGTCGGTGCGCTCGTCGGCGAACCGTAGGGCGGCGAACTTGCCGGGCATGGTCACCGACACCCCGACCCATTCGGGCCCGAATCCGCGGACAACGCCGGGCAGCTGCTCGGCGTCGCATTCGATGCGGTCGTAGGTCCAGTCGGTCAGACCCAGCGCGCGGTAGGCGGCCAGGTGCAACTGCGGGGATTTCGAGTGCGCGATCGGCTTGCCGAGCACGCCCGCCCTGCGCGGCGCCGCGCTAGCGGGGAGTGCTGTCGAGGACACCGTTGTGCTTAGCCAGCTCGATGTTGGCCAGGTGTTGTTGATAGTCGCGGGTGAACAGTGTCGTGCCCTGAGCGTCGATGGTGACGAAGTACAGCCAGTCACCGGGCTGCGGGTGCTCGGCGGCGTTCAGTGCGTCGGTACCGGGCGAACAGATCGCGGTGGCGGGCAAGCCCTGCGACACGTATGTGTTCCACGGCGTCTTCTGGCCACGGTCGGCGTCGCTGGTGGCCACCTCGCGGCGGTCCAGCGGGTAGTTGACCGTCGAGTCGAACTCGAGCGTGTGGTGGGCGTGCAGGCGGTTGTAGATGACCTGGGCGACCTTGGCGAAGTCCTGGGAGTTGGATTCCTGCTGCACCAGCGACGCCACCACCAGGATGTCGTACGGCGACAGGCCCATGGCCACGGCGGTGTCCACCAACCCGGATTTCACGTACTCCTCGGCACCGGCGCCGATCAGGGTCGACAGGATGGTCTCCGGTGAGGCGGACGGGTCGATGTTGAAGGTGCCGGGCGCGATCAAACCCTCGATCCGCCGGTGGTCCTTGCCGAGCTCGCCGACGGGCTCGGTGGCCCATGGCGGCACTGCCAACGCCAAGGCGGAGCTGTTGGTCGCCGCCGCGCGCAGATCATCCACCCGGACGCAGCGGGTGTGACCGTCGAGATCCACGCAGGTGGCGCGCGAGATCAGCGTCAGGATCCCCGGCGTCACCACGTTGGTCTTCATGTCGGTGGTGTCGTCGACCTGACGGCCCTCCGGGATGACCAGCCGGCCCACCCGGCTGTTCGGGTCGGCGAGGCGCGCGACGGCGTTGGCCGCCGGGATTTCGGTGCGCATCCGGTAGAAGCCGGGCTGAATCGAGTTGATGGCGCTGTTGCCGTGCGCGGCGTTGACGAATGCTCGCACCGTCTTGATGACCTGCTCTTTTTCCAGCGTCTCGCCGATGTTGGTCGTGGAGTCACCGGCCTGAACCTGAATCACCAGGTCCCGCTTGCCGCTACCGCTGTAGTCGTCACCGAGCCCGAACAGCGTGTGCCACAATTTGCCGCCCGCGAACACGCCGGCGAGCACCACCACGAAGAACACCGCAAGCGCGATCTTGACGGCGAAGCGCCGCCGACGGCCCCGCTTCGCCTGCTTGCGGGCGACGCGGCTCGACCTGCGCCGGGAGGGCGGTCCCACCGCCTCGGGCTCGGCTCGGTCCCGCCGTGCGCTGTCAACCATCGCTGAGCTCTCCCGCCACCGCCGCGCGGCGCTGATCCAGCCAACTCTGCAGGATGGCCACCGCTGCCGCCTGATCGATCACCGCACGCTGTTCCCTGGCCCGCACCCCGGCCGCGCGCAGCGATCGCTGCGCGGCCACGGTCGTCAACCGCTCGTCGGCCAGCCGCACCGGAATGGGCGCGATCCGCTGGGCCAGTGCGCCGGCCACCTCGATCGCGTCGATCGCCGACGGCCCGGCGCGATCGGCCAGCGTGCGCGGCAGCCCGACGACCACCTCGACGGCCTCGAGTTCGGCGACCAGTGCGGCCAGCCGCCGCAGGTGCTTACCGTTGCGGTCCCGGCGGACGGTTTCGACCGGGGTGGCCAGGATGGCGTCGGGATCGCTGCAGGCCACGCCGATGCGGACGCTGCCCACGTCGATGCCGAGCCGTCGTCCCCGTCCAGGGTCCTGGACAGGATCGCCGGGCCGGTCAGGCAAGCGGTGCTGTGTCAAGACCACTCAACCGACCCGCGCTATCGCCGCGATCTGGGACCGCACCGCGTCCAGCGCTGCGTCGATGCCCGCCGGATCCTTACCGGAACCCTGCGCCAGGTCCGCCTTGCCGCCGCCACGCCCGTCGACGGTCGCGGCTAGCTGCTTGACCAGGTCATTGGCGCGAAGCCCGAGATCTTGGGCGGCCGGGTTCGCGGCGACCGCATACGGCACCGACCCGTCCCCGCCCTCGGCGATCAGCGCGACCACCGCGGGATCGCTGCCCAGCTTGCCGCGAATGTCGCCGACCAGGGAGCGCAGATCGGCCGCCGTCATCCCACCCGACATCCGTTGCGCCACCACCCGGACGTTACCGATACGCTCCGCGCCGGCCGCGGCGTTGGTCGCGGCGGCCCGCGCGCCGGCCAGCCGGGAGCGCTCGAGTTCCTTCTCGGCCGCCTTGAGTCGCTCCACCAGGTTGGCCACCCGGGCGGGCACCTCCTCGGACGGCACCTTCAGCGACGACGCCAGCCCCGCCATCAACGCGCGTTCCTTGGCCAGGTGCCGGAATGACTCCAGCCCGACGTAGGCCTCCACCCGGCGCACCCCAGAACCGACCGAGGATTCGCCCAAGATCGTCACCGGCCCGATCTGAGCCGAGTTGTGCACATGGGTCCCACCGCAGAGCTCCAGCGAGAACGGGCCGCCGATCTCCACCACCCGGACCACGTCGGGGTAGGCCTCGCCGAACATGGCCATCGCGCCCATAGCCTTGGCCTTCTCCAGCTGCTCGGTGAAGGTATGCACCTCGAAGTCGGCCTGCACGGCCTGGTTCGTCACCTCTTCGACCTGGGTGCGCTGGTCTTCGGAGAGCGGCCCCTGCCAGTTGAAGTCGAATCGCAGGTAGCCCGGCCGGTTCAGCGACCCGGCCTGAACGGCGTTGGGGCCCAGCACCTGTCGCAGCGCCGCGTGCACCATGTGGGTACCCGAATGCCCCTGGGTGGCGCCACGGCGCCACTGCGGGTCGACCGCCGCGACGACCGTGTCGCCCTCTACGAACTCACCGGACTCGACGTTAACCCGATGCACCCACAGGGTTTTGGCGATCTTCTGCACGTCGGTGACCGCGGCGCGGGCGCTTTGTCCAGCGCCCGTCCCGCTGATGGTGCCCTCGTCGGCGATCTGGCCGCCGGCCTCGGCGTACAGCGGGGTGCGGTCGAGCACGAGTTCGACCCGGTCGGCCCCTTCGGCGCCGTGCGTGACCACCGGAACCCGCTTGCCGTCGACGAAGATACCCAGAATCTTTGCCTCGGAAGTCAATTCGTCGAAGCCGGTGAACTCGGTGGGCCCGGCGTCGACCAGCTCGCGGTAGGCGGTCAGGTCAGCGTGCGCGTGCTTGCGTGCGGCGGCATCGGCCTTTGCGCGGCGGCGCTGCTCGGCCATCAATTCCCGGAAGCCGACTTCGTCCACCTTCAGGCCGGCCTCGGACGCCATCTCCAGCGTGAGCTCGATCGGGAATCCGTATGTGTCGTGCAGGGTGAAAGCGTCCGAGCCCGAAATCCTTTTCGCACCAGAGGCTTTGGTAGCGCCGGCCACCTCGTCGAACAGCTTCGAACCCGCCGTCAGCGTGCGGTTGAACGCGGTTTCCTCGGCGACAGCGATGCGCCGGATGCGGTCGAAGTCGGCGACCAATTCGGGATACGACGGGCCCATCGCGTCGCGCACGGTGGCCATCAGGTCACCGACGATGGGTCCCTCGATGTCGAGCAGCTTGGCCGAGCGGATCACCCGGCGCAGCAACCGGCGCAGCACGTAGCCCCGGCCGTCATTGCCGGGCGTGACGCCGTCGCCGATCAGGATGGCCGCGGTGCGGCTGTGGTCGGCGATCACCCGGTAGCGCACGTCGTCGTCGTGGTTGCCGGCGTCGTAGCCGCGCGGTGCGCGTGCCGCCGCGGTGTCGATGACGGGCCGCAACAGGTCGGTCTCGTAGACGTTGTGCACGCCCTGCAGGATGAAAGCGACCCGCTCCACGCCCATGCCCGTGTCAATGTTCTTGCGGGGCAACGGCCCCAGGATCTCGAAGTCCGTTTTGCCGGTACCCTCGCCGCGTACGTTCTGCATGAACACGAGGTTCCAGATCTCGATGTAGCGGTCCTCGTTGGCGATCGGGCCGCCCTCGACGCCGAACTCCGGCCCGCGGTCGTAGTAGATCTCCGAGGACGGGCCGCACGGACCGGGGATGCCCATCGACCAGTAATTGTCTTCCATGCCACGCCGCTGGATGCGATCCTCCGGCAGTCCGGCGATCTCCTGCCACAGCTGCACGGCCTCGTCGTCGTCGAAAAAGACTGTCGTCCAGATGCGTTCGGGATCGAGGCCGTAACCGCCCTGCTCGACGCCATTGGTCAACAGGGTCCAGGCCAGTTCGATGGCACCACGCTTGAAATAGTCGCCGAACGAGAAGTTGCCGGCCATCTGAAAGAACGTGTTGTGCCGGGTGGTGATACCGACCTCGTCGATATCGGGGGTGCGGATGCACTTCTGGATGCTGGTGGCGGTCGAGTATTCCGGAGTTCGCGCGCCCAGGAAGTAGGGCACGAACTGGACCATGCCCGCGTTGACGAACAGCAGGTTGGGGTCATCGAGGATCACCGACGCGCTCGGCACCTCGGTGTGGCCCGCCTTCACGAAATGATCAAGAAACCGCTTCCTGATCTCGTGTGTCTGCACTTTCGGAGTCCGCTTCTTCCTGTTACTTCGGTGTCTGGATCCCAGCCTATTCGCCGGGGCATGGGAAGCCCGTCTAACGACGCATTTCGACCGCTCACAGTACCTGCCCCGACGCGACGGACACCGGGGCGCTAACCCTCCAGAAAGCTCAGCCGGACCGAGCGCTGCGGGTTGTCCCGGTTCAGGTCGACCAGGACGATGCTTTGCCACGTACCCAGCATCGGCTCACCGGCCGACACCGGAACGGTGACCGACGGCGCGACGAGCGCCGGCATCACATGGTCCGCGCCGTGGCCCACGGAGCCGTGCGAATGCCGGTACCGATCGTCGCGCGGCAACAGGCGCTCGAGCGTGTCGACCAGGTCGTCGTCGGAACCGGCGCCCGTCTCGATGATGGCCACCCCGGCCGTGGCGTGCGGGACGAACACGTTGCACAGGCCGTCCCCACGCGACCAGCAGAACCCGCGCACCGCCTCGGTCAGATCGACGATTCGGCGGCGCGAGGTGTCCACGTCCAACACATCGGTATGCACTGGGCCAAGCCTACGGCGCGAGCCTGACCACCAGCCAATCAGTTGTGAGCGCTGCCACAGCATCCAAGGCGGCGGAGAAGCTTTTCCAAAGCGTTGCGACGAGTAACCGGCAGGAGGAAGGTAGCGGGTGGGACCGGTGGCGCCACCGGGGCGCCGCCCCGACACAGGAGGGGTTCAACCGTGTACGCACGCTCCACCACCATTCAGGCGCAACCCCTGTCCGTCGACATCGGTATTGCGCACGTTCGCGATGTCGTCATGCCCGCCCTCACCGAGATCGATGGGTGTGTGGGGCTTTCGCTATTGGTCGATCGGCAATCCGGCACCTGCATCGCCACCAGCTCGTGGGAAACCATTGAAGCGATGCGCGGCAGCGCCGAGCAGGTCGCACCCATCCGGGACCGGGCCGCGCTGATGTTCGACGGCAGCGCGCGGGTCGAGGAATGGGACATCCCGTTGCTGCACCGCGACCACCCCTCCCGCCCCGGCGCGTGTGTGCGCGCCACCTGGCTCAAGGTGGTGCCGGACCAGTTGAACCGGTCGCTGGAGTTCTACCGCATGGCGGTGCTGCCCGAGATGGAAAACCTCGACGGGTTCTGCAGCGCCAGCCTGATGGTCGACCACCCCGCCTGCCGCCGCGCGGTGAGCTGTTCCACGTTCGACTCCATGGAGGCGATGGCCCGCAACCGCGACCGCGCCAGCGAACTGCGCAGCAGGCGGGTCCGCGACCTGGGCGCCGAGGTGATCGACGTCGCCGAGTTCGAGCTGGCGATCGCCCACCTGCGGGTGCCCGAGCTGGTCTAACCCCGCTTGCGGCGGATGATCGCGCGCAGCCGGTCCAGCCGGCCGGCCATCTCACGTTCACCGCCACGGCCGGTAGGCCGGTAGTAGTCGACCCCTACCAGCTCATCAGGTGGATATTGTTGTGCGACAACCCCATCCGGGTGATCGTGCGAGTACTTGTAGCCCTGCGCGTTGCCCAGTCCCGCCGCGCCCGAATAGTGCCCGTCGCGCAGATGGGGTGGAACCAGGCCGGCTTTGCCGGCCCTGATGTCGGCCATCGCCGCGGCCAGAGCAGTGGTGACCGCGTTCGACTTCGGCGCGCTGGCCAGATAAATCGTGCAGTGCGCCAGCGTGAGCTGCGCCTCGGGCATGCCGATCAGCGCCACCGTCTGCGCGGCGGCAACCGCGACCTGCAACGCCGCCGGGTCGGCCATGCCGATGTCCTCGCTGGCCAGGATCATCAGCCGGCGCGCGACAAACCGTGGGTCCTCGCCGGCGACCAGCATGCGGGCCAGATAGTGCAGCGCGGCGTCGACGTCCGAGCCGCGGACCGACTTGATGAAGGCGCTGATGACGTCGTAGTGCTGGTCGCCGTCGCGGTCGTAGCGCACCGCTGCCTCGTCCAGGGACTGCTCGACGGCCGCGACGGTCAACTCGCCGCCCGGCCCGACCGCCTCGGCGGCGACCTCCAGCGCGGTCAACGCCCGGCGGGCGTCCCCGGCGGCCAACCGCACCAGCAGGTCGACGGCCTCCGGCGCGACCGCGGTCTGCCCGCCCAGGCCGCGTGGATCGTCGATGGCGCGCTGCACCACGGCGCGGATGTCGTCGGCTCCCAGCGGCCGCAGCTGCAGAATCAGCGAACGCGACAGCAGCGGCGCCACCACCGAGAAGCTGGGGTTCTCCGTGGTCGCCGCCACCAGCAGCAGCACCCGGTTCTCCACCGCGGACAACAGCGCGTCCTGCTGGGTCTTGGAGAATCGGTGTACCTCGTCGATGAACAGCACCGTCTGCTCCCCATGAAGGAGCGCGGTGCGCGCCTTTTCTATCACCGCCCGAACGTCTTTGACGCCGGCCGAGAGGGCCGACAGCGCCTCGAACCGGCGGCCGGTCGCCTGCGAGATCAGCGCCGCCAGGGTTGTCTTGCCACTGCCGGGCGGCCCGTACAGGATGGCCGAGGCCACGCCCGAGCCCTCGACCAGGCGGCGCAGCGGGGATCCGGGCGCCAACAGATGGTCCTGGCCCACCACCTCGTCCAGCGATGCCGGCCGCATCCGGACCGCCAGCGGTGCACTACCCGACACGCCCAGCTCGTGATCGCTTGACCGCGACGGGCCGGGCAGGTCGAACAGACCGTCGGACACGGCTTCAGGCATACCACGAAGCCGCGACACGGCGGCGACTCACATGGCGGGGTCGGCAACGCCGTCGGATACTTGTTAAGTTCTGCGACGCATGCCCAGAACGTCGACGACGTAGGAGCGGCCATGAGCCAACCCCCGGAGTACCCCGGCAATCCCATCGGGCCGCACGGGAATCCTGATCCGGGCGGTTACCCGCCCCCCGGCTATGGGCCGCCCGGCCCACCCCCCGGATACGGGCCGCCGCCCGGGTCCGGTCCACCCCCCGGATACGGGCCGCCGCCCGGGTCCGGTCCACCTCCGGGCTACGGGCCGCCACCGGGCTACGGGCCGCCACCGGGCTACGGCCCGCCTCAACAACCGGGCTACCGCCCGCCCCCCGGCTACGGGCCGCCACCGGGCTACGGCCCACCGCCGCAGCCGGGCTACCCAGCGGCAGGCTCGCAGCGGTTCAGCATCAGCGAGGGCGTCTCGTGGGCCTTCAGCAAGTTCGGCAACAACGCCGTCCCGCTGATTGTTGCGTTGCTGGTGTACGCCGTGGTCGGGCTGATCCTGCACGCCCTGATATTCGTGCTGTTAGGCGGCGGGGACGCCACGACGAGCAATGCCGACGGAAATTACAGCGCATCGTTCTCGGGAGGCCTGGGCGGCGTCGGCACGATCATCCTGCAGTTCGTGTTTTTCGCCTACACCATCTTCGTCCAGGCGGCATTTCTGTCGGGCGCCCTCGACATAGCCGACGCCCGGCCGGTGACCGTCAGTTCCTTCTTCAAGCCCCGCCACTTCGGCAACGCGCTTCTTGCCGCGGCGCTGCTCAGCGTGATCAGCGTGGTCTTGGACGCGCTGTCGCTGATCCCGCCGACGATCGTCTTCAACTTGGTGGCGCTGCTGGCCGTCGCGGTCTTCAGCTTCTTCGCGCTGTTCACCATCGCATTCGCGATCGATCGCGACCTGCCCCCGATCGAGGCGTTGAAAGCGAGCTTCACCACCGTCCGCTCCGACATCGGCAGCGCTTTGTTGTCGTGGCTGGTGCAGTTCGCGATCGTGCTGGTCGGTTTCCTGTTGTGCTTCGTCGGGGTCGTGGTCGCCGCCCCGGTGGCGCTGTTGCTCCAGGTCTACACCTACCGGCGGTTGTCCGGCGGACCGGTCGCGCCGTGAGCTCGATGACCAACACCGTCGACTGAGGCGGCCCGTTCGCGGACATGACATTCGGCACCGGTGCACCGTCGGGAGCCGGCACCGCGCGCTATGACGCGGACCGCCTGCTGGCCGGATACCGCGCGGCGCGGGCCCAGGAAGCGCTGTTCGACCTGCGGCACGGTCCGGCACTCGGTTATGACGAATTCGTCGACCCTGACGGCAACGTCCGACCGGCGTGGGCCGAGCTGGCCGACGCTATCGCGGAACGCGGCCGCGCCGGCCTGGACCGGCTGCGCTCGGTGGTGGACGCCCTCATCGACAACGACGGCATCACCTATACCGACGTCGAGCCCGGTGGTCGCGCCCAGGAGCCCAGGCCCTGGCAGCTGGACACGCTGCCGATCGTGCTGTCCGCGGCCGACTGGGAGGTGCTCGAAACCGGCCTGCTGCAACGGTCGCGGGTGCTCGACGCCGTGCTCGCCGACCTGTACGGTCCGCGCAGGCTGCTCACCGAGGGCGTCCTACCCCCCGAGCTGCTGTTCGGCCACCCCGGATACATACGCGCGGCCAATGGGATCGAAATCCCCGGGCGCCACCAGCTCTTCATGCATGCCTGCGATGTCAGCCGCCGACCGGACGGCGCTTTCGTCGTCAACGGCGACCGCACCCAGGCGCCCTCGGGTGCCGGGTACGCGCTGGCGGACCGGCGAGTCGTCGCGCACTCGATGCCCGACCTATACGAGCGGATCGCGCCGCGGCCGACGACGCCGTTCGCGCAGGCGCTGCGGCTGGCGCTGATCGACGCCGCACCCGATGACGCCCAGGACCCCGTGGTGGTGGTGCTGTCCCCCGGTATCTACTCCGAGACGGCGTTCGACCAGGCCTATCTGGCCACGCTGCTGGGTTTCCCGATGGTCGAAAGCGCCGACTTGGTAGTGCGCGACGGCATGTTGTGGATGCGCTCGCTGGGCACCTTGAAACGCGTCGACGTCGTTCTGCGCCGGGTCGACGCGGACTACACGGACCCGCTCGATTTGCGCGCCGACTCCCGGCTCGGGGTGGTCGGTTTGGTGGAGGCCCAACACCGGGGGACGGTGACCGTGGTCAACACCTTGGGCAGCGGAATTCTGGAAAACCCTGGGCTGCTGCGTTTCCTGCCCGCGATGGCACAGCACCTGCTGTCGGAAACGCTGCAGTTGCCCACCACCGAAATCTATTGGGGCGGCATCGCCAGTGAACGCTCACACCTGCTGTCGAATCTGTCGTCGTTGTTGGTGAAATCCACCGTCGGCGGGGAAACCCTTGTCGGGCCGGCGCTTTCGTCTCAACAGCTTACGCGGTTGACGGCCCGCATCGAGCAGATGCCGTGGCAGTGGATCGGCCAGGAGCTGCCGCAATTCTCGTGCGTGCCGACCGACCACGCCGGCGTGTTGTCGTCTGCGGGCGTCGGCATCCGTTTGTTCACCGTTGCCCAGCGCGGCGGCTATGCGCCGATGACCGGAGGCATCGGCTACGTGCTGACGCCAGGACCCGCCGCATACACGCTGAAAACCATTGCAGCAAAAGATGTCTGGGTTCGACCTACCGAGCGGGCACACGCCGAGGCGATCAGCCTGCCGGCACCGGAGCCGCCGGCGAAGACGGCCGCGGGCACCTGGGGCGTCAGCTCCCCGCGCGTGCTGTCGGACCTGTTCTGGATCGGCCGCTACGGTGAGCGCGCGGAAAGCATGGCCCGGCTGCTGATCGTCGCCCGTGACCGGTTCCACGTCTACCGCCACTACCAGCACAGCGAAGAAAGCGAATGTGTGCCGGTGCTGCTGACCGCGCTGGGCCGAATCACCGGAACGCCCGACAGCGACGGCGACCACGCCGAGCTGATCGCCACGGCGCCCTCCACGCTGTGGTCACTCACCGTTGATCCGAACCGGCCCGGCTCGCTGGTGCAATCTGTGGAGGGTTTGGCGCTCGCCGCGCGGGCGGTGCGCGACCAGATGTCCAACGACACCTGGATGGTGCTGGCCGCGGTGGAGCGGGCGCTGGCGCTCGAAAGCGACCCACCTGACTCACTTTCCGAGGCCGACGCACTGCTCACCGGAGCTCAGTCCCAGACGCTGGTCGGCATGCTGACCCTGTCGGGCGTGGCCAACGAGTCGATGGTGCGCGACGTGGGCTGGACGATGATGGACATCGGCAAACGGATCGAGCGCGGCCTGTGGTTGACGGCGTTGCTGCAGGCCACCCTCACCGTCGGCCGCGGCGCCGCGGCCGAGCAGACCGTCATCGAGGCCACCCTGGTGGCGTGCGAGTCCTCGGTCATCTACCGGCGCCGCACGGTGGGCAAGGTCAGCGTGGCCGCCATGGCCGAGCTGATGCTGTTCGACGCGCAGAACCCGCGGTCGCTGCTCTACCAGCTGGAGCGGCTGCGGATCGATCTGAAGGACCTGCCCGGCTCGTCGGGGTCGTCGCGCCCGCAACGGTTGGTGGACGAGATCGGCACGATGTTGCGGCGATCCCACCCTGCCGAGCTCGAACGGGTCAGCGACGACGGACGGCGTGCCGAGTTGGCGGAGTTGCTAGTATCGGTGCACGCCGAGCTGCGCAACCTGGCCGAGATCATCACCACTACCCAGCTGGCGTTGCCCGGTGGTATGCAACCGATTTGGGGTCCAGACGAGCGGCGGGTGATGCCGGCCTAGTTTCGCCGATACCCACCATGTTCATGCGTTCGATGCAGCCCGATCCACGGCTATGCCGTGGCGGCGATGCGGATCGGGCAGTCGGCGACGCCGCACCATGTGCACCAGCGCCAGAACCGACAGCGCGGCGGCATAGATGCACCAGAGCCCTGAGCGCGACTCAGCCGGCCACCGAGGCGGGGCCGCGGGACTCCGACGTCACATCGTCGACCACGGTGTGGATGAACTTCATCTTCTCCAGCACCGCGACCGGGAGCACGAACGGGTACAGGTCGTCGCGGCCCATCGACCGGTTCACCATGTTCAGCGACCACGACAACGGCAGCCACATGTCGATGATCGTCTGGAACGCGCTGGGGCCCAAGGCGGGACGGTCGAATGTGGCCGACGCCGGGGCCAGCCCGCACCACGCCGAGGTGTCCAGTGTGTCACGGATGTGCAGGTAGTGGGCGAACGTCTCGGCCCAGTCCTCGGCGGGATGCATAGTGGCGTAGGACGATACGAAGTCCTCCTGCCAGCCCTCGGGAGCGCCCTCGCTGTAGTGGCGGTCCAGCGCCGCGGAGTAGTCGGCTTCGTGATCGCCGAACAGCTCGTTGAACCGCGCTACATAATCGTCGAACGGTGCGATCAGCCGATAGTAGTAGTAATGCCCGATCTCGTGCCGGAAGTGGCCCAGCAGGGTTCGGTACGGCTCGTCCATCTCGACGCGCAACTGCTCGCGGTGCGCGTCGTCGCCCTCGGCCAAATCGATTGTGATGACCCCGTTCTCGTGCCCGGTCATCACCTGCTCGTGCGCGCTGGACAACAGCCGAAAGGCCAACCCGTACTTGGGGTCCCTGTCCCGCCCGACGATCGGCAGCTTCAGCTCGTGCAGCTCGGCGATCAGCCTGCGTTTGGCCGCCTCGGCACGGGCGAACTCGGCCATCCCAGTGGTGTCGGCGTCGTTGGGCCGTTCGATCGTCAGGGCGCACGAGGGGCACAGCAGCCGGGGGCTGTTGACGGGAACCAGCCAATTACATTCGGCGATAAGTAGATTGGCGCACAGCTGGTACTCGCTCGCGTGGACGAAGCCGGCGTGCCCGGTGGTGTCGTCCTCCGAGATTACCAGCAGCGCCATCTGGTCGAGCGAAAACCCCAGCGCACTACCGCAATTGAGACAGGTAGAGTTCTCAAAGGTCAAGCGCTGGCCGCAGTTGGGGCAGGTGAAGTCACGCATACAACACATCGCCTTCGAAGGGCACCACGTCGACGGCGACGTCGATGACGCTGTGTTCCGAATCGGTGTAGATGATGCCCCGCAGCGGCGGGACGTCCGCGTAGTCACGGCCCCGGCCCACGACGATATAGCGCTCGTCCACCATCTGATCGTTGGTGGGGTCCAGCCCCAGCCACTCGAATTGGCCGGGCTGCTGTGGAGTCCACACCGCTGCCCAGGCGTGGGTGGCGTCGATGCCGATCATCCGATCCTTTCCTGGTGGCGAGTCGGTGGCCAGATATCCGGACACGTAACTGGCCGCCAACCCGTTGGTTCGCAGGCAGGCAATCGCCAGCCTGGCAAAGTCTTGACATACCCCTTCGCGGGCGGCCAGAACCTCGTTGACTCCGGTGGAAATTGTCGTCGACCCCGACCGGTAGGTGAAGTCGGTGAAGATGCGCGACGTCAGATCACGCAGCACGTCTATCAAGGGACGCCCGGGTGAGAAGCTGGGCGCGGCATAGTCGCGAATTTCGTCGGTGATCTCCGGCGGATTCAGGTCCAGGGTGAACTCCGTCGCCAGGGCGCCGCCGGGTCCGATGGGCCGGACCGCCTCCCACGGTTGGGTCGCGGAGGCGTGGGAATCCGTGCCAGGCGGAAAGACGTCGACGATGGAATCGCTGATCACCTTCAGGGCGCGGTGCGGCTCGGTGACGTGGAAATAGGAACTGGTGTTGCCGTAGCTGTCCACGCTGGTGGAGCTGTCGGCGGGGGCCGGCTCGATCATCAGCCGATGCGCAACACAGCGTTGCCGCAGCGAGTCGCGCGGGGTGAGAAATCCGCGACCGTAGGAGCTGGTCACGGTGTCGGAGTAGCGGTACTCGGTGCGGTGGGTCACTCGATGTCGGCGGGCGACCGCCGGTTCGCCTGGTTCTGGGGGCAAGCTTCCTCCTCCTCACCGCTGATCTCATCACATACCGGCCCCCCGCGTAGGCCCCGCCAAGCGCCCCGTCGTCCACCGTTTGCCAATCCGACGGCACGCCCGCGAAAACCGGAGCACAATCGTGATGTGGCCACCTGGGGCGAGGTCGCCCGCATCGTCGGTGAGCTGGCACTCACCTCCGAGCCGTCACCGCACGACTGGCGGGTCGGCAAGAAATTGCTGGCCTGGGAGCGGCCGCTGCGTCCCTCCGAACGCGAGGCGCTGGAGCGCGACGGCGCCGCGCCAGCGCAGGGCGACATCCTCGGGGTCCGGGTGTCCGACGAGGGCGTCAAGTTCGCGTTGATCGACGACGAGCCGAGGGTCTACTTCACCACCCCGCACTTCGACGGCTATCCCGCGGTGTTGGTCAACCTGGCCGAAATTTCGGTGCGCGACCTCGAAGAGCTGATCACCGAGGCGTGGCTGACCCAGGCGCCGCGGAAGTTGGTTCAGGAGTTCCTGGCCAACTCACGCTGAAGAGCTCAGCCGGGTCGAAGGTCGATGACGCGCTGCAAATCGTCGATGCAGGCACCGACGACGTCGGCCATGATTACCTGCCTCGTCTCGTCCGTCCCGGCCTGCAATTGCGCGGCGTGCTGACGCCTAGACGCCGCGTACGCGCAGGCGCCGGCGGGATCAGGGTCGGTGAGAGCGGCCGCGGCCGCCGGCACGGCCAGCACGCTGGGCACCGGATGCGGAAGGCGGTCGCGGCCGCCGAAGCGCTGATGGGGCGCGACGGCACGGGCCAGTTGCAGCACCCAGCCGGCCAGCAGGGCCACATGCACGGCCTGATGATCGGCGGCGTCGATCGCCGTCCGCAGGCCCCATCGTCGTGGCGCGATGGTGACGATGTGGCGAGCCGTGGTGCGCGCCGCCCACCGGCTAGATCCGGTTTAACTCGAAAAGCGGAATCACCCGAGTGGTCTTGGCCTGGTATTCGGCGAAGCCGGGGGCTGCGGCGGTGATCTTGTCGAAGAGCGCGGCCCGCTCGTCGGCGGGAAGCTCGCGGGCGGCGACATCGAAAGCTTCCACTCCCTGCGGGGCGCCGGCCTCGACTCGCGCCCGCGGATTGGCCCGCAGGTTGTGCACCCAGGCCGGGCTGACCGGGGCACCGGCGAAGGAGCCGATGATGATGAGCTTGCCGTCGATGCGGAAATACCCCAGCGGCGACACCCGCGGCTGACCGGACTTAGCGCCAATCGTGTGCAGCAACAGCAGGTTGGCGTTGGCGAACTGGCCGCCGACCTTGCCGTCGTTGGCGCGGAATTCGTCGATGATGCTTTGGTTGAACGCGTTGATCGTGGCGGTGTCGGGCACTTCTTGAGTCATGCCCTGTCAACCTTCTCGGGTTTGGCGTCTATTCCGGACTCCTTGCGCTGCTGGGCGGTTATCGGCGCCGGCGCTTCGGTGAGCGGGTCGACGCCGCCGCCCGTCTTCGGGAAGGCGATGACCTCGCGGATGGAGTCAACCCCGGACAGCAGGGCGTTGATCCGGTCCCAGCCGAACGCGATCCCGCCGTGCGGGGGCGCCCCAAAGGTGAACGCCTCCAATAGGAATCCGAATTTCTCTTGGGCCTCGGCGTGGTCCAGGCCCATCACCGCGAACACCCGCTCCTGGATGTCGCGGCGGTGGATACGTATCGATCCGCCGCCGATTTCGTTGCCGTTGCAGACAATGTCGTAGGCGTCGGCGAGCACATTGCCGGTATCGGTCTCGATGGCGTCCTCGTGCCCGGGCTTGGGCGAGGTGAACGCGTGGTGCACGGCGGTCCACGCCCCTGACCCGACGGCGACGTCGCCGGCGGCGGTCGCCTCGTCGGCGGGCTCGAACAGCGGCGGGTCCACCACCCAGACGAACGCCCAGGCGTCGGGGTCGATCAATTCGAGCCGACGGGCGATCTCACCGCGGGCCGCCCCCAACAGGGCCCTCGAGGGCTTGGCCGGGCCCGCCGAGAAGAAGACGCAATCCCCCGGCTTTGCCCCGACCTGCGCGGCCAGGCCGGAGCGCTCGGTATCGGACAGGTTCTTGGCGACCGGGCCACCCAGCGTGCCGTCGTCGGCGATCAGCACGTAAGCCAGCCCGCGGTGGCCGCGCTGTTTGGCCCACTCCTGCCAGCCGTCCAGGGTGCGCCGCGGCTGCGACGCCCCGCCGGGCATCACCACCGCACCGACGTAGGGTGCCTGAAAGACACGAAATGTGGTGTCGGAGAAGAACTCCGTGCAATCGACGAGCTCGAGCCCGAAACGCATGTCGGGCTTGTCGGAGCCGAATCGTCGCATCGCATCGGCGTAGCTGATCCGCGGGATGGGCGTCGGAATCCGGTAGCCGATCAACGCCCACAACGCGGACAGGATCTCCTCGGAGATGGCGATGATGTCCTCGGCGTCGACGAAACTCATCTCCATGTCGAGCTGGGTGAACTCCGGCTGGCGGTCGGCACGGAAATCCTCGTCGCGGTAGCAGCGGGCGATCTGGTAGTAGCGTTCCATCCCGGCCACCATCAGCAACTGTTTGAACAGCTGCGGGCTCTGCGGCAAGGCGTAGAACGAGCCCGGGTGCAGTCGGGCCGGCACCAAAAAGTCGCGGGCCCCTTCCGGGGTCGAGCGGGTGATCGTCGGGGTTTCGATCTCGACGAAGTCATGCTGCGCGAGCACCGTACGCGCTGCGGCATTCACGTTGGAGCGCAAGCGGATTGCCGCGGCCGGACCGTCACGGCGCAGGTCCAGGTAGCGATACTTCAGCCGCAGCTCCTCGCCGGCGGGTTCGTCGAGCTGGAATGGCAGTGGGGCGCTCTCCCCCAGCACGGTCAGCGAGCTGGCGTTGACCTCGATGTCGCCGGTCGCGATCTCGGGATTGGCGTTGCCTTCCGGGCGGATCTCGACAACACCGGTGACGGCCACACAGAATTCGGCGCGCAGCCGGTGCGCCTGGGCCAGCACCTGCCCTTCCTCGAGGCCCTCGCGGAACACCACCTGGGCGATCCCGGAGGCGTCGCGCAGGTCGATGAAGATGACGCCGCCGTGGTCGCGGCGACGGGCCACCCAGCCCGCCAGCGTCACCTGCTGCCCTGCGTCGCCACTCCTCAGCGAACCCGCGGCGTGACTGCGCAGCACAAAACACTCCCTTTCACCCGGCTTGAACGAGTTGCCAGTCTAAAGGAGGTAATTTCGGTGCCATCGCCACAGACGCTGCCACCAACATCGCCCTGGTCGGTCCCGGAGCCGTCGGCACGACGGCCGCCGCGCTGCTGTACCGGGCGGGCCACTCGGTCATGGTGTGCGGCCGCACCCCGCGCGACACCATCGAACTGCGGCCTGACGGTGTGGACCCGATCGTCGTTCCCGGGCCGGTGCGCACTGATCCTGCCGAGGTGACCGCGCCGGTGGACGTGGTGCTGCTCGCCGTCAAGGCCACCCAGAATGAGGCGGCGGCGGGCTGGCTGGCTCGGCTGTGTGACGTCCACACCATCGTCGTCGTGCTGCAGAACGGCGTGGAGCAGGTCGAGCAGGTGCAGCCGCACTGCCCGCTGTCTCCCGTGGTTCCCGGCATCGTGTGGTATTCGGCCGAGACCCAGCCCGAGGGATGGGTGCGGTTGCGCACCGATGCGGCCCTGGTGCTGCCCAGCGGGCCGTCCGGGGAGGCCGTCGCCGAACTGCTGCGCGGCGCCGGCTGCCGGGTGGACTGCGACCCGGACATCATCACCGCGGCCTGGCACAAACTGCTCACCAACGCGCTGGCCGGGTTCATGGCGCTGGCGCGGAGGCGCTCCGGGATGTTCCGCCGCGACGACGTCGCCGCCCTGTCGCGGCGCTATGTCGCCGAGTGCCTGGCCGTGGCGCGGGCCGAGGGCGCCCGGCTGGCCGACGGGGTGGTCGACGAGTTGGTCGACATGTTCCGCAACGTCGCCGAAGACCTGAGCACGTCCATCCTCACCGACGCGGAACAGCAGCGGCAGATGGAATGGGACGTCCGCAACGGCGTGATCATTCGCAAAGGCCGGGCCCACGGCCTGGCCACGCCGATCAGCGACGTCGTAGTGCCCTTACTGGCCGCGGCCAGCGACGGCCCCGGCTAAGTTGTTGTCATGTTCGAATGCGAACGCGTCGATGCGAGCTTCACCGACGCTGATTCTGTTCCGGGCCGTTACCGCTTCCGCAACAGCGTCGACCTGGCCATCACCCCCGAGCAGCTGTTCGATGTGCTTTCCGATGCCCAGTCCTGGCCGCAGTGGGCGAAGGTGATCACGAAGGTGACCTGGACCAGCCCCGAGCCGCGCGGCGTCGGGACCACCCGCGTCGTCGAGATGCGCGGCGGCATCGTCGGCAACGAAGAATTCCTCGCCTGGGAACCGTTCACGCACATGGCGTTTCGGTTCAACGAATGCTCGACCCGGTCCGTGGCGGCCTTCGCCGAGGATTACCGGGTCGAGGTCATCCCGGGTGGCTGCCGCCTGACCTGGACGATGGCCCAGAAACCGGCCGGCGCGGCGAAGCTGGCGATGGTCGTGACGGGGCCGCTGCTGAACCTGGCCCTGCGCCGCTACCTGCGCAACCTGCGCAGCTACACCGACTCCCTTGCGACCCGGCAACGTTAGGAGAGCGTCATGACCTTCAACGAGGGCATGCAGATCGACACCAGCACCGCGTCCTCGTCCGGTGGGGGCGGCATGGGGATGGCCGTCGGGGGTGGTGGCCTCGGATTGCTCATCCTGATCGGGGCGCTGTTCTTGGGTGTCGACCCGGGTCGCGTCATGAACTCCCCGCAGACGAACACCGGCGGCTACTCGGCACCCGGGTTCGACCTGAGCCAGTGCAAGACCGGCGCCGACGCCAACAAGTACGTGCAATGTCGCGTGGTCGCCACCGGCAACTCGGTGGACGCGGTGTGGCATCAGCTGATGCCGAGCTATACCCGCCCGAAGGTCCGGCTGTTCAGCGACCAGGTGAGCACGGGGTGCGGAACGGCCACCACCGATGTCGGGCCGTTCTACTGTCCGGTGGACAAGACGGCCTACTTCGACACCACCTTCTTTGACGATGTGCTCGTCAAGCAACTTCATTCCAGCAACGGGGCCTTCGCGCAGGAATATGTCGTCGCCCACGAATACGGCCATCACGTGCAGAACCTGCAAGGGGTGCTGGGCCGCTCCCAGCAGGGTGCGAAGGGCGCAAGCGGCAACGGTGTACGGACGGAGCTACAGGCCGACTGCTACGCGGGGATCTGGGCGCACTACGCCTCCACGGTGAACCAGAAGGATGGGACGCCATTCCTGAATCCGTTGACGGACGACGACATTCGCGACGCGCTGTCGGCAGCCGCATCGGTCGGCGACGACCGCATCCAGAAACAGGCAACCGGGCACATCAACCGCGAAAGCTGGACGCACGGTTCATCGCAACAGCGCCAGCATTGGTTCACCGTCGGCTATCAGACCGGTGACCCCAAGCAGTGCGACACCTTCTCGGCGCCCGACTTGGGTTAGGCCCTACACCAGCAGGCCCCGCAATTCGGCGCGGCCCCGCTCGTCGAGTGGCAACAGCGGCGGGCGCGGGTCGCCGACCGGGAAATCGAGCAGCTCCAGGCCGGCCTTCACGGTGGTGGCGAGTCCGCCCGCGACGATGAAGGTGAGCAACGGCTTGAGGTCGTCGTAGAGCTTTTGCGCGGTGTCCAGGTCTTGCGCGCGCACCGCCTCGTACAGGTCGATGCAGGGCTGTGGCCGCAAATTCGGTGCGGCCGTGCACCATCCGGACGCTCCGGCCTTCAGCGCGTCGAGCACCAGCGGGTTACTGCCGTTGTAGAAGGGCAGCCGGTTGCCGGACAGTTCCGCGATGCGCTGCATGCGGGTCAGGTCACCGGTGGATTCCTTGACCATGGTGACGTTGTCGATGCTGTCGAACATGCGCACCAGCAGCTCGGGAGGCATGTCGACGCCGCTGGTGGCCGGGTTGTTGTAGGCCATGATCGGAATCGAGATGGCGTCGCTGATGCTGCGGTAATGCGTGAAGATCTCGCGCTCGGTGAGCTTCCAGTAGGACACCGGCAGGATCATCACCGCGTCGGCCCCAGCTTGCTGGGCGTAGGTGGCGCGCCGAATGGTTCTGGCGGTGGTCACATCCGACACCCCGACGATCACCGGGACCCGGCCGGCGACGGCGGCGATGGTGGTGTCGACGACGGTGTCGAATTCGGGTTCCTCGAGGTACGCCAGCTCGCCGGTGCTGCCCAGCGGCGCGATCGCGTGAACCTCGGCGGAGACCAGCCGCTCGACCAGCTCGGCCAGCCTTTCGGTGTCAATCCCCTTCTCGGAGAACGGGGTCACCGGATAGGCGATGATGCCGTGGATCTTGGGTTCAGGCGTTTGCGCCACGGAAGGGCTCCTCGGATCAGGTTGGTGGATAACGGGTTAGCTGGTCAATACGTCGGGATGCCGGGCCAGGGCCCGGCGAGCGTAGTAGGCGAAGTTGGCGCGGCTGCGCTGCGGTGACAGCGTCCAGTCGTGGGCTTCGCGGGCCAGTTCCTCGGGTAGTTCCTGGACGGCGCCGGCGGCCATGGCGGCCAGCTGCAGCCTGGCGGCACGCTCGATGAGGATTCCCAGCGAGCACGCCTCTTCGACGCTGGCGCCGGCGATGACGTGGCCGTGATGCGCCAGCAGCACCGCCTTCTTGTCGCCGAGGGCGGCGGTGATGATCTCCCCTTCTTCGTTGCCGACCGGCACGCCCGGCCATTTCGGCAGAAACGCACAGTCGCCGTAGAGCGGCGTGGTGTCCATGTGGGAGATGATCAGCGGGACTTCGAGCATCGAGAGCGCCGCCACGTGAAACGCATGGGTGTGTACGATGCATTGGACGTCGGGCCGGGCGCGGTAGATCCAGCTGTGAAAACGGTTGGCGGGGTTGGCGATTCCTTGAACACCGGAGTCGTCGAGGACGTTGAGGTCCTCGTCGACCAGCAGCAGGTTGTCATCGGTGATCTCGTCAAAACCCAGGCCCAGCCGCTGGGTGTAGTAGGTGCCGTCGGCCTCGGCGCGGGCGGTGATCTGCCCGGCCAGCCCCGAGTCATGCCCCGCGTCGAACAACGCCCGGCACGTCAATGCCAGCTTCTGGCGCGTGGTCAGCCGCGAATCGGCGACGTTCGCGCTCAGCTGCTCGGCAGCGCGGCGCATGAGATCGGACTTCGAATCGGTGAATGTGCTGGCCATAATCGGCTCCCTCGGCGATATGACACAATGGTAGCACTCTAGGAAACCTTGTGTCATGAGAGGGGGTCCCCCGTGACCGCACTGCTACGCGCGGTCCGCAAGCAACGCGGCCTCACCCTGGAGGCGTTGGCCCAGCGGACCGGGCTGACCAAGAGCTACCTGTCCAAGATCGAACGCCGGCGCTGCACACCATCGATCGCGGTGGCCCTCAAGGTGGCAAAGGCCCTCGATGTCGACGTCGGGCGACTGTTCTCCGAGGACGCGGCGCAGGAGAAGATCACCGTCGAGCGTGCCCACCGCGACGCCGAGGGTGGGCGCTACCGGGTGCTGGCATCGTCACTGCTGGGAAAGACGATGTCGCCGTTCATGGTTCGCCCGACGGAGCGGCTGGCCGACGATCCGCATCCCGAACATGCCGGCCAGGAATTCATATTCGTGCATGCCGGGGCCATCGAATTGGACTACGGCGACCAGACATTCACGCTCGAGCCAGGCGACAGCGCGTATTTCGACGCGTCGATCAGCCACAAGATCCGGGCGGTCGCCGGCGTCCCCGCCGAAGTCGTCGTCGTCGCGCACGCCGAACCCGGCGGCGCACCGGCTTGAGCAGGACCGAGCCCTTCTCCGCACCCTGGGGGCCGAGTGTTCGCCGTCAGCGAAACCGAGGTGATGGCCGCTTGTTGACTACGCGGGCCGGGCCGCGCAGGTGACTGTGGTGGTCGCATCCTGTTGCACGACCACTTGGCCGTCCACGGCGATCTCGCAATGGAACGAGGCGGGACCATTGCCCGAATCCGGCCAATGCAGCATGCCGCTGGCGGTGATGCTCGCCCACTGCGTCGGGTTCGCCAAGGTAGCGGTGTAGGTAACCGGCGTTCCCCCGCTCAGCGGGGCCTGAACGCTGGTCGTGAACTTCGACGGGTCCGCGTTGTAGGCCGCCTGGCTGGGCGGATCGGCGCTGACGTAGTTGACGGTGGCGGTCAGGTTGTTGGGGCTAGTCACGGTGTAGGTCACCTGATGACCGGCCGGATCCGCATAGCTGGTCGGGGCCGTGAGCACCGCGCCGGCGCCTGCTGCCAGGATTACCGCTGAGATCGCGCTCGCTGTTCTTTGCACGTTCGTCATATCGAAAACGCTACCGGATTCGTTAGCGGCGATTCTGTTTACCGGCAGCGGTGCGCGCGGTTGCCCGACTCCGGTATGAAGCAAGCATGAGCGATGAGCCGCATTCGGCACCGAAACAGACCGGTGTCGCCGAAGCGCCGGTGACCCGCCGCCAATTGCTGACGACCGGGGCGGTCGCGACCGCCCTGGGGGTGGGCCTCGGGGGCGGTGCCGTGCTGCTCGGTTCCCACCCGCGATCCCCGATGGCCTGGCTGCAGCCCGACCGCCACGGCGCGCAACCGGTCGGCGGGCTGCACCTGCAGTTCGGGAAGAACGCGGGCACCGAAGTGGTGGTGTCCTGGCACACCACCGACGCGATCCGCAATCCACGCGTCGTGCTCGGGACGCCGACATCCGGCTTCGGCCGCACCGTCGCCGCGGAAACTCGGACCTACCGGGACGCGAAGTCGGGCACCGAAGTTCGCGTCAATCATGCCCGGCTGACCAACCTGACCCCCGACACCGACTACGTGTACGCGGCAGTGCACGACGGCGCACAACCCGACCAGGGCACCGTGCGCACGGCGCCGGTGGGCCGAAAAAGACTGCTGTTCACCAGCTTTGGCGACCAGTCCACACCGGCGCTGGCCAAGATGCCCGGCGGCAGCTATGCCACCGACAACGTCGGCTCGCCGGCCGCCGCCGACACCACCATGGCGATCGAACGGTTGGGGCCGCTGTTCAACCTGATCAATGGCGACCTGTGCTACGCCAACCTCGCCCAAGACCGGGTGCGCACCTGGTCGAACTGGTTCGAGAACAACACCCGCTCGGCGCGATACCGGCCCTGGATGCCGGCGGCGGGCAATCACGAGAACGAGTTGGGTAACGGGCCAATCGGTTACGGCGCCTACCAAACCTATTTCGCGCTGCCCGATTCCGGGTCGAGTCCGCAGACCCGGGGCATGTGGTATTCGTTCACCGCGGGCTCGGTGCGGGTGATCAGCCTGAGCAACGACGACGTCGCCTTCCAGGACGGCGGCAACTCCTATGTGCGCGGCTACTCCGGTGGTGAACAAAAGCGCTGGCTCGCAACCGAACTCGCGGCGGCCCGGCGTGACCCCGGCATCGACTGGGTCGTGGTGTGCATGCACCAGACGGCGATCTCCACCGCCGACAAGACCAACGGCGCCGACCTGGGCATCCGCGAGGAATGGCTGCCGCTGTTCGACCAGTACCAGGTCGATCTGGTGGTGTGCGGTCACGAGCACCACTACGAGCGCTCGCATCCGCTGCGCGGCACGCTGGGGACCGACACCCGCACGCCGATACCCGTCGACACTCGAAACGATCTCATCGACGCCACGCGGGGAACGGTGCACCTCGTCATCGGCGGGGGTGGGACCTCGGCGCCGAGCAATGCGATGTTCTTCCCCGAACCCCGATGCCGGGTGGTCACCGGTGTGGGCGCGTTCGATCCCGGGCTGAGACGCAAGGCCCCCGTCTACGTCCTCGAGGACGCGCCATGGTCGGCTTTTCGCGACCGCGACAACCCTTATGGCTTCGCGGCTTTCGACGTCGACCCCGGGCAACCAGGCGGCAACACCTCGATCAAGGCGACGCACTACGCGCTGCGGGGCGGTTTCGGTGAAGTCACCGTCATCGACGAATTCACGCTCACCAAGCCGCGCACCGATAAGGCCGGCTAGCTTCGCGCAGCTCAGAACAACGTCGGCTGAACGGGTTCCGGTGCCGGCGCCACCGAGACCCCCCGCGAGAACGGGCGGTGGTCGCCCGCCAGTCTATGTTTGGCGATCAGCGGTGCGGCCCGCTGCCGCAGCATGGCGCGATAATCCTGCGGTAAGTAGGCACCGCGGCGGTACAACTCGCGATAGCGGCCGACCAGCTCGGGATGCGAGCGCGCCAGCCATCCCATGAACCATCCCCGGGTCGAGCTGCGTAGATGCAGGCCGAAGACCGTGACGCTGCTGGCACCGGCCGCCGCGATCTGGCCGAGCAGCCCGTCGAGGTGCTCGACGGAATCCGTCAGATGCGGCAGCACCGGCGCGACCATCACATGACAGTCCAGCCCGGCGGCCCGAATGGCGCTGATCAGGCCCAACCGGGCCTGCGGTGTGGGGGTGCCGGGCTCGACGTCCCTGTGCAGCTCCGGATCGCCGACGGCCAGCGACACCGCGACCGAGACCGGCACCTGCGACGCGGCATCCGTGAGCAGCGGCAGGTCGCGGCGCAGCAGCGTGCCCTTGGTCAGGATCGAGAATGGCGTGCCCGATTCCGCCAGCGCGCCGATGATGCCGGGCATCAGTGCGTAGCGCCCCTCGGCCCGCTGGTACGGATCGGTGTTGGTGCCCAGGGCGACGGTCTCGCGCCGCCAGGACGGTCGCCGCAGCTCGCGGCGCAACACCTCGACGACGTTGGTCTTGACGACAACCTGGGTGTCAAAGTCATTGCCGCAGTTCAGCTCCAGGTATCCGTGGGTAGGCCGGGCGAAGCAGTACCGGCAGGCGTGTGAGCAGCCGCGGTAGCCGTTGACCGTGTAGCGGAATGGCAGCGCCGATGCGTTCGGCACCTTGTTCAGCGCGGACTTGCACAACACCTCGTGGAACGTGATCCCGTCGAACTGGGGCGAACGTACGCTGCGCAGGAAGCCGATGCGTTGCAGCCCCGGCAACGCCCCATCCTCGACCGGCTTTCCGTTGACCGCGACGGCCTGATTCGCCCACCGCATACTGTCTATTCGAACATTAGTTCGAGCGCGAGTCAAGGACCGGGCCCACGCGAGCGGCTTACACTTCGGCAATGTTCTGCGAGACGCGCTACGCGCGAAACGGGGGCTTACGCATCGCCTATCCCTGCCCACGTCAATAGCTGCAACCTAGCGTTGCCGGGCAATCAGAATGGTGGTGGTTCATCGTCGCCGTCTGCCGGTGGTGCCGGACCGAAGTAGGCGGCCTTGCGTTCTCGGCGTTTCGCTTGCCGGGCCTGGTGGTTTTGCCGGCGTTCGGAGGCGACGCGCGCGGCGCGGTTTTGAGCGCGGGTGCGGCGGCGTTTGGGCATCATGGCGTCGCGCTCCGCGCAACGACCGCCGCCCGCGCTCGCGCCCGTGGGCAGCGACACCTCGCCGGTGGAGCGGCACAGGCTGGGAAACAGCAACGAACTACCTGGGGTGGTCACATAGGTCTGCCCCGATGGTGAGGTGAGGATGAGAGTGCCGTCGGGCAGTTGTTGGTCGCGCCAGCCCCAGAAAGTTTTCACCAAATGGTGAGTACGGCAGTAACACTTGAGGTTCGACGCGTGGGTAGGCCCGCCGTCGCCGTAGGGAATCGTATGGTCCAGATCGCAATCGGTGGCTGGACAGTCGCACCCGGGCCAGCGGCAGGTCAAATCTCGGCACCGCACGAAGTCAGCCAATGCCTTCGAAGGCGCATAGTTCGGCTCGGGCGCGCAGTCGACAGGGTAAACGAGCGGCGCTAGCTTCGCCGAGGCCGCCAGCTCGGCTATCAGCTCCGGCGGGATCAATCCCTCGGCACCCACCTCGACGCCCGGCGCCTGCCCGCCACCGAGCGTGGAATCCTCCGCGATCACATGGATTACCACCGGCCCGGCGGCGCGCCGTTTCCCCGCGGTGCAATTTGAAGACCCGCACCGGCAACCCAACCGGTCCGCACCGCCGGCCAGTGCGCCCAACGCATCAGCGCGGCGTTGGTCGCGGCTGCGTGGATCCTTGTCGCATACCGTGGCCGCCAACGCGTCCAATCGCTGATCCAGTGCGTGCGCATCCGGGCTCAGCAGGCTGCCTTCAAGGTGCGCCAGGCCGCCCTCCATATCGACGACCCACACCTGCCGGTCGGCCGGGCGCTCCGTGCGCCGGCGCACCGCGTCGGCATCGTTTCTCGCGACAACCTTGTCCACTTGCGCGGCCAGCCGTCCCTGCGTCATAGACGGCCAGCGCGGCACCCTGGCCGCCAACTCGGCGTCGACGGCCGCCAATACGTCATGGTCGGTGATCAGATCGGTGCGATAGACGATAGTGGCGAACAATCGGAAATCGAGATCACCGGCACGAAAGACGGCACCAACGTTGGGCAAACGTTCGCGCATCGCGCGGGCGTACCGGACTCTCGAAGCTGCCAGCCCCTGACTGATCCGCAACTGTGCGGCCACTTCTGCTGTCACCGCCGCCTCGGTGTCGACGGCCCACTCCTCGCACTCAGAACAGCGCGAAAGTCGGTAGGAAAACAGTTCTCCGATCGCCGTCAACTGCTCGGCCGCCGCCCGGTTCTCGATCCGCGAAAACGCACCGATCCGTTCCAGCAGCGCCGCCGACTCCGGGGTTGGCGACGGATGATGCCGCTCGACCAGCTCGTCGAGCCACGCGATCACGTCTTCGAACATAAGTTCGATTATCGCACCGGGGTATGACAACCGTCGGCCGCGGCCAACAACCGCCCGAACGGGGTTAAGCTGCGGGTCGAATCGCCCCTACCCGGTTGCGAGGACATATGACCGACCGCATCGAGACTTCCCGCACCATCGCCGCGCCGGCGCCGGCCATCTTCGCCGTGCTGTGTGACCCGCAGGGCCATGTCGCAATCGACTCGTCCGGAATGCTGCAGGCCGCCGACGGCGATCCGGTACGCGGCGTGGGTGACCGATTCGTCGTTCACATGGATCGCGAATCGTTGAACGATTTCCCCGAATTTGGCAAATACGACGTCACCATCGTCATAAGGGAGTTCGAGCAGGATCGCCTGATTGCGTGGACAGTTCTCGGCAAGATCCAGCCGCCGCTCGGCCACGTCTACGGCTATGCGTTGGCACCGTCCGAAGACGGTTCGGCCACCGTGGTCACGTCGTTCTACGACTGGTCGAACATCGACCCGAAGTGGCGGGAAGCCGGAATTTTCCCGATTCTGTCCGAGGGCGCCCTGCGGGCAACTCTGGGAATTCTGGACCGTACCGTGCACCGTGGTTATCCATCCGGATGATTTGCACACCCAACACCGCCATACGCGGTGTTGCTTATCGGGTTTCGGAAGAGCGGGCTGCGTGGGGACGCGGTTTCGCGTCACATTTGTTCGGGTATCACCTCGGGGCCGCTCACGAAAGGACCTGTCATGTTGCACTCAGTGATTTTGGCGAGTTCGGACCCCGTCGCCGCCGGTTTGATCCTCCGCGGCATCAAGGGGATTTTTGTCGCTATCGGCAGCATCATCGCGGCAATCATCTGCGGAGTCATCGCAATGATGAAGGGCCGTAACCCATTCGGCTGGGGGCTTCTCGGGCTGTTTTTCTCGATCCTCACATTGATCGTCGTCATCATTATTCCAAGCAAGAAAAGCTAAAATTCGGCTTCCGGGACGGTGACGCAGGCGTGCGCGTTGAGGATAATCTGCAGACATGCGTTTCCTCTGTGCCGCTGCGGCGGTCGCCATACCCATCGTTGGTCTGCTGGGGGCGTCGCCAGCTCAAGCTGATACCGGCGTCAATGGTTACGTTAGTTGCATCGGCGGCGACGCGAAGCCACCCCCGCCGGGAGTGAGCGCGGAAAACTGGTTTCCCAGCCTTCATGTGATCGATAACGACATCGGTTCTGGCATACCGTCGGCCGAAGTGGTTCGCAGACTGGTCGATATGGGAGTCAGCCCGGACGACGCCGCTACCCGAGTGCGGTGCTATCTGGCCAATCTGCCGCACTAGCGCAAAGGTCGGGCTAGCGCGCTATCCACGAAACCACCTCGGCGACAACCGAATCGAGTGCGACTGGAACCTGCTCCCCCGTCGTCAAATCCTTCACGCCGATGGTGCCGGACTCGAGGTCGCGGTCGCCCAGCACCAGCGCAAGCCGGGCGCCGGAGCGGTCGGCCGCGCGCATCGCGCCCTTGAGTCCGCGGTCGCCGTAGGCCATGTCGACGCGCACACCGCCGGCGCGCAGCTGTGCGGCCAGCACCGCCAGCCGCAGCTTGCCCTGCTCGCTCAACGGCACGCCGAACACCTCGCAGCGCGCGGTCTCCCCCACGCTCTTGCCCTCGGCGCGCAGCGCCAGCAGCGTACGGTCCACGCCGAGCCCAAAACCGATGCCGGACAGGTGTTGTCCACCGAGCTGACGCATCAGGCCGTCGTAGCGGCCGCCGCCGCCGATGCCGGACTGCGCGCCCAGGCCGTCGTGCACGAATTCGAACGTGGTCTTGGTGTAGTAGTCCAGCCCGCGCACCATACGGGGGTTGAGGACGTAGGGCACCGACATGGCGTCCAAGTGGGCCAGGACGGTATTGAAGTGCTGCTTGGCCGCATCGGACAGGTGATCGAGCAGCACCGGAGCGTCGGCCGTCATGGCGCGCACCTCGGGTCGCTTGTCGTCGAGCACCCGCAGCGGATTGACCTGTGCCCGCCGTCGAGTTTCATCGTCCAGGTCGAGCGCAAAAAGGAAGTCCTGCAACAGCTCCCGGTACTGAGGGCGGCAGCTGTCGTCACCCAGCGAGGTGATTTCAAGGCGGAATCCGTCGAGCCCGAGTGAGCGAAAGCCGGCGTCGGCGATCGCGATCACCTCGGCGTCCAAGGCGGGGTCGTCGACGCCGATCGCCTCCACGCCGACCTGCTGCAGCTGACGATAGCGGCCCGCCTGCGGACGCTCGTAGCGGAAAAACGGCCCCGCGTAACAGAGTTTGACCGGCAACGCGCCGCGGTCCAGACCGTGTTCGATGACCGCGCGCACCACGCCCGCGGTGCCCTCCGGCCGCAGCGTCACCGACCGATCCCCGCGATCGGCGAACGTGTACATCTCTTTGGACACCACGTCGGTGGATTCGCCGACGCCGCGGGCGAACAGGCCGGTGTCTTCGAAGATCGGCAGCTCGATATCGCCGTAGCCGGCGCGGCGGGCGGCTCCGAGCAGGCCGTCGCGCACCGCGACGAACTGCGCCGAGTCCGGGGGGACGTAGTCCGGCACCCCTTTGGGCGCCGCGAAGGCCGAGAACGCAGACGACTCGGGCACGGGCTACAGGCCTTCGAGGAACGGGTTGAGCCGCCGCTCGGCGCCGATCGTGGTGGAGTTGCCGTGCCCCGGCAGGACCACGGTCGCGTCGTCGAGGACCAGGAGTTTGTCGACGATCGAGGTCAGCAGGTCGCGGCCGCTGCCACCGAACAGGTCCGTGCGGCCGACGGAGCGCTCGAACAACGTGTCGCCGGTGAAGACGACGTCCTTGTCCCCGGTGACCCGAAACACCACCGAGCCGCGGGTGTGTCCGGGCGTGTGGTCGACGTTGACGGTCACGCTGCCCAGGTCCAGCTTGTCGCCGTCGCGGTCCAGCTCGACGACCTGCTTGGGCTCCCGCCAGAACGCGCCTGCCACCAGCTGCGCCAGGCGCGGGCCCAGGCCGTAGATCGGGTCTGCGAGCATGAACCTGTCCTCGGGATGGATGTAGGTCGGGCAACCGTAGGTATCGGACACCTTCTGCGCCGACCACATATGGTCGATGTGCCCGTGGGTCAGCAACACCGCGGCCGGCGTCAGCCGGTTCTTGTCCAGGATGCTGCGTAACTGCCCCATCGCCCGCTGCCCCGGATCCACGATGACGGCGTCCGTCCCTGGCCGCTGCGCCAAGACGTAGCAGTTGCACTGCAACATGCCGGCGGGAAATCCGGTGATCAACACAGTGCCCAGTTTCCCACGGGCCCCACTTGACACGAGTCGCGGCGCCCACATTAGCCTGAGCTGGCACCTCACCGGTTCAGAGAGGTTCCGACTCACCAACCATGGAGGCATAGCGGCCGTGCCGACCAACGAACAGCGACGCGCCAACGCCAAACGCAAGCTCGAACGGCAGCTGGAGCGGCGCGCCAGGCAAGCCAAGACGCGCCGGATCGTGCTGATCGCGGCCGGCTCGATCGTGGCCGTGGCCGTCATCGCCGCGGTGGTGATCACGATCGTCAACACCAAGCACGAGAACAAGAGCAACACCGCGGCGTCGACGACCACCAGCAGCAGCTCCCCGGAAACGACGGCCCCCGGCGAGCCGGGTCAGGTACCGCCGCTGCCGCCGTTCAAACCCTCGGCCGACGTGGGCGCCAACTGTCAGTACCCGGCCTCGCCCGAGCCGGCGGCAAAGGAGGTCAAACCGCCGCGGACCGGTAAGGTGCCGACCGATCCGGCCCAGGTGAGCGCCAGCATGGTGACCAATCAGGGCCACATCGGCCTTATGTTGGCGAACAACGAATCACCTTGCACCGTCAACAGTTTCGCGAGCCTGGCCGGCCAGAAATACTTTGACAACAGCAAGTGCCACCGGCTGACCACCTCGCCGGCATTGGGTGTATTGCAGTGCGGGGACCCGAAGGGCGACGGGACCGGCGGGCCGGGCTATCAATTCGCCAACGAATACCCGACCGACCAGTATCCGCCGAACGACCCCAAGGCGCGCGAACCCGTCCTCTATCCGCGCGGCACGCTGGCCATGGCCAACGCGGGGCCCGGCACCAACGGCAGCCAATTCTTCATGGTGTACAAGGATTCCCAGCTGCCGCCGCAATACACCGTGTTCGGCACCATCCAGGCCGACGGCCTGGCCACACTGGACAAGATCGCCAAGGCCGGCGTCGCCGGCGGCGGTGAAGACGGGGCACCGGCCACCGAGGTGACCATCACCTCGCTGCTGCTCGACTGAATCCGATAGCGGGAGTCACGCCGCGGACGTCACGCGGTAGACGTCGTATACGCCTTCGACGTTGCGCACGACGTTGAGCAGATGCCCCAGATGCTTGGGGTCGCCCATCTCGAAGGTGAAGCGGCTGATCGCAACCCGGTCACCGGAGGTGGTGACCGACGCGGACAGGATGTTGACCTTCTCGTCGGCCAGCACGCGGGTGACGTCCGAGAGCAGCCGGTGCCGGTCGAGCGCCTCGACCTGGATGGCCACCAGGAACACCGACGACGGCGAGGGCGCCCAATGCACTTCAATGATTCGTTCTGCCTGCTGCTGCAGCGAGGCCGCGTTGGTGCAGTCGGTGCGGTGCACGCTCACTCCGCCGCCGCGGGTGACGAATCCCATGATCTGGTCGCCGGGGACCGGCGTGCAGCATTTCGCCAGCTTGGACAGCACGCCCGGGGCGCCGGGGACCGAGACACCGACGTCGTCGCTGCTGCGTGGGCGGCGCAACATGGTCGTCGGCGTGGACCGTTCGGCGAGGTCCTCTTCGGCCTGGTCGATGCCACCGAGTTCGGCCAGCAGCCGCTGCACAACGTGCCGGGCCGACACGTGCCCCTCACCGATCGCGGTGTAGAGCGCCGACACGTCGGTGTAATGCAGCTCGCGCGCCACCGCGGCCAGCGTCTCGCCGTTGACCAAACGCTGCAGCGGAAGTCCGCCGCGACGCACCTCGCGGGCCATCGCGTCCTTGCCGGATTCGAGCGCCTCCTCACGGCGCTCCTTGGCGAACCACTGCCGGATCTTGGCCTTGGCGCGCGGCGAGACCACAAACTGCTGCCAGTCTCGCGACGGTCCGGCATTGGCCGCCTTAGAGGTGAAAACCTCTACGACTTCCCCGTTTTCCAGCTTTCGTTCCAGCGCGACCAGCCGCCCGTTGACGCGGGCGCCGATGCAGCGGTGGCCGACCTCGGTGTGCACCGCGTAGGCGAAGTCGACCGGCGTGGAGCCGTTGGGCAGGGTGATGACATCACCCTTGGGGGTGAACACGAAAATCTCTTGTACCGCAAGGTCATAACGCAAGGATTCGAGGAACTCGCCCGGGTCCGCGGCCTCCCGTTGCCAGTCGAGCAGCTGGCGCATCCAGGCCATGTCGTCGATTTCTGCGGCGGCGTGCGGATGCGGAACGCCGTTGCGCCCCTTGGCTTCCTTGTAGCGCCAGTGCGCGGCGATGCCGTATTCGGCGGTGCGGTGCATGTCGCGGGTGCGGATCTGCACCTCCAGCGGCTTGCCTTCTGGGCCCACGACGGTGGTGTGCAGCGACTGGTAAACACCGTACCGCGGCTGGGCGATGTAATCCTTGAACCGCCCTGCCATCGGCTGCCACAGCGAATGCACCACGCCGACAG
Organism: Mycobacterium sp. NGS56; assembly: GCF_059812425.1. Lineage (NCBI taxonomy): Bacteria > Bacillati > Actinomycetota > Actinomycetes > Mycobacteriales > Mycobacteriaceae > Mycobacterium > Mycobacterium sp. NGS56. The sequence continues at coordinate 181,024 of NZ_JCALCQ010000004.1, forward strand.
CTGCATAGCAGTCCCGGATCTCGTCGCACAGGATGCGGATGCCGACCAGGTCGTGGATGTCGTCGAAGTCGCGGCCCTTGACGATCATCTTCTGATAGATCGACCAGTAGTGCTTGGGGCGGCCCTCCACCGTCGCCTTGATCTTCGACGCGCTTAGGGTGTTCACGATCTCGGCGCGGACCTTGGCCAGGTAGGTGTCCCGCGAGGGAGCCCGCCCGGCGACCAGCCGGACGATCTCCTCGTACTTCTTGGGATGCAGGATGGCGAACGACAGGTCCTCCAGCTCCCACTTGACGCTGGCCATACCCAGCCGATGCGCAAGGGGCGCAATGACTTCCAGTGTCTCACGGGCTTTGCGCGCCTGCTTCTCCGGCGGCAGGAACCGCATGGTGCGCATGTTGTGCAGCCGGTCGGCGACCTTGATCACCAGCACACGCGGATCGCGCGCCATCGCGGTGATCATTTTGCGGATGGTCTCGCCCTCGGCGGCGCTGCCCAGCACGACCCGGTCCAGTTTGGTGACGCCATCGACCAGATGGCCCACCTCTTCACCGAATTCCTCGCTCAAAGCGTCCAGGGTGTACCCGGTGTCCTCGACGGTGTCGTGCAACAGCGCGGCCACCAAAGTGGTGGTGTCCATGCCCAATTCGGCCAGGATGGAGGCGACGGCCAGCGGGTGGGTGATGTAGGGGTCGCCGGAATGGCGCAATTGGCTGGCGTGCCGCTTGTCGGCGACATCGAAGGCGCGCTGCAGCAACGACACGTTCGCCTTCGGGTAAATTTCCCGGTGCACCGCCACCAGCGGTTCCAGCACCGGATTGAGCGTGCTGCGCTGGGCGGTCATCCGGCGGGCGAGCCTGGCCCGGACCCGCCGCGACGCGCTGCTGGAGGTTTTCAGCGATTCGGCCGGGGGCTCCGGAATTTCCATCGGCTGCGTGATGGCCGGCGACTCGGGGACTTTAGTGGGCGCGTCGAGCGCTTGCGCCGCGCTGTTTTCCTCCGCCACGTTGGTCACCTCCGAAATCGAGGATATCTCCAATGCTGGGGCACTACTCGGAAGTCAGGCTGTGCACCGCCAACGGCGCGACCGCTTCCCGGCCGCGCAGCGCGCCCAGTTCGAACACCACCGCCGCCGCCATCACGTTGGCCCCGGTGCGCTCGAGCAGCCTGGCCGCCGCGGCCAGGGTACCGCCGCTGGCCAACACGTCGTCGACGATCATGATGTTGCGCCCACGCAGGTCCATGCCGTCCGCGGGGATTTCCAGTGTGGCGGTGCCGTACTCCAGGTCGTAGTGCTCGGCGTGTACCGGCGGCGGCAATTTCCCGGCCTTGCGAATGGCCAGCACGCCGGTCTGCAGCCGCTCCGCGACGGCGGCGGCCAGCAGGAATCCCCGGGCCTCGACGCCGGCCACCAGGTCCGCGCCCGCCGCGATTTCGGCCAATGCGCCGGTGATCGCCGTCATCGCCGTTGCGTCCGCGAACACCGGGGTGAGGTCCTTGAACTGGACTCCCGGCCGGGGAAAATCGGCCACCTTGCGCGTCAGCGACTCGATCAGCGCGGCCACCGGCGGTGGGTCGCCGGCGTTCGTCATCGCCGCCTCACTGGATGAGGGCCCATCGGTCCATATTCCAACCCGCGCCCCACCGCGTCGGGTTCTTGCTCACCGCGTACATCTTCTTCGAGCTCAGCAGCGTGCGCTGCTGCCGGTAGAGCGGCAGTGTGGGCATGTCACCCCACAGTACCGGCGCGGTTTCGGCCAGCAGCCGGACGCGTTCCGCGGCGTCGGCCGAGACGGCCAGCGCGCTGATGGCGTTGTCGACCTGGGGATTCGCGTATCCCGACAGGTTGTTGCCGTTGCCAGTGTGCAACGCGTACGCATCGAGCGCCGACGACCCCGTGGAGCCGCTGCCGGTGGCCCCGCCGGTGCTGGCCAGCAACGCGTCGATCTTGCCGTCCCGCAGCGCCTGCGGGCCCGAGCCGTCCAGGATGACGCCGGCGACGGTGATGCCGGCGGGGGCGCACGCCTTGGTGATTACACCGACGTTGACCGCGAGTCGCGCGTTGGGCCCCTGATAGCCGATACGCACCGTCAGCGGCGCACCGCTCAGCGCGTTGCGCGCTGCGGCCGGATCGGCCTTGCCGAACGGGCCTGCCTCCGCGGCCCCGTCGGCGGCCGACACCGCGTCGTCGGCGGCCGGGTCCAGGCGGGAGTTGGCGATCGGTGTCCCCGCGTCCTTGGCCAGCGAATCGCGCGGCGTGCAGAACGCGACCGCGCGGCGGGCCTTGGGTGCCGCCAGCGGCCCCCGCGGCGCGAAGATCAGCTGCTCGATGCCGTCCGACGGCCCATCGGAGCGCTCGTAGTTGTCCGGCGTGGTCAGCGCCCCCGAGGAGCCCGAGGCGACGTCGACCACGTCCACGCTGCGGCTGTTGACCCGATCCTGGATGTCGGGTCCCTGCGGCCACACGGTCACCCGCTTGGTGATGGCCTTGGGCCCCCACCACCGGTCGTTCGCGACGAGCACCACCGCGCCGCGATCCAGTACGGATTCGATCTTGTACGGCCCCGACGACGGGAAGCGCTTGAGGTCGACCCCGGGTTTGAGGTCCCAGGTGGTGTTCCACAGCTTCGCGATCTGCTGCACCAGGGGAACGTTGTTGCTGAGCAGGGCCGCGGTCACGTCGACGTTGAGTTGGTCGGCGATGACGTGCGACGGCATGATCGAGGTCGCGGTGAACAGCTGGTTGTAGTCGACGACGCCACGGTCCGGGATGAAGGACACCCGCGCCTTCTTCTGCCCGGGAATGCATTCGACGTTGGCGATGTCCAGGTAGCCGGCCTGGGTGGCGGCGTGGAAATCGGGGAACTTGCCGGACTGAGCCGCCCAGGCGAGCACGATGTCGTCGCAGGTCACGGGCTTGCCGTCGGAGTAGACGGCGTTGTCGGCGATTTGGTAGTCCAGCACCAGCGGCGTGCCGCCGACCACCGACACGGTGCCGAAGTCACGGTCGGCGACGGTTTGCCCGTCGGGACCGTGATAGGAAAAGCCGGTGAGCGTTCGGGCGAACGCCTGCGCTCCGGCCGACGCGGCGCCGACGACGGTGTTGGTGTTGTAGGTGGACAGCGGGCCGTCGACCACATAGTCGATCCGGGACGCCGCGCTGCCCGCGCAGGCGGTCAGCGAAAGACCCGCCGCTAGCACTACCGCCAACCCGGCCCCGATCCACCCGGCTAAGACCCGACGGCCGACGTGCCCGCCACGATCGGCCCCAGTTCCGGGGTACCTGGTGGCCATAGGCCTACCGCCGGCCGACGTTCCGCTTGCCGCTTGGACGCCGGGTTCCGCTCGGCCGCACGGGACGGGCACCCGGAGCCGGCTTGCTCGGCGCGGGTTTGGCCGGCTCGGCCGCGGCCGCCGCTTGCTCCGCTTCGTCGGCGGTCTCCGTGTCGCCATCGCCCGTGGCGGTCCCGGCCGTCGCGCCTGAGCCGGGGCTGCGGCGCCGCAACACGCGTCGGGTGTGGGTGCGCACCAGCTCGGTGCGCTCGCGCAGCGTGACCAGCAGCGGCGTCGCAAAGAAGATTGACGAGTAGGTGCCGACCAGGATGCCGACCAGCTGCACCAGCGCCAGATCCTTCAGCGTGCCTACGCCCAACAGCCACACCGCCACCACCATCAGCGCCAGCACGGGCAGCACGCTGATCAGGCTGGTGTTGATGGAGCGCATGAACGTCTGATTGATCGCCAGGTTGGCCTGTTCGGCGAAGGTGCGCCGGGTCGTGTGCTGAAAACCGTGGGTGTTCTCCTCGACCTTGTCGAACACGATGACGGTGTCGTAGAGGGAGAAACCGAGAATCGTCAGCAAGCCGATGACGGTGGCCGGCGTGACCTCGAAACCGACCAACGAGTACACCCCCGCGGTGACGGTCAGGTCGAAAACCATGGTGGTCAAGGCCGAGATGGCCATGTACCGCTCGTAGCGCACCATGATGTAGACGCCGACCAGCACCAGGAAGACGGCGAGCGCGATCAGCGCCTTGTCGGTTATCTGGCCGCCCCAGGTTTCCGAGACTGCGGCATCGCTGATGGCCTGCTTATTCGGCTTACCGTCGGGGCCCTTGGGTTTGAAGGCGTCGAACAGGGCGTTGCGCAGCTTGGCCGTCTGGTCGTTGGTCAGCGTTTCCGAACGGATCTGCACGGTCGCGCCCGGACCATTGCCGACGACGACCACCGATTCCGGATCGTTGCCGATGGTCTTGCGGAACACCTCGGAGACCTGCGAGGTTTGCACCGTGCCGCCGGCCGCGGCGGCGGGCATCGACACCGTCGTGCCGCCGTTGAAGTCGATTCCGAAGGTGAAACCCCGCAACAGGATGCTCAGGACGGCGACGGCGACGATCGCGCCGCTGACGCCGAACCACAACCGGCGCCGGCCGACCACCTCGAACGCGCCGGTACCTGTGTAGAGCCGCGACAGGAAGCCGTGCCGCGGCGCGCCGACGGCGCTGCTGTCGGTCAACTCGGGCGCGCCTTCGGAGGCTTCGGTGATCTCGGTTGCGTTTTTGGAGGCTTTGGAGGAAGTCATGCGCTATCCCCGTCCCGTCTTGACCTGTGCCGAGGCCCGCCGTTCGCGGGCGACCTGCTGAACGGCGCCCAGGCCGTTGTAGGCCGGCTTCGCCAGCGTCGGGTTCTTGGACGCCAGGTACACCAGCGGCCAGGTCACCAGGAACACCACCACGATGTCGAGCACCGTGGTGAGGCCCAACGTGAAGGCGAATCCCCGCACCTGACCGATGGCCAGGGCGTACAGCACCGCGGCGGCCAGGAAGGTGACGGCGTTACCCGACACGATCGTCTTGCGGGCGCGCGCCCAGCCTCGCGGCACCGCCGATCGGAATGAACGGCCTTCCCGGATCTCGTCTTTGATGCGCTCGAAGAAGACGACGAACGAGTCGGCGGTGGTACCGATACCGATGATCAGACCCGCGATCCCCGCCAGATCCAGGGTGTAGTTGATCTGACGGCCCAGGATGACCAGGATCGCGAAAATCATCGCTCCGGAAGCGGCCAGCGACAGCGCCGTGAGCAGTCCCAGCACCCGGTAGTAGAGCAGCGAATACAGCAAAACCAGGATCAAGCCGATCGCGCCCGCGATGAGTCCCGCTCGCAGCGAGGTCAATCCCAGTGTCGCCGAGACGGTTTGGGCCTCCGAAGACTCGAAGGACAGCGGCAGCGAGCCGTATTTGAGGACGTTGGCCAGTTGCTTGGCGGTCGCGGCGGTGAACGGCGGATCGCCACCGCTGATCTGGGTCCGGCCGCCGGGAATGGCTTCCTGGATCATCGGCGCGCTCACCACCTGCGAGTCCAGCGTGAACGCCGTCTGGGTCCCGATGTGTGCGGCGGTGAAGTCGGCCCAGGTGTTGGCGGCCGCGGACTTGAACTGAAGGTCGACGACGTAGCCGATGCCACGCTGGTTCTGACTCGCGCTCGCGTCCTGGATCTGGTCACCACTGATGATCGACGGGCCCAGCAGGTACGCGACCTTGTGGTCGGTCGAGCAGGTGATCAGCGGCTGTGCGGGATCGTCGTTGCCGGCCAGGATGTCTTCTTTGTCGCAGCGGGTCGCCTGGAACTGCAGGGCGAGGAACTGGATGCCCTGACGTGTGCTCTGCCGCCACTTCTTCTCGTCGGCAATGCGGTCGGCGAGTTCCTTGCGCGGATCGGGCGGCGCCGGCTGTTCGCCGGGCGGCGCCTCCGCCGCGGGCCCCGCCGGAGCCGGAGCCGGAGCCGAAGCGGGAGCGGGAGCCGGCGCCGGCGCGGGGCTGGGCGGCGGCGGGTCCTGGGGATACGGCCGGGGCTGGGCACCCGGGTGAGCAGGTGCCGGTTGAGCCGGGGTGGGCTGACCGGGTGCGGGCGCCGGCTGGGCGGGCGCCGGTTGACCGGGAGCCGGTTGAGCCGGAGCGGGTTGACCGGGCGCGGCCTGGCGGGCCGGCGGCTTGGGCTCGGCGCTCTGGGCCGGCATCGAGTTGAGCACCGGCCGGATGTAGAGGCGGGCGGTCTGACCCAGGTTGCGGGCCTCGTTGCCGTCGTTCCCGGGGACCGTGATGATCAAGTTGTCGCCGTCGACGACGACCTCCGAACCGGAGACACCGAGTCCGTTGACCCGGGCGCCGATGATCTGCTGGGCCTGCGCCAGCGCCTCACGGCTGGGCCTCGAGCCGTCCGGGGTGCGCGCGGTCAACGTGACGCGGGTGCCGCCCTGGAGGTCGATGCCGAGCTTGGGAGCGGCCCGCTTGTCCCCGGTGAGAAACACCAGCAGGTAGACGCCGACGAGCAATAACAAGAAGACCGACAGGTAGCGGGCAGGGTGCACCGGCGCCGAAGACGATGCCACTTTCCTTCTATCTCCTTGAAATCGGTTACTTACCCGGGACAGAGCCTACGTGGCCCCCGCTCACCCGTTGTGCAAGCGGTCCGCCGGTCGGGGCCGATCGGTCCGGACTGCCCGTCAGGAATCCTTGGTGATCGAGCCCTCGTCGGCGGAGTCGTCGCCGTCGGCCAGGTCTTCGTCGTCGTCGGGCAGGATCCGGTCGCGGATCGCCAGCTTCATCCAGGTGGTCACCACGCCCGGTGCGATCTCGAGGTCGACGGTGTCGTCGGTGATCTCGACGACGGTGGCCTGAAGGCCCGACGTGGTGTGCACCCGATCGCCCGGACACAATGACTCGTGCAGGTCGATCGTGGCCTGCATCGCGCGCTTCTGACGCCGCGATGCCAAGTACATGAACCCGCCCATGATGAGCAGGAACGGCAGGAACAGGATCAAGCTCTGCATGGACGCGCCTGTCTTTCGTCGAAACTATCGGGACCAAGGGTGCCGCGAGCTCGCGCACCTCGTAACGGTCCAGTGTGCCCGTTCAGTCTGGCAGGCCACGGTCGCGACGGTTTGCCGCGGTGCACCGAGTGCCCGCCGGCGTCAGGCTCGATAGGCTTTTGATGCGACGTGACACGCGCGCCGCGGGAGGAGTCATGTGGTGGCCAGCCTCGAGCAGACTCGCCAACTGGTCACCGAGATCCCCGGTCCGGCATCGCTGGAGCTGAGCAAGCGCCGTGCGGCTGCCGTGTCGCACGCGGTGAACGTGTCGGTGCCGGTATTCGTTGCGCGCGCCGGCGGCGGAATCATCGAGGACGTCGACGGCAACCGGCTGATCGACCTCGGCTCCGGCATCGCGGTGACCACGATCGGCAATTCGTCACCCCGGGTGGTCGAAGCGGTGCGCGCCCAGGTCGCCGAGTTCACCCATACCTGCTTCATGGTGACGCCCTACGAGTCCTATGTCGCCGTCGCGGAGACGCTGAACCGAATCACGCCGGGCTCCGGCGAGAAGCGCTCCGTGCTGTTCAACTCCGGCGCGGAGGCGGTCGAGAACGCCGTCAAGGTCGCACGCGCGTACACGCGCAAGCCCGCCGTCGTGGCGTTCAACCACGCTTACCACGGCCGCACCAACCTGGCTATGGCGCTGACCGCCAAGTCGATGCCCTACAAGGGCGGCTTCGGCCCGTTCGCGCCGGAGGTGTACCGCGCGCCGCTGTCTTACCCCTATCGCGACGGCCTGGTCGACAAGGAGCTGGCCACCGACGGCGAGAAGGCAGCCGCGCGCACCATCAACGTCATCGACAGCCAGATCGGCGCCGACAGCCTGGCCGCCCTCATCATCGAGCCGATCCAGGGTGAGGGCGGGTTCATCGTTCCGGCCGAGGGCTTCTTGCCCACCCTGCTGGACTGGTGCCACAAGAACGACGTGGTGTTCATCGCCGACGAGGTGCAGACCGGATTCGCGCGCTCCGGCGCCATGTTCGCGTGTGAACACGAGGGCATCGAGCCGGACCTGATCTGCACTGCCAAGGCCATCGCCGACGGGCTGCCGCTGTCCGCGGTCACCGGCCGGGCGCAGCTCATGGACGCGCCGCATGTCGGCGGTTTGGGCGGCACCTTCGGCGGAAACCCGCTAGCTTGCGCGGCCGCGCTGGCCACCATCGAGACGATCGAGAACGACGGATTGGTCGAACGGGCCCGGCAACTGGAACGTCTGATCACCGAGCCCCTGCTGCGCCTGCAGGCCGGCGACGACCGGATCGGCGACGTGCGCGGTCGGGGCGCCATGATCGCCATCGAGTTGGTGAAGGCGGGAACCGCCGAGCCCGACAAGGAATTGACCCAGCAGCTGTCCGTCGCGGCCGCCGCGGCCGGAGTGATCGTCCTGACCTGCGGCATGTACGGCAACGTCATTCGGCTGCTGCCGCCGCTGACCATCAGCGACGAGCTGCTGGCCGAGGGCATCGACATCCTCGGCGCACTGCTGCGCGCCCTATAAGCGCTCGGGAAGCTTCGGGCCCGCGTGGGCAATCTCACAAACGCCACCAAGGCCGGAATCATGGTGGAATACCGTTACTTTAGCTAACGTTCTATAGGTCGGCGCGAAGCAGCGCAATTGTCTCGCTAACTTTCATTCGCAAGGGATCCGTTTATGTCGACCGCTATTCATGACGAAAAACTCGACCGTCGCATCGAGCAACTCATTGCCAACGACCCTCAGTTCGCGGCCGCCCGGCCTGACCCCGCCATCACCGCGGCCCTCGAAAAGCCCGGGCTGCGGCTGCCCCAGATCATTCGGACGGTGCTGGATGGTTACGCCGACCGGCCGGCGCTGGCGCAGCGCGTCGTCGAGTTCGTCAAAGATGCCAAGACCGGACGCACGTCGGCCGAGCTGCTCCCCAGCTTCGCGACCATCACGTATGGCGAGCTGGGCGAACGGGTTTCGGCCCTCGGCCGGGCCTGGCTCAGTGATTCGGTGAGCCCCGGCGACCGCGTCTGTGTGCTGGGCTTCAACAGCGTCGACTACGCCACCATCGACATTGCGCTGGCCACAATCGGAGCGGTGTCAGTGCCGTTGCAGATAAGCGCGGCGATCACGTCGCTGCAGCCGATCGTCGCCGAGACCGAGCCCAGTTTGATCGCGTCGAGCGTCAACCAGCTGACCGACGCGGTGGAGCTGATCCTGCGCGGCGATCACACGCCCGCCAAGCTCGTCGTGTTCGACTACCAGCCCGAGGTCGACGACCAGCGCGAGGCGGTGGACAGCGCCGTGGCGCGGCTGGCCGATACCGACGTGACCGTCGAGGCGCTCGCCGACGTGCTGCAGCGCGGGAAGGACCTGCCAGCCGTTGCTGAGCGGGAGACCGACGAGGACTCGCTGGCGCTGCTGATCTACACCTCCGGTAGCACCGGCGCGCCCAAGGGCGCGATGTACCCGCAGAGCAACGTCGGCAAGATGTGGCGCCGCGGCAGCAAGAACTGGTTCGGCGAGAGCGCCGCGTCGATCACCCTCAACTTCATGCCGATGAGTCACGTCATGGGACGCGGAATCCTCTACGGCACCTTGGGCAATGGCGGCACCGCCTACTTCGCGGCCCGCAGTGATCTGTCCAGATTGCTCGAGGACCTCGAGCTGGTGCGCCCCACCGAGCTGAACTTCGTCCCGCGCATCTGGGAGACGCTGTTCGGTGAATTCCAGCGCCAGGTCGAGCGGCGACTCTCCGACGGCTCGGACCGCGAGGCTGTGGAGGCCGAGGTGCTGGCCGAGCAGCGGCAGTACCTGCTGGGCGGGCGCTTCATCTTCGCGATGACCGGCTCGGCGCCCACCTCCCCGGAGTTGCGGACGTGGGTCGAAGCCCTGCTCGAGATGCACCTGCTGGACGGCTACGGCTCGACCGAGGCCGGAATGGTGTTGTTCGACGGCGAGATTCAGCGCCCGCCGGTCATCGACTACAAGCTGGTCGACGTTCCAGATCTCGGTTACTTCAGCACCGACCGGCCGCATCCGCGCGGTGAGCTGTTGCTGCGGACCGAGAACATGTTCCCCGGCTACTACAAGCGGGCCGAGACCACTGCCAACGTTTTCGACGAAGACGGCTACTACCGCACGGGTGACGTGTTCGCCGAGATCGCCGCGAACCGGCTGGTGTACGTCGACCGCCGCAACAACGTGCTGAAGCTCGCGCAGGGCGAGTTCGTGACGCTGGCCAAGCTGGAGGCGGTGTTCGGCAACAGCCCGCTGATCCGCCAGATCTACGTCTACGGCAACAGCTCTCAGCCCTACCTGCTGGCCGTTGTGGTGCCGACCGAAGAGGCCCTGGGCCAAAGCGCCGAGACGGGGCTGGAATCGCTCAAGCCGCAGATTGCCGACTCGCTGCAGAAGGTCGCCAGAGAGACCAACCTGCAGTCCTACGAGGTGCCGCGCGACTTCATCATCGAGACCACCCCGTTCACGCTGGAAAACGGTCTGCTGACCGGGATCCGCAAGCTGGCGTGGCCGAAGCTGAAGCAGCACTACGGCGAACGGCTCGAGCAGATGTACGCCGACCTGGCCGCGGGACAGGCCAACGAACTGGCCGAACTGCGCCGCAGTGGCGCCGAGGCGCCGGTGCTGCAGACCGTGAGCCGGGCCGCAGCCGCCATGCTGGGGGCCGCGACCAGCGACCTGTCCCCCGACGCGCACTTCACCGATCTGGGTGGAGACTCGTTGTCGGCGTTGACATTCGGCAACCTGCTGCGTGAGATCTTCGACATCGACGTGCCGGTGGGTGTCATCGTCAGTCCGGCCAACGACCTGGCGGCCATCGCCGCCTACATCGAGGCCGAGCGGCAAGGCTCCAAGCGGCCGACATTCGCGGCCGTGCACGGGCGCGGCGCCACCACGGTGCACGCCGGCGACCTGACCCTGGACGAGTTCCTCGACGAGGCGACCCTGGCCGCCGCGCCGAGCCTGCCCAAGCCCGCCACCGAGGTGCGCACCGTGCTGCTCACCGGCGCGACCGGATTCCTGGGCCGCTACCTGGCACTGGACTGGCTCGAGCGGATGGACATGGTCGACGGCAAGGTCATCGCGTTGGTGCGGGCCCGCTCCGACGAGGAGGCACGCGCCCGGCTGGACAAGACCTTCGACAGCGGTGACCCGAAGCTGCTGGCGCACTACCAGGAGCTGGCCGCCGACCACCTCGAGGTCATCGCGGGAGACAAGGGCGAGGCCAACCTCGGCCTGGATCAGGCGACCTGGCAGCGGCTGGCCGACACGGTCGACGTCATCGTCGACCCGGCGGCACTGGTCAACCACGTGCTGCCGTACAGCGAGCTGTTCGGGCCCAACGCCCTGGGCACCGCGGAACTGATCCGAATTGCGTTGACGTCCAAGCAAAAGCCGTACACGTACGTGTCGACGATCGGCGTGGGCGACCAGATCCAACCGGGTAAGTTCGTCGAGAACGCCGACATCCGCAAGATCAGCGCCACCCGCGAGATCAACGACAACTACGCCAACGGCTACGGCAACAGCAAGTGGGCCGGCGAGGTGCTACTGCGTGAAGCCCACGACCTGTGCGGGCTGCCCGTCACGGTGTTCCGCTGCGACATGATCCTGGCGGACACCACCTACGCCGGACAGCTCAACCTGCCGGACATGTTCACCCGCCTGATGCTGAGCGTGGTCGCCAGCGGCATCGCGCCCGCTTCGTTCTACGAGCTCGACGCCGAGGGCAACCGGCAGCGGGCACACTACGACGGCCTGCCGGTCGAGTTCATCGCCGCGGCGATCTCGACGCTGGGAACGCAGATCACCGACAGCGACACCGGCTTCCAGACGTACCACGTGATGAACCCGTACGACGACGGCATCGGGCTCGACGAGTACATCGATTGGCTTGTCGAGGCGGGATATTCGATCGAGCGCATCCCCGACTACGCCGAGTGGCTGCGGCGGTTCGAGACCTCGCTGCGGGCCCTGCCGGATCGGCAGCGCCAATACTCGCTGTTGCCGCTGCTACACAACTACCAGCAGCCGGAAAAGCCGATCAACGGCTCGATGGCACCCACCGATGTGTTCCGCGCGGCGGTGCAGGAAGCGAAGATCGGCCCCGACAAAGACATTCCACATGTGTCGGCTCCGGTCATCGTCAAGTACATCACTGACCTGCAGTTGCTCGGACTGCTCTGAGTTAGGTCAAACAGCAAGTCGCCCAGCCCTTTCGGGGCTGGGCGACTTGCTGTTCGTGTGTGCGCAAGACTACTGCTGCGGGTGCGGCCAGCGCAGGTACGCGGCGTTGGAACCGGCCCCCGCACCCGACCCCGCACCGGCACGATTACGGCGCCATCCCCGCTTGGGCTCGGCGTCGGCCGCGGATCGTGGCTTGGTCAGCGCGCCCGAGGAGACCTCAGCCGGTTCCTCGTAAGTCGCATCCCGGTATGGCTCGACGACCGGCACCGCGGCGGGTTCGGCCGCCACCGGATGCACATCGCGCGCCAGCCGCACGGCGGTGCGGGCCAGCACCACGCCACCCACGAAGACGATCAACGCGCCCAGGCCCGAGAAGTAGGTGATCTCGAGCACCGCACGCTTGCGGTCGGTCGCGGCAATCGGATCACCGGCGGAACCGATTCCCAACAGCGGGGCGACCTGACGGCCCACGACGAACCAGGCACCGGCCAGCACCGCCAGCCAACCGCCCAGCATGGCGGCGACACGGTTCCCGGCGACCACCAGCAACAGACCGCCCAGCACCGTCGCCGCGCCTGGCGCAACCTCGAGCCAGCCCCGGGCGGCACTCCACGCCCAGTCCCGGTCCGGTGTGTAGGCGAAATTGAAGTGCGGACCAACAAACGGTATTAACGCCCCCCAGGCTCCCAAAATGACCAGGAGCAATCCGCTGACCGCGCCGCGCGAACGCGGCATACTCAGCCCGCGGGTTCGGCCGTCTTCTGCGTATTTCATGACATCCCCTCGTTGAATACCGGGTCGGATTCCGGCCTGGGCTGGTTACCCAGCGCCTTCCACTACTAACCCACGAGGCACCTGAAAGCCACCGCTGGTCGTGGCTTTTGAGGCTGGTGAGACTGGTGTTACTTCTGAAGACCCAGCCACAGGAGGACGATTGCGATCACCGGCAAGGTGCCTTGCGTCGCGGCGGCGCGCGCCTTTTTGTGATCGGAGGCGACCAGAACCATCGCGGCCGCGGCCATCGATCCGACGCCGGCGAAGACGAGCGACGCTCCAACACCTAAGTGCCCCATGGCAACTGCCACGATGCCCACACCGGTGACGATGGCCAGGAACAGGTTGTAGAAGCCCTGATTGAAGGCGAGCAGCTTGGTGGTTTCTGCTTCGGCCTCCGTGATGCCGAAGGTGGCGCGGGTGCGCGGCGAGGTCCAGGTCAACGATTCCATCACAAAGATGTAGATATGCAGCAACGCCGCCAACGCGGCGAACAGCAAGGCGGTGGTGATCATCGCTCCTCCTCGCCGGTCCGGCGCTGCGCCGCGGACGAATTCCGCATGTCTGGGCGCCGCTGAACATTACCGACCGGCGGCTACCCGGGCCAGCCTGGCGCGAAAAGGCACCGGTAGCCCGGAGCCACCGGTGCCTCTCGCCTTACTTCGATTACCGCGCGGCGCCTACGTGGTGGTTCCGACGGAACAGGCCACCGCCGGTGCGACGACGGAACAGGCCGCCGCCGCGCCCGCGGGGCTCCGGTTCGACCGCCACGGCGTCCGACCGCGCGCCTGCCGGCGCTCCTGCCGGGACGCGGCCCTCGTCGTACATGGCCGGTTCAGCCGCCGGCACGGCCTCGCCCGCCGCCGGCGCCGGTTCTGTCATCACGACGTCTCGTGCATGGCGAACGGCCAGCCGTGCCACCGCGGCGCCGCCCAAAAACACGATCAGAGCGCCCAGGCCCGTGAAGTAGGTGACCTCGAGCAGGGCTCGCTTCAGGTCCGTCGCCGCCATCGGTTGACCGATGTCGCCGATGCCGAGCGTCGACGCGAACGCGCGGCCGACCACGAACCAGGCGCCGCCCGCGACGGCCAGCCAGCCGCCGAACACCGCGCTGGCACGGTTACCGGACATGAGCACCAGCAAGCCGCCGACCGCTGCCGCGGCGCCCGGGAGCACCTCCAGCCAGCCCTTGGCCGTGGTCCACGTCCATGCCGGATCCGCCATGTACGCCCAATCGATGTTGGGCCCGAAGAACGGCACCAATGCGCCCCACGCACCCAGAAGAATCAGCAATAACCCGGTTAGCGCGCCGCGGGTACGTGGCATGTACAGCGCGCCAGGGCGGTCGTAGTCGTGGCTCGTGGTCCTCATCGGAACCTCCTTCAGACAGGTATGACTGCTGTGAGGCTGGTTACCCGACGGCACCGCGGTATAACCGGTCACGCGGTGCGCAAATGTTTGCTGGGGTCGCTTTGGCGGGGGGTGGACCTGGCCGGCCGCTGGCTTGGGATCAGCGGGCGGGTGGGTCTGAGCTGGCCCGCGGCCGGATAGGGCGAACGTATGGCACGGTCGCGACGCAAAGGTCACGATTCGGCCGCGATTTGTCGCAGGAGGTCGCTAGTCGAACAGACCGGCCTGGCCGAAGCCGGTGACCCCGGCCGGCGGGGTAATGCCGAGGTGTGTCCAGGCCTGGGCGGTGGCCACCCTGCCCCGCGGCGTCCGTGCCACCATGCCGGCGCGCACCAGGAACGGTTCGCACACCTCCTCGACGGTGGCGGCCTCCTCGCCCACCGCCACCGCCAGCGTCGACACCCCTACCGGGCCGCCGCCGAAGTTGCGGGTCAGCGCCGAGAGCACCGCCCGGTCCAGCCGGTCCAGACCCAGCTCATCGACGTCGTAGACGGCCAGCGCGGCCTTGGCGATGTCACGGGTGATCACGCCGTCGGCGCGCACCTCGGCGAAGTCACGCACCCGGCGCAACAGCCGGTTGGCGATTCGCGGTGTCCCGCGTGAGCGCCGGGCGATCTCCTCGGCCGCGTCAGCGCCGAGTTCGACGCCCAGGATCCCGGCGGAGCGGGACAGCACCCGCTCCAACTCCGAGGGCTCGTAAAAGTCCATATGCGCGGTGAAACCGAACCGATCCCGCAGCGGGCCGGTCAGGGCACCGGACCGGGTTGTCGCGCCGACCAGGGTGAACGGCGCCACCTCTAGCGGAATCGAGGTGGCCCCGGGACCCTTGCCGACCACGACGTCGACCCGGAAATCCTCCATGGCCAGGTACAGCATCTCCTCGGCGGAGCGGGCGATGCGGTGGATCTCGTCGATGAACAGCACGTCGTGCTCGACCAGGTTGGACAGCATCGCCGCCAGGTCGCCGGCGCGTTCCAGGGCCGGCCCCGACGTCATCCGCAGCGAGGAGCCGAGCTCGGCGGCGATGATCATCGCCAGGGACGTCTTGCCCAGGCCCGGCGGACCGGACAACAGGATGTGATCCGGTGTGCCGCCGCGGTTTTTGGCACCTTCGAGGACGAGCTGCAGCTGCTCGCGGACCCGCGGCTGGCCGATGAACTCGCGCAGCGAGCGCGGACGCAGGCTGACGTCGATGTCGCCCTCTCCCGACACCAGCGCGCCGGAGACCTCCCGATCGGCGTAGTCGTCCCCGAAGTCCTCCGTCATCGGGACTTACCCAGCATCGACAGGGCGGCGCGCAGGGCGGACGCGGTGGTGGCGTCGTGATCGGCGGCCAGCACTTTGTCGGTGGCTTCCTCAGCCTGCTTGACGGCGAAGCCCAGCCCGACCAACGCCTCCACCACCGGACCGCGTATCGCGTGGCCGTTGAGGGCCGCACCAGGCGATGGTTCCCCGGCCCCGAGGCCGGCACCGACCTTGTCACGCAATTCCAAGACCATCCGTTCGGCGCTGCGCTTGCCGATACCGGGCACCCGGGTCAGCGCGGTGACGTCACCGTCGTGCAGCGCCTGTCGCAGCGCCCCGGCGTCGTGCACGGCCAGGGTCGCCATCGCCAGCCGGGGCCCGACGCCCGACACCGACAGCAGCGTCAAGAACAGATCGCGGGTCTCGGTGTCGGCGAAGCCGTACAACGTCATCGAGTCCTCGCGGACGATCATTGCGGTGATCAGCCGGGCCTCGGTCCCGGTCCGCAGCGTGGACAGCGTCGTCGGAGTCGCGTTCACCCGGTAGCCGACGCCGGCGGCCTCGATCACCACATGATCGAGCGCCACCTCGAGGACCTCGCCGCGCACCGAGGCGATCATCGCGCGGCCTTCAGCTTGGCATCCAACGTGGCCTTGTATCTTCGTCGCTGCTCGGCGGCCATCGCCTCGGCCGCGGCCATTCGGGCGATCATCGGCGCCCGCCAACAATGACATATCGCCAACGCCAGCGCGTCGGCGGCGTCGGCCGGTGTCGGTTTTGCTTGCAGCGCAAGGATTTTGGTTACCATCGCGGTGACTTGCGCCTTGTCGGCCGCGCCGTTGCCGGTGACCGCGGCCTTGACCTCGCTGGGCGTGTGGAAGTGCACGTCGATGCCGCTCTTGGCCGCCGCCAGCGCGACGACACCACCGGCCTGGGCGGTGCCCATCACCGTCGACACGTTGAGTTGAGAGAAGACCCGCTCGATCGCCACCACGTCCGGCTGGTGGGTGGCCAGCCAATGCTCGACGGCATCGCTGATGTTCAGCAACCGCTCGGCTAGCGGCGCGTCCGACGGTGTGCGCACCACGTCGACGTCGAGCGCGACCACGGTGCGCCCGCGCCCGCTTTCGACGACCGACAGCCCGCACCGGGTCAGGCCGGGATCGACGCCCATCACCCGCATTACCCGCTCCCACCTAGTAGAACAGCTGTTCGATACCCTAGCGGCCGACACGGACACGCCCGGGCAGGACACGCGGCCACGCCGCCGATTCCCGCGGTGATGTTAAAGCGCCGAACCCGACGCGAAGCTGTTAGCTTTAGCACCACGTTCGCTCGAGCAGCGTGGCAACGGAGGGGTTGGCGTGGGATCTCTGCTGGTCTTGATCGCCGTGGTGCTCTTGATCGCGTCCATCGTGGTGCTGGTGGTGGCTTTGCGGCGACCCAAGCAGCCGGCCCGGCCCGGCGGGCGCCCGGACCCGCTATCCGCCGATGCGATGCCGCAGTTCGGGCCGCGCCAACTCGGACCCGGCGCCATCGTCAGCTACGGCGGCGTGGACTACATCGTGCGCGGTTCGGTCACCTTCCGCGAGGGACCCTTCGTGTGGTGGGAGCACCTGCTGGAAGGCGGCGACCAGCCGCTCTGGTTCAGCGTCGAGGAGGACGACGGACGCCTGGAACTGGCCATGTGGGTCACCCGTAAGGACGTGTCACTGCGGCCCGGCGACCAGTACGTCGTCGACGGCGTGACGTTTCACGAGTCCGAACGCGGCCGCGCGTCCTACACGACCGAAGGCACCACGGGCCTGCCGGCCGGCGGTGAGATGGAGTTCGTCGACTGCGCCAACGCCGACGAGTCGGCGCTGCTGTCGTTCGAGCGCTGGGCCCCGGACATGCCCTGGGAGGTATCGACGGGCAAGTCCGTCTCGCCGGGCGAAATCACGGTGTATTCGGCGCCCCCACCCGGCTCGGCGTAGGGCACGAGGTCTCCTCGGTGCCCCTTCATCAACTCGCCGTGACTCCGGCCGACGTATCCGGGGAAAGGCTGGGACTCGCACTCAACGCGCCCGCACCCGCGCCGCTGGCCAGCTGCCGCCTGGACCACCCCGCCGGTGGCGCCACGCTCCTGCTCGGCGTGCTCGGCGCGTCCCATGTCGTCGCGGTCGAACACGCCGCCGGCCGGTTTTCCGAGGAAATCTCTTGCACGGCACGCAATCTCGGGGCCGACCTGCCAGAGCGCACCGACGCGCCCGGCTACAGCCTGCGCTCGCGTACCGACACTTACGACGAGGCGAGCTTTCGCCGGTTCGCGCAGGATCTGCGCGGCCGCTGCGCACACCGGGCGGGCTGGCTCGGCGGCACGTTCCCCGGCGATGACGCCGCGCTGACCGTGCTGGCCGCCCAACCCGACGGCGTCGGCTGGCGCTGGCAGACCTGGCACCTGTATCCGGGCCGTCCCCCGGGCAACGGCGGAACGGCGGTTCACACGGCCAGCCGGTGGCGCCCGTGAGCCGCAACCGCCTGTTCGTGATCGCCGGTGTGCTGGGCGCGGCCGGCGTGGCGTGCCTGATCTTCGGAATCATCTTGCTGCAGAAGAACATTGCCTCATATGTGGCCGGCCACTATCACGAGTACGCCCGCGACGTGAACGGAACTCGCTACCAGTGCAGCGGTTCGCCCGAACAGGTGGCCGACTCGCTCGCCGACTACGCCCAACCCGCCGCGCGTGCCGCCACCGGCAAGACCGAGTACCTGCGCTACAGCAACAACATCGTGATCGTCGGGCCCGACGGGGGTTACCCGTGCAGCATCCGCGTCGAACCGCTGAGCGCCGGATACAGCCACGGCGCCTTCGTCTTCCTGGGCCCCGGGTTTTCCCCCGGATCCCCGTCGGGCGGCGCCGGTGGCACCCCCGGCGGCCCCGGCGGAATCAAGTGACTCCCACCATCGCAAAGGAGAGCACCATGTACCTCGCCGTCGAGATCGGCACCGTCGACCTCAACCCCGTGCTGAAAGGCGCGGTCGCGACGATCCTGTACTTCGTCGTCGGCATGGCCGTGCTTCTCATCGGGTTCTACGCCGTCGACGTGCTGACCCCGGGGAAGTTGCGCCAGCTGGTGTTCATCGACCGCCGGCCCAACGCCGTGGTGATCGCGGGCGCGATGTACATCGCCCTGACCGTCGTCATCATCACGGCCATCGCCAACAGCTACAGCCAGCTGGGTCAGGGACTCCTCGGCGTGGCCGTGTACGGGTTGATGGGCGTGATCCTGCTGGGGGTGGCGCTGCTGGCGGTGCACCTGCTGATACCGGGCAGCTTCCACGAGCACATCGACGAGCCGGCGCTGCATCCGGGATCGTTCGCCGTGGCGCTGATACTGCTCGCCGTGGGAGGGGTGACCGCGGCGGCGGTGTCATGAGCGCTGTCGATGAGCGGCCGGTCCAGGCGTCGACATCCGTGGGGCCCTCGGGTCGATGGCGGGCGCTGCTGCTGGCCGCGGTGGCGGCGTGCGCGGCCTGCGGCATCATCTACGAACTCGCGCTGCTGACGCTGTCGGCCAGTCTCGACGGCGGCGGGATCGTCGCCACCTCCCTGATCGTCGCGGGCTACATCGCCGCGCTGGGCGTGGGCGCCCTGCTGGTCAAACCGCTGCTGGCGCACGCCGCGATCACCTTCATCGCCGTCGAGGCGCTGCTGGGCATCATCGGTGGCCTGTCGGCGGCGGCGCTATACGTGGTGTTCGCGTTCCTGGACGGGTCCGACTCGTCGACGTGGGTGCTCGCGGCGAGCACGGCGCTCATCGGCGGCCTGGTGGGCGCCGAGGTGCCGCTGCTGATGACGCTGCTGCAAGGTGGTCGGATCGCGGGCGCGGCCGATGCCGGGCGGACGCTGGCCAACCTCAACGCCGCCGACTACCTGGGCGCGTTGCTGGGCGGGCTGGTCTGGCCCTTCCTGCTGCTGCCGCAGTTGGGGATGATCCGCGGTGCGGCGGCCACCGGCATGATCAACCTGGCGGCCGCCGCCGTCGTAGCGATTTTCCTGTTGCGCCAAGTGGTTTCGACCCGGCAGCTGGTGCTGGCGCTGTGCGCGCTGGCCGCCGCCGCGGGGCTGCTCGGCACCCTGTTGCTGCGTTCGGCCGACATCGAAACAACAAGCAGGCAAAGGCTTTACGCCGACCCGATCATCGCCTACCGGCACACCGCCTATCAGGAGATCGTGGTGACTCGCCGCGGCAACGACACCCGGCTGTATCTCAATGGTGGGCTGCAGTTCTCCACCCGAGACGAGTACCGCTACACCGAAAGCCTCGTCTACCCCGCCCTGGGTAACGGTGCGCGTTCGGTGCTGGTACTTGGCGGTGGAGACGGCCTGGCGGCCCGCGAATTGCTGCGCCAGCCAAGCGTTTCCAAGATCGTGCAGGTCGAGCTCGATCCCGCGGTGATCGACATCGCGCGCACCACGTTGCGCGCCGCCAATGCCGGCTCGCTGGACAACCCGCGGGTGGGCGTGCTGACCGAGGACGCGATGAACTGGTTGCGCGGACCGAACGTGGACCGCTTCGACGCGGTGATCGTCGACCTTCCCGACCCCGACACACCCGTGCTGGGCCGGCTGTACTCGACGGAGTTCTACGCGCTGGTCGCCCGGGCGCTGGCTCCCGGCGGGCTGATGGTGGTGCAGGCGGGCAGTCCCTTCTCCACCCCGACGGCGTACTGGCGCACGGTTTCGACGATCCGGGCGGCCGGCTACGCGGTCACGCCGTATCACGTGCACGTACCGACGTTCGGTGACTGGGGATTCGCCCTGGCACAACGGGCCGACCTGGCACCCGCACCGAAGGTGCCCGGCAATGCGCCCCCGTTGCGTTACCTCAACCAGCAGGTGCTCGACGCCGCCGGTGTCTTCTCCAGCGACATCGGGCCCCGTCCGGTGGAGCCGTCGACCCTGGACAATCCGCGCATCGTCGAGGACATGCGGCACGGGTACGACTAGTTACTCCTCGTCGAGGGCGGCGAGCACCTCGTCGGACAGGTCGACATTGGTCCAGACGTTCTGCACGTCGTCGCTGTCCTCCAGCGCGTCGACCAGCTTGAACACCTTCCGCGCGCCGTCGACGTCGACCGGCACGCTCACGGACGGCTGGAAGCTGGCCTCGGCCGATTCATAGTCGATGCCGGCGTCCTGCAGTGCGGTACGCACCGCCACCAGGTCGGTCGGTTCGGAGATGACCTCGAAGCTGTCACCGAGGTCGTTGACGTCCTCGGCGCCGGCATCCAGCACGGCGGCCAGCACATCGTCTTCGGTGAGTCCGTTCTTTTCCAGCGTGACGACGCCCTTGCGGGTGAACAGGTAGGACACCGATCCGGGATCGGCCATGTTGCCGCCGTTGCGGGTCACCGCCACCCGGACCTCGCCGGCCGCGCGGTTGCGGTTGTCGGTGAGGCACTCGATCAGCACCGCAACGCCGTTGGGCCCGTAACCCTCGTACATGATGGTCTGGTAGTCGGCGCCGCCGGCTTCCTCGCCCGCGCCCCGCTTGCGGGCGCGCTCGATGTTGTCGTTGGGCACCGACGTCTTCTTCGCCTTCTGGATCGCGTCGTACAGCGTCGGGTTGCCCGCCGGGTCACCACCGCCGGTACGGGCGGCGACCTCGATGTTCTTGATCAGCCGGGCAAATTCCTTGCCGCGGCGCGCGTCTTTGACGGCCTTCTGGTGCTTGGTGGTGGCCCACTTGGAATGGCCGCTCATCGCTGTCCTATCTCCAATGTCCTCTTGTTTTTGTGGCCAGACGAGTCTACGTGTGCGGCCGGGGCGGCTTGCCCGGCCACTACCCGGCCGTCCCAGCGGCTCCAGGCGTCACAGCTGGGCGGGGACGTGCGGCGTGCCCAAGTTGCTAGCACCGCCGCGCCGGCAGCCGCCGGCCGCGCGCACGCTCCTCAGCCGGTGACGAGGTCGACGAACAGGTGGTGGATGCGCCGGTCACCGGTCATCTCGGGGTGAAACGCGGTGGCCAGCTTGCGGCCCTGCTTCACCGCGACGACGTGGCCGGCCGCGTTGGCCAGCACCTCGACGTCGTCACCGACGCGTTCGACCCAGGGGGCCCGGATGAATACCGCGCGCACCGGATCGCTCAGCCCCGCGAACGGGATGTCACCCTCGAACGAGTCGACCTGTCGACCAAAAGCGTTGCGCCGCACCGTCATATCGATCGCGCGCAGCGGCAGCGCCTCGCGCCCGCCGGCACCGGCGTCGAGGATCTCGCTGGCCAGCAGGATCATCCCGGCGCAGGCGCCGTAGGCGGGCAGCCCGTCGGCCAACAGGCCCCGCAACGGCTCCAGCAGGCCGAGGTCGAGCAGCAGGTGGCTCATGGTGGTCGATTCCCCGCCCGGGATCACCAACCCGTCCACCGCCTCGAGCTCGCTGCGCCGGCGCACCGGCATCGCCTCGGCTCCCGCCTCGCGAAGGGCCGCCAGGTGCTCACGGGTGTCGCCCTGCAGCGCCAGTACTCCGATCCGCGGCGCGTTCACTGCTTGGTCGGCTGGTACCCGCGCTTGAAGCGGGTCAGCCCCTCCTGCATGACCGCCGCGACCATCTCGCCGGACTGGGTGAAAATCTTGCCCTGGCACAGCGAACGGCCGCCGCTGGCCGACGGCGAACTCTGGTCGTAGAGCAGCCACTCGTCGGCCCGGAACGCCCGCATGAACCACATCGCGTGGTCCAGCGACGCCACCTGCAGGTGCTCCCGCACGTCGAGGTGGGTGACCTGCGCCGATCCCAGCAGCGTCAGGTCGCTCATGTAGGCCAGCGCGCAGATGTGCAGCACCGGGTCGTCCGGCAGCGGGTCGCGGTGGCGGAACCACACCTGCTGCTGGGAGGCCTTGCCCGGCGACAGCTGCAGTTGGTCGCGGGGCACGATGCAGACGTCCCATTCCTCGAATTGCTTGAAGCCGGCGTCGTCGAACACTTTGATCGAGTCCAAGCCGGGTAGCCCGTCGGGTGGCGGAGCCGCCGGCATGACGTCCTGGTGATGGATGCCTTCCTGATCGGTCTGGAAGGACGCCCCCATGCTGAAGATGATCTCGCCGTGCTGAACGGCGTTGACCCGCCGGGTGGCGAACGAGCCGCCGTCGCGAGTGCGTTCGACGAGGAAGACCGTGGGCTCGGTGGCGTCCCCGGGCCGCAGGAAGTAGCCGTGCAGCGAGTGCACCTGATAGCGCGGCTCCACGGTGCGCACCGCCGAGACCAGCGACTGACCCGCCACGTGGCCGCCGAACGTGCGCTGGAAATATCCCGACTCCGGGCTGAACATCCGTCCGCGGTAGATGTTGACCTCGAGTTGCTCGAGATCGAGGATCTCTTCGATCGCCACCAATAGCCCCGGGCTTACCAGCCGCGTTCGGCGAGGCGGTGCGGCTGCGCGATCTGCTCGACGTTGATGCCCACCATCGGCTCGCCCAACCCGCGCGACACCTTGGCCAGCACGTCGGGGTCGTCGTAGAAGGTGGTGGCCTTGACGATCGCGGCGGCGCGGTGCTCGGGCGCACCGGATTTGAAGATGCCCGAGCCGACGAACACGCCCTCGGCGCCGAGCTGCATCATCATCGCCGCGTCGGCGGGGGTGGCGATGCCGCCCGCGGTGAACAGCGTAACCGGCAGCTTGCCCGCCCGGGCCACCTCGACGACGAGTTCGTAGGGGGCCTGCAATTCCTTTGCCGCAACGTACAACTCGTCCTCGGACAGCGACGTCAGGCGGCGGATCTCGCCGCCGATCGCCCGCATGTGCGTGGTCGCGTTGGAGACGTCACCGGTGCCCGCTTCGCCCTTGGAGCGGATCATGGCCGCGCCCTCGCTGATGCGGCGCAGCGCCTCACCGAGGTTGGTCGCCCCGCACACGAACGGCACGGTGAACTTCCACTTGTCGATGTGGTGGGTGTAGTCCGCGGGGGTGAGCACCTCGGACTCGTCGACGTAGTCCACGCCGAGGCTCTGCAGGATCTGCGCCTCGACGAAGTGGCCGATGCGGGCCTTGGCCATCACCGGGATGGTCACGGCAGCGATGATGCCCTCGATCATGTCGGGGTCGCTCATCCGCGACACCCCGCCCTGCGCGCGGATATCGGCGGGCACCCGTTCCAGCGCCATGACAGCGACGGCGCCGGCGCCCTCGGCGATCTTGGCCTGCTCGGGAGTGACGACGTCCATGATGACGCCGCCCTTGAGCATCTCGGCCATGCCCCGTTTGACGCGCGCCGTTCCGGTTCGCCCGTTGCTCGGGTGGGCGGTATTCACTGCTTGATCTCCTTCAACGGTTGTCGACCCAGTCTAATGAGGCGGTTTGGCCCGCGTTGACCGGCGCAGTCAGCGGATGGAAAGCAGCGGCCCGGGGGTGCGGCCGCCGGCGAGCGCGGCTGCGTCGGTGAGCAGTCCGGATAGTTGCGTGGGGTACACCGTCTCCCCCGCCGCGACGAGTTGGGCGATGTCGGCAGCGTCACACCAGCGGTGGCCGTGGATGTAGCTGCGTTCGAGATCGGTTCGTCCGGTGCGCGACGGCTCGAACCGGCGGGTGCGGTAGACGAAGTAGAACTCCTCGCTGTCGATCAGCGAGCCGTTGAACTCGAAGACCTCGTCGCGCCGCCACACCGGCCCCACCAGCTCCGCCGGCGTGACCCGCAGACCGGTTTCCTCGGCCAGCTCCCGTGCGGCGGCCTCGGCGAGCCGTTCGCCTTGCTGCACTTCGCCGCCCACCGTGAACCACCACTTCGGCGCGTGCTGAGCGAGCGCGGGGTCCGATCCGCACAGCAGCAGTACCGCACCGGTGTCGTCGAGCAGCACGATGCGCGCCGAGGTTCGGTGGTTGAGGACTCCTTCAAAGCCCAAGGCTCCGTGGGCCAGCGCGTGCGGCCGCTCGACAATCTCGAAATAACTGGGCAGCCCGGCGGTCCCGCCCAGGTGAAACAACCGCACCAGGGGCCGTTCGGCCAGCGCCAGGGTGTCCCGGACCGCGTCGTTGTGGAAGCGGCGGGCCAGCACCACCCGGGCCTCGGCATCGGCCAGCTCGGCGATCAGACCGGCGGGCAGCGATGCCGGATCGACGACGGCCAACGCGGCCGACAGCTCGTTCTCGGCGTTCTCCCGCGCATGCCGCGGTGCCGCCTCGGCGGCGTCGGCAAGCGCCGCCAGCCGCCGACCTTCGGACGCACCACCGTAGGCGTCGATCGCGACTGCGCGCGACACCACCGCGCGCCGTGCCAGTGCACCGTCGAGCGCCTGCCACGACAAGTCGTAACGGACGTGCAGGCGATCCAGCCTGTTCGCCGTCCGGTAGGCCCAGACGCCGAAGAGCGCCAGCACCGCGACCAACACCGCGATGGCGACAACCAGCCATGTCATCAACTGGCCACCTCGACCTTTGCGCCTGACGCGGCGACCGTTTCGTAAACCCGCATGATCTGACTGGCCACCACCGACCAGTCGTAACGCCGAACAGCTGACGAGCCGGCCGTCACATAGCGTTCCCGCAGCACATCATCCTCCAGCACCGCGATCAGCGCATCGGCAAGCGCGTCGCCGTCGCCGACAGGTACCAGGCATCCCACGTCGCCGCCCCGCAGCACGCGACGGAAGGCGTCCAGATCGCTCGCCACCACCGGGGTGCCGGCGGCCAGCGCCTCGACCAGGACGATGCCGAAACTCTCCCCGCCGAGGTTGGGCGCGCAATACACGTCCGCGCTGCGCATCGCTGAGGCCTTTCCGTCGTCGTCGACCTGGCCGAGAAAACGGATGTGGTCCACCAGTTCGCCTGCCTGGGCGCGCAATTGGTCCTCGTCGCCGCGACCGACGACCAACAGCTGCACGTCGGCAAACCGCTCGGCCAGGCCCGGCAGCGCGTCGAGCAGCACCGACATGCCCTTGCGGGGCTCGTCGTAGCGGCCCAAGAACAGCACCGTCTTGCCGGGGCGCGGGTAGCCGTCCAGGTAGGGGGCCGAGGCGAACGAGGCGACGTCGACGCCGTTCGGGATCTCCACCGCATCGGTGCCCAGCGCCTCCATCTGCCAGCGCCGGGCCAAATCGGAGACCGCGATGCGGCCGACGATCTTCTCGTGCATCGGGCGCAGGATCCCTTGAAACACCGTCAGCGTCAGCGATTTGGTGGTCGACGTGTGGAACGTGGCGACGATCGGACCCTCGGCGATGTTCAGGGCCAACATGGACAGGCTCGGCGCGTTGGGCTCGTGCAGGTGCAGCACGTCGAAATCGCCTTCGGCGAGCCATTTTTTCACCTTGCGGTGGGTGGCCGGCCCGAACCGCAGCCGGGCCACCGACCCGTTGTAGGGAATCGGGACCGCCTTGCCCGCCGAGACGACGTAGTCGGGAAGCGCGGCGTGCGGCGAGGCCGGCGCGAGCACGCTGACGTCGTGCCCGCGGGCGCGCATCACCTCGGCCAGCTGGAGGACGTGCGATTGCACCCCGCCCGGAACGTCGAACGAGTAGGGGCAGACCATCCCGATCCGCATCAGGTTTCCTTCAGCCGGGCCTGCCTGGCTTCGGGCAGGTCGGCCAGCCACTGCGGCTGCATCATGTGCCAGTCCTCGGGACGGGCGGCGATGTTCTTCTCGAACTGATCGGCCATCGCCTGGGTGATGGCGCCAACGTCGCCGCTGGTGCAGTCCAGCGGGGACTGTATCCAGACGCCCCAGCCCCGGTCTTCGAACCAGCAGTGCGCCGGCAGCAGAGCCGCCCCGGTCGCGATGGCGAGCTTCGCCGGGCCGGCCGGCAGCCGGGTGGGCTCACCGAAGAAGTCGACCTGCACGCCGGTGCGGGTGAGGTCGCGCTCGGCCATCAGGCACACGATCCGATTGTCCCGCAGCCGATCGCACAACACGTCGAACGGCGGCCGTTCTCCCCCGGACAGGGGCAGCACCTCGAAGCCGAGGCGTTCACGGTAGGCGATGAAGCGCCGGTAGAGCGATTCGGGTTTGAGCCGCTCGGCGACGGTGGTGAAGGTGCCGTGCGTTTGCGCCAGCCAAACCCCGGCCATGTCCCAGTTGCCGCTGTGCGGCAACGCGATCACCGCGCCGCGGCCGCTGGACAGCGCCGCCTCGATATGGTCTTGCCCGAGGACCGAGTCGTGCAGCTCGCGGCCCACGACGCCCAGGTCCATGCCCGGCAGGCGGAACGCCTCACGCCAGTAACGAGCGTAGGACGCCAGCGAGGCCCGCATCAGCGAGTCCGGCACGTCCTCGGGTGGCACCCCGACGACGCGAGCCAGATTCTTGCGCAGCTGGTCGGGGCCGCCGCCGCGAGCGGCATAACGTGCGCCGGCCTCAAAGGCGTTGCGCGCGGCGAACTCCGGCATCGCACGCACCGCCATCCAGCCCGACGCGTAGGCCCAGTCGGCGCCCACCCCGCCCGTGACGCTACCCGCCAGCCGCCTCGCCAACTGGCGCAGCGGTTGTGCCCCAAGCTTTTTCAGGCCCGGTGGAGTGGGAATCACGGCTCGCCCACCAGCCGGTCGGTCGCGCCCGGCGAGGTATGCACAGTGTGCAACCGCTGCGCACAGGTGATCAGGCTTGCCACCGCCAGCACCCACATCGCGACCGGCAGCGCGGGTGGCCACGCAATGAACGGCAGGTCGGACACGCCTGCGCCGACGAGCACGATGATCAGTCGTTCCGGCCGTTCGATCAGGCCGCCGTCGCCGCGCAACCCGCTGGCTTCGGCGCGGGCCTTGATATAGGAGATCACCTGCGAGGTGACCAGGCAGATCAACGTGGCGACCGCAAGTAGCTTGTCATGCAGGCCGAAGACGATCCACCACAGCAGCCCGCAGAACACCGCGCCGTCGCTGACCCGGTCACACGTGGCGTCCAGCACCGCGCCGAACCGGGTGCCGCCGCCGCGTTCCCGGGCCATCGCACCGTCGAGCATGTCGAAGAGGACGAAGAACCAGACCACCAGCGTGCCGGCGAACAACTTGCCCATCGGGAACAGCGTCAACGCCCCGGCCACCGCGACGATGGTACCCAAAATCGTGACGACGTCGGGGGTCAATCCCAGCCGCAGGCACGCCCGCGCGGTCGGAGTGGTCAGCCGCGCGAACGCCGCCCGCGACAGGAACGGCATTTTGCTCATGGTTGTTTTGTCCACTCCGTGGCCAATAGCTGCCGCGTCTCGCGCAGCAACTGCGGGATCACCTTCGATCCTCCGATGATGGTGATGAAGTTCGCGTCCCCACCCCAGCGCGGCACCACGTGCACGTGCAGGTGTTCGGCCAGTGACCCGCCGGCCGAGGTCCCCAGGTTCAGGCCGACGTTGAAACCGTGCGGCCGCGAGACGTTCTTGATGACGCGAATTGCCTTCTGAACGAAGGACATCAGTTCCGCGCTTTCCGGGTCGGTCAAATCTTCGAGCTCGGAGACCCGACGGTAGGGCACCACCATCAGGTGTCCGGGGTTGTAGGGATAGAGGTTGAGCACGGCATACACGAGCTCCCCGCGAGCGACCACCAGACCGTCTTCGTCGGCGAGGTGCGGTATGTCGGTGAACGGCTGCTCGGTTTTACCGTCGTCGCGCTTCATCGGCGCTTCGGCCAGGTACGTCATCCGATAGGGCGTCCACAACCGCTGCAGGTGATCTTGCTCGCCGACGCCGGTGTCCAGGATGGTGTCGTCGGCACCCTGCTCGGCAGGTTCGCGATCACTCACGGTCACTCACCACTTGACACTTTCACGAGTTCGGCTGTGGGCATGGAGTTCTCGCGGTCGGCGATCCACTTCACGATCGCATCGACCGCAGTGTCGCGGGGCACGCCGTTGATCTGCGTGCGGTCACCGAAGCGGAAGCTGACCGCGCCGGCTTGGACGTCTCGGTCACCGGCCAGCAACATGAACGGCACCCGCTGCGCGGTGTGGTGGACGATCTTCTTCGCCATCCGGTCATCGCTGGCGTCGACCTCGACCCGCACGCCGTGCGACTTCAGCTGCGCAGCAATGCCTTCCAGGTACCCAACGTGCTCGTCGGCGACCGGGATACCCACCGCCTGCACCGGCGCCAGCCACGCCGGGAACGCCCCCGCATAGTGCTCGGTGAGGATGCCGAAGAACCGCTCGATCGATCCGAAGAGCGCTCGGTGAATCAGCACCGGCCGCTGCCGCGACCCGTCGGACGCGGTGTATTCCAGCTCGAATCGCTCCGGCATGTTGAAGTCGAGCTGGATTGTCGACATCTGCCAGCTGCGGCCCAACGCGTCCTTGACCTGCACCGAGATCTTCGGCCCATAAAACGCCGCGCCGCCGGGGTCGGGAACGAAATGCAACCCCGAAACCTCGGCGACCTCCCGCAGCACTTCGGTGGCCTCGTCCCACATCTCGTCGGAGCCCGAGTACTTCTCCGGGTCCTTGGTGGACAGCTCGAGGTAGAAGTCGTTGAGTCCGTAATCGGCCAGCAAGCCCAGCACGAAGCGCAACAGCGAAGTCAACTCGTCGCGCATCTGCTCTCGCGTGCAGTAGATGTGGGCGTCGTCCTGGGTCATGCCGCGCACCCGGGTCAGCCCGTGCACCACACCCGACTTCTCGTAGCGATACACGCTGCCGAACTCGAAGAGCCGCAACGGTAGCTCGCGATACGAGCGGCCACGTGACCGATAGATCAGGTGGTGCATCGGGCAGTTCATCGGCTTGAGGTAGTAGTCCTGCCCGGGCTTGCGCACCGTCCCGTCGGCGTTGAACTCCGCGTCGAGGTGCATCGGGGGGTACATGCCGTCGGCGTACCACTCGAGGTGGCCCGACGTGATGTAGAGCTGCTCTTTGGTGATGTGCGGCGTGTTGACGAACTCGTACCCGGCCTCGATGTGCTTGCGCCGCGAGTACTCCTCCAGCTCGCGACGGATGGTACCGCCCTTGGGATGGAAAACCGCTAGGCCGGAGCCGATTTCGTCCGGGAAACTGAACAGGTCCAGCTCGCTGCCCAGCTTGCGATGATCGCGGCGTTGCGCCTCCTCGATCAGCTCGAGGTAGGCATCCAGCGCCTCCTGCGATTCCCACGCGGTGCCGTAGATGCGTTGCAGGCTGGCGTTGTTCTGGTCTCCGCGCCAGTAGGCGGCCGAGCTGCGAGTGAGTTTGAAGGCCGGGATGTGCTTGGTGGTCGGGATGTGCGGCCCGCGGCACAGGTCACTCCAAACCCGTTGCCGGGTACGGGGATTGAGGTTGTCGTACGCCGTGAGCTCGTCGCCGCCGACCTCCATGATGGTTGGATCGCCCGACTTGTCATCGACGAGTTCGAGCTTGTAGGGCTCGTCGGCCAGCTCGCTGCGCGCCTGCTCTTTGGACTCGTACACGCGCCGCTCGAACAGCTGGCCCTCTTTGACGATCTGGCGCATCCGCTTTTCCAGCGCCGTCAGGTCTTCCGGGGTGAACGGCTCCGCCACATCGAAGTCGTAATAGAAGCCGTCGGCGATCGGCGGCCCGATGCCCAGCTTGGCCTGGGGGAACAGCTCCTGGACGGCTTGGGCCAGCACGTGTGCGGCCGAATGCCGGATGACGCTACGACCATCGTCGGTGTCGGCGGCCACGGGGACGACGTCGGCGTCGCGGTCGGGCGTCCAACTGAGGTCGCGCAGCTTTCCCGAGTCGTCGCGCACCACCACGACGGCATCGGGTGTGCCCCGCCTCGGCAGCCCCGCCTCACCGATCGCCGCGGCCGCGGTGGTCCCAGCGGGCACCCGGATCGGGGCTTGCGGCGATCGCGAGCCCGTCGGTGCCGGGCGCTGCGGGTCGCCGCCATCGGCTCCCGGGGCGGGCTGTGCGGCGGTCATGGTGGCGTCTCCAAGGCTCGATGAGTCGACGACCATGCTATCGGGCGGGTCCGGAACGAAGCGGGGCCGCCGAGCAGTGGCTTCTTCGAGAGATCGGTTGACTTCGATCGCGTTCGTCGGGCTGTGGTGGCCTTCGCCCTGCGCCTCGCGGATCGCACTGGCCGGGCAGCTATCGGCAGAATGGGTTCGTGGCGGCGCAGACGGCTTTGGCATTGCTGCTCGCCGCTGTCGGCGTCATCGTCGTGACGAACTGGGTCAGCGAGCGCACCGGGCTGCCCAGTGCGGCCCTGCTCACTCTCGTCGGTATCGGTTACGGGTTGCTACCGGGGCCGAACGTCAGTCTTCGCCCAGACGTGATGATGACCTGCATCCTGCCGCCGCTGCTGTACAACGCGGCGCTGGGCTCGTCGTTGGTAGGGATACGCCGCAACCTGCGCACGGTCATCAGCCTGTCGGTCCTCCTCGTCTTGCTCACCGCCGCTGCCGTCGGTAGCGCCTTCGCGCTGCTCGTCAGCGGTGCGACGCTCGCCGCGGGCATGGCGCTGGGCGCGGCGGTGGCGCCCACCGATCCGGTCGCCGCGCTGGCCGTCGCCCGCAAGGTCGGTCTGCCGCTCAACATCGTCACACTGATCGAAGGCGAGGGATTACTCAACGACGCGACGGCGCTGACCACCCTGTCAGTGGCCATCGCGGTTGGCCGCGGCGCGGGATTCTCGTTCCCGTCGGCGCTGCGGCAGTTCGCGCTGGCGGCCGTGGGCGGCCTGGTTATCGGGCTGGCGTTCGCTTGGAGCCGGCGGTTGTTGCGGCGATTGCCGCACGACGTGATGACGGCCAACGCGATCTCCCTGACCACACCGTTTTTGGCCTATCTCGCGGCGGAGAAGGTGCACGCGTCCGGTGTGTTGGCCGTCGTGGTGTGCGGGCTGGTCGTCGGGCACGACTCACCCCGGTCGGAGTCGGGAGCGAGCCGGCTGCAGACCCGAGCCGTCTGGCGGTTCGTCAACTTCTTGCTGGAGGGCCTTGTCTTTCTGCTCATCGGTCAACAGTTGCCGGCCATGATCGAGGGTCTGCGTGGGCGGCCACCGTCGACGATCGTCGTGGCGGTCGCCGTCACCACCGCAGTGGTGCTGTTGATGCGCCCCCTGTGGCTGCTGTTCACGCAGTCGCTTCCGCGGCAACTGCACACCCGTCTCGGCAACGTCAGCACGAACCCCGACGACGACGACGCCGCCGACCCGGGCCAGAACGGTCGCCGGCGCGACCACGACACGGAGCGACTCGGTGGCCGTGAGCTTCTCGTGCTGAGTTGGGCCGGCAGCCGCGGCGTGGTCAGCCTTGCCGCCATCTTCGCGGTGCCCCTGACGACGGACAGCGGCGCGCCGTTTCCCGTCCGGGACCTTTTGCTGTTCTGCACCCTGGTGGTCGTGCTCGTGACGCTGATCGGGCAGGGCAGCACCTTCGGCCCGATCGTGCGTGCGCTCGGGGTACACGCCAACGCCGTCGACGAGATCCGGTTGCGCAATCGAGCGCGCACGGCCGCGGTTCAGGCTGCCCTCGCCACTCTCGACGAACTCGACGAGCAGGCTCGCGACGAGGTCGACAAGCGGGCGATCGATTTCGTCCGACGGCAGTTGTCCGCTCGGCTCACGCGGTATAAACGTCGGCTCGATGTGCTGTCGGATTCCGACGACCTCCCCAGCCACCCCGACTACGAGGCGGCGGCCGCGGTCCGGCGGGCGGCAATCGACGCGGAGCGCGACGAGCTCGTGCGCTGGCGCGACGTGGGCATGCTGCCCGATCGAAGCCTTCGCGTGCTGGAACGCGAACTGGATCACGAAGAAGTGACGCTGCCGATGCCAACGCCGCGCAACCGGCACGGCCGCTGAAACGTCAGGGCTGGCCGGGTTTGAGCCGTACGAACAGCGCGTCGGCTTCGGTCAGCAGCTGATCACCATCGCACAACCGGCCCAATACGAAGATCTTGCGCCCGTCCGCCCGGTCGATGCCCGCGTCGAACTGAAGTTCCTTTTCCACCGGAACGATGTGTCGGTAGTCGATCTTGAGGTACGCGGTGCGTTGTCTCGGGCTGCCGGTGAGCACCGAGGCCGACAAGCCGAGGACGGAGTCGAACAGCATCCCCAGCGCACCGCCGTGCACGGCGCCGTTGCGGCCCAGATGGAACCGGGCGAAACGGGCCTGGCCGTGGATCCGGCCGTCCTCGCCCTTGTGGGCCGACATCGGGATGGTCAGGATGTTGCCGCGCATCGGCAGGTCCATCCGCCTGCCCGACGGGGACGTCCATTCGTCGGCGTCGAACGGGGCCAGCAGCGCCGACGCCTTCTCCAGCAGGTCAGCGGCCTCGGTGATCACCTCGTCGGGCGCGTCGGCCGCCCGGGCGTGGTCCTGCAGTGAGCGCACGGCCTCGATGAACCTGCCGTAGTCGGGCCCGCCCTTGGTCGTCGGCTCCGGTGGGTTGAATCCCCCGCCGGGGTGTCGCTGATGTTCGGCCACCAAGACACCGTATTGCCCGGCGGATGGGCTGTGACGCGGTGGTCAGACCGGCTGCTGGGCCCCCGCGGCCGACAACGTTTCGAATTCGTCGTCGGACAGCTCGATCCCAGCGGCGCCGACGTTCTCCTCCAGGTGCGCAACCTTGGACGTACCGGGGATGGGCACCATTACCGGCGAGCGTTTGAGCAACCACGCCAACGCCAACTGCGAGGGCGACGCGTCGTGCTCGGCGGCGATGCGCTGCAGCGGACCGTCGGGGGCGGCGAGCGGCCCGGCGGCCAGCGGGAACCACGGGATGAACCCGATGCCCTGCGCGGTCGCGGCGTCCAATAGCGGCTCGGCGGCGCGAGACGTCAGGTTGTACATGTTCTGCACCGACACGATCTCGGTGATGCGCAGGGCCGCGTTCAGCTGGTCGACGTCGATCTCGGACAGGCCGATGTGGCGGATCTTGCCTTCGTTTTTCAGCGCGAGCAGCTCGCCCACCTGATCCTCGAGCGGGAAGTTCGAGTCGATGCGGTGCAGCTGAAACAGATCGATGGTGTCCACGCCCAGCCGGCGCAGGCTCATCTCGCATTCCTGACGCAGATAGCTCGGATTGCCCAACGGAATCCAGACATCCGGGCCGGTGCGCAACAGCCCCGCCTTGGTCGCGATCGCCAGACCGTCGTAAGGATGCAGCGCCTCGCGAATGATCTCCTCGGACACGTAGGGACCGTAGGAGTCGGCGGTGTCGATGAAGTTCACGCCGAGTTCGACGGCCCGCCGCAGCACCCGGACGCATTCGTCGCGGTCGTCGGGCGGGCCCCACACGCCCTTTGCGGTCAGGCGCATGGCGCCGAAGCCGAGTCGGTTGACGGTCAGGTCACCACCGAAGGTGAATGTTCCGGATGCCCCTGCAACAGTTTTCGAGTTTTCTGCGCTCACACCTACAGACCGTACGCGCGATCCGCCGCGGCGCATCTCGGCGTGGCAAGCTGAGTACCGTGGACCTGCGAGCGCTCGAGGAACTCCCCCTGACCTACACCGAAGTGGGGGCGACCGCTTCCGGCGAACTGCCTGCCGGATACGACCATCAGCACGCCGAGCGCCAAATCGGCACGGGGCAGGAGCGTTTCGAGCAAGCGGCGGCCGCCGTCATGCGCTGGGGCATGCAGCGCGGATCCGGGCTGCGGGTGCAGGCCAGCTCCGAGATCGCCGTGGTCGACGCGGTGGTGGTGGTGAAAATCGGCTTCCTGCCGGCCCCCTGCCGCGTCGTCTACGTCGTCGACGAGCCCGACATCCGCGGCTTCGGCTACGGCACCCTGCCGGGCCACCCGGAATCCGGCGAGGAACGCTTCGTAGTTCGTCGCGACCCGGTGACCTCCGCGGTTTACGCGGAGGTCACCGCCTTCTCCCGGCCCGGAACCTGGTGGAGCAAGGCCGGCAGGCCGGTGCTGAAGGTGGGTCAGCGCCTCATCGCCAAGCGCTACCTACGCGCGGTCTGAGGGCTAACCGCCGCGACGGTGCCGATGTGCACGCCCTGCGCCAGCCGCGCCAGCGCCACGGCGCCCACCAGCAATCCGAAGTCGCGCAGCGCGACGTCGTAGAAGCCGGGCCCGGTGACCAGATCGATGATGATCCCGACCAGCCATGCCGCGACCACCCAGGCGCCCCAGCGCGGGGCCACCGCCACCAGCACGCCGGCCACAATCTCGATGACGCCCACCAGGTACATGCACTGATCGGCCGTCCCGGGCACCAGACCATCGATCCACCCGGCCAGATACATGCTCCAGTGATGCGGGTGGGTGAGCAGGTTGAAGAACTTGTCCAGCCCGAAAACGATGGGCGCGATGGTGAACACGGTGCGCAACGCGAGGTACGCCGAGTAGGCGGGATCCCTCAGCTGGTCGGCCAGAGCGTGACTCCCGGCGACTTGTTTGGTGGTCATATCTGCCTCCATTTCTAACGGATAACACTTTGTACGTTAGATTGGGTAGACTGTAGCGTCAAGCATTTTGTCTGTTAGAAACGGGGTCGAATGGACGACGCGGACTCCCTGGAGCGCGACGCCGCAGGAATCGGCGCACTCGCCGATCCCGTGCGCCGACAGCTCTACCAGTTCGTCGGCGCCCAACCGGGATGGGTGAGCCGTGACCAGGCGGCCGACGCCGTCGGAATCCCCCACCACCAGGCCAAGTTCCACCTCGACCGGCTCACCGCCGAAGGGCTGCTGGAATCCGATTACGCACGGCTGACGGGCCGCTCCGGCCCGGGAGCCGGACGTACCGCCAAGTTGTATCGCAGGGCTCGCCGTGACATCGCGGTCAGCCTTCCCCAGCGGGAGTACGAGTTGGCCGGGCGCTTGATGGCGACGGCCATCGCGCGCTCGGCCGCTACCGGCGAGCCGGTTACCGAGGTCCTCAACCGTGTCGCGCGCGAGTACGGCCACGCGATCGGCGCCACCGAACCCTCGGAGACGACGGTCCCGACCCCCCCGAAAGACGCCGCCGCGGCCCTGCAGCGCGCGGTCTTGGTGCTGCGCCGATACGGCTACGAGCCGCGTTTTTCCGACGGTGAGGTCGAGCTCGCCAACTGCCCGTTCCACGCGCTGGCGCAGGAGCAGACGGAGCTGGCCTGCAACATGAACCATGCGCTGATCAGCGGTGTGGCCGATGCGCTCGCACCGCATGGACCAGGCGCCCGGTTGTGTCCCGGCCGGGACCGGTGTTGCGTTGTGCTCACACCCGGCGACCACTAGGTCGTCGAGCATCACGCACTGTGGCGGCCAGTGCCCCTATGTCGCCCAGCGAGACAGCAATTCCGCAGCGCCCGTGCACATCTCGTCGATCACATCGGCCACCGATGCCTCGTTGTGGATCATCCCGACGCCCTGACCGGCATCCACGGGCGCGGTCCGGCAGTCGCCGGCGGTGATCGCGGCCGCCAGCTCCTCGCAGGCCCCCGCGTCCAGCGCCCCCTCGCGGCCCGTCCAGCGCTCGACGAAGTCGTTGGCCAGCACCCGCGACGGGAACCGCGCCGGCCACGGCAGCCCCTTGGCGACGTCAAAGACCCGGGTGACGGTGGTATCGGTTTCGGTGGCCGCGACCAGTGCCCGGCGGCCGGTGTCGCCGGTCAGCGCTTCCGGACATGCCGACAACCGGGTGCCAACCCACGCCCCGCTGGCGCCGGCGGCCAGCACCGCGGCCAGGCTGCGCGCCGAGGCGACGCCGCCGCCGGCCAGCACCGGCACCGAGACGGCCTCCAACACGGCGTCCAGCAGCGGTAGCAGTCCCAGCTTGTCCTCGCCGTGCCCGCCGCCCTCGGACCCGCGCGCGACCAGGATGTCGACCCCGGCGTCGACGGCCTGCCGGGCCCCGGCGCTGTCGTAAACCTGGGTCACGGTGGGAATTCCGGCTTTATGCGCCTTGGCGACCCACGACCATTCGGTGCCGAAGCTGACCGACAGCAGGGCGGGTCGTGCGGCCAGCGCGTCCTCGAGCAATCCGGACTCGTTGCGCATCACCCAGTCCACCATGCCGATACCGAACCGACCGTCGACGTGCTGTAGTTGCTCGGCGAGCAGCTCCCTGGTCGCAACGCTGCCTATGCCGACCATGCCGAGACCCCCGGCCGCGGTGACCGCCGCTGCCAGTCGGCCGCCGGCCACCCCGCCCATCGGGGCATTGACGATGGGGACCCGCAGACCGAACTCGGCGGACCAGGGCGTCGACAACATCGGCGCCTAGTGCGCCGACGGGATGGTCTTCAGCACCGTCAGCAGGACCACCGAATCCTCGACCGCGTGCAGGGCGTGCCGTTCGGCGGGAATCGCGACGTAATCACCGGTTTTGCCGTCCCAGGTGTCTCCGCTGGTCGTCAGCCGAACCTGGCCCTGCAGCACCTGCAGCGTCGCCTCACCCGGGCTGTCGTGTTCGGACAGATCGTGACCGGCCAGCAGGGCCAGGACGGTCTGGCGAAGCTCGTGGGTATGGCCGCCATGAATGGTGTGGGCGGCCCGCCCGCTGTGCGATTGTTTGGCCTCGGCGATCTTTTCGGATGAGAGTTCGGTCAGCGAAATGGAATCCATCGTGGTCCTTCGAAGTTGCAGGGCCCTCACGCGGCCTTGAGGGTTGGGAGTTAACCGCTCAGTAGCAGTATCCCCGTCACGACGAGGCCGACGACTTTGACCGTCTCCAGCGCGACGTAGGCGTAGTGAGCGCGGGAGCGAGGTCCATCCGATCCCGCGAGCACCCGGTCGGCACGACGGGTCAGCGCGGGACGCACCGCGACCAGCTGAATGGCCAGCGCCGCCACGGCGACGGCGATCGCCACCGTGACGCCGACCCGCGTCGGACCGGAAATCGCGATGGCCCCGATGACGAGGGCGAAAGCCACCTCGACGGTATTGAGCGCGCGAAAAACCAGCCGCCCGATGCCAAGCCCGATCTGCACCGTCACATTGGGGGCCCGGAATTTCAGTGGAGCTTCCAAGAAGGAAATGGCCAGCACCATGCCGAGCCAGGTGAAGGTCAGCGCAACGGCAACCGCTGTGCCTGTGCTCATTTGGCCGCGCCTTGCAGCGTCAGGTGCGCCAGACACAGGTCCGGCTCGACGAACGGGTCGAGCCGATCCACCGAGACGGGCGCACCCCAGTTCTCCATGGCTCCTTGCATGAGGCCCAGATGCACCGGGCAGACGACACTCGACGAGTTTTCGGCCAATTCCAGAAAGGGGCAGTGCCGCAAGCCAACCTGCTGCTCTCCGTTGCTGACCCGGCGCTCGGGGGCGAAGCCGAGTTCGTCGAGCAAATCGATCAGGTGGGCGATGGCCTCCTCGGCGCTGTCGGCGTCGTCGGGCAGCGAATGCAACTCGGTACTCATCTTCTGGCCCCAGGCGCGGCCCGCGGCCAGGGCTTTGGGCCCGGGATTGCGCTCGGCGGCGAAGGCCTTGGCCAGGATCTCGGCCAGCAGCCGGTAGTGCCGCGTTCCGCCGCGATCCATCTGCCGGACCGCGCGGAACATCAGCGGTGGACGCCCCGGCCCCTTCCGGTCGAGCTCGACATGCTCCACCTGGCCGTCAACGACCAGGCTGTCGAGGTGGAAACGGACGGTGTTGGGGTGCACGCCGAGCACATCCGCGATTCCGGCGATGCTCATCGGATCCGGGGCGGCCCGCAGCAGCCGCATCACGGCGCGCCGCCGGCCGGCCGATTCACGGGTTGACGAGTCCTGGGACTTCTCGGATTTCACAGGGCCCCTCCCACTTCTCGTCGTTCACGCCCCGTCTGAATGGGTGGCACTGGGCTGGCCCGCCACCAGAGGCGTGTCGACACCGAGCGGACCAATCTTGGCCGCCCCGCCCGGGGATCCCAATGGGCCGTCGCGGCCCGGCAGCGTTTCAGCGAAGAATGCCTCATTGTCGGCCAGGTAGGGTTTGAGATCCTCAGGCAGGTCATCTTCGTAGTAAATCGCTTCCACCGGACAAACCGGCTCGCACGCGCCGCAGTCAACACACTCGTCGGGATGAATGTAGAGCGCCCGGCCGCCTTCGTAAATGCAATCCACCGGACATTCATCGACGCAAGCGCGGTCCATCACGTCGATGCACGGCTTCCCGATCACGTAGGTCATGGGCTAGAGTTTACACAACAATACTTGTGAAAACTAGACCGGAGGTCGGAGCCCATGCCCGCCAACGAACTTGACGTACGCCAGCTGCGTCAGCCGGCCAAGCACCCGACCATCTTCGCGACCTACGCCGCGCTGGAAGTCGGCGAATCGTTCGTTCTGGTCAATAACCACGACCCCAAGCACCTGCACGACGAATTCGAGGCCGACTACCCGAGCGGCTACGACTGGGAGTATCTCGATAAAGGCCCCAACGTCTGGCGCATTCGGATCGGTAAACTCGCTGATACCCCACCCCCAGTGCGCCACGGACATCTCGACCTGGCCATAGAGCCGCTGGAAAGCTCTGCGCGGCAGGAGATTTGATGTCAGGACAACGAGCAGGTTCCGAGCTTCCGCTACCCTCGTCCAGCCGCGCCGACGACGCGGTTGCCGGCCATTGGCTGCTGGCACGACTCGGCAAGCGCGTGCTGCGCCCCGGCGGTGTCGAGCTGACCCGCACCCTGCTGTCCCACGCGAGGCTGACCGGGGCCGACGTCGTCGAGCTGGCGCCGGGCCTGGGCCGCACCGCTACCGAGATCGTGGCCCACGGGCCGCGGTCGTACGTCGGCGCCGAGGGTGACGCGGACGCGGCCAACGTCGTGCGCGGCGTGCTCAGCGATCTCGGTGCGCAAAACGCGGCCGTCCGGGTCACCGACGCGGCGGCCACCGGATTGCCCGACGCCAGCAGCGACGTCGTCATCGGGGAAGCGATGCTGAGCATGCAGGGCGACGCGGCCAAGCGGGCCATCGTCGCCGAGGCGGCGCGGGTGCTGCGGCCGGGCGGCCGCTACGCGATCCACGAGCTGGCCCTCACTCCCGACGACGTGCCGGAGGACATCAGCACAGACATCCGGCAGGCCCTTGCCCGGGCGATCAAGGTGAACGCGCGTCCATTGACGGTGGCGGAGTGGTCGAAACTGCTCGCTGAGCACGGGCTGCTGGTCGATGAGGTCGCGACCGCGCCCATGGCGCTGCTGCAGCCGCGCCGGCTGGTGTCCGACGAAGGGTTTCTCGGTGCGCTGCGATTCGCCCGGAACGTGCTCGTGCACCGCGACGCCCGCAAACGGGTCCTGACCATGCGCCGGACTTTCCAGAAACATCGCAAGCAGCTGGCCGCCGTCGCCATCGTCGCCCACAAACCGGCGCCGTCGGACACGACCGCCGCAAGGCGTTGAGCTCCGCCGTTGCACTCCGGCCGGCTTTGGGCCCGTTCCGCAATCTCTGCGTGACGGTTTAGTGACGCCCCCTGGCAAAACTTGGCTGCGGCAGTCGCGGGAGAACAAAGGAGCTTGCCGGTTATGGGTGCAACCCCACCGTCGTTGACGGAGTCCGACCTCGACGCGTTGGCGTCGGATTTTCTGCAGTCGCACTACCTCGGATCCATCTACGCCGACTGGTCACCGGATCGACGGCTCGACATGTTCTTGCGGCGGCGCGGTCTCGCCCGGGTGGCCAACGACGGCGACCTGTCCCACAACGTCTTGGAACGCATCATGGCCCGCGGGCGCGCGCCGCTGGCGCGGCATGGATTCGGCCCGTTCGTTCCTTAGCACCAGGTAGGCGATCAAATGACCCGAGATCTCAAAAAAACGGCATTTCTCACGGCGAAAATACCGGTCAATGCATTGGTACAGACGTACTATTGTGGCTTAGTGCTGCAAGCGCCGCCGGGCCGGATGAGTCGTCGAGGTTAGCGGGGAGGGGACGATGAATTCACCGAAATGGATGGTTCATTGGCCGCAGCGCCGGCCGACGGCCACGATCTATCAGTTGACCGACCGCCTCCACAAAGGGCACATGGCTCGGGTGCCCGCTGACCAGATCACGCAGACCGTGGCGGCGTGGCTGGCCGACCTGGGTGCCGCCGACAGCCCGCTGGTCGACGAACTCGAGCGCGCCGTCTGTGGCGGCGACTGGGCCGCCGCGCACGCGCTGGGTGAGTGCTTGTCCATCGAGATTGCGGTGGCGGACTAGCGAAGTCGCCGTCCAGCAAAGCGCCGTTCTTAATCGACGGGCATGTCCGGCCTCCGGACACAACAAGGTACCTGCGGGCCCCGCGGGGCCGGCGCGCGTCGCACCACTGCGGTGACGACCGCGAGCAGGCCATACTTGCAACCGCCGAGCGGCTGTTGCACGAGTGGGTGCACATCTGGCTGGCAAGCATCTATCGGCGCTGAGCTAGCACGCGCGCCGCACGGCCCAGGCTCGCTGCGATCAATTGCTCGGCGGCACCGAGGTAGGTTGATGACGGCTCCTTGCTCACCAGCTCGGC
Organism: Mycobacterium sp. NGS56; assembly: GCF_059812425.1. Lineage (NCBI taxonomy): Bacteria > Bacillati > Actinomycetota > Actinomycetes > Mycobacteriales > Mycobacteriaceae > Mycobacterium > Mycobacterium sp. NGS56. Next base: position 221,750 of record NZ_JCALCQ010000004.1, read on the forward strand.
GATCGCCCGCTGCTCACCGGAAACGTCTGCGACAGCCAAGTTTTCGGCCATCCGCTGCGGGTGCACGGTCAACCCGGCCAGCAGCTCGCCACATTCCGACCCCGCGACGACGGTGCGGCGGGCCAGGGTGCGCAGGGTATCCCATTCGGCGTGCCATGCCCCGTCCGGCCGCTCGTCATTGGCCAGCGCCGCCGCCGTGTGCAGCGTCGCGACCAGCGGCGGGGCCGCGATGGCGGCACGACGGATCAGGATGGACAGCACCGGGTTTCGCTTGTGCGGCATCGACGACGACCCGCCGCGGTTGGCGGCCGCCGGCTCGTCGAGTTCGGCGATCTCCGGGCGCACCAGGGTGACGATGTCGGAGGCGATGCGACCCCAGGCGTCGGTGCAGCCGACCAAGGCGTCGGCGGCCGCGGTGATGGGTGCGCGGGCGGTGTGCCACGTGGACCGGTCATGCAAGCCCAATGTGGTTGCGGCGTTTCGCACGAGCTGCAGTGCGACGCCGGCCGCGTCGCTGGTGCCGGTGAGCAACGCCGCCAGTTCCGTCGTGGCGCCCAATGTCCCTGCGGCGCCGCCGATTTGGATCGGCGTGCTCAGCACCGCCACCCGCTCGAACGCGTCGACAATGCCGTTCAGCCAGCCGGCGGCCTTGACGCCGAAGGTGGTGGGTGCGGCATGCTGGGTAAGGGTCCGGGCCACCATCGGCGTGCCCCGGTGTTGTTTCGCGAGTTCTGACAGCGTACCAACCTGCTGCCTCAGCTCGGTTGTCAGGTGATCGGCGACCGCGCGCACGGCCAGCATCAGGCTGGTGTCCAGGACGTCCTGGCTGGTGAGCCCGCGATGAATCCAGGGCGCGATGCCCGACTCCGCCCGTTGCCGGAGCAGCTTCACCAGCGGAATAACCGGGTTGCCGCCGCCCTCGGCGCTGACGGCGATCGATTCACCGTCGTTGTGCGTGACCAGGTTCCACAGCTCGGCGCCGGCGCACTCGGCGGGTGCCAGGCCGGCGGCCGCCAGCGCGTCCAACCACGCGCACTCCACCGCGACCATCGATCCCAGCAGCGCCTCATCGGTCATGTGGTCGCCGGCGCGATGGTCTCCGGGCCACAACAGGTTGCTCATCGCGCGTCTTCCGAGTACGCCAGGAACACGGTCTCGGCCGGGCCCTGCAGGTGGATGTCGAAACGGTAGGCCGCACCCTCGTTTTCGGCGGCGCAGAGCAATGTGGGCCGGCGCTCGGCGGCTACGGCCGCCAACAGCGGATCGGAGTGCGACTCGGCGCCCGGCAGGTAGGCCCGGGTGTACAGCCGGTCCAGCAGTCCCCTGGCGAACACGGTGAGCGCGAAGAACGGCGGCCGCCCCGCGATCGCCGATCCGGGCCGCAGGGTGGTGAAGGAGTAGCTTCCGGCATCGTCGGTCGCGCAGCGTCCCCAACCAGTGAACACCGTGGGCTCGCGGCGCAGCGAACCGGCTTGGCGCGCAACGCCTCCCGCGCTGTCGGGTTGCCAGAGCTCGATCAGCGCGTCCTGGACGACGGCTCCGGCGCCGTCGTACACCGTGCCGTGCAGCCGGATCGCCTGCGAATGGCCCGGGCCGATCAGCGCGTTGTCACCGGGATATGGCAGTCCCAGGTGAAGGAAGGGGCCGACGGTTTGCCCCGGCGTGCAGGCTGATTCAGTCATCTGCACGCTCGGTCGGGGTTCGCGCACCGCCGGCCAACACGATGTCCCATCGGTACCCCGTCGCGTACTCCGGCTCGGTGAGGTCATGGTCGTAGCGGGCGATCAGCCGTTGGCGTGCGGCGGGATCCAGGATCGACTGAAAGATCGGGTCCAGCCCGAACATCGGATCGCCCGGAAAGTACATCTGGGTCACGAGTCGCTGGGTGAAAGCGGTTCCGAAGACGGAGAAATGGATGTGCGCCGGGCGCCACGCATTGTGGTGGTTGCGCCACGGGTAGGGGCCGGGCTTGATGGTCAGGAAGCGGTAGGTGCCGTCCGGACCGGTCAGACAGCGGCCCGCGCCGGTGAAGTTCGGGTCGAGCGGAGCGGGGTGCTGGTCGCGCTGGTGACGGTAGCGGCCGCCGGCATTGGCTTGCCAGATCTCCACCAGCTGCCCCGCGACCGGCCGACCGGAGTCGTCGAGGACGCGCCCTGTCACGACGACGCGCTCCCCGATCGGCTCGCCTGGGTGCCCGGCGGTCAAGTCGGCATCGAGTGGGTCGACGTCCTGGTGGCCGAAGCACGGCGCCCATCGTTCGACCCCCTCGGGGTCGACCACCACCAGCGGTTGCTTGGGATGGCGCAGGATCGTGCTGCGGTACGGCGGATAGTCCAGCCGCGGTAGCTCGCGTTGCCCGACTCCCCCGCGGACGCCCTGGTATTGCGCTGCGATGCGGGCGATCTCCGCCGAAATGTCACCCTGAGAGGCGACAGGCTCGGGGTTCATGTGCCGTGAGGCTACTCTCGGTGGCCCACCGAATGCCGCAAGCGGGCGGTGTCGTCGGGATTACAGAGAACGCACCAGCGCCGCGCGCCCCTTCGTGCGCATCTTGTAGGTTGCCGAGCCGCGGTACTGTTCCATCCTCGCGGCCATCTTGTTGCCCAGCTCCTCGAGTTCGACGTCGGTGATCTTCACTTCCGGGGGAGCGGGAATCATGTCGCGTTCCTCTTCGTCGGCGTGGGCCTCCAGCACCGTCTTGAAGGAGTTCCACTCGTCCTCATAGCCGGGCGCGCTCTGCGGGGTTCTGAGCAGCACGGAAAGCTGGTCGACCACCTGGCGATGCTCGGCGTGCGCGACCGCGATCAGCTTGCTGGCATCTTTGAGCGCCGGGTAGTACAGGTCGTCCTCGATGCGGAAGTGGATGTCGAGCTCAATCAGCAAATCGTCGAAAAGGGCGTGCCGCTCTTCGGAATTCACCGGTGCGTCGCTGATCTTGCGGCCCAGGCCCTTGATCACGACGTGGTGATCCTTGAGCACGTCATAGGCGTTCAATTGGTTCCTCCTTTTGCGATTCCAACCGCGCCGCCGGGAGCGTGCCGCCGCTCACCGCGGACTTCGACCACTCCGTCGACCAATCGGGCCTCGTAGCACGGCAGCGGCGCTGCTGCCGGGCCGCGCACAACTTCGCCGGACTCGGCGGCGAACCATGAACCGTGCCAGGGGCAAACCAGCCGGCCCCGGTCCATCCAGCCGTCGGCCATCGGTGCGGCCAGGTGCGGGCAGAATTCCCCGTAAGCCGCCACCTCACCTGGCCTGGTTCGGCAGACCACCAGGCCCACCCCGTCGACCTCGACGCGTACCGGCTTGCCGTTCAACGAACTTGCGGGCAGCACCGGCGTCCAGGTGGAGGTGCGCAGTCGCGGACCCGATTGGTCGATGCCGATCCCGGACTCGAAGACCAGCGCACCACCGAGGTAGCTGCCGGCGACGGTGATGCCGTAGCCGAGAGCGGTCAGCAGGATGCCCCGCCCGTGGCGCCCCTTGCGCCGGTCCCACCAGGACTGGATGTACAGCGCGGTGGCGGCCACGTTCACCAGGCCGTGCACCGCGCCGATGCGGCGGTCCTCCTCGTGGGTGTGCTGCCAGTCGGTGACGCCGGTGACCGCCGAGCCGAGGCTCGCCAGGATCCCCACCCCGAGTGCGCGCGACGCGAAACGCGATGCGTCGACGACCTCGGCTGCCGGCTGACCCGGCAGCAGGCTCAGCGCGTCCAGGGCCACCGTGGTCCCGAGGGCACCACTGGTCAGCGACGCCAGTGGCGGGTGCACCGGGTGACCTAGCCAGACCCCGTTGAGTGCGTTGGTGACGGTGTTGCGGGCACCACCGAGCCCGTTGTAGGCGAAGCTCAGCAGATGTTCGAACCGATAGCTCGGCCGATCGATCCAGTCCTGGCGTCCGATGACGGCCAGAACCCTCGATCCCACCTGCTGCAATCGACCCCCTCGTGGCCGGCCCACCATGGCACCAGTTCCTTCCTCAGATCAGCGGAAAACAATGGTTAATTACCGCAAAACCGAAAGTTTACCCCTTTTTTACGCCGCGCTCGCGGGCGAGGTGGTTCTGTCGTGACCCACCGTAGCCGCGGGCTTCCACCATTTATTTGTCGGAAACCTGTGAATCAGCACCAAGCATGCTTGTAGCAGTCTGGTCGGCAGGACCGCCTGGTGATTGACCGGCGCCGCAGACTGCGAGATTCTACTGAGCGGAGAGTGCTTCTGTAAGACAGAAAGGTCGCAGGGGACCCATGACAAACCGTCGCGGTGAGTTGGTCGAGGTCTTCGAGAACGTGCGCCGGGGAATGATCCCCGCGCACATCTACAACGACTCCGAACTGTTCGCGCTGGAGAAGCAACGGTTGTTCAGCCGGGCATGGACCTTCGTGGGGCACGAGTCCGAAATCCCGCAGGACGGCGACTACGTGGTGCGCCGCGTGCTCGACGACTCGTTCATCATCACCCGCGACTCGCACGGCACCGTACGCGCGCTGTTCAATATGTGCCTGCATCGCGGAATGCAGGTCTGTCGGGCGGAGATGGGAAATGCCTCCAACTTCCGCTGCCCCTACCACGGTTGGACCTACCGCAACGACGGCCGGCTCACCGGACTGCCGTTTCACCGGGAGGCCTACGGTGGCGATGAGGGGTTCACCAAGGGCCAAAGTTTGCTGCCCGCACCCAATTTCGCGAGCTACAACGGCCTGCTGTTCATCAGCATGGACCCAGAAGCCGAACCGCTGCAAGAGTTCCTCGGCGACTTCAAGTTCTATTTGGACTACTACACCAGGCAAAGCGCCGGCGGTGTCCAGGTGCGGGGGCCGCAGCGCTGGCGGATCAAGGCGAACTGGAAGATCGGCGCCGAGAACTTCGCCGGGGACATGTACCACACCCCGCACACCCATGCGTCAATCGTCGACATCGGGCTCTTCCGCGAGCCGAAAGCCCAGAAGCGCAAAGACGGCGCCACCTATTGGGCGCACCGCGGCGGCGGGACCACCTACAAACTTCCGCCCGGCGACTTCGACGCGCGGATGCGCTACGTCGGTTACCCCGACGAGATGATCGGCCGGATCAAGGGCGCCTGGACACCGCAACAGCAGCGGGTGGTCGGCGAAGATGGATTCATGATCTCGGCCGCGACGTGCTTTCCGAACCTCAGCTTCGTGCACAACTGGCCCAAGGTGCGTGACCGCGGCGACGGCCGGCAGGCAGAGGTGTTGCCGTTCATTTCGATCCGGCTGTGGCAGCCCATCAGTGAGAATGAAACGGAAGTGTGCTCGTGGTTCGCGGTGGACTCTGCCGCTCCGGCGCAGTACAAACAAGACTCGTACAAGGCGTATTTGATGTGCTTCGGGTCGACCGGCATGTTCGAACAAGACGACGTGGAGAACTGGGTGTCGCTGACCACCACCGCGGGCGGTTCGATGGCGCGACGGCTGCTGCTGAACAGCCGGATGGGTCTGCTCGCCGACGATAGTCCCGTCATAAAGCCGTTGCCGCCGGGCGCTTTCCACGGACCGGGGCGCGCGCAAGTCGGCTACAACGAGCACAACCAGCGAGCGCTGCTGAACATGTGGGCCGACTATCTGCAGCGGGCGCCCGCATGAAAGAGCCGCCGCGGTCACTGCCGTTCAACGACACTCGGCACCTCGGGGCACATCGATTCCTGGTGGACGAGGCGTACCTGCTTGACGCCCAGCAGTATGAGGCGTGGCTGGACATGCTGACCGACGACGTCCGCTACGCCATGCCGGTGCGCGTCACGACCGCGCGCGGCGCCGGTTTCGACACGTCGCCGGAAAGGGGCCCCGGCATGGACCATTTCGACGAGGACAAATACTCGCTGTCCCAGCGGGTGGCGCGGATGGGCACCGAGCACGTGTGGGCCGAGGACCCCCCGTCGCGGCTGCGTCATTTCATCACCAACGTGCGCACCTTCACCGGCGACGACGACGCTCACCTGGTGGTCGAATCGGCCGAACTGCTGTTCCGCAGCCGGGGCGACGTCAACGACAGCGCCCTGATGTCATGCGGGCGCCAGGACGTATTGCGCTGGTGCGATGATCGCTGGAAGCTGGCCCGCCGCACCATTATCGCCGACGAGTCGGTGCTGAGAATGCAGAACCTGGCGGTGTTCCTATGAACGATCAGCTGCAGCAGCTGCTCGACGGTGCGGTCGGCGAACCGATCAGCGTCGCAAACGAATTCACCGAGGTCATGGTGCACCGGGTCGACACCCGCAACGGATCGCGCCTGCTGATCGCCGCGCCGCGATCCGGACAGTGGATCACCCTCGACGCGCTCGAGGTCGAGGCATTGACCTGGCAGAACCCTCGGACGCTGGCCGCCATGGTAGGCAATTCCCATGCGCCTCTGCTGCCCGACGACACCGAACCTGCACCATGACCGGCTGGCTGGAGGGCAAGCGAGCCCTGGTGGTGGGGGCCGGTTCCGGGATCGGCCGTGCCGTGGTGGCGGCCTTCGGCGCAGAGGGTGCCAATACTGCTGTGCTGGAACGAGATCCATCCAAGTGCGAGGAGTTGCGGCAACAGCTGCCTCAGGTTCCGGTGGTCGAGGGCGACGCCACCACGCGCGAGGCCAATGACCGCGCCGTCGCCGCCGCCGTGGATGCCTTCGACGGATTGGACACCCTGGTCAACTGCGTCGGGGTCTTCGACTTCTATCGAGGTGTGAGCGACATCGGCGCCGACGCACTCCCCGGCGCGTTCGACGAAATGTTTCGCACCAACGTGCTCAGCCATTTGCTGTCGGTCAAGGCCGCGCTTCCGGCGCTGCGGAACGCGAGCGGTTCCTCGATCGTGCTGACCGAGTCCGCGTCGTCGTTCTATCCCGGACGCGGCGGGGCGCTCTACGTCGCCTCGAAATTCGCGGTGCGCGGGCTGGTTTCGGCGTTGGCGCACGAACTGGCCCCGGACATCAGGGTCAACGGGGTGGCGCCTGGCGGCACACTCAACACCGACCTGCGCGGCCTGTCCAGCCTGGGGCTCGGCGAGACTCGGCTGGACGACGGGCCGGACCGGGCGTCAGACGTCGCCGCGCGCAGTCCCTTGCATGTCGCGCTCACCGGCGCGGACCACGCGTGGAGTTACGTGTTTTTGGCGTCCCAGCGGTCGCGTGGAATCACCGGCGAAACCGTGCGGCCCGACGGCGGATTCGGGTTGGGCGCGCCGCGATGACCGACCTCGAGCAGCAGCGCGCTCTGGTGGCGCAGGGGTGTCGCGTCGCGGCGGCCCGCGGACTGGTCGACGGCATCCTCGGCCACCTGAGCCTGCGCGTCGGCGACGGGCGCCTGTTGGTGCGCTGCCGAAGCGATACCGACATTGGGGTGGCATTCACCCGACCCAGTGACATCCGGCTGATCACCTTCGACGGTACCGCCGGTGCCCCAGGCGAACTCGACGGGTATCGCGTGCCCAACGAACTGTCGATCCACATCGAGACCATGCTGGCCGACCCTGGGCATGTCGCGGTCGCGCACCTACATCCACCGAACGTGGTCGCGGCCGACCTGGCCGGCATCACGCTCCGGCCGATCTACGGCGCCTATGACATTCCCGGCGCCTGGTTGGCGCGCGGCGGTGTTCCCGTTTACGAACGAGCTGTGCTGATCCGAAATTCGCGCCTGGGCAAGGAAATGGTGGCGGCGATGCGCGACCGGCCGGTGGTGATCTGCCGCGGACACGGAATCACCAGCGCCGCCGCCACAGTGCCCCAGGCCGTGCTGCAGGTGATCGGCCTCGACGCGCTGGCGCGGATGTCGCTGCGGGTGCTCGCGACCGGCGCCGCGCTGCGCGACATCGACGACGCGGACTGGGATGACCTGCCGGACTTGGGGTCTGCGTTCACCGCCGAGGCGGCCTGGCGCCACGAAGTGGCACGGCTTGCCGGACGCTAGCCGAGCTGATCCCCAATCTCCTTGGCGGCCGCAACAAGTGCGGCGGCCACCGCCGGATACCGGGAGGCTTCCAGCCGGTGTTGTGGCGCGGCGGCGTTGAGCGCGAGCCGCAGCCCGGGTGCGCGGGTCGGGATCGGCACGGCAACCGAGGCGACGCCTTCCTCACTCTCTTCGCAGTTGGTGGCGTAGCCGCGCTCGCGGATATCGACGAGCTCGGCTTCCAACGCGGTGCGGGTGCCGATCGAGCGCGAGGTGATGCGCTTCAGCCGCTCTCGCGGCAGCAGCGCACGCAATTCCGGGTGCGGCAACTGGGCCAGCATGACCTTGCCCGTCGAGGTGCAATGGGCCGGCATAACGCGGCCAAGCCGCGACGCCACCCGCACGGCGGCCGGCCCCTCGACCGCGGCGACGAATCGGACGCTGGCCCCGTCCAGCATGCCGACGTGCACCGTTTCGCGCAGTTGTTCGCTGAGGGCGCGCATGACGGGCGCGGCGGATCGCGCGATGTCGATGCGGCCGAAGATCGCGAACGCCACCCCGGTCAACGACGGACCGGGTAGGTACGCCTTGGACACCGGGTCCTGCCGAACGAACCCGCGATAGGCCAGCATCGCCAGCAACCGATGCGCGGTCGATGACGCCACGCCCAGATAGCGCGTCGCCTCACTCAACCGGATCTGGGGCTGTTCACCCAACAACAGCAACAGCTTGAGCGCGTTGTCGACCGACTCGATCGGATACTGCGGCGCGAGCGGATCGGCGCCTGGTGCCACCGTGGCGTCCTTGGCGCCCGACTCACGCTTGTGTGGCATGGCTCCACGGTAACCAGTAATAAGCGCGGCTTCAGTTATTCTCGGCATCGTGAGCGGGGCTATTCACGCTGGATATCACCGTTACGTCGCCATCGGTGACAGCCAGACCGAGGGTTTGTGGGACGGCGACGACACCGTCGGCCTGCTCGGATTCGCCGACCGGCTCGCGGTCACCATCGATTCGCTCTATCCCGGTCTGCAGTACGCCAACCTCGCGATCCGCGGAAAACGGATCAGCCACGTGCTCACCGAGCAACTTCCGCGGGCACTGGCGATGCGGCCCGACCTGATCACCATCTGCGCCGGGATGAACGACGTCATCCAGCCCGGACGATCCTTCGCGCCGGCCCTGGCAGACCTGGAGCACATCTATGCCGCGCTGGCCGGATCCGGCGCGACGGTGGTGACGACGACCTTCCCGAACGTTGCGCAGTTCCTCCCGCTGGGACGCCTGGTGGCGGGGCGGCTCGCCCGCATCAACCGGGTCATCAGCGCCGCCGCCGATCGCTACGATTTCCGGCTCGTCGACTTGTACAACGCTCCCTCGATGCGCGAGTTGGACACCTGGTCCGTTGACCGGGTGCACGCGTCGAGCAAGGGCCACATGCTGTTCGCCGCCGCGGCCGCCGAAGCGCTCGATTTGCCTGACGCCAACCATGATTGGGCCCGCGGCGGACTCGACCCCACCCAGCGCTTCTTCGCGGCCGGCACGTACGAGCAGTTGCGCTGGACACGAGAGAGCTTCTTCCCCTGGATCTGGCGGCGGTTGCGCGGGCTGTCTTCCTACGACGGGCGCGAGCCCAAGCGTCCGTGGCTGGAAGGGCTGGGCACCCCGAGCGAATTCCAGCGCACACCTCAGACCATGGATCCGCGGCCGGTCAGGCATCCTTGACGCATGAATCTGGAGCCCCTGCTGCACTCGATTCCACCGATCACGGTCTATCTGGTGGTCGGCGGTGTGGTCGGGATCGAGAGCCTGGGCATTCCCCTGCCGGGTGAGATCGTGCTGGTGACCGCGGCGCTGATGTCGTCGCACCATGACCTGGCCGTCAATCCGCTCGGTGTGGGCGTCGCCGCGGTGATGGGCGCGGTGATCGGCGATTCGATCGGCTACGCCATCGGACGCCGATTCGGCATGCCGCTCTTCGACCGGCTCGGCCGGCGCTTTCCGAGACACTTCGGCCCCGGCCACGTCGCGCTCGCGGAAAAGTTGTTCAACCGCTGGGGTGCTCGCGCCGTCTTTCTCGGCCGGTTCATCGCGCTCCTACGGATTTTGGCCGGCCCGCTGGCGGGGGCGCTGAAGATGCACTATCGCCGGTTCCTGGCGGCCAACGTGTCGGGCGCCATCTGCTGGGCGGGTGGCACGACCGCGCTGGTGTACTACGCCGGAATCGCGGCCGAACGCTGGCTGGAACGGTTCTCCTGGATCGGCCTGGTGATCGCCGTCGTGGTCGGGCTGACTGCCGCGATCCTGTTGCGGGAACGCACATCTCGGATGATCGCGGAATTAGAGGCCGAGCATTATCGCAAGACCGGCGCAGGCGCGTCCGACCCCGTCTGACTACACGGCCTCGTCGGTATCGGCCACCAGCGGCGGCCGGTGTTCGTCGATCAGGGCACGGGCCATCTTGCGGGCGCGCAGCGCGGCGTCCGGATCCCCGACGGCGGCCAGAATGATCGCGCCCTTCATCAAAATGTGCCAGGACGAGGCGAAGTCCTCGACGTCGGTAAGACCGGCCGCCATGGCGCGGCGCCGCACGATGTCACGGACGTGATCGATGTGGGTGATGCAGGCCTGACCGGCCGGGTGATCGGGTCCGACCTCGAGCAGCACGTTGATGAACGAGCAACCCTCGTAGCCATCGCGGAGCTGGAACCAGTCATGCATCACGTCGAAGATCGCCAGCAACTGTTCCTCAGGGCTACTGCCGCGCTGGCGCGACTGCTCTTCGATCAAACCGCGGGTCCAGATCTCCTCGCGGCGTTCCAGCACGGCCAGCACCAGGTCATTCTTACTCGAGAAATGGCGGTACAGCGTCGCCCTGGCGACACCGGCCCGGGCGATCACCTCATCGGTGCCCACCGCGCGGATGCCCCGCCGACTGAACAGCTCATAGGCCGCGGTAAGAAGGCGTTCGCGAGGCGACGCGCTGGGTGCTGCGACATCGGGTGTTGTCATACAGGACTTAACGTACTCTTAGCCCCCGCCGGTAGACAGACCGACCTGTCTCGTTATAGAAAAGAGATTCACGCAAGACGAAAAGTCTGTCTTCAGACATTAGGACGGGCATCCATCGAGGCGTCTCGGCGCCTTTCGATCAGGGGGTCCATCATGAATTCCGTCATTGAAGCGATGCCCACCAGCCATTTGGCGCTGAGCACGAAACTCGTCTACGAACTCGGCGACCCCAATTCCACGCTGCGGGCGACCGCGGATCGCAGCGGCCCGTCGGTGGTGATCTATGCCGGGGGCGAGATCGACGCCTGCAACGAGGACACCTGGCGCCACCTGGTGTCAGAGGCGGCCAGCGGCGTCGCCGAGCCCGGCCCCTTCGTCGTCGACGTGACCGGACTCGACTTCATGGGCTGCTGCGCGTTCGAGGTGCTGGCCGAAGAGGCCAAGAGGTGCCGGGAACGCGGCATCGACCTGCGCCTGGTGAGCTGCGCGCCGATCGTCACACGCATCGTCGACGCTTGCGGTCTGAGCGGCGTGCTGCCGATCTACCCGACCGTCGACTCCGCCCTCTCGGCAGCCGCCCGCCGATAGCTCCCAGGGCCGAAATCGGCTCATGGGCGACCATCCCACCATTGGTGCCGAGGAAGAATTTCTGCTCGTCGACCCACAAACCGGCGAGCCCGCTCCGCACAACGCCGCGGTCGCCGCGGAGGCCGAGCGGCAAGGCGTCACGCTGCAGCTCGAACTGAGCAGCTGCCAGGTGGAGACCACCTCGCAGGTGGCTTCGACCAGCGCCGAACTGGGTGGGGAATTGAGCCGGCTGCGGCGCACCGCGGCGCGGGCCGCCGAGGCCGCCGGTGTCCGACTGCTGGCCTGCGGGCTTCCGCCGGCCACACCGCACGAGTTTCCCGTCACCGACACCCCGCGCTACCGCAAGATCGGCGAACAGTTCGGAATGATCGCGCACGAACAGGGCATCTGCGGCTGCCACGTGTATGTGCAGGTGCCCGATCGTGCCGCGGCCGTCCATGTCAGCAATTGGCTGCGCCCGTGGCTGCCGTCTTTGCTTGCGCTGTCGGCGAATTCGCGGGTCTATCGCAGCGCGGACAGTGGTTACGCGAGCTGGCGCAGCGTGCTGTGGCGGCGCTGGCCCGCGGCGGGAGCGCCGCCATTCTTCGCCTCACCCGACGAATACGACGATGCGGTGCGCATGTTGGTCGACACCGGGGTGATCCTGGATAAGGACATGATCTATTGGGACATACGTCTTTCGGCGGACTTTCCGACCGTGGAGGTCCGGGTGGCCGACGTTCCGGCCACGGTCGCCGAGACGGTGCTGCTTGCCACCCTGATCAGGGCGGCCGTAATGACCGCGCTCGACTCGCCCGATGACGCGCGGCGGTTGCCGCCGGGTGCGCTACGCGCGGCGTACTGGAAGGCCGCTCACGACGGGTTATCCGGTCACGCATTGGATTTGGTCCACGGATGCGGTGCGGTCCGGGCCGGTGAGCAATTGGGAGCGCTGGTGCAGCGGGTGCGCCCCGCGCTGGAGTCGCTGGGCGAATATGACGGCGTCGTCGGCGAACTCGAGCGCGTCCTATCGGACGGTAACGGGGCGATGCGTCAGCTGCGGGCGTGGCGCAAACACCATGACGTGCGCGACGTCATCACCGAAGCCGCCAGGGCCACGCTGAGTTGAGGAATGCCTTGCGCGGGTCAATCACGTTGTCGCACATGATGTCTCGTCACGCCACGGCGAGCAGGCGATACAGACCGATCAAACCCACGACCACGATGATGGCGCGCAGCGCGTTGCCCGGCAACCGGCGCCCGTAACGCGCCCCGAGCAGCCCGCCGATCAGTGAGCCGGCCGCGATCAGCCCCGCCGCGGGCCAGCTGATCCGGTCGAACGCCACCAATGTATAGGCAACGGCGGCAACCACATTCACCACCAGTGCCAGCAAGTTCTTGGCCGCGTTCATGCGCTGCACCGACTCCGGCAGCAGCGCACCCATCAGGCCGACCAGCAGGATGCCTTGTGCGGCGGTGAAGTAGCCGCCGTAGACGCCGACGGCGAAGGTACCGAACACCAGCGTGGCCATCCGGCGGGGGCTGACGTGCTCGGGCGCCCGTCCCGCCTCCTGGGCGCGGCGGGCCGTCCACGCCTGGATCCGCGGCCCGACAACCACCAGCACCAGCGCCAGCACCAGCAACACCGGGACGATCTCGGCAAACACCCGCTCGGGCAGGTGCAGCAACAGATAGGCGCCCAGAACCGCGCCGGCCAGCGATGCCGGGAGCTGCCATCGCAGCCGATCCCACTGACCGCGCAGCTCGGTGCGATAGCCCCAGGTGCCCGAGGCGCTGCCGGCGACCAGACCCGTCGCGTTCGACATGGTCGCCGTCACCGGCGGGTAGCCGAGCGCGACCAGCGTGGGGAAGGTGATCAGGGTGCCGGACCCGACCAGCGCGTTGATCGCACCAGCCCCCAGCCCGGCCAGGCATATGAGGAACATCTGGAATGGCGACACCGAAGAAAAACATTAGCTTGCCGCCGATTTCGAGCGCGAGCGGCCATCGCCCCGGGCGCTGCGGGTCAGGCGGGCGGAGCTTCGGCGCCGCGTTCCACACCGGTACGCAGCTTCACCGAGGCCGAATACACCAGGGTCCGAAAGTGCAGGACAGGATCGTCGGAGGGCTCGATGCCATCGGTCACGCGCATCGGGTCGAACACCACGATGTCGCCGCCATGCTCACGCTCGGTGTCCAGGCCGGTGATCGCCAGCGTGCCGACGGTGACGATCTGCGTGCTCTGCCAGGCCGCTGACGGGTCCACCGTCGAGTCGGTGGGCCCGGCGATCTGCACCCGGAAATCGAACCGCACGGGCCCGCCGTCGAGGCGGGCCTTGAGCTCCTCGGTGAGGAAGTCCGGATCTTTGTCACGGGCATCGGATCCCGACAGGTATTCCTCGGATACGGTCGGAACCAGGTGGTAGCGAACGAATCTGGCGCCGCCGTCGGCGGCGATCCAACGGAAGGCGTGCAAGCCGTGGTATTCGGTGGTGGCGTAACTCGCCGGGATGCGGCTCGCCTCCCGCAGGATGGGCAACGCGCCGAGCAGCTTCGGATGGGTGAGCAGGTGTTTGGCCATGCGCAGCGGCGTCGTCAGGCCCGGCCGCATCGCCTTGAGCAGATCGATGAAGCCGTCGGGCGTGCTGGAGACGAAGAGCCGGGCGGTCTGCGCCGAGACGTCGGTGGTGGAGCCGTCGGGCAGGGTGAACTTCACCGCCATCCCGCGCACACCGGACGCGCCGTCGCGCTGCTCGGGGTTGCCCGACCCGTTGGAGAAGCGGATCAGCGCCGGAACGGTCGAACCATCGAGATGCTGTGCGCGCGAAAGCATGAGCGCGTCCGGGGTCGCGGTGAACGTGCCGCGATACAGGGTCCCTTTGGCGTGCAGTGCGCGACAACCGGGCTGGGCTCCCCCGGTGCCCCGGATCGCCTCGATCGCCTCGTCAGGAGTAAGTGCACCGCTCATGGACGAATCTTAGTTGGATCAGTCGGGAAAGCCGAAGAGTTCGACAACACCGTGATCGCGACCGGCGGTGTAGCCGCCGTCGACGGCAAGGGCCTGGCCGCTGACGAACGAGGCGTCGGGAGACAGCAGGAAGGCGGCCATAGCGGCGATCTCTTCCGGCTGCCCCAGCCGCCGCAGCGCGTGCTCCTTGGTGATGGAGGCCAGTGCACCCTCCATGCCGGGGATGCTGAAGACGCTGTGCGCCATGGGCGTTTCGATGAAGCCGGGACAGATGACGTTGGCCCGGATGCCGCTGGGTCCGTAGTCGAGCGCGATATTCTTGGTCAGCAGCACGACACCGCCCTTGGCCGCGTTGTACGAGCTGCCGCCGGCGGTGCCCTCCAGGCCCTCGACGCTGGCGACCGTCACGATCGAGCCGCGTTCACCGTCAGCTCGAGGTTGGTCGATCATCCTGGCCAGCGCCGCCTTGGCGATGAGGAACGTGCCGGTGAGGTTGATCTTGATCACCCGGTCCCATTCGGCGCGCTCCAGCAGGTGCACGGGGCCTCCGCCCGCGACACCGGCGGCGTGAAAGAGGCCGTCGAGGCGGTCCGGCACGGCGGCCAACACCGCGGCGATCGCGGCTTCGTCGGTCACGTCGGCGGACACGAAGCTGAACCGCGGGCCCAGGTCATCGGGCGGGATGGCCAGGTCGGCGCCGATCACGCTGCCGCCCTCGGCCAAGAGCCGCCGCGCGGTGGCGAGCCCGATTCCCGACGCGGCGCCGGTCACGACGAAGGTGCGGGAACGGGCGCGGTCGGGGTTCACCATCGTCGGGTCCTTGTCTGGGTCGGTCAGGCCGGTCAGCCCCGTCATGGTGACACACGTTCGCGCCGTTAGCTTTACAAATGCATTCGCCGGCTCGACAGGCGGGTTGCGTCACCGCTAAAGCAAACCCATCTTGGACATTGGCGCCGCAGCTGGAGCACGATAAGCCAGCGGGCTAATTTCGCGGCGTCCGGCGGCGTTAGGAATGGTGATGTCAACAACTCAGCCTGGGGCCCTTGCCCGTCGGGTCGGGCTGCTAAGCGCGGCCGCCGTGACCGGCGTGGTCGTCCTGGCCTCCACCGCCAACCGGGTCGAGCCCACTGCCACGCCGGCACTGACCTCCGACGACGCGATTGCCATCGCGCCGGGCGTGTCGGTGACCCCCGCGCCCGGCTGGACGCTCGGCAATCGCGGCCCGAACTGGGTGGCGCTGAACAACGCCGACACCAGCGCGCAGCTGCGGATCACCGTCAAGCCCGCGGCCGCCACGGATGCCGCCGGGCTCCTGCAGGCCGACATCGACCACTTCACCGCCGGCGCCTCGGCCATCTTGACCGATGTGAACCGCCTGAACCCGCCCGACACCAAGGCGCTGTCAGGGGCCAACTTTCAACAGGAAGCCTCAGTCAACTACACCGCGACCGTGGTGAACCCGCAGGGCTCGATTCCGGTGATCGGCACGTTCACCGAGCTGTTGAACACCTCGAACGGCCGATCGGCGTTCATCGACTTTCGCCAGGACAGCAGCGCGACCACCCAAGCCGCCGGCGACGGTGGAATGATGATCAGCTCCATGGAGTGAGGCGCCAGGGACCCGCGAAGGCGCCTCGGCGTCGCGTGCGCAGAACCGGGCGCGTATGACCGTGCGCAACGCATCCGGTATGACGAGTGAGAACAAATCGAACGCGGAGGGTTCATGCCACCAGTTGACACGACGACCGGCGCTGCGGAAACGCTCGCCGCCATCGTCGAGCGCCACGCACAGTGGCGGCCCGACGCGATCGCCATCCGCTTCGGCGAACGCCAGTGGTCCTGGGCCGAGTGGAGCTCGCGGATTCGTCGCACCGCCGGCGCGCTGCGCGCCGCCGGTCTCGAGCGGGGCCAGTGCGTGGCCTTCCTGGACAAGAACCACCCCGCCTGCCTCGAAGTGCTCATCGCCGCCGCCTCCATCGGTGTTGTCACCACCGTCGTCAACTGGCGGGTGATCGGCGACGAACTCGTCCACGTCCTGGCCGACAGCGGCGCCCGCATGCTTCTGGTCGGCGCTGAGCTGCGTGCCGCGGCCGAGGCGGCCGCCGAGCGGGTACCGGGCGTAAACCGCATCATCGAGATCGGCGACGAGTACGAATCGCTGCTCGCCGCGGCGGTACCGACGCGAGCCGACCTGAGCGTCGATGAGAACGAGACGGCATTGGTGATCTACAGTTCCGGCACCACCGGACGCCCCAAAGGCGTGCTGCTCAGTCAACGTGCGCTGGTCAATCACGCGTCGAACCTGGCCCCCGCGTTTCCGTTCGCCGAGGGCGAGGCGAACCTGGTGGCCATGCCGTTGTTCCACGTCGGCGGAATCGGCTATGCGCTGTTTGGAATCCGTTCCGGTGCACCGACATTCATGACCCGCGAGCCCGACGCCGCTACGCTGATCGGCGCTGTGCGCGCTGGAGCGACCCACGCGTTCTTCGTCCCGCCGGTGATCGCCCGGTTCCTGGACGCGGGTGAGGCGGCGGCTGCGGCCATCGCCGGCTTGCGCTATATCGTCTACGGCGCCGCACCGATGCCGCTGCCGTTGTTGCATCGAGCGCTATCCACCTGGCCCGACACTAAATTCGTGCAGGTGTATGGGCAGACGGAACTGTGCGGCGCGGTCACAGCGCTGTCAGACGACGATCACCGCGATGCGGCGCGGCCCGAGTTGCAGCTGGCGGCCGGAAAGCCGGTGCTGGGCTGCGAGATTCGCGTTGTCAATCCAGAGAACGGAAACACGTTGCCGCCCGGGGAATCCGGCGAGGTGTGGGTACGCAGCAACCAGAACATGACCGGCTACCTCAACCGCCCGGACGCGACGGCCGAAACCATCACCGCCGACGACTGGGTTCGCACCGGCGACATCGGGCGCCTGGACGCCGACGGCTACGTCTACATCGAAGACCGCATCAAGGACATGGTCATCACGGGTGGGGAGAATGTGTACGGCCCCGAGGTGGAAAGCGTGCTAATCGAGCATCCCGCCGTCGAGGACGCCGCGGTGATCGGGGTGCCCGACGACTTCTGGGGCGAATCCGTCAAGGCGATCGTGGTGACCGGAGGCGGAATCGACCCCGACGACATCATCGAATTCTGCCGACAGCGGCTGGCCCGCTTCAAATGCCCGCGCACGGTTGACTTCGTGCCGGAGCTGCCCCGCAACGCGAGCGGAAAAATCTTGAAAACTCAGCTGCGGGAACCGTTTTGGCGCGGCCGGGCGCGGGGCATATGAGTACTCGCTTGGTGCGTCGCGGCGCTTCGCTCTACAGGCGTCCCTCAACACGCAGTTCCGGATGCACCCAGTCAGGTGAGCGGCGTTCCTTGAACGCGCGGAACCCTTCGATGGCTTCGGCGTCGGAGAGGCTCGCGGTCATGCCGATGCGGTCATAGAGACCCAGATAGCTGTCGATGCTGGACTTGATGACGCCACGGGCGCGCGGGGCAGTTCGGCAGCATTGCGTAAGTATGTCTTTCGCCGCATCCAGCAGCCCCTCGTGCGGAACCACCCGGGTGACCAAGCCCCAGTCGAGGGCTTCGACCGCGGTGAGCACCCGACCGGTGAACATGAGGTCGCGGGTGCGCACCGGTCCGATGACGCGGGTGAGCACCTGGCTGTAGTAGGTATCGGCGTAGCCGCGGAACAATTCGGGCACCCGGAAGGTCGCCCGATCGCTCACCACCGACAGGTCGCTGCACAGCGCGATCTGGAATCCGCCGCCCTGGCATAACCCATTGACCGCCGAGACGATCGGCTTGCCCGAGGTGCGGACCGCATCGAAGGGCGTCACGTCCATGCCGAGCGCGGAACCGAAGGTGATCCAGTTGTCCTCGCCTCCCCCGCCGCCCATGTCGCCACCGGGCGCGAAGACGTCGCCGGTGCCGGTCAGCACCAGCCCAGCCAGATCCGGGTCCTCGTTGAGACGTCCTACCGCATAACGGATTCCGAAATACATCGCCGGGCTCAAGGCGTTGCGTGCGTCGGGCCGGTCGATGGTGCAGACCGCGATCGGCCCCTGGCGCTCGAAGCGCAGGTACGGCGTACCCAGCCAATCGCCTTCGGGTGGACGGGGGGTGCTTTGCGGTGTCAGCGCCACGGGACTCCTCTCGGGTCGGCGTCGCCGCGGATGCGCCACGCCGCAACGCCGCTACTGTAGCTCTTACGGTATCCGCGGTGTAAGCGACTACACGTACGGCAGCGTGGCCGTCTCGGTGGTCGCGGAGGAGTCGGCTACCACCAAGGCCAGCTTGCTTTGCAGGGCGGACGTGGTGTCTCCCACCGGCTTATCGCAGATTCTGCACAGCGTCGTGAAGTTCGGCTGTTCGTCTTCGTCCGGCCAGAACCGGCGCGGCCCGAACTGAGCCCCGGGGTCGAACTGCACCGCCTGATGAGGGGCGTCCTTGAGAACGCGCCCGACGGGATGACTGTGCGGACATTCGAGTTTCAGCATGCCCACGCCCTCGTAATCGCCGGTCATGGTTCACCGTCCTCTCTGGTGCGTTGTCAGCGGAGGATCTGCGCGAGCTTGCGCCATCGCCGGTGCCGGTGGCGAAACACGACCCGGACGAAGGCGCGGGTCAGCAGCCCGTGCAGGCCGTCGTCTGTTTCGATCTCGTCGGTGTAGCGGCAGCTGCGCTCGTCGATGGGTTCGAACGTGAGGCGGTGGTTCCAGGTGCGAACCGGTCCACCGTGCTCGTTGGTATAGATCTCGGTCGGCTCGAGCCGCTTGATGGTGAGGTGGTGCGTCCAGGCCGGGATCACCCCGAACCACCAGAACCGCGCCGACCCCCGCGTGCCGACCTCGATTCGTTCCGGGACGTCGAGGCGGTAGACCCGCAGCACCGGGCTGAGGACGTGCCGCATCAGCTCAGGCTTGCGCGCCAGCGCGGCGGCGGTGTCGGCGGGGATCGGCAGCTCGGTAGTTAGGGTTACCTTACTCATGCAGTTTCATGGTGGCTTAGCGGGCGCGATCAGGCAAGGGCGCCGTGGTTCAGTGGGTGTCTGGAGAGACCGGAGCGGCGCCTGGGCCCGCGCCGGTAAAGAGCGTTCGACAACAGGGAGTCGGGAACTGGTCGATGAGAGGCCAACCATCCGATGACCCGGATTGATTTGTGGTCCCGGCTGGGATCGAACCAGCGACCTTCCGCGTGTGAAGCGGACGCTCTCCCACTGAGCCACGGGACCGGCGCCGAGACGGCGAACGACGTCGAAGATTAGCACGCGCCAGCCATGACGATACCGGCCGCATCGTGTGCCAGGTCGCCGCGCTAGCCTGGACACGGCTTGTACCGAGAAATTTGTATGTGCCCGCTCACGTGGACTATCGTCGTGCTTCGCACCGGGCGACGATCTCGTCCGAGGCGCGCGGATGTAGCGCAGTTGGTAGCGCATCACCTTGCCAAGGTGAGGGTCGCGGGTTCGAATCCCGTCATCCGCTCGAAGGTGCAAGTGGCATGGACCCCAACGGTGGAGTGGCCGAGTGGTGAGGCAACGGCCTGCAAAGCCGTGCACACGGGTTCGATTCCCGTCTCCACCTCCAATTTTTGGGTTTCTCGGCGCGATTAGCTCAGCGGGAGAGCGCTTCCCTGACACGGAAGAGGTCACTGGTTCAATCCCAGTATCGCGCACCAGAGTTTATGCAGGTGAGACGCGGTATCTAGATAGACTCACCAGTGGTCATGCAATAGTCATGCAATAGCCCTCCGGGTTTCGACCGATCGACTCGGAGAGGAATCGTCGTCATGGCCGCAAACACCTTCCCCAAACCCGCTGGCGCACTACGTGTCTACGAATGGCAGCAGGTCCCACTGCCCCGGACGGCTCCCCCAACGCCTACCGCCGCTTCGTTAGCAGCTCGTGGGGGTTTGGAGCCGGCGCGGTCACTGTCGACGGCGTGCAGCACGGCGATGGCAGTGTCGAGCGATTCATCTTCGTTGATAAGGATCTTGGGTTTGACGACTTGAGCAGCGAGCAGGCTCGCCAACTGGCGCGGGCGCTGAACGCTGCGGCCGGCGATGTTGACCGGCTGAACGACGCCGAGGCACCGCCCACGCCGGATGAGGTCTACCCACAAGGCCTTGAGCGGATTGGAATACAGCCTGTCCACCGTGCGGGCGCTATCCGTGAGGGGCATTTAATCTGCGACGATTTCGCCAACGAGTTCAGCGCCGACGAGTCAATGCGCGCGGGGATGACAAGCAACCCCAGCATCCCCCTCGCCATCGCCAAAGGCATCACACCGGCGCCGTGACTGCGTACTGCCCGGAGTATCTGAGCCTGCTCAACTAGCGATACCGCGCCCGCACCTGGTCAGACATTGCGTTCACACGGACTCCATGTTGGGTTGATCCCAGAGTCCTGAATAAGCGAAAGCCCCTGCCCGATGTCAAGTAGGCTTTTATCTCCGCGACCTTGAGCTTTTGGTCAAGGGTGAGTCGGTCGTAATTGCCGTCGATCGCGTTCATGTCGTCGAACGCGGAGGCCCACAAGTTCATTCGTGTTTCCTACCCCTGTGCGCCACAAAGTTCATTCCGCATCTCGTTAGCCCGTTGCGTCAACCGTACTTGTCTTCTGAGCTGATTGGTTTTGCCTTGGGCGCCAGCCGCCCGGCCCAGCCGACAACGGCGCGCTCCAACACAGAGAAGCGCAGCTGCACGTTGGCACTGTCGACGGGGCGGCCCGGAGCGAAGCGGAAGGATACTCCGCAACCAATGGAACTCCGACCCATTGCCGTCACCACCGCGAGCGGCCACGCCAACTTTTGAGGGGGCATGGGGGTGGCGGGATGGTCATACCTTCGATTTTACCGCAATTACATTGCCGCACAACAAGTTCGAGCATGATTGTCCAAGGGTTCGCGGACGAATTCTAATCCCCCATTGACGGAGCTAGCCGGTCGAGTCGCATACTCGCCGACGGGCAGCACTACAGAAAAGACATGATCTTCGCGCCCAGAGATTCTTTTTCGCTACGCACGTACGTTTGCGCAAGCCGTTTACGGTCATCCGGCGACAGCCGATACCTGCGGTCAGGGTCATCCCACAGGTCAAAAGTTTGGACCACCCAGTACACGCAGAATTCCAAGAGCACCGCGCCTTCAACGTAAGTGCCCCACAGGTCCCCGAAAACTATGGGCCACCTTAAGTGCACCGCCAGTATTCCGAAAAATGTCAACAGCATCACAACGGCCCACACCCAGTAAAAGACCTTGTAGATGCAATGCGAGTGTGTCTCTCGGCTGGCGACGACTGCGGTGGCGAATACGGTGGCGATGAAGGATGAGAGCAGCAAAACCCCAGCCGCGCCGTGCGCATAGTCTCGTGAGTCAACCTTAGGGGTGCAAAGGGCGATCAAACCGACCACCACGACCAGCCAGAGAACGAACCGCGCACACTTTCCCCCAGGGCTCTTCTTCTGCAGGATTTTGTCGCCGTTCTCGTTCCTCCGGTCGTAATGGTGCTGGAACAACGTGATTAGCCACGCCACAGCGAGAGCCGCGACGATTGCCACCAGGTTGGGCCTGATCACGGTCGCTACCGCTACTTTGACCTCGTCCGGGATAAAGAGAGGCGGCGGCGTGCATAACTTGATATAGCTTTCCCGCTGCGGTACCAGCGCTGCGGTCAGCGCAGCAACACCAGCCAGTGTCAGTAGAGCGTTCTCCGTGTCGGTGCTCCCTCGGTAGACGAAGAACAGCGTCGCAAGTCCCACGAGCCCGGCGACGAAGATGCTGTGCGCGGAGGTGTAAAAGTACTCGCTGAGGGCTCCTTGCCAGCAGTCTTTGCCTGTTGGCCTTCGCATATATGTGCTTTGAATAATGATCGACGCCGTGAGCATGACAGCTGTGATGGCCAAGCCGATACGCAAGTTGCGGTACACGGCAAGGGTGGTGGGCACGACAGGCACCACAAACTCGTCATCGTTTCCTGTGATAACTGGTTGGTTCACGCGCAAATCCCCTTATGCCCGTCTTGGCTCACGTCAGTCATCTCCGCAAACTGATGGACGCCAAAGGGGGCAGTAACCGTAGCCCCGGTGATAATCCCTGCGGCACCGGCGGCGACGACTAGCGCGCGAATCACGATGTCTTTCATCCCTTCTGATGGTGACCTCGCTGTGAGGTCGCAGGGAAATGTAGCGTGCGCTCGCTTCGCTCGCGGTGGTTTTGGTCGCTTCCAAGAAATGATCTAGAGGGGGCCGTTCCCACGGCGCACGCTGATGCCTACTGCGAACTCGGCAACATGCTCATTCCACAGGAAGTGCACCATGCGGGCCCCTACCGTGACGCTACGTGCGCGGCGGTCGCGGACATTGTCACGACCAGTCAGAAAAGCGACTGCATTTCCGCCGTGGCCAACTACGTCGTGAGCCGCGGTTACGACCCTTCTGTGGGTAAGGACATCGCGCTTCACAACTGCTAACGGCGCACAGCGACAGCGAATTCACCAATCTTGATGTAACTAGCTGCACGAGCGTTTACGCTCCTACTCGACGTATCGGGCACGTCGCCAAACGCTACCGCCGCTGATAACGAGGTTTGGGAGCATGGGGTTTCGTGCAATTTTCGCTGCCTCGGCAGTAGTCACCGCGGCCGTCATCGGATCAATATCGTTTTCCGCGCCGTTGGCAATTGCGGATGCAGGGCAATATGTTCGGACTGAGTCGGGCGTAATGCGCTGTCTGGTGATGGCCAATGATCAAGGCCACGACGGAGGCCCAGCAGTCGCCTGCGAGCATGGACCGGGCTTCCCCCAAGCGCCCGTGGGTCCGTCCGGACTGCATCTAGATCTGGCAGTAGCGCATGCCTCAGGTGCTTTCAATTGGGACGACGGCAACATTGGCGGTGGCGGTGAGCCGCAAAACGACCTTGTCCTCAACTACGGCCAGACCTACCACATTCAAGGCTGGACGATCCTGCCCGGCAGCGACGGCACTCGCTTCACCAACGATGGAACCGGGCACGGAATGTTCGTCAGCATCGAAAACGTTTCACCGTTCTGATTCGACAATTCATTACGGAGCGAGTGGCATTCCGTCGTTGCAGACTATCGCGGCCGGAATGCGGGGAACCCTCACCGTTTACGCTCGCTGCGCCAATGCCTTTCGACGCTTCGTCGACTTTCCAGCGTCGAGGTGCCTTGGTAGACGGGCACGCCATAGTGTGTGAGGCCGGCGACCGCCGTGCCCGCTATGGCGGGACCCGATACGCGGCGCAGCGGTAGCTGCCAGCGTGCGTGCTCACTATAGGAGCCCACGGGTCTGGGAAAGGCCATTGATCGGGCAGAACGGGTCCGCGAACTTCGCCAAGCGAAACGTCACCACCCCAGAAGGAGCAGCGGCCGCAAGAGCGGACATCCCTGCAGAATCGCACAGCAGACGCACTCCTACCTGCCACATCCGCGAATCCGGCTAAGAGCCCCGCCCCGAGGCGCTTACAGCTCGGGCGCGACATCGAGACCATCGACTCCGGCCGCCGCGCCTGCCCTCGATTCTGAAATCATTCTGGGGGCGCCCGCTGGATCTTCTACGCTGACACTGGCGAACGAGCGGCCGGTCGGGCGCCAGCGGCGACCCGGCCACCAAGGAGCCATACCGACGCATGATCGGAACCTTGCAAGCACTCCTGGTAGCTCGTGGTTCTGCTGGGGCCTTGTACACACTCGGGCGAGAGAACTTCGGTGCCACTTGGGCGGGGCGACGGACCGATACAGCAACCCAGATCTTCCGGTTTCTCAGTGCCTCCGCGCTCTTTCACGCGTTATTTGCTCCCCTTACTTCATCGCGTACCACAAGTTGATCGTCACTGACACCCTCGGCTTGAGCACGGACCATCCCGGCAATTTTCGGTTCCACCTAAAGGCCGCTAACTGCGAGACCATTGCCGGCCGGGGCTACAAGACAAAGGCGAGTGCCGAGAAGGGCATTGAGGCCGTCAAGACAAGCGCGTCCGCCGCGAATGTTGAACCTGACCGAACGGGAGTCGGCGCACAACTAGCGCGCTCGCCAGCTTCAAGCCTCGCACGCCACCAATACGCTGCGCGTGGCAGGCAACGGTGTGCCGCTTACCTCAATCTCCGGTGTCGCGCGCCACGCAGTCCTAGGCTCAGAGGGTCACGAACCGCGATACCGGAGGAGAGGCAAAGATGAGCCAGGATGACTTAAACACCGCCATCGAGCAACTTCGCTCTGCGCTCGATGAGTACAAAGCACAGAAAAACCTGAACGCTTTTCGCCTATTTCATATGAGCGTGGGCGTTTCAACTACTTCAACACTTCAGCTAAAGGAAGCGGAATACCTTGAGGCGCTCGGCGCCGCAGTGCTCGCCATCGGCGAAGAGATCCGGCAGATCCCCGCTTACGGAACTGTTTAACCGTGCGGGATTAAGCAGCGTGACGTGCTGACGATGCTGTTCGCCATAAGCTCCGGCGCGACATCGAGATTGTGGCGGCTCCGCCGTGCGGGGTGGGAGCGGGGCGGGCGGCTGCCGTCGATTCGACTGGCGGACGCGCTACTGGAGTGAGCGCCGGGAGCTGAGCGATCAGGCTATTGCTCTGGAGCCAGAATTTTCACAATTCCGCCAAAAGTCCGTGGTGAGTTGCAAGCTCAGGGTGTGATGCCTGGTGCGCAGATGGTCGCATTCAAGGACGCAACGCAGGCTGCATATTGCCCCGATCTCGATCAGGTTTTCCAATCGATGTCGAACCCGCACGATCCAAACGATTCGTTTCGAGAAGTTGACGTGCGGTCGCATTCGCGCGTAGTTCCGTGGTCCCAAAAGTCTTTCCGGCGGTTTGCAGATTACTGCACATGCGTCAAAAGACCACGATAACATCAGCTAGCCAACGGTAATTCTTTGCCGTTGGGTAGCTCTAGAAGCAGAAAGGCGTGAACCGATGAGCGCGAGCAGCAAGAAAATACTGAAAGCTGTTGCAGCGGCCGCAGTGCTGACCGGTGTGATGCTGGGATCGTCGGGCTGCATAACGATCGACCTTGGAGGACCAACCAAAGTCGCAACAGAGTAATTCGCTGGCCGCGGCGCCTAGGACTGTCGCGCCTGCTCCCAAGGTCGGCAGCGACGGCATGCATGCCGTCAGACGTTGCCCCGGTCGTAGATCGTGCGCACCGGTGCAAGCCGCCTGTGACGACTGCGCGCTGACACAGAAGTCAGCTGGCCGACAAAGATGCAGCACCGTCACGGCTGCCGACTGACTCGAAATCGCCTTGGGTTGCGCAGGATTCGCGCCGACGCCAACGTGATCTGGCGCCGGCCCCGGCCTGTCGCCAAACCGCGTCGGCGTCGCCTCGGTCCGCCGCGTGCATGAGATGTTTGGCTCGCTGTGTCAGCTCATCTTTGCTCATGCCAGTCCCCGCTTTTCGAACTCAAGGTATTCGACGTTTTTAACCGATGCCGCTGTCCGGGACGAATCGATAATCTGCCCATCCGGACTCTCGTGCGTGCGTAGTTGAGTACCTGTGTTAGGCGTTCAATGGCGGCCTAGTGATTCGGCGCCGCTTGGTCCATGGCGGATTGGCGAACTGCACCTCGCGTTTGTTGACCTGCGACCTGATCCGAACTAGCGGAACCGTAAAAGGAAGGCGGTTGCGCGGTATGGCCGCCAATGGTGACTATTGGTGCAGATACGAAGGGAACCGACCATGAGGAAGCACATAATCGCTCCCATCGCCTGCTGTGCGGTCGCCATTTGCACACCTGGCCACGCAAACGCGTCACCAAACGATGACAGCTTCCTGGTCGCCCTCCGCGACAACAATGTCGTGGTGCCCCTATCGGTAGACCCGATTCAGACTGCGCACTGGGTCTGCACGGCCCGGAAGAATGGACAGGCAACCGAAGAGATCGCTCACACAGACCGGGTCGCGCGTTTCTCCAGTCCGGCCGCGTTCGTGGACCTGGCTATCGAGTACTACTGCCCGCAGTTTCCGTCCTGACTAGCGGTGCCAGTCAAAATGCCGTGCCGCCGAATCGACGTGGCAGACGCGGTGCTCGATTGACGCCCCCGCCAATTCGTGGCTGCTATCCGGCGGAGCGAGCATTCGCGCGTGTCGGAAAATCCCTCCACGACACCACCTCGGGATGCTTTTTAAGCAGAGCCCTGCGCTGACGCTCCGTCATGCCGCCCCACACCCCGAACTCAACCCTGTTATCCAGCGCCTCGGCCCCGCACTCTGTCATCACTGGGCACCGACGGCAGATAACCGCAGCCTCACGCTGTTTGGCCCCCCGCACAAATAGTGCGTCGGGATCTGTTCCCCTACAGAGCGCCTTCGATACCCAAGCGCGATCGTCCGTGGGCCCAGCGCCCGACGTGCTGTTTGCGGGCGCAAGATTTATGGGCCGTGCGGCCCGTCTTTCTGCTAACAACGAGCTGATCCTTCGTCCCGGCCGGCCGCAAAATTTTGCGACCGCCTCCCCTGATGCCTGGGGTGTGCGCCACATCGGCCCGGATGTGTGGCGTGACCCACGTTGCATAAATTATGCGATTCGGCATCGATTGCGCAACCCGATTCTGGCACGCGCGTACCTTTTGCATGATCAAACCCCGGAGTTGGCAGACCCGCACTCTGGCGACGTTTCTTCAAAGCTGCGGGATGGGTAGGCAGTGTTCAGCAGCGCGGCGGGGCTAGCACCGCCAGCGCTGCTAGCTCTCGGCGGTCAACAAAGCGGCCGCCGAGGGCGCTTTTACTCAAGCAGTTGCCCTGCAGCGCAACGACATTAACCCGTGTTCCCGGGGTTCACGCTCGGGTCGTCGACGTCCGACAGTCAGTACTCAAGCCCGTATCCGCCGCGCAAGTCCCGGTGCGCGGCCTCTAGGGTGCGATCGCACAGGTCCACGAGCGCGTCGAGGTCGAGATCCGATTCCCGGCCCAACCTGTCCAGCCACACCGTCTCTACCTTCCTCAGCTCGGACCACTTGAGCTCGCCCTCGTAGTACACGGTCACGTCCTCCTGCGGGGCAGGGCAGGCAGTGGTCTGCGCCAATTGCCGCTTGCATGAATCCAATTGGGTCAGTGAGTAGCCGTGCTCGCGGAACTGACGATCCCACTGGTCGAGCAGGAGACTTACCGCGTCACGCACCGGTGGTGCGGCGTAGACCATCAGCTCGGCTACCCCATCGTCGAGGCCCAGCCGCATGCGGAAGTCATACAGCTCTCGGATGGCCTCGGCGCGGCGCTGGCTGGCGATCTCCTCGGCGGTGCCGGACCCCTCGTATTGTGCCGCGCGTTTGACATATATGGTCGCGGAGATCAGCGACTTCAATACGGCCTTCTTGTCATCGGCCGCCCGCTTCTCGAAATCGAGGACACGTTCGTGACGGCGGTCTGCCACCTTATTCCTGGCGTCGATACGCTTCGTCCAGATCGCGACGGCGGCGCTCGAAATCACGGATGCAAGCGGTACGAGCGCGTTGCCCACCAACGTCATCCAGTTCATTCGTCGACCCCTACCCGCAGTAGCCAGGGGGCGGCGACGGGGCGTTACGCGGGACCGCCCCGGTTTGATTACAGAGGCCCGATTCTGAGTGCGGATTTTGAGATGCCGTCGGGTTTGGTCGGGGTGGATTCGGCGAGGCGGGGTCTGCGTTGGCTGTGGCCGCGGTCAGTCCCATCACCGCCATCGCCAACCCAGCGGCAAGCAGAATTCTGGCGGCGAATTTCGTCAGTTTGGGCTCAGTGGTGCGGTCGAGGTGATCGGTCGGAGTCATGATGTTCCTTTTGTGGTCGCGGCCCCCGGTGGGCCGCCCTGCAGGTAGGACCATCCCCGCCAATTGGACAGGTCTTCGACGACGCTTTCGGGGCACCGTTTGGCGCGGGGCCGGGGATCTGTGCAGGTAGTGGGGGGCCCGTACCTAGTTCGAGGCTATTCCCGGGGCCACAGGGTGTCTCGCGTTTTGTGGAATTGAGCGGTCGGCGGACTCGAGACCATTGATTTCCGAGTGGCGGCGGTGGCGCTTCACCATGCGGCTCCGAGCAGAGCGAGCCGCTGCGATCGATAGTCACGGCGGATGTGTGCTGCTGTAAGACGGCTGCGGCGTGATGTGCCGATGGCAATCAAACGGTGGCGACGTATCCGCCGTCGATGCGGTAGTCGGATCCGGTGACATTTCCCGCACGGTCGCTGGCGAGGAACACAACGAGGTCGGCGACCTCCTCCGGAGTGGTGAACCGCCCCGTTGGCGCGGAGCTTGCGAGCTCCGCCCTGACCTCGTCGGCCGTCTGACCTTTGACCGCGGCGAACCCGTCGGCCATCCCACCCCGCTCCATCCACTTCTCGGTCGACACCGCGCCCGGGCTGACCGAATTGACGCGAATGTTTTTCG
This sequence comes from Mycobacterium sp. NGS56, assembly GCF_059812425.1. Classification (NCBI taxonomy): domain Bacteria; kingdom Bacillati; phylum Actinomycetota; class Actinomycetes; order Mycobacteriales; family Mycobacteriaceae; genus Mycobacterium; species Mycobacterium sp. NGS56. The sequence continues at coordinate 250,579 of NZ_JCALCQ010000004.1, forward strand.
GCGCCAGATCTTTTGACAATGCCTTGGCAAAGTTGGCGACGGCTGCCTTCGCGGCGCAGTAGTCGTAGGTGTTCGGGCCAGGCGAATAGGCGCTGATCGAGCTGACGATGACGATCGAACCGCCCCCGCGCCGCTCGATCTCTGGCAGCGCCGCGCGGGTCGGGCGGACGACAGCCATCACGTTGAGATCCCACGACTTCTGCCATTCGTCGTCCGAAATGCCGGCGAGTCCATCCGGCCGGACCGTGGCGCCGCCGACGTTGTTGATCAAAACGTCGATCCCGCCGCGGCGGCTCGCCGCCGCGATCAGTTCTTCGGCAGCACCGGGCTGGGTAAGGTCCACCGACACATACGACACCTGCCCGCTTTCCTCAAGCAGGGGCAGCCCCTTACCAGGCGTCCGTGACCCGGCTACCACATGCGCGCCCGCGTCGACGAGGGCCTTGGTCACCGCGAAACCGATGCCTTTGCTGGCCCCGGTGACGACGGCAATCTTTCCCGACAGATGCAGCTCCATCTGCGCTCCTTCAACCGCCGTGCGCGCATGACGCTACTCCGTGGCTTCGGCTGGTGGCGGCACTTCCTCGTGCTGCGTGGGCGCCTCGCGGGCCGTTGCCCCCCTCAGATGATGCGCAGAGGATCGAGTGGAACTCATGCGGCGAAGTGACCAACGTCACGTTTAGAATCCTGCTATGGGTTGGGCGAACACTCGTTCACTACCTATCGTGGAAGCGTGCAGCACAAAAGGGGGGTCAGTGGAGCAGCTTTGTGATGATCTACGCCGATTCGCTATTCAGATACGGCAGATCGGGTTTTCCGTCAACGGCGGCGTGGGGGAAAGAGAATGCCTGGACCTCAGCGATCGTATGCTGGCAGCGGTTCAACGAGCTGAGTCCAGGAAAGGCTGAGCTTTAAATCGTCCAGGCAACTTCGATTTCCCGTCCCGGCGGGCCACTTCGAGGGACTGGCGGCTTATCGACTGGAGTGCATCGCCGGGCAGTCTCCGCGCCAACACGCTGGGTTGCGTCTGGTTTCCTCGTTGCTGACCAACACCACCAGAGCCACACCCAAGAGAATCAACAACGGCACGAACACCAGCGGGTACGCAGCGACCACGGCCAAGCCGATGAGCGTTGCCGGTACCACCAACAACATTGCCGCCGTCGGACCCCGATTGTTTGAGTCGACGCTCCTCGCGACCCTCACGAGGGCCGCGAACGCCGCAGTCGCCCACGGATGCTGATCCGGCCACCTACCATACGAGCGACGGGTCTTGAGGCCGCAACCCATGCAGATCTGCCCACTCACCCGCTTATGGTGTCATCGCGTCGGCAGATCAGCATCTCCAGGGCTTACCGTGACGCGTTCGACGTCGCCGCATCATTCCCAAGCCGGCGACGTCCGCGGGAACGGTGCGACCAGGGCGATAGTCGCCCACCCCGGGAGCGCGGCAAAGCCGTTGTCCCTTTGATGAATTGGTAGCGTTACTCGTCGCCTGCGGGTATGGCCGGAACAGCTCTACGCGGCTGGGAGCAACGCCGCGGCGGTTGTTTTCCCTTTGAGCCTGCATGATCTCCGGGTGGACGAATACCGCGTTTGGGACACCGAAGCCCTATCGCAAATCCACGGACTTGGTGGTGGGGCTGAATTCACGCCGCCGAGTTATTAACAGAGCGTTTGCGCGATTTGCGCAATATTGCGCACATGTCAAAAGAGCGCGATAACATCAGCTCACCGGCGGGAGCTTTTGCCACGGTTATCTCTACCAGCAGAAAGGCGAAACCGATGAGCGCAAGCAAGAAGATTCTGAAAGGCGCCGCACTGGTCGCGGTGTTGACCGGTGTGATGCTGGGGTCGTCGGGCTGCATAACGATCGACCTTGGGGCACCAAGCTCGGCCTTGATGAAGTAATTGAGCCGCCTCGGCGCTGCAGATGTCGTTGTTCTAATGGCGGCATCGGATGGTGTGGGCAACACACGGGTCGGACATCGAGCGCACCAGTGCAGGCGGGCGACGACTCACCGCTGACGTCGCACTGGGCTGGCCGGCAAAGTCGCCAGCAGCTTCGCCGCTGTCGGCTGACTGGATTTCGCCCGCGAGTTAATTGGCTATCTTGGTCGACGCCGTCGAGGTATCTGACGGGGCCGTCGCGGACGGAATGCGTCCTTGACCTTTTCACCCGCGTCTCTCAGGTGAGCCGCCCGCTGATCAGCTCTGCCCTCAGCCTCCAACACTGGATCGTTGGTCGCGCGGCCGAACGCGACCTTGATTTTTCCCGTGACCTGGTCCACCTTGTTCCGGGCTTTATTCGCAGCGCTCACCAGCGTGTCCTTCTCTCCCAGTTCGGACTATGCGTTATTACGGGCTACCCCATTTCGACCTGACCCACTCCGCTGGGCAACCGTGGGCGCGAGCGGATGTGGTGACCACGTTGGCCGCCGCTTTCTCATAGACGTGGCGGATGCGCTGCCGAATGGGGACGTGCTGAACCGCGAATGGGCTGTGACCCGGTGCTTTGTCCTAATGGTGGCTCGACTCGTCCATCACGGCAAAATCTAGCCACATGCGCTTTTTAATCGCGCCTAAATGAGCCAGCGCGACGACGATTAAACTACTGAACGCACCGCCTGAAATCCCCACCAGCAATGCCATCAACACTTTATGTTGAGGTGCCAGTTCCCAGCGTTGGAGAATGGGCGCAGCCAGCCCTTCATAGACTCCGACCAAGACAGCAAACGACGCCACTGGAATTTTGAACAACAGAAACCGCTGCTGTCCGGTAGTTAATTCTATCCCCAAGTGCGGCAAAAATTTTATCGCGAAAGAATAAAGCGAACCCGTCAGCAGGACGCTGCCTGCCGCGGAGACGAAGCCAAAAATCATCAAATTTACTACCAACGGAAAGGTAAGAAAATGAGCGATACATAGCTGTATCCAGAAGATGACTGCTAGTAATACGCCGCCCCAGATTCCCACGATCAAGGGGTTGAGAACGCGCGCTATGACCGCATCACCCAGCCGAATTTTGATTTTTGGAAAAACGATCCGGTTCAACAACAAACAAATTATCGACGCCCCGACGAAGCCTATGACCAACCCATAGATACCAACAAGAAGCATCCTGCTTGCGAACGCCGCGAACTGTCCAGCAGCAGTCGCAGTCCGAGAAGCTTGGCCTACTTTAGGTCCACCCTGCGAGAATAAAGACAGTAAAGGAACTGTGATACCTTCCAGTATCGCGAACAACCAGACCAAATGCCACGAAAGGTTGACGTCGGCTCTTAAATATCGCTCCGTCATCGAATTTCTGTCATTGGTGGCACACTCCCTTGACGGTTCATTCGGCATTGCTCGACGGAACCCCGTAGAGCGCGACCTGAACGCGTATCGCTTGCCGCCATTCGCGTTCATCAGGACATGCCCCTCATCGCAGGTGTGGGCGCTTAGCCAACGTCCAAACAATATCGCCATCACCGGCCGGGCGGATTAATTCAGCCGTCTGCTGCGGTCACGGCGCGCATCATTCTGCCGCATTCTGGTGAACGGCAGGCTGAGCTTGGACGTCGTAATCCGACCCCGAACGATGCGAAAGGATGCCTCAGCCGCTGGTGTGGACGATCAATACGTCGGTCTTGGCCCTGCGGGAGACTTCGGACGGGACGGATCCCAACAGCCGACCGGCGACGCTACTGAGTCCGACGTTGCCGATGACCAGCAGGTCGGCAGCCACCTCTTCGACCAGCTGCACCAGCGCGTTGACCGGGGCACCGACGACCGGCTTCTCCTCGACGTTCTTGGCACCGGCTTTGTGCGCCCGCTCCCGGGCGTCCTGCAGGATCGCGTAGTAAGGCGCCTCACCCACCAAGCGGTAGTCCTCGCCGTGGTCGCTCCCCGGCGGGATAGCGTAGCGACCCTTTTCTTCGCGCACAGGCGTATGCGCCGTCACAACAATCAATGTCGCGTCGTGCTCCGCGGCGATCGCGCCCGCGCGCTCCACCGCACGCAGCGACGAGTCCGAGCCATCGGTGCCGACCACGACGGTCCTATAGGCGGTCATTTCCCGCCCAGTGTAAGGCCCACGGGGGCGCATTGGAGTGAAAATCGATTTGTTCCGCAACCGACCTTTCGAGCCGAATCAGCCCGCGCCCGACCCGCCGGACTTCACAGATGCGCTATCTTCGCGCGGTGACCAGATCCGCGCACGTGAGCGCTTTCGCAGCGGCGCTTGGGCTGTCAGCCTGGTTGACCGCGCCCCACGCAGCCGCCGACCCGACAGCTCAACAGTCGCCTTTCCCGACCGCAAAAGCCGGCGCCACCATTCACGTCACGGAATACAGCACGGCGACAGCCGACGTCACACTCAATAACGCGACCTGGGTATCGTCCGGCTGCTACGGCGGTGGGGGTTGCAACGTCATCGAACTCACCGTTGCCGGCAAGTCCGACGTGCCATTCAACTACAGCCAGACGTCCGTCACCGCCGCCTCCTCCCCGTGGAAGCAGGACCCGAATAGGGATGTGGAGGCAGGCTCGTCCCTGAACGATTACCAAAAGATCAACAAGATGCCGCCGCTGCGCACGGGTAGCGTCACCAACGGCCAAACCGCCCACGGGTTCATCGCCTACGCCGGCAACATCAACCAAGGCGACGTATATATCGAGTTCAATGATCCCGATGCCCCGGCTGCGCCCACCCCACTAGCGGGCTGGAAAGTTCACACCTGAGCGTGACGACGGCCAGGCATCGGATCGGTGAGAAGCGCTGCGCCACAAGGGATACCGATACAGCAGGTTCACACGCGCTCGGCCCGCATTTCCATGTCGATCGTCCCCTGGCACGCGCCGCTGAGGATGTCGGTGTGCATAATCCCCGCGAGCGATCCGTCTGGTTGGGGCGTGTAGCGCACCTCGGCCCGGGCCGGATTCCATTGGATCGTGGTATCGGGCATCATGCAGTCCCATTGGAAGTCGGTGACCTGCGACCAGGACTTCCCGTCCCAGGTGAACTGAACCGGCTGCGGAACCGTCGGGTTGGTGGGTGGAGGACCACTGACGATGGTGGCGACGCACTTCCCGTTGGTGCAGCTCGAGCGGAATCCGTAGGTCTCGGTGTGCTGCGTTTCCGGATCGCCGACCGCCATGCTGGTGCCGGCCTTGGGGCCGACCATGAACGTGATCGCGTACTGGCCGTTCCAGGACGGATTGTCGGCGAAAGCAGTCGACGGAAGCGACAGGGCGATCGTCAGCGACGCGGCGGATAAACCCGCGAGGCTCTTCAAACAGTGTGAAGCCATAATCCCTCCTCCGAGGCCGTGCCGATTCAATCGTCGTATGCCGGACCGTCGCCGACAAGGTTCTTGGCGATTGACTCGGCGCACGCGGTTCGCGTTACCAGCCCCACTCGTCTTCGTCGAGGACGTCCACGGTCAGAGCGTTGTCGGCAGGGCCCTTCGTCCCGTACGTGAAGGTGATCAGGGTGCGGTCGTCGTCAAGGGGTTCAGTCGCTATCACGGTAGCGTGCCCGACCTTCATGCGGATCCTGTCGCCAGGCTGCAGTTCGTCAACGCGTTTGAGGGTCACGGTCAAACCGTCAGCGTCCCACGATGAGATGGCCGAAGCCATTGGAAAACACTGGTTCTCACGGCACCTGGTGCGGTGCCGCCGGCGGTTTGCGGCGGTTCGTTGAACCAGGTGGGCGAGCTCGAGGTTCAGCAGTCAGCAGCATAGGTCCATTGGGCTGAGCTGGCCGTGGTCGCGGAGTGTTCGAAGATGATTCTCGTCATTGCCACGCCAGTATCTTTCAGAGCGACCTTCTCGGGGGTAAAAACGCCGCGGCGCCGTTAGTTGTAGCCGCGCCCCAGGGACGTTACCAATAAGTTGCTGAAGCATTCCCAAGGCCCGCGCGTGCAGGTGCGGGGGCCGGCCATGTCACGTGGCGCCGTCCCAGAGGAAAATGTGTGACGTGAGTTGGACGAGATATACCGGCAGAGCGGTCGCGGATGTCCGCCTGACCGGCGCCGCCCTGCACGCCGAGCTCGAAGACCGCATCCGCGTGGCCAACCCGCATCTGACGGATGTTCGGCTCGAGGTGGCAACCGCGACCGAAACTTACGACGCCGAACGGACCCGACGCTGGTATGAAGTCACCTACCTGGCCGAAGACCCGGAAGACAATTCGTAGCCCGTAGGCGCGGGGGCGGCCCATTTGCCCGCGCGGTCAACCTTCGCGGCGCTGAATTCGCTCTGCTTGCCACCGCAAGGAGCGCACAATGCGGTCAATCATCCCCACAATCGTGGCGATCGGTTGCGTTCGACCGCTTCGCCGGTCGGTTCAAAGCGGCTCGGGTCCAGATGCGACAGCAGCCGCGAACGACGCGCTGGCCACGTTGGGGTCACCGGATGGCCGGGGCAAGACCACCCACTGCTCGTCCTGACCTCTCAAGCCGGCCCCCGAGCTTGTGATAAGAACCCACGCATTGCGACTATCGTTTATTCAAGTCGTCCTTGATTGCCCGCCGATTGGTCCTCGCACAGAGGGGAGGCGTTTAGTTCGATGAAGGTTGGTCGTGGGTTGCCGACCTTGTCTGCGATTGTTTTGTCCACCGCCGCGCTGGTCTTCGCGGCCCCGGCGGCAGCGGATGATAGCGACGACGCGTTCATCGCAGGGTTGTCCAAGGGCGGAATCACCATGCCCGACAACGACGATGCCATTGCGAAAGCGCGCACGGTGTGCGCCAGCATTGCCACCAACCCGAACGCATCGGTGCTGGCAATCCAGCTGGCCAGGCAAACGAGCCTTTCCGTCAAGCAGTCCGCCTATTTCGTCGGTCTGTCGATAGCTGTCTACTGCCCGCAATACAGGGAGGATATCGATCCCTCGGTGATCTGGCTGCTTCCTGGGCCGCCGCTCATGTGAGCTAAGCTCTTGTAGCACAACGGATTTCAATCGATCAGTGCTGCCCAACGCCCCTGCGCCAATCGGGTACGCGACCCCTAGACCGCCCCTCAACCCGGTGATCGCGGAGCAGAAACAACGCCTGACGGCCGAGAGTTAGCCTGCTCACATCCGCCGGCTGCCCGGTAACGTTCGCAACGGCATCGATGCCCCGAAACATTGTGCAAACCAGATATTTTCACCAGGGTGGAGTGTCGTCTGCTGCGACCTGGACCCGGGCACCGATCCTCGAGACACACTTGCCGAGGTCGATTCCCGTCAACCGGTGCTGTGGTGGGATCAACGCGATCGGGTGACCGTGTACGAACGCGCGTAAGCGCGAGACTTGGGGGCCGTCGGTGAGTCGGGCATGCTGGCGGTATGCATGTGATCAATGGGGTCCGCGACCCGGCGGCAAGCTTTCCCCTGCATACCGCGGCGGACGACGCCGGCGAGCGCCGGCAGGCCAATCGCGCCGTTGCCGTCAGCGCCGTCGGGCTCGCGCTGACCGGGCTGGTCGAGTTGGTCATCGCGCTGCTGTCCGGCTCGGTGGCGCTGCTGGGCGATGCGCTACACAACCTGTCGGACGTCTCCACCAGCGCGCTGGTCTTCATCGGCTTCCGCGCGTCGCGCAAGCTGCCCACCGAGCGCTACCCCTACGGCTACGAACGTGCCGAAGACCTCGCGGGTCTTGGTGTGGCCCTGGTGATCTGGGGCAGTGCCGTTGTCGCCGGCTCCGAGAGCATCACCAAGCTGCTTCGCCACGGCGGCACCGGTTACGTGGGTTGGGGCATCGGCGCGGCGGTTGTGGGCGTGATCGGCAATCAGCTGGTGGCGCGATACAAGCTGGTGGTGGGCAGGCGAATTCGGTCGGCGACCATGGTGGCCGACGCCAAGCATTCCTGGCTGGACGCGTTGTCGTCGGGAGGCGCGGTTGTCGGGCTGGTCGGCGTGGCGCTGGGCTGGGGCTGGGCCGACGCGGTCGCGGGGATCGTCGTCACCGGGTTCATCTGCAGTATCGCCTGGGAGGTGACCGCCGACATCGCGCATCGCATGCTTGACGGCGTGGACCCTCACATTGTCGCCACCGCCGAGGCCGTCGCCGCCTCGGTCCCCGGTGTCACGCATGCGCACGCCCGGGCCAGGTGGACAGGGCGGACGCTGCGCGTTGAGGTGGAAGGCTTTTTGAACGCCGACACCCCGCTGGCGGCGGCCGACCAGATCGGCCGCAGCGTCGCTGCGGCGCTGACGCCTGAAATCCCGGAGATGCAGAGCTTCACGTGGACGGCCCGCGCCGCCTAGGTGACCAGGCGTATCCCGCGGTGAAGACCACGACAACGGCCGGGGAGACGGGGCGCGGCCCGGATCGGCTCAGTTGCCGGCGGCGCCGTCTGGCTTGGGACCGCGATCCTCGCCGGTGATGTACTTCGGGCAGTAATGGGCGGCCGAGAGATAGGTGAACTTGGCCGCGCCGGCGCCCTGAAAGGCCGGATTCTGGTTACGCAGGTCCGTCACGATCTTCGCGTCGGACTGGCCGTCGTCGAGCAGCTCACACACCGACTTGCCGATGGTGATCGCGTTGCCGCCGTCCTGATAGGTGATACCGGCGTCGCGGAGGTCTTTGAGAAAGTCCTGATCGTTGTCGATGTCCGCGTGCACCGGCGCGGCCAGGACGATCACGGCTGCGAGGCTGGTCAGCCCCAGGAGAAATCGCATAACGCAGTGATTGTCGCAAACCCACCGCCGGTTGGCACGTCGGCCTACTAGGCGTTCGGCGTGCTCGTCGTGATGGTGTTCGGGCAGTACGTGCTGGCAGCGATGGCGGCGAACTGGTTGGCCTTGTCCTGGCTCAGCGCGGAGTTCTTGGACAGCAGCGTCTTGACCACATCGGGCATCTCCGTGCCCTGACCGACGGTGTCGCACACCCATTTGCCCGCGCCTACGGCCTTGCCCGGGTCGGAAAAGGTGATGCCCGCCGCCCGCAGCGAAGCGATGAACGAGTCGTCGGTGCTGTCGGCGTGCACCGGTGCGGCCAGGCCGATCACGACGGCCAGACCACACAGCGTGAGCAGTGGCTTCATGACTGACAGATTCTCCCAGAGCGGTCAATAGTCCGCACTCCCTTCGGCACTGGCGTCAACCCAAGGTTGACTCCAACACTACGTCAACTTACGGTTGACGGTATGTCCGATCCCATCCGCATCGCCTACCCGGTCCGTCTCGACGAGCTGATCAACGCCATCAAGGCGACCCGCCCGGATGTATTGGATCAGCTCGCCGACGCCGTCCTGGCCGCCGAGCACCTCGGCGAGATCACCGACCATTTGATCGGCCATTTCGTGGACCAGGCCCGCCGCTCCGGAGCGTCCTGGACCGACATCGGCAAGAGCATGGGCGTCACCAAGCAGGCCGCCCAGAAGCGGTTCGTGCCGCGCGCCGAGCCCGCCGCCGTCGATGTCGAACAAGGATTCGCGCGCTTCACCCCGCGGGCGCGGGGCGCGGTGGTGGCGGCCCAGAACGCGGCGCACGAAGCGTGCAACAGCGAGATCACGCCCGACCACCTGCTGCTCGGTGTGCTCAGCGATGCCGCCGCCCTCGCGACGGTGTTGCTGCACCTGCAGAACGTCGACACCGGCGCGCTGCGTGCCACCGCGACCGAAGCGATCACCGCGTTGCGCGTGGATGGCGAACCGCCACAGCTCATTCCGTTCAGCGGGCCGGCTCGCAAGGCGCTGGAACTCGCCGTGCGCGAGGCGCTTCGGCTGGGCCACAACTACGTCGGCACCGAGCACCAACTGCTCGCGCTGCTGGAGCTGGAGGGCGGGGACGGACCGCTGCACCGAGGCGGCGTCGACAAAGACCGGGTAGAGGCTGATCTGCTCACGGCGCTGCAATCCCTCGCCGGCGGGCCGAACGTCGCTCCGGGCCCCGCCGCGGACGGCTGACCGGTGTCGCCGACCCGCCCCTTCGGCCTTTCCGCGTGTGCGATCATGCGAGGGTCCCTGCCACGACGCCAAGGAGGCCAGACATGGCGAAGATGCACCGCTGGCTGATGCTCGCGTCCGCCGTTCTCATTGCCGGTGCTGTCGCCGCAATTCCGATGCCCCGGGCGTGGGCCGGTGACGCGCCGATCGGCCACATCGGTGACACGCTGAGGGTGGACAACGGCACGTTCATCGCCGACGTCACCGTGAGCGGGGTGGGGTCCTGCGACCCGCCGCCGGGATTCGGCTACACGCGCGAAGGCACCTATAAGGGCTTCCCCGGCAGCAGCGTCGAGCGCGCCGACGTGACCATTCGCGCGATCCGGGTGCCCAACCCGTACGTGATGGCGACCGTGATGGATTTCAACGGCGTGACCCCGAACGCCGACGCCTACAAGCCGCGGGCTTCCGATGCGCCCGACGCGCTGGACAATGTGCTCGTCAATGCCCCAAACGGGGCGATCGTGCGCGGCGGCGTCTACTGGGACGCTTACCGCGATCCCGTCTCCGCCGTCATCCTGTTGGACAAGAAGACGGGCTACCACCTCGCGCAATGGAACCTCTGACCGCGACGTTGCAGATCGCGCCGGCGGGCCCCGGTGACGCCCTTGAGCTGGCTGCCGTTGCGGCACAGACCTTTCCGTTGGCATGTCCGCCTGCGGTGAGCGCGGACAACATCGCGTCGTTCATCGAAGCAGACCTGTCGGCAGACCGCTTCGACGAGTATCTGAGCGATCCGGATCGCGCCATCGTCACCGCGCACCAAGGCGGCCGAATTGTCGGTTACGCCATGCTGGTTCGCGGGGTTTCCGATCACCCCGGTGTGCAGCGAGCAGTGCGCAACCGCCCGGCGGCCGAGCTGTCGAAGATGTATGTGCTGCCCGACCGCCACTCCAGCGGGGCCGCCGCGGCACTGATGGAACGCATGCTGGCCGTTGCGACCGAGTGGGGCGTTCGATGCGTGTGGCTGGGCGTGAACCGGGCAAACCAACGCGCCCAACGCTTTTACGTCAAAAGCGGATTCAGCGTCGGCGGCACCAGGACCTTTCAACTGGGCACCGACGTCGAAAGCGACTATGTCATGCTCCGCGAGCTGGGTTAGCCGCGGCGGTGAGCGCCAGGAGCCGGGAAATGGCCCGTAGGTACTTTTTCCGATAACCCCCGGCTAGCATCTCCTCGCTGAAGATGCTGTCCAGCTTGGCACCCGAGGCCACTACCGGGGTACCCGCGTCATAGAGTCGATCGGTCAGCGACACCAGCCGCAACGCGACGTTCTGATCGTCGATGCCGTGCACGCCCGTCAAAAACACCGCACTGACCCCCTCGATCAGCGTCAGATAACGCGACGGGTGCATGGTGGCCAAGTGCGCACAGAGCGCACCGAAATCGTCGAGCGTCGCGCCGTCGACCCGCGCGGCGCGCGCTGCCACCTCGTCGTCGGAAAGCGGTTGGGGCGCGGGCGGCAGGCCGCGGTGTCGGTAGTCGGGTCCCTCGATCCGCACGGTGGTGAAAATACTTGCCAGCGTGTTGATTTCGCGCAGAAAATCCTGCGCCGCGAAGCGGCCCTCACCGAGTTCCTCGGGCAGCGTGTTGGAGGTGGCGGCCACCGACACGCCGCGCTCGACCAGCGACGACAGCAACCGTGAGATCAGCGTGGTGTTGCCCGGGTCGTCAAGCTCGAATTCGTCGATGCAGACCGCCGTGTAGTTGGCCAGCAGGTCGACGCATTCGACGAAGCCGAACACCCCCGCCAGCTGGGTCAGCTCGCCGAATGTCGCAAATGCCTTGGGAGCCGGGCCCTCCGGTGGCCCGCCCGGTCCTTCACCCGGCAGCTGGTAGTAGGACGACGCCAGCAGGTGCGTCTTGCCCACGCCGAAGCCGCCGTCCAGGTACAGCCCGACGCCGGGCAGAATCTCACGCCGGCCCAACAGCTTCCGACGACCGGCGCGCCGCTCGACGGCCTGGCGGCAGAAGTCCTGACACGCCACCACCGCGGCGGCCTGCGTGGGCTCCGCCGGATCGGGCCGATACGTCGCGAAGCTCACTTCGGCGAAGGTCGGGGGCGGTCGCAATTGGGCGATCAGCCGTTCCGGCGACACCGTCGGATGCCGATCCACCAAGTGAGCCACGTCGCCCGAAGCGCCCGCGGAGGTGGACCCGTGCATGCAGGAACTGTAGCGGCGTGCTGCAATCAGACTCATGCCCGACTCTGGCGGCCCCGAGAGTTCTGCGAGCTCCGCGACGTCGGAGACGCCGCTGTCTCTGCTCGGTTCGGTACGCGGACTCGACGACCGCGATCTCGCGCGGCTCTACGGCTATCCTGAACACGACCGGACGTGGGTGCGGGCCAACTTCATCACCAGCGTCGACGGCGGGGCCACCTCGGGCGGCAGCAGCGGCGCGATGGGCGGTCCGGGCGATCGGTTCATCTTCAACCTGCTGCGTGAACTCGCCGACGTCATCGTGGTGGGCGCGGGCACCGTGCGGATCGAGGGTTACTCCGGCGCGCAGGTCGGTGTCGCTGCGCGGCAGCGGCGGCAGGCCCGCGGACAGAGCGAGGTCCCGCAGCTGGCAGTGGTGACCGGATCGGGCCACCTCAACCGGGACATGGCGGTGTTCACCCGCACTGAGGTGCAGCCGCTGGTGCTCACCTGCACCGCGGCGGCCGAGCAGACGCGCCGTGCGCTCAGCGGCCTGTGCGAGGTGCTCGACTGCTCCGCCCGCGATCCCGGGAAGATCGATGAGGCCACCCTGCTGGCGGCCCTCGGCGCACTCGGCATGCGCCGCATCCTCACCGAGGGCGGACCGATGCTGCTGGACTCGCTGATGCAGCGCGACATGCTCGACGAGCTGTGTCTGACGATCGCGCCCTGCCTCGTCGGCGGCCAGGCACGACGCATCGCGACAGGCCCGGGCCAGCTGCTCACCCAGATGCGGTGTGCCCATGTCCTGACCGACGACGCCGGCTACCTTTACACCCGCTACGTCAAGGCCTAGCTACTGTGGTCGGCATGAGCCGGCCGTACACGTGTGCCACGATCCTGGTCGCGGTGACAGCGTTGCTGGCCGGCTGCGTCCCGGGCCTGGCCGCCGACCCGAGGTTCGCCACCAATTCCGGTGCGCGACCGCAGGGGGCGGCGACGTCGAAGCCGCCGCCCAGCGGCCCACCCGCGATCGCCGCACCCAAAAACGACCTGGCGTGGCGCGACTGCACCTCACGGGTGTTCGCCGACGCCTCGGTTCCCGCCGCCGCCGGTGTCCGGCTGGACTGCGCGAGCTACGACGCCGACCTGGATCCGGTCAACGGGGGCGGTGGCAGCCTCAGCATCGGTGTGGTGCGTGCCCGCTCGAACCAGACACCCCAGGACGCCGGCCCGCTGATCTTCACCACCGGCTCCGATCTGCCGTCGTCGACGCAATTGCCGATCTGGCTGTCGCGGGCGGGCGCCGACGTGCTCGCCACCCACCCCATCGTGTCCGTCGACCGCCGGGGCATCGGGATGTCGAGCCCGATCGACTGCCGCGACAAATTCGACCGTCAGCAGATGCGCGACCAGTCGCAATTCCAGACCGGCGACGACCCGGTGGCCAACCTCTCCGACGTCTCCAACACCGCGACCACCAACTGTGGTGACGCCGTCGGGATCGGCCCGAACGCGTCGTCCTACGACGACGCGCACGCCGCCTCCGACATCGAGCGGTTGCGCACCCTGTGGGACGTGCCCGCCCTCGCGCTGATCGGCATCGGCAACGGCGCACAGGTGGCGCTGGCCTACGCCGGATCGCGGCCGGACAAGGTGGCGCGCTTGATCCTCGATTCACCGGTCGCGTTGGGCACCAACGCCGAGGCCGCCGCCGAGCAACGGGTCAAGGGACAGCAGGCCGCACTCGACGCCTTCGCCGCGCAGTGCATCGCCGTGAATTGTGCGCTGGGTGCGGACCCGAAGGGTGCCGTCAGCGCTCTGCTGGCCGACGCCCGGGCGGGTAAGGGCCCCGGCGGCGTGTCGGTCGCACAGGTGGCCAACGCGATCACCGTCGCGCTCGGTTATCCCGCCGGCGGCCGCGTCAACGCCACCACCAACCTGGCCAACGCGCTCGCGGACGCCCGTTCCGGCGATGCCAACGCGCTGAACAACCTGATCAACCACGCCAACGCCCTCCAGGACTCCGACGGCCAGTTCGTCAACGTATGCAGCGACGCGGTCAATCGCCCCACGCCGGACCGGGTTCGCGAACTCGTCGTCGCCTGGGCCAAGCTCTACCCCGACTTCGGCACCGTCGCAGCGCTCAACCTGGTCAAGTGCGTGCACTGGCCCACCGGCTCGCCACCGCCCACACCGAAGACACTCAAGGTCGACGTGCTGCTGCTCGGTGTGCAAAACGACCCGATCGTCGGTACCGACGGCGTCGCGGCGACCGCGGCCAGCATCATCAACGCCAACGCGGCGAGCAAGCGGGTCATGTGGCAGGGCATCGGCCACGGCGCCAGCATCTTCTCGGGCTGCGCCGTCCCGCCGCTGATCGGCTACCTCAACAGCGGCAAATTGCCCAACACCGACACCTATTGCCCGGCCTGACGCTGCTTTCCGGCTTGCGTGGCTGCCGGTGTACGGTGCGCTGGTGACGGCAGCTGAATCGACCCGAACCGGCTTGCGTGATTGGACCCTGGCCGCCTTTAGACCCGGCACCGGCCCGCTGAACACGTCGACGGTGCTGCGGTCGGCGTTGTGGCCGGTGGCCATCATGTCGGTGTTGCACCGCAGCATCATCCTCACCCTCAACGGCAACATCACCGACGACTTCAAACCCGTGTACCGCGCGGTGCTCAACTTCCGGCACGGCTGGGACATCTACAACGAACACTTCGACTATGTCGACCCGCACTACCTGTACCCGCCGGGCGGCACACTGTTGATGGCGCCGTTCGGATACCTGCCCTTCACGCCGTCGCGCTACCTGTTCATCCTGATCAACACCGTGGCCATCCTGATCGCCTGGTATCTGCTGCTGCGGATGTTCAAATTCGCGCTGACTTCGGTCGCCGCGCCCGCGCTGCTGCTGGCGATGTTCTGTACGGAGAGTGTGACCAGCACGCTGGTTTTCACGAACATCAACGGCTGTGTGCTGCTGGCGGAGGTGCTGTTCTTTCGGTGGCTGCTGGACGGAAGGGCCGGGCGCCAGTGGTGGGCCGGCTTGGTGGTCGGCCTGACGCTCACGCTCAAACCGGTGCTGGGCCCGCTGCTGTTGTTGCCGCTGCTGAATCGCCAGTGGCGGACGCTGGTGCCGGCCATCGCGGTGCCCGTCGTCGTCAACGTGGCCGCGTGGCCTTTGGTGAGCGATCCCATGGACTTCGTCACGAAAACGGTGCCCTACTTCCTGGGCACCCGGGACTACTTCAACAGCTCCATCGAGGGCAACGGCGTCTACTTCGGCCTGCCGACCTGGCTGATCGTCTTCATGCGAATCCTGTTCACCCTGCTGATGATCGGTGCGATGTGGCTGCTGTACCGCTACTACCGCACCCGCGACCCGCTGTTCTGGTTCGCCAGCTCGTCGGGTGTGCTGCTGCTGTGGTCCTTCCTGGTGTCGTCACTGGCCCAGGGCTACTACTCGATGATGCTGTTCCCGTTCTTGATGACGGTGGTGCTGCGCAACTCGCTGATCCGCAACTGGCCGGCCTGGCTCGGGATCTACGGCTTCATGGCGCTGGACGACTGGCTGATCTACAAATACATGCGCTACGGCCGAGCGCTGCATTACCTCAAGATCACCTACGGCTGGTCGCTGCTGTTAATTGTTGCCTTCACCGTGCTGGTCTTCCGTTACCTGGACGCCAAGGCCGAGAACCGGCTGGAAGACGGCATCGATCCCGCGTGGCTGACGGCCCAGCGCGAGCGCGACGCGGTGACCGCAGGCGTTGGGGAACCGGAAGCGGCGGGTCACCGCCATTCGAGCTAGCGTGGGTGCATGACCTCCCCCGACGTGTCGCGGCCCAAGGTGCGACTGAGCGACGACGAGTGGCGCAAGAAACTCAGCCCGGAAGAATTCCACGTGCTGCGCCAAGCCGGCACCGAGCGGCCCTTCACCGGTGAATACACCGACACCAAAACCGAAGGCGTGTACGAGTGTCGTGCCTGTGGCGCCGAATTATTCCGCAGCACTGAGAAATTCGAGTCGCATTGCGGGTGGCCGTCGTTCTTCGACCCGGCCGAATCCGACGCGGTGATCCTGCGGCCCGACCATTCCATGGGCACCACGCGCACCGAGGTGCTGTGCGCGAACTGCCATAGTCACCTCGGCCACGTATTCGCCGGTGAGGGTTACCCGACGCCGACGGATCAGCGCTACTGCATCAACTCCATCTCGCTTCGGCTGGTGCCGACGGGAGGGTAGCCCGCCGTCCGTCCCGCGCTCGCGACACGTCTCGGGCGTTTGCGGTCCGTCCCGGGCGGTCGCGACACATAAACCACGCACACGACACGCCCAGATGCACATGCGTGGTTTATGCCTCGGCCGGGCGAGCGGCGTGGCGCTCGCTCAGTCCACCCGGGTGGCGTGCACTTCCCAGAACGGGGCATGCGCCCGCTCGCCCTCGAGCCACGGCTCGATCACTCGGAAACGCTCCAGCAGTTTCTCGGCCTGATCGGCCATGTCTGGATTTCGCTTGGCCATCGCCTCGATGGACTCGACGCTGACGTTGACCCGGTAGGTCGTCGTGCCCAGGTACGTGATCTCCCAGCCACCGTCGGGAAGCACATCGCGAAAGTCGTTCTCGGACAACGACCGCAGCATCTTGAAGCCGTTGACGTTGTGTGCACCGAACTCGAACATGTACAGCCGCGCCCCCGGCTTGGTGGCGCGGTGCAGCGCCTGTACATAGGACCTGCGCAGCTCGGGCTCGGTGCTGAAGGTGTGGTAGAAGGCGCAATCGACCACCGTGTCGAACCGGCCGTCGAACCCGTCCAGCTTCGTCGCGTCGGCGAGCTCGAAGTTGACCGAAACCCCGGCCTTTCGGGCGTTCTCCTTGGCCCGCTCGATGGCTCCCGCCGAGCCGTCGATGCCGGTCGCCGAATACCCCTTGGACGCGTAATGGATGGCGTGATGCCCCGGACCGGTGCCCGGGTCGAGCACCTCACCACTGATGGCGCCCACCGCGACCAGCTGCTGCACCACCGGCTGCGGGCCGCCGATGTCCCACGGCGTGGCGGCCGGCAGGCCGTGCGACGTCCGCTGGTCGCGGTACATCTCCTCGAAGCGGGTGGGATCGTTCGGGTCGAAGGGGGTCGTCACGGCAGGGCATTCACCAGCTGCTCGACCGGAACCCGGGGGCCGGTGAAGAACGGCGTCTCTTCGCGGGTGTGCCGGCGAGCGTCGGTGGCGCGCAGTTCGCGCATCAGGTCGACGATGCGGTGCAATTCGGGAGCCTCGAAGGCCAGCAGCCATTCATAGTCGCCGAGCGCGAACGCCGGGACGGTGTTCGCGCGGACGTCCTTGTATTCGCGCGCGGCCATGCCGTGCTCGGCGAGCATGCGGCGCCGTTCCTCGTCGGGCAGCAGGTACCACTCGTAGGACCGCACAAACGGATATACGCAGATGTAGGCGCCGGGTTCCTCGCCGGCCAGGAACGCCGGGATGTGGCTCTTGTTGAACTCGGCCGGCCGATGCAACGCCACGCTGCTCCACACCGGCGAAGTGGCCCGCCCCAGCGCGGTGGTGCGCCGGAAATCGGCGTAGGTGGCCTGCAGCGCCTCAACCCGTTCGGCGTGGGTCCAGATCATGAAATCGGCGTCGGCCCGCAGTCCCGCGACGTCGTACAGGCCGCGCACCACGACGCCGCGCTCCTCCTGCTGCTTGAAGAACGTCGACGTTTCATCGATGACGTCGTCCCGCTGGTCACCGAGCTCACCCGGCTCAACGGAGAACACCGAGAACATCAGGTAGCGGATCGTGGAGTTCAGCGAGTCGTAGTCCAGCTTGGCCATGGAACCTATCGTGCCACCTGCACGTCCAAGTCTCCGATAGCCCTGATCACACGTTCGACCGCGCGCCCGGCGGCACCGACGCACGCCGGCACGCCGATGCCGTCGAGGTAGCTGCCGGCCACCGCGAGCGTCGGGGGCAGCCCCGCACGCACCTCGGCGACCAGACCGGCATGGCCGGGCCCGTACTGCGGCATCGCGTCGATCCAGCGCCGGGTGCGGACGTCGATGGGCGCGATGGTCAACCCGAACACGGTGGCCAGGTCACCCAACGCCCAGGTCAGCAGCTCGGCATCGGGCGTGTCGGCCGCCACGCGGTCGCCGAACCGCCCGAACGACAGCCGCAGCAGTTGCGCGTCACCGCCAATACCCCACTTGCGTGACGACAACGTGATGGCCTTGGCCCGCAATGGCTCACCGGTGGCCACCAACACGCCCGAGCACTCCGGGAACGCGGTCTCGCCCGGCACGGCCAGCGCCATTACCACCGACGATGCGCTGCCGATGCGCCCGGCGGCCGAGACGCTGCGCGGGGCGATCTCCGCCAGCAGGCGGCTACACTCCCCCGCCGGCACGGCCACGATCACCGCGTCGGCGGACCAGCGAGTGCCGTTGCCGTCGATCACCGCCCAGCCGGCGCCGGCACGCTCGAGCCGCGACACCGCGGCGCGAACCCACCGCGGCCGACCGCGCGCGACCAGCTCATCGATCAGCACCCGATAGCCGCCCTCGAGCGACCCGAACACCGGCGCACCGGTGGCCGGCGGCAGCGCCTGTGCCACGGCGTCCGTCAGGCTGGTGGCGCCGCGGTCCAGCGCCGCCGCCACGGTCGGGGCGGCCGCGCGCAGGCCGATGGTGGCCGCCGAACCGGCATAAACCCCGCTCAGCAGCGGATCCACCGACCGGGACACCACCTGGTCGCCGAATCGCTCACCCACCAGGTCGGCGACCGCAGGGTCGCTGCCCGCCTCCCACACCAGCGGACGCGTGGGTTCGGCCTCGACGCGGGCGACCGTCGCCTCGTCGACCAGTCCCGCCACCGACGCCGCCGACGACGGGATGCCGACGACAGTGCCGGCGGGCAGTGGGCGCAACTCTTGCCGGCTGTAGATCAACGGGCGTGCACCGGTCGAAACACGCTGGC
Source organism: Mycobacterium sp. NGS56 (assembly GCF_059812425.1). NCBI lineage: Bacteria > Bacillati > Actinomycetota > Actinomycetes > Mycobacteriales > Mycobacteriaceae > Mycobacterium > Mycobacterium sp. NGS56. The sequence continues at coordinate 269,620 of NZ_JCALCQ010000004.1, forward strand.
GCTCAGTCAGATCAAGTTCAGCCAGCAACGCCGGCAGCTCGGGGCGACGCAGCACGAAAGCCTCGGCGCCCAAATCCATCGGCAGCCCGCCGACCAGCTCGGTGCGCAGTACCCCGCCGAGCTTGTCGCCCGGATCGAACAGCGTGATCGACGCATCGCCGCCGCTGGCCATGCGGAGCCGATACGCCGCGGTAAGGCCCGAAATACCGCCCCCCACAACGCAATACGAGGGAGGACTCATAGGGAGTGGACCAGCGACACCAGGTTGGTCAGCACGCCGGGATCCGTTTCGGGCAGCACGCCGTGGCCGAGGTTGAAAACGTGACCGGCCGCGCCGGCGTCGACAGCGCGGCGGCCGTCGTCGACGACAGCGCGCGCCGCGCGTTCCACGACCGGCCAGCCCGCCAACACCGCCACCGGATCGAGGTTGCCCTGCAACGCCGTGCCCGGGGCCACACGGATGGCCGCGTCGGGCAGGGAAGTTCGCCAATCCACGCCGACCACATTCGCACCGACCGATGACATGGCGCCCAGCAGTTCGGCCGTGCCGACCCCGAAGTGGGTCATCGGCACCCCGTAATCAGCCAGCGCGGCGAACACCCGGGCGCTGTGCGGCTGCACGTAGGTGCGGTAATTCGCCAGCGACAGCGCCCCCGCCCACGAGTCGAACACCTGAATGGCGTCCACCCCGGCCTCCAGCTGCACCCGCAAGAACCCGACGGTGATGGCGGTCAGCTTCTCCATCAGCGCATGCCAGGTGTCCGGTTCCGCAAGCATCATCGCTTTGGTGCGCGCGTGGTGTCGACTGGGACCGCCCTCGATCAGATAGGACGCCAAGGTGAACGGGGCACCGGCGAAGCCGATCAGCGGAACGTCGCCGAGCGCGGACACCAGCAACGACACCGCGTCGGAAACCGGCACAACGCGTTGCCGCTCAAGGGGTTTGATTGCGGCCACATCGGCCGCGGTGCGCACCGGCGACTCGATGACCGGGCCGACCCCGGCGACGATGTCCAGGTCGATACCAGCACCGAGCAGCGGCACCACGATGTCGGAGAACAAGATCGCCGCGTCGACGTCGTGGCGGCGCACCGGTTGCAGGGTGATCTCACAGACCAACTCGGCGTCCAAGCATGCCGACAGCATGTCGGTCTGGGCCCGCAGCGTCCGGTATTCGGGCAGCGAACGTCCCGCCTGCCGCATGAACCACACCGGCACCCGGTTGGGTTTGCGGCCGGTCACGGCCGCCAGATACGGCGACTCTGGAAGGTCGCGGCGAGTACTCATCAGCCCCAATGCTGCCATGACCGAAGAACACCCGACGCCGCTGCGTACTATCGACGACCGCAACCGTTTGACGTCAGGAGCTCGGAAATGCCAGTGAGTCAGCCCCCTGCGAGTTACGACGAGTTTCCCAGCCTGCGCTGCGAGCTCGGGGAGAACGGCGTGCTGACCCTCGTCCTCGACTCGCCCGGGCTGAATTCGGTGGGGCCGCAGATGCACCGCGACCTCGCCGACATCTGGCCGGTGATCGACCGAGATCCCGCCGTGCGCGCCGTCCTGGTGCGTGGTGAAGGCAAGGCCTTTTCCTCCGGCGGCAGTTTCGACCTGATCGACGAAACCATCAACGACTATGAAGGCCGCATCCGCATCATGCGCGAAGCCCGCGACCTGGTGCACAACATGATCAACTGCGACACGCCCGTCGTCTCGGCGATCCGCGGGCCCGCGGTGGGCGCGGGTCTGGTGGTGGCCCTGCTCGCCGACATCTCGGTGGCGGGCCGGACCGCAAAGCTCATTGACGGGCACACCAAGCTCGGCGTCGCCGCCGGTGACCACGCCGCGATCTGCTGGCCGCTGCTGGTCGGCATGGCCAAGGCGAAGTACTACCTGCTGACCTGCGAGACGCTGCTGGGCGAGGAGGCCGACCGGATCGGGCTGGTGTCGGTCTGCGTCGACGATGACGACGTGCTGTCCACCGCCACCGGCATCGCCGAGAACCTGGCGCAGGGAGCGCAGAACGCGATCCAGTGGACCAAGCGCAGCCTCAACCAGTGGTATCGCATGATGGGCCCCACCTTCGAGACCTCGGTGGGCCTGGAATTCCTCAGTTTCAGCGGACCCGACGTGCAGGAAGGCCTGGCCGCGCACCGCGAGAAACGCCAGGCTCGTTTCGCCCGCTGACTGCGTCCTGAGCTGCACATATAGCTTTGGTGGAGGCCTGGTAACGGCTTGGTCGCGGCGGGTTTGAACGCGGCGCGCCTGTCGCGGCGTGTCGGGCAGTAGGTCTACCGTCGATCCCTGTGACCCGTGCCGTGACGACGCGAAGCGGTCGGGATGAACAGGAGCGGCGCGAAGTGACCTCATCCGAACCGGCCCCATTCCGCGAGGCGGTAGCGGCGATGAACGCCGTCGTCGTGCGGCCGGAGATCGAGTTGGGACCCATCAGGCCGCCGCAACGCTTGGCCCCCCACAGTTACGCGCTGGGCGCCGAGGTCAAACATCCCGATCGCGACATCATCCCCGAGCGGTCCGAAGGCGACGCCTTCGGACGGTTGATCCTGCTGTACGACCCCGAAGGGGCCGACGCGTGGGACGGCACCATCCGCATGGTCGCCTACATCCAGGCCGACCTTGACCCCAGCGAGGCGGTCGACCCGCTGCTGCCCGAAGTAGCGTGGAGCTGGCTAGTCGAGGCACTGGAGTCACGCATGGAACAAGTAGTCGCCCTGGGCGGCACCGTCACCGCCACCACATCGGTGCGCTACGGAGACATCTCCGGGCCGCCGCGCGCCCACCAGCTGGAGCTGCGCGCGTCCTGGACCGCGACGTCGCCGGCGGTCGGTGCGCATGTCGAGGCGTTCTGTGAGGTATTGGAGCATGCCGCGGGCCTACCGCCAGCCGGAGTCACCGACCTGAGCTCACGGTCACGCGCCTAGCATGGGTGAACCGTCGGCCGACGGGCCGGGTAGCAGCGCGCCCGGCGACACAGACACCGACGCCGAACCCACCCCGCTGCCGCATCCTTCCGAAGGCGTCCCGCCCATCTCGGTGAGCGTCCACGAAATCGAGGCCGCCGCGCAGCGGCTGGATCGCGGGCACGGGCCCTTCGCGGTGGACGCCGAACGTGCATCGGGTTTCCGCTACTCCAACCGGGCCTACCTGATCCAGATCCGGCGGGCCGGCTCCGGCACCGTGCTGATCGATCCGGTGAGCCACGGCGGCGACCCGCTCGAGGCCCTCCGGCCGGTGGCCGAGGTGCTGAGCAACGACGAATGGATCCTGCACTCCGCCGATCAGGACCTGCCGTGTCTGGCCGAGGTGGGCATGCGGCCGCCGGCGCTGTATGACACCGAACTGGCCGGACGACTGGCCGGGTTCGAACGGGTGAACCTGGCGACCATGGTCGAGCGGCTGCTGGGCTTCGGGCTGGCCAAGGGCCACGGCGCGGCGGACTGGTCCAAGCGGCCCCTGCCCGCCGAATGGCTCAACTACGCCGCCCTGGATGTGGAACTGCTCATCGAGCTGCGTACGGCGATCGCCGACGTCCTGGCCGCGCAGGGCAAAACCGATTGGGCCGCACAGGAATTCGATTACCTGCGCGACGTCGGTTTGACGGACCAAGGCGCCGTGCGACGGGACCGGTGGCGGCGAACGTCGGGCATCCATCGGGTGCGCGATCAGCGTCGCCTGGCCGCGGTCCGCGAATTGTGGTTGACGCGCGACCGCATCGCGCAGCGCCGCGACATCGCGCCGCGCCGCATCCTGCCCGACTCGGCCATCATCGATGCCGCGCTGGCCAACCCGACGACCGTCGAGGAGCTCGTCGCGCTGCCCGTGTTCGGTGGGCGCAACCAGCGGCGCAGCGCCGCGACGTGGCTGGCGGCGCTGGATGAGGCCCGGCGGACCAAGAACCCACCCCCGGAAAGCGAGCCGCCGAACGGTCCGCCGCCGCCGGCGCGGTGGAGCAGGCGCAAACCGGAGGCCGCCGCCCGGCTGGAGGCCGCCCGCTCGGCGTTGTCCCAGGTCTCCGAGCGGGTCCACGTTCCCACCGAGAATCTGGTCTCGCCGGACCTGGTGCGACGGCTCTGCTGGGACTGGACGGCCACGCCCGACCCATTGGACGCGGTCGAGACGTTCCTGCGTGCCGGTCAGGCCCGGCCCTGGCAGCGGGAGTTGGTGGATCCCGCCCTGGCCCGGGCCCTGCAGGCGCCGCCCGCGCCCGCCCAGGACGGTGACGTCGAAATCGACGCCAGCGCGGAAAAGTTCGAGTAAGGGCCGCGGCAGCGTCGATTTCGAATGGGGGCCAGCCGCTCCCCCGGACCCGTCGCGCTCGCGACTTAGTCCAGGTGCTCGCGGATCTCCGCTTCGGTGACACCGCTGCCCAGCGCCGCGACCCAGCCGGTGATGCGGCGGGCCACGTCTTGGTCTGTCAGCGCCAGATCCGACAGCAGCTCACCGCGGGAGGCGTGCTCGTAGAACTCCTGCGGCAGTCCGACGTCGCGGCACGGGACGTCGATCTCGGCGCCGCGCAGGGCCGCGGACACCGCCGAGCCAACCCCGCCGTTGACCCCGTTGTCTTCGCAGGTGACGACGAGCTTGTGCTCGGCCGCCAGTTCCAGAACGCGCTCTGAAACCGGCAGGACCCAACGCGGGTCGATCACGGTGACGCCGATCCCCTGGTCCTGTAGTCGCCCGGCTACGGCCAGTGCCATCGGCGCGAACGCGCCAACGCCGATCAGGAGCACGTCGTGGTTGCACCCGCTGGCCGGGACCGCGAGCACGTCGACACCGGAGATGCCCGATCCGCGGCGCTCGATCGCCGGAATATCCTCACCCACATCACCTTTGGGGAAGCGCAGTGCCGTGGGGCCATCGTCGACCTCGAGCGCCTCGCCGAGTTCTTCGCGCAATCGGGAGGCATCCCGGGGTGCGGCCACCCGCATGCCGGGCACGATGCCCAGCATCGACATGTCCCACATGCCGTTGTGGCTGGCGCCGTCCGAACCGGTGATGCCGGCCCGGTCGAGCACCATGGTGACCGGGAGCTTGTGCAACGCCACGTCCATCATGATCTGGTCGAAGGCCCGGTTCAGGAATGTCGAATAGATCGCCACCACGGGATGCATGCCGCCCATGGCGAGGCCGGCCGCCGACGTCATCGCGTGTTGTTCGGCGATGCCTACGTCGAACAAGCGGTCGGGGAACTGCTGCCCGAACGGCGTCAGCCCGGTCGGGCCGGGCATGGCCGCGGTGATCGCCACGATGTCGCGGCGCTTCCTGGCGTAGCCGATGAGGGCGTCGGAAAACGTCGCCGTCCAGCCGGGTCCGGCGACCTTGGTCGCCTGTCCGGTGACCGGGTCGATGACGCCGCACGAATGCATCTGCTCGGCTTCGTCGTCCTCGGCGGGGGCGAAGCCCATCCCCTTGCGAGTCACCACGTGCACGATCACCGGGCGACCGAAGCCGCGGGCGTGTCGCAGCGCCGCCTCCACCGCGCGTTCGTCGTGCCCGTCGACCGGGCCAACGTACTTCAGCCCCAGGTCGGTGAACATCAGCTGCGGCGACAACGAGTCCTTGATGCCGGCCTTGACGCTGTGCATGACGCGGTAGGCGATCTTGCCGACCAGCGGCAGCGCGCGCAGCGCGTCGCGGCCCTTCGCCAGGGCCTGCTCGTAGGCCGGCTGCAGCCGCAGCGAGGCGAGATGGTCGGCGACACCGCCGATCGTCGGGGCATAGCTGCGGCCGTTGTCATTGACCACGATGATGACCGGCCGGCCCGAGGCGGCGATATTGTTCAGCGCCTCCCAGCACATGCCGCCGGTGAGCGCGCCGTCGCCGACCACCGCGACAACGTGGCGATTGCGGTGCCCACTCAGTTCGAAGGCCTTGGCCAGACCGTCGGCGTAGGACAACGACGCACTGGCGTGGCTGGACTCGACCCAGTCGTGCTCGCTCTCGGCTCGCGACGGATACCCGGACAGTCCACCCTTCTTGCGCAGGCTCTCGAACTCGAGGCAACGGCCCGTCAGCATCTTGTGGACGTAGGCCTGATGACCGGTGTCGAAGATGATCGGATCGTGGGGTGAATCGAACACCCGGTGCAGGGCGAGCGTCAGCTCAACCACGCCCAGATTCGGCCCCAGATGCCCCCCGGTGGCAGCAACCTTGTGAATCAGGAACTCGCGAATCTCGGCAGCCAGCTCGCGAAGTTCATGTTGGGAAAGGTGCTGCAGATCAGCGGGCCCGCGGATCTGTTCCAGCATCCAGTCAGTCTACGCAGCGCTTACGAGAACAACAGGATTCACCGCTCCCGCGCGGGGCCGAACAGATCCGCCAGCGTGTCATGGAGGTCGGGATCCGCCAGGATGACGACTTCGTCCCCGGCCTCGAGTTCGGTGTCGCCTCGCACCGGCACCAGGCCGGTGGTGCGGACCACGATGCTCACCCAGATGTCACCGACCCGGTCGCCGAGACCTTCGACTGTGGAGCGCTCGGCAACGGAGCCGGCCGCGACGCTGAAGCGGTGGACCCCCTGCGGTTCGTCGGCCAGTCGCACGCCTATCTGCCAGGGCCGGGTCTGGACGGTGCGCATGGGCAGCTGCAGCAGTCTGGCGACGCCGGGTACCGAGCTGCCCTGCACCAGCACTGAGAAGATGACGACGACGACGACGATGCCGTACAGCCGTTCGGCGTCGGCGACGTGTGCGGCTCGGAGGAACTCGCCCAGCAGGATCGGCACGGCACCCTTGAGCCCGGCGAACAGAACGAAGATGCGTTCGTTTCGCTCTAATCGGACGGGAACCAAACAAGAGCCCACCGCCAACGGACGAATGACCGCTGTCAGCGCCACACCGAGGGCAACCCCGGGAATCCATACCTCGGGGTGGCCAAGGACATCGAGGTCGACGGTCAAACCGAGAACGGCAAACGCGACGATTTCCGCCAGGCCCGCCAGGGCGGCGTGGAATTGCTTGATCTCGGGTTTGTAGGGCGCGCGGGCGTCGCCGATCACGATGCCGGCCACGAACACGGCCAAAAATCCCGAGCCGTGCGCGAGCGTCGTGATGCCGTACAACATCAGACAGAATGCCAGCGTTCGTAACGAGTAGAGGCCCTCGCTCGGCAACGCGACCCGGCGCATGAAGACGAGTAGGACACGGCCGCCGAGCGCCCCGACGGCCAGGCCGACCGCCATCTGCAGAGCGAATTGTGTTCCCACGCTGGCGAATCCGGCTGCGCTGAGACCACCGGCGGCGATCAGGCTGGACATCAAGGAGATGCCGACCGGATCGTTGGCACCTGACTCGCCTTCCAGGATGGTGCCGCTGCGGCCGCGGATCTCGCGTTTGCCCAGCACAGAGAAAACCACGGCCGGATCGGTCGGAGCCACTGCTGTGGCCACGAGCACCGCGGGAAACCAGCTGATTCCGCATACGTAGTGCAGCACCAGCGCCGCCCCTGCCGCGGTGAGGGCGGTGCCCACGACGCCCACCGACAGGATCGGGACGGCCGCCGCGCGGAAGCGCGAAGGACCGATGTGCATGCCGCCGTCGAACAACACCAACACCAGCGCGATGGTGATCACCCGTTCCACGATTCGCTCGGACGGAGGCTGCACCGCGGGCACGGCGTGCACCACGAGGGCGGCTCCGCCCAGCACGAGTAGTGGCACCGGGATCTTGACCCGCTCGGTTAGTCGATTCGCCAGCACCGCAACCAAACCGACCGCACTGGAGAACAAGATGATCAGCGCGTAGCGCAGAGTTTCGGTCACGATGTCAGCGCTCGAGACCGGGTGAGGACGTGCCGCGCGCGCAATCGACATGACTCGACAGCCACGGGCCGTTCTGTGAGGGTAAGCACGCGCGCCTTTCGATCGGTCGATAACGACATCGCCGACCAGACTTCCCGGCACACCGCGACGCAGTCTAACCGGTCGTGAGAGTCACTCGCTCCCCATTGCGGTGACGCGCCCGCTGGGCCGCCAGAACCTCCCTAGCGCGTCAGCAGCGCGACGCATTCGCTGTGATGGGTCAGCGGGAACGCGTCGAACACCTTGATCTTCTCGACGGTGTAACCGTGGCCGCGGTAGATTCCGATGTCGCGTGCGAAAGATGCTGCCTCACAACCGATGTGCACCACCCGCGGGACGTCGGCGGCGGCCAGCAGGTCGATGACCTCGCGACCGGCGCCCGCCCGCGGCGGATCCAGCACCGCCACGTCGGCGCGCCCTCGCTGCGCCGTCAACGCGCGGCGCACCGAGTCGGTGACGATGTGCACCTGGGTCAGATCGGCCAAGGTGGCCCGGGCGGCCCGGGTCGACGCGCGCGAGGTGTCCACGCTGAGCACGCGCCCGGAGTGCCCGACGGCAGCGCCGAGCACCGCCGCGAAAACGCCTGCGCCGCCGTACAGATCCCACGCGCGCATCCCCGCGGCGGGCTGCGCCCAGTCGGCGACCAGCTCGCTGTACACGTTGGCCGCATCGCGGTGCGCCTGCCAGAAGGCGGTCACCGGCACCTGCCAACTTCGCCCGGCCACGCGCTGCACCGCCTCGTAGCGGCCCTCCACCACCTTGGTCGCGGTCTGCCTGCCCTGCCGCAGCGTGCGCACCACGTGGCGCACGCCGTCGTCGTCGACGGCCACGTGCAGCTGGGCGCCCGGCGGCCAATCGATTTCGGCGATCCGGTCGAGCATGCCGCCCGCCAGCTGGGCACACCGCAAATCGCTCACCAATTCCTCGCTGTGGTATCTGTGAAACCCCGGGCGGCGGTCGGGGCCCACGCCGAGCCGAACGCGGGTGCGCCACCCCGTCGGCGCGGAATCCGCCAGCGGTTCGGCCTCTCCGCTCCAGCGATGCCCGCCGAGGCGCTCGAGCTGATTGGCCACGATTTCGGCCTTGAGTGTGCGGGCCACCTCGGGGGCGGCGAACGCCAGATCGCAACAGCCGGCGCCGCCGACCCCGGCGATGGGGCACAGCGATGTGATGCGACCGGCCGCCGGGTCGATAACCTCGATAACCTCTGCGTGCCAATAAGATCCGCGATCCGCGGTGACGCGGACACGAACCCGCTCGCGAGGCAAGGCGTAGCGGACGAACACCACCCGCCCTTCGTGGTGCGCGACGCAACTGCCGCCGTTGGCCGGGGCATCGGTGGTCAGGGTCAGCTCCCCCATCGGGGGTGGCGCCGCGCGCGGCGCGCGTGCCGATTCGCGGGTCAATCGAAGATTCCCCGACGAGCGTCACCCGGCGCCATGTGCGGCTGCAGGGTTTTACGCCGCTCCGACGAACTCAACTGCCACGGAACCGAAGTGACCATGACGCCCGGCATGAACAGCAGGCGGCCCTTGAGCCGAAGGGCGCTCTGGTTGTGCAACACCTGCTCCCACCAATGGCCGACCACGTACTCCGGAATGAACACCGTCACCACGGTGCGCGGCGACTCCTCCCTGGCCCGTTTCACGTATTCCAGTACGGGACGGGTCACTTCGCGATACGGCGACGCGATGACCTTGAGCGGGACGCTGATATCGCTGTCTTCCCATTTGCGCACCAGATCGCGCGTTTCCGCGTCGTCGACGCTGACTGTCACGGCCTCCAGCACATCGGGCCGGGTGGCCCTCGCGTAGGCGAGCGCACGCAGCGTCGGCAGGTGCAGCTTCGACACCAGCACCACGGCGTGGTTACGGCTGGGCAGTACCACATTCTCCTGGGCAGCCGCCTGCTCCGCCAATTCCCGGTTCACCGTGTTGTAGTGCCGGTGAATCATTTTCATGAGTCCGAACAGCAGGCTCATCGCGAACAGGGCGATCCACGCTCCGGCCACGAACTTGGTCACCAGAACCACCAGCAACACCGTGCCCGTCGATAGCAATCCGACCGTGTTGACCACCCGCGAGCGCATCATCTTACGCCGCACCCGCGGATCGCTTTCCGTGCGCAGCAACCGGGTCCAGTGCCGCACCATGCCGATCTGACTCAACGTGAAAGAAATGAACACGCCGACGATGTACAGCTGAATCAACGCGGTCACCTCACCGCGGAACGCGATGATCGCCAGCAGCGCTGCCCCGGACAGGAACAGGATTCCGTTGGAGAACGCCAATCGGTCTCCGCGGGTGTGCAATTGGCGGGGCAGGTAGCTGTGCTGCGCCAGGATCGAGCCAAGCACGGGAAAGCCGTTGAACGCGGTGTTGGCCGCCAGCACCAGAATTAGGGCGGTCACGGTGGCGATCAGCAGGAACCCGATGTGAAAGCTGCCGAACACCGTTTGGGCCAACTGGGTGACCAGGGTCTTCTGGTAGTAACCCTTGGGCGCGCCACCCAATTGCCTCGCGGGATCCTCGACGAGTTTGACTCCGATCTTCTCGGCCAGCACGATGATGCCCATCAGCAGGGTCACCGCGATGCCGCCCAGCATCAGCAGCGTCGTCGCGGCGTTGCGCGACTTGGGTTTCTGAAACGCCGGCACGCCATTGCTGATCGCCTCGACACCGGTCAGCGCCGCGCAGCCCGACGAGAACGACCGCGCCACCAGGAACGCCAACGCGAAGCCGACGACCTGGCCGTGCTCGGCATGCATTTCGAAACCCGCCGACTCGGCCCGCAGCGGATTGCCCAGCACGAAGATCCGGAACAGCCCCCAGCCGATCATGACCAGGACTCCGACGATGAACGCATACGTCGGGATGGCGAACGCCAACCCGGACTCGCGCACGCCGCGCAGGTTTAGCGCCATCACCAGCAGGATGGACACCACGCAAAAAAAGACCTTGTGCTGGGCCACGATCGGAATCGCCGAGCCGATGTTGGCCATCGCGGAGGCCGTCGAGACCGCAACGGTCAGAACGTAATCCACCATCAGCGCGCTGGCGACCACGAGGCCGGCCGTGTCGCCCAGATTGGTGGTCACCACCTCATAGTCGCCGCCGCCGGACGGGTAGGCATGGACGTTTTGCCGGTAGCTGGCCACCACTACCAGCATCACTCCGGCCACCGCGAGCCCGATCCACGGCGTCAGCGCGTACGCGGTCACCCCGGCCACCGAGAGCATCAGGAAGACCTCCTCGGGCGCATACGCAACCGAGGACAGCGCGTCGGAGGCGAACACCGGCAAGGCGATCCGCTTGGGCAGCAGCGTGTGACTCAGCCGGTCGCTGCGAAACGGCCGACCGATAAGCAACCGACGGGTGGCGGTTGAAAGTTTGGACACGAGAGCCAAGAGTAAGCCCAGACGGGTTTGGCGGTAGCGTTCGTAGGAGAATGTTTGCCGACCGAAACGGCTGGCCGACGTTGGGTTACCGGAGAAGGGCGCAGGACGCGGTCGAGAGGACCTCAAGTTGCGAGTAGTGGTGATGGGCTGCGGGCGGGTCGGTTCTTCGGTCGCCGACGGGCTCTCGCGCATCGGTCACGACGTTGCGGTCATCGACCGTGACAGCACCGCCTTCAACCGGCTCAGCCCCGAATACGCCGGCGAGCGGGTGCTGGGGCAGGGATTCGACCGAGATGTACTGCTGAGGGCACGCATCGAGGAAGCGGACGCGTTCGCCGCGGTGTCATCGGGCGACAACTCCAACATCATCTCCGCGCGGCTGGCCCGCGAGACGTTCGGCGTCAAGCGGGTCGTGGCGCGCATCTACGACGCCAAGCGCGCCGAGGTCTACGAGCGGTTGGGCATTCCCACCATCGCGACCGTGCCCTGGACCACCGACCGGCTGCTCAACGCGCTGCTGCGTGAGTCCGAGACGGCCAAGTGGCGCGATCCCACCGGCACGGTCGCCGTGTCCGAGGTCGTCTTGCACGAGGACTGGATCGGGCATCGCGTCACCGATCTCGAACAGGCCACCGGCGCCCGGGTCGCGTTCCTGATCCGTTTCGGGGCCGGCGTGTTGCCAGAGCCCAAGTCGGTTATCCAAGCCGGCGACCAGGTGTACGTCGCCGCGATCTCCGGCCGCGCCGCCGAGGCGGTGGCCATCGCCGCGCTGCCGCCCAGCGAAGACTTGTGACGAATTCGAACGAGCGGCTCGAGGAGCGGCGTACATGAAGGTAGCTGTTGCCGGCGCCGGCGCCGTCGGCCGCTCGGTCACCCGCGAACTCATCGGCAACGGCCACGATGTGACGCTGATCGAACGTAATCCCGATCACGTCGACGTCGACGCCATCCCGGCCGCGCACTGGAGGCTGGGCGATGCCTGCGAACTGAGCTTGCTCGAGTCGGTACGCATGCAGGAGTTCGACGTGGTAGTCGCCGCGACGGGTGACGACAAGGCCAACGTGGTCCTTAGCTTGTTGGCCAAAACCGAGTTCGCCGTGCCGCGGGTGGTGGCCCGGGTCAACGATCCCCGCAACGAATGGCTGTTCACCGACGCCTGGGGGGTTGACGTGGCGGTGTCGACGCCGCGCATGCTGGCCTCCCTCATCGAAGAGGCCGTCGCCGTCGGTGATCTGGTGCGGCTGATGGAATTCCGCAAGGGTCAGGCCAACCTGGTCGAGATCACCCTGCCCGACGACACCCCGTGGGGCGGCAAGCCCGTGCGCAAGCTGCAGCTGCCGCGGGACACCTCGCTGGTGACGATCCTGCGCGGGCCCCGGGTGATCGTTCCCGAGGACGACGAGCCGCTGGAGGGCGGCGACGAGCTGCTGTTCGTCGCCGTCGCCGAGGCGGAAGAGGACCTGCAGAAGCTGCTACTGGGCAGCCACAGTCCGTCCGGCGAGTAGTGGCGATCGCCGGCGCGGCGGACCGGGCGCAGCGGTTCGCCACCATCAGGATTGGTCAGTCGGTAACGGCACCGGGTTCGATCTCGACCGCGGGGACGCCCGCAGCGGCGATGGCCCGTCGCGCCGACTTGATCGCCGCGTAGGTCGCCAACGCGGCCAGCACGGTCAGCGGCCAGCCCATCGCGATCCGTGCCACCGCCAGCCAGCCGGTCCGATCGGCGTCGTAGAGCAAACCCTGAACGACGAACCGGGCTGCGAACACCAGCACCCAGCCCACCGAGGCGATGTCGAACGCATAGACGGCCCGGGGCACCTCGCGCCAACCGTCACCCCGCCCGGTGGTCCAACTCCACGCGTAGCCGACCATCGGCCGGCGGATCACGACCGACGCCGCGACGACCACCGCCCACACCAACGACATCCAGATGCCGAGCAGGAAGTAGCCCTTGGACTCCCCCAGCACATAGGCGATCAGCGCGCATAGCGCGACGCCGAAGAAGCCGGAGAACGCCGGCTGAGGCGAGTCGCGGCGCATGAGCCGCCACACCAAGATCAGCGCCGCCACCCCCAGCGCGGCCACGATCGCGGGAACCAATCCCGACACGCTCGAAACGACGACGAACACCACCACCGGCAGCGACGAATAAATGACTCCACTGACCCCGCCTGCCTGAGCCAGCAGACGTTCCGGGTTCATGCGGTTGGTGGTCATTTGTTCCGACGAACCCGACTCGCGCGGGGTTGACCCCAGATGCTGAGGGTCGGTCACCGTTGAATTTCGTAGTGCGGGTTGTAGATCGCTTTGGTTCCGTTCTCCAGCTTGCCGAGGCGCCCGCGCACTCGCAGGGTACGGCCAGAGTCGATGCCCGGTATGCGGCGTTGTCCCAGCCACACGAGCGTGACGGTGTCGCTGCCGTCGAACAATTCGGCGCGCACCCCGCCGGCGCAGGCCCTGCCGTTGCACTCGACGCTACGAAGCGTTCCCACCATCGTGACTTCTTGGCCACGCTCGCAGTCAACCGCGCGTTGCGCGCCGGTGCTTGCGACCTCGTCGGATAGCTCCTCCGAGTCGAGTTGTTCCGGATCCTCCGTCAACCGACGGCCGAGCCGGCGTAGATACCCTTGGGCCCCCATGGCCACTCCTGACAAATGCTGATAAGCCCCGACGCTTCCATCTATGCCAACGGACACCGTAGACCTGTTGGTTCCCCGGCGCCAACTGACTCAAACGTCGTGTTGGAGGGCCGGTGAACGGCGGGGCACTATCTAGAGGTGGTGGTCGATCTACGCGGTGTTACGACGGTGTTGTTGCCCGGGACCGGCTCCGACGACGACTACGTTCACCGGGCATTTTCCCGCCCCCTGTCCGAGATCGGCGCGGTGCTGGTGACCCCGCGGCCGCGGCCCGAGCGGTTGATCGAGGGCTACCGGGCGGCGCTGGATGACGCTGCGCGTGCGAAGCCGATCGCCGTGGGCGGGGTTTCGATCGGCGCCGCGGTGGCGGCTGCCTGGGCGCTGACCCATCCCGACCGGGCAGTCGCGGTGCTGGCCGCGCTGCCGGCCTGGACGGGCGCGCCCGGGGCGGCGCCCGCGGCACTTGCGGCGCGGTATTCGGCGGCGCAGTTACGCACCGACGGGCTGGCGACGACCACTACCCAGATGCGGGCGTCCAGCCCGCCGTGGCTGGCCGACGAGCTGACCCGGTCTTGGGGCGCGCAGTGGCCACATCTGCCGGATGCGATGGAAGAGGCGGCCGCCTACGTCGCGCCGAGCTGCGACGAGCTGGCCGGACTGGCGGTGCCGCTGGGCGTGGCCTCCGCGGTCGACGATCCGATCCACCCGTTGCAGGCCGGCCTCGACTGGGTCGCGGCAGCGCCGCGGGCGGCGCTGCAAACGGTGACGCTGGATCAGATCGGGACGGATCCCGCCGCCCTGGGCGCAGCCTGCCTGAGCGCGCTGGCCGACCTGTAGCCGGTCAGCCGCCGGTCGTGGTGCGCAGTTGTTGCATCGCCGACCCGTCGGCGCTGCGGCGCGCGGCCGGCTCGCTGGGCGGCGCCTGTTGCCCTTCGGCCCGTTGGGCGTCGTCCTGCTGTGCGGCCTGTTGGGCAGCGGCAGCTTCGCGCAGCTGCTGCGCCATCGGCTCGGGTAGCTGGACGGTCAGCGGTGTGCGCACCGGCAACGGCGTGTCACCACGCCGAACCACGGTGTCCGCCAAGGCCGCTCGCGCCTCCTGCTCCAGGGCTTCCATCGTCTCCTGCGAGCCGTTGATGACGCAGCGGATCATCCATCGATAGCCATCGACCCCGATGAAGCGCACCACGCCCGCGGCGGTGCCCACCACTTCGCGACCCCACGGCCCGTCCTTGATGCTCACTTGGGCGGAGTCGTTGCGCAGCGATTCGGCGAGCTCGCCGGCCACTTCACGCCACAGGCCACCCGTTTTCGGCGCGGCGTAGGCGGCGATGGTGAAACGGCCGTTCGGCGTGACGACCCAGACCGCGCTGGGCACACCGGTTTCGGTCAGCTCGACCTGCAGTTGGCCGGCCTCCGGCATCGGAATGAGCACCGAGCCCAGGTCAAGCCGGGCCAACTCGGCGACCGCGGGGTCGTCGAAGTCCTCGATATCGAAGGGGCCCTCGAGCTCTTCGGGCGCCGGCTCGTCGGCGTCGCGGGTCGCGACCTCGTCCGCCGCTGATGTGTCGGCACCGGGGGTGTCGTCGTCTTTGGGTGTGCGTTTACCGAATGCCATCACAAACTCGCATGTCCGCCGGAGGAACCGTGACCGCCGTCGCCACGGGATGTTTCGGCCAGCCCGGCGTCGTCGAACGACGAGACTTCGACCAGCTCCACTAATTCGACTCGCTGCACCAACAACTGGGCGATCCGGTCGCCGCGGTGCACCACGATCGGCTCAGTCGGGTCCAAGTTGATCAGCGCAACCTTGATCTCGCCGCGATAGCCTGCATCGACGGTACCGGGACTGTTGACGATCGAAAGTCCAACTCGCGCAGCCAGTCCCGACCGTGGATGCACCAAGCCGACCATCCCGAACGGAATGGCCACCGCGATCCCCGTTCGCACCAGGGCGCGGCGCCCGGGCTCCAGTTTCACGTCTTCTGCGCTGTAGAGATCGATCCCGGCGTCGCCCTCATGGGCGCGGCTGGGCAGCGGAAGCTCCGGATCAAGACGGACGATGGCCAAACTGGTCGACACGGGGCCACAGACTACCCTTGACTGCGTGTCCGATACGCGCGTCGCGCCGCACAACGTGCGGTATCGCGAACGATTGTGGGTTCCGTGGTGGTGGTGGCCCCCGGCCTTCGCGCTGGCGGGCATCATCGCTTTCGAATTCAACATGGGCGTCACCCGCCACTCGACCTGGTGGCCGTACGCGACGCTGTTCGCGGTCGCGGCCGCGGCGCTGCTGTGGCTGGGCCGCATCGAGATCCGCGTCACCGAAGACCCCGCGGCGCCGGGCGAAACACAGCTGTGGGCCGGGCCGGCGCATCTGCCGATCACCGCGATCTCCCGGTCCGCGGAAATCGCGCCCTCGGCCAAGTCCGCCGCGTTGGGCCGTCAGCTGGACCCGGCGGCCTACGTCCTCCATAGGGCATGGGTGGGACCGATGATCCTTGCGGTCCTCGACGATCCGGACGATCCGACGCCGTACTGGCTGGTGAGCTGCCGTCACCCCGAACGAGTGCTGTCGGCACTGACACGGTGAGTGCGGCTATCAGGCCGCGCAGTCGGTACAGATCATCACGCCGTTCTTCTCGCTGGCCAGCCGACTGCGGTGTTGCACCAGGAAACAGCTCGAGCAGGTGAACTCGTCGGCCTGCTTCGGAATCACTCGCACCGACAGTTCCTCACCGGACAGGTCGGCACCCGGCAGCTCAAAGTTCTCAGCGGATTCAGATTCGTCGACATCGACAACGGCCGAAGCCGCCTCGTTCCGTCGCGCTTTGAGCTCCTCCAGCGAGTCCTCCGAAACGTCGTCGGTCTCGGTGCGCCGTGGAGCGTCATAGTCGGTAGGCATATCTCTTCCCCTGCCCTATTGCCTCTGCATCCCCGCGATATCCAAGCATCGCTTTGTACCAGCGTCGAACGCATCCACCAAATGATTCGTGCCCGTATCGCGGTGCATTAAGGTGTGATTTACCTCACACTCCTATTCTTACCCTTGCGCTCGTCTCTGAACAGTGGGTTTAGCGTGCGGTTAGAGTGCACCTGTGGTCACGCAAATCACCGAGGGTACAGCGTTTGACAAGCACGGTCGGCCTTTTCGGCGCCGCAACCCCCGGCCCGCGATCGTCGCGGTGGTCGTTCTCGCAGTGGCCACCGCGGTGATCTGGACGATCGCGCTGACGCGCCCCGCAAGGGTGCACGAAGCCGCGGTGTGCAATCCGCCGCCGGAGTCGGCCGGCTCGGCACCGGCCCAGCTCGGTGAGCAGGTGTCACGCAGCGCCATGATGGACGTCACGCCAGCCAAGCTGGCGGACACCAAAGTTCGCGTCCTCAACGCCAGCGGCCGGGGCGGCCAGGCCGGCGACGTCGCGGGCGCCATGAAAGACCTCGGCTTCGCGCAACCCACCGCCGCCAATGACCCCCTCTACGCGGGCACCAGACTCACTTGTCAGGGCCAAATCCGTTTCGGCACGGCCGGACAGGCCACCGCGGCCGCCGTGTGGCTGGTCGCGCCGTGCACAGAGCTGTTCAACGACAACCGCGCCGACGACTCGGTCGACCTCTCCCTGGGCACCGACTTCAGCGCGTTGGCCCACAACGACGACATCGACGCCGTGCTCGCCACCCTGCGTCCGGGCGCCACCGAACCCTCAGATCCCACGCTGCTGGCCAAGATTCACGCCAGCAGCTGCTGACGCCGACGGTCAATCCAGAATCGGATCTGTGCCGTTGAAGCGCTCCAGAACGGCCAGCAGTTCGTCGGCGATTCCGGGCGCGGCGGCCAGCGCAAGGCCGGCCCCGGCCACGCCGGGCGCGGGCAGAACCACCCGGGCTCCCGCCTCCGCCGCGATCAGCGCACCCGCGGCGCGATCCCACACCTGCAGACCGTGTTCGTAGAAGGCATCCAGGCGGCCCGAGGCGACCATGCACAGATCCAGTGCCGCCGAGCCGATCCGACGAACATCGCGGACCACCGGCAGCATGCGCGCCAACAGTGCCGCCTGCGCCGCGCGGCGCTGCCGGGAATAGCCGAAACCGGTGCCCACCAACGCCATCGACAAATCGTCGACGGCGGCGCTCTGTAGCGACTGCGTCCCCTCGTCATCGGTGACGTGCGCACCCAGCCCCACCGCCGCCGAGTACACCCGGTTTCCGACGACGTCGGCGACCGCCCCGGCGACCGACTCACCGTTGATCTGTGCGCCGACCGACACGGCGTAGGCGGGGATGCCGTAAACGAAATTCACAGTGCCGTCGATGGGATCGAGCACCCAGGTGACCGATCCGGCCGGTGTGCCCGCCGGATCGGCAGGCCCGCCGCCCTCCTCGCCGAGAATCGGGTCCCCAGGCCGTAATTCGGCCAGCCGGTCGCGCAAGAGCCGTTCGGTTTCCGTGTCGACGACGGTCACCGGATCGGTCGGGGTGCTCTTCGATCGCACCGCGCCACTGTCATCACTGGCCGCGTCGGCGCCGAAAACCTCTGCCCGCCGACGCCTCACGAACGCGGCGGCCTCCGCGGCCAAGGTTTCAGCGACGGAACGCAGCCGCACGAGCTCGTCATTCGAAGGGGTCACCGGTCTATCGGATCACAGCCGCCACGCTCGCGCAGAGGCCCACGGGCCGCACCGCCGCGGCGCTAAGGTGAGCGGACAGCCCAGTCACGCCGAGGAGATTCGATGACCAGCACCGACTCGATCACGGATACGCCCGGTACCGCTGCCGGCGATGGCAGGCCACAGCGTCGCGGGTTCGGCATCGACGTCGGCGGCAGCGGCATCAAGGGCGGCATCGTCGACATGGACACCGGACGGTTGATCGGCGAGCGGGTCAAGCTGCTCACCCCGCAGCCCGCGACGCCGTCGGCGGTGGCCAAAACCATCGCTGAGGTGGTCAACACTTTCGGGTGGACCGGCCCGCTCGGAGTGACCTATCCCGGAGTCGTCACGCACGGTGTCGTGCAGACGGCGGCCAACGTGGACAAGGCGTGGATCGGCACCAACGCGCGCGACGTCATCAGCGCTGAGCTGAATGGTCAAGACGTCATCGTCCTCAACGACGCCGACGCGGCCGGGCTGGCTGAGGAGCATTACGGTGCGGGCAAAAACCAGTCGGGCCTGGTGGTGCTGCTGACCTTCGGCACCGGGATCGGTTCTGCGGTGATTCACAACGGGACGCTGATCCCCAACACCGAGTTCGGCCATCTCGAGGTCGGCGGCAAGGAGGCCGAACAGCGGGCGGCGTCCTCGGTGAAGGAGAAGAACGGCTGGTCCTACGAAAGGTGGGCCAAGCAGGTGACCAAGGTGCTGGTGAGCATCGAGAACGCGGTCTGGCCCGATCTGTTCATCGCGGGCGGCGGAATCAGCCGTAAGGCCGACAAATGGTTGCCGCTGCTGACCAACCGCACCCCGGTCGTGGCCGCGGCCCTGCTCAACACCGCCGGGATCGTCGGCGCGGCGATGGCCGCGACCTCGGACGTGACCCACTGATTTCGCCCGGCAGAGCCGTAGTACCGCGCACTGTCGTTACAATGGTGCTCGGCGAACGCCCAACCGACAGCGTGCGACTACTCACGCTGATACCAACGCCGACATCGACATAGCAGACACTTTCGGTTAACCATGCCCAATACCCACCGAAGGTGAGCCCAAACGAAGGGGTGTAAGTGGCAGCGACGAAAGCAAGCCCGGCGACGGATGGGCCGGTGAAACGCACCGCCACGAAGTCGTCGTCGTCCCCCGCCAAGCGACCGGCTGCCAAGGCTGCGAACGGCTCGGCGCCCGCCAAACGCGCCGCCAAGACGGCATCGCCGACCCCTAAGTCCAAGGCCGACCCAGCGGCCGACCCCAAGAAGACCCGCGCCGCTGCCAAGGGCGCCGGCGCCAAGGCGCCGGCGGCGCGCGGAACCAAAGCGGCCAAGGATGGGCCGGCGGATCCCAAGGCCCTCGATGCCGACGGCGCCGTCGAGGATCTCGACGGCGAACCCGACCTCGATGTCGAGCCCGTCGAAGACCTCGACATCGAGGCCGACCTGAGCCTCGACGACCTCGAGGACGACGTAGCGCCCGACGGCCAAGACTCCGATGAGAGCGAGGCGGACGCCGGCGAGGGCGAGGAAGAGGCCGCTGCGAAGTCCGCCAAGGGCGGCGAGGCTGCGGCAGAGGACGACGAGGAGATCGCCGAGCCCAGCGAAAAGGACAAAGCCTCCGGCGATTTCGTGTGGGACGAGGATGAGTCCGAGGCGCTGCGGCAGGCCCGTAAGGACGCCGAGCTGACGGCCTCCGCCGACTCGGTTCGCGCCTACCTCAAGCAGATCGGTAAGGTCGCGCTGCTCAACGCCGAAGAAGAGGTCGAGCTGGCCAAGCGGATCGAGGCCGGACTATACGCGACACAGCTGATGACCGAGATGACGGAGCGCGGCGATAAACTGCCCGCTGCGCAGCGTCGCGACATGGTGTGGATCTGCCGCGACGGCGACCGTGCGAAGAACCATCTGCTGGAAGCCAACCTGCGACTGGTGGTGTCGCTGGCGAAGCGCTATACCGGGCGGGGCATGGCGTTCCTGGACCTCATCCAAGAGGGCAACCTGGGCCTGATCCGCGCGGTCGAGAAGTTCGACTACACCAAGGGTTACAAGTTCTCCACTTACGCGACGTGGTGGATCCGTCAGGCCATCACCCGCGCCATGGCCGACCAGGCCCGCACCATCCGCATCCCGGTGCATATGGTCGAGGTGA
Organism: Mycobacterium sp. NGS56; assembly: GCF_059812425.1. Lineage (NCBI taxonomy): Bacteria > Bacillati > Actinomycetota > Actinomycetes > Mycobacteriales > Mycobacteriaceae > Mycobacterium > Mycobacterium sp. NGS56. The sequence goes on from NZ_JCALCQ010000004.1 coordinate 290,257, forward strand.
TCAACAAGCTGGGCCGTATCCAGCGCGAGCTGCTGCAGGACTTGGGCCGCGAGCCCACGCCTGAAGAGCTGGCCAAGGAAATGGACATCACGCCCGAAAAGGTGCTCGAGATCCAGCAATACGCCCGCGAGCCGATCTCGTTGGACCAGACGATCGGTGACGAGGGCGACAGCCAGCTGGGCGATTTCATCGAGGACAGCGAGGCCGTGGTGGCCGTGGACGCGGTGTCGTTCACGCTGCTCCAAGACCAGCTCCAGTCGGTGCTGGAGACCCTGTCGGAGCGTGAGGCGGGCGTCGTGCGGCTGCGTTTCGGTCTCACCGACGGTCAACCGCGCACGCTTGACGAGATCGGGCAGGTTTACGGCGTGACCCGTGAGCGCATCCGCCAAATCGAGTCCAAGACCATGTCGAAGCTGCGCCATCCCAGCCGCTCCCAGGTGTTGCGCGACTACCTGGACTGAGCGGCGGACATGCAGGTATCGCCGTCGCAGCGGCCCTAGGCGGGCCGTTTTGAGTCAGCCGGCCACAGCGAAGGTACTGATCGCGCTGCCGGCCAAGCGACATTGCACGTCAGTGCACGCTTCGCGAACCGGCCTGACGGGTCGTGACGACGATGACTGACGAATCAACTGTGGGGATGCAGAAGTAGCACAGACCTGGCTCGAGCGTGGGATAGCTGCACTCGGGGCAGAGATCAGGACATAGCAACGTAGTCGACATGAATCGATGTTGAGGCCACGGATTCTCCCGCGCCACGTCCAGCGAGAAATGGGTATGTATGCGCCACACAACTGATGCTCAATCGATGCTTGTCGGTCCGGGTGGCGATCAGAGGTAACTCATGAGCGGCCATGATGAGAAACCGATATGTTCGGCCGCTGCACTCGTCCGGCCCTGACGGCCAAGCAAATTTCGGCTGCTACTCCAGAATGCTTGGCGTGCAGTCTATTTCGACTTTCACTGCGGCGCCTCAGTCGAACGGCCGCTGCCAGCAGAGAATTCGGCTGCGCCACCGGCACCCCCGACGTACGGTGACTCCCATGTCAACCAACCGCAACCTGGTCTCTGGAGAATCCGCCTTCGAGTCGGCGGTGGGTTATTCGCGCGCGGTGCGGATCGGCCCGCATGTCGCGGTGGCCGGAACAACCGGCGTCGGACCCGCCGGGGACATCGTCGCTCAGACACGAGATGCTTTGCGCCGCATCGAGATCGCGTTGCATCAAGCGGGCGCGACGCTCAGCGATGTGGTGCGCACCCGCATCTACGTCACTGACATCTCGCGCTGGCACGAGGTGGGGGCCGTGCACGAGCAAATCTTCGGTTCGATACGCCCCGCGGCCACTATGGTCGAAGTGTCGGCGCTGATCGCCCCCGAGCTGCTGGTGGAGATCGAGGCCGACGCCTATGTCGGCTGACCCGATTCGCCGCCCACGATCGGTGCGAATGCGCCGTTGTCTGCCGGCGGGTAGGCGGTGACCCGGACCACAGCGGCCACCGGCAGCGGACCGTACAGATGCGGGAACAACATTGACTCCGGATCCGTTGCCACTCCCGGCTCCCATCGCAGCGGCGCGTCGAGCCGGGCCGGGTCGATGTGCAACAGGACCAGGTCGTCACGACCGCGGTAGAGACGGTTGGCGGGCAGGTGCACCTGCTCCGGCGTCGACAGATGGATGAACTCGCCGCCACTAGCGGTCCCCGGGTGAATCCCGCCGCGCTGACGGGCCAGCGCCCACTCTTCGGTGCCGCACAGGTGCACCAGGACATCGGGGGCGAAGGTCACAACCGGACACCCTAGACACCGCTTAAACCAAACCTGACCACGCCGTGAGAAACGACACACCCGATAACGATCGGGGAACAAGGCGAAAACGCCATACGTCTGAGAAAGTGAATGTACGAGAACGGAGAAGCCATGAATGCAACTCTGACGAGTCCAGAACTGACCAGAGCCGACCGCTGCGACCGCTGCGGTGCCGCGGCTCGTGTACGCGCCAAGCTGCCTTCAGGACTAGAGCTTCTCTTTTGCCAACACCACGCCAACGAGCACGAGGCGAAGCTGACCGAGCAGGACGCGGTGCTGGAGATAAGCGAAAGTTAGTCCGCAACGAACTCGCCCATCGCCAATGTGGGCGATGCGAGCGTTCTTCGGTAATGCTGGACGGGTATGAGCGAGCAGGTCGCAAAACCGTCGCGCCACCACATTTGGCGAATCACTCTGAGGACTCTTTCTAAGAGTTGGGACGACTCGATTTTCTCTGAGTCGGCTCAGGCTGGTTTCTGGTCGGCGTTGTCACTTCCGCCGTTGTTGCTCGGGCTGCTGGGCACCCTGGCGTATGTGGCTCCGCTGTTCGGGCCGGACATGCTGCCCAGCATCCTGCGTCAGCTGATCTCGACGGCACACAGCGTGTTCTCTCGCAGCGTGGTCAACGAGATCATCGAGCCGACCGTGCGTGACATCGCCAACCACGCCCGCGGCGAGGTGGTGTCGCTGGGTTTCATCATCTCGTTGTGGGCGGGGTCGTCGGCCATCTCGTCGTTCGTTGACTCCGTGGTCGAAGCGCACGACCAAACGCCGTTGCGCCACCCGGTGCGCCAGCGCCTGTTCGCGTTGTTCCTCTACGTGGTGGGGCTGGTGTTCGTGGTGGCGACGGCGCCGTTGGTGGTCTTGGGACCGCGCAAGGTCGGTGAGCACATCCCGGTCAGCCTGGCCAACGTGTTGCGCTACGGCTACTACCCGGCCTTGATCCTCGCCTTGATGTTCGGGGTGGTGATCTTGTACCGCGTGTCGTTGCCGGAACCGCTGCCGACGCATCGGCTGATCTTCGGTGCGGCGCTGGCCACCGCGGTGTTCGTGGTCGCCACCCTGGGCCTGCGGATCTACCTGCAGTGGATCACCAGTACGGGCTACACCTACGGCGCGCTGTCCACGCCGATCGCATTTCTGCTGTTCTCGTTCTTCGGCGGCTTCGCGATCATGATCGGCGCCGAACTCAATGCCGCCATCCAGGAGGAATACCCCGCGCCCAGGACGCATGCGCACCGGCTGCGCAGATGGCTGCTGTCGCGCTCGCCCGCGCTGGCGAAGGCGGCGGACACGCTGTCGAATCCCGTGACCAAGAATCCCATCACCGCGCAACGCGACGTCGCGCCGGCGGAGCCTCCCGGCTGATCAGTCCTTCTTCATCCGGTCGTAGATCCGCTTGCAGTCCGGACAGACCGGTGAGCCCGGCTTGGCCGCTTTGGTGACGGGAAACACCTCGCCGCACAGGGCGACAACGTGGTTGCCCATCACCGCGCTCTCGGCGATCTTGTCCTTCTTGACGTAGTGGAAGTACTTCGGGGTGTCGCTGCCGGTCCCGTCGTCGACGCGTTCGTCGGTGTCGGTGCGTTCGATCGTTTGGGTCTGCATACCTGACATTGTGCACTGCCCTGCAGGCCCTGAAACCGGCTGAGCCGGAATCGGTGAGTTGTGGGACAGTGGAGAAATGAAGCACGGCTCCGATCCGGGGTTCGATGACTTTGACGGCAACAAAAGCCGCCCAGTGCTCATCACCGCCGCGGCGACCTCGTATGAGGAGCAGCACCGTGCACGGGTCCGTAAATACCTGACCTTGATGGCTTTCCGCATTCCGGCGCTCATCTTGGCCGCGGTCGCTTACGGCGCATGGCACAACGGGCTGATCTCCTTGGCGATCGTCGCGCTGTCAATCCCGCTGCCCTGGATGGCCGTGCTGATCGCCAACGATCGGCCGCCGCGCAGCGCCGACGAGCCTCGCCGGTTCGACAGTGCCCGCCGACATGCCCCCCTGTTCCCCCGGGGCGAACGGCGCGCGCTGGAGCCACTCCGCCACCCGCAGCCGGAGTGGCCGACGGATGGCCGTGAAGGAACCGATCACAGCTAGCCGCCGTTTCCCCTGACGATGGTGCCGCCGACCGGACTTCTCAGGACATTCTCAGGTCAGCGGCACATTTCTGCACGTCAACGCGTGTGAGATACGGAATCGCTGGGAACTCTCAGTGCTGATCTGTCGTTGAACTCGATGACAGAACAAAGCCGAACGGGAGGTCGCTATGGCGAACGCCAGCACGAGCAGATTTGACGGCGATCTGGATGCTCAAAGCCCCGCAGCGGACCTAGTGCGCGTATATCTGAACGGAATCGGTAAGACGGCACTTCTCAACGCCGCCGGCGAAGTTGAACTTGCCAAGCGCATCGAAGCCGGGCTTTATGCCGAACACCTGCTCGCAACGCGTAAGCGCCTCGGGGAGAACCGTAAACGCGATCTGCAGGCCGTGGTTCGTGATGGCCAGGCGGCGCGCCGCCACCTGCTAGAGGCGAATCTGCGTCTGGTGGTGTCGCTGGCCAAGCGTTACACGGGCCGCGGTATGCCACTATTGGACCTGATCCAGGAGGGCAACCTGGGGCTGATCCGCGCGATGGAAAAGTTCGACTACACAAAGGGATTCAAATTCTCGACCTACGCGACGTGGTGGATCCGTCAGGCCATCACCCGCGGCATGGCCGACCAGAGCCGCACCATCCGGCTGCCGGTTCACCTGGTTGAGCAGGTCAACAAGCTGGCGCGGATAAAGCGCGAGATGCACCAGAATCTGGGACGCGAGGCCACCGACGAGGAGTTGGCCGCCGAATCCGGCATTCCGGTCGAAAAAATCAATGACCTGCTCGAGCACAGCCGCGACCCGGTAAGCCTGGACATGCCGGTCGGCTCCGAGGAGGAAGCCCCGCTGGGCGACTTCATCGAGGACGCCGAAGCGATGTCGGCCGAGAACGCGGTGATCGCCGAGCTGCTGCACACCGACATCCGCAGCGTGTTGGCGACTCTGGACGAGCGTGAGCACCAGGTGATCCGGTTGCGTTTCGGCCTGGACGACGGCCAGCCGCGCACGCTGGACCAGATCGGCAAGCTGTTCGGCCTGTCTCGCGAGCGGGTCCGTCAAATCGAACGGGACGTAATGTCGAAACTCCGCAACGGTGAGCGCGCCGACAGGCTACGGTCGTACGCGAGCTAAGGCCCACCCAAGCTAGGTAGCAGACAGTATGCCCGCCGCGCCAGCGGCGGGCATACTGCTTGCCTGGGAGGCGTTGCAACCATTCGCGCAGCTGGGCAAGTAGACTCAGCGTCGACGGAGGGTGCTGAATGAACGACCTGGTTGACACCACCGAGATGTACCTGCGGACCATCTACGACCTCGAAGAAGAGGGCGTTACGCCGTTGCGAGCCCGAATCGCCGAACGTCTCGATCAGAGCGGGCCGACTGTCAGCCAAACCGTGTCGCGCATGGAGCGGGACGGTCTACTTCACGTGGCCGGTGACCGCCACCTCGAACTCACCGACAAGGGCCGGGCGCTGGCCATTTCCGTGATGCGCAAGCACCGCCTCGCCGAACGCTTGCTGGTCGACGTGATCGGCCTGCCCTGGGAAGAGGTCCACGCCGAGGCGTGCCGCTGGGAGCACGTGATGAGCGAGGACGTCGAGCGTCGCCTGGTGAAGGTGCTCAACAACCCGACCACCTCACCCTTCGGCAACCCGATCCCCGGGCTTCTGGACCTGGGCGTGGGCCCCGAGTCCTGGTCCGAGGACGGTCCCCTGGTCCGGCTGACCGAGTTGCCGCCTGGCGCGCCCGCGGCGGTGGTGGTGCGCCAGCTGACCGAACACGTCCAGGGCGATATCGACCTGATATCACGGCTGAAGGACGCCGGCGTCGTCCCCAACGCGCGCGTCACCGTCGAGACGAGCTCCGCCGGGGTGACCATCGTCATTCCTGGCCACGAGAACGTCACGCTGCCGCACGAGATGGCGCACGCGGTCAAGGTCGAGAAGGTCTGAGCCGGGCTGTTCCTGCCACCTACCCCGCCCTGCGCCCGAACTGCCTGCGCGGCGGTAGCTGCACCCCAAACCGCTTTGCCAGGCGGTAACCGGTTAACGCCAGGTCCCTGATGTCCTCGGGCCGCAGACCCGATTGCAAGGCGGTGTCCAGCATGCCGGCCATCCGATGGTCGGGCTCACAGCGCAGCGCCTCCTGCAGTGACACCCCGGCGAGCGGACCGTCGCCGCGGGCATACGCGCTGAACGCGATCAACACCAGCGCCTCGACGCGCCACGGCGAGGGCAACGTGCGCGCCAGCAGCGCCCAGAGCGATTCAATTTCGCCGGCCCTCTCCCCGACCGCAAGGGCATAGAGCATGTCGCGCACCTGCGCGTCGCTCAGTGCGCAGCCCAGCGTCGCCAACTCCGTTTCGGACAGCGATTCCCCGGCCGCGACCCGGGTGGCGGCGGACATCGCCGTCTCTAGGTCGGCACGGGTGCAGCGGATCGGATGCGCCCGATGCGCTGCGCGACGCCGGGCGGCCTGCCGCCGGAGCGCGCCGACCAGCGCGTCGCTGCGCGCCGGATCGCCGGGCGCGATGACCGCTTCCAGGTCGGCGCGACGCGGATAGAGCCGTCTGCCTTCCAGGACCGCCGCGGCGGCCAGCGGGGAGGCCGCGGGATCATCGACCAGGCCGCTCGAACCGCAGCCCTCGGCGCAATGCCACCGGCCGCCCAGGGCCACCTTGTCGACCAGATGTGTGGCCCACAGCTCGATGTTGTGCTGCGACAACGCTTTATCGAGTACGGCGGACAGCTGCCGGTATTCCTCGTTGCAACTCGGACAGTAGGCCCCGTCCGCGTCGACGATCACCGCGATCACGGCCTCGGGGGCCGCCGCGGCGGTGACCTCCGCCAGGTGCCCCAGCCGATCGACAAGCTCGTCGGAAAGGTCGACCCGCATCACCGAACCGAGCCTCCCGTCGCCCAAAGACACTAATATCAATGAATTTTCGGGAACGAAGCCGAGGACGGCCGGCAGCGCGGCGATGAGTGCGCCGGGGCGGGAAAGTTCGAAGTCTTCTCGATGCGTCGTCATGAGCACCCACGCTGACGGCCGCCACCGTCAAGCGGCGCACACGTGCGCGGACCCGGCAACCGACCTGTGGATGAACCCAGCACTGTGCGTTGTGCTGCCTTAATGTTTAAGCCATGAGTTCGGCGCAAGAGTACGACATGGTGGTGATCGGGTCCGGGCCCGGCGGACAGAAGGCCGCCATCGCGTCGGCCAAGCTCGGTAAGTCGGTCGCCGTCGTCGAACGCGGACAGATGCTCGGCGGTGTGTGCGTCCAGACCGGCACCATCCCGTCGAAAACGTTGCGCGAGGCGGTCCTGTACCTCACCGGGATGAGCCAGCGCGAACTCTACGGCGCGAGCTATCGCGTGAAGGAGAAGATCACTCCGGCCGATCTGCTGGCCCGAACCCAGCACGTGATTGGCAAGGAAGTTGACGTGGTGCGCAACCAGCTGATGCGCAACCGCATCGACCTGCTGATCGGTCACGGGCGTTTCGTCGACCCGCACACCATCGAAGTCGAGGACCCGTCGCGGCGCGAAAAGATAACCATTACGGGTAAATACGTGGTCATCGCCACCGGCACCCGGCCCGCGCGGCCCTCCGGCGTCGAGTTCGATGAACACCGGGTGCTCGACTCCGACGGGATCCTCGATCTCAAATCACTGCCCGCCTCGATGGTGGTGGTCGGCGCCGGCGTCATCGGCATCGAGTACGCCTCGATGTTCGCCGCGCTGGGCACCAAGGTCACGGTGGTGGAGAAGCGCGACGACATGCTCGACTTCTGCGACCCGGAGGTCGTCGAGGCGCTGAAGTTCCACCTGCGCGACCTGGCGGTGACGTTCCGGTTTGGGGAGGAGGTGACCGCGGTCGACGTCGGATCGGCGGGCACCGTGACCACCCTGGCCAGCGGCAAACAGATTCCCGCGGAGACGGTGATGTATTCGGCCGGGCGGCAAGGCCAGACCGATCATCTCGATCTGCACAACGCCGAGCTGGATTCCGACAACCGAGGCCGGATCTTCGTCGACGACAATTTCCAGACCAAAGTGCCCCATATCTATGCCGTCGGCGACGTGATCGGCTTCCCCGCGCTTGCCGCGACGTCGATGGAACAGGGACGCCTGGCCGCCTATCACGCGTTCGGGGAAGCCTCCGACGGCATCACCGAGTTACAACCCATCGGCATCTACTCCATCCCGGAGGTCTCCTACGTCGGCGCCACCGAGGTGGAGTTGACGAAGGACTCAGTCCCCTACGAGGTCGGTGTGGCCAGATACCGGGAGCTGGCGCGCGGCCAGATCGCCGGCGACTCCTACGGGATGCTCAAACTGCTGGTGTCCACCACGGACCTCAAGTTGCTCGGCGTGCACATTTTCGGCACCAGCGCCACCGAAATGGTGCACATCGGGCAGGCCGTGATGGGGTGTGGCGGCACCGTCGATTATCTGGTGGACGCTGTATTCAACTACCCCACGTTCTCCGAGGCGTACAAGGTGGCGGCGCTCGATGTGATGAATAAGGTCCGGGCGCTCAACCAGTTCCGGATTTAACCCCAGGGTGGCGACCCACTACGCCCGGCTCCGCCGCGCTGGCGATCACCACTAACAGGTGTCTTGAAGGTCGTTCGGGACCGGATCGCCGGGCCCGCCGGCCTCGGCGCGGGCCAGTAGCTGGCCGGTTTGCGCGTCGAACGGCGCCGAGTACGACATGTTGGCGGCGCAGCCGCCTCGCTCGAGGCCGCCGATCACCCCGATCAGTGTGGTGCCGCTGACCCAGGGCGCACCGCTGGTGCCGTCCACCAGCCCCTCACAGGCCAAGGCCGGAAACCCGGTGTCGGTGACTGACGTGCTGGCCTGACACCCGATGGGCGAGCCGCCCACCCCGGCCGGATAGCCCAGCACGGTGACGCGGCTGCCCGGCGGCGGCGTCACACCTAGTGTCAGCGCCAGGCCGGCCTTGGACTCGACGGGAGCGCGGGCGTCATTGCTGACCCGCGCAATCGCATAGTCGGCGCGCGGATCTTTACTGGCCGTCCAGCGTGGGTCGAGGTAGACCGCGTCGGCCTTCCACACATCGGCGGGGCCGGGTGCGGCATCCCCGGCGAAACCGGGAACAAAGGTGATCAGCGAAGCACCGGCCAGGCAGTGCGCGGCGGTCATGATCAGGTTGCCTCCCGGCGAATGCACCACCGAACCGGTGCACACGTGTAGCGGGCCGCCGTCGATGAAAATTGCCCCGATGCGACGATCCGGCTCGACCGGACCAGCGACGGCCTTTTGCTCGGGCTGGCTGAGCCGCTGCACCGGGCCGCCGACGCGCGGAGGGGACACCGGCGCACCCGAAACGTGATCGACCGGACGGTGACACGACGTCAGCGACATCGCCACCCCCACCACCGTGCAGAGCATCAGGATCCGAATGCGCATCGCCTTCATCATGCCTGACCAATGCACTGCAGGCCGACTTGCGCACATCGTGGTGCGTCACGTGGGTTGCCGGCGTATGGGGGTCGGGGGCGGCCCGCGTGAGGTCTCGTTTGCGGATTACGAGTGAGAATTATCCCGTTCCAGCTAACAGCGTGAATGCGAAGTTCGCTGATAGATGTTGGTGCCGCCCGATTCGGGGGACACTTGGTAGGGCACCCTGAAGAGACCCTCGAGAGGAGGCGATTGAAGATGGCTCACCATCAGGACCCAGACGATCAGTACCAGCAAGGGCAGGCTGGCATGTACGAGCTCGAGTTGCCGGCGCCGCAGTTGTCGACGTCCGACGGCCGCGGCCCCGTGCTGGTGCACGCCCTGGAGGGCTTTTCCGACGCCGGCCATGCCATCAAGCTGGCGGCCGCGCACCTCAAGGCGGTGCTCGACACAGAGCTGGTCGCATCCTTTGCGATCGACGAATTGCTGGACTACCGTTCGCGGCGGCCACTGATGACGTTCAAGACCGATCACTTCACCCACTACGAGGATCCCGAGCTGAGCCTGTACGCGATGCGCGACACGATCGGCACACCGTTCCTGTTGCTGGCCGGCATGGAACCGGATCTCAAGTGGGAGCGCTTCATCACCGCGGTGCGGCTGCTGGCCGAGCGCCTCGGCGTGCGCCAGACCATCGGCTTGGGAACGGTCCCGATGGCGGTCCCGCACACCAGGCCGACCACCATGACCGCACACTCGAACAACCCGGAGTTGATCGCCAACTTCCAGCCGTGGATTGCCGAGATCCAGGTGCCGGGCAGTGCCTCCAACCTGCTGGAATACCGGATGGGTCAGCACGGGCACGAGGTCGTGGGCTTCACGGTGCACGTCCCCCACTACCTCACGCAGACCGATTACCCGGCCGCCGCGCAAGCGTTACTCGAGCAGGTCGCCAAGACCGCGTCGCTAGAACTTCCGCTGACCGCGTTAACCGAAGCGGCCGAGGTGATTCGGGCCAAGATCGACGAGCAGGTGGAAGCGAGCACCGAGGTCGCTCAAGTGGTGGCCGCGCTGGAGCGCCAGTACGATGCCTTCATCGACGCTCAGGAGAACAGATCGTTACTGACTCGCGACGAGGATCTGCCTAGCGGCGATGAGCTAGGCGCAGAGTTCGAGCGATTTCTGGCCCAGCAGGCGGAGAAGAAGTACGACGACGACGACAAGTCCTGACCCATTCATCGTGACGCCCTAGCCAGACCGCCCTTAGCCCGGCCCGACACCAAGGTTGGCGATATGACCGAGCGGAAGCGCAATGCCACGCTCCGCCCGGTGCGTGAAGTCACCGCACCCAAGCTCGAGTACCGCACCATTCACGGTTACCGCCGGGCCTACCGTATCGCCGGTTCCGGACCGGCGATTCTGCTGATCCACGGCATCGGCGACAACTCCACGACGTGGAATACCGTGCAGGCCAAGCTCGCCCAGCGGTTCACAGTGATCGCCCCCGATCTGCTCGGCCACGGGCAATCCGATAAGCCGCGCGCCGACTACTCGGTGGCCGCGTACGCAAATGGGATGCGTGACCTGCTCAGCGTGCTCGACATCGAGAGGGTCACAATCATCGGTCACTCGTTGGGTGGCGGTGTGGCTATGCAATTCGCCTACCAATTCCCGCATTTGGTGGAACGGCTGATCCTGGTGGGCGCCGGCGGCGTGACCAAGGACGTCAACTTCGTCTTACGCTGGGCCTCGCTGCCGATGGGCAGTGAGGCGATCGCCCTGCTGCGGTTGCCCCTGGTGCTGCCGGCGGTTCAGATCATGGGACGTGTCCTGGGCATGGCGCTGGGCAGCAGCGGGCTGGGCCGCGATCTACCCAACGTGCTGCGCATCCTCGACGACCTGCCCGAGCCGACGGCGTCCGCGGCGTTCAGCCGGACGCTGCGCGCCGTGGTGGATTGGCGCGGTCAAATCGTCACCATGCTCGACCGATGTTATTTGACCGAAGCCATCCCGGTGCAGATCGTTTGGGGCACCAAGGATGTGGTGGTTCCGGTTCGGCATGCGTGGATGGCGCATGCCGCGATGCCGGGCTCGCGTCTCGAAATCTTCGAAGGCTCCGGCCACTTCCCCTTCCACGATGACCCGGCCCGCTTCATCGATGTCGTCGAGCGCTTCATCGATTCCACCGACCCCGCCGAATACGACCAGGCCAGTCTTCGCGAACTGCTTCGCACCGGCGGTGGCGAGCAGGCCGTCTCGGGTCCCGCGCCCACTCGCGTCGCCGTGCTGAACGCCATCGGTTCCGACGAACGCAGCGCCACCTGATCACCTCGATCGATGTGGGCCGATGCGGCGCCGTACAGTCGGCCCATGGGAATCGGCGTGACGGTGTTGCGGGTGTTCACCGATTCGGACGGCGACTTCGGTAATCCCCTAGGCGTGGTGGACGCCGGCCAGGTCGAGCCCGCGCACCGGCAGCGGCTGGCAACCCAATTGGGCTACAGCGAGACCGTTTTCGTCGACCTCCCGGCCCCCGGCTCCACCACGGCGCACGCCACCATATACACCCCGCGAACCGAACTGCCGTTCGCCGGCCACCCGACCGTCGGCGCGACGTGGTGGCTGCGCGAGATCGGTTCGCCGATCAACACGCTGCGGGTGCGGGCCGGGATCGTGCCGGTCGGTTACGACGACGACCGCGCCAGCATCAACGCTCGCGCGGAATGGGCGCCCGACATCGCGCTGCACGAATTCACTTCGGCCGGCGAGGTTCTCGCCGCCGACCCGGCCGACTATCCCGATGACACCGCGCATTACCTGTGGGCCTGGACCGACCGGGCGGCAGGCTCGCTGCGGGCGCGCATGTTCGCGGCCAACCTCGGTGTGGTCGAGGACGAGGCGACCGGCTCGGCGGCGATGCGGATCACCGACTACCTGAGTCAGAGCCTGCGGATTACCCAGGGCAAGGGCTCCGTCATCGACACGACCTGGAGCGCCGAGGGCTGGGTCCGGGTGACCGGCCGGGTCGTCAACGACGGTGTGAGACAACTTGACTGACGCCTGCGTGCTCAGCGCTGCCGGTGCAGCACGGCGGTGAGGTGGTCCTGCAGCGGTTGCCCGACCGCACTCATCTGCACCGTGTAGGAGAGCTCGTCACCGTCGATGCGGAACGAACGGCCAAGCGCGGTCACCTCTTTAGCGCTGGGTGTCAAACCGACCGCCGTGGTCGACATCTGCATTTCGATGCGGTCACCGCTCACCGAGTAGGTGCCGACCTCGATCTCGGTGATACCGCTGGGATGCGCCAGAACTATTTCGAGATGACCCGGCTGTGGCACGCGAAGAAAACCGGTTTCGGCGTGCAACGGCTTGCCGTCGGCGACGGCCTTGGTTTTCTGCCCGTAGGTGAGAAACGGCTTACCGACATGGCCGAACACGACTTCTTCGAGATAGTCGAAGGGCGGGATGGTGGGGTACTTGCCCGCACCCTGGCCGGACCAGGTCCCAAGGAGCGGGGCCAACGCCGCAAGGTCGGGATGCAAGTCAGGAGGCATGAAGCCGAGCCTAGCCCGCTGAGGAGCCGGGCAATCCGAGGACGCCGACCCGTCAGCCTGGGGCTGCTACTCCGCGGTGTTCGCGTAGCGCCTGAATCTCGCGTTCGAAGTCGTCCGCGGACTCAAACGACCGATACACGGAGGCGAATCGTAGGTAGGCCACCTCGTCCAGGTCACGCAACGGACCCAGAATGGCCAGGCCGACTTCATGACTGGGTATCTCGGGTGAGGCCGCGGCGCGCACGGTGTCTTCGACCTGCTGGGCCAGCAGGTTCAGCGCATCGTCGTCGACCTGGCGCCCCTGGCACGCCCGGCGCACGCCGCTGATGACCTTCTCCCTGCTGAACGGTTCGGTGACGCCGCTGCGCTTGACCACCGCCAGCACCGCGGTCTCCACGGTGGTGAAGCGTCGCCCGCATTCGGGACAGGATCGGCGGCGCCGGATGGCCTGCCCTTCGTCGGTCTCGCGCGAATCGATCACCCGCGAATCGGGATGGCGGCAGAACGGACAGTGCATGACCGCTCCTTCATCGCGCCGACAAGGTACCGCTGGACTTTGAGCGTACCCGCGCGTCGAACTACACAGCTAATGAAGCCGCCGGCCGTACGAACTCGGCATTGGCATCCCGGATCCGCAGCCCATAGCCCTTTTTTCACAACGTTGCTCAGCCGACCGGAGCGATCAGGGTCTGTCCCGCCATGAGGTTCGACGAGTGTAGATCGTTGAGTTCGCGGATGCGGTCGGCGACCTGGGTGGTCGGCGCGTCGGGCGCCACGCGATGCGCGAAGTCTTGAAGCGACTCGCCCGCATCGACGCGGACGATGGCGAGCCGGTCGGGAACGTGGGCCGCAGAGTTCGTGGAGTCGCCGTTGAGGACCTGCCCGACATTGGCGACGAGACCCAGCCACAGCGTGATTGCCCCGGCGGCCAGCGCCAGCCCGATGGTCGATGCCCAGGTGGTGGCGCGCCTGCCGTGGCGAGCGACGGACATCGCCACCCCGGTGCCGCCGTAGCGCGTGGCCGCATTCGTCGGCCGCGTCGGCGTGGGCCGGCGGGTCCGGGCCAGCCCGTCCCGTCCGTAGCGAGCACCCTGGACGGGTCCATTGATCGGGCGCCGAAGACTGCTGGTATGCGGCGCAGGCGGGTGGATGACTGTCATCTTCGTTCCTCCGGTCAACTAACTCTCGCTCGTGTGTTCGACCCTAATCGCCTGTATGTTCGAAACCGAACATTTGAGCGAAGCGTGTCGCACGAGCAAACGCTAGATCACACCACCGACAAGTTCGTCGGCCTCTACCACTGTCACGAGGCAACAAATACCCGATATCCCGAAGAGTTACACACTTGTGATTCATCGGCCTCGGGCCTTTTAAGCGAGCTGAACCGAGCGGCGACACGCTACTCGAACACATGTTTGATTCTTGCTCGCGCTGCGGCTACATTCAGTGCATGGGCGACATCAACGACGTTTCATCGGCCGGTCCCCAGGCCCGGCTGCACTCCGTGGATCCCTCGCTGACCGAACGGCAGCGAACCATTCTGAATGTCATTCGCGCCTCGGTCACCAGCCGCGGCTACCCGCCCAGCATCCGGGAGATCGGCGACGCCGTCGGTCTGACGTCGACGTCATCGGTGGCGCACCAGCTGCGGACCCTGGAGCGCAAGGGATACCTGCGCCGCGACCCCAACCGCCCGCGCGCCGTCGATGTCCGCGGCGCCGACGACGACGTGGCCGTGCCCGCCACGGAGGTGGCCGGCTCGGACGCCCTGCCCGAACCCACGTTCGTCCCGGTGCTCGGGCGCATCGCGGCCGGCGGGCCCATCCTCGCCGAAGAGGCCGTCGAAGACGTCTTTCCCCTGCCGCGCGAATTGGTCGGTGAAGGCACGCTTTTCCTGCTCAAGGTCGTCGGTGACTCGATGGTCGATGCCGCGATCTGTGACGGCGACTGGGTGGTGGTGCGTCAGCAGAACGTCGCCGACAACGGCGACATCGTCGCGGCGCTGCTCGACGGTGAGGCCACGGTCAAGACCTTCAAACGCGCCGGCGGTCAGGTGTGGCTGATGCCGCACAACCCGGCGTTCGATCCCATCCCGGGCAACGACGCGAGCGTGCTGGGCAAGGTCGTCACGGTTATTCGCAAGGTCTGACGCGGGAGCGGACCCAGTCAGTCGGCCCTGGTGAAGCCGTTCGCCTGCGCGACTTCTTCGCTGGACAACCAAATTTCGGCGAGCGTGTCCTGATACAGGTCGCTGTCCGGCATGTAATACAAGCCGTAACGCGCGCTCGCCTTGACGGGATATCCGTCGGGCGCCTGGTACGGGTCATCGAGCGGCAGGTGGATGGTGGGTCGCCCGTCCGGTCCCGCCATACCGTTCTCCGAGGCGTCCTCGGCGGCGTGCCGACCGCTTCGTGACGGAGTCTTTACGCCCGCCTCGGCGACCACGGCGGCTCCTACCGCGGCGTCGGCCGCGGCATCCGGTGCGGGCTCGACGTCCGGTTCCGGGAGGTCGAGGTATTCGTCTTCTGGCTCAGCGGTTTCCAGGGCGCTGGCCACGGCATCGTCGTCCGCTGGGGTGGAGGGAAGGACGTCTGGGTACTCGTCTTCCGGATACGTCTCCTCCACATAACCGGCATCGGGATCCTCGGCGTCGAGATAGGCGGCGTCGTCCGCCGTCTCGGGCTCGGCGACATCCGGAACGGCGTCGGTGTAGTCGGTGTAGTCGTCCCCGGCATCGGGATAGGCGGCCTCCGGCAGCATCTCCTCGGAGACGACCGGGATCGAGTCGGTGTCGACCGCGTCGGGGTCTTCCTCGTCGAACCCGTGGTCGCCTCCGACGGCAACTTGACGTTGCCAGCCGACCGGCCCGGCCTCCGGCTCCGGTTCGGGCTGGCGCGGCGCGGCTTGTCCAAACGAGTCGGCGGTGACGTCGGAATCGTCGTGTCCCCAGCGCTCGTCGGCGTCGTAGCCGAAGTACCCCTCGTGGCCGGGCGCGTAGGCCGCGGCGTCCTCGTGGTCGGGCCGGCGGCGCCGCCATACGAACAGCACCCACGCCAGCAGCACGATCAGCGCCACCACCGGAAGGGCGGCAACCAGCCACCACCAGTGCCAGGTGGACTTCTTCGCGTGCGGCGGCATAGCCGAGTTGCTCGGCTGGTCCTGACCCGACACCTGCAGGCCGGACAGCAGCTTCGCCAAGTTGGCCGGCTCCGTGCTGAACGTGTTCTTTGCCCGGTTCCACGAAATCTTGCCGCCGGTGAACTGCTGGGAGATGACATCGCCGTTGACGGCTTGGTCGGCGACGGGGGCACCGAGTTTTCCGGCCGGAGCGCGCAGCTTGTCCCACGCAGTCTTCATCGCCCCGCGTACGACGAAGGCGCCGTGGTCGGAAGTCCAGAAGATGACCGGCTTGTCGGCCGCGGAGAAGGTGGCGATACGGCTGGAAGGCCCTATGCCGCCGTCGGTTTCGTTGGTGGTCGGGAAGCCCAGGTCGCTGCCGACCGGTCCGCCCAGTGACTCGTACTTGGCCAGTATGTCGCTTTCGAGGGCGTTCGCGCCGGTCGCTGGGGTGAAGAACACCTTG
This sequence comes from Mycobacterium sp. NGS56, assembly GCF_059812425.1. Lineage (NCBI taxonomy): Bacteria > Bacillati > Actinomycetota > Actinomycetes > Mycobacteriales > Mycobacteriaceae > Mycobacterium > Mycobacterium sp. NGS56. The sequence goes on from NZ_JCALCQ010000004.1 coordinate 306,720, forward strand.
CCGCCGGCGAAGTTCTGGGCGATCCCGTCCCCGCCGACCCGATATTGCCCGCCCTGCTTGGCGCCCAACGGCCCCGTGGGTCCCCCGGCCGCGCGCCAGGCGGTGTTGATCGCGGCGGTCGGATCGATCGCTACCTGTAGGCCCTTGAGCTGGTCGGCCAGTGCCGGCGGTTCGGTGGTGAACTGCTTCGTCTGCCGGTTCCACGAGACCTGGCCGCCGCTGAATTTCTGGGAGGACACCTCGCCGCTGTAGGTCTCGTCGCCGACCGGTACGCCGAGAACCCCGCCCGAGCTGCCCAGCTTGTCCCAAGCGGTGTTGAGTGCGCCACGCACCACGTGCGCGCCGTGTTCGGGCGTCCAGAAAATCACCGGCTTGTCGCTGGCTGAGAAGGTGATCACCCGGCTGTCCGGACCGGAGAGGCCTGGAACCTCGTCGATGGCCGGGAAGCCCAGATCGCTGCCGGCCGGTCCACCCAGCGACTCGTACTTGTCCAGGACGGGCCCGTAGGCGAATTTGGCTCCGGTGGCCGGGGTGAAGAACATCTTGCCGCCGTCGAAGTCCAGAGCGAAACCATCAGCGACCGGGTACACGTCGCCCCTACGGGCGCCCAGTGGCGAGGTGTCGCCGCCGGCCTTATCCCATGCGGCCATGATCGCGGCCTCGGCGTCGCCTATCGGACTCGCTATCGCGGTGGGCGCCAGCAATACCGCGGCCAATGCCGTCGTCGTCAGGCTGACCAGCGCGCTTCCGATCAGCTTGCGCATATGGCCTCTCTGCACTTCACCAAGCCTCCCAGCCGGCGGACATGGCCCATCCTGCGGCTATGCCCTTGCCTGCATAACCGGCGAGCGGGCGGTACTTGCGCCGGAAATGGACCCGCGCACAACCAGCCTTATCGTCGGGCTCGCATAACTTTGCTCCAACCGCCAAGAAATGCGAAGTCAAATCACGAATTTTACAAAAACGGATACCACACCGATGTCGAAATGATGCCGACCCATGGCTCGATCGCGATCCGCCGTGGCACCGTTCGTGCGGTGTTGCGGATACCGCACGGCAACGCGGCGGGAAGGCAAAATCGAATAACGAGGCCGGACTGCCGACTCGCGCAGCAGAATTGCGCCGGCCGCGGCTGCGCGGCGCGCATGAGCGGACGGCGCGATAGCGGGCCTGACTACGCGTGCTCACGCGGTCGGTATATCCGAAATCCATGGGCCGACGGTACGTGAGCCATCGGCGCATTCACGCTCTACCCCGGCACAACCGACCATTGCACGCATTGGTCGGTTCGTCGGCAATAGCGACGTGCGAGTCAACGAACGAATGTCCATCGCGTCCCGCCAGTGCCGGAGGCCCCTGCGCCGACAGCGTCGCGCCTATCCGAATCGCGCGTCTGCTATCCAGCAAAACGAAAGGCTAGACGCCGAGGCTGCGGCCGATGATTTCCTTCATGATCTCGGTCGTGCCACCGTAGATCGTTTGCACCCGGGCATCCAGATAGGCACGGGCCACAGGGTATTCACGCATGTAGCCATAACCACCGTGCAGTTGCAGACAGCGGTCGATCAGATGCACCTGCTTTTCGGTGCAGTACCACTTGGCCATGGCGGCCTGCTCGGCGGTCAGCTTGTGGTCCAGGTGCAGGCGGACGAACTCGTCGACCATCATGCGGACCACGGTAGCCTCCGTCGCCAGCTCGGCGAGCACGAAGCGGCTGTTCTGGAAGCTGCCGATCGGCTTACCAAAAGCCTTGCGCTCCTTGGTGTATTGCAGGGTCTGCTCGAGCACCTGCTCCATGGCCGCGGCGGCCATGATGGCGATCGAGATGCGTTCCTGCGGCAGGTTCTGCATGAGATAGATGAATCCCATGCCCTCCTGGCCCAGCAGGTTTTCGGCCGGCACCTTGACGTCGGTGAACGACAACTCGGCCGTGTCCTGGGCGTCGAGCCCGATCTTGTCCAGGTGGCGCCCGCGCTCAAAGCCTTCCATGCCCCGCTCGACGGCGAGCAGCGAGAAACCCTGAGAGCCCTTTTCCGGGTCGGTCTGCGCGACCACGAGCACCAGATCGGAGTTGATTCCGTTGGTGATGAACGTCTTTGAGCCGTTGAGCACGTAGTGGTCGCCCTGCTTGACCGCACGGGTCTTGATGCCCTGCAGGTCGCTACCGGTTCCCGGTTCGGTCATCGCTATCGCCGTGATCAGCTCTCCGGTGCAGAATTTCGGCAACCAGCGCTGCTTCTGCTCCTCGGTGGCCAGCGCCAACAGGTACGGCGCCACGATGTCGTTATGCAGGCCGAAACCGATGCCGCTGTACCGGCCGGCGGTGGTCTCCTCGGTGATGATCGCGTTGTACCGAAAGTCGGGGTTGCCGCCGCCGCCGTACTCTTCCGGCACTGCCATGCCGAGGAAGCCTTGCTTGCCGGCCTCGAGCCACACACCCCGGTCGACAATCTTCTCCTTCTCCCACTCGTCGTGGTAGGGCGCGACGTGACGCTCGAGAAAGCCCCGGTAGGACTCACGAAACAGGTCGTGCTCTGACTCGAAAAGAGTGCGCTGGTATTTGATGGCGCTGCTCATAAAAGACCTCCGGCGACTGGGGTTACTGCAGCCCAACATATACCAACCAGACGGTTGGTAGGCAGCCGGCGGGCTGACCTATTGTCGGCTCGGGTGCGTCGGGCAGCACTGCTCCGCGCGGCTCAACTGGGGGAATGCGCGTTCAGTGCGCGGAGAACTCGCGCAGCCGGCCGGCCAGCGCGAGCGGAACCCGGGCCCTGATGCGGGTGCCCTCGGCGTTGTGCTCCTCCCGCTGTACGCGCCCATCGGCGTGCAGCCGGGCCACCAGGTCGCCGCGGTGATACGGGATCACCACGTCGACGGCGGTGTCGGCGGGGACGGCGAGTTCGGCGATCCGGCGGCGCAGGGCGTCGATTCCGTCGCCGGTGCGCGCGGACACGAACATGGCGCCCGGCAGGGCATGGCGAAGCTTGGCCAGCGTCAAATCGCTTGCGGCGTCAACCTTGTTCACCACCACCAGCTCCTGCGGCGCGTCGCCGTCGTGGTCGGCCCCATAGTCGGCCACGACTTCGGAGACAACCTGGCGGACCGCGTTGATCTGCGCGAGCGGGTTGACGTCGGAGCCGTCGACGACGTGCACCAGCAGATCGGCGTCGACGACCTCTTCCAACGTGGAGCGAAAGGCTTCGACCAGTTGGGTGGGCAGGTGCCGGACGAACCCGACGGTGTCGGTGAGCACGAACGGCCGGCCGTCATCGAACTCGGCTCGTCGGGTGGTGGGTTCCAGGGTGGCGAATAACGCGTCCTGTACCAGCACCCCGGCCCCGGTCAGCGCGTTGAGCAGGCTCGACTTGCCGGCGTTTGTGTAGCCGACGATGGCGATGGCGGGCAGGTCGCTGCGCACCCGCCGGCTGCGCTGGGTGTCGCGGACCTGTTTCATGTCCTTGATCTCGCGGCGCAGCCTGGCCATGCGCTCGCGGATCCGCCGCCGGTCGGTCTCGATCTTGGTTTCACCGGGACCGCGCAGGCCCACGCCTCCCCCGCTGCCGCCGGCACGGCCACCAGCCTGGCGCGACATCGACTCACCCCAGCCACGCAGCCGCGGCAGCATGTATTCCATCTGGGCCAGCGAGACCTGCGCCTTGCCCTCTCGGCTGGTGGCGTGCTGGGCGAAGATGTCGAGGATCAGCGCGGTGCGGTCGATGACCTTGACCTTCACCGCCTTTTCCAGCGCGGTCAGCTGCGCCGGGGAGAGTTCACCGTCGCAGATGACGGTGTCGGCGCCGGTCGCCAGCACTACTTCGCGGAGTTCGGCGGCCTTGCCCGAACCGATGTAGGTCGACGGGTCCGGTTTGTCGCGGCGCTGGATCAATCCCTCGAGCACCTCGGAGCCGGCGGTTTCGGCCAGGGCCGCGAGTTCGGCCATGCTGGCCTCGCTGTCGGCGGCGCTGCCGTCGGTCCACACGCCCACCAGGACGACCCGCTCGAGCCGGAGCTGGCGGTACTCGACTTCGGAGACGTCGGTGAGTTCGGTGGACAGGCCGGCCACGCGGCGCAGCGCCGACCGGTCTTCGAGGGCGAGTTCGCCCGTGCTGGGCTCCGGGATTGCCGAAGCGCGGTCATGAAATTCAGGTTCTGTCATAGGCAATAAGAGATGATGCACGCGAAAACGGTGTCGCGCATCTGATTAACGCTGCTGTTCGCCCCACCATTCCTCGCTGATTTCTCCCTCGGCTACCAGTATGGACGGTCCTCGCAGGAAGCTGGTGGCGTCGGTGATGGTCACGACGACCTCACCGCCGGGCACCCTAACGGTCAGGGTGCCGGTGGCCACACCGGCACCGGCCAGTGCGGCGACCGCGGCGGCGACCGTTCCGGTGCCGCACGAGCGGGTTTCGCCCACTCCCCGCTCATGCACGCGCATGTGCACCGCCCCATCGACTGGTGCGGTGAGGATCTCGACATTCACCCCATCGGGGAATTGGGCCGGATCGAAGCTCACCGGCGCGGCAACGTCCAGTGCCGCCAGCGCCTCGGCGGTCAGTTGTGGGTCCACGCAGGCCAGGTGCGGATTGCCCACATCCACTGCCAGGCCCGCGAACCGCCGGCCGCTTACGACCGCTTCGCCGGGGCCCAAGGCATTGGCCTTGCCCATGTCGACGCTAATGTCGGCGGTGGTCGCATCGGCCCGATGCACCGCGACCGGCCTCGGGCCGGCCAGCGACCCGACCACGAATTCGTCGCGAGATTCCATGCCGCAGGCGCGCAGGTAGTGCGCGAAGACTCGCACGCCGTTGCCGCACATCTGGGCGACGGAGCCGTCGGCGTTGCGATAGTCCATGTACCAATCCCCGACCCCCACTCCGTCGGGCACCCGGTCGAGCACGCCGGCCGACAGCGCCGCACCGGCGGTGGTGATGCGCAGCACCCCGTCGGCGCCCAGGCCGCGGCGCCGGTCGCAGAGCGCGGCCACCCGCGACTCGGTCAGGCTCAGCTCCGCCTGCGGGTCCGGCAGCACCACGAAGTCGTTCTGGGTACCGTGGCCCTTCGCGAAGATCACCTGCTCAGGATACGTGGCGCCACGCCCGCATGGCGGCGTCGACGAGTGCGCCGCCCTCCGCGCCGGCATCGAGCCACTGCACGCGGTGATCCCGACGAAACCACGACCGTTGGCGCCGGACGTAGCGTCGGGTGCCGACGAAGGTCTGCTCGCGCGCGTCCCGCAGTTGATCTGCGCTGGGGCCCGCCGGACCGCTTGCATCCAGCGCCGTCAGCACCTGGGCGTAGCCCAGCGCGCGCGAGGCGGTGACCCCGTCGCGCAAGCCTTTGTCCAGCAGCGCGATCATTTCGCCGACCAGCCCCCCGTCGAACATGGCATCGGTGCGCCGGGCCAGCCGCTCATCCAGAAGTGTTGTGTCGCAGTCCAGCCCGACGATTGCGGCGTCCCACCTGGGGGCGCCGATCTGCGGTGCGGAGGCGGCGAACGGCTGGCCGGTCAGCTCGACGACTTCCAGGGCCCGCACGGTGCGGCGGGCATCGGTGGGCAGGATCCACGCGGCCGCGGCGGGATCGCGCCGGGCCAGCTCGGCGTGCAGCTCGCCCACCCCGATCTCGGCGAGCCGCTGCTCCCAGCGCGCGCGCACCGCGGGGTCGGTGGCGGGAAACGACCAGTCGTCGAGGAGCGACTGGATGTAGAGCATGGAGCCACCGACGATGATCGGCAGTGCGCCCCGGCCCGCGATCGCTTCGACGTCGTCGGCGGCGGCAGCCTGATAGCGGGCGACCGTCGCGGTTTCGGTGACGTCGAGGACATCGAGCTGGTGATGTGGGATGCCGCGGCGGGCGTCGATGGGCAGCTTGGCGGTGCCGATGTCCATGCCGCGATAGAGCTGCATCGCGTCGGCGTTGACGACCTCGGCGTCCACGCCGAGCCGCTCGACCCGTTCTGCAAGGTCGAGGGCCAACTGCGACTTGCCGGTGCCGGTTGGGCCGATGATGGCCAGGGGGCGCACGGCGGCCGTCACAGCTGCCAGGCGCCGGCGAAGTAGCCCACCCCGTAGGGCGCCCCGCGGTAGAACTCCTTGGCTGATCGCGGTCCGGGCTCGGCCAGCCCGGCGAGCACCTGAAACGCGACCCGCCCCAGGATCTGGGGTGGCAGGCGGCGCAGCGCGGCGATATCGCCGAGGGCGAGCGCGTCGTCCAGGGCCTCTTGCGCGTCGGCGTACTCGGGGTGGTATCCGCCAGGGGCCGCCGGTGTGAGCGTGTTGGCGCCATCGGCGACCACCAGCACCCCGACCGGCTGGGCCACCCGATCGATCTCGGCGCGTAGATGTCTGCCGAGACTCAGCGCTGCGTCGGATTCGCGATCGGTGCGGTAAATCCGGACCTGCGCGCTGGCGTCCGGCTGCGCCTGGCCGCGCACCCACCCGGCTATCAGCGCACAGACCGGAAACTCGACCGGCGGGACCGCCTCGTCGCTTCGCGCGGAAAGCCGGACGCGCACGTCCACGCCGAAACCTGCGAAGGTGCCCACCAGGTCCGGACTCAGTACCCGGTCGTCGGGCCCCGTCCCTATTGCTACCCAGCGGTCGGGCAGCAGGGCGGCCGCAGCAAGCGTCGCCGCGGTCAGGTCGGCCACCTCGGCGGTGGCCGTTCCGGCGAGATCGGGGACGAGGACCGGCGCCGACGGGACGATCGCAATCGCGCTCAGCACGCCACCAAACTAACGTGACCGCGCTGGCGGCCGGGCATCAGTTCACGCTGGCCGGGCCGTCCGAGCGCCGGACCTCAATGACGGAAGGCGTCCGCCACCATCAGACGATCGCTGGGTGGGCCGAAGTCGTCGTCTTCGGTCACCGTCCGGGCCGGTATTTCTCGCGGGGCACCACCGGACCCCCGATCGGCCCGGTCGATGGTGGCGGCCTCGCCGCGGGCCAGTGCGATGGTGGCGATGAAGACCACCGCCACCGCCGCGACCAGTAGGAAGGCCTCGGGGCCGCTGGCGTTCAGCGTCTCGCCCAACACCAGCACCCCGAGCAGGCCGGCGACCACCGGCTTGGCCACCGTCATCGTCGGCAACGACGCGGTCAGCGCGCCGGCGCGGAAAGCCGATTGCTGAAAGATCATCCCGGCCAGAGCCACCAACAGCCAGGGCACGAATTCGGGCGATGTCAGCACGCCCAGCGGGCCGTTCTCGGAGATCTCGACGATGCCCTTGGTCAGCACCGCGAACAGCGCCAACGACGAACCCGCCACCACCGCTAGCAGCACGGCCGAGAATGGGCTGCCGGCCCGCAGTCGCGCGGCCACCACGCAGGCCACCAGCAGCGGCACCATAACCATGGCGACGATGATCCAGGCTTGCAGCGGCGCGCGCTGGTGACCGGCGGCTGGGTCGCCGACGGTGATGACGACGGCCAATGCGGCGGCCAGGGTGAGCGCCCACGTCCATTCCCTTGGCGTCACCCGGCGGTTGACGAGCCGCGCGTAGATGGGCAGCGCGAACAGCAGGGCCGTCACCTGCAGGGCGGTCACCATGACGACCGAACCCCATGCCAGGGCGGCTGCCTGCAGGCTGTAGTTGGTGATCGCGGCCAGTCCGCCCAGCCACCACCGGGTGTCCCGCAGCGACATGCGGAATAGTTCCAGGTGGCCGACCGGCTTGTCGGTGATCTCGTGCGCGGAACGCTGACGAATCACGTCGCCAACCGCCGATGCCAGCGCCGCGCACAACGCAAGTAACGCCGCGACATCAACTTTTGACATGATCGATCCCTCCGCTTACACCCGTCCGACCCAGCTTTCCCCGTGGCGCAAGCAAATACACGCACAATTCGCGTTCAGTTCAACTACAAAGTTATGACGTTCAGCACCTGGCTGGTTGCGCCGCGGGTAACCGTTCAACTATTACTTCAGCAATCTATGTAACTCGTGGGATTACTCTAAGAGACCTACACAGGTAGCTGTGTGCGCCCGCTAGCTCCTTCGCTGCCAGCCGTTTGGGCTTGGCTCACTCTGCGCAATGGGATAAGCGTCACAAACATCGGCTTGATCGTCGGCGAGTCGTCCGCGTTTCGCCGGAAGCGGCTTGCTCCTGTGCGATGCCCCAAAGACCGAAGACGACTCACCAGCGTCCGACAAACTGCGACGCCGCGACGCGATAGCAGGACGGCCCTCTGCCGGCGCGGACCCGGCGAAGTGGCCGCGCCGCCGTCGGGCCGGTCGGGAATGGCAAGGTGGCGGCGCGTACCAGAGCAAGCTGCTTGAATACTGTTGAAGCACCTATTGGGAGAACCCGGCCACGGGCACCCGGCAGACGCAGAAAACGGTGCCGCTACGCGCGGCAGGCGCGCGGGACATGGACCGCGCGGAACGGTTGAAAGGGTAGTGACGAGCGCATGACGGCTGACCAGCCTCGCGACGATTCAGCTCGGCCCGCGCCGCGCCCGGGACCCCGTCCCGGTCCCCGGCCGGCAGCGCGGCCCACCACCGCTCACCCGCTGGTGATGCCGCCGCCCAGCAATCCCCACCAGTTCGGGCGCGTGGACGACGACGGCACGGTATGGCTGGTCAGCTCCGCCGGCGAGCGCGTCGTCGGCTCCTGGCAGGCCGGCGATCGGGAGGCGGCGTTCGCCCATTTTGGCCGCCGCTTCGATGACCTGGCCACCGAGGTCACCCTGATGGAGGAGCGCCTGGCCTCCGGGTCCGGTGACGCGCGCAAGATCCGGGCTCATGCGGCCGAGTTGACCGAGACGTTGCCGACGGCTGCAGTGCTCGGCGATATCGACGCGCTGGCGGCCCGGTTGGCCACCATCGTCGAACATGCCGAGTCGGCCATCGCCGCGGACCGCTCGCGGCGCGAGGAGCATCGGGCCACCCAGACCGCCCGCAAGGAGGCGCTGGCCGCGGAGGCCGAGGACTTGGCCGCCAACGCGACGCAATGGAAGGCGGCGGGTGACCGGTTCCGCGCGATCCTCGACGAGTGGAAGACGATCAGCGGAGTGGACCGCAAGGTCGACGACGCGTTGTGGAAGCGCTACTCCGCGGCCAGGGAGGCTTTCAACAGGCGGCGCGGATCGCATTTCGCCGAACTGGACCGGGAGCGCTCGGGGATACGCCAGGCCAAGGAACGCCTGTGCGAGCGGGCTGAAGCGCTGTCCGACTCGACCGACTGGACCGCCACCAGCGCCGAATTCCGCAAGCTGCTCACCGAGTGGAAGGCGGCCGGGCGGGCCAGCCGGGAGGTCGACGACGCCCTGTGGCGTCGTTTCAAGGCCGCTCAGGACGTGTTCTTCACCGCGCGCAACGCTGTGACGGCGGAAAAGGACGCGGAGTTCCGCGCCAATGCGACCGCCAAAGAGGCGCTGCTGGCCGAGGCGGAGACGCTGGACACCAGCAACCACGACGCAGCCCGCGCGGCGCTGCGCACGATCACCGAGAAGTGGGACGCAATCGGCAAGGTCCCACGCGAGCGGTCCGCCGAGTTGGAGCGGCGGCTGCGCGCGGTCGAGAAGAAGGTGCGCGACGCCGGCGACGCCGGTTGGTCAGACCCGCAGGCGCAGGCCCGGGCCGAGCAATTCCAGGCCCGCGCCGAACAATACGAGCAGCAGGCTCAGAAGGCAGCGGCGGCGGGGCGAACCAAGGAAGCCGAAGAGGCCAAAGCCAACGCCGAGCAGTGGCGACAGTGGGCCCAGGCGGCCGTCGAGGCCCTGACCCGCAAGCCCTAGCGGCGGTCAGATCCCGCAGTGCCGGGATCGTCCCGGGTTTCCGGGGCTGCGGGCGCCGCCGGGTTGTCCAGACCATCCAGCAGGGTGATCGACTGGTGCGCCGCCGCGACGCGGCGGCGCTGCTGCTCGGCGGCGAGTTGCACGATGGTGCGCGACCAGACCACGCGGGCCCAGTGGTAGATGAGCACGAGCACGGTGAGCCAGGCGACGATCAGGCCCCAGCCCGGACCCGGGTGCCCGGCGGAAACGGTCTGACGCGACCAGATCGCCAGCATGCCCGCGGCGCCCGCAATGGCGGTGCCCGCCAACGCGACCCAGGCCAGTGCCCAGCGCCGCGTCACGAGCGCCAGCATCGAGAAGCCCACACCGAACACCAGTGCCAGCCAGGCGAACACCCGCGAAGGCAGGGCCACAGCGGCCGCGCCGGCGTGGTGGCTGCCGAACAGCACATCCCAGCCGCGGACGTCGCCGGTGTGCGGCAGGATGAACGACGCCAGCAGCACGAACACCAGGATCGACACGAAGAAGGCCCGTGGCCCGGGGTCGATTCCGCGCGCCACCCGGCGCTCGGCGGCCTCGATCTCGGTCCGCAAGGCGCCGAGCTGCATGTCGTCGTTGTTCATCTCTTTTTTCACAGTGCACATCCAAGGGGTTCGGGCGGGCCGACGGGCGGCCCGACGGCGGGCATGCCAAGACCGATGCCGCGCGGGCGCTGCCCGGCGGCATGAGCATCACCCGCTCGGGTGCGGCGATGCGTGACGATGCCCGCGTCGGCGATCAGGTGGTGCGGCGCGGCCTCGGTGACCACCGTGGTGATGACGTCACCGGGCCGTACCGTGGTGTCGTCGGGCGTGTCGACGGCGAAGTGCACCAATCGGCCGTCGCGGGCCCGCCCGGTCATCCTCGCGGTGCGGCTGTCCTTGCGGCCTTCGCCCGTGGCGACCAGCAGTTCGACGGTCTGTCCGATCAGGGCCTGGTTACCCTCCAGCGAGATCGCCTCCTGCAGTTCGATCAGGCGCTCGTACCGTTCCTGCACGACGGCTTTCGGTATCTGCCCGTCGAGGTCGGCGGCCGGGGTGCCGGGCCGCTTGGAGTACTGGAAGGTGAAGGCCGCCGAGAACCGAGCCTGGCGCACCACGTCGAGCGTGGCGGCGAAGTCCTCTTCGGTCTCTCCGGGAAATCCCACGATCAGGTCGGTGCTGATGGCGGCGTGCGGCATGGCGGCCCGAACGCGGTCGATGATGCCGAGGTAGCGCTCGGCGCGGTAGGACCGTCGCATCGCGCGCAGCACCCGGTCGGATCCGGACTGCAGTGGCATGTGCAGGGCGGGGCAGACATTCGGCGTCTGCGCCATCGCCTCGATGACGTCGTCGGTGAATTCGGCCGGATGGGGCGAGGTGAACCGCACCCGCTCCAGCCCGTCGATGTCGCCGCAGGCCCGCAGCAGGCCGGCGAAGGCGCCGCGGTCGCGGGGTAAGGCCGGGTCTGCGAAGGACACCCCGTAGGCGTTGACGTTCTGTCCCAGCAGCGTGACCTCGAGTACGCCGTCGTCGACCAGCGACCGAACCTCGGCCAGGACGTCGTGCGGGCTGCGGTCAACCTCTTTGCCCCGCAGCGACGGGACGATGCAGAAGGTGCAGCTGTTGTTGCATCCGACCGAGATGGAAACCCAAGCAGCGTAGGCGGATTCGCGCGCGCTCGGCAGCGACGACGGGAACTCCTGCAGCGCCTCGGCGATTTCCACCTGGGCGACCTTGTTGTGCCGGGCGCGCTCCAGCAGCGTTGGCAGCGACCCGATGTTGTGGGTGCCGAAGATGACGTCGACCCAGGGCGCCTTGCGCAGCAACGCATCCCGGTCTTTTTGGGCCAGGCAGCCGCCGACGGCGATCTGCATCGTGGGATTGCCGCGCTTTCGCGGAGCCAGATGGCTGAGGTTGCCGTAAAGCTTGTTGTCGGCGTTCTCCCGTACCGCGCAGGTGTTGAACACCACGACATCGGCGTCGACGCCCTCGGCCGCGCGCCGATATCCGGCCGCTTCCAGCAGGCCCGCCAACCGCTCCGAGTCGTGGACGTTCATCTGGCAGCCGTAGGTGCGGACTTGGTAGGTGCGCGGCGAGGCGGCGTGGGTCGCCGCATCCGCGGTCCGGCCGGCCTGCGCCACCATCGAAGTCACGGGGCCATGGTACGGCGACGGGTCGGTGCACGGGAAACCGCACGTCAAGGGCCTAGACCCGGCGGCGCTCCCGCTCGGCGGCCAACTCGGCAAAAACGACCTCGCCCGCCGAGTTCTGGCTGTAACCACGGCGCGCCAGCATTCCCACCAGCCTGCGAGCCACCCGCGCATCGTCGCCGTCCAGCGTCTCCCGGCGCAGCTTGGACCGGACCAATTGCTCCGCCCGATCCCGTTCGGCGCCGGCGTCGAGCCCGGCCAGCGCCGAGGTGATCACGTCGTTGTCGACGCCCTTGCTGCGCAGCTCGGCGGCCAAAGCGCGCTTGCTTTTCCCGGCGTTCGATCGGCGCGACTGCACCCACTGCTGGGCGAAGTCGGCGTCGTCGACCAACCCGACGCAGGTCAACCGGTCGAGCACCCGCTCACTGACGTCGTCGGGATAGCCGCGTTTGGCCAGCTGGCCATGGAGCTCGGCCCGGGTGCGCGCTCTCGCGGTGAGCAGGCGCAGGCACAGCGCCCGCGCCTGCTCTTCGCGGGAGGGCTCAGAAATCGACGGGGGCGGGCAGGACGTCGTCATCGGTCACGACCGCGCCAATGCCGAGCTTTTCCTTGATCTTCTTCTCGATCTCGTTGGCGACTTCGTCGTTTTCCATCAAGAAGGTGCGGGCGTTCTCCTTGCCCTGGCCGAGCTGCTCACCCTCGTAGGTGAACCAGGAACCGGACTTGCGGATGAAACCCTGCTCCACGCCCATGTCGATCAGCGAACCCTCCCGGCTGATCCCCTGGCCGTAGAGGATGTCGAACTCGGCCTGCTTGAAGGGCGGCGCCACCTTGTTCTTGACGATCTTGACCCTGGTGCGGTTGCCGACCGCGTTGGTGCCGTCCTTGAGCGTCTCGATCCGGCGCACGTCCATGCGCACCGACGCGTAGAACTTCAAAGCCTTTCCACCCGTGGTGGTTTCGGGGCTGCCGAACATCACGCCGATCTTCTCGCGCAGCTGGTTGATGAAGATCGCGGTGGTGCCCGAATTGTTCAGCGCGCCAGTCATTTTCCGCAGGGCCTGGCTCATCAGCCGGGCCTGCAGTCCGACGTGGCTGTCGCCCATCTCGCCTTCGAGCTCGGCGCGTGGCACCAACGCGGCCACCGAGTCGATGACCAGGATGTCGAGCGCGCCGGAGCGGATCAGCATGTCGGCGATCTCGAGGGCCTGCTCCCCCGTGTCGGGCTGGCTGACCAGCAGGGAATCGGTGTCCACGCCGAGCTTCTTGGCGTACTCCGGATCCAGGGCGTGCTCGGCGTCGATGAAGGCGGCGACGCCGCCGGCGGCCTGGGCGTTGGCCACCGCGTGCAGGGCGACGGTGGTCTTACCCGAGGATTCCGGGCCGTAGATCTCCACGACCCGGCCGCGGGGCAGCCCGCCGATGCCTAAGGCCACGTCCAGTGCGATGGATCCGGTCGGGATGATCGAGATCGGCTGACGTGTCTCGTCGCCGAGACGCATCACTGAGCCTTTGCCGTAGCTCTTTTCGATCTGGGCCATCGCCAGTTCGAGAGCCTTCTCGCGGTCGGGGGCTTGCGCCATGGTCCTCTCCTATGGTCGGTGTTCGTCTGACCGGTATCGGTCGGTTGGCGGTGACACTAGAGAAGGGCACCGACAAGTTGGCTGGCGAACGATCACCACAGTAGCCGAACAGGTGTTCGATTCAAGTTCGACACGCCGCGTGCGCCACCGATGTGGCAGCATCGGCTACCGAAAGACGTCGAGCGGCACGCCTGAGGAAAGCGGTGCGGCCGTCGGCGCCTCCCTCATGACGCGGCTCACGACAACCGGGGGCCGGATTTCCCAAGAGGGTCGCGAAACGATGGACATCTCCACCGAGTTAGCCGAAATCGCCTCCTACGGTGGCTTTTTCGCGCTAACCGTGGGTGGTGACGCGGCGGGATGGCATCCGGTCGCGCGGTCCTACGCCGACGGCTGCGCGGACCTGATCGATGCCACCGTCCAGCGCTACCGCAGCGACGACCTGCGGATCGGCGCCTCGCTCGTTCACCTCGGCCACGCCGCCAGGCTGTGGTCACCGGTGCTCGCGTGCGCGATCGCCCACGGCGTACTGCCCGACCTCGAAAACCTGCAACGCGCCGACGGTGGCGCAGAGCTGCGGCTGCCCCGACCCGTCGGAAAACCCGTCACCTCTCCCGCGGTCGAGGCGCTGTATCGCATCGTGGTGACCGAACACATGCGCCCGCTCGCCCGCGGGCTCCCGGTCAAGCTGGCACCCGCCCTGCTCGCGGGCAACATCGCCTCGGCGCTGGTCGGAGCCGGGCAGGCCCTGCTTTCGGCGCGGCCCGACCTGCGGCCGGCGATTGTGCGGACGATCCGGTCGCTGCTGGACACCGGCGTGATGGCCGGATCCGGTGTCCTGCGCGGTCCGCAGCCGGCCTTCAGGCGTCGCAGCTGCTGCCTTTTTTACCGTCTGCCCGGGGGCTCGTTGTGTGGCGACTGCGGTCTGCACCGCACGCGGCGGTAGGGCCGATCGGACGACCCGGGCCGTTTGGCGTCGCCGTGTCAGGGTATGTGGCCGGCATGTCCTCAGCCGCAACGCAATCCCTGCGCGCCATCGCCCTGGTCTGCTCATTGAAGAAAAGCCCGGCGCCGTCCAGCAGTGAACTACTCGCCGACCAGTTGCTCGATCAGCTGCGAAGCGCGGGCGTCGAGGGTGAGAAGGTGCGGTGCGTCGACCTGACCCTGCTGCCGGGGGTCGAAGCCGACATGGGGCCGGGTGATGAGTGGCCGGTCAATCAAGGCGGCCGACATCGTCATTGTGTCGACGCCCACCTGGGTCGGTCACATGTCCAGCGTGGCGCAGCGCGTCCTGGAGCGCCTCGATGCCGAGCTGTCCGACACCGACGACGCGGGAAGGCCGCGGATGGTGGGCAAGGTGGCCCTGGCCGCGGTCGTCGGAAACGAGGACGGGGCGCACAAGATCGTCGCCGACCTGTTTCAGGCGCTCAACGACATCGGGTTCTCGATCGCCGCGCAAGGATGCACCTATTGGAACGGCGAGGCCATGCAGGGCACGGACTACACCGACCTGGACGACGTGCCGGAAGCCGTGGCATCCGCTACCGGCAATGCGGTCCGCAACGCCGTACACCTGGCCACGGTGTTGCGGCAGAACACCTACCCGGCATACGAATAGTTCGCCGCGCTCACCACTGTTCCCGAGGCACGTCGAAGTCCACGCACAACGCCCGCCATACGTCGCGGGGCTCGACCCCCGCCTCGATGGCTTGAGCGGCCGTGCGTCCGCCGAATCTGCTCAATACGTGATCCACCAGCACGGAGGACCCGTAGGTGGCGCCAAAGCGCAGGACTACCCGTTCGTGAAACTCAGTCAGCCGCACGTCAGTCAACATACCCAGCCTGAGTCCTCGGACTGCCGAAACCGGCTACCTCCAGCTGGCCGGCAGGTCGATGATGTGGTTTGGGCAGTCCTCCTGCACCGCGATGGACATCACGTCGCGTGCGCGTTGGGCCGACATGGTCGCGCGCAACTGCATGAAGGCGTATTCGGCCGGCGCGAGTCCCTGTTCGGCGGCGGACGGATCGTCCATCAACTGGCACGCCTGGTGTTCCTCGGGACTGTCGGCGCGTGCGACGGCCGCACCGGCCAGGGTCCCCGCCAGCAGGGCGGCGCCGGCGATCGTCGTGATGATCTTCATCGGGTGCCTCCCGCTGAAGCATAAATCGGCGGGGATTGTGCGTTAGTCATCCGGCCACCGCGAGCGCGTCGCGGCACACCCGGACCGGATCGGCGACGTCGGCGATGCCGGCGGCCGCCGTCCGCGCCGCCGCCCGGTAGCGGGGCGAGGACAGCACCTCGTTGACTGCGGCCACCAGCGCGTCAGCGGTCAGCGGCCGGATCAGCCGCGCGCTGCCCTGCCGCAGCACCCGGTTGGCGATCTCCCACTGATCACCGCCGCCTGGCACCACCACCAAGGGCACACCGGCGAGCAGCGTCTTGGCCACCATGCCGTGACCGCCGCCGCAGATCACCAGGTCGGCATGCGCCAACAATTCGTCCTGACGTCCCAGCCCGACCGTCGCCCACGGCGGCACCGTCAGTTCCGGTCCGTCCAACCGCGACACCAGCAGCCGCGATCCCGGCGGCAATGTCTGGCCCGGCGTCAAACACGCCAACGCGACCTCGGCGAGGCCCTCGGTCCCGATCACGGCGGTCGACGGCGCAACGACCACCACCGGCCCGGACCCGGGCGGGACCTCGAGGGTCCGGTCGGTCGGCTCGAAATGCAACGGCCCGACGACGACGGCCTCGACGGGCCAGTCGGGGCGGGGAACTTCCAGCGCTGGCAGCGTTGCGATCAGCCGCCGCAGCGGCCCGGGATCGCGCGCCGGCAGCCCGATCTCGACGCGCGAGTCCGCTCGCTGCTGCAGGCCCGTGCGCACGGATCGCGCCGTCAACGCGCGCATCGCGGCATCGCGCAGCCGGCCCCGGATGCCGGTGCCCGGTGCCAGCCCACTGCCGATCGGCGGCAGTCCTTTCGACGGCAGGTAGAGCGGATGCGGGTTGAGTTCGATCCACGGGATGCCCAGCAGCTCGGCGGCCATGCCGCCGCCGGCGGTGATGACATCCGACACCACCAGGTCGGGCGCCAGGTCGCGCAGCGCCGGCACGTTGAGCACGGCCATTCGCGCGGCGCGCCGGTGAATTCTGGCCCCGGCGTCGACGTCGTCGTCGGTGGCCGCCAGCCCGTCCAGCGCGACGCCGTCGATGCCGGCGCCACGGGCGGCGTCGAGCCATTCGGCACCGGTGAACAGGGTGGGTTCGTCGCCGGCCTCGGCGAAGCGCCGGCACAGCGCAATCGCCGGGAACGAATGCCCGGGATCCGGCCCGGCGACCACGGCGACGCGCATCGTGCTCACCCTGCCACAGCGCCCGATTGCCACGCGCCTACGCTGACCAGATGACCGAGCTAACTGGCACAGCCGTCGCGAACACGCGCACGGTAGAGACTTTTCTGAACGCCCTGCAGGACGCGGACTTCGAAACCGTCGAAGCGTCATTCGATGACAACCTCGTCTACGAGAATGTCGGACTGTCGAGGGTCCGCGGCGGTCGCCGAACAGCGAAACTGCTGCGCCGCATGGAAGGTCGCATCGGGTTCGAGGTCAAGATCCACCGTATCGCCGCAGACGGCGCCGCGGTGCTCACCGAACGCACCGACGTGCTGATCCTCGGACCACTACGGCTGCAGTTCTGGGCCTGCGGGATCTTTGAGGTCCACAACGGGCGGATCACGCTGTGGCGCGACTACGTCGACGTGTTCGACATGACTAAGGCGCTGCTGCGCGGTCTGGCCGCATTGGCGATACCGTCGCTCAGACAGACTCTCTGATCTGTCCGCGTCGCCCGATCACTGATGGCGCGGCAATCCGCCGAGTTCGTCGAACGCCTGCGCCCAGCCAACCAGGCGATCCGTCGCGTCGGCCAGTTCGGCGCGATACTGCTGCGACGTGGCGGATCCGTCGCCGTTCGCCGAGGACACCAATTGCGCTGCCGCGGTGACCATTTCGTTGTACTGGCGGACGCCGGCGCTGAGCTGGGCGGTGAACGCGTTGATGGTGGGCACCAGATACGACCGCGATCCTTCGCTGGCCTGCGCCGCCCGCTCCATCGACACCACCTGCGCGGCGGTGGACGCCATGGCCGCCGAGGTCCTGGTAGCCGCCGCGGTCAGGTCCCGGATCTCGGCGGCCGGCAGCATCGCGCCCCGCTCGATCACGGCCACCAGCGACGTAAATCCGCGCTCCGAGGCACCCAGTGCGTACATCGCAGGCCGCGCCGCCGAACCCGGCGGCGGCAGTCGGCGCACGCCGACAGTGGCCGGCGCCGGCAACGGATCGGATCGTAGCCAGCGATAGCGCATGAGCAACAGCGTCGCCGGGATGGCCATGAAAACCGCGATGCCTCCGGTGATTTCCAGCAGCAATGCGAACCATCCCCAGGCGGCGAGCAGCATCGTCACCGCCGCCCAGAACACGCACCCGGCGCTGAAGATCAGGCCCCACCGAAGCGCGCGGCGCCGGCGACGCAGCTGGCGTGCGCGCGGATCCGCGATCGCGCTGATCCGGCGGGCCACCAGGTCCGAGAGGTCGGCCGCGGTCGCCAGCCCGCGGTGCACCAGTGCACGCCACGCGCCGGGCTGTGTCGCTTTCACGGCCACGACGCTCCGACTACTGGCCAAGCGGTTTCTCGGTGACCGAGCCGCCCGCGCTTTCGGCGGGCGCAGGAGTGGCGGCGGTGGTCCCCGCGGCCGGCGTCCCACCGGTCGGCAGGGCCTCGCCACGCATCGAGGCGCGAATCTGCTCCAGCCGGGAATGGCCGGCCATCTGGACGCCGGCCTGCTCGACCTCGAGCATCCGGCCCTGCACCGAGCCCTGCGCGAGCTCGGCGGCCCCGATCGCGTTGGCATACCTCCGCTCGATCTTGTCGCGCACCTCGTCGAGGCTGGGAACGTTGCCGGGGGCGGCGAGATCGCTCATCGACTGCAGCGAAGCGCTTACCTGCTCCTGCATCTTGGCCTGTTCGAGCTGGCTGAGCAGCTTGGTGCGCTCGGCAATCTTCTGCTGCAGCACCATGGCATTCTGCTCGACGGCCTTCTTGGCCTGCGCGGCCGCGCCCAGCGCCTGGTCGTGCAGCGTTTTGAGGTCTTCGACGCTCTGCTCGGCGGTTACCAGCTGGGCGGCGAACGCCTCGGCGGCGTTGTTGTACTCGGTGGCTTTCGCGGCGTCACCGGCCGCGGTCGCCTGATCGGCCAGCGTCAACGCCTGCCGCACGTTGACCTGCAGCTTCTCCACGTCCGCCAGCTGACGGTTGAGGCGCATCTCCAGTTGGCGCTGATTGCCGATGACCTGCGCGGCCTGCTGGGTCAGCGCCTGATGCGTGCGTTGCGCTTCCTCGATGGCCTGCTGAATCTGGATCTTGGGGTCTGCGTGCTCGTCGATCTTGGCGTTGAACAGCGCCGTGAGGTACTTCCACGCCTTGACGAACGGATTGGCCATGACTTAGCTCCACCTTCGCTTATTGAGGATCCGGATGGTCCCCGGATGGGCCTGAACGGGCTGTGCGCCTGTCGCTCAATTTAACGGGTCGGCGCCGATCGCCCCACCCCTTACCCGGGATCGGTCCCCGTCGCTCAGGCCAGCGCCAACGACGCGACCGGCGGGATCACGACCTTGATGCTGGTGCTGCCCGCCCCATCCGTGGGGGCGCCGACGGCCGCCTGTTCCTCGCTGGCCATCCGCTCGCCCGCGTGGGTCAGAACAGACGACAGCGGGACGTCGAGCGCATCGCAGATCGCGTTCAGCAGCTCGCTGGAAGGCTCCTTGCGGCCGCGCTCCACCTCGGACAGGTATCCAAGGCTCACCCGCGCCGAATCGGACACCTCCCGCAGCGTCCTGCCCTGTGTCGTGCGCGCCTCGCGCAGCACGTCGCCGATGACCTCGCGCACCAATGGCGGCATCCCGCCCTCCTTCGTCCAGTCAGCCCTGCGCGGCACGTACTCAGCTTGCCTCCGGCAGGTGCTCATTAGGTGAACGCCGGCAGCGGTGGTCTGGTTCCCGATCAGCGCCGCCGGAATCAGCCGGGCGTGCGGCGCACTTCCCGGATGGTCGAGACGACGTAGTCGATACCGGTGATCACGGTCAGCACGATCGCCGCGCCCATCACCACCTCCGCGGCCACCCGAAACGACCCCGCCAGGGGCAGCACGAACAATCCGATGGCCAGGACCTGCACCACGGTCTTGAGTTTGCCGCCCCAACTGGCCGGAATGACGCCGCGGCGGATCACGGCCAACCGCAGCACTGTTACCCCGAATTCGCGGGCCAGGATAACCACCGTGACCCACCACGGCAGTTCACCGAGCATCGAGAGCCCGATCAGCGCCGACCCCACCAGGGTCTTGTCCGCGATCGGATCGACGAAAGCGCCGAATTCGGTTGCCATGCCGTAGTTGCGAGCCAGCAGGCCGTCCAACCGATCGGTGATGCACGCGGCCGCGAAGATGACGAAAGCCACCACGCGGAAACCGTTTTGGTGGCCGTCCCCGGCGAACAGGGCGAGGAGGAAGATCGGCACCAGCACCAGGCGCAGCAGGGTCAGCGTATTGGCGAGGTTGGCGATGTTTGCGCGGCCTGCCACCGGACCCGTCTGCGGCTGCCCCGACACGGCAACAGAATAACGGTTGACCAGCGCAGCCGTCGCAGATGTCCATACTGTTAGCCGTGACCCAAAGTCCGCAGCGTCATCGGCCGCTGGTTCGGCGCGCGCGAACGTCGGACGTTCCCGCGATCAAGCAGTTGGTCGACACCTACGCGGGAAAGATCTTGCTGGAGAAGAACCTCGTGACGTTGTACGAGGCCGTCCAGGAATTTTGGGTGGCCGAACACGAGGGCCAGGTGGTCGGTTGCGGGGCGCTGCACGTGCTGTGGTCGGACCTGGGCGAGATTCGCACAGTGGCGGTCAGCCCGGCGCTGACCGGCCGCGGCATCGGCCATGCGATCGTCGACCGGCTGCTGGAGGTCGCCCGCGAGCTGCAGTTGAAGCGGCTGTTCGTGTTGACGTTCGAAACCGAGTTCTTCGCCAGGCACGGATTCACCGAGATCGAGGGCACGCCGGTGACGGCCGAGGTGTTCGAGGAGATGTGCCGCTCCTACGACATCGGTGTCGCCGAATTCCTGGACCTCAGCTACGTCAAGCCGAACATCCTCGGCAACTCGCGGATGCTGCTGGTGTTGTAACCCGCCGAGCGTGATCTGAGGCCGCGATTTGAGCCGATTTCTCGCCCTGCGTTCACGTTCGGCGCTATTCGGACCCGTCGTCCGAGCCGTCCGAGCCCCGGATCAATGCCAGCGTTCCGGCGAGTTCGTCGGGCTTGATCAGCACCTCGCGGGCCTTGGAACCCTCCGACGGTCCGACGATGCCGCGGGTCTCCATCAGGTCCATTAGCCGTCCGGCCTTGGCAAACCCGACGCGCAGCTTGCGCTGCAGCATCGAGGTGGAGCCGAACTGGCTGGACACCACCAGCTCGACGGCCTGCAGGAACACGTCCATGTCGTCGCCGATGTCCGGGTCGACGTCCGTGCGCTCCCCGGTGGGCTTGGCGGTGGTGACGCCCTCGGTGTACTCGGGTTCGGCCTGGTCCTTGCAGGCGGTCACGACGGCGTAGATCTCCTCGTCGGTGATGAAGGCGCCCTGCAACCGGATCGGCTTGTTGGTGCCCATCGGCAAGAACAGGCCGTCGCCCATGCCGATCAGCTTCTCCGCACCGGCCTGGTCCAGGATGACGCGGCTATCGGTCAGCGACGACGTGGCGAACGCCAGCCGCGACGGCACATTGGTCTTGATCAGACCGGTGACGACGTCCACCGACGGGCGCTGGGTCGCCAGCACCAGGTGAATGCCTGCGGCTCGGGCCTTTTGGGTGATCCGGACGATCGCGTCCTCGACGTCGCGCGGCGCCGTCATCATCAGGTCGGCCAGCTCGTCGACGATCGCCACCACGTACGGGTAGGGCCGGTATTCACGCTGGCTGCCCAGCGGCGCGGTGATGACACCGGACCGCACCTTCTCGTTGAAGTCGTCGATGTGTCGCACCCGGGACGCCTGCATGTCCTGGTAGCGCTGCTCCATCTCCTCGACCAGCCACGCCAGTGCCGCCGCCGCCTTCTTGGGTTGGGTGATGATCGGGGTGATCAGGTGAGGAATGCCCTCGTATGGCGTGAGTTCCACCATCTTGGGGTCGATCAGGATCATCCTGACCTCTTCCGGGGTGGCGCGTGCCAGCAGCGATACCAGCATCGAGTTGACGAAGCTGGACTTACCCGATCCGGTGGAACCGGCCACCAGCAGGTGCGGCATCTTGGACAGGTTGGCCGAGATGAAGTCGCCCTCGATGTCCTTGCCCAGCCCGATCACCAGCGGGTGGTGATCGCGCCGGGTCGACGGGGCGGTCAGTACGTCGGCCAGCCGCACCATTTCCCGGTCGGTGTTGGGCACCTCGATGCCCACGGCCGACTTGCCAGGGATCGGCGCCAGCATGCGCACGCTCTCGGTGGCCACTGCGTAGGCGATGTTCTTTTGCAGCGCGGTGATCTTCTCGACCTTCACGCCCGGTCCCAGCTCGACCTCGTACCTGGTGACGGTCGGCCCGCGGGTGCATCCGGTTACGGCGGCGTCGACCTTGAACTGGGTCAGCACCTCGGTGATGGCGTCGGCCATGACGTTGTTCGCGGCGCTGCGTTTCTTGGGCGGATCGCCCGCCACCAACAGGCTGAGCGAGGGCAGCGTGTAGGGCCCCTCGACAATGCGGTCCAGTTCCACAGTGTCGTGCTTGCCCGCCGACCGTCCACGCTTGCGGCTCCGCAAGGCCGGCAGGGCGGACTGGACGGCGGGTTCGGGCATGGTCGGAATGTCGTCCTGCAGCGCGGCCTGGGCATCGTCGTCCGGCGACCATGCCGGCGGCTCGTCCTCGGGGATCGAAGACGCGTCGTCGTAGTAGTTGTCCGCTTCGGCGCCGTCGTCGAACTCGTCCGCGTAGTCGTACGGCTCGTCGTCGCCGACCAGCCGGGTGCCGAACATGGCGCGAACCGCGTCGGGCAACTCCCGGATGGTGGTCCCGGTCAGCAGCAACAGACCGAACATGAACCCGATGAACAACAACGGCGCGGCGATCCAGGGCGTCAGCCCGTCCGAAAGCGGGCCGCCGATGGCGAATCCGATGAAACCGGCCGCGCGGCGGCGCGCTTCCGGGTCCCCCGGCGACCCGGACCACAGGTGGCGCAAACCGAGTACCGACAGCGTGATCAGGCTGGTGCCCAGGATCAGCCGGGGGCGCACATCCGGGTCGGGTTCGGTGCGCATCAGGGTCACCGCCACCGCGGCGGTGGCGACCGGCAGCGCCAGCACACCAGCACCGATGAAGGTCCGCAGCAGCGTGTCGACCCAGGTGCCGACTGGTCCGGCGGCATGAAACCACGAACTCGCGGCGACCACCACGGAAAAGCCCAGCAACAGCAGCGCGATGCCGTCGCGGCGATGCCCGGGATCGATGTCGTGGGCCCGCCCGATGGAGCGAGCCGCGCCACCGGTCCCCCGGGCGGCCATCAGCCAGACCGCGCGCATGGCGCGACCGCAGGTCAGGCCGGCCCCGACCAGCGGCGCGTGATTGCGCCGCCTGGCGGCCGGTTTCCTGACCTTCTTGCGGGGCGCCGCCGGCCGAGCACCCCGGTTTCCGGTGGCGCGTGAAGTGGCCTTTGACCTGCTCGTTCGGCTTCTGGAGCGGGCGGCGGTCTTACTGGGCATGACGGCAAGAGTAGTCGCAACGACATCATCTACACCACCCGCCACACTGGTAACGGTGTCGCTTGTCAGGCATGGTGCTATTCGGGTGCGAAATCGCGTGAGTAGGGTGACATTCGGTTGCGAGAAGCCGTGCTCACCCCCACAGCGCCCCAGGAGGCCATCAATGCCCGCCGTCGTTGTCGTCGCCACCCTGACTGTCAAACCTGAGTCGGTAGACACCGTTCGTGACATCCTCACGCGGGCGGTCGAAGAAGTGCACGACGAGCCGGGTTGCCAGGTGTATTCGCTACACCAGTCGGGCGAGACCTTCGTCTTCGTCGAGCAGTGGGCCGACGCCGAGGCGCTCAAGGCGCACAGCACCGCGCCGGCGGTCACCAAGATGTTCACCGCGGCCGGTGAGCACCTGGCCGGTGCCCCCGACATCAAGATGCTGCAGCCGGTCCCGGCGGGCGATCCGGCCAAAGGACAGTTGCGGCCCTGATGGCCCGCTCGCCGGTAGGCCCGCTGAAGGGCAAGGTCGCCTTCATCACCGGCGCCGCCCGCGGGCAGGGCCGCGCGCACGCGGTGCGGCTGGCGGGCGACGGCGCCGACATCATCGCCGTCGACCTGTGCGACCAGATCGCCAGCGTCCCCTACTCGCTGGCCACACCCGAAGACCTGGCCGCCACCGTGAAGCTGGTGCAAGACACCGGCGCTCGCATCGTGGCCGCTCGTGGCGACGTCCGCGACCGTGAATCGCTGGCGGCCGCCTTGCAGGCGGGCCTGGACGAGTTCGGCCGCCTGGACATCGTGGTGGCCAACGCCGGTATCGCACCCATGCAATCCGGTGACGACGGCTGGCACGACGTCATCAACGTCAACCTCACCGGCGTGTACCACACCATCAAGGTCGCGATACCCACGATGGTCAAGCAGGGCACCGGCGGGTCGATCGTGCTGATCAGTTCGAGCGCGGGGCTGGCCGGGGTCGGCAGCCCGGATCCCGGTTCCGTCGGCTACGCCGCCGCCAAGCACGGGGTGGTCGGGCTAATGCGGGTTTACGCGAATCTGCTTGCCGGGCAAATGATTCGGGTCAATTCGATTCACCCGTCCGGCGTCGAGACTCCGATGATCAACAACGAGTTCACCCGGGAGTGGCTGGCCAAGATGGCCGCCGCGACCCAGACACCGGGCGCCATGGGCAACGCCATGCCGGTGGAGGTGCTGGACGTCGAGGACATCGCCAATGCGGTGGCGTGGCTGGTGTCGGACCAGGCGCGCTACATCACCGGTGTCACCCTGCCCGTCGACGCGGGATTCTTGAACAAGTAATCGCCATGGCACGGAACCCGGTTGCGCAGACAGCTTTTGGCCCGATGGTGCTGGCCGCCGTCGAACAGAACGAGCCTGCAGGCCGCCGCCTGGTCGACGACGACCTCGCCGAACTGTTTCTGCCCGCACCGCTGCGGTGGCTCGTCGGGGCGACCCGGTTCGCGCCAATTCGCCGGCTGATGATCCGCGGTTCGGAGTTCACCGGCCCGGGATTGTGGGCGAATCTGGCCTGCCGCAAGCGCTTCATCGCCGACAAGCTCACGGAGTCGCGCGACGACATCGACGCCGTCGTCATCCTCGGAGCGGGCCTGGACACCCGCGCGTACCTGCTGACGCGGCGGGTGCGCATCCCCGTGTTCGAGGTCGATCTGCCGGTGAACGTCGCCAGGAAATTCAAAACGGTCCGCCGGGTGCTCGGCGAGCCGCCACTGTCGGTTCGGTTGGTGGCGTTGAACCTTGAGCACGACGACCTGCTCACGTCGCTGGCCGAGCACGGTTATCGCACCGACTACCGGGTGTTCTTCATCTGCGAAGGCGTCACCCAATACCTCTCTGAGGCGACGGTCCGGCGCACGCTGGACGGGTTGCGCGCGACCGCACCCGGCAGCCGTTTGGTGTTCACCTACGTCCGTAGCGATTTCATCGATGGCACCAACCGGTATGGCACCCGCACGCTGTACCGCAATGTGCGCCAGCGCCGGCAACTATGGCAGTTCGGCTTGGAGCCCGACGAAGTCGCGGCGTTTCTCGACGAGTACGGCTGGCGGCTGGTGGAGCAGGCCGGTCCCGACGAGCTCGCCCATCGTTATGTCGAGCCCACCGGCCGCAAACTCAAAGCGTCGCAACTGGAGTGGTCGGCCTACGCCGAGAAGATCTGACGGAGTCGCAGACCTGATGATGGCGACCCTGCCCACAACGGGAGGTGCGTCCATTCGCCCGGCTCGGACGATGCGGCGACCCGCTGCGCCCGGCTACGCCGCGCTTGCGATAGCCGCGGCCGCGCTTGCGATCGCCGCGGCCGCGCTCGTGATCGCCGCGGGCGCGCTCGTGATCGCCACTAAACCTCGATGACCGTTGGCACGATCATCGGCTGCCTTCGGTAGGTTTCGCCCACCCATTTCCCCACGGTCCGCCGCACGCCCTGGGCGATGCGACTCGGATCGGTGATGTTTTCCGCCTGCAGCGCTTCCAGCTCGGCCTCCACCCTGCGCACCGCGGGCTCGAGGGCCTTGGGGTCCTCGGAGAATCCGCGCGAATGCAGGTGCGGCGGGCCGACCGGACGCCCGGTACCGCGCGCGACCACCACGGTTACCGCCACGAAGCCCGACGAGAGAATGAGCCGCTCACCCAAGGTGATGTCGCCGACGTCGCCGTTGATCAGCCCATCGACGAACATCTTGCCGACCGGCACCGCGCCCGCGATCGAGGCCTTGCCCGCGACCAGGTCAACGCTCACCCCGTTTTCGGCCAGCAGGATCGACTCCTCCGGCACGCCGGTGCGGGCCGCAAGTTTGGCGTTGGCACGCAGCATGCGCCACGTCCCGTGCACGGGCATAACGTGACGCGGCCGAATACCGTTGTACAGGAACAACAGTTCCCCCGCGTACGCGTGACCCGAAACATGCACGCGCGCTTGGGCATTGGTGACGACGCGCGCGCCGATCTTGGCGAGCTCGTCGATGACGCCGTAGACCGCTTCCTCGTTGCCCGGGATCAGCGATGACGCCAACACCACCAGGTCACCCGCGGTCAGCGTGATGCTGCGGTGTTCCCCGCGCGACATCCGCGACAACGCCGACATCGGTTCGCCCTGGGTGCCGGTGGTGATCAGCACCACCCGGTCGGGGGGCATCATCTCGGCGGCGCCGATGTCGATCACGTCCGAGTCGGCCACCCGCAGGAATCCGAGTTCCCGGGCGATCCCCATGTTGCGCACCATGGATCGGCCGACGAACGAAACCCGGCGACCCAACGCTACTGCGGCATCGATGATTTGCTGCACCCGGTCCACGTTGGAGGCGAAGCACGCCACGATGACCCGGCCGTCGGCACCGCGGATCAAACGGTGCAGCGTCGGGCCCACTTCGCTTTCCGACGGCCCGACGCCGGGATGCTCGGAATTTGTTGAGTCGCAAAGGAACAGATCCACGCCGGCGTCGCCGAGCCGGGACATGCCGGGTAGGTCGGTCGGGCGGCCGTCCAGAGGAAGCTGGTCGAGCTTGATGTCACCGGTGTGCAGCACCGTCCCCGCCCCGGTGTGCACGGCGATCGCCAGCGCGTCGGGAATGGAGTGGTTGACGGCGAAGTACTGGCATTCGAACACGCCGTGACTGCTCTTCTGGCCCTCGGCGACCTCAACGAACACCGGTTTGAGGCGGTGCTCGCGGCACTTCGCCGCGACCAGCGCGAGCGTGAACTTGGAACCGACTACCGGGATGTCGGGGCGCAGCTTGAGCAGGAACGGAATGCCGCCGATGTGGTCCTCGTGGGCGTGGGTGAGCACCAGCGCCTCGATGTCGTCGAGTCGGTCCTCGATATGACGCAGATCCGGCAGGATCAGGTCGACCCCGGGCTCGTCATGGGTGGGGAACATCACACCGCAGTCGATGATCAACAGCCGGCCCAAGTGCTCGAAAACCGTCAAGTTACGGCCGATTTCGCTGATGCCACCAAGCGCAGTGACCCGCAACCCTCCCGTGGCCAAAGGGCCTGGCGGGGCGAGGTCTACATCCACTTCCGGGAAACTCCTTGGGTCACCGCAGCACCGAGGCCGCACGCATGTCGACGGTCAACTCGTCGAGTTGCTCTGGCGTCGCGGGCATTTGGGGCAACCGCGGATCGCCGACGTCGATACCTTGCAGACGCAGGGCCGCCTTGGACAGCGTCACCCCGCCCAGGCGGGCCATCGCATCACACAGCGGGGAGACGGTGCCGTTGATCTTGCGGGCGGTGGCGATGTCCCCGGAGCTGAATGCGGATAACATTTGCCGCAGCTGTCCGGCGGCCACGTGAGAAATCACGCTGATGAATCCGGTGGCGCCCATGGCCAGCCACGGCAGGTTCAGCGCATCGTCGCCCGAGTAGTAGGCCAGGCCCGTCTCGGCGATGATCTGCCCACCGCTGTGCAGGTCGGCCTTCGCGTCCTTGATTCCGACGATGTTCGGATGGGCGGCCAGCTCACGGATCGTCTCGGGCTGGATGGGTATCACCGAACGCGGCGGGATGTCGTAGAGCACCACCGGCAGCTCGGTCGCGTCGGCGACGGCGGTGAAGTGGGCGATCAGCCCGCTCTGGGGTGGCTTCGAGTAGTAGGGCGTGACCACCAGCAGCCCGTGGGCGCCCTCGGCCGCGCAGGCCTTGGCCAGCCGCACGCTGTGCGCGGTGTCATAGGTGCCCGCGCCGGCGACGACGTGGGCCCGGTCGCCGACCGCCTCGAGCACTACGCGCAGCAGCTCAAGCTTCTCGTCATCCGTGGTTGTCGGCGATTCGCCGGTGGTACCGGAGACCACCAGCCCATCACAGCCCGCGTCGATCAGGTGATTGGCCAGCTGTGCGGCAGCGGCGGTGTCAACGGAGCCGTCGTGGCCAAACGGTGTGACCATGGCGGTCAGCAAGGTCCCCAACCGTGCTGGGGCGTCGAATCCGACCGTGCTCACGGTGTTCAGGTTACCTGGCGCCGGCAAGGCAATTAGCATCCATGTAGCTGCGCGCCGGCGCGTCAGGCTTCGGTCGCCAGTGGGCTGGTCGCGACCTCCGAGCCGTCGGCCAGGGTGGAGATCTCGAAGTCGGCGAACACCGCGGGCGCCACCCCCGTCACCTGGCGCAAGCACTCGATGGCGAGCCGCCGAATTTCGACGTCGGCGTGCTCGCTGGCGCGCATCGCGATGAAGTGGCGCCACGCTCGGTAGTTGCCGGTGACGACGATGCGGGTTTCAGTCGCGTTCGGCAGCACGGCGCGGGCGGCCTGGCGGGCCTGCTTGCGACGCAACACCCCTAGCTTTTCGCCGGGCTCCCCCACCATGAACTTCGCTTCCAGCTTCGTCAGCAACTCGGCGTAGGTGGCGCGGCTGGCGTCGGCCGCGGCAGCCAGGATCTGCTGCAGTTCCGCATCGTCTTCCATGCCCGGCGGCACGACGACGTGCGATTCCCTCTCGGGGACGTAGCGCTGCGACAGCTGCGAATAGGAGAAGTGCCGATGCCGAATCAGCTCGTGGGTGCACGACCGCGAGATGCCGGTGATGTAAAAAGACACACTCGCGTGTTCGAGGACCGAGAAGTGGCCGACGTCGATGATGTGCTTGATGTAGCCGGCGTTGGTCGCGGTCCTGGGGTTGGGTTTCGACCAGCTCTGGTAGCAGGCGCGCCCGGCGAACTCGACCAGCGCGGGCCCACCGTCGGCGTCGGTGACCCACGGCACATCGGGGGGCGCCAAGAAGTCGGTCTTGGCGATCAGTTGCACGCGCAGCGGCGCGATCTCGGCCACGGCGCTCACCTTAAAGCGTGCCGACCGGATCGGCGCCTCTGACCCGCTTGGCGGCCGCGTGCAGCTCGCCGGACAGATCACCGCGACCGGCGACGCTGAAACCGCCTAGGCCCAGCCAGGACGCCATGGACGCCAGCTCACCGGCCAGCGCCGCGGCGACGCCTTGCCGTGGGGCGCGGCCGGCAAGATGAGCCTCGCCGAAGGCACCGAGGACTTGCAGCCTGTTGGCGGCGCGGTCGGCCTTGAGGTCGACGCGCGCCACCAATCGTCCGTCCATGAGCAGCGGCCACACGTAGTAGCCGTATTGCCGCTTGGCTGCGGGGGTGTAAATCTCTATGCGGTAATGGAATTCGAATAGTCGCTCGACGCGCGGGCGGAAGAATATGAGCGGGTCGAACGGGCACAGCAACGCGGTGCCGCGGTCGGTGCGGGGCACCGTGCGGCCCGCCCGCAGATAGGCCGGTGCGGACCAGCCGTCGACGTCGACGGGCTCGATGTCGCCACCGGCTTCCAATGCGGCGAGCGCCGGTTTGACCTGTTGGGCCGACAGCCGAAAGTAGTCGCGGATGTCGGCCTCGGTGCCCACGCCCAGCGCGGTGGCCGCCCGCAGCGTCAGTTCGCGGATCGCCTCGTCGTCGTCGACCTCGCGGGCCAGCACGCTGGCCGGCAGTACCCGTTCGACCAGGTCGTAGTGGCGAGCGAAGCCCACGCGGGTGGCAGTGGTGAGCACCCCGGCGGAGAACAACGCCTCGGCGACCCACTTGGTGTCGCTGCGCGTCCACCAGGTGCCCTTCTTCCGGCGCGGTTCGGCGGCCAGGTGCGCTTCGATCTGGCCCGCCGTGCTCGGTCCGAGCTCGGCGATGGCGGCGATGATCTCGTCGGCCAGCCGCGGGTTGGCCTTGACGATGTGGGTGCCCCACCGGCCATGCCGGTACTGGCGCATCCGCCAGCGCAACAGGGGCCAGTCCTCGACGGCCATCAGCGCGGCCTCGTGCGCCCAGTACTCCGCCAGCAGCCGCGACGACCGGGGCCCCCAGGCGGCCCGGTCGAGCACGTCACGGTCGTAGGGGCCGAGCCGGCTGAACACCGGAGCGTAGTGTGCCCGCACCGCCACCGAGACCGAATCCAGTTGCAGCACTTGGATCCTGGAGATGAGCCGCTTGAGGTGTGCCCGGGTGATCTCAGCTTGGGGCCGGGGGTCGGTAAATCCTTGGGCCGCAACGGCTATCCGCCGAGCTTGGGCTGCCGATAGCCTGCGAGTCGACACGGCGCCGAGAATACCGGTCGTGTCCGACGTGCTGCCTTACGACGCTGAGCCCGCGCTGACTTTCTCGTCCGAGAGCACCGCAGAGTCCGCCTCGGACGCATTCTTTTGTTCTTCGTAGGCATCCTCGAGAGCGTCCGGAACTGTTTCCAGGTCGCGGTATACGCCCATCAGTTGCTCGAGAATCCTGATCCGTTGCCGACTCGCCTCTTCCACGGCCCGGCGAGCCTCGTCACGATCCCGGTCCGCCCTCTGCTTCGCCTCCGCGAGGAGCCGCTCACGCGCCTGCTGGGCGTCTTCGCGCAGGCCGGTCAACTCGGCCTCGAGCTTTTCCTTGGTCTTCTGATACTCGGCTTCCATGGCTTGCCGCTGCGCGGCCATGTCCGACAGCATCTGCTCACGCTTCCGCGCAGTTTCCTCGGCCTCGGCCTCGGCCGCCGCGATCAGCGCATCCGCTTCGGCCCGCGCCTCGGCCTGCATCTCGGCCACCTCGTCGACCGCGCGGCTCAGCATTTTCGCCAGCCGCTGCTGCACCGCGTGCGGCGCTGGCGAGGTGTCCGTCAGCACGGCGACTTCCTTGCGCAGCGCGGCCGTTTGATCGCCGGATTCCTGCAGGCGGGCCCGTAGGCTCTCGACGTCGGCAAGCAGCAGCTGCTGCTTGGTGGTCAGCATCTCGATGTGGGTGTCGACCGCGGCCGCGTCGTAGCCCATGAATTTTCGAGAGAACGTCTTCACGGGTTCGGTTTGCACTGCCAGTTCCCCCTTCTCTCCAAACGCCTGGTTGACCCCACCGACGACCCCGAGTCCGAGTATGTCAGGTCAGGCCGAGGGCGCTAACGGGTGCGTGGCGGGCCGACGATAGCTGTGGAAGCGATACCGCAGCCCCGAACGGCTGGCCTGCCACTCCCCCGTTTCACCTACCCAAGTGTCGTCCAGCGTCGGCGCCACCGCATCGTCGTCATCGCGCCGCAAATCGATTTCGATCTCGGTGACCTCGCAGCGGGTTGCATACGGCAACGCCAGCAAATAAATCTGTTCGCCGCCGATGACCCAGGTCTCGGGGCCGCCCTCGACCTGGGCGAGGGCTTCCTCCAGGGTGCCGGCCACCCGCGCGCCGTCGGCGACGAAACCGGGGTCTCGGGACAGGACGACGTTGTGACGGCCCGGCAGGGGGCGCACCTTCGCCGGCAACGAATCCCACGTCCGCCTGCCCATGATCACCGGGTGCCCCAGCGTCACCTCCTTGAACCGGATGAGATCTTCCGGCACTTTCCAGGGGATGTCGCCACCGCGCCCGATGACGCCGGAGGTCGACTGAGCCCACACCAGGCCCACCTCGGTCATACGCGCTACTCCTTGATCCCGGCTTGCAGGGCGCCCGAGCCGGCGTCGTCGCCGGCGCGCTTCATACAGCGACTGGGGCTTTGATCGCCGGGTGGGGGTCGTAGTTCTTTACGACAACGTCGTCGTAGGTGTAATCGAAAATCGAATCCCGCGCGCCCAGAACGAGTTCCGGGTATGGCCGGGGGTCGCGACTCAGTTGCAGCCGCACCTGCTCGACATGGTTGTCGTAGATGTGGCAATCCCCGCCCGTCCACACGAACTCGCCGACCGCGAGGCCGGATTGGGCGGCCATCATGTGCGTCAGCAGCGCGTAGCTGGCGATGTTGAACGGCACACCCAGGAACAGGTCGGCGCTGCGCTGGTAGAGCTGGCAGCTCAGCCGCCCGTCGGCCACGTAGAACTGAAAGAAGGCATGACACGGTGGCAGCGCCATCTGCGGGATGTCGCCGACGTTCCACGCGGACACGATGATGCGCCGCGAGTCGGGGTCGGTGCGCAGCAGGTGCAGGGCCGCGCTGATCTGATCGACGTGCTCGCCTGACGGCGTCGGCCAGGACCGCCATTGCACACCATAGATCGGTCCGAGATCGCCTGTGCTGCTTGCCCATTCATCCCAAATGGTAACGCCGTGCTCGTGCAGCCAGGCGACGTTGGAATCGCCGCGCAGGAACCACAGCAATTCGTAGATGACTGACTTGAGGTGCACCTTCTTGGTGGTGAGCAGCGGGAACCCGGCCGACAGGTCATAGCGCAGTTGCTGACCGAACAGGCTGCGCGTCCCGGTGCCGGTGCGGTCGGATTTGGCCGTTCCCTTGTCGAGCACCAAGCGGAGCAAATCTTCGTAGGGGGTCGGGACCGGCACGCCGTCAGCTTAGCGGCGATCGCAAGCGCGGCGTCGCCGGGCGCGGCGGGTCGGCGCCGACGAATTAGCGGCGATCGCAAGCGCGGCGTCGCCGGGCGCGGCGGGTCGGCGCCGACGAATTGCGGCGATCGCAAGCGCGGCGTCGCCGGGCGCGGCGCGTCGGCGCCGATGAATTTGGGTCTAGGCGCGCGGAGTAGAACGGGTGGCATGCCGAACATCATCGACGTCGTCACCACACCCGACGGCACCTGCACGGTGCACCTGTTCACCCCCGACGGCCCGGACTCGCAAGTCCCATGGCCCGGCGTAGTGATGTATCCCGACGCCGGCGGCGTGCGCGACACGTTCGAGCAGATGGCCGCCAAGCTGGCCGGGTTCGGTTACGCCGTGCTGCTTCCGGATGTCTACTACCGCACCACCGACTGGGCGCCGTTCGACATGGCCACGGTCTTCAGCGACTCGAAAGAACGCGCACGCCTGTTCTCGATGATCGGCAGCGTCACCCCGGACCGGATGGCCGCCGACGCCGGCGCGTTCTTCGACTATCTCGCCGCCCGACCCGAGGTGGCCGGCGAGCGATTCGGGGTGTGCGGCTACTGCATGGGCGGCCGGACGTCGCTCATGGTGGCCGGGCGGGTGCCCGACCGGGTGGCCGCGGCGGCCTCCTTCCACGGCGGCGGCCTGGTCACCGACACCGACGACAGCCCGCACCTGCTCGCCGACCGGATGAGCGCCACGGTTTACGTGGGCGGCGCTAAGGACGACGCGTCGTTCACCGCCGAAGACGCCGAACAGCTCGACAAAGCACTGACGGCGGCCGGTGTCGAGCACACCATCGAGTGGTATCCGGCGGGGCATGGATTCGCGGTGCCGGACAACGCGCCGTACGACGTCGCCGCGGCAGAGCGGCATTGGGAGGCGATGGCGGAGGTGTTCGCTTCCGCGCTACCGCGTTAAGGCCGTCATCAGCAGTGTCGCGGCCACCGACACCCCGTCGGTGCGGATCGTTGCGGCCACCGACCTCGCCCTGGCGCGGGTCTGGTCGGTCAGGACCGCCGTGAGCGCGGTCGACAGCGATTCGGAGCTGGGAGCGGGACCGTCGTGCGCGGCGCCGATGCCCAGGTCGCGCACCCGGGTCGCCCAGTAGGGCTGGTCGGCCCCCTGGGGCACGACCACCTGCGGGGCGCCCGCCCGGGCGGCCGTCGTAGTGGTGCCCGCCCCGAAGTGGTGCACGACGGCGGCCACCCGCCCGAACAGAGCCTGGTGGTTGACCTCCCCGACAGCGAAACAGTCGTCCCGGTCGTCGATCGGGTCCAAGCCGGCCCAGCCGTGCCGGCGCAGTTCCTCCTCGGACGGCATCGCCCCCGTGTTCATCGCCCGCAATGATTCGCCGAACGGCAGCAGCGGCATTCCGACCCCGGCCAGCAGCTCAACGAATTCGGCGTCCGGCGGCGCGCTGACCCGCGCGTCGACGCCGAGCGCGCGCAAATGCACCGCGAGCGCGGCGAGCGGCTCGACGCCTCCCCGCGAGTCGTACGCCGACAGCAACACTTGCATTCGCCAGCTCCGAAAGACGTGTGGTCGGCAAGCTCTATCGTCGGCGGGGCGTTGGCGCGCATCGCCGGAAGGGTCAGAAAGCCGGCAGGTCCACCAATTCGGCCAGTCGGGCGCGGTGACGGTAGCCGGTGCCGAACGCCAACTGGTCGCTCTTGGCCCGCTTGAGGTACAGGTGCGCGGGATATTCCCAGGTCATACCGATGCCACCGTGCAGCTGTATGCACTCTTCGGCGGCGTGCACGGCGACCTCACCGCAGTAGGCCTGGGCGATCGCCGCCGCGGCGTCCGCGTCCTCGGCGCCCCGCGCGCAGGTGTCGGCCGCGTAGCGCGCCGCGGCGGTAGCCGCGCCGACCTCGAACCACAGATCCGCCAGCCGGTGCTTGATCGCCTGGTACGAGCCGATCGTGCGGCCGAACTGTCTGCGTTGCCTGACGTATTCCAGCGTGGTTTCGAAGCACCATTGGGCGACCCCCAGTTGCTCCGACGCCAGCAGGGCCGCCCCGGTCCGGATGGCTTCGGCGATTGGCTGGTCACCCGCCCCCACCCGGGACGACGGCGATCCCGAAAACGACACGGCGGCAAGGGGTCTGGTCATATCCAGCAAAAGCAGCGGTGAAATCCGCACCCCCGCGGCGTCGCGGGCCACGGTGTGCAGCTCGAGCCCCTCACGACCGGCGACCGGCACCACCAGCACATCGGCGACGTCGGCACCGGCCACGCTGCTGACGGACCCACTGAGTCCGTCGGCTTCGGCGCTGACCGCGGTAACCGGGTCGCCCGGGGCGCTGGACAGCGGGACCACCAACGCCGCGGTCAGCTCGCCGCGGGCCAGAGCCGGCACGGTCGCTGTGTCACCGGCACGCAGCAACGCGATCGTCGCCAGGACCGCGCTGGACAAATACGGCACCGGCGCAACGGCCCGGCCGATCTCCTCCATCACCACGGCGGCCTCGCGGACGCTCGCGTCGGCGCCACCCAGCGACTCGGGAACCAGCAGGCCCGCCACGCCCAGTTCGGTGGCCAGCGTGTGCCACACGCCCGAAAAGTCTTGTGGTTGCTGGTCATAGAGGCCCATCACCGATTCGGATGGGCACCGCTGGGCGAACAGCTGCCGGACGCCGACCCGCAATGCGTCTTCGGTGTCGGAGTACAGCAGGTCGGCGGTGTGCTCGCTCATCGGGGGAGATCCTTCCAGGCGGCGTCTTTGTCGACACGATGTTCACCCGGCAGGCCAAGGATCCGCTCGGAAATGGTATTGCGCAGGATTTCTGACGTACCGCCCTCGATCGAATTGCCGCGCGCGCGCAGGTAGCGGTAGCCGGGCCCGCGACCGACCAGGTCGACCGTCTCGGGTCTGCGCATGGTCCAGTCATCGTAGAGCAGCGCTGCTTCGCCGTGCAGCTCGATCTCGAAGCCCGAAATCGCTTGTGCCAACTTGGCGAACGCCACCTTCATACCGGCACCTTCGGGGCCGGGCTGACCGGTGGCCGCCTGTTGCCGCAACCGTTCGCCGGCCAGCCGAAGGACCTCCGCCTCGACCCACAGCCGCATCAGCTGGTCGTGCATGGCGGGGTTGCGCAGCGCCGGCTCGTCGCGCCAGGCCGCGGTGACCTTGCCGATGTGGCCACCTTCCCGTGGCACCCCGGCGCGCGAGCCGATGGCGACGCGTTCGTTGTTGAGGGTGGTGGTGGCGACCCGCCAGCCACCGCCCTCCGGGCCGAGCCGATTGGCATCGGGCACCCGGATGTCGGTGAGGAACACCTCGTTGAATTCGGCCTCACCGGTGATCTGACGCAACGGCCGGATCTCGACACCGGGTTGCGTCATGTCGCAGAGAAAATAAGTCAGGCCATGGTGTTTGGGCACCGACGGATCGGTCCGTGCGACCAGGATGGCCATCTGCGCGTGCTGCGCCTGCGACGTCCACACCTTCTGCCCGTTGATAATCCAATCTTCAGGGTTATGCGCGTCGCGCACCGCACGGGTGGCAACCCCGGCCAGATCGGACCCGGCGCCCGGCTCGCTGAATAGCTGGCAGTAGATCTGTTCGCCGGTGAACAACGGGCGCAGAAACTTTCGCTTCTGCTCGTCGGTGCCGAACGCCGCGATCGTCGGCGCCGCCATGCCCATGCCGATGTAATTCTTGCGGGTCCCGCCCACCGGTGCACCGGCGGCGGCCAGCCGGGCATCGACTCGCTCCTGAGCGGTGCGCGGCAGATCCAGCCCGCCGAAACCGTGCGGCAGGTGCACCCAGGCCAGGCCCGCATCATATTGCGCGCCAAGGA
Source organism: Mycobacterium sp. NGS56 (assembly GCF_059812425.1). Lineage (NCBI taxonomy): Bacteria > Bacillati > Actinomycetota > Actinomycetes > Mycobacteriales > Mycobacteriaceae > Mycobacterium > Mycobacterium sp. NGS56. The sequence goes on from NZ_JCALCQ010000004.1 coordinate 343,127, forward strand.
AATCCCGCGGATCGCTGGTGACCGGATCGTGTTCGTCGAGCAGTGCCTGAACCCGTGCGTCCAGGTCGGCCGTATCGACGGCGGTCATTGCCCGCCGCCGGGTGCGGACTGGAATCCCTGTGCGGCGCCGAGCAGCAGGCCACCGTCGATCACCATGGCCTCGCCGGTGATCCAGCTCGCCGCGTCGGAGACCAGGAAGGCGACGGCGGCGGCCACGTCGACGGGCTCCCCGATGCGCCCGAGCGCGATTGACGACGCCAGCGGGTCCTCGTTTCCCTTCCACAGCGCCTCGGCCAGCCGGGTGCGCACCACACCCGGGCAGATGGCGTTGACCCTGACGCGCGGCGAGAGTTCCAGCGCCAGTTGCTTGGTGACGTGGATCAGCGCGGCCTTGGTGGCGTTGTACATGCCCATCGCCGGGGATTGATGCATGCCCCCGATGGAGGCCGTGTTGACGATCGTCCCGCCGTGCTCACCCATCCACGATTTGACGACGAGCGAGGTCCACAGCAGCGGCGCCCACAAGTTGACGTCGAAGATCTTGGTGAAACGATTGTGATCCTGATCGATCAGCGGACCGTAAGCCGGGTTGGTTCCGGCATTGTTGATCAAGATGTCGACGCTGCCGAAGCGCTCCAGCGTGAGCTCGATGCAGCGCCGCGCCGCGTCCTCGTCGACCGCGTGGGCACCCACCCCGAGGGCCTGCTTCCCCACCTGGGCGGCGGCCTCGTCGGCGGCCTCCTGCTTGCGCGCGGTGAGCACCACGTTGGCCCCCGCGACCGCCAGCTGCTGGGCTATCGAAAGGCCGATTCCGCGCGACGCGCCGGTGATGATCGCGGTCCGGCCGCTCAGATCCTGTGAGGTCATGGTGTCAGGCCTTCCGTCGCGGTGAGAGCCGCCCTGCGGCAGCGCAGACTTGGTTCGCTGCCGAATTTTATTCACGATGTTTTGGACACGTGTTGAGGTGGTACGCCACGCGCATGTTATCGAAATTGACCCTCATGAAACCGCTGGTTGTCGCAGGTGCCGTCGCCGCGGCCATCGCCGCGGCGCCCGCGGCCGCTGCTGATGTCTACCTCGCCGGACCGGCCGCCAACTCCCCCGTGCCCACGCACGTGACCTTCAAGGACGACCCGGGTGGCGGCGGCTGCGACGCTAACGGAAACTGCGGCTCGGGCGGCCAGTTCAACGGCCCCGGCGGCGGTCCGGGCGGCCAGGGCTGTGTCCCGGGCGTCGGCTGCGGCTCCGGCGGGCAGAACGCGGGCCCCGGCGGCATTCCCGGCGGACAAGGCTGTCTGCCGGGCGTCGGCTGCGGTTCCGGCCACGCATAACCGCTAGACCCGTCGGCCTCCCGAGAGCCTGGTGATCCAGGCCCGGGAGGTTGCCGGGTCTATCACGTCGTCCAGTTCGAACGTGGTGGCCGACCGCAGCGCCTTTCCGTGCTCGTAGGCAGCGGCCACCAGGCGGTCGAACAGTCTTTGTCGCTCGACGGGACCGCCTGACTCGTCCGCGGCGGCCAGTTCCTTGCTGAACCCAAGGCGCACAGCGCCTTCCAGGCCCATCCCGCCGATTTCTCCGGTCGGCCAGGCGATGGTGAACTCCGGCGCGCGGAATGAACCGCCCGCCATCGCCATTGCGCCAAGCCCATATCCCTTGCGCAAGATGATCATTCCCAGTGGCACCGTCAGCCGCGCCCCCAGGACGAACATCCGGCCGAAGCGACGAACCGCCGCTTGAATCTCCGCGTCGGGCCCGACCATGAAGCCCGGGGTGTCGCACAGCGAGATCACCGGCAGCCTGAACGACTCGCACAAGGCCAGGAAGTCGCCGGCTTTGTCGGCGGCCTCGGCATCGATCGCGCCACCGAGGTGATGGGTGCTGTTGGCGATCAACCCGTACGGCACTCCCTCGACGCGCACGAGCGCGGTGACTATTCCGACGCCGTAGTCTCCCCTGAGCTCGAGCACCGATTCGACATCGACGATCGCCTCGATCGCCCGGTGCACGTCGTAGGCGCGTAACCGGTTCTGCGGCACCACATGCCGGGCCAGCCGCGGATCGGGCGCCGCCCAATCACCCACGGTGCCCTGAAAGTAGGACAGGTACCGCTTGGCCAGCGCGACCGCATGCGCCTCGTCGCGGGCGACCAGGCTGACCACGCCGTTGCGGCGCTGCACGCCGATCGGCCCGATCGCCTCGGGCGGATACACGCCCAGCCCGCCGCCCTCGATCATCGCCGGCCCGCCCATCCCGATGTTGGCGTCCGGCGTTGCGATGATCACGTCGCACACCCCGGCCAGCGCGGCGTTGCCGGCGAAGCAGCGGCCCGAAACGACCGATACCAGCGGCACTTTCCCGCTCAGCCCCGCCAGCATCCGGAAGGTGGGGACGTCCAGCCCGGCGGCGCCGCCGACGTCGGTGTCGCCCGGCCGCCCGCCGCCGCCCTCGGCGAACAGCACCACGGGCAGCTGCTTTCGCGCCGCGAGGTCGAATACGCGGTCGGTCTTGGCATGGTTGCGCATGCCTTGCGTACCGGCCAGCACCGTATAGTCGTACGACACCACGACGGCCTGCGCCGCGGCCCTGCCGAACCGCTCCGCGCCGATGGTCGCCAGCCCGGCGACCAGGCCGTCGGCCGGGGTGTTGACGATCAGGTCCTCCTCCGAGCGACGGCTGCGCTGCGCTGCAATGGCCAGCGCACCGTATTCCACGAAGCTGTCAGGATCGACGAGGTCGGCGATGTTCTCCCGCGCGGTGCGCCGACCTTGGTTGTGCCGCTTGGTAACCGCCCCTTGACGGCCTTCATCCAGGGTCAGCGAATGCCGATGCAAGACCTCGTCGAGGTCGGGCCGTGGCCGGTCGAGGTCCATTGTCGCCGCGAAGGATTCGCTGTCGTCGTTGCCCGTCGTGCGGGTGAAGACCAGCAGCGGGTCTCCGGTCCCGACCACCTGCCCCGGTGTCACCAGGATCCGGACGGTTCGCAGCGCGTCCGGTGCGACGAGCGCGTGCTGCATCTTCATCGCTTCCAGGACAACCAATTGGCTGCCCGCGGCGTATTCGGCTCCCTCGGAGGCCACCTCGACCACGGTCCCGGCCAGCTGCGCGCGCAGCGCGTCCTCGCCGGGATAGAGCTCGACCGCGGCCACCCGCGGTTCTTGCTGGTGAGACAGCGCGGCTTGGGCCAATTCGGGCAGCTTCTCATCGAGAAACCCGGTGCTCACCCAACCGGATTCGACTCGATCGTCGCTCAGCAGCGCGCGCAGGAATCCGATGTTGGTGGGGACGCCCTCGATGCCGAACTCGGCCAGCGCGGTGCGGGCCTTGCGCACCGCCGACCGCCATGACGACCCGTGCACATCAACGATGAGCTTGGCCAGCAGCGAATCGTATTGGGGGCTTATCGCCAATCCGGTCCGGCCATACGTGTCGACGCGCACGCCCGGACCGCTCGGCGGGGAGAACACGGCGAGCGTGCCCGAAGACGGGACGACCGACAGGTCGGGGCCGAAGGTCTCCATATTGATCCGGAGTTGGACGGCGATGCCGTGGTGTGCGGCCGGCTCGCCGATGACCTCCAGCCCGTCGGAGTCGGTTCCGGCCGCCAGCCCCAGCTGGTAGAAGGATGCGCCGCCGGCGATCGCCAGCTGGACGGCCACCAGGTCGAGCCCGGTGGTTTCTTCGGTGACGGTGTGCTCGACCTGGATTCGTGGGTTGACCTCGAGGAAGACGAACTGCTCACCGGAGACCAGGAATTCGACGGTGGCGAGCCCGTGCAGGCCCACGCGGGCGCACAGCCGCACCGCCGCCTGGTGCAGGGCGCGGCGCAGCTCATCCGAAAGACCTTGAGCGGGAGCGATTTCGATGAGTTTCTGGTAGCGCCGCTGAATGCTGCAGTCTCGGTCGCCGACGGCGTGTGCGTGCGTCTGGTGCCCGGCCGGCGCGGCGACGACCTGCACCTCGATGTGGCGCGCATCGGTGAGCAGCGCCTCGGCGAACAGCGCGGGATCGCCGAACCCCAGCTGGGCTTCGGCGGCGCAGCGCTGATAAGCGTCATCGATCTGATCGGCGTTGTGCACCTTGCGCATTCCGCGCCCTCCGCCACCGGCGATGGCCTTGATCATGATGCCGCCAGCCTGCTCGGCGAAGAATGCCCTGATGTCCTCGACGCTGCTGGGCCCCTCGGTAGCCGGTAGCACCGGCACCCCGGCGGCGATCGCGGCGCCACGTGCCGATGTCTTGTTGCCGAGCAGCTCGAGCACCCGGGCGTCTGGTCCCACGAACCTGTAGCCGCCCGTCGCGCAGGCCTCGGCGAATTCGGCGTTCTCGCTGAGGAATCCGTATCCGGGATGAATCAGATTCGCACCTGAGCTTTTCGCCGCAGCCAGCACGGCGGACTGGTCCAGGTAGGCACGCGGGCCGGCCCCCGGCAGGCCGATCGCCTCGTCGGCCGCGTGCACATGCGGGCTCTCCGCGTCGTCCTCGGCATAGACCGCGATGGTGCGCATGCCCAGTTCGATTGCGGTGCGGATGATTCGAAGTGCGATCTCGCCGCGGTTGGCGACCAGCAGGCTCGCACTCATCGCAGTGGCTCGCCCCACCGGACCTGCTCGCGGAGTCTGGCCTTGAGCAGTTTGCCGCCGGCATTGCGCGGCAGCGCATCATCGACCACCGTGACATATTGCGGCACTTTGAAATCGGCCAGCCGGCCGCTGCAGTGGTCGAGCACCGCCGGAACGTCGATCTCGTCACCGCCGCCGAACAACACCGCCCCCACCTTCTCCCCCATGACGTCGTCGGGAACCCCGAGCACGCAGGCGTCGGCCACGCGGGGCGCCGCCAGCAGCACCGCCTCCACCTCGACGCTGGAGACGTTCTCACCACCGCGATTGATGATGTCCTTGAGCCGGTCGACGATGTACACCCGGCCCGCATCGTCGACGCGCACCACGTCGCCGGTGTGCAGCCAGCCGTCCGCGAAGGTCGTGGCGGTGGCCTCCGGCCGATTCCAGTAGCCGGTGGTCACGTTGGCACCCCGCGCCACCAGCTCCCCCACACCGGGGTCGTCGCCGATCGGGATCACCCCGAGGTCCACCGAGGGCACCGCATAGCCGACGGAGTCGGCGTGCTCGACGGCCTCGCTGTCGGGCAGCGCGGTCATCAACGATGCGGTCTCCGTCATGCCATAGCCGTTGAACACCGTGGCGTGGCCAAATGCGTTTTTCACCGACCGCACCAGCGACGGGGGGATCGGCGCGCCGCCGTAGCCCACCCACCGCACGTTCGACACATCCAGCGCGGCAAACGCGCTGTGCCGCAACAACAACGAGTAGACCGCCGGGACAGTGACCATGACCGAAATGCGCTCGGCGGTCAGCGTGGTGAGCAACGCATCCAGGTTGAGCGCCGGCATGATCACCGAGGCTCCCCCGAGCCGTGCGGCGGCCAGCAGTTGGGTGTTGCATCCCGTCACGTGGAACAGCGGTACCGAGATGAGCGTGCGCATCGCCTCGCCGAGATCCCGTGGCTGTTGCAGACAGCGAATCGCGTTTTCGGTGTTGGTCAGGAACGCCTCGTGCGTGGTCGGCACCCCCTTGGGATGGCCGGTGGTGCCGGACGTGTAGAACAGCGCTGCCGCGTCGGCGCGCCCGAGTTGCTCGGTCACGTACGGCCGTCCGTCCGGCAGCGCGGCGTCCGGCGCCAGATCCACCTGCGCACCGGAGTCGGACAGGACGAACTCGACCTCGGGCTGCGCCGATCGCGTATTGACCGCCACCACAACGCCGCCGGCCATCACCGTGCCCCAGAACGCCAGCGCCCAGTGGATGCCGGCGGGGTAACGCACCGCGACGCGGTCGCCCGGCTTCAGGCCACCCGCGCGCAGCCCACCGGCCACTCGCGCCGCGCGATCCCACAGCTGCCGGTACGTCAGCCGCCCACCGCCCAGCTCCACCAGGGCCTCGGCGTCCGGTCGGACGTCGACCTGTTCGGCGAGCATGTCCAGCAGCGTGGCGGGCAGCTCGTCATAGCGCGGAATGCCGTCGCGGCCGCGTGATACGCCGGTCGTCGCGAAGGGATTGCGGTCGCGGGGAATTTCGATCACAGCATGCCCGGTCCTTACTAATCCGGTGTCCTATCGTGATAGCGGTGACGATCGAGGATTCCGCCATCATGCCCGAGGCGTTCTTCACTGTAGACGGCGACTCCTATGTTCCGGGCCAGCTGACGCAAGGCCCGTGGGGCGCGGCGATGGGCGGCCAGATCGTGGGGGGCCTGTTGGGTTGGGGCATAGAGCAATCCGGCATCGATCCGGACCTGCAACCTGCCCGCTTCACGGTTGACTTGTTGCGCCCGGCCGCGCTGGAGCCGGTGCAGATCCAGACCTCGGTGCAGCGCGAGGGTCGGCGCATCAAGCTGGTCGACGGCAGCCTGATCCAGAACGGCACCGTCGTCGCCCGGGCCAGCACGCTGTTCCTGCGTCGCGGTGCTCATCCCGACGGGCAGGTGTGGTCGTCGCCGACGCAGATGCCGCCGCTCCCGGGATCCTCGGACGGCTTTCCCGCCCAGATGCCGTTTCTCATCTGGGGGTATGGCGCGACGTCGCAAGGCAGCCCGGGAATTGCCGCAGGCGAATGGGAGCAGAACCACTCCCAGAAGTTTGCCTGGGCGCGACTGTTTCGGCCGATGGTGCACGGGCACCCGCTGACGCCGTTCACCCGTCTGGCCTTCGCCGGCGACATCACCAGTTCGCTCACCCATTGGGGCACCGCTGGATTGCGCTACATCAACGCCGACTACACCGTCACCGCGAGCCGATTGCCCGACGGGGAATTCCTCGGTCTGGCCGCCCAGAGCCACTACGCCACAGCCGGGGTCGCCACCGGTGCTGCGACCCTGTTCGACCAGCACGGGCCGATCGGTACCAGCTCGGCGCTGGCCCTGGCTCAACCGGCCGACGCCTTCAAACCGACCTACGCCTAGGCGGCACCCTGGACTCGCGAACCGATTCACGGGAGCCTTGACTGGTGAGCCACCGCGTTCCGGACCGTCGCCTCGCGGCGGCCACCGTCTCCTTCCTCGGCTATACCGCGGTGATGATCGTGCTGGAACATCGCATGCGCCGCAGCGGCGGGCCGGGGATCATCGCATTCGAGTTGGCCGGCAGTGCATCTCGGGCCGAAGACATCATGAGCCGGTGGGGCAGCGACGGTCAGCGGGCCGCACGCCTGTCGCTGTGGCTCGACTTCGGTTACATGGCCACCTACGGCGTATTGACGGCGCTACTGGTCGACCGCGCGCGCCGGCGGCGCGGCCACCCGGCCGGTTTGCCCGCCGCGGCGCTCGTCGCCGTCGCGGGTGATGCGGTGGAGGGGGTCTCACTGCTGAGCGTGCTGCGCGGGAGGCGTATCGGCGTGCATGCCCGGCGCGCACAGGTCGCCGCGCTGGTCAAGTTCGCGGCCCTGGTGGGGGCCCTGGGATACGTCGCGGGGGGCATCAGGCCGTCGAGACCCGACTAGTCCATCAGCTGTGCCGCGATGGTCGCCCCGAGCTCCCAGCACGCTTGCAACTCATCCTTGCTTGGTTTGCCCGAAACGATCACGGTCTCTGCGGCTTTGGACCACCCGAGCCCGGTGGTGATGGTGTCGACGGCACGCTCGGCGCCCTCGGTGCCCTCGTTGCCGTGCAGGTACAGCCCGAACGGTCGCCCTCGCGTCGAGTCGAGCAGTTGGTAGTAGGCACAGTCGAACGCGTGCTTGAGGGCACCCGAGATGTAGCCGAGGTTTGCCGGGGTGCCCAGCAGGTAGCCGTCGGCGGCCAGCATCTCGGCCGGCGAGACCGTCAGCGCCGGTCGCCGCAGCACCTCGACGCCCTCGATGTCGGGGTCGGTGGCGCCGGAGACCACGGCCTCGAACATCTCGTGGGTGTGCGGCGACGGCGTGTGATGCACGATCAGCAGCGTCTTGCTCGGTGTTTCGCTCACGGTCGGCCCTGCAGGTGAACCGCCGTCTTCATCGCCTCACGGGCGCGGCGGCGATCTCCCGCATAGTCATAGGCGCGGGCCAACCGGTACCAGCGCCGCCAATCGTCGGGGTGGTCCTGGACTTCGGTGCGCACCGTGGCGAACAGTTCATCGGCCGCGTCGCGCCGGATGCGGCCCGACGGCCGGCGCGGCAGTGCGCTGGTGTCCAGTTCCATGTGTTCCGCCGCGATCAGCCGGGCCAGCTTCTGGTGGGTGAATCCGGCGCGCAGGGTGGCGATCATCGCCCAGAGCCCGATCACGGGCAGGATCAACACCGCCAGTCCGAGGCCGACGGCGGCCGCGCGGCCGGAGCCGATCATCGCGACGGCCACGCGCCCCAGCAGTACGAAGTACACCAACAGCGCGACGCACATGAAGGCGACGAGCAACTGGGTGCGCAGGGCTTTGGTCATTGCAGATTGAGCAGGGCCTCGAGACCCACCGTCAGGCCGGGGTGGTCCTGGATGCGCCGCACGGCCAGCAGCACACCAGGCACGAACGAGGTCCGGTCGATGCTGTCGTGGCGGATGGTCAGCGTCTCCCCCTCGGTGCCGAACAGAATCTCCTGATGGGCGACGAGCCCGGCCAGCCGCACCGAATGCACCGGAATGCCGTCGATGTCGGCGCCGCGCGCGCCCGGCAGGGCGGTGCTGGTGGCATCGGGGTTGGGCGGCAATCCCTTTCGCGACTCGGCAATAAGTCTTGCGGTGCGCGCCGCGGTGCCCGACGGGGCATCGGCCTTGTGCGGGTGATGCAGCTCGATCACCTCGGCCGAGTCGAAGAACGGCGCCGCCTGCTTGGCGAAGTGCATCGACAACACCGCCCCGATCGCGAAGTTCGGCGCGATCAACACCGAAGTGCCAGGGCAGTCGGCGAGCCAATCCTGCACCTGCTGCAGCCGCTCGGCGGTGAAGCCCGTGGTCCCGACGACGGCGTGAATTCCGTTGTCGATGACGAACTTCAAGTTGCCCATCACCACGTCGGGGTGGGTGAAGTCGATGACGACCTCGGTGTCACCCTCGGTCAACAGGCTCATCGGATCGCCGGCGTCCACTTCGGCCGACAGGCTCAGATCCTCGGCCGACTGCACGCCCGCGACCATGGCCGAACCGACCTTGCCTTTGGCTCCCAGCACTCCTACCCGCATGAGTTTCACCCTAGACCCGGTCAATTCTGCGCCGCGGCGTGCGTCGAGTTATTTCATGACAACTCGGACGGGGGTTTCGCGCGCCGATCAGGTGTGGACGATCCAGCCCGCCTCGGTGTAGGGAGCGGGTTGTTCGGGATCGTTGATCGTGATGTACAGGTCGCCTCCCGTCGGCATAACGAAGCCGACGAATCCATGCGCGGTCTGCCCGTCGTGCAGGCCGCCCGCTTGCAGCGCGGGCATCTTGTTCAGCCTCCGGTAGTCGACCGCAAGCGATGACGGCTGGGGCGCGTCGACGGGATGGGTCCATGGCTGATCGCCGCCGCCGTATCCGGCGAACATATAGCGCTGGTCGAACTGGAAGAACCGGTGGGACGTCGCGGTGATAGTCAGTTCCACCACGTTGCAGGCAGAGTCGGGCGTCGGACTCGCAAAATGAGAGGCGCACCCCGGCGGTAACCACGTCGCACTGTCGACGGTGATGTCGGCGGTCGCGCCGCCGGCCGACCGCGCATGCACGGGCACGCCCAGCTGACCGATCGGGAACGGTGGACTCTCGGACGCGGGCTCAGCCGAACCAGAGGGGCACGAGGATGCGGCGATGACCACGGCGGCTGCCGCATTTACAAATCCCGCGCGCACCACGTGAGATTACCCGCAGCGTTGCTCGGAAAAACAGGGAACTATCTGATGCCGGCGGCATGCCAGCCCGTTTGCGCAAGTGGAGCACGTTCAGCGAGACGGCTTGCCGCCGCCGGAAGGTCTACTTCTTGAAGCGCCCGGCGAACCCGCGCAGCGGCAGGTCGGCGCTGGTGATGAGCCCCGGTGGCGCCGCGACCACCGACTTGATCGAAGCAAGCGCCGGCATGCCGGTGACGGTCATGCCGATCGAGGCGAAGTTGTCCGGGTTGGACAGATCGACGCCGGGCTTGGGGAAGATCATGTGCTTGTTGTAGATGCAGGGGTCGCCCTGGATCTGAGTGATGTAGCAGCCCTTGATGTTCCAGCTCGGATCGGTGTGGGGAGTCATCTGCCATTCCAGGTGCGTTTCCACCCGCGGCACGCCGTCGACCATGCCTTGGTACTTGATGTAGTTACCGCCCAGCGAACCCTTGGGCAGCGTGTACCACCCCAGGTCAACATCCTTGGTGCACGCGCCCAGCTCGTAGCTGAACTTGACCTCATCCAGCCGCAGGTCGAAGCAGTCGGCCATCATGTACACGCTGTCGGCGAACACGCGGGTGTACTTCTCCAGCTTCGAGGGGATTTCGGGGTCGTCAACCGGCTGGCCGTAACCCACCTCGATCCAGGTGTCCTTGGAGTGGTGGCACGACACGTCGACGGATTCGATCGTGGTGACGTTCTGGATCTCGGCGACGTCGGCCGAGCACACCACGCCCAGGATCTGGTTCAGCCCCGGGTTCATCCCGGTGCCGTAGAACGTGGCGCCGCCCTTCTCGCAGGCTTCTTGCAGCAACTGAGTCACCGGCTGGCCTGACGGGTGCGGGTGATTCTTGTCGCGGTGCCAGCCGGTGATCCAGTCGGCGGTGGTGACGATATTGACGCCCGCCTCAAGCACTTTGACGTAGAGGTCCTCGTCGGGGAACACGCCGTGGAACGTCAGCACATCGGGCTTGGCGGCGATGATCTCCTCGACCGTGCCGGTGAACGCGACCCCGTTGGGCGCCAGCCCTGCATACTCTCCGGTGTCCTTACCGACTTTCTCCGACGAATAGCAATGCACGCCAACGAGTTCGATGTCGGGTTGGGCGGCGATCCGCTTGATCATCTCCGAGCCGACGTTGCCGCTGCCGACCTGAAAGACACGGATCGGTGCTGTGCTCATTGGCTTACGCCTTCCTGCGATGCGAACGCCTCGGGATAGAACTGCTTGGCCCACTTGCGAATTGCGGTGAAGCCTTCGTACTCGTCGGCGGCCAAAGCCGGCGGATCCGAATAACGCTGGTGCTGCCAGATCTCGATGTCCTGCTCGAACTGGCGGATGACTTCGCGCCCGAACTCGTCCGCCCTGGCGGCGGCGCGGTCCTGGTCTTTGTGCGGCGTCCGGCCGATGTAGACCATGAACCGCACGTCCGAGGAGAACTCGTCGACCGGCGTGATCGCCGAGATGGTGCGGTTGTCGATCATGCCCCAGCTCTTGGTCACCGCGATGCCCAATCCGCCGTTGATGGCCTGCACGCCGCTGTTGACGTCCTCGATCAACTGGGCGTCGTCGCCCGCGAAGGTGATGGTGAAGTCGACATAGGACACCGGCCCGGCGAAGTCGTGGCGGGTGAACACCGGCACGATCGGGGTGTTGTGCACGTACTTGAAGTGCGCGAAATCCACCCCGTTTTCCAACACGTATTGCGGGTGCAGTTCGAGGGTCTCGCGGTACAGCCGCTGCTGCGGGTAGTAGTCGGCCGCGCTGCTGCCGTCCTCGAACGCGGCGAACGCGTCCGGCGCGTCGAAATAGGGCTCGCGGCGGTCCACGTCGTGCCAGATGTACACCGACGCGTTGCGCTCGACCACCGGGTAGGTGCGAATGCGGCGGCCACGGTTGGGCCGATCCTGGTACGGGATGCAGACGTTGCGGCCGTCGGCGCTCCACTGCCACCCGTGGAACGGGCACTGCAGTGTCTCGCCGACGACCTTGCCGCCATAGCCCAGGTGCGCGCCCAGGTGCTCGCAGTAGGCGTTCATCACCGTGAGCTCGCCGGATTCGGCGCGCCAGGCGACCATCTCCTGGCCGAAGTACTTCATCTTGTGCACGTCGCCGACGCCGATCTCGTCGGACCAGGCGACCTGGAACCAGCCGGTCGGTGTCATCGACAACGGCGGCTTAGCCATCGAGCCCTGCCATGTGAGCTGCCCTCCCTCGCGTAGGAATGATAGGCCGCACCGGGAGAAAATCAAAGTACCCTCTATGAAACTGTTCATACCGCCGCGCGTCAGTGGATAAGATCGGCGGATGACCCGCCAGAGCAGCGCGGCCGGCGTTGCGGGCCGGCGCCCCAATCGGCGGGGCAACGCGACCCGCGAAAGCATGCTCGAGGCGGCGTTACGCTCGCTGGCCTCCGGCGAGCCGGGCTCGGTCTCCGCCAACCGCATCGCCAAGGACATCGGCGCCACGTGGGGAGCGGTCCAGTACCAGTTCGGCGACACCGATGGGTTCTGGGCCGCCGTGCTGCACCGCACCGCGGAACGCCGCGCCGCGACCTTCTCGACGCTGTCCACACCCGTCTCGCCGGACGCGCCGCTGCGCGAGCGGGTCGGCGCCATCATCGATACCCTCTACCGCGGCCTGGCGTCCCCGGATTCACGGGCGATCGAAAACCTGCGGGCCGCGTTGCCGCGTGATCCCCAGGAGCTCGAGCGGCTCTACCCGCGCACCGCCGCCGAGCTGTTTTCCTGGGGCAAAAGCTGGCTGCAGACCTGCCAGCACGCCTTTGCCGGTCTGTCCGTCGATCCGGATCGGGTTCGTGAGGTCGCCGCCCTTATCCCCGGTGCGATGCGCGGCCTGGTCTCGGAGCGTCAGCTGGGTTCCTATGCCGACCTCGACATGGCGCGCCGGGGTCTGACCAACGCCCTGGCCGCCTACCTCGAGCAGTCCCGGCCGTAATGGCCGACGTCACGATCCGCGAGGCCACGTCAAGTGATTTCGCCGATGTGGCCGCGCTGCACTATCCGGTGTGGCGGCGATCCTGGTCCGGGATACTGCGGACCAGGTACTCGACGCGCTCACGTCGCCGAAGGCCTTGGCCGTGCTGCTCTATCCCCGAGACCTCAGCCGCCCTGGTTGGCCCCACTGTGCTACCGCCTCAGGCGTCGATGACCACCCGCTCACCGTCGGCGCGCGAAACGCACACCAGCATGCCGTCGTCGCCCGGGTCGGCGCGGCCACGGTGATCCACTTGTCCGGCAAGCACTTTGACCCGGCATGTCCCGCAGAATCCTTGCCGGCACGAGTATGGGGTGGTCGGGTCCCTATCGAGCATCACTTCGAGCGCGGTGCGATTCGCCGGTACCGCAAGCAGCTGCCCTGATCGTGCGAGCTCCAGCTTGAACGGCACGCCGTCGACGACGGGTGCCGGGCTGAACCTTTCGTAATGCAGTGGCGCACCAGCATGCTCGTCGCGGGCGATGCGGACGGCTTCCAGCATGGCGCTGGGCCCGCAGACGTAAACGGCGGTCGCCGGTCCCGCCCCGTCCAACAGCTCCGCCACGGTGGCAAAGCGGCCGTGCTCGTCGTCGGCCCACACCGTCACCCGGTCCGGCCCCAGTGACACGACCTCGTCTAACAGTGGCATGTACTCGCGGCTGCGGCCGGTATAGATTGCGCGCCAATTGATTCCGCGCTGCGCCGCCACCTGGATCATCGGCAGGATGGGCGTCACGCCGATGCCGCCGATGACGAACAGAACGTCCCGCTCGGCGGTGCCGAGGTAGAACGCGTTGCGCGGACCTTCGAACGACAGCGTGTCGCCCACATCGAACGTCTCATGCATCTCGATGGATCCGCCTCCGCCGTCGGCGATCCGGCGAACGGCGATGCGGTATTCGGTGCGCCGCCCGGGCGCACCGCACAACGAGTACTGCCGGCGCCGGCCCGAGGGCAGCAGCACGTCGATATGGCCGCCGGGCGTCCAGGATGGAAGCAGCCCGCCGTCGGGGTCGGCCAGGGTCAACGCGACGACGTCCGGCGCGGCCATCTCGCGCTTGGTCACCACCGCGGTCAGCTTGCGCTGCACCGGTTTCACCCGCGACGGCGACCACCGTGACAGCGTGGCAAAGCCTTCGAACACCGCCCGGACGCCCCACAGCAACGACCCGAATCGGTCGTGGTCACGCCGTCCGTACAGGTCGGCGGGTCTGCTGGCCCAAATGCTCTCCGGCATTGAAACGGTCCCCTATTTCTGCCGAATGTCCAAGCGCGCGAACAGCCGAATCGCCCCCGGGCTGATGCGCCGCATCGCATAGCCGATCCGCGACTCCGCGGCGATCGGCAGCACGGCCGGAGCGGTCTTGACGGATTTGACGATTGCCCTGGCGGTCGCTTCGGGGGTGAAGTTGCGGCGCCGATAGGCGGCGTCCGCCTTGCCCCGCGCCCGCTCCTGCTGGTCCGCGCTCATCCCCGCGTAGATCGTGCTCTTGGCGATGTTGGTGTTGACGAATCCCGGGCACACCGCCGTGACGCTGATCCCCTCGTCGGCGAAGTCGGCGCGCAACGACTCGCTCAGCGCCAGCACCGCCGCCTTCGTGGTGCTGTAGGCGACCATGGACTTCGACGGTAGGTAAGCCGCCGCCGACGCCACGTTGATGATCGTGCCGCCCTCGCCGCGTTCGACCATCTGCGCCCCGAACGCCCTGCTGCCCGAGATGACGCCGTGAACGTTGACGCCCATGATGGTTTCCCAGTTCGCCGAGCTCGTCTCCAGGAACCGGCCCGCCATCCCGATGCCGGCGTTGTTCACCAGGATGTCGACCACCCCGTGTTCGTTGCGCACTTGCGTCGCAAGCTCGTTCATGGCGGCCTCGTCGCTGACGTCGACCTGGTAAACCGCCGCCTCGGCGCACGCGGCGCGCACGGCGTCGGCGGTTTCGTTGGCAGCGGCCAGATCACGATCGGCGAGCACGATCTTTCGGGCGCCGTGCCGAGCCAGTTCCACCGCCGTGGCTCGCCCGATTCCGGCGCCGGCGCCGGTGACCAGCGCGAGTTTGCCCCGCACCTCACGCCGCGCGCCGCGCACTTCGGCCGCTCCCGCGCCGGGCGCACCGTCGACGTTGCGGTCGACCCACTCGGCGGTCAACCGGGCGATGACATCCGGACGCGATGTAACCACCCAGTGCCCGCCTTCGATCTCGATCACCCTGCCGCCGCCCGGAATTGCCCCGGTGAACCGTTGCAGCGCGGGTGTGACGAAGATGTCGCGGCGCGGCGCCAAAGTCTGGACGGCGACCTTTGTCTCGGGGAGCTGGCGTCCGGGCGCCACCATCGGCGCCGGCATGTTCGCCCGGTACAGGTTGAGCCCGTACACATAATCGGTGACCGAGCGCAGGGTGTCGTGGTGCTGGCTGCGCGTGCTCGACCGGCCGATGCGCTCAAGTGCCTCAATGGCTTTCACGCCGACGCGTGAGCGAAACGACAGTTCCGGCACGCCAGGGCACAGGAAGAAGCCGATGTAGCCCGATGCGATCAGTTGTCTGATGACCTGGGCCGCGGTGCGCGGCGTGCGCGCCGACCGCAGGAATGCGCCGGCGTAGTTCAGGTGCGGGCCCGAGATCGAAGTGAGGGAAGCGACTTTGCCCATCACCGATTCGTCGGTGACCGCCGCCCATGCCTGAATCGATCCCCAGTCATGGGCCAGCAGATGCACCCGACCGACACCCAGGCTGTCGATCACGGCACCGAGGTCGCAGACCAGTTGCGCAAAGAGGTATCCGGATCTTTTTGCGGGACGGGTTGATTCACCGGCCCCACGTACGTCGTAGGCCACCACGTTGTAGGGCTTGCCGGTCAGTTCGTGGGCCACGCCGTCCCAGACATGGTGGTTGTCCGGAAATCCGTGAATTGCCAAGATCGTTGGCCGCGCCGGGTCGATGTCGGTGTACCGGTGCACGGCCAGCGTGACGCCGTCGCTGGCGGTGATGGTCGACGTGATGGCCATCGGTTCAGTGCGAGGCGCGCGCGGCGGGTGAGATCGCCAGGTAGTCGACGGCCAGCCCCAGCCCACCGAGCTGCGAGGGGTGGAAGCCCGGCCGGTAATAGTTGCCGACCGCCCGGATGAAGCGCATCGGCCCGGGCACCAAACCGCGGCGCGCGGCAAAGAAGTAGTCGCGCCAGCGCGGCTTGGTGCCGGGCGGCAGCTCGGGATCCAGCGAGTACATGAACCGCACACCGCGAATCCACAACAGCAGCATGGCCGGCGTCACGACGAGCTGGGCGCGCACCTGTCGCCAGTAACCGGCCTGCAGATGCTTCATGGTGTCGAAGGCCACCGCCTTGTGCTCGACCTCTTCGGCGCCGTGCCAGCGCAGCATGTCCAGCATCACCGGATCGGTAGCGATATTGTCGTGGGCCGGCGAGTCGAGAATCCACTCCCCCAGGATGGCGGTGTAGTGCTCGATCGCGGAGACGAGCGAAACCTGCTCGAGGAGCCAGCTCTGCTGGCGACGCCGACTCCAGTTGGGCCGCGGCCCCAGCAGCCTGTCGAACAGCCACTTGATCTGGCCGGTGTACGGGGTCAGGTCGATGCCGCGCGCGGCGAAGTGAGCGAGCACGTTCGCGTGCGCCTGCGAATGCACGGCCTCCTGGCCGATGAAGCCCTGCACGTCGAGGCGCAGCTGGTCGTCCTTGATCAGCGGCAGGGTCTGCTTGAACACGTCGACGAAGAACTCTTCGCCGGCGGGCAGCAGCAGGTGCAGCACGTTGAGGACATGGGTGGCAAAAGGCTCGCCGGGCACGTAGTGGAACGGCAGCTGCGCCCAGTCGAAGTCCACATCGCGGGCCTCGAGAACCAGTCGTTCGTGGTCCAGCGAGGCGTCATGCGGACCCGCTGCTTGGTTGTCGACGGTCAGCATCGTGCGTGCCCCCTACCTCAGCGTTTAGCCCTCGATCACGGTCTTGCGGCGGACGTGGCGCGTCCCAAGTATAAGTACGCCGCGCAGATATGCGAAACCGCCGGTACTGGGTTCTTTGCGATCGTGCTCACCCGGCCGCGACGTGCCGGCGCAGCACGTACTGGCCGGGGTCGGGGTTGGCCAGCATCCGGCGGTGTTCGGCGGGCGTGAGGGGCCACACCTCGGGCACGCCGTCCTTGTTGAGGTACCAGCTGTTACAGCCGGTGGTCCACACGGTGTCCGGCATCGCGGCGCGCAGCTTCGCGTTGAAGCTTTCGGTCGCCGCGGCCGTCGGCTCGATCGTGTCGAATTCGCGGCGACGCCAGCGCTCGATCCAGGTCAGGATGTGGTCGGCCTGCGATTCGGCCACGGTGGTCAGCGCGAGGTTTCCCACCGGGCTGTGCGGCCCCAGCATCATGAAGAAGTTGGGAAAGCCGGACAGCGCCACGGTTTGGTAGGCGCGAGGACCGTCGCGCCAGACGTCGTTGGCGCGAACGCCGTCGCGGCCGATCAACTCCATCGGCCGGAAAAATGCGTGGGTGTCAAACCCGGTGGCGAGCACGATGATGTCGACGTCGTGCAGGACGCCATCGCCGGTGACGATGCCGCGCCGTTCCACGTGGTCGATGCTTGCCGTCACCAGTTCGACGTCGTCGCGCTGCATGGCCCGGTAGAAACCGTTCGACATCACCAGGCGTTTGCAGGCCGGTGTGTAATCGGGAGTCAGCGACCGTCGCAACTCGGGGTCGCGGATTTCCCAGAGGCTGGCGCGGCACAGCGCTGCCATGATCTTTCGGCGCAGGCCCGGCTTGGTCAGTCCGACCGCGAAGAAGTCGTACCCGAGGCTGTAGATGCGATACGCCAACTTATCCAGCCACGGCATCTTGCGCCGGGTGATCCCAGTGAAGCCGCTGTAGCGCGGATTCGCCAGGCGCAGCACCCATTGCGCGGTGCGCTGGAACAGCGCGACGTGGCCGGCCACCCCGGCCAGCCCGCACACCAGCTGCACGCCGGTCGACCCGTTGCCGACGATCGCGATGCACCGGCCCCGCACGTCCACACCGTGATCCCAGCGCGCGGAGTGAAACACGTTGCCGCCGAAGTCATCCAGGCCCGGGATCGATGGGAGTCGCGGGTGGTGCAGCACGCCGGTGGCCGAGATCAAGAAGTCGACCGTTGATTCGTCGCCGGCGTCGGTGCGCAGTAACCAGCGGCCGTCGTCGAAGCGCGCCTGGACGATCTCGGTGCCGAACCTGATGCGTTCCCGCAAAGCGAAACGGTCGGCGACGTCTTGGAAATAGGCCTGGATTTCACCGCCGGGTGAGAACAGGTGCGACCAGTCGGGATTTCTGGCGAAGCTGTACTGGTAAATACGCGACGGGATGTCGCAGACCAGACCCGGGTAGGTATTGTCGCGCCAGGTGCCGCCCACGTCGTCGGCTTTCTCATAGACGGTCACATTGCTGATACCGCTGCGCAGCAAGGCAATTGCGACGCACAGCCCGGACATACCGGCTCCGACGACGGCTACGGCGGGATCGCGTCGCGACATCGGTACCCCCGGGGTTTGTTCGTCTATTCGGTCTCGGCGCGCTGCTTGAGGCGTTGCAAGGTGAGCCGGATGTGCTCGGTGTTGGCGGTCACCCGATCGGTGACGCCGGTGGCCCTGCCCGCGACCTTGCGGAACCACCCGGGCCTGCGGTCCCAGGTGCTTTCGGTGACCTCACACCCGCCGTCGGCGGCGACGATGTCGTATTGCCAGCGCGCGATCGGAAAGACGGTATGGCTCACGTCGAACGCGAAGCGGCGGCCCGGTTCCGCGTCGGTGACCGTGCACTTGGTGCTCCAGCGGCGGCTGCCGTTCTCGTTGTGGCCGGTGAACACCGCGCCGGGCCGCACCGCTTCGCCTTTGCGCCACTGCATCGCGACCGCCTCCTCGGCCAGGTCGGCCAGCGTGGGCAGGTCGGTGATGAGCCGGTACACCACCTCGGGCCGGGCGTCGATCTGCACGGTGGCCGAAACGCACGGGTCGGTCATTCGCCGATCATAGCCAGCAAACAGCCAGCTTTTGCGGCTCCCGCGAAGTTTCTTCACACTTGAACGTGAACCGGCAACCAAGGGGCGATCATGCGAGTCGGCGTACCGACCGAGACCAAGACCAATGAGTTCCGGGTCGCCATCACCCCCGCCGGCGTCGCCGAACTGACCCGCCGGGGCCACGACGTGTTTGTGCAGGCCGGTGCCGGAGAAGGTTCGGCGATCACCGACTCGGAATTCAAGGCCGCGGGCGCCCAACTTACCGAGACGGCCGAACAGGTCTGGGCAGACGCGGACCTGCTGCTCAAGGTCAAAGAGCCGGTACCGGCCGAGTATGACCTGTTGCGACGCAACCAGATCCTGTTCACCTTTCTGCACCTGGCCGCATCACGGGCGTGCACCGAGGCGCTGTTGGCATCCGGAACGACGTCGATCGCCTACGAGACCGTCCAGACCGCGGACGGCACACTGCCCTTGTTGGCCCCGATGAGCGAGGTCGCCGGACGGCTGTCCGCTCAGGTGGGGGCCTACCACCTGATGCGCACCCACGGGGGGCGCGGCGTGCTGATGGGCGGTGTTCCGGGCGTCAAGCCCGCCGACGTCGTGGTGGTGGGCGCGGGCACGGCCGGCTACAACGCGGCCCGGGTCGCCGGCGGTATGGGGGCGTCGGTCACGGTGCTCGACGTGAACATCAACAAGCTTCGGCTGCTCGACGCGGAGTTCGGCGGCCAGATCCGCACCCGCTACTCGTCGGCCTACGATTTGGAGGGCACCGTCAAGCGCGCGGACCTGGTCATCGGCGCCGTGCTGCGGCCGGGCGCGAAGGCGCCCAATCTGATCCCGAATTCCCTTGTCTCACAAATGAAGTCGGGAGCCGTGCTGGTGGACATTTCGATCGATCAGGGCGGTTGCTTCGAGGACTCCCGCCCCACCACGCATGACGACCCCACCTTCGCGGTGCACGACACCGTGTTCTACTGCGTGGCCAACATGCCCAGCGCGGTGCCCAAGACATCGACGGTGGCACTGACCAACGCGACCATGCCGTATGTGCTCGCGCTCGCCGATCGCGGCTGGCTGGCGGCGTGCCGTTCGGATCCTGCTCTGGCCAAGGGTCTTTCGACGCACGGCGGCGCGCTCCTGTCCGAACAGGTGGCCACCGACCTCGGCATGGCGTTCACCGAGCCGGCAACCGTTCTGGCCTGACCGGTGCGTGCGGGCTAACTGGTGGCCGCGAGACCGGCGATGATGTCGGCCGCGGGGCCCGCGCAGGCGTTCTTGAACGACGTCCCGGCCCACAGGGGCATCCCGTTGGGATCTTCGATCGCGGCCGCCGCCTCCCGGATCGGTGAGGTCATCTGGTTGACCTCGGGGTAGCCGAGCGGCGCGACGTGATCGAGCATGCGGGTGAAGTCGTTTTCCAGGCCGCGCGCGTAGCGGCCCGAGAATGCCCGCGTGACAACGGTCGTCGCGAACAGCGGGTTTTTCAGCGCGACGCGGTGTGCGGAGTTGGTGCCCGCCTCATCGGCGAGCAGTAGCGCGGTGCCGACCTGGGCCGCCACCGCTCCCCTGCGCAGCGCGGCCCCCACTTCGTCGGCGGTGCCCAGTCCGCCCGCCGCGATGATCGGAATGTCATGCGCGTTGCGGATGCGGTCGATGAGCTGATGCAGCGACTCGTTGGCGGGCTCCATGTCCGGTGCGAAGGTGCCGCGGTGCCCCCCGGCGGCGGGCCCTTGGACCACCAGGCTGTCCGCGCCCGCCGCGACGGCGACTCCCGCCTCGTAGGCCGTTGTGACGGTGACCATCACCAGCAGGCCCAGCGCGCCCAGCCGCCGGATCACGTCGGGCGGCGGCGCGCCGAAAGTGAAGGACACCAGCTCGGGCCGAAGGTCGGCCACCACCTCGAGCTTCTGTTCCCACTCGTCGTCGTCACCGTGCCGCGGGTGACCTACCTCCACCTGGTAGTGCTCGGCGATTTCTTCAAGTTCGGCCGCGTAGTAGTGCAGGGCCACCCAGTCGGCGACGCTGGGTTGGGGCACAAACAAGTTCACTCCGAGCGGGCCGGTGGTGGCCTTGCGCGCCGCCACGATGTCGTCGGCGAGCTGCTCGGCACTGCGGTGCCCACCGGGGACGAATCCGAGCCCGCCGGCATTGGACACCGCCGCCGCCAAGGCGGGGGTCCCCGGCCCGCCGGCCATGGGAGCACCCACGATGGGCACGTTGATGTCCCAAAAGCCCAGCACCATCTGGCCCAGTACCATTCGGTTAACTTACCATCGCCCGAAGTTGTTGGGGCAGTGACCGTTTGGCCGCGTAGGGTCCCAGAACCGCGGCGCCGTAACGCTGCCCGAGCAGCCGGTGGGCCACCGCGTTGACCTCCTCGACGGTCACCTGATCGATTTGCTGCAGGGTGTGCTCGATGCTGCGGTGTCTGCCGTAGTTGAGCTCGCTGCGGCCCAGCCGGCTCATCCGCGAGCTGGAATCTTCCAGGCCGAGCACCAGACCGCCGCGCAACGATCCCTTGGCGATGCGGCATTCCGACTCAGAGATGCCGTCGCGCGCCACCGATTCGAGCACGTCGCTGGTCACCGCCATCACTTCGGCGAAGCGTTCGGGCTGACAGGCGGCATACACCGACAGCGCACCGCTGTCGGCGAAGACATCCACCGTCGAATACACCGAGTAGGCCAGCCCGCGCAGCTCTCGAACCTGCTGGAACAGCCGCGAACTCAGGCCGCCGCCCAGCGCGGTGTTGAGCACCGACAGCGCCCAGCGATGCTCCCAGCGACGGCCGGGGGTGCGGACGCCCAACGACGCGTGAGCCTGCTCGGCGTCCCGGTTGCCCAGCAGCAGGCGGGGGCCGCCGGTGACCCGTCCGGCACCCTTGCGCGGGGCGATGGGTTCGCGGCCGGGGACCAGATGCGGCCCGAAGTGCCGGCGCACCAAGGCGACCACCTCGCCGTGGTCGACATTGCCGGCCACCGCCACCACCATCCGCTCGGGGGTGTAGCGCCGGACATGAAACGAGTGCAGTTGGTTTCGCGTCATCGACGCCACCGACTGCGCGGTGCCGATGATGGGACGGCCCACCGGGTGGTCACCGAAGAGCGCGCTCAGAAACAAGTCGCCGAGCGCGTCCTCGGGGTCGTCGTCGCGCATCGCGATCTCTTCGAGGACCACGTCGCGTTCCAGCTCGACATCACTGGCCGCGCAGCACCCGTTGAGCACCACGTCGGCGACCAGATCGACCGCCAGCGCCAGGTCGGTGTCGAGCACGTGGGCGTAGTAGCAGGTGTGTTCCTTGGCGGTGAACGCGTTCAGCTCTCCCCCGACGGCGTCCATCGCCTGCGCGATGTCCACGGCGGTGCGGCTAGGGGTTGCCTTGAACAGCAGGTGCTCGAGGAAGTGCGCGGCCCCGGCGACGGTGGCACCCTCGTCGCGCGAGCCGACACCGACCCAGACCCCGACGGATGCCGAACGCACCGAGGGCAGGTACTCGGTGACCACTCGCAAGCCGCCCGGCAGCGTGGTGCGCCGCAGCGCGGCTTTTGGCGTCGATTCCGCCTCAGCGGCCTT